>NZ_KE383859.1:45737-81849 GCF_000422485.1 Paenibacillus pasadenensis DSM 19293
CGCAGCGGCAAGCTACGCGCGGTTTTTCCGCGCATAGGCGGCGCGCCCAGGCCGCAGCGGCAAGCTGCGCGCGGTTTTTCCGCGTGTAGGCGGCGCGCCCAAGCCGCAGCGAGCTGTGGCGGTGTCTGACTGCTCTCAGGCAGATAAAAAAACCGGTCAAGGCAGTTCAGCCTTGGCCGGTTTGATCGTTGCGGAGCCTTTCGCGGACGACGCGCTCGAGCAGCAGCCGGACGAGCTCGACGTCCTCTTCCTCCAGCGGAATTCCGTCCCAGTGCAGCTGCTGGAGGTTCAGCCATTCGCGGGCGTTGCTGCTCGGCTCGACCGGCTCGGCATATTCCGTGAGGCCGAGCAGATAATCGGACGTCGTATGCAAGCGGCGCGCGATCGTCTGGATCGATTCCAGGGTCGGCTGGCGGTATCCGGACTCATAGCCGGCGTAGGTGCTTTTGGCGACCCCAACATAATCGGCTACTTCCTGCATCGTAAGCTTTCTCTTTTTACGCAGCGCTTTGAGTCGTTTCGCAAACATCCGCCACCATCCCCCCTGCGGCCTACGTTCCCGTCCGGTGCCGCCAAGGCGTTCCAGAGGGTTCATGCCGGTCTGAAAATGTCACATGTACTGAATATTCGTATTATAGCATGGCTTCTAGGAAGATGCACCCGTAATTATAGGACATTAGTAACATGGCATTGAGACTATAGTCTCAACATCGAGCCGAAAATTTGTATAAATTGTCATTATTGGACGTGACGGGTTATTTCAAGCGGGCTTTCTCGTTCCGCACAGCGGCGTTTCGAAAAGCGAACCGCTTACGGCGCTGTTTATCGGCAAGCTCCGTTATGGTATGCTTTGGAGAAAGACACTCGGCGAACGGAGCGTACGATTCATGGATACCAAACAATGCGCCGTATGCGGCCGCGACAAACCAGAAGGAGCCTTCCCGAAGCGCACCGGCCGCAAGGGGCGCAGAGGCACGTGCAGAGCTTGCCAGCGCAGGCGCAAGCGGGACGAAGTCGGTGCGGAGGCTCTGCTCCCGCCGGCCGCCGCTCGTCGTGCGCGCGGCCGCGCGGCCGTCCTCGCCCCGGGAGCGTCCGCCGCCGCGCCGACCGCCGGCGGGGGCGAGCGCGCCCCGGGAGCGTCCCTCGCCGCGCCGACCGCCGGCGGGGGCGAGCGCGCCTCGCAATCCGTCGCCGCGCCGGCTGCCGCCGCGGCCGAACGGGACCCTGCCGCCGGCAAAGGAGCGGCCGCCGTTGCGGCGGCGCGGAGAACCGCGCCCGATCCGCCGGCCGCCGCTTCCGGACGGGAGCCGAGTCCGGACAGTCCGGCCGCGGAGGCGCGGCCTTCCGCCGGCGCTTCCGGCACGGACGCCGCGCGCTCGCCGGAGGCGGCCGTCTCGTCGGCCGATGCCGTCTCGGAGACGGGACCGTCCAAGCGCAAGCGCAAGCGCCGCCGCCGCCGCAAAGGGCGCAAGGCGGCCGTCGCCGCTTCGCATTCCCATACGCCGGGAGTGCGCTTGCCGTACAAGCCTATCCGGCCGTTCAAGGGTCCTTTTTCGTACGATCCGTCGGTGCTCAACGATAGAGGAACCGGCCTCATCCAGCTGCGGGGCCGCCGCGAGAGCGGCAAGCGCTGGCATACCGAAATCGACCGCGACATCGCGGTGCGCATGGTTCAGGAAGGGGCGGCCGGCATTCTGCATCCGCGCCTCATCCACAAGCTGTACACCAAGAGCGATTTCCGCCTGCTCATCCTGCAGCGGGACAACTATGTCTGCCACTATTGCGGCCGCTTCGGCGATACGATCGACCATGTGTTTCCCAAGTCCAAGGGCGGCCTGAGCACCCCGGACAACTGCGTCTGCGCCTGCTCCGCCTGCAACCTCAAAAAAGCCGATACGCTGCCGGACTATCTCTAGATCCAAAAGTCGAGCCGGATGCGCTCGGCTTTTTTTCGTTCTCTTTTTCCCGTTTGGAACTCCGAACACGATGAGAGAATTCTCATTGCTCTCAGGACGCGTTTCGCAACCCGCATCCCGACTGAATTTCGAGCCTTCGAGCGTTCTCATTTTTCAGTCTCCAGCTTGAGTTGCCAGGAACTAACAGCGTTTTTCGGCGGATCGGCGTGCTAGGATAGAGGAGCGAAAGGCTTGCACGGCCTTTTACTCGACCTTCGGCTGACGAAGGATAACAGGAGGAGAATTCATTTTGAATAAGAAATTTCTATCTCTAGCATTGGCCGCCGGAGTCGCGTTCACGGGCGTCTCGGCCGCCGGAACAGCCAGCGCAGCGCCTGCTCAGCCTTCTTCTTCGGCCTTGCTTCAACAGCTTTATGCCGGCTCGGGCTTCAACTTTGAAGAGCTTTTGAATAAACTGCAGCAAAACGGCTTTACATGGCCGGGATATACGGCGAAGCCGACGACGGCCCCAACGGCGACGCCGAAGCCGACGACGGCCCCAACGGCGACGCCGAAGCCGACGACGGCCCCAACGGCGACGCCGAAGCCGACGACGGCTCCAGGGTCCGGACAGGAGGAGAGCGGCACGGCCACCTTTGCGCAGCAGGTCGTCACGATCGTGAACCAGGAGCGCGCCAAGCAAGGATTGGCCGCGCTCAAGAGCGACTCGCAGCTGTCTGAAGTCGCGCTCGTGAAAGCGAAGGACATGTACACGAACAATTACTTCTCGCATACGTCCCCGACGTACGGCTCGCCATTCGACATGATGAAGCAGTTCGGCGTGACGTACAGCTATGCAGGCGAGAACATCGCCAAAGGCCAGCGCACCCCGGCCGAAGTAATGAATGCCTGGATGAACAGCGCGGGCCACAAGGCCAACATCCTGAAGGCCGAGTACACGAACATCGGCGTCGCGTACCATAACGGCGTTTGGGTGCAAATGTTCAAGGCGTAATCTCTCTCTGTAGATCGGCTTGACCGGGCAAGGGCTGTCTCCGATTCGCCATGAGGCGACCGGGGGCAGCCCTATTCGGCTTTCCGGACGGCATTGAGGGCATCGGGGGCATCGGACGGGATCCAGCTGCATGGAACGAAATCTAGCGGCATCGGACAGGATCGGCAGGCAGCGGGCGGCCCGGAAAATGACGCGGCGGCACGGAGTTTTTGATCGCCGCCCACGCGGGCGAGGCTGCATTAGAGTTTTTTCATCCGCAGCCCATGCGCGGTGCCTGCGGGACGCTTCGGGCCTTGCGCGCCTAAGGATTGACCGCTGTCGGGCGAAAATGAGAGCCTTTCATAATCCGCAGCTGGTTGTTTTTGGCTGGTCCGCCGCGAGGAAGCCTGTGTTATTCTGACACCCGTAGGTTTTTGCGCGGACCGCACCATTCCGCTGCCGGGCCCGACGAACGGAGCCCGAAGCGTCCCACCAAGGAGGAACCATGCCCATGACGATGAAGACCATGCTCCGCCCGATGATCAAATCCGCCGCCGCCGTTTTGGCCGGCCTCGCGCTTTTGAGCTCTCCCGTATCGGCCTCCGCCGCTACGACGTATGTCGCCAAGGACGGCGATACGTTCTGGAAGCTCGCGCAGGCGTTCCATGTTCCGCTGGACAAGCTGATGGAGATGAACGAAGGCATCGAGCCGACGAACATCTACTCCGGCTTGAAGCTCTCCATTCCGGCCGGCACGACGATCCACGCCTCGTCCGCAGGCATCCGCCTGATCGCCGCCGACGAGGGAACGAAAAAAGTCATCGATCCGACCGGCAAGTCCTACGAGGTAGGACGCACGCTTCAGATCAAGGCAAGCGCCTATACGTCCGCGGCTTCCGAAAACGGAAAATGGGGAGCGGTCGACTATTTCGGAAACCCGCTTCGCGTCGGCACCGTTGCGGTCGATCCGAAGCAGATTCCGCTCGGAACGAAGCTGTACATTACCGGCTACAGCTACGAAGGCCTGCCGGTCGGCGGCATGATCGCGACCGCGACGGATACGGGCGGCAGCATCAAAGGAGACCGAATCGACATCTTCGTGCCCGGCACGACGGCCGAAGCCCGTTCGTTCGGCTTCCAATGGGTCAAGGTGCATGTCCTGACCTGATCCAAGCCAAACCAAACCATACCGCTTCATTTAGATAGAAGAACCGGCTCCTTTCGCCAAGGAGCCGGTTCTTTGTCAATAGAGGCGCATTTTCTCGATTTCTTCCGATTCGCCGAGCAGCTCCGGCACCGTCACCATCTCGTAGCCCTGATCGCGCAGCATGCGGATGAGGCGGGGCAGCGCCTTGACGGTGCCGCTCAGATCCTCGCCGATGCCGCCGCCGGCATGCTGCAGGATGATGCTGCCCGGTGCGAGCGTCTTTTGGGCGTTGCGCACGATCTGGTCGGCGGACAGCCCTCTCCAGTCCTGCGTGTCGACATCCCAATTGACGACGAAGTAGCCGCGGCTCTGGGTCCACATCAGCTGGCGGGGCGTGATTTCTCCGTAGGGAGGCCGCAGGAAGCGCGGCGTGAAGCCGAGATGGGTCCTGAGCAGGCGGCTCGTCGACTCGATCTGTTCCTCGAACTTCGAGGGAGGCAGATGGGCGTAAGACGTATGGTCGTACGAATGATTGCCGATGGCATGGCCTTCCGCGCGGATGCGGCAGAGCACGGAGGGCGCCTTCGCCGCTCTTTCTCCGACGACAAAAAAGGTGGCCCGCACATGCTCTCGGGCCAGAATGTCCAGCACCTCCGGCGTATACTGCTCGTCCGGCACATCGTCGAACGTCAGCGCCACGCGCTTGATGCCGGCCGGTCCGCGCGTAGCGAACGCCCCGGGATATTCCCGCGATAGCGTAATCCAGGAAACCGTCCTCGGCTTGAGGGCGGCCGCCTGAACGACCGCTTCCGCCGGGGCAGCGGTCGGGGCCTCCCCAGCGGAAGCGGCGCCGGCGATCTTCGGCGTTCCGCCCAGAAGCGGCAGCAGCGCGAGCAGCAGGGCGGGCCAACCCGGCCAACGGCGCAAAGGCTTCATCGGTACACCTCCTACAGGGATCAAGCCGGCCTTCCGGATGGCGGTCCAGAGGCTTGCGGATTAGCTATTCCCTGCGTTCCCCCGCTCCATACGGCCCATCGGCCATGAAGAGAGCGACGGCCGATGGCGGCGTCCTTCGCGGACAAGAGACGGATCAGAATTTGAAAATCTGAATCGTGCGCTGCAGCTGGGAAGCCATCTGCTGCATCCGTCCGGTCTCCTCGACGATCGTCTGGATGGAGTCGACCTGCTCGTTCATCGAAGCGGACACCTGCTGGGTGCCGGCGGCGGACTGCTGCGTGATCGCGGAGATGTTGCCGATGGCCTCGGAGATGGCGCGCGCGTTGTCCAGCATGCTCTCGCTCTCGCGGGCGAACTGCTCGATCTGGTTGGAGATGAACTGCACGCTCTCCACGATCTCGCGGAACACCGCTTCGGTCTCGCGCAGCATCTGCGACTGGAGCTCGACGGCCTGCTCGTTGATCTTGATGTTGGCGTTGGCGTCCTTGAGACCGTGCTCGATGCCTTTGACGAGCGTGAACACTTCCTTGGTCGACGCCGTCGATTCCTCGGCTAGCTTGCGCACCTCCTGGGCGACGACCGCGAAGCCCTTGCCGTGCTCGCCGGCCCGGGCCGCCTCGATGGAGGCGTTGAGCGAGAGCAGGTTCGTCTGCTCCGCCAGATCGGAGATCGTGCGGGTGATGGCGGAGATGCCGCCAGCCGCCTCGGACAGGCGGGCGATCGCTTCGGAGACATGGGCCGCGGCCTCAGCCGTGCGGCGGGTGCCTTCGGCCTGCGTCTCGACGGACTGCTGCCCGCGCTCGACGAGGCGCATCGCCGCCTCCGAGCGCTCGTTCATCATGCGGCTCGATTCGGCGTAGGTGGCCACCTTGGACTCGATCTCGCGGATCGAGTCGCTCATGCCGCCGACCTCCTCGGCGATTTCGCCCGCTCCGGAGGCGAGCTCGCCGGCCGAGGTGCCGACCTGCTCCATGACGGCTTTCACTTGCGAGTTTTTGTTGTAGATGCTCGTGCTCGTCTCGTTGACCATGCGGCCGATGCGGGACGTGTCGGCGAGAATCTCGCGGAGCTTGTCGATCATGCTGTTGAAGGAGTGGGCCAGCTGTCCCAGCGAGGCGCTGGACGTATCGACCCGCTGCGTGAAGTCTCCCTTGGAGATGCCGTAGGCGACCGTCGTCATCTCCTCGATCGAGCTCGTGAGCGAGCGCTCCACGACGGCGGCGAGCGGATAGGAGGCGGCGGCTCCGGCGACGAGCGCGACCGCGACCGGCCAGAGCGGCGAGCCCGCCATCAGGCTGAGGACAAGGAAAAACAGGATGGAGACAGCGAGCGCCGTAAAGATGCCGAGGCGAACCTTGTTCTTGATGGAGAGAGAATGATACCATTCCATGCTGAAATCGACTCCTATCGCTGATATGGATAAAGAAAGCGTTACCTAATAATCGGTAATCCGACCATGAAGATGTAGACCTGGGGCCAGGGAAACGAAAAAAAGGGGGAATCGCGTCGAAAGGTGCTTAAGTCCTATTGGGAAGTAGATCGATGTACCCTAAAAAGGGTTAAAACTCTATCCTATTCTGTTAATATTTAGTTGAACCTGAAAAAACGCTGTCCTATAATGTCGCTAAACGACTTCATTTCGATCGGAGGTGAATTAGATGCAAAGCAACAGCGCTTCGCCTCTGGCACGGCAAGTCGACTTTGTATTCCGTCAGCTTGAGTCCGAGCTTACCCATGCCTCCTCGGGTACAGTGCTGATCCATATCCGCAACAATACGGTCGGAAAATACGGCATCCGCCACAATCCTATCGAGCTGAAGCCTCCCGCCTCCCCCCAATCGCCAGCGGGATTGACAGCCGAGCAGGTCAAGGAATTCCGGCAGATGGCGGTGGATGCGCTCAAGAGCAAGTGGAGCTGGACCCATGGCGAGCTTCTATACGACTTCTCGGTGCGCCGCCAAGGAGCCGCCTCCAGCTGGTCGGCCAGCATGCTATGCGAATCGAATTACAATATGGCCAGTTCTCATTTCCGCTACGAGCCGAGGCATCCCGGCCTGTGGGATCGCGGCAGCGTGTCGGAAGAATGATGTTCCCTGAAAAACAGCCTTTGTCCATGGCGGACAAAGGCTGTTTTTCGTTCTGTCTTCGGAGCTGCGCTCTCAGCGCATAGGACGGGCGTTGCCGGACAGCTGCTGCTCGGCGATCTCGACCAGACGTTTCGTTATGTAGCCTCCGAGAGAGCCTGCATCGCGGGTCGCCATGTTGCCGTAATAGCCGTCTTGAGGAATCTGGATGCCCAGCGCCTGAGCGGCCTCGTATTTCATCTGCTCCAGGGCGGCTTGGCAGCCCGGAACGACGAGCCTGTTGTTGCTTGCCATATGCGTCACCTCCTTTTTGATGGAGGTAGTATGCGCCTCGTCTGCCAATATATGCACATCGAGGTCCTCGATTTAAAAATCGGGATCGAGATAGACGTACGGGGAGGCGGGCGGAGGAGCGGATCGCGTCTGTTCGGCTCGGAGCACGAGCGCGGGCTGGCCGTCGTAGACGCCTTCCTCGAGCACGCCTTCCACCGTGAGCCACTCGTCGGTCCGCCGCTGCTTCGCCTGCGCGTCGAGGACCGGCAAGCCGTAGGCCCGGGCGTCGGCGGGACAGCAGGAGACGGCGAAGCGGCTGAGCAGATAGACGCCGTCCGTCGCGCCGGAATCGCGATGGACGAAGCCGGTCAGGCGGATGCGATGGCCTGCGAACGCTTTTCGGTACAGGTCGATCGACGAGAGCGTCTCGATATAAAGCGGCTCCGGAACGTCGATCAAGGGCAGCGCGTGCAGCCGGCGGGCCAGCTCGGCATAAGGACGGGTGAATTCGTCGAACGGAAACGCTTCGGCATCCGCCGCCGTGTCGGAGCGCTGCGGGTGCTCCGCCGCGGCGCCAGGCAGATGGATGCCGGCGCGGGCGGCGTCGGCGCTGCCGAGCGGCACGGCGGGCAGCAGCCCGAAGACGATCGGCAGCAGGAACATCGCGTACACGGCCAGCTGCCTCGGTCCCGCAGCCGCAGGGCCGTGGGCGCCGCAGCCGCAGTCCGCCTCGGCGTCGTCGCCCTGCCAGGCGCGCAGCGCGATCCAGAGCCGGAATACGGCGAGCGCGAACAGGGCGAGCGCGGACAGCTTGACGCCGAGCTCGAGCTTCGGCGCGATGTAGCGGTTCAGCGTCCCGGTCCGTGCAAGCTGCGTGAGCGACAGCGACAAAGCCGCGAGCACGGCCGATTTGGCCGCATGATGAAGGGCGGCGAGAGCGGTTGGAGCCATTTTGCGGAGCGCCTCCTTGTCAAGGAAGATAGACGGCTTCGAGCAGCCAGGAGCCGGTCAGCGTGAAGACGGCGGCCAGGCTGGCGACGAGCAGAACCGTGCGGGCGCGGAACGAAGCGAGCAGGAGCAGCAGGCTCTTGAGATCGATCATCGGTCCGAAGACGAGGAAGGCGAGCAGCGCGCCGTTCTCGAAGCTGCCGCCGAAGGAGGCGGCGACGAACGCGTCCGACGTCGAGCAGAGCGAGAGCAGGAAGGCGACGCCCATCAGGAACAGATGCGACAGCAGCTGGTTGCCGCCGAGCTCCTCGAGGAAGGAGCGGCTGACGGCTGTCTGGAACAGCGTGGCCAGCGCGGCGCCGAGGATGAGATATTTGCCCATGTCGAAAAACTCGTCCGTCGCATGGAGCGCGGCCGACTGCAGCCGGCCTCCGAAGGGGCGCGCCGGCGGCTCCTCCTGCGGCAGCGAAGCGTAGAGCGAGGCGAGATCGGCCTTCAGCGGATCGCTTTTGAGCGTCTTCCACAGGATGGCTCCGATCGCGAAGGCGACGGCGAAGGCGAGCCCGGTCCGCGCGATGGCCATCTGCGGCGTGCCGCCAAACGCGGCCCAGGTGGACGAGAAGACGACGGGGTTGACGACCGGTCCGGCGAGGATGTAGGCGATGCCCGCGTAGGCGGGCATGCCTTTGCGGATGAGGCGCCGCACGGCCGGGATCATGCCGCATTCGCAGAGCGGAAAGACGATGCCGAGCAGTCCGGCCGCCGTCACCGCGAGCAGCGGATGGCGGGGAAGGAGGCGGCGCAGCAGCCGCTCCGACAGATAGATCTGCACGACGGCGGAGATGGCGACGCCGAGCAGCAGGTAGGGCAGCGCTTCGAGCAGGATCCCGATGAAGACGGAGCCGAAGCGGGAGGCGGCAGCCGCGTCCAGCCCCATGTCGCGCCGCGCGATCAGCAGCAGGATTGCACCCGCGCCGATCGTCGAAACGGCGGCGAGCAGCGGCAGCAAGCGTCGGGTCATCGAAAGGAGCTCCTTTCCGGTCCGGCTTGTCCTGTCCTGCGCCGAGAAAGGGCGGACAGGCTGGACGTTCCTCCTCCATGCCTATGCGCGCTCCGCCGAGGACAGAACGGGAACTTCCGCTTTCTGGCCGCATCGCCCAGTTTGGCGTGCTCGCCTTGACTTTTCGCAGAGCGGGACTATAATCGTTCTAAAGGCAACGACAGAATGGAGTACGCGCAGCCAAGGACGTTTCCCAGAGAGCCGGCGGATGCTGAGAAGCCGGCGGAACGGACCGCGCGGAATGGACTCTGGAGCCGGGCTTGTCCCCGCTTGATCCCCGTTAGCGGATCCAAAGGCCGATGCAGCCCCGAAGCGGGCGCCGGCGAATTAGGGTGGCACCACGGTCTCTCGTCCCTTGCGGAGGAGAGGCCTTTTTTGCGTTCAAAAATTCCAAGAGAAGGCGTGAAGCAAGATGAAAAAAGTGCTTTCCGGCATCCAGCCGAGCGGCCAGCTGACGCTCGGCAACTACATCGGAGCTCTCCAGAACTTCGTCCGCCTGCAGGAGACGCATGAATGCTACTTCATGGTCGTCGACCTGCATGCGATCACCGTTCCTCAGGAGCCTGCCGCGCTGCGCGAGCAGTCGCAGTCGATCGCCGCCCTCTATCTGGCGGCGGGCATCGCCCCGCAGCATGCGGCCATCTATATGCAGTCCCATGTGCGGGCGCATGCGGAGCTCGGATGGCTGCTGACGACGCTGACGTCGATGGGCGAGCTGGAGCGGATGACGCAGTTCAAGGACAAGTCGGCGGGCAAGGAGTCGGTCGGAGCCGGGCTGTTCGTCTATCCTTCGCTCATGGCGGCCGACATCCTCGTTTACAATGCGGATCTCGTGCCGGTCGGCGACGACCAGAAGCAGCATCTGGAGCTGACGCGCGATCTCGCAGGCCGCTTCAACAGCCGCTACGGCGACTATTTCACGATTCCGGAGCCGTACATTCCGGAGATCGGCGCCCGCATCATGTCGCTCGACGACGTTTCCAAAAAGATGAGCAAGAGCAACCCGAATCCGGGCAGCTTCATCGCTCTGCTCGACGAGCCGGATGTCATCCGCAAGAAGATCAGCCGCGCGACGACCGATTCGGGCCGCGAGATCCGGTTCGACCGCGAATCGAAGCCCGAAGTGAGCAATCTGATGGGCATCTACTCGCTCATGTCGGGCCTCTCGCTGCCGGAGGTCGAGGCGAGATTCGAAGGCCAGGGCTACGGTCCGTTCAAGAAGGAGCTGGCCGAGCGCATCGTCGACGTGCTGGAGCCGCTGCAGCAGCGCTATCGCGAGATCCGCAGCTCCGGCATGCTGGAGGAAGTGCTGAAGCAAGGCGCGGAGAAGGCGTCCGTCGTCGCCGACCGCGTCGTCGCCGGCGTCAAGGAGCGCATGGGCTTCCTTAAAGCCTGATCCGGCCGCAGGCCGAGGCGCGAGGCTGGCGGGTCGCCTTCCGCGGGCTCAGGCAAGCCGCATGAGCCATGCGCGCAAAAAAAAGAAGCGTCTGCCCTTGCGGGCGGACGCTTCTTTTCGTTTTGCCTGCAGCCGGCCGCTCAGCGCTTCTTGAGGCGCGACTTGAGCACGAAGCCGGCTCCGATGAACAGGAACGTGGCCAGTCCGAGCGCGATGGCGGCGCGGCCGCTGTAGCTGATGGAGATCGCGGTGGCGGTCATGAGCGCTACGGACAGCAGGGCGTAGACGAGAGCAAGGGGCTTGGACATGGGGAACGGCCTCCCGAATATAAAGTGGAGAAAAAAACGCGATAGTGAGAATAGAACGAAGCAATCGGAACATAATAAGCTTGCAAGCTTGCAACACACACAACACAGTGCGAACTTCGAAAGGAGCAATTCACAATGGCAAGCAACAACAGCGGCAGCAACAGACTGGTCGTACCAGGCGCAAAACAAGCCCTTGAGCAACTGAAATTCGAAGCGGCACAATCCCTGGGTGTTCAAATCCCGGCTGACGGCTACTACGGAAACGTAGCTACGCGCGACGCTGGATCGCTGGGCGGCTACATCACCAAGAAACTGGTGCAAATCGCCGAGCAGCAGCTGTCCGGAACTCAACGCTAAGCCATACAAGAAAAGGTCCAAGGGAAACCTTGGGCTTTTTTTCTGCTTTTGCCGGGCCAGGCGCACGGGAAAAATGCTGCGCGGCGCACGAAAGCCCCCATCTATTGTGCAGGATGGGGGCGCTCTCGGTCAACCGGCAGGACGTTCAATACGTATTCATCCGCAGCCTCTTCTGCAGCCGCTCGTCGCTCAGCCAGCCGACGTAAGAGCCGAGCGTCTTGTAGTCGCGGTCCATGACGACGACGGCGACGAACGGATATTGCTTGCGATGCCGATAGCGGACGTCGAACCAGCGCACCTCGTACCCCCAGGCATGCTCGGTCATTTCCGAGCAGGCGAACGAGGTGAAATAAAGGAAGGAGCGGACGGAGGCGTCGAACTTCGACTGGTCGATCGCCTCATGCTCCTCGCAGCGGGCGGTGCCCGTCCACGAAAGCTTGCCGCCGCGCAGGTCTCCGATGCGGAAGGCGCCGTCCTTGAGCTGCTTCACGACGTTCCAGCTGGCGGGCTTCAGCGTCGGGATGAGGATGTAGCGCTCGCCCTCGGCCGCTTCGGGGTCGAGTCCGGGCAGCGAGCTAGCGGTGCGCCGATGGACGAGCGTTCTCCAGACGTAATAAAGCACGACGAACGCGTAGAGGACCGGGAAGACGACCTGCGGGGCGGCCGCTCCGAGCGCCCACAGCAGCAGGGCGGCGGCATGGGCGGCGAACAGGAACGGATCGAAAATATGGATGATGTTCCAGGAGATCCATTTGGACGAGATCGGACGGGCCGCCTGCGTGCCGTACGTATTGAAGCAGTCGCTGAAAACATGCACCGAGACGGCGAGCAGCACCCAGAAGGCGAGATGCGTCCACGAGACGTTTCCGCGCCAGGCGAGCCCGATCGCGGCGGTGATGAGAAGCGTCCAGCCGAGCACGGCCGGCAGCGAATGCGAGGCTCCGCGGTGGTTGCGGATATAAAGCGCGTTGCTTTTCAACCTTAGCAGGCCGTCCAGATCCGGCGCCTGGGAGCCGACAATCGTGCCTGCGAGGACGGCGCCGAACATCGCCGGGCTGGCGGCGACGATGGGATCGACGGTGGCGAGTCCGGCGAGTCCGAGACCGAATACGAGATGAGTGCCCGTATCCATCGGTGGATGTCCCCTTTCGATGTTGGACTTCTCTCTAGGCTCCCCCGGGAGAAGGCGGATTATCCGGCTTGAGGCGAGCCGGCCGGGACGGGCCGCGCTTGTCCGGCAGGCCGGTCAATGGTAGGATGAGGCGATCGACCTCGGGCGTTGCGGGTGCGGACAGGAGGACAAAGATGGACGGATATGCGCTGATGGTGGAGTACAAAATTGAGGAGCGGCACCGGCTGGAATACCTGGAGCGGCTCCGGGAGCTGCGCGAGCGCTGGCCGGACGTCCGGCTCTATGAAGGCTCCGAGCAGCCGGGACTGTTCGTGGAGATCTGGCCTGCGGCCTCGGAGGCGGCGGCCAAGGCATGCCAAGAAGAGCGTCTGGACGGACGCTCTCCCTGGTCGGCGATCGGAGGCTGGACGGCAGGCGGGGCGGGCCGCATCCATGCGTGGACGTTCCGCCCGGCGCCGCTCTAGCGCTGGGCGGCCGGAGTCTGGTTCGTGATGGTCTGCCCCTGGAAGCTGTACTCGTACGCGATCGGACCGTCGAACGTGACATAGTCCAGGTTCAGCGTGAGCAGCAGGTAGCGCATGCCGGTGGACGGATCGCTGATGATGATATGGTCGCGTCCGGCCGCCTCGACGATGCCGCGGAATATTTTGGCGTTCCACTCTTTGTTGTTCTCGTACGTCATGTAGAACGTAGCCATCTTGCCGCGGTTCAGGCGCAGGATGTTCTCGACGTAGGATTCCTCGGTCGCCGGCAGCATCTGCACCGTTCCGCCCTGAGGCGTGACGACGGCGCCGCTCGGCACGGCCGGCGGCATGGCGACGAAGTTGCCTCCGTAAGGCGATTGCATCGGCATGCCGGGATAGCCGCCGTGGGCGTACATACGGTAATCGTAAACATTCGACATGGTTGTTTCCCCGCTCTCTAGTGGTTGTCGTTGCTTGGTCCTGCAGCTTGGCTTCAGTAGACGTCCGGACAGTCCTCGGCGGTCGGCGCGAAGAAGCAATGCGCCTTGAAGCGGCCCGTATTGGCCTGATTGTACCAGGTGCCGGGGCAGCTGCCCGACGGCCGGAAGAACCACAGCGCGTTGCTCGCCGGATGCTGGCGCTCGCCGGCGATGACCCGCTCGGCGAGCCGGATCTCCTTGTCGCGCGCCTTCTGATAGAAGTAGCTTTTTTGCACGGCCTCGTATCCGCCCGGACTTTGATACACCATATCGGGAATCGACCGGATGTTGCGGAAGTCGAGGCAGTTGCCGAGGACGCGGTTGACGCTGACGTTGCCGACCATGAGCATGCCGAGCTCGCCTTCGCCCTCCGCCTCCGCCCTCATCAGCCGGGCTAGCAGCCTCGTATTCTCGGCGTTCGTCTTGATGACGGCCATCTTTCTGATCACGCTCCTCCTGCGGGAGTCTGGCCTTGAGCCGGATGCCCTCCGCCTGGGCTCCTGACCACATCTCTAATCTATGCGGGCCGCCGCGGTGTGTTCCTGCGGACAATGCTGCGGCTGCAAAAAAAGTCGGATTGTTGACGCTCCGGCATGTCGAAATCTTGAACAACTTCGGCGCTCCGTTGTCACCGTGTTTGATTTTCGGTATCATAAGTACCGTTGACTACTGAAGCCCTTAGCGCCCCGTTGCGCTTTTGCCGCTCCAAAAACAGGAGGCGCACGAATGTGCTGAAAGACCTGATCGCTCTTACCAAGCCGGGCATCGTCCGGATGAATGCTTTTGCCGCGTTCGGCGGCTTCTGGGTGGCGTCCAAATGGCAGGTCGACTGGCTGCTGCTCGTCTGGATGCTGGCCGGAACTTGCTTGACGATGGCTTCGGCCTGCGTCATCAACAATTACTGGGACCGCGAGCTCGACACGCGCATGGAACGCACCCGCAACCGCGCGCTGCCGACGGGCCGGGTCTCTCCCCGCTTCGTCATCACCTACGGCGTCGTGCTCGGCGCAGCGGGACTGGCGCTGCTGTTCGCGCTCGATCCGCTGACCGGCTGGCTCGGCCTGCTCGGCTGGTTCGTCTATATCGTCGTCTACACGATCTGGCTCAAGCGCAGCTCGACGTGGAGCACCTCGATCGGCGGCGTGTCCGGCGCGATGCCGCCGGTCATCGGCTATGCCGCCGTCACCGGCGAGATCGACGCCGGAGCCTGGATCCTGTTCGCGCTGCTGTTCCTCTGGCAGCCCGCCCATTTCTGGTCGCTCGCCATCCGCAGGGTGGAGGAGTACCGCGCCGCCGGCTATCCGCTGCTGCCTGTCGTCAAGGGCATCCGCCGCACCAAGCTGCAGATGATTCCGTATGTGCTGCTGCTCATCCCGACCGTCATTCTGATGTACGCGTACGATTATGTCGGACCGTGGTTCCTGTGGATCTCGGGCATTCTCACCGTCGTCTGGTTCGTGCATACGTTCACCGGCGTCTACGCCTCCACCGAGGAGAAGACGGAAAAATGGGCGAAGGTCAACTTCCTCATCTCGGTCAATTATCTGCTGATCGTGTTCCTGCTTATGATCGCGGACACGTCGCGCCAAGCCGGCCTGTCGATCTGGACGAGCCTTTTCTCCTGATCGGCCTCGCGCCGCCGGAGCCCGCAGCGGCTCCGCCTACATAAGGCCATGGGGGCCATAAGGAGAGAACCACGTTGACCTTCATCCGCAGGCACGCCTTCAAGATCGCCCTCTTCGCGCTGTGCGCGCTGATGGGCGCCTATCTGCTCGTCACCTATCTGCAGGACAACCGCAGCTCGGTCAGCTTCCCGATGGACACGCCGGCCCCGGCGTACACGCTGCAGAGCGAGCTGGACGGCGGCAAGGCCTTCTCATCCGCCGAATCGGACGGCAAGGTCCGCCTCGTCTACTTCTATTGGGCGAGCTGCCCGGACGTCTGCCCCGCGACGACGTTCATCCTGTCCAAGGTGCAGGACCAGCTCAAGGAAAAAGGGCTGTTCGGCACCAAAGCCGAGCTGCAGTCGATCACGTTCGACCCTGAGCGCGACACGCCGGAGGCGATCCGCTCGTTCGCGGCCAAGTTCCATGCCGATCCGGCCGGATGGCGGTTCCTGCGCCAGGACGACGCGGCCGCCTCGGAGCAGCTCGCCAAGGACTTCGGCCTCATGGTCGTCAAGGACGAGTCACGCAATTATTCCCATACCGACGCCATTTTCGTCGTCGACAAGAAGGGCAGCATCCGCAAGTACATCATCGGCGGCAACGATCTCAAGAAGACGCCGGACGAAATCGCCGCCTCCCTCGTCGAGGCGGTCGAAGCTCTCACCTAGACCAGGCTGGCCGCTTGCGGCGCCGCGTCCTATCCCGGGCCGCGCCGCGAGCGCCGGCCTTTTGCCGTCCCGCAAAGAAAGGAAGGCGCGCCCATGGCTCTGCTCGGCTCGATCCTGCTGCACAACATCATTCCGCTCTGCGTCATGATCCTGATCGGGGTGTCCCTGCAGCGCATCTTCACGCTCGACATCCGCACGCTGTCCAAGCTGAACTTCTACCTGTTCTCTCCGGCCGTCATCTTCAAGCTGCTGTACTCTACGGACATTCCGGTCTCGCTGATCGGGCAGGTGCTGCTGTTTTTCGCCGTGTTCATGGCGCTCCAGTACGCCTTCGTCGAGCTGGTTGTCCGCCTGCGCGGCTACGAGGGCGGGATGCGGGCGGCGATGCGCAACAGCGTGCTCTTCTACAACAGCGCCAACTACGGCATTCCGCTCAACCAGCTCGCCTTCGCGGCGAATCCGTTCACGCTGTCGATCCAGGTGCTCATCATGATGATGCAGTCGCTGCTGCCCAATACGTACGGCATCTACAGCGTCAACGCGCATAAGAGCAGTTGGGCCGGCATCCGCCGCCAGATTCTGTCGCAGCCGGTCATCTACGTCATTCCGCTTGCCTTCCTGCTCAACTGGACGCAGACGCCGATGCCGGTCTACCTGCAGACTCCGCTCGACTATGTGGCCGACGCGTTCATCGGCACCGCGCTGCTGACGCTCGGCGTGCAGCTCGGGAGCATGAAGCGGGGCGCCGCGCCCAAGGCGGGCCGCGGGCTCGATCTCGGCCTGTCGCTCGGGCTGCGCCTTGCCGCCGGACCGGCGCTCGCCGCGCTGACCGTCTGGCTGCTCGGCATCGACGGCCTCGCCGCCAAGGCGCTGATCGTCAGCTCCGCCGTGCCGACCTCGCTCAGCAGCGTGCTGCTGGCGGTCGAATTCGACAACGAGCCGGAATTCTCCTCGCAGGCGGTGCTGCTGTCGACGGTCGCGAGCATCGCGACGGTGACGGGCGTCATCGCGCTGCTGGACCTCTAATCGCGCTTCCCCCCAGTGCCGATAAAGGGAAGAGTTGCATCAAGACGATTCGGCCTGCCCGTGGGGCCAGGCCCGGAGGGAGTCCGCCGCGTGAGAGAATCCATCCGCCGCTACATGCCGTCCCGACGCGAACGCCTGACCTTGTGGGGGCTGCTCGGCTTGCTGTTCATCCTGCTTTCGTCCATGGTGCTGTGGAGCACCGCGCTCTACCGCCAGCAGCTCGTCGACGAGGCTTACCGCGACGCTTCCCGGCAGATGGCGTTCAAGGCCAACGAGCTGAGGCTCGGCGTGGAGCGCCGGGTGCTGCTGACGGAGAGCCTGGTCGCCTTCGTCGAAACGGAGCTGCGCTACAACGGCCATGTCGATTACGGCAGGTTCAACCAGTTTTCCTCGCATTTCGTGCCGGCGCTGCCGGATGTGCGCAATCTGTCCCTCTACCCGAACGGAGTAGCCTGGTACGTCTATCCGCAAAAGGGCAACGAGCTGCTGCTCGGGAACGACTTGTTCAAGGACAAGCGTCCGGCGGTCAAAGCCAACGCGGAGCGGGCGAAAGGGCTGAGGACGGTCACGCTGGTCGGGCCGCTTGACCTGATCCAAGGCGGAAGCGGTCTCATTACCCGACAGTCGGTCTACCTGGACGACCAGTTCTGGGGCTTCGCCTCGGTCGTGCTGGACATGGAGGACCTGCTCAAGGGCATTTCGGACGAGTTCGTGGACGAGCAGTTCGACATCGCGCTGCGGGTGAACGGCAGCGTGCTGCTTGGCGACTCCGGCTTGTTCGGGGACAGTCGCCTCAGGGAGCTCGTGGACGTGCCGGACGGGACATGGGAGCTCGCCGGGGCGCTCAAGAAAGAAGTTCTGGGACAGATCGAGCTGAAGCTGTGGCTGGCCCGCATCGGCAGCGTCGTCGTCATGATGCTCGTGCTGTACTTGCTGTACATGCAGCTGACGGGCCGCTACAAGCTGGAGGCCAAGGTCGATATGCGCACGCGCGAGCTGCAGGAGGCGAACGAGGAGATCGAGGCTTCCAACGAGGAGCTGATCGCGATCGAAGAGGAGCTGCGCGCCCAGAACCGCATGCTGGCGAGCAAGGAGCGGGAGCTGCATTTCCTCGCCTACCGCGATCCGCTGACGGGGCTGTTCAACCGCTCCTGCTTCAACCTGCATCTCGAGCAGACGATCGCCAGAGCGAGGGAGACGCCGGGGAGGAGCGTGGCGCTCCTCTACCTCGACCTGGATCAGTTCAAGCTCGTCAACGACACGTTCGGGCATCAGCTCGGCGACCACCTGCTGCGCGAGGCTTCGCTGAGGCTGACCGACCGGCAGGAGCGGGGGCTGGAGCGGATGCCGGGAGACGGCCCGGCCTGCTTCCGGCTCGGAGGCGACGAGTTCACCGTCGTGCTGCCGGATGTCTCCGGCATGGCCGAGGCGGAGGCGCTGGCCGATGCGATCATCGGCCGCTTCCGGATGCCGTTCCAGCTGCGCGGAGCGGAGTATTTCCTGACGACGAGCATCGGCATCGCCCTCTATCCCGAGCATGGGGCGGACGCGGAGGAGCTGACGAAGCACGCCGATCTGGCGATGTACCGGGCCAAGGACGAAGGCAAGAACCATTACAAATGGTTCGACGGCACCGAGGAGGCCGGAGCCGCGGAGCTGATGGAGCTGCGCAACGGCCTGCGCCGCGCGCTGGAGCGGGGAGAGTTCGAGCTGTACTACCAGCCGCAGATCGAGGCGGCCTCCGGCCGGCTGACCGGGCTGGAGGCGCTGCTGCGCTGGAACCATCCGCGCCTCGGCCAGGTGTCGCCGCAGACCTTCATCCCGCTCGCGGAGGAGACCGGCCTCATCGTCGAGATCGGCGCATGGGCGCTGCGCGAGGCCTGCGCCCAGAACAAGGCCTGGCAGGACGCCGGCGCGGCGGGGCTGCGGATCGCGGTCAATCTGTCGGCGCGCCAGTTCGCGGCTCCGGATCTGGTCGGCACGGTGCGCGGCGTGCTGGAGGAGACGGGGCTCGACCCGAGCTGCCTGGAGCTCGAGATCACGGAGAACATGGCGATGCGCAACGAGAATCTCGCCACGCTGGAGCAGCTGCGCGACATGGGCATCCTGCTGTCGATCGACGACTTCGGCACGCAGCATTCCTCGCTCAGCTACCTGAAGCGGCTGCCGGTCGGGCGGATCAAGATCGACCGCAGCTTCGTCAGCGGCATCGGCGTCGACGAGCGGGACGAGGCGATCATCCATGCGATGCTGCTCATCGCCAGGAGGCTGAAGCTGTCCGTCGTCGCCGAGGGCGTCGAGTCGGAGCTGCAGCTGAGCTATCTGCTGGAGCATGACTGCGACGAGCTCCAGGGCTATCTGTTCTTCCGGCCGCAGCCGGCGGAGCAGACCGGAGAGGTGCTGCGGCGCGTCCGCCACCGTCCTTACGGCTCGCGCCAAAAAGGCCCGGAGCGGGCCTGAGGCTGAGGCGGCTCGCCGACCTCCCGCCCGCGCCCGCCGTATCGAGTCTGCGCGGACTTCGCCTCGCGAGACAGAAAAAGAAGACGGCCTGCGGCGCATCCATGCGCTACAGGCCGTCTTCTTTGCTCCAGCGGACGCCCTCCGGCTGCTCCGGGAAGATCAGCTCCTCCTCGAAGCCGGCTTTTTGGAGCTGCTCCAGCAAATATTCCGGCGGCGTCTTCTCTACGCCGGGGTAGCCGCGCCGCGTGTAGATATGCTCGGCGTCCGGGAACTGGTCGCGCAGCATGCCGCGGATGCGCTTGCCGGACGCGTCGTTGTCGGTGAAGATGAACACCTGGGCGTCGCCGGCCTGCTTGCGCAGCAGCTCCAGCTGCGCCGTGCCCGGTGTGCCGTAGGTGCACAGGATGCCGACTTCCTCGCGCAGCACGCGCCGCAGCCGGCTGCGGTCGTTCTTTCCTTCGACGATGATGACGCTCCTCATTCGCCGCCACGCTCCTTTTCGCCCGGCGCGGGGGCGGCTTGTCCGCTCCTGCGCCGTCTCTGTCTTCTTACGATACCCTTCTTGGGGATCCGCCACAAGCAGGGCGGGCCGGGCCGGCAACGCGCTTGTCCCTCCTCCTTCCAAAAGGAAGGCCCGCCGAGGCGGGCCTTCAAGGGGTTTTTATGAGAGCGGGGGCTCCGGATTAGTAGCAGAAGCTGCTGATGATGATTACGAGCAGAATGAACAGGACGAGGATCGCGCCCGTGGAACCCCACGCGCCGCCGACTCCGCCTACAGGACCGCAAGCGCCTGCACCTGCAACACCTTCGACATAAGACATCTGATTTGTCACCCCTTTGCTTGCATGTTGGGGTCGTTCGGAGGGAAGCGCCGACGCTTCGGCGTGCTCTCCGGCAGACATGATGCAGTATATGTACCTCCCTGGCACGCGCCCTGTGCATTCACCCAGGTTCAGCGCAATTGGGCGGCCGGGGAGGCGGAGCGGCGCCGGAAGCCGCCGTAGAACGGCAAAATCGCCGCCGCCGTCATGAGCACGAGGAACGAGATGAAATAAGGCGACACGAGGTGGCGCACATGGCCGGCGATCATCGGACCGAGGAAGGCGCCGACCGAAAAGGAGATCGACAGCATCGAGAACGTGCGCCCGTAGCGGTTGCTCGGACTGAGCTCGATGAGCAGCGTCGAGAGGGCGGGGAAGATGACGCCCTTGGCCATGCCGACGACGAACAGCAGGTAGACGAGCGGCAGCGGAGCCTCGGCGGCGATGCCGTAATAGGCGGCCGCGAGCAGAAGCGCGCCGAGCAGCGTGCGCGAGAAGGCCGAGACGCGGTTCAGGAACAGCATGCTGAGCGTGACGAGTCCGCCGAGGCTGACGACGGAGAACAGGATGCCGGTGCGCATCATGCCTTCGGTCGTGGCGGACAGCAGCGGCAGCTCGAAGGAAAGGATGCCCTGCGAGCAGCTGACCGCTACAGGCAGCGCATAGAGCAGCCACGGGATGCGGGCGGTCCCGCCGGCCGCCGCCGAGGGGGGCTCGATGGCGGGCGCGGCCGCCTCGGCCGGGGCGGTCTTCGGATCGCGCACGAACAGGATGGAGCAGACGGCGGTGGCGATCAGCACCCATCCGAGCAGGTAAAACGCGCTGGCGAAGCCGATGCGGGCGACGAGGAAGGCGCCGGCCGCCGGCGAGACGACGGACGCGAGCGTGTGCACGAGCCCGCTGCCGGACATGAGCCGGCCCTGCTGCAGCGCCGACGTGGCCATGCGCGCGAGCAGCGCGCTGCAGGCCGGCGAGAGGAAGGCGAGCACGAAGCCGCTCACCGAGCGCAGCGCGAGCAGCTGCCACGGATTGGTCACCTGCGCCTGCAGCAGCAGGATGACGCCTGCGCCGAGCAGGCTCAGCGAGATGAACAAGCGGCTGCCGAAGCGGTCGATGCCGTAGCCGGCGATCAGGTTGCCGGGCAGATGCGTGAGCGAGTACAGCCCCATCATCAGGCCGATGAAGGACGGCGCCGCGCCGAGCGAGACGGCGAACGGCGTGAGGATCGGATACTGGGCGTGCAGGTCGAAAAACGCCACGAAAAGAAACAGGTACAGCCAGACGGCTGTCTTCACGGCGAACAACCTCCTTTGCGGCGTTCATTTGCCCCGGCGGGGCATGCGGTCAGGCTCTACTACTTGTACGCCCTGCGGCGCCCGGATATGACGGGCCTGGACCGGGGCCGCGTTTACGCTCCGAAGGGAGGCGGGTATAATGGGGACTGGGGATAGAAGAAAGGCGCCGACAATCCGCGCGCCTCACACAGGGGGCTTGAACGATGGATCTTTCCGGACTCGATCTGGATACATGGAAAACGTTCTTCGAAGAAAACTGGCTCGTGCTGGCGGCGGGGCTTGTCGTGCTGCTGCTCGTCGTCGGCATCGTCAAGACGGTCGCCAAGTGGGCGCTGGCGGCGGTCATCGTGATCGGGCTCGTGCTGTACAGCGGCTACAACCTGCAGGATCTGCGCGATCTGGGGGACAAGGTGCGCGACCAGGCGGTGACGGCGATGGCCGGCGAGGCGGCGGAGGCCGTCTACAAGGACAACGGTGACGGCACGTTCACGGTGACCACCCGCAATCTCGAGCTGACGGGCTCGAAGGGCGAGGACAAGGTCGACGTCTCGTTCAAAGGCGCGCCGCTCGGCAGCTGGAGCATCGACGGCACGATCCGCGCCCTGATCGACGGCGCGAAGCGCGGCGGCTAGAAGGAAGCCGCTGCGGATGCGGCTAGCGCCGCCGGAAGGGAGGAGAAGTCGATGGAGGAGCCGGCATGGCTGCGCTCGCTGCTCGGGCTGGAGCCGGTCGCCCTGGCCGTGCTGCTGCTGATTGCCGTGTCGCTGCTGCAGGGCTTCCGCCGAGGAGCGGGGCGCTCCTCGCGGCGGCTGTTCTCGTTCGTTTGGGACGGGGTGCTGCTCGTCCTGTCGCTGCTCGGCGCGGCCAGGCTCGCGCAGCTGCTGTCCGCTCCCGCGGCCGACTGGCTGCGGAGCCGGGTGGCCGTGCCGGAGCGCGGCCTCGGCTCGTTCGAGCAGATCTGGTACACGTTCCTGACGAGCGTGCGCGATCTGCCGCTGCTGCGGCTCGGCGTGCTGTTCCTGCTCGCGTATGCGGCGCTGCGGCTGCTGCTGTCCGCGTTTACGCCGCTGGCCTGGAAGGGCTACGAGGCGCTGGCCCGTCCGCCGCGCAGCGACGACGAGGATGAGCTCGGACCGGAGCGGCATCATCGCGGCGAGCCGTACGCCGAGCATCGGCGTCGCGGGCGGGACGGCGGATACGGGCAGGATCGCTGGAGCGCTCATGACGAGCCGGATGGGACGTACGGGTACGATCCGGAGGAGCGGCATGCGGAGGAGGACGGACCGCGCCGCGGCGGTTCCTTCCGCAGTCCGCGCCCGTCGCGCCGCTCTCCGGGAGGAGGGCTGGCCAGCCGCGCGGCAGGCGCGCTGCTCGGCGGGCTGCATGGCATCGGCCGCTCGCTCGTGCTGCTGGCGGGGCTGTTCCTGTACGTCTCGCTGTTCCCGGCGGCGCCGCTGGCGGCAGGCATCGAGAGCTCGCCCGTCTACCGGCAGGCGGCCGACCGCCTGCTGCAGCCGCTTGCCGGCGATCTGCTGAAGGGCGGAGGTCCGGTCATTACCGAGGCGGTCGGCAGCGAGCTGCAGCAGGTCATGCAGCGCCGCTACGAGCTGATCGACGCCGACATTCCCGACGAGATCGCCGCGGCGGCGCTCCGGATTACGGCCGGCGCCGACGGCGACCGCGACAAGGCGCGGCGGCTCTATGACTGGCTCGGCAGCCGCATCGCCTACGATTGGGACAAGGCCGACGGTTATGTCGAGCGCGGCGTCTGGAAGGAGCAGAATCCGGAGGATACGTTCCGCACCCGCAAGGGTGTCTGCATCGACACGGCCCGGCTGTACGCCGTGATGGCGCGCTCGGTCGGACTGGAGGTCAAGGTCGTGACGGGCATGGGCGCCGACGGCCGCGGCGGCTTCGGCTCGCATGCCTGGAACGCGGTCCGGCTGGCGGACGAGGACGGCGGCTGGATACCGCTCGACGCGACGTGGGCGCGGACGGGTGACTGGTTCGACTCGCCGGATTTCGAAAAGACGCATGTCGCAAAAGCATGAACGCAGCCGGTCAAGCCGGCTGCGCAGCACGGCCGCAAGGCGCGCCGTCTCCGCGCGTTCCCGATTTCGGGAGCGCGCCGGGGCGGCGTTTTTTTGCGTTCGACACGACCCGAAAATGTTAGTCCGGCAAAAATATGTTGCACAAGAGAAACAAAATTGTGTAGGATGAACATATAGTCGCTCGGCCAACATGTCCTCGGGATAGGCAGGGAGCGGAAGAGGAAAAGGAAAAAGAGAGGGGAGACGCTAGCGATGCAACGAAGCATGCAGAGGCTGATCGGCAGCATGGTCCTGCTCGGAACGATGCTGGCCGTCCAGGCTTGCGGCCAAGCCGGCGAAGCGGGAGGCAAGGAGGAAGGAGGCGCAGCGGCCGCGCTGGCCGTGACCGCCACGACCGGGATGATCGCGGACGCGGCCAAGGAAGTCGGAGGAGAGCGGGTGAGCGTGACGGCGCTGATGGGACCAGGCGTCGATCCCCATCTGTACAAAGCTTCGCACGGCGACATGGTGAAGCTCGACGAAGCGGACGTCGTGCTTTACGGCGGGCTGCATCTGGAGGGCAAGATGACGGAGGTGCTGGAGAAGCTTGGCCGCTCCCGGCCCGTCGTCGCCGTCACGGACGGCATTCCCGAGGACCAGGTGCTCGAGAGCGAGCCGGGCTCGGGCTCGCCCGATCCGCATGTCTGGTTCGACGCCAGCCTGTGGAAGCATGCCGTGGAAAAGATCCGCGACACGCTGATCGAGCAGGACCCGGAGCATGAGGCGGGCTATCGCGAGCGTGCGGACGCCTACCTCTCGGAGCTCGAGGAGCTGCATGCCTATGCGCTGGAGCGGATCGGCTCCATCCCGGAGCAGCAGCGCGTGCTGGTCACCGCCCATGACGCCTTCGGCTACTTCGGCCGCGCTTACGGCCTGGAGGTGACCGGACTGCAAGGGATGAGCACCGCCTCCGAATACGGCTCCAAGGACGTCGCCGCCTTGCGCGATTTCCTCGTCGAGCGCGGCATCCCGGCCGTGTTCGTGGAGTCGAGCATCCCGCGCAAGTCGATCGAATCGGTCATCGAGGGAGCAGGACGCCTCGGCCATAAGGTCGTCATCGGCGGAGAGCTGTTCTCCGACGCGATGGGCGAGGCGGGCACGCCGGAGGGAACGTATGTCGGCATGTTCCGGCACAACGTCGATACGATCGCGGACGCATTGAAAGGAGAGAGCGCATCATGAGCAGCAGCGAACGGAATGAAATCGGGCTCGAAGCCTCGCCGTCCGAGCAAGGCCAAGGAGCAGGCGCGCGGCCGGCCCGGCGGCAAGAGGGCGCGCCGCCGGTGCTGGAGGTGAGCGGCCTGAGCTCCGCCTACCGCAGCCAGGCCGTGCTGCGGGAGGTGAGCTTCGAGGCGCCGCAGGGCGAGCTGATCGCGATCGTCGGCCCGAACGGAGCCGGCAAGTCGACGCTCATCAAGACGATCCTCGGCCTGAACCCTTCGCTCGGCGGCAGCGTGCGGGCGTTCGGACGGCCGGTCGCCGAGGTGCGGGGACGCATCGGCTACGTGCCGCAGCGCGAGTCGGTCGACTGGGACTTCCCGACGCATGCGCTCGACGTCGTTATGATGGGCCGCTACGGCCGGCTCGGCTGGTTCCGGCGGCCGGGCCGCAAGGAGAAGGCGATCGCCATGGAATGCCTGAGAGGAGTCGGCATGGAGGCGTTCGCCGAGCGGCAGATCAGCCAGCTGTCCGGCGGCCAGCAGCAGCGGATCTTCCTGGCGCGGGCGCTGGCGCAGGAGGCGGACCTGTATTTCATGGATGAGCCGTTCGCCGGCGTCGACGCCGCCACGGAGAAGGCGATCGTCGAGCTGCTGCGCCGCCTCCGCTCGGAGGGCAAGACGGTCATCGTCGTGCATCACGACCTGGCGACCGTGCCGGACTACTTCGACAGCGTGCTGCTGCTCAACGTCTCGCTGCAGGCGTTCGGCCCGACGGCCGAGACGTTCACGCAGGAAAACCTGCAGCGGACGTACGGCGGGCGGATGGCGTTCGCCGCGGCGGCGGCATCTCCGTCCGCTGCCGAGTCCGGCTCAGCGGCGGCTGCGCCGCTCCGCGCGGCTGAGCCTGCCTCCGCATCGGCAAAGGGGGCAGAGGCATGAACGGCCTCTGGAATTCCTTTTCCGCGCTCGCCAGCGATCCGAACCTGCGCTGGATCGCGCTCGGCTGCATGCTGCTCGGCCTGAGCAGCGGCATGATCGGCTGCTTCGCCTACTTGCGCCGCCAGAGCCTCATGGGCGACACGATCGCGCATACGGCGCTGCCGGGCATCTGCGTCGCCTTCCTGCTGAGCGGCACGAAGTCGCTGCCGCTGTTCATGCTCGGCGCCGTCGCCGCCGGCATCGTCGGCACGCTCGCCATCCGGATCATTACGGCCCGCTCGCGGATCAAGCCGGACGCGGCGATGGGCATCGTGCTGTCTTCGTTTTTCGGCGTCGGCATCGTGCTGCTGACGATGATCCAGCATAGCGGCGACGGCAGCCAGAGCGGGCTCGACAAGTTCCTGTTCGGCCAGGCGGCCTCGATGATCGGCTCGGACGTGCAGCTCATGGCCGGCGTGAGCGTCGTGCTCGCGGCGGCATGCACGCTGCTGTTCAAGGAATTCAAGCTGCTCTCGTTCGACCCGGCGTTCGCCAAGGGAGCGGGCTTCCCGGTGTCGGTGCTGGACTTCATCCTGCAGGCGCTGTTCGTCACGGCGGTCGTGGCGGGCATCCAAGCGGTCGGCGTCGTGCTCGTCGCCGCGCTGCTCATCACCCCGGCCGTCTCCGCCCGCTTCTGGACAGAGCGGCTCGGCCGCATGCTCGCGCTCTCCGGCCTGTTCGGCATGGTGAGCGGCCTGCTCGGCGCGTGGATCAGCTCCCAGGTGAGCCAGCTGCCGACAGGTCCGGTCAGCGTGCTGGCCGCGGCGGCGCTGTTCCTCGTCTCGGTCGTGTTCGGCACGAAGCGAGGGCTGCTGACGGCCCGTCTGACGCGCCGCGAGGCCCGCCGCCGGCTGCTGCTGCATGCGGCCGAGGCAGCCTCGTCCGCGTCGGCATCATCCTCGACATCGGCAAAGGAGGCCGGCTGACATGAGCATGGACTTCTGGATTTTGCTGACCGGCTCGCTCGCCGCCGTCAGCTGCGCCATTCTCGGCTGCTTCCTCATCCTGCGCCGGATGGCGCTGATCGGCGACGCCATCAGCCACTCGGTGCTGCCCGGCATCGTCATCGCCTACATGGTCAGCGGCTCGCGCGGCTCGATCCTGATGCTCGTCGCGGCCGCGATCATGGGGCTGCTGTGCGTGTTCCTGATCCAATGGTTCAATCAGCGCGGCATCCAGAGCGACGCCTCCATCGGCGTCGTGTTCACGGCGCTGTTTGCGATCGGGGTCGTGCTCGTCAGCCTGAACGCGCGCCAGGTCGACCTCGATCTCGACTGCGTGCTGTACGGCGAGATCGCCTACGCCGCCTGGAACACGCTGCAGATCGGCGGCGTCGATCTCGGCCCGCGCTCGGTCTGGCTGCTCGGCGGCACGCTGCTGCTCGTGCTGGCCGTCATCGGCACGTTCTACAAGCAGTTCAAGCTATGCGCCTTCGACCCGATGCTCGCTGCGGCTGTCGGCATCCCGGCGGCGCTGTTCCATTACCTGCTGATGGGACTCGTCTCCGTCGCCACGGTCAGCTCGTTCGAAAGCGTCGGCGCGATTCTCGTCGTCGGCCTGCTCGTCATCCCGCCGTCTGCGGCTTATCTGCTGACGGACCGGCTCGGCGTCATGATCGGCCTGAGCGCGCTTATCGGCGTCGCCTCGACGGTGCTCGGCTATGCGCTGGCCGTGCGGCTCGACGCCTCCATCGCCGGCTGCATCGTCGTCGCCGCGGCCGCGCTGTTCGCCGCGTCGTTCCTGCTCTCGCCGAAGCACGGCCTGCTGTCCGCCAAGCTGCGGCGCTCCCGCCTGAGCCGCCGCGCGGCATGACGGAAGGCGCCGTCGCCGATCAGGCATGTGGCGGCGGATGGCGGAATCCATTTCAACCGAACGCCGGACTTCCTCGCGGAGGCTCCGGCGTTCTTTTGACGAAAGAAGGAAAAACGCGAAAAAACGCGAAAATCTTCCCTAAAAATGAGGGATAGGGGAGAACTCATGCAGCCAACCGTCAGCATCGTCATGCCCGCCTATAACCGCGCCCATGTCATTTCCCGGGCAATCGGGTCGATCCGGGAGCAGAGCTTCCAGCACTGGGAGCTGATCGTCGCGGACGACCGCAGCACGGACGGCACGAAGGGCGTCGTCGAGGAGCTGGCCCGGCTCGATCCGCGCATCCGCTATGTCCGCAGCGAGCGGGCCAAAGGACCGGGAGGAGCGAGAAACTGCGGCCTGCTGGAGGCTCGGGGGGACTATGTGGCGTTTCTGGATTCCGACGACCGCTGGCTGCCGCGCCATCTGGAGGCGAGCCTGGACACGCTCCGGCGGACGGGGGCGGAGGTCGCCTTTGCCCTTTGGCTCGAGCGGCACGGTGACATCGAGACGAATACCTTCGACGGGGAGACGGAGCAGCGGCTGCTGCGGGAGATGGGCGAGCGGTTCGACCGCGACGGGACGGCGATCGTGTTCGGAAAGGGGCTGTTCGAGCAGTTTCTGCGGATGCCCCGCAATTTCTTCCAGCTGAACACGATGGTGCTGCGGCGCGAGCTGCTGGACCAGGTCGGGCTGATCGGAGAAGAGCATCATCTGGGCGAGGACACGACCTTCCTCATGCGCTTCTTCGACCGCTTCCGCATCGCGCTGCAGCCCGAGCCGCATTCGGTCTATTACGAGTCGGACGACAGCCTCTACTTCTTCTGCGACCGCCGCCGCATCGATCCCGATGCGCTCGATGCCGAGCTGCTGAGCCGCTTCGAGGCGCTCGGCGAACGCTCCGTCGCCGTCCGCCGCCAGCTGCGGCTGCAGGTGGAGCGCTCGGACGCGATCGGCGAGTCGGCGAGAAGGCGCTGCCTGAGAGGCATCGACTACGGCATTGCCGGCAAATACTTCACGATGGCCTATCTGGCCAAGCGCGACCGGGCGAAAGCGCTGGCTTACTGCCGCCGCTCGCTCGCGGCCAAGCCGCATCTCTATGCGCTGCTGCTGGCGGCGCGCCTGCTGACGGGAAGAAGCGGCGGCAGCCGGATGCTGCGGCGCGCGCTGGATCTATGGTAAGCGGCCGCGGGAGCGGACATGCCAAAATCGAACGAGGATTCGCCAAGATCGGATGGAGAATGGCCGGGCCGTACGTCCTATAATGAAGAGGCCGGCACGTTCAAACGGTTGACCCTCTTCGCCGAGCGTTTGCCTGCCCGCTGTGATAGAATGGCAGGGGAAACCATCTGGCAGGGAGGAACTTCGCACAATGTACAAGCTGCTTGCCCTGGACATGGACGGAACGACTTTGACGGACACGCAGACGATCAGCGAGGAGAACGCGGAGTGGATCGGACGCGCCATGGAAGCCGGAATCACGGTCTGCTTCTCGACTGGCAGGGGCTTTCAGGGAGCGATTCCGTTCGCCGAGCAGCTCGGACTCGAGACGCCGCTCATCACGGTCAACGGCAGCGAGATCTGGAGCCGGCCGCATGTGCTGCACCGCCGGACGCTCATGGGAGCGCAGGAGATCCGCCGCCTGCACGAGCTGGCCGTCCGCCACGCGGAGCCTTGGTTCTGGGGCTATGCCGTCGAAGGCGTGTTCAACAAGGAGAAGTGGATCGAGCCGGCGGACGGCTTTGACCGTCTTCACTGGATGAAGTTCGGGTATCATACGGAGAATGACGCGATCCGCGAGTCGATCCGTCAGGAAATCGAGAGCTGGGGCTCGCTGGAAATCACCAACTCCTCGCCGTGGAACCTCGAGCTCAATCCGCTCGGAGTGAACAAGGCGTCGGCGCTGCGCGAGCTGTGCGGCCTGCTCGGCATCGCGATGGAGGAAGCGGTCGCCATCGGCGACAGCCTCAACGACATCGCCGCCATCCGCGAATGCGGCCTCGGCATCGCGATGGGCAACGCCCAGGACGAGGTCAAGGAAGCGGCCGACGCGGTCACGCTCGGCAACAACGAGCATGGCGTCGCCTATGCGATCCGAGAGCTCGTGCTGAAAGGGCGGGGATGACGATGGCGCTCGACATCGTCGGCTGGGTGCTCGTCATCGCCCTGTTCGCGGTCGGCATGGCGGGAGCGGTCTATCCGATCCTGCCGGGCGCGCTGGCGATTTACGCCGCCTTTTTCGTCTACGGCTTCTTCATCGGCTTCGAGCCGTTCGGCTGGGTATTCTGGACGCTGCAGACGATCATCGTCGCGGCGCTGTTCCTGGCCGATTATGCGGTCAACGCCTGGGGCGTCAAAAAATTCGGAGGCTCCCGCGCTTCCGTCATCGGCAGCACGATCGGCATCATCGCCGGACCGTTCGTCATTCCCGGCTTCGGCCTCCTGATCGGTCCGCTGGCCGGAGCGGTCATCGGCGAGCTGATCGCCGGCTCAAGCTTCGACAAGTCGCTCAAGGTCGGCTTCGGCGCGGTCGTCGGCCTGCTGTCGAGCACGCTCGTCAAGATCGCGCTGCAGCTTGCCATGATCGTGCTGTTCGTCATCTGGCTGCTGAATTAACCATCCATTCAATCATCCAATCTGAAAGTCGAAAAGGAGATCCATTCCCATGATCAAGCTTACGATCTGGAACGAATTCGTTCACGAGCAGGAACACGAAGAGGTGCGCAAGGTGTATCCGGACGGCATCCACAACACGCTGGCCAAAGGGCTGGCGGACGCCGAGCTGCAAATCCGCACCGCGACGCTGCAGGAGCCGGAGCACGGCCTCAGCGAGAGCGTGCTGGCCGACACCGACGTGCTCGTCTGGTGGGGCCATATGGCGCATGACCGCGTCGACGACGCGATCGTCGAGCGCGTGCACAAGCGCGTCATGGAGGGGATGGGCCTGATCGTGCTGCACTCCGGCCACTTCTCCAAAATCTTCAAGAAGCTGATGGGCACCGGCTGCGACCTGAAATGGCGCGAAGCCGGCGAGCGCGAGCGCATCTGGGTCGTCAACCCGGCGCATCCGATCGCTTCCGGCCTGCCGGAGCAGTTCGTGCTGGAGCAGGAAGAGATGTACGGCGAGCATTTCGACATCCCGGCGCCGGACGAGCTCGTATTCGTCAGCTGGTTCGAGGGCGGCAACGTCTTCCGCAGCGGCTGCACGTTCCATCGCGGCCAAGGCAAGATCTTCTACTTCCGTCCCGGCCATGAGACGCATCCGACGTACTATGACGCCAACGTGCTCAAGGTCATCGGCAACTCGGTGCGCTGGGCCGCTCCGTCCAACGCCGCGACCCCGGTGCGCGGACATAGCGAGCCGGCTCTCGAGCCGATCAGCGCCAAAAACTAAATCCTTATCTGCTGCGTCTAAAGCAAAAGCGCAGCAGGCATCCGAGCCGAATCCGGCCGCCTTCGCGCGGCCCGGATTCGGCTTTTTTCCATTCCGCGGCGATGCGTCCGAACGGCTGGGGCAAGCCCGCCTTTTGTGATACACTGTCAGAAGCCGGCCTGACGGCCTCTTGCACTCGTCATTCTCAGATCGACGCCAGATCTGCACAGGAAGAAGGATGGACCCTCCTATGGTCAAAAAGGACTCTCTCATTCGCGGCACGCTCATTCTGGCTGCCGCGGCTCTGATCGCCCGCGTGCTGGGCGTGTTCCAAAAGGTTCCGCTCGATTACTTGTTCACCGGCGGCGGCTCGGGCTATCTCGGCATCGCCAACAACGTCTACCTGTATCTCCTCGTCATCGCGACGGCAGGCATTCCGAGCGCCATCAGCAAGATGGTGTCGGAGCGCTATGCGATCGGCCGTCCGGACGAAGCCCAGCGCATCTACCGGGCGGGGCTGCTGTTCGGCGTCGTCACTGGCGTGACGCTCGCCGTGGCTCTGTGGGCGCTCGCTCCCTGGTATGCGGAGCATATCGCCAAATCTCCGGGCGCGGCGGCATCGGTGCGCGCCATCGCGCCTGCGCTCATCCTGTTCCCCGTCATCGCGATGATGCGCGGCTATTTCCAGGGCCGCCAGATGATGAGCGCGGGCGGCATCTCGCAGATCGTCGAGCAGATCGCGCGCGTGCTGCTCGGCGTCGCGCTCGCGGTCGCCGTCTTCAACCTCGGCTGGGGCGACACCTGGGTGTCCGCGGCGGCGACGTTCGGCAGCGTGTTCGGCAGCATCGGCGCGTTCCTCGTCATGCTGTACTACGCCCGCAAGCTGAAGCGCTCCGATCTAGAGGAGCGGCTGGCGGCAGGCGCGGAGGCCGCGGCGGCCTCCGCCGCCGAGACGGGGCGCCGCTCGGCGCCGCCGATGCGGCTGAAGGCCATCTACAAGGAAATGTTCGCGATGTCGATTCCGGTCGTCGTGACCGCGATGACGGTGCAGTTCATCTATCTCGTCGACGCGTCGTTCTTCATCCGCTGGACGGACGGCTTTTTCGCCAGCGAGGCGGCCGCGGAGCAGGTGCGGAACTACCTCATCTACAACGGCCAGTCGATCGCCGGCATCCCGCCGATTTTGGCGATCGCGCTCAGCCAGTCGATCCTGCCGGTGCTGTCGGCGGCCAACTCCGTCGGCCGGCTGGACGAGGTGCAGCGCCAGGCGTCGCTCGTCATGCGCATCGTCGTGTTCACCGGCGTGCCGGCGGCGCTGCTGCTCACCGTGGCCGCGCATAGCGTCAACGGGCTGCTGTTCGTCGACCCGGCCGCCAGCGGCATGGTCGCGGCGCTCACGGTCGGCACGATTTTCCAGATTACGATGATGACGTCCAACTCGATCCTGTTCGGACTCGGCACGCCGCGGCCGGCGATGATCAGCACGCTGATCGGCTACGCCGTCAAGATCGTCGGCAGCCTGCTGCTCGGTCCGCTGCTGGGAGGGTACGGCTTCGTGCTCGCCTCGATGCTCTGCTTCATGGTCATCACCTCGCTCAACCTGCTGGCGATCCGCCAGAAGGTGCGGCTGCAGGTGCTCGGCAAGCGCTGGACGCCTTATCTGGCGGCGGTGCTCATCACCGCGGCGGCCGGCTTCGGCACGGACATGACCGTGCGCGGCATGCTCGGCACGGCGCTGCACGCCAAGCTCGTCTTCCTCGCGGGCGCGATCGCCACGAGCCTCGTCTGCGGCTTCTTCTATCTTTTCCTGCTGATCGCGCTCGGCGTCATCCGCGAGGCCGACGCCAAAAGCTTCCCCGGCCCGCTGCGCAAGCTGCTGCTGCCGCTCGTGCGGCGGCTCGGACGGCGCGAGGGACAGGCCTCGGCAGGCTTGTGAGCCTCTCTTTCCCATTCGTTTCCTGTCATGGTAGAATAGACGGGATTTGATAGAGACGAGAGAGGATCGTGGGTCTTTTGAACCGTAAATTCCGATTAAGCTTGATCCTGCTTTGCCTGCTGGCTGTCACGGCGGCCGGCTGCCAGTCGATCGCCGGACTGGACCTCAACACGGCGATCTTGCAGTCGATGAAGGCCCAGACTCAAGAAAGCCGCAGCACGGTCGCGCTGGCCGTCGCCTTCGAGCCCGAAGCGTTCGAGGGATTGGACAAGCGCGAGCGTCAGCAGCTGGAGCTGCTGCGCGACCTGCGCCTGCGCATCGACTCCGCCAAGGTCGAGAGCGGATCCCGCAGCTCCGCGAGCGGCGCGCTGCTCGTCGGCGGCAAGGAGATCGGCTTCTCGCTGCAGCAGGACGAGACGTCCGCGATTCTGCGCATCGACGGCTTGAAGCGGCCGATCTCGCTGGCGCTCGACGAGGCGTCCTTGCTCGAGCTCGGCTCGGGCGCCTCGCTGACGGATATCGTCGGCGGCTCCGAGGCGACGCCGGAGCAGACCGGCGCGCTCGTCCGCGATCTGGTCGACCGCGCCGGCGCGTACTGGATCCACAACCTGCCGAACGCGAGCCGCTTGAATGTGCAGCCGGTCGCGCAGAGCGTCTACGGCGGCGGCTCGGCGCTGTGGCAAGTAGACGCCGGCTGGAAGGGAATGGAGCTGTTCGATTGGGCGCATGCTTATGTCAAGGCGCTGCTGTCCGACTCCGAGGGGCTCGCTGCGATGCTGGACGGCCTGTTCGAGGTGCTGCAGGACCATCCGGAGGCCGGAGCGGCCAATGAGGACGGAGAGCCGCTGTCCGACGCGGACAAGCCGGCATTCGTGGAGGAAGGCCGGGAAGCGCTCGCGGAGATGCTCCAGGAAGCATCCGACTCGATGCAGGAAGCCCGCGACGCGGGCGAGCTCGAGGAGATGTTCACCGACGGCAGCTCGCTGAACGTCAAGCTGCTGCTGGATGCCGGCCTCGACATCCGCAGCCTGGATGCGGCGCTGACCTGGGCTCCCGGAGCCGCGGCGTCCGAGGACATCCCGGTGTCGTCGGTCTCGCTGCGGATCCAGACGGAGCTGTGGAACGTGAACGGAGCCGTCGCCGCCGACAAGCCGCAAGCGGATGCCGTGAGCTGGAGTCCGGAGCGCTGGTCCGGGACAGCCGGAGCTTCCCGCTTCCTCCGGGACTTCGACCGCGGCTCCGACGCGTATAAGCTGCTCAAGCAGGAGCTGCAGCTGGGCCGCCAGTCGGCGCAATTCTACGCGTACGGCTACGACAGCTACATCTCGGTGCCGTCCGGACAGACGCTCGTGCCGCTGCGCTCGCTCGCGGACAGCATGGGCGCGTCGCTGACCTACGACAGCGGCCGCAGCAAATGGGCGCTCCAGGATGAAGCCCGCGGCCAGACGATCTGGCTCGCCAAAGGCAGCAAGACCGTTTATTCCGGCGCCGCCAAGACGCAGCTGAGCTTCCCGCCGACCGTCGTCGACGGCACGCTTTATGTCCCGGCCCGGGACATCGCCAAGCTGCTCGGAGCGACCGCGAGCATGACCAAGGCCAGCTATTCCAACATCGTCGAGATCGTCCGCGAAGTCGGATAGTCCCGCAACCGGAAAGGAAGATTCCCATGCAGAAGCTGACGACCGAAGAGCAGTACCGCCAGACCGTCTCGAATAGCGGCGTCACCGTCGCCGTATTCAAGACGACCTGGTGCCCGGACTGCCATTTCATCGATCCGTTCATGCCGGAGCTCGAGCAGAAGTACGCCGGGCGCATCGCGTTCGTCGAGATCGACCGGGACGACCTGCCGGAGCTCTGCTCCGAGCTGAATATCCTCGGCATCCCGAGCTTCGTCGCCTTCCGCGAAGGCAAGGAGCTGGTGCGCTTCGTGAACAAGCTGCGCAAGTCCCGCGAGGAGATCGAGCAGTTTCTGGATCGGGCGCTGGAAGTGGCGGACGCCCTCCCGGGCTGACCGCCGGCGGATAGGAGGAGGCCGAAGCCGCTCTAGGCTTCGGCCTTCTTTGATGTTCCGTGTCCGGAACGGGCCGGAGACGGAAGGCGGCTGCGGGAGCCGAGCCACTCCGGTGGACAAGAAGGCGGCTGCGCAGGCCGAGCCATTCCGGTGACAAGGAGGCGGCTGCGCGAGCCGAGCCTTTCTCGGCAGGCAGCCGGCAAGTCCAATGGACAAGAAGCCCGCTGCGCGATCTGAGTGACAAGAAGGCGGCTGCGGGAGCCGAGCCACTCCGGTGGACAAGAAGGCGGCTGCGCAGGCCGAGCCATTCCGGTGACAAGGAGGCGGCTGCGCGAGCCGAGCCTTTCTCGGCAGGCAGCCGGCAAGTCCAATGGACAAGAAGCCCGCTGCGCGATCTGAGTGACAAGAAGGCGGCTGCGGGAGCCGAGCCACTCCGGTGGACAAGAAGGCGGCTGCGCGAGCCGAGCCTTTCTCCGATTCCACTGGAAGCCGGATGCCCTGATTTTTTGACCTCCTATTCGGAGGCCATCCGTCTTCCAAGAGGACCGCTGCCGCTTCTCCGAAAGGCATCGTCTCGCTCCGCTTGCCTTGTCCCTGCCCCGCCCCTCCCTCTTTTTATTTGGGGGAGGGGGCCGTCTCCCGCATACCTGGGAGACGGCAGCGCTTCTCGCGGCCGGTACGATTCGGCGGCTGCAGATCAGCCAGCAAGCCGCATGCGGCTTGCTGCCCCGCCCCCCTCGACTCGGGCGTGTAAACCATACCGGGCGCGAACCAAGCGCTTTCGCCCCTCATCGAGCAGGCGCGCCAATATCCTGCGCTCCAAGGAAATCTCGACTCGGTCGTCTCGGATATGTGAAGGTCGAACGGTCAGAGTTGCGCGGGAAAACCGAGTAACTCGGGCGAGTGAAGGGTCAAACGGTCGGAGATACGCGGAAAAACCGAGTAACTCGGGCGAGTGAAGGGTCAAACGGTCGGAGATGCGCGGAAAAACCGAGTAACTCGGGCCAGTGGAGGGGCGAACGGTCGGGGTTACGCGGAAAAACCGAGTAACTCGGGCATTGGGAGGCCGAACGGTCGGAGATGCGCGGAAAAACCGAGTAACTCGGGTTAGTGGAGGGTCAAACGGTCAGAGTTGCGCGGAAAAACCGAGTAACTCGGGCGAGTGGAGGGAGAACGGTCGGGGTTGTGAGGTCAAATCAAGTCATTCCGGTAGGCAGGCGTATCGGTTGCAGCCTGAAAGAAGGGCTTGCGAGCCGCTGTAACCCGAATTATTCGGGTTGGA
>NZ_KE383859.1:81969-115221 GCF_000422485.1 Paenibacillus pasadenensis DSM 19293
CTTGCGAGCCGCTGTAACCCGAATTATTCGGGTTGGAGCCTGAAAGAAGGACTTGCGAGCCGCTGTAACCCGAATTATTCGGGTTAGGTTTAAAAGACGAACGGTCGGAGATACGCGGAAAACCGAGTAGCTCGAGCGAGTGGAGGATCGGACGGGAGCAGGACTGCACTTTGGCGAGCGCAGAGGAGAACGGAACGCCGCGGGTGTCCGGGAGGAATTGGGAACCAGGAGCGAAGCGGACGGGGGCTCGTGGAGAAGCGGCAGCGGTTCCCTTGGAGGCCGGATTCCACCCCTGCTGGGGAATGGGATCAAAGGAATCTGGGCTCCAGGGAGATCGGAACGAGTCCCCGCTCCGCGAAGCGGTTTCGGTTTCGATCCCGCTGGTGGGTCCCGGCGCCGGTTCCGAGTCCCCGCTCCGCGAAGCGGTTTCGGTTTCGATCCCGCTGCGGGGTCCGGCGCCGGTTCCGAGTCCCCGCTCCGCGAAGCGGGGCCGTTCCGGCACCTCGTTTCGGTCCGACGTTCCGGCCTCCGCCCAATAATGGCTTGAGCTTGGTATTTGCTCCGTTTTTCCCCGTCCGCTTCCCGTCCGTTCCTCGTCCGCTCCTGGTCCGTACCTGGTCCGCATCTCGTCCGCTCCCCGTCCGTTCCTCATCCGCACCTCGTCCGCTCCTGGTCCGTTCCCCGTCCGCTCCTAGTCCGTTCCTCGTCCGCACCTCGTCCGTTCCGCCGCCGCTTATTGCCACTTGGAACGAGGACGGGAGCACCGCTTTCGGGGCAAGCTAACGAGGCGGCCGAAAGCGTCGGAAAGACACGGCCGGAGCGGCCCGGACCGCCACGGTTTCGGGGCGGGATCGTCACATTTTCAACATGGCTTTTGCATTTTTTTGCCGCTATAATGAGGGTTGTATCCATAGGAAGAAGGGGTGACAACCGACAATCATGTTCTCCCGAGCTTACCGCCTGCTTGCATGGATGTCCTGCATCGGCATGTTCCTGGTCCTGCTGGCCGGAGCGCTTGTAACCAATACCGAATCCGGCCGCGGCTGCGGAGACGACTGGCCGCTTTGCAACGGCAAGTTTATTCCCGCCTTTACGCTGGAGACCGCCATCGAATACTCCCACCGCGCCGTAACCGGCGTCGTCGGCATCATCGTGCTCGCCACGTTTGTGCTGACCATCCGGCTGTTCCGCCGCCACGGCCATCGCGAGCCGCTCTGGTACGCCGGCCTGACGCTGGCCTTTACGATCATCCAGGCGCTCATGGGCGCGGCCGCGGTCATGTGGTACCAGAGCCCGCCGGTCATGGCGCTGCATTTCGGCATTTCCTTGCTCGCGGTCGCATCGACCGTGCTGCTCGTCATCTGGGTCCGGCGCCACAGCAAGGGCTACGACGCCGCGACCGCCCCCCGGCTGCCGCGCTCGGTCTATGCGCTCGTGCTTACGGCTTGCATTTATTGTTATGTCGTCGTTTATCTCGGCGCGTTCATCCGCCATACCGACTCCGGCGGCGGCTGCCTCGGCTGGCCGCTCTGCAACGGACAAGTCGTGCCTGAGCTGACCGGCGCGACCGGCATCGTCTTCATCCACCGCGTCGCAGGCCTGCTGCTCGGCCTGCTGTTCCTGTGGCTGTACCTGCGCGTGCGCAAGCATGCCCCGGCAGGAGACCGAGCGACCCGCTCGGCCCGCCTCGTGCTGATCCTCGTCGTCTGCCAGATCTTCAGCGGCGCCTGGCTGACCGCGACGATGCACGACGAGCAGTGGTTCCTGTTCACCAACATGCTGCACAACCTGATCATCACCATTCTCTTCTCCATCCTGATCGATCTCGGCATCCAGGCTTGGAAAAGACAGGAAGGACGGACTTCATGAATTTTGCGAATCTGAGGCAATTCACGGAAGCGCTTCGCCAGGACGGCGATCTGGCGGTCATCGACGCCCCGGTCGACCCGAATCTGGAGCTTGCCGAGATCCATCGCCGCATCATCGAGGAGGAGGGCCCCGCTCTCCTGTTCACGAATGTGAAAGGAAGCACATTCCCCGTGCTCACCAATATGTTCGGCACGTCGCGCCGCGTCGATCTGGCCTTCGGCCCGAAGCCGGAGCAGCTCATGAAGACGATCGTCGGCGCCGCCGACCGGCTGCTCCCGCCGACGCTCGGCGCGATCTGGGGCGAGCGCGGCATGATGCTCGACCTGCTCAAGGTCGGGCTCAAGGATGTGCCGAGCGGCTCGGCTCCGGTGCTGCAGCAGGTGCGCCGCGAAGCTCCGCTCCAAGGGCTGCCGTTCCTGACCAGCTGGCAGGAGGACGGCGGTCCTTTCGTCACGCTGCCGCTCGTCTATACGGAGCATCCGCTTCATCCGAAAAAGCATAACCTCGGCATGTACCGCATGCAGATCTTCGACGACCGCACGACCGGCATGCACTGGCAGATCCACAAGGGCGGCGGCTTCCACTACCATGAGGCGGAGAAGCTGAACCAGGAGCTGCCGGTGAGCGTGTTCCTCGGCGGTCCGCCGGCGCTCATCGCTGCGGCGATCGCGCCGGTGCCGGAGCATCTGCCGGAGCTGATGATCGCCTCGCTCATCCTCGGCGGCAAGCTGCCGGTGACGCAGGATCCGCTCGGACGCCACCGCATCCCGGCCGAGGCCGAATTCGCCATCCACGGCACGGTGCCGCCCCATGAGCGCCGGCCCGAAGGACCGTTCGGCGACCACTTCGGCTACTATTCGCTGCAGCATGACTTCCCGGTGTTCAACGTCAAGCATGTGCATCACCGCAAGGACGCCATCTATCCGGCGACGATCGTCGGCAAGCCGCGTCAGGAAGACTACTACCTCGGCGAATACCTGCAGCGCCTGCTCAGCCCGGCGTTTCCGATGGCGATGCCCGGCGTCAAGGACCTGTGGGCTTACGCCGAGACCGGCGTGCATGCGCTCGCGGCCGCCGTCGTGCGCGAAAGCTACTCGCGCGAGGCGCTCGGCACCGGCTTCGCCATCTTCGGCCAAGGCCAGCTGTCGCTGACCAAGTTCCTCATGCTGACCGATCAGCCGATCGACCTGTCCAAGTTCGATACGCTGCTCGAGACGGTGCTGGAGCGATTCCAGCCGGAGACGGATCTGTTCGTGTTCGACAACACGTCCCACGACACGCTCGATTATACGAGCGGCAAGCTCAACCACGGCAGCAAAGGGCTGCTGATCGGCGTAGGCGAGCCGGTGCGGACGCTGCCCTATGAATATACGGAGGGCCCGATTGCGGAGATTAACGACATCGCCGTCTACTGCAAAGGCGCGCTGGTCGTATCGGGGGCGTCCTACGCCGCCGATCCGGAGCTGGCGTCCAAGCTGCTGGAGCGCGTCGCCGAACGCGGCACCGAATGGCCGCTCATCGTGCTCGTCGACGATGCGTCCACGGTCGCCTCGGCGCAGACGCCGTTCCTGTGGACGGTGTTCACCCGCTTCAATCCGGCGGACGACATCTACGCGCTGTCCGACGCGCGCCGCCATCATCTGGCCTATCGTCTGCCGATCGTCATCGACGCCCGCATGAAGCCCGGCTACCCGGACGAGCTGTTCCCGCGCGAGGATATCGTGCAGCTGGTCGACCGGCGCTGGAAGGAATATTTCCCCGGAGCTTGAATTACATCCTAGAGGAGGTCGGCCCATGCTCCGCATGCTGTTTGGAGAAGAGCCGGCAGCGCCGGCCGGCGTTGTCGCCGATGCGCTGAAGGCCATGCAGGCTTATGCCTCCGCCATGCATCTTCATGCCGTCGCGGGACGAGACCAGGACCACAAGGCGCGTACCCGCGAGGTCATGGCCTTCGGCCTGATGGCCTCGCTCGACGAGCTGGAGCAGAGCTGTTATGCCGCTTCGCGCTTCGGCGCGCTCGTGACGAGCGATTCCTGGGCCGACATGCCTCAGGAGGAGCGGCTGCATTACCGCCGTTACGTCTATTTCGACAAAAATGCCTTCATCCGCCTGTTCTCCCTGCTGGACAAGCTCGGCACGCTGCTGAACGAAGCGCTGGAGCTGAACACGCAGCAGTTCAAGGAGCGCTTCTCTTACTTCACCGTGCTGCGGCGCATGCGGGAGAAAAAGCTGCATCTTGCGCTCGGAGGGCCGCTGAGCGACCTTAAGGCCCGGCATGAGAAGCCTGTCGCGCGGCTGCGCAAGCGCCGCAACGAGGAGATCCATAACCTGAACTCCGAGCTGCAGGACGATCTGCTGCAGATGCATCTTCATTTCGGCGAGGAGATCGGCCTGGAGAGCATCTCCGACCAGCTGGAGGACATGGCGAGCGGCCTGGAGCTCGCGGCGGCGTCCCTGCAGCTGGCATTCGCCTACTTGGCGAAGCTGGCGGAGGAGAAAGCCCCGCAATCCGGCCGATAATCGGCGAGGAGGAACGATCCGTGGAGCTGAAAGGAAAAACGGCCCTGATCACCGGCAGCGCCAAAGGGCTCGGCAAGCGGGCGGCGGAGGAGCTGGCCCGCTGCGGCTGCGATATCGTGCTCAACTACCGCACGAGCGCGGACGATGCAGAAGCGCTGGCGCGGGAGCTGGAGAGCCGCTTCCGCGTGCGCAGCCGCGCGATCCGGGCCGATCTGGCCCTGCCCGGCGAGGCGGCAGAGCTGGCCCGCGAGGCGCTGCGGCTGACCGGCCGGGTGGACATCCTCGTCAACAATGCCGGACCGTTCATCCGCGAGCGCCGGGTGTTCGGCGATTACGAGGAAGAGGAGATCATCGCGCTGCTGCACGGCAACCTGCTCGGCGCGATGCTGCTGGACCGCCATCTGCTGCCCGCGATGCGCGAGCGGCGGTGGGGACGCATCATCCACTTCGGCTTCGGCCATGCGATGGAAGGCCGCGCCTGGCCTCATCGGGCCGTTTATGCCGCGGCCAAGACCGGGCTCGTGTCGTTCACCAAGACGCTCGCCGTCGAGGAGGGCTCCCATGGCGTCACCGTCAACATGGTCTGTCCGGGCGACATCCGCGGCGACTACAAGGAAAAGTCGATCGCCGACGTGCAGGGCATCGCGGACGACGACTCTCCGCTGGGCCGTCCCGGCACGGGCGAGGACGTCGCCCGCGTCATCGCCTTCCTGTGCCTGCCGCAGTCGGACTTCCTGACGGGCAACATCATCGACGTGACGGGCGGCTTCGACCCGATCCGCACGAGCATCAAGCCGGCCTCGCCCGGCTGAACAAAAAAACGGCTGGCATCCCGGGAGGGGAGCCAGCCGCTTGTTATTTCGAAACCTTCTTAGAAGACCTGGACAACCTCTTGCACGCCTTCGACTTCTTCCAGCAGGGCGCGCTCGATGCCGGCCTTCAGCGTGATCGTGGAGCTCGGGCAGCTGCCGCAGGCGCCGACGAGACGGAGCTTGACGATGCCGTCCTCCACGTCCACGAGCTCCACGTCGCCGCCGTCGCGCTGAAGGAACGGACGAAGCTTGTCAAGAACATCCAGAACCTCGTCGTACATCGTGCTTTGTGCGTTTTCGCTCATTGCATTCAACTCCTTTCTTCCCTATTATAATACAAAGCAAGACGATTGAAAACGGAGGTACGCCATGCTGAAGCCCGTCGTTGAATTCTGCTCGAGCAACATGCATCATGGCACCGACCGGCTGATGCGCGCTCTAGAACAGGATGACCGATATGAAGTCATCGAATACGGCTGCCTCGGCAATTGCGGCGAATGCTATCTGTCGCCGTTCGCGATGGTCGACGGCGAGATCGTCGCGGCCGATACGGTCGAGGAACTGGAAACGGCCCTGCAGGAGAACGTTCTCCGCAAGGCCGCCGAGCGCGAGGCGCTGGACAAGCTGATCGACGACCTGTAGGCGCGATCGGCTTGTTTTCCGTCTCATCCGAAATGGTTTTTGGAACGCCAGAGCACGCCGGTTTTGAGCACTCGCGGCACGCGGCCCATGATGGCCGTATTGCCCATGAGGCCGAAGCCGGCTTTTTTGCCGAGCGAGCCGAGCGTGCCCTTGAGCTTGATCTTGCCGACCTTCGGCGTGCGGCCTTTCCAGATCGCCTGCATGACGTCCGCGACCTGCTTGCCCATCGCGCCGGCAAGCTGTCCGCTCGGAGAGAACGGCACGGACGCGCAGTCGCCGATGACGAATACTTCCGGATAGTCCGGCAGCTGATGAAGCTCGTTGAGCACGAGGCGGCCCTGATGGTCCTTGGCCACGTTCAGCTCGCGCACGACCTCGACCGGCTGGATGCCCGCGGTCCAGACGGTGGCGTCGGTGTAGATCGGCTCCGGCGAGTTGCCGTCATGCAGGACGCCGTCCTCGAGCAGCTTGAGCGACACATGGCCGCGCATCTCCACATGATGCTCGAGGAACCACGCCGAGACGTACGTCTTGAGCTTCGGAGGGAAGGCCGAAAGGATGCTCGGTCCGCGGTCGATGATGCGGATGTTGAGATCCTTGCGCGCCTCGCGCAGCTCCGCGGCGATCTCGACGCCGCTCAGGCCGCCGCCGATGATCGATACCTGGCCGTACGGCTTGACGTCGCCGAGCACCTGGTAGGTGCGGCGCGTATTCGCGAACGTCTGGATGCTGCAGGAGTTCTTTTCGGCTCCGGGAATGCCGTGATAGTTGTCCGTGCAGCCGAGGCCGATCGTCAGCCAATCGTACGATACCGGGTCCTGCCCTTCGAGCAGGACGCGCTTGCCGTCGAGGTCGATGCCCGTCACCTCGCCGTAGGTGATGAGCAGGCGCGAGTCGCTCGGGAAAGAAACCCGGAGATCGATCTCCGGAGACGTTCCCGCGGCCAGCGCGTAGTATTCCGTCTTGAGTCCTTGGAAAGGCATGCGGTCGATCAGCACGATGATCGTATCCGAAGGGATGTCTCCGTCCAGCAGCTCCTGGGCCAGAGCCATGCCTCCGTATCCGCCGCCCAAAATGACAAATCGCTTCATTCGTATCCCAACCCTTGTTCGCTTTTCACGGTGCCGCGATGAAGATGGATGAACCTAATATGCTCGCTGCCGAGCGGAATTACTCGAATACCTTGATCTCGTTGTAAAAGGTGTCGCGCTCGACGGGAACGCGGCCCGCTCCTTTTATTAACCAGATCAGGTCCTCGCGCGACAGTCCTTCCGGCGTGAGCGCTCCTGCGGCATGGCTGATGCGCTCGCGCACGAGCGTGCCGTGCACGTCGGAAGCGCCCATCGTCAGCGACACCTGCGTCAGCTGCGGGCCGATATTGATGAAGTACGCCTTGATGTGGTCGAAGTTGTCGAGCATGAGGCGGCTGATCGCGATCGTCTTGAGATCCTCGTAGGCCGAGTTGCGGCGGCGGATGCCGGCGCGCGGGCTATGCGGCTGCATGGACAGCGGGATGAACACGAGGAAGCCGTTCGTCTCGTCCTGCAGCTCGCGGATCGACATCATGTGCTGGATGCGCTGCTCATGCGTCTCGACGGCGCCGTAAAGCATCGTCGTATGCGTCTTGATGCCGAGGTCGTGCGCCGTGCGGTGCACGTCGAGGTACTGGCTGACGTCGGCCTTCTCGACGCGCATCTTTTTGCGGTACTGGTCGGAGAGGATCTCCGCGCCGCCGCCGGTGAGCGATTCGAGCCCGGCCTTTTGCAGCTCCTGCAGCACCTCGCGGTAGCTGAGCCCGCTGATGCGGGAGAAGAAGTCGATCTCGGCCGCCGTATACGTCTTGAGCGTCACATGCGGGTACTGCTTCTTGAGGGCGCTCAGCGAGTCGACGTAGTATTGGAAAGGCACATGCGGGTTATGGCCGCCGACGATATGGAACTCGCGCACCGTCGGGGTGATGTGCTTGTCGACGTAGTCGATCATCTCCTGCGGAGAGAGCGTATAGGCGCCCTCGTCGCCTTCGTCCTTGCGGAAGCTGCAGAACGCGCAGTGCGCTTCGCAGACATTGGTGAAGTAGAGCGTCATCGTATCGATGAAATAGACCTTGTTGCCGTTTTTGCGCAGGTTGGCCTCGTTGGCCATCTGGCCGATGCTCAGCAGGTCGTCGGACTTGTACAGGAACACGCCGTCCTCGAGGCTGAGCCGCTCTCCCGCGCTGACCTTCTCGCGGATGCCTTGCATGACGGAGGCTTCCGTCGGAGTGATGATGTTCATGGATATGGACCTCCTTGTCCGTGCATCCTGCCTGGCCATGCCTGGCGGGCAGAAGAATCGGGAATGGTCGGCAGGGCGGTTGCCTTTCGCGGCTGTCCTGCCTTGGAGAACTTTGTGAAAAAAGGAACTTTCCCGTGCGTCTACTGCAAACAAACCGTCTTCATTATAAACCTATGGTGGTGAAGCTTCAATATAAAAACGGCAAATGAAAAGGGAAGATGAAGGGGAAACGGATGGAAGGATGTCCGCGCTGAGAGGACGCGGCAGCGAAGCAAAGCAGCGAAGAGAGCCGGCTTGCAAGCCTCACTCCGCCGGCGCGGCGCCGCTTCGCTTGCGGAATTCGCCGGGCGGCATTCCTTTGGCGGCGCGGAACATGCGGGTGAAATAATGGACCGAGGCGAAGCCGGTCCGCTCGGCGATCGCCTTGATCGGCAGCTCGTCGAGCGTCAGCAGCCGGGACGCCTCGCGGATGCGCTCTTGGCGGACATAGCCGGAGAAGCTTTCGTGGATGCCTCCGGAAAACAGGCGCGACAGCTGGCGCTCGGACAGATGCAGCGCGGAGGCGACCTCGGAGAGCGAGAGCGGACGGGCAAGGTTGTCGCGGATGTACCGCTTCGCCCGGCGCAGCAGCCGGCTCGGCCTTGGAGAAGCGGGAGCGGTCCCGGCAGGCTCTGCGCCGAACAGCGTCCGCAACGAAGCCAGCAGGGCGAAGGCGGCGGCGGGGAGAGCGCCGTCAGGCAGCGGGAAGCGCCCGTCCTCGCGGGTCAGCAGCGATTCCCACAGCAGAGCCGACGGCGTGCCGGAGGCATCGGTCCGAACCGGCTGAGCGGAGCGTTCCAGCTCCCGCCAAGCGGCGGCGGCCTCGGGCTCCGAGCCGGACTCGTCCAGCTCGAACGCGACGAAGACGATCGCAAGGCCGTCCTCGGTCGTGATCTGATGCTCGACGCCCGGACGGGAGAGGAAAAGGACGCCGCTTTGCAGCTCGTAGAGCGCCTCGGCATCCCGGTACGTTCCGGTGCCCCTCAGCACATAACAGGCCTCGAAGAAGGAATGCTTGTGCGCCGGATTGCTCGGCAGCCGTCCGTCGGCCCCCCAATAGTGGATGAAAAACCGCTCGGCGCCCGTCTCCGCTGCGGAGATCCGGCTGTTCAGCCGCTCGGCGCTTTCCCGGAATCGGTACATCGATTTCCGCCTCCCTTGGCTTCAAAGTGCAAAACGAAGGCTTCGGCTTCCAAAGACGCCGCCTCCTCCTTTGAGTACGATTATAAGCAAGAACGGCGCAAAATCAATCGGGTGTCCATCGAGGAGGAAACGTCATGATCAGCGAGCGCGAGGTCGATTTTTACAAAAAGAACGGGTATCTGCTCGTCAAGGGAGTGTTTTCGGACGAGGAGGTGGAGGAGATGAGAGGCGGCGTGGAGCGCATCATCCGCCGCGCCGCCGAAGCCAAGCGGGACGACAACGCCGCTTGGCAGGGCGAGTTCCTGCCGCCGGCAGAGCTGAAGAAGCTCGTGCTCAAAGGCTTCCACGACGTCCATTACCATGAAGCCTGCTTCATGCGGGCGGTCGTGCATCCGAACATGGCGGCGATCCTCTCGCGCCTGATCGGGCCGAACGTGCATCTCCACCATACGAAAATGCTCGTGAAGCCTCCCGAAAACGGAGCGGCGTTTCCGATGCACCAGGACTATCCGTACTTCCCCCATGCCCAGCATACGATGCTGGCGGCAAGCGTGCATCTGGACCGCGCAGACGAGCAGAACGGCTGCCTGAGGGTCGTTCCGGGCTCGCATGCGGAAGGCAGCCTGCCGCATGTCGGCTCGTACTATTTGAACCACAAGCAGTATCCGATCTCGGACGGCATTCCTTGTCCCGCGGATGCGGGCGACGTGCTGTTCTTCAACTACCTGACGATCCACGGCTCGGACGCCAACCGCAGCGAGCGCACGCGCCGCAACGTGCTGTTCCAGTACAAGGACCCGGCCGACGAGCCGACGGAGAACGTGCACGTCGATTGGGGCGCGGGCCTGATGGTATGCGGCGGTAACCCTCGGTTCGACAAGGTGAAGCCGGAGTTCCGGGTGACGGGAGTCTAGGCTCGTTCGGTCGGAGCTAGGTTTGGCGGAAACTTGCATCCTTGACGAGAGCTGTGGAAGCTGGCGTTCGGAGCGCTGTGCGCTTCTCCCTTGAGCGTCCCGGGCAAGAGGAGTATACTTGGGAGACGAAGGGCAAGACTACGCAACGCTTCGAACAGGAGGATGATGAGGATGATCGAGATCAGCGAAACAGCCTCGGATAAAATAAAGGAAATGCTCGCGGCCGAGGAAGGGCAGGAGCTGTTCCTGCGCGTCGGCGTCAAGGAGGGCGGCTGCAGCGGCTTCTCCTACGGCATGGGCTTCGACGACGAGCAGAAGGAAGACGACCAGCAGCTCGACGTGAACGGCGTCAAGGTCGTCGTCGACAGCGACAGCGCCAAGTATTTGCGCGGCCTGGAGATCGACTGGAAGGAAGGCGCCATGGGCGGCGGCTTCACCATCCATAATCCGAATGCTACGGTCACCTGCGGCTGCGGCTCGAGCTTCCGCACGGCGAGCGACGCCGGCAAGCCGAAGCCGGACGAGTGCTGAGCGCATGACGATAGCAAGAGCCTGAGGGATCATTCTCTCAGGCTCTTTTTTTGCAGGACTTACATGCAAGGATGCAAAAAAAGCCTTCCTGGAATGGGATATTTATCCTCATCGTATACGCCATGTCCAGGCTCGTCAATGCTCAGCCGGAAACCGCCTTCAGCCCGGTCACGCCGACGATGATCAGCGCCAGGCTGAACAGCCGCAGCGGGCTGCGGGATTCGCCGAAAAACAGCATGTTGACGATAACGGCCAGCGACGTGCCGAGCCCTACCCATACCGTATAGGCGACGCTCAGCTGCAGATGCTGGAACGAGGCGTACAGCAAGGCGAACGAAGCGGCGAAGCCGCAAATGAACCAGAGGCCGTTTTGCAGCGTCTTGCGCTCGGTGAAGCGGTTCAGGCCGACGACGCCTGCCAGCTCGCAGAACGCCGCGGAAAATACGAATACCCAGCCCATGATGATCTCTCCTTGGATGCGAAAATTGGTTTCGATGTCCGCGCGCGGACTAATCGTCAGCGCGAAGAATCGTCTTTGCCGTCGGCAAGCTTGAGCAGGATGACTCCGCTCAGCAGCAGCGCCATGAAGCCGAGCTTGGCGAAGCTGAGCGAGCCGCCGAACAGCAGCAGGTCCATGAGCGCGGCTCCGGCGGTGCCGGCGGCGGCGAAGATGGCGTAGACGGTGCCGGTAGGCAGCAGCTCGCAGGCGCGGAACAGAAAATAAAAGTCGACGGCGATGACCGCGGCGACCAGAACGAAGTGGAGCGGCGCAGTCGCGGCATGAAAGCCGTATACCCATACCAGCTCCATGATGCAGGTGAGCGTGACGAACAGCCAGCCTTTGTTCATGCGGGGCTTGGCTTTGGTCATGACTTGAGAGGACATCTGGAAAAGCTCCTTTCGGGGATAGGAATGAGTTGAACTTAGTGTGGCCTCGATGGACAGGGTTACTCCGGTCCGCAATCGCTTCTGTGCAAGGAAGCAAGCGGCAGGCAAGCACCGGCAATTATGAATGACTGTCAGTCATTTCGGGGCGAAAAGACCGCCGCGTTCAGGCGATCGGCTCCGATCCGAGCGCTGCGGCGAGGAATTGCTTCAGCTCCGCCTTGTGCCCGGCTACCGCGTCGGCCTCGGCGGACGCATAGAGGAAGTTCTGCTCGGCGGCCGTTTCGATCAGCCCGAGCACGAGGCGAGCCGAGAAGTCGGGGCGAGCGGTCGGACGAATTTCGCCGCGCTCGCGGAATTGCTCCAGACGCTCGCGGATCCAGCCGTAGATCGGATCGTAGATCGCTTCCCACTCGCGCACATGCTCGGTCTGGGTGATGCCGGAGTAGATCAGCGCCGTCAGATCGCGATGCGTCTCGGTCACCTCGAAGATCGCCTCGACCATGCTGTCCAGCTGGTCGCGAGCCGAGCCGTCCGGGCGGATCTCCTGCAGCCGCTCCAGAATCCGTCCGACCATGATCTCCGCGATCGCGGGCATGAGCGCGAGCTTGGAGGGGAAATAGAGGTAGAACGTGCCCTGCGCGATGCCGGCCCGCTTGACGATATCGGAAATTTTGGCCTTCTCGATGCCGAGCTCCTGAAAGACGTCGAGCGCCGCCTCGATGATCCTCTCCCGCTTGTCCAAGCGATCCTCTCCTTCCGCGAATGAGATGAATGACTGTCAGTCACTATTAAGATTCATTCTAGCACGCGCGGCTCGATAAAGGCAACCCGGGCAGCGGCGCGAGCGACCGACAAAACGCCTCGGGCAAAGCTGCCCGAGGCGGGTAAGCCGGATTGGATCGGCGAAGCTTAAGCTTTGTATCCTTAGTACCGTGGAGGCGGACCGTAATGCTCGGGACGGCGAGGACCGCCTTGGAACGCCGACACGAGGAGCAGCAGCGCGGAGATGACGTGCAGGAAAAAGCCGAGGAACGGAATCCAGCCGAGCAGCGAGGCGGCGAGGCCGGCGGCGCTGCCGTACACGGGCTCGCGATGCGAGAGCGAGACGAACAGCACGATCAGATGGAAGACGAACATGAAGCCGAGGGCGGCATAGCCGCTGGAGATGACGAACAGGCCGCCGAGGATCGGGATGGCGAGCAGCCCCTCGCAGATGCCGCTGATGAGCCGCAGCGCTTTGGACAAAGACATGGACAAAACCTCCTGGTGGATGGACGTTGCCGGCAACCGTCCGTTTGAGCCAACATACGAAGCATCGGCAGCGAAGTTTCAGGGCTGAAGCTTTTTGCGAAAAAATCCGTGCTTCGGTCCAGCGTCTGCGGCCTGGCGGCCCCGTCCGGGGTCCAGTCGGGATCGGCCGGAGGGTGTGGTAAACTAAGGCGACAGATGGCGTCAAGCATCGGAAGGAATGGTCAAGGAGGAAGGCTCAATGTATCGCATCACGATCGTCGAGGACGACGACAAGATCGCCCGCCTGCTCGGAGAGGCGCTGGAGCGCTACGGCTTCCAGCCGCAGCGGGCGCAGCGGATGAAGGAGCTGACGCTCGACTTCGAGGAGCAGACGCCTCATCTCGTGCTGATGGACATCAATCTGCCGTACTTCGACGGCTTTTATTGGTGCAGGCAGTTCCGCCAGCGCTCCACGGCTCCGGTCATCTTCATCTCGGCCCGCTCGGGGGAAATGGATCAGGTGATGGCGATCGAGAACGGCGGGGACGACTTCGTCACGAAGCCGATCCATCTCGACCTGCTGATCGCCAAGATCAAAAGCGCGCTGCGGCGCAGCTACGGCGAGTATGCCGCCGCGCCGCTCGAGCCGGAGAGCGGCTCCGGCCTGACGGCGCCGGCCGGCGACGAGGCGGGCCGCGCTTCGTCCGCAGGCGGCTTCGAGCTGCGCTGCGGAGAGCTGCGGCTGGACGTAAGCCGGAGCCTGCTGCTCTGGCGCGAGCAGGCCGCGCAGCTGAGCCGCAACGAGCGGCTGCTCGCCGAGGCGCTGCTCGAGGCGGACGGCGCGATCGTCTCGCGCGACCGGCTGCTGGAAAGCCTGTGGGACGATACGTCATTCGTCGACGACAATACGCTGACCGTCAACGTGACCCGCCTGCGCCGCAAGCTGGAGGAGCTCGGGCTCGGCGGCGTGCTGGAGACGCATCGCGGGCAGGGCTATCGGCTGAACGACGCCGAGCTGGCCGCCGGACCGGATGGGGGCAGCCGATGATGCCGCTCGACATCGTCCTGCAAGCGGTCGGCAGCCCCGGTCGGCCGCTGCCCGCTGCAAGGAGGCTCCGATGAGCCGCAAAAATGGAGGCGCAAGCGCAGCCGGAAGCAGCTCCGACCGCCGCCTGCGGCGCACGCTGCTGGCGCTCGGCCTCTACGCGCGCGGGCAGCTCGCCGCAGCGGCCGTGCTGGCGCTTGCGCTCGGCGCCGGATCGGTCATCTGGTATCTGGAGCGTACCGGCATCGGCCAGAGGATGGACTGGAGCAATCTGCTCTATTTTTGGCTGCTGTCCGCCGCCGTCGGGGCGACGGCCTTCGGCATCGGCTTCCTCCGCCAGCGCAGCTATCTCGATGCCCTGCTGCGCCTGTCGGAAGCTCCCGGCTGGCGTCCGCTGCAAGGCGCGGCGACGGCGGAGCAGCGCCAGACGGCGCGCATGCTCGAAGGTCTGAGCCGCCTCGCGCAGGACCGGCTGCAGGCGCATGACCGCGAGCGGGAGCTGCATCGGCATTTTGTCTACCAGTGGGTGCATCATATGAAGACGCCGGTCTCGGTCATCGACCTGATCGCGCAGAGCCAGGCTGCCAAAGCAGGGCTCGGGCAGGACGAGCTGCGCGAGCTGACGGACAGCCTGCGCGAGGAGACGGACCGCCTGGCGCGCGGCCTGGAGCAGATGCTGCATACGGCGAGGCTGGAGGAATTCGCGCTTGATCTGCATCCCCGGCGCGTCGCGCTGCATGAGGCCGCCCGCGAGGCGGTCAACCAGCACAAGCGGCTGTTGATCGCGGCGGGCGTCTATCCGCGCATTGAGGGCGAGGCCTGGGCCGAGACCGACGGCAAGTGGGTGCTGTTCCTGCTCGTCCAGCTCGTCGGCAACGCGGTCAAGTATTCCAAGCCGAAGCCCGGCTCCAAGCGGCTCGACATCGCGATCGGCGCCGGCGAGGACGGCGCCGCCTGGATCGAGGTGGCCGACGAGGGCATCGGCATTCCGGCGCAGGACGTGCCGCGGGTGTTCGATCCTTTTTTCACCGGGGAAAACGGCAGGCGGACCGAGGAGTCGACCGGCATGGGGCTCTATCTGTGCCGTCAGGTAGCGGCCAAGCTCGGCTTGACGCTCGAGCTGCGATCGGAGGAAGGGCGGGGCACGACGGTCCGCATCGGCTTCGAAGGCCGCGCCATCCACAACCTGACAAGATTGTAAGCTTCCGTGTAAGGTCGATCGATGGGTGGCGTTCCTTGGTCCGGGTATACTGGAGTCATTCGATAGACGAAACCGGGAGGACGACATCGCATGGACGTATTGGAAGTAAAAGCGTTAGGCAAAATCTACAGCACCAAAGGAGAGGTCAGCTACAAGGCGCTTGACGGCATCGACATGACCGTGCAGACGGGCGAGTTCGTCGGCGTCATGGGCCCGTCGGGCAGCGGCAAGACGACGCTGCTCAACCTGCTCGCGACAATCGACAAGCCGACCTCGGGCAGCATCTCGGTGCGCGGCATCGACCCGTCGGGGCTGAGCGACCGCAAGCTGGCGCTGTTCCGGCGCCGGGAGCTCGGCTTCGTGTTCCAGGACTTCAACCTGCTGGACACGCTCAGCCTCAAGGAGAACATCGCGCTGCCGCTCGTGCTCGAGGGCAAGTCGCCGGCGCAGATCGAGCGGGCGCTGCAGCCGGTGGCGTCGCTGCTCGGCATCGCCGCCATCCTCGAAAAGCGGCCGTACGAGGTGTCCGGCGGCCAGAAGCAGCGCGCCGCGATCGCGCGGGCGATCATTCACGAGCCGTCGCTGCTGCTCGCCGACGAGCTGACGGGCAACCTCGACTCCAAGGCGGCCAAGGACGTCATGGAGTCGCTCAAGGATCTCAACGAGCGGCTCGGCGCGACGGTGCTGATGGTGACGCATGATCCGTTCAGCGCGAGCTACTGCAAGCGGATCATGTTCATCAAGGACGGACGGTTCTTCTCGGAGATCCGCCGCGGAGACAATCGCCAGGCGTTTTTCCAGCAGATTCTGGATTCGCTGAGCGTGCTGGGAGGGAATTTCGATGACGTTCCGTTCGCTCGCGCTTAACAATATCCGCGGCAATTGGCGTTCGTACGCGGCCTTTTTCCTCAGCAGCGTCTTCTCCGTCCTCATCTTTTATCTGTACGCCTCGTTCGTGCTGCATCCCGATGTCGTGAACGGCAAGATCGAGCAGGCGCAAGGGGTGAAGAAAATGATGGAGGTCTGCATGTACCTTATCCTCATTTTCTCGTTCTTCTTCGTCCTCTACTCCAGCTCGGCGTTCGTCAAGACGCGCAAGAAGGAGTTCGGCCTGCTGACGCTGTTCGGCACGACGCGCGGCCAGCTGCGCAAGATGGTCGTGTACGAAAGCCTCGCCGTCGCCGCATTGTCGATCGCGGCAGGCCTCGGCCTCGGCATCCTGCTGAGCAAGCTGTTTATCCTGACGCTCGGCGTGCTGATCGGCACCGACGTGCCGATCCGCTTCCTCGTGCCGGGCCGGGCCGTGCTGCTGACGGCAGGCGGCTTCCTGCTGCTGTTCTTCGTCATCTCGCTGCTGAGCGCGCTGCGCGTCGGGCGGTCGGAGATCATCGACCTGCTGGGCGAGGGACGGCGCCCGAAGCGGCCGCCGGCCTTTTCGCCGGGGCTGTCGGCGCTCGCCGCGCTCTCGCTCGGCGCCGGCTACGCCATGGCGGCGATGACGACGGTGCAGACGTTCATGATGCTGGCGCTGCCGATCATCGGATTCACGGTGCTCGGGACGTATTTCCTCTACACGCAGCTGAGCGTAGCCGTCATCCGCCTGCTGCAGCGGCGCAAAAGCTTCTACTATAAGGGCACCAATCTGCTGTCCATCTCGCAGCTGGCGTTCCGCATCAAGGACAATGCCCGCATCCTGTTCGTCGTGACGGTGCTGGGCGCGATCGTCATGAGCGCGGCCAGTACGGTGTATGTATTCCAAAAGCTGCAGCGCGACCAAATTCTCGAGCATACGCCGTATACGGTCGGATATGTGGAGCAGGGTCCGGGCCATTCGGTCATGGACCCGGATCAGGCGGCCGCGCTGCTGGAGCAGGACGGCGGCTCCGTAACCGAGCGCTCCGAGGTGAAGGGACTGCATGCGAGCGGTCTGGTCGGAGCCGTGTTCCGCGACGACCGTCCGGGCGACGCGATGGTCGTCGCGCTCAGCGACTACAATCGCGAGGCCGAGCGGGTCGGCTTGCCGAAGCGGAGCCTGGACGGCGACGCCGGCTTTCTCGTCGAGCCCTTCCGCAGCATGCAGGAGAAGGGCAAGCCCGAGGGCGAGCTGCTTGGACGGATCGGCGACGAGCCGCTGCGGCTGAAGCTGGACGAGTCCGCGTACGGCGCCGCGCTGAGCCCGATCGCCCAGGCGTCCTGGCTGCTCGTCGTGTCCGATCGGCAGATGGAGCGGTGGACCGCCGCGGCTCCGGCCTCCGCCAAGCTGGCGTTCTACGGCTTCGAGCTGGCCGATTGGGAGCATCGCCTGGCCGATGTGAAGCGCTTCGACGAGGCGCTGACGCCGGCAGCCAAGGAGCAGGCGCAGACGTACCGCGTCTCCAGCTATATCGAGATGCGGCAGTCGATCGGCCTGACCGTATTCATCGGCCTGTTCATCAGCGTGCTGTTCTTCATCGCCTCGGGGAGCCTGCTGTACTTCAAGCTGTTCACCGAGCTGCAGGAGGACCGCAGCCAGTTCCGCGCCTTGAACCGGATCGGCCTGACGTCCGGCGAGCTGCGCCGCACGGTCGGCGTGCAGGTGGGGCTGCTCTACCTCGTGCCGTGCCTCGTCGGCATCGTGCACAGCCTGTTTGCGATGCAAGCGCTCGGCACGCTGATCGGGCGGCCGGTATGGATGTACGGCCTCGTCGTCATGGGCGTCTATATTTTGATGCAGGCGGCCTATTGCCTGATCTCCTGGACGACGTACACCCGCAGCATCGTACGGGATTCCCGGGTCTGACGGGCGACTTAAAAATCGGCCGGAGCCCCTGCCCGCGGCGCGGGCGCGGCGGATGAATCTCCAGTCAAAAAAGCTCCTTTCGGAACCCGGTTCCGAAAGGAGCTTTTGGTCGTGCCGGCTCGCTGGCGTCAAGCCTCGATCAGTCTTCGCGCCGCTTGCGAGAGAGCAGCAGGAACGAGCCGCCGAGGATGAGGACCAGCGCAGCATACGGATAATAGCTGTCCAGGCTGGCGGTCAGCGCGCTGATGGAAAAGACGGCGCCGAACAGCAGGCTCAGCACGATCAGGATGTTGATCGGAATGAGCAGCCACCGGTTGCGTCCGCCGAACCAGTAGAGCTCCCAGAGGCCGAGCGCGACGGCCAGGATGAAGCCGGGCCAGATCGAGCCCCAGTTGTCCAGCAGCATGGCGAACTGGCTGACAAGGCCGGCGCCGAGCAGGATCCCGCCGGGGACGAGCAGGCCGACCCCTCTGCGATTGAGCATGGAGAAGTACATCCAGTGGAAGAAGATGCCGAGCGGAATGACGAACAAGCTTGGCCAGAAGTGGCCGAAAATTTGCGCGGGCCCGATCCGGGCTCCCTGCTGGAGCATGAGATAGGCTCCGAGCAGGACGAGGACGGCGCCGAGCACGGCCTTGGCATGACGATTCATGGGAGATCCACCTTTCCTGATCCGATTCTTCGATGCCTCTACTTTATCAGCCCCTGCGGCATTTGTCCTCCATCCCGAGACGGAGCTCCTCCGGACGATAGGCCGAGACCGTTGAAGGACGATCGCCTGATCGCATTCGCAGGGAAACAGGGCGGTTCGGCCGCGGACAATCATCCAAGAGAACGGACGCCCGAAAGCATAGAATAGAGTAGAAGAAGAAAGGAGATCAAGAGGATGAACGAAGAGATTCGCTTGGAGGCGGCGCCTGCTCCCGAAGCCGCCGCCGCGCTCCCCGCTCCCGCCGAGCCGGTCCCTGCCGCCGCGGCCGAGCCGCTGCCGGCGCATGCCCCTGCCGAGGAAGGGGCGGCAGACGCCGAGGAAGAGCTCGCCTATGTGCAGAAGGTGCTGTCCAAGCCGTTTCCGAAAGGAGGCGCGAGCGGACGGATGCTGGCTAGCAAATGGGCGAAGACAGCCGCGCTGCTCGGCCATCCGTCGATCGCGCCGCATATTCCGCCGACCCGCCTCTATTCCGAAGCGGCGCTGAAAAGCATGCTCGACCAGCATGGGATGGTCGTCATCAAGCCGGTGCGCGGCACCGGAGGGCTCGGCGTCATCAAAATCAGCCGCGTGGACGGCGGCTACAGCTATTCGTCCGGCTCCAGCACGAAGCGGGCTTCGTCGATCGGCTCGCTGCATCTGGCGCTGAAGCCGCTGCAGAAGGGACGCTCCTACCTGATCCAGAAGGGCATCCATCTGGCGACGGTCGGCGGCCGTCCGATCGATTACCGCGTCAAGTACGTCAAGAACGGAGCCCGCTGGGAAATCCGCTCGATGGTCGGCCGCGTCGCCCGCTCGGGGCTGTTCGTCACGAATCTGTGCCGGGGCGGCAGTCAGCTGACGGCGTCGCAAGGCATCGGCCGCTCGCTGCCGGGAGCGAGCATCCGCGGCAAGAAGCAGGAAATGAGGAGGCTGACGCGGCTGTCGGCGGCGGTGCTGGAGTCCAAGTTCCCGGGCATCGGGCAGCTCGGCTTCGACTATGGTCTGGACCGGAGCGGCAAGATCTGGATTTTTGAAGTGAATACCCGTCCGAAGTAATCAAGGAAGAAATATCCATAAAACTTATTTATCGCTATTTCCGCGTATTCAGCTGTGTATAACTCTATCCACATCCTTCCCCTGATTTTTCCTCGGAATTCCCGTTCTACTCACATATTGTGCACATCTTGTCCACGAGAGACTGTGGATATTCGAACGCTTGTTCCTCGATTTCCGCTCATGCTAAGATTGGGAAGCACATCCAATCCGCAGCGGAAGGAGGCTGGTAAGATGGAGCTGTTGTCTGACGAATTGCTGATCGAAACCTACTTCAGCGCGGTTCAATTCAATCTGGACATGGAGTTCATCAAGCTGCTCGCAAGCGAGATCAAGCGCAGACAACTGAACCCGGAAATGATTCGACTAGGAGCCTGAAGCCCGAACGTGACGCCTGACAAAGAGGCCGCTACGGAGCAGCCGTAGGGCCAGCCGGAACCGCCCTACCCCAGCGTAAGCGGAACGCCGGCATCGCTGCTGTGCGAACAGACGGTACAATACAGCCTGTGCATGCAAACCGGTACCACCTGCCGCTCTTTTTCGGGAGCGAGCATCGACACGGCCGCGGCCGGCCCGTAAGGTGCGTACGGACCCGCCAGATCCTGTTCGGGGCCGCAGTCGAGCAGCGGCTCCAGGCAGCGAGGGCAGTCCGCCTCAAGCAGTCGAATGCCATTGCATACGGGACACATCATGAAAAGGGCATCCTCCCTCGGCATTGAAGTCGAGGTGTAGGATGCCCTTTGGCCGCTTCAGCTAGTCGAATCCGTCCGGCGGCGGCGCTCCGGAGCTCGGGGCTCCGGGCGAAAAAGCGGGGAAATCCGCGGCTACAGCTTGAGGTTGCTGCTGTGGCCGGGAGACAGCTTGGCGGTCGGATCGAGATACACCTTGGCGTTGTTGATCGCCGTCGGCGCCTCGCCGAAGCCGACGGCGATCAGCTTGAGCTTGCCGGGATAGGTCGTAATGTCTCCTGCGGCGAAGATGCCGGGGATCGACGTTTCCATGCGGGTGTCGACGACGATGCTGCCTCCTTCGATAGCGAGGCCCCACTCCGCGATCGGGCCGAGCGAGGAGACGAAGCCGAAGTTGACGATGACGTCGTCGACGTCCAGCGTCTGTTCCTCGCCGGTCTTGGCGTGGGCGAGCGTGACCTTCTCGACGTACACCTCGCCCTCCAGCCGCGCGATCTCCATCGGCACGAGCACCTCTACGCTCGACGCCCGCAGCTTCTCGACGCTATGCTCATGGGCCCGGAACTTGTCGCGGCGGTGGATGAGCGTCACGCTCTCCGCGATCGGCTCCAGCATGAGCGCCCAGTCGACGGCGGAATCTCCGCCGCCGCTGATGAGCACCTTGCGGCCCTTGAACTGCAGCAGGTCGGTGACGAAATAATGGAGGCCCCGGCTCTCGTAGGCCGCCGCCTCCGGCAGCTCCAGCCGGCGCGGCTCGAACGCGCCGACGCCCGCCGTAATGATGACCGCGCGGGCGAGATGCGCGCCCTTGTCGGTGCGGAGCTCGAATTCCCGCTCGCCGTGCTTGATCAGAGCGGTCACCTTTTCCTCCAGGCAGATCTCCGGATTGAAATGGTCCATCTGCCGCCGCAGCGAGTCGACGAGCTCCTGCGCCGTCACCTTGGGAAAGCCGGCGACGTCGTAGATGTACTTCTCGGGATAAAGGGCGGCGAGCTGTCCGCCGAGCTGCGGCATGCTCTCGATCAGCTTCACGGAAGCCTGCCTCATGCCGCCGTAGAAGGCGGCGAACATGCCTGCGGGTCCTCCGCCGATGATCGCGATGTCGACCGGCTCCACTTTCACGTCTGTCATTGCCTCGCACCTCCAGATCGTGTTCCTTTCCCTTCCATTATACGTCTCGGGAGCGCGCGTAGAAAGCGCGCCTTCCTTGCGGCCTTTGTACGTTCTTCTAATATTTTTCGTAGGAATTCACCTTGAAGTGGCTCTTGCGGATTTGTTATCATGGCTTGAGTATAAATAAAGGGATTAGAGATGGATGGGAAGGGACGCACCATATGAGCAATATACCAAAGATCGTCATCTTGGGAGCCGGCTATGGCGGCATTCTGACCGCCCTCAAGCTGCAGAAGCAGCTCAACTACAACGAAGCCGACGTCACCTTGGTGAACAAGCATGATTACCACTATATCACGACCCATTTGCATATGCCTGCCGCCGGCACGGACAATCCGGAGAATGCCCGCGTCAACATCTCCAAGCTGATCGACGAGTTCAAGATCGACTTCGTCAAGTCCACCGTCGTGCAGATCCGCACGCAGGACAAGAAGGTCATCCTCGAGGACGGCACGCTGTCCTACGACTATCTCGTCATCGGCCTCGGCGGCGAGCCGGAGACGTTCGGCATCCCGGGCTTGGCGGAGCATGCGATGAGCATCCGCAGCATCAACTCGGTGCGTCTGATCCGCGAGCATATTGAATATCAGTTCGCCCGCTACAAGCGCGAGCCTCATCGCACCGACTACCTGACGTTCGTCGTCGGCGGAGCGGGCTTCACCGGCATCGAGTTCGTCGGCGAGCTGGCTGACCGCATCCCGCAGCTGTGCCGCGCCTTCGACGTCGACCGCTCGCTCGTCAAGCTGTACAACATCGAGGCGGCGCCGAGCGCGCTGCCGGGCTTCGATCCGGAGCTCGTCCAGTACGGCATGGACGTGCTCACCAAGAAGGGCGTCATCTTCCGCATCGGCACCGCGATCAAGGAATGCTCGCCGGACGGCGTCATCGTCGGCGACGGCGAGGAGATCCGCTCCAAAACCGTCATCTGGACGGGCGGCATCCGCGGCAGCCGCCTCATCGAGGAGGCCGGCTTCGAGACGATGCGCGGACGCGTCAAGGTCGACGACTACCTGCGCGCGCCGAGCCACGAGAACATCTACATCATCGGCGACAACTCGCTGATGTTCAACGAAGAAGGGCGTCCGTACCCGCCGACCGCCCAGATCGCGATGCAGCAGGGCGTCACCTGCGCCCATAATCTCGTCGCGGCGATCCGCAGCCAGCCGCTCAAGACGTTCGCCTTCAGCAACAAGGGCACGGTCGCCTCGCTCGGCAAGGGCGAGGGCATCGGCGTCGCCTTCGGCAAGAAGTATCTGGGCCGCAAGGCCGCCTGGCTCAAGAAGATGATCGATCTGCGCTACCTGTTCATCATCGGCGGCATCCCGCTCGTGCTGCGCAAAGGGAAGTTCTTCTAATGCGGCACTGCAGCGTCCAGGTGCGCGGCCTGCTGACCCGCGAGGAGCTCGACCGCTACAACGCCCTGATGGAGGTCGGCTCCTACCTGGAGTCGCAGAGCCGCCACGATCTGGCGTATGCGATCCAGCAGGAGGTCGACCGGCTGATCGTGCCGGGCATCGAGCGGCTCAAGGAGAAGGGCCGCCAGCGCGACCGCGACACGGAGGCGTATCTGAGCGCCAAGCGCGAGGCGGCCGAGCCGGACGAGGAAGAAGACGAGGACTAGAACCAGTGCCGCCCCCAGGCGGGTGAAAAATGGAACGCAAAACGAAGGACGGCGAAGCTTTCGCCGTCCTTTTTGGGCATTTTTCCAAAGGAAAACCGGCGGCTTGCGCTCGGCGAAGCGGAATCGTAGAATCGGACCTCATCTTCGTAATATAACCTATAACGTTCCTGTTTTTATCCTTATATAATGGGCCAATAGCGCGGCTTTGACTACAACTGCTCTGGGGGCGGGCCCGATGATGCATCGTCTGTACAAGCTGAATCTGAAGCAGCAATTCGTCCTGTTTTTTGTTTTGTTGATCGTGCTGCCCATCCTGCTCGCCTACTGGCTGGTCTCCGTGAAGGTGACCTCGGTGACGGAGAAGCAAATGGGCGATACGCTGTTCCAGCTGGCGAAGACGAGCCATCTCACGCTGGACGAGGTGATCGCCTCGGTGGACGGCACCTCGGAGAAGCTGCTGATCTCGCCGGAAATCAGACGGCTGCTGGATGCGCCCGTCTACACGGATTACGACCGGCTCAAGGAATATTTGGCTTTGGATCAGCTGCTCATGAGCTATTCGTCGCCGAACGCGATCAATTATTCCGTCTGCATCCCCGATCTGGCGATGCGATATACGTTCGCGCCGACGTCGGACGTGAAGCCGAACGGAGTGTTCTTCTCCTGCGATACGCTGCCCGGCGGCTGGTTCCAGGATGCGGTGAACGGACGGGGCTCCGGCATCATTCGCATTCTGGTCAAGCCTGGCGACAACGCGAGCAGCGAGAAGACGGCCGCCTATGTGCGGGGCATGACGAGCGCTCACGACAAGGACCGGCCGGCAGCCGTGCTCGTCATCACGGGCTTGAACAGCCTGCTTCAAAAAAATATCCAGTCGCTGCGCATCCCGAGCGGCGGCCAGATCGTGCTCCTCGACAAGTCCAATACGATTTTGGCCGACAATGTCGAGAACCTCGCGGTCGGCGATGTCCTGTCCGTGCCGGCGTCGGTGAGCGGCGCCGAGCAGGGCGTCATTTTGGAGCGGAACGGGCGCGAATCCTGGATGTACGCCTTCCACAGCAGCGCGGACAGCAAGACGAAGCTGCTGTTCAAAATTCCTCGCCAATCGATCGTCGGCGAGCACGAAGGGATCCGGCAGCTGTTCAATACGCTGATGATCGCCTATTTCATCCTCCTGCTGCTCGCCAGCCTTTATTTCATCCGCCATATTTTAAGTCCTCTGTCGCGGCTGACGCGGATGACGCGGTCGTTCGAGCCAGGACGGACGCTCGGCAACGACATGCGGGTCGACCGCCATGACGAGATCGGGATGCTCCACCAGTCCTTTATCGAGATGACCAAAAGGCTCAACCAGACCGTTCACGACAAGTACGTCCTGGAGCTGAAGCATAAGGAATCGGAGCTTGCCTTATTGCATTCCCAAATCAATCCCCATCTGCTCTACAACACGCTGGAATCGATCCACTGGCGGATTCGGCTGGAGGGCGGCGAAGAATCGGCGGAGATGGTCCGCGATCTGTCGCTGCTCATGCGCATCGGTCTGAGCCGGGGGGAGAGCCTCATTACGGTCGAGGAGGAGCTCCGGCATGTCGAGGCGTACATCCGCCTGCAGCTGAAGCGGTATGAGTACGGGTTCGTCGTCCACTGGGACATCGAGGAGGAGACGAAGGCCGTTCGGATTCCGAAGGTCATCCTCCAGCCGCTGGTGGAGAACGCGATCCTTCACGGCATTCGCAAAATGGGCAGCGACGGCCGCCTGAGCATCTCGCTGCGCGTCCAAGGAGGCGACCTGCAGATCGCGATCGCCGACAACGGCTACCGCGCGGCCGACATCTCTAAGCTCCATGCGATTTTGGAAGGCAAGCTGCCCCAGCAAGGGTACGGCATCACGAACGTGCACCGTCGCATCCGGCTTCATTTCGGAGACGGCTATGGCCTCTCCTACAAGGAGATGGCCTCCGGCGGCACGCAGGCCGTCATGGTGATGCCGCTCCATCCGGCCGACTGAGCGCGGGTGCCCGCCTCGGGAGCGAAAAGCGTAATTTTACACCTCACGCCCGTTAGATCGCACCTCGAAGGGAAGGGCGGTCCTACCCTACAATAAAGGTGCAAGCAAATATAGGGAATGCGAGGGGTTAGACCATGAATAAAGGGAAAAGCAAGCGCGCGCTGGCGTACGGCGGCATGGCGATGTTCGTGCTCTTGGCCGGATGCGGCGGCAATGCGAACACCGAAAACACGAAAACGAATTCGAACGCGAGCGCAAACGCGCCGACGGAAAATGCGGCTGCGAACGTGCAGGAGGAAGCGCCGCCTGCCGAAAAGGTGAGCATCGTCGCCTACGCGTACCCGCCGGACAAAACCGCGGAAAACGCCGCGCTCGACGCCCGGATCAAACGGTTCACGGAGAAAAATCCGAATGTCTCCATCACGCCGAAATACTGGAAATACGAGAACTCGGAAATCGCGATCAAGATGGCGTCGAACAGCGCGCAGACCGAATTCACGACATGGGCGACGGAGGGCAAGCTGCTGACCGACAAGAAGTGGATCGCCGATCTGAGCGACTACATGGCGAGCTGGCCGTATGCGAAGGATTTGAACGCGTTCGCTACGAAGCCTTTCGTCATCGAGGGCAAGACATACGGCATTCCGATCGATGCCTACGGCATGACGATTACCGTCAACAAGAAAATCTTCGAAGACAAAGGCGTGCCGCTGCCGCCGATGGATTGGACGATGGAGGAATTCATCGAAGCGGCGAAATCCGTGAACGATCCGGCTAAAGGCATCGCGGGCTTCATCCCGATGGGCAAGGGCACGGAGGCCGGCTGGAACTGGACGAACTTCCTCTACACGGCAGGCGGCGACATCCAGACCGTGGCGGACGGCAAGGTGACGGCGGCGTTCAACAGCGAAGCCGGACTGAAAGCGCTTCAATTCTACAATGACCTGAAGGTCGCGGGCGTCATTCCGAAGCAATGGGCGCTCGGCTACGGCGACGCGCTGGCGATGTTCAACCAAGGACGCGGCGCGATGGTCATGTGCGGCAGCGGCAACGCGCTGGATGGCGCGATCAACCAGGGCGGCATCAGCAAGGACGACGTCCTGATCTATCCGATTCCTTCCGTCTCCAAAGGCGGCAAGCATATCGGCGTGGCCGGCGGCAACTACAAGGTCATCAACGGCCTGGCCGACAAGGCGCAGCAGAAGGCCGCGTTCGACTTCGTCGTCGACGAGTACTTCACGCAAGAGTACCTGGACGCGATCGATCAGCAGATCGTCGACCAGAAATCCAAAAACCAAGTGTACGTTCCGCAGCTGATCAACTACTGGAACGACGACTCCGAATACGGCAAGAAGTATCAAGCGGTTCTGGATAAGCATGACAACGTCTATAAATATTCCCCTGAGCTGATCCAGCTGATGGAATCGAAGCCGGAAGCGACGTACGAGACGCAGGCCTACTATGCCGAGATGGCGAACGTCATCCAGAAAGTGCTGATCAGCAAAGGCGATCTGGATCTGCAGAAGCTGCTCGACGACGCGGCGGCCAAGGTGCAGAAGGAAAACTTCGATAAAGTCAAGGTTCAATAAGACCGGCAGGCAAGGGGGACCGAGCGGACAAAGTTCGGCGTCCCCCTTTTCGATTGCCCGCACGGGCGATTGCGGCGGAAAGGAAGGAGAAGGGATATGGCGATGCAAGTTCAACCGCAGGCGCCGGCGAAGGCGGATGCGCCCCTTGCCCATGCGAGCCTGGGCAGGCGAATGAAAAAATACGCGTGGGGAAGCTTGTTTCTGCTGCCGGCGGTACTGATTTTCTTGTTGTTCCTGTGGGTTCCGATCGCCAAAGGGATCGGGTACAGCTTCTATCAGGTCGATTTCGTCAATGGCAATACGTTTGTCGGATTGCAGAATTATCAAGAAGTGCTCGGAAATCCCGACTTTTATACGGCAATCAAAAACACGCTGTATTACATGGGGCTGGCGCTCGTCATCGGCTTCTGGGTGCCGATCGCGATGGCGATCGGGGTGTCGGAGCTGAAATGGTTCCGGGGTCCGGCGCGCATCATCGGCTATTTGCCGAGCATCATCCCGGCCATCGTGCTTTACGGCATGTGGCAATGGTTTTACGATCCGATCGGCCCGATCAACACGTTCCTGAATTTCTTGGGCTTGCCGAGCTTTGACTTCTACAGCAAAGAACACGCCATGTTCTCGCTCGTCATCTTGGAAACCTGGCAAAATTTCGGGAGCGCGACATTGATCTATATCGCAGGGCTGTCCGCCATTCCGAAGGACATGTACGAGGCGGCCGAGCTGGACGGCGCCGGCGTATGGGGACGGATCCGGTACGTGACCTTGCCGGGCATCAAAAATCTCATCCTGCTGCTGCTCGTGCTGCAGCTGATCTCCACCTCGCAAGCGTTCCAATCCCAGCTGATCATGTTCGGCGGCGGCCCGGACAACGGCACGCTGACCTATCTGCTGCTGACGACGCGCGAAGCGTTCACGTACTTCAACTTCGGCAAGGCGAGCGCGATGGGCGTCTTGATGTTTGTATTCCTCGTCGTCTTCTCGCTGCTTACGATCAAGCTCAGAAAAGGAGATGATGCCGCATGAAGGCCGAGCAGGAGCGGGCGATCATGTCCCGCTATGATTTTCGCAAGCCGGCCGTCCGGGCAATCTACGGCTTCGTCGTGCTGGCGATCGCGCTCATCTCGGTGTCGATGCTGTACCCGTTCGTCAATACCGTGCTCAACTCGCTCAAGTCGACGCAAGAGTTTTTCGAGTTTCCCGCGCCGTTTTTCCCGAGCGAGTGGCACTGGAGCAATTACAAGGAATCGTTCGGCTACCTGAACATCCCGATGCATTTCAAAAACACCTTGCTCATCTTCGTCGGCAACACCGTCTTCTCGCTGGTCGTCCTCGGCTTGGCCGCTTACGGCTTGTCGCATATGCAGGTGCCGTTCAAAAAAGCGGTGACGCTCTACTTCATGTGCACCCTGCTCATTCCGGCCGCGTCGTACTTGATCCCGAACTTCTTGAACCTGAAGGATCTGGACCTCTTGAACCGATACTGGGCGTTCTGGCTGCCGGCAGGCGCCAATGCCTTTTATCTCATGCTGCTCAAAAACTTCTTCGACGGCATCCACAAGGAAATGCTGGAGGCGGCCCGCATCGACGGCGCTTCCGAGCTGCGGAGCTTCGCGATGATCGCCGTTCCGCTGTCCATGCCGATCCTCATCACGATCACGATGCTCGGATTCTCCACGACCTGGAACGACTTCTACTGGTCCAGCCTCGTCATGCAGGAGGACATGCAGCCGCTCGCCGCGGCGATCTATACCAAAATCATTTATGCCGGCTCCACGATCAACTGGAACGTGCGGTTCGCAATTCTGTCGATGACGCTGCTGCCGCCGGCGGTCATCTTCCTGTTCTTCCAAAAGTATATCGTCGGCGGCTTGAGCGCCGGCGCCGTCAAAGGATGAAAAGCGGGCCTGGCCTCGCATAAAAAAGCCGCTTCCCAAGAGGGAGCGGCTTCATCTTTTGGCGGGCGCGGATCTTACACCTGGAGCAGCTTGACCAGCTTGTCCGCATCGAGCCGATTGCCGACGTAGAAGTCGCCGAAATCGCCGTAGCGGGCGCTCACTTCGTCGAAGCGCATCTCGTACACGAGCTTCTTGAACTGCAGCGCGTCCTCCGCGAACAGCGTCACGCCCCACTCCCAGTTGTCGAAGCCGACGGAGCCGCTGATGATCTGCTTGACCTTGCCGGCGTACTGACGGCCGATCATGCCGTGGCTGCGCATCATCGCGCGGCGCTCGTCCATGCTCAGCATGTACCAGTTGTCGCCGCCGTCGCGGCGCTTGTTCATCGGGTAGAAGCAGATGTGGCGGGCCTTCGGCAGCGTCGGCTTGAGGCGCGCGACGATGTCGGGATTGGACATCGGGTCCTCGCCCGGCTTGCTCATGTAGTTCGACAGCTCGACGATGCTGACGTACGAATACGCCGGCTTCGTGAACGCGGCGAGCGGGCTCTTGTTGAAGCTGGTCTCGAGCTCATTCAGCTCCTCGAGCGTCTCGCGCAGGTGCATGAGCACGAAGTCCGCCTTCTGGCCGACGATGGCGTAGAACGCCGTGCTGCCCTGGCGCTGCTCCTCCTGGGCGCTCCAATCGGCGAGCATCGACTGGATCGCGTCCAGCGCTGCGGCTCGCTCTCCTTCTCCGGCCTGCTTCCAGGCTTGCCAGTCGATCGTGCGGAAATCATGGAGGACGTACCAGCCCTCCAGCGTTTGTGCGGCATCACTCATCGTTGCATGGCTCCTTCCTTCATTAAAGGGAGCGGCGTACGCTCCCGAATTTCGTTCGTAGATCCATTCCCCATTGTAGCCGATCCACCCGTCTTCGTCGAGCCGGACGGCCTTTTGCAAATTGACTTGCCAGGGGGCTTGGCATAAACTGAAAAGGAACGCTAGCCGAAGGGATGATTGGCCGCATGCTTCAAATCGTGATTGCGATGGTGTTGTTTTTTGTCATGATGTTCGGGATCGGCTTCATTCTCAACATGCTGATGAAGACGACTTGGTTCCCCATCTATCTGTTCGTCATCGTGCTGGTGCCGCTTTACATATGGTCGACCTGGGATCACGCCGCTACCTTCAGCGCCAACCTGGCGGAGTTCACCTTCATCGACTGGCTGCCCGTCGTCGCGGCGCTCGTCGGCGCCTACGTGAGCGGCTACGCCATCCGCGCCCTGCGGATCGGCGGCTACAAGATGTTCTAGGGCGCAGGCCAGACAGGCGGCCCGCTTTTCCAGACGGTTCCACCGGAGCCGCGGGAGGAGCGGGCCGTCCTCTTTTTCGGCGACGCCTCCGGGAGAGGCAAATGGCAAAAGGAGGCCGCCGCTTTCTCGTGGCGAATGCTGTCGGATGCGGCCGCTCTATGATAAACTGATAGGACGAAAAACGGATTCGAACGGAGGAGAGGCACGCCCATGCGCATCGGAAGCAAGCTGGCTTTTACCGAGCATCACCGGTTCTGCGTCTACCGGGGCTTCGCGCTGAGCCCGCTCGACCAGCGGATGCTCGCGCTCATCTATCAGCCGATGACCGGCGGAGCGGCCTCTTCTCTGTATCAGCTCCTGTACCATCAAGTGGACGAGGGCTACAGCGGCTACTCTCCGATGGACGCGCAGCGCAGGCTGTTCCTCGGGCTCGGGCTCGATCCGAGCGAATCGGGACGCCGCGAGCTCATGCGCTGCGCCTCCGTGCTGGAGGCGCTCGGCCTGCTGACGACCTGCCGGCTGTTCCTGCCGGGGCAGGAGGAGGTCGTCTACGAGTACGAGCTGCATGCGCCGCTGTCTCCGGCGGAGTTTTTCCGCAGCCAGCATCTCAGCATGCTGCTGCGCGACAAGGTCGGCAAGTACGGCGTCGTCGCGCTCCAGGAGACGCTGCTGCGGCGAGAGCCGGACGAGCTGGCGCAGCATGAGCTGCAGCGGGAGAATATCTCGATGCCGTTCTACGAGCTGTTCCGCCTGAGCGCCGCCGTGGACGCCGAGCTGGAGCAGGCGCTGGAGGAGTCCGCGCCTCTCCGGCAGCCGCCGACGCCTGTCGCCCAGCCGGGAGCGGGCATCGAGTACGGCGACATTCTGTACCGCTTCCCCCGCGGCTCGCTCAACCGGCCGTTCGTGGAGCGGATGCGCGGGGACAAGGACGCGCTCGCCCAGCTCAACTACATCGCCTACAAATACGAGCTCGGTCCGGCGGATCTATGCCGCCTGCTCGACGAGGAGGACGCCTTCGACCGGCGCGGCGGCATCCAGACCGACGCGCTGCAGCTCAAGGCGGCCCAGCTGCATCGGCAGGACCGCAAGCGCGAGGAGGAGCGGCGCGCCGCCGGGTCGCGCCTTCAGGAGGAGGCCGACGCCGAGCTGCCGGAGCAGGGCGTGCAGGCCGAGCATTACTTGCCGGTGCCGTCCCAGCTGACGGGACGCTGCGACATCCAGCAATACAACATGCTCATGCGCAACGAGCCGCATACCCGCTTCCTGAAGCGTTTCTTCCCCGGAGCGGTGCCGGACTGGATCGAGCGGCAGTTCGAGCGCATCGACCTGCACTATCGGCTGCCGGCCCCGGTCATCAACGTGCTCGTGCATTATGTGTTCGGCATGAAGGGCTCGGCGCGGGTGACCAAGACGTTCATCGAGGCGGTCGCTTCGAACATGCTCGTGCAGCAGGTCGACGAGTTCGAAAAGGCGGTGCTGTACGTGCGCAGCCAGACCGAGCTCGAGCGCAGCAAGGAGGCGGCCGAAGCCGCAGGCGCGGCCAAGCCGGCAGGACGCGCCGCCGCCGGAGCGAGAAGCGCGGGCGGGTATCGGCGCGGAGCCGGCCAGCCGCGCAAGCCGGTGCTGCCGGTCGTCGGCGACGATGCCGCGCCGGAGCCGGAGATCAGCGACGAGGAGCTGGAGGAGATGCGCAAGCTCGCGCGCAAGCTCGACGGGCGCTAGCGCAACGAGCCGATCCGAACGAAGGAGGTGGAAGCAATGGAATCGCTGCGCGATCTGCTGAAGAGCATGCCCGGCGGCAGCAAGCTGCGCGCCCGCGCGCAGGAGCAGCTGGACGAGCTGATGCGCGAGCCCAAGGTGCGGAGGCTGATGGAGCAGCATCCGGAGCTGGACGAGGACGTGCTGCGGCGCAACTCCAATCTGGTGTACCAATACGTGCGCGAGCATCGGAGCTGCGAGAGCTGCCCGGGACTCGATCGCTGTCCGAACGATTTCCAGGGCCACTACACGCTGCTGTCGGCCGAGACGGTCGCGGACGAGCTGCGGCTGATCGACCGCAAGACGGCCTGCCGCAAGTTCATCGCGCGCCGCAACGAGGAGCAGATCCGCTCCCGCATCCGCAGCTTCTACGTCAGCGAGCGCACGCTGGAGAGCGCCTACTCGGCGGACGAGATTCTGATGAAGGACCGCGCCCGCTCGACGGCGGTCATGAAGGTGCTGGAGTACATCCGCCGGACCAAGGAGCAGGGCCTGCAGCCCGAAGGGCTGTACCTGACCGGCTCGTTCGGCACGGGCAAGACGTTCCTGATGAGCTATCTGCTCAGCGAGCTCGCCAAGAACGGCTGCTCCGGCGTCATCGTCTACATGCCGGACTTCGTCGAGGATCTCAAGGCGATGTTCGGCGAGCCGGGCAAGCTCAAGGAGACGATCGACCTGATGAAGGAAGCCGACATCCTCGTCTTCGACGACATCGGCGCCGAGAATCTGAGTCCGTGGGTGCGCGACCATGTGATGGGCTCGATCCTCAACTATCGGATGGAGCGCAAGCCGACCTTTTATACGTCCAATCATGCGCTGGACGACCTGGAGCAGCATTTCAGCTTCACGAGCAAGGACGGCGAGGAGTATCACAAGGGTCGGCGCCTGATGGACCGGATCCGTCCCTTCGTCGAGGTCGTGCATGTCAAAGGCACGAACAAGCGCGGCCGCAAGGACAGCGCCGAGGAATAGAAGACAAGCCGCTTTTTTCGATCCGCTTGCCGGACGGAAAGAGCGGCTTTTTTTGATCCTCCGTAAAGATGCCCTCGGGCTGCCGCGCTTCGTCGCGCCTAGAGCAGCTTGAGGATGGCGATTCCGTCGTCTCCGAGTCGTCGGAGCTGTGAGGAAAAACCGCGCAACTCGGGTCGAACGGGTGCCGGACGGGGGGAGTTGCGCGGAAAAACCGCGCAACTCGGCTCGAATGGGTCTCGGACGGGGGGAGTTACGCGGAAAAACCGAGTAATTCGGCCCGAATGGGTCGCGGACGGGTCAAGTCCATAATTGTGTGTAAAAACACTTCTCGGTAGAAAATGGAATCGGGTTTAAAGGCTGTCCGTCGCTTCCGTCATGGTGGTGCTGGTTTCCTGCTCCTCCGAGCCGGCGCCCTGAGTGGCTTTCTGCTTCTTCCACGCCTTGAAGTCCGTCATGTCCATGTACGGCTTCTTCGTCATCCAGTACTCGTTCTCTTCCATGAGCATGGCTCCGATGAGGCGAAGGACGGAAGCGCGATTGGGAAAGATGCGGATGACCGTCTCGCGCCTGCGGATCTCCCCGTTCAGGCGCTCCATGCCGTTGGAGGTGCGCAGCCGCA
>NZ_KE383860.1:0-66426 GCF_000422485.1 Paenibacillus pasadenensis DSM 19293
CTTGGTGAGCCGTTACCTCACCAACTAGCTAATGCGCCGCAGGCCCATCCCCGAGTAACAGATTGCTCCGTCTTTCCCGATCTCCCCAGGAGGGAAGACCGCCTATCTGGTATTAGCATCCGTTTCCGGAGGTTATCCCAGTCTCGAGGGCAGGTTGCCTACGTGTTACTCACCCGTCCGCCGCTAACCTCACCCCGAAGGACAAAATCCGCTCGACTTGCATGTATTAGGCACGCCGCCAGCGTTCGTCCTGAGCCAGGATCAAACTCTCCATAAAGGTAGTTCGATGACTCATTTATAATGCTGACTTGCTTCACTCGTTGTTCAGTTTTCAAAGAACAAATGTCGTTCACCTTTCAAGCGGCGACCTTCATAATATATCACAAGCGCCCACTCGATTGCAACAACTTTTTTCGGAAAGCTTCATCGACATGGCATCGATTCCGTTTTTTCCCGGCCCTCTCGAAGCGGCGAGATTTAATTTAACACAAGCTCAAAGGCAGCGTCAAGCCTTTAAACGACATTTTTCTCATCTTTCTCGGACAGCCGATAAAAAACCCGAAAACAGCTTGCTGCAGCTGCTTTCGGGTTTTATAAAGATGCGCTCATCTCGGCAGCTTGTAGCGAAGATCAAGCGATTCTCCGCCCGTTTCTTTGGAGAGAACCGCCACCTCCCGCAAGTAGCCCCGCTGCACGTTCCGCTGAAGCAGGAGCGACAGGTCGATCGGCAAATCCGAAAGCGACTCGTCGTCAGACAGCTCCGCGATGCTCCAAGGCTCTTCTCTGGACTCCAGTACTTGAAAGATCAGCTGGCAGCTGGAGCGCATCTTGCTCATGATGGCGAATTCGCAAGCGAGCAAAACGAGCTTGATGCGCTGCTCCAGCGTCTCCGGACTTGTCGCAAGCTCTTCAAAAAGCTTATAGATGCCCGGGTGGAACCGACGCATCTGGCGCCACACCGCAGGCTCGGGATGCTGGCCGGACTCGATCAGCTCCAGGTGAGCGTAATGGTTGAGCGTCCGCACGATGTGGTTATGGGCATCGAGCACCATTCCGTCCTCCAAGCTCTGCTTGGCGAAGAGATAGGACCGGAGGAACTGGCTGTACTCGACAAGCAGCCTTCGCTGCTGGATCTCTTCGGAAAACACCATGACATCGGATCGAAGACGGTCGACGATTCCTTCCGGATCATGGATGATCTCTCCTCTCAGAATCCATTCCATGACGTCCTTGTGGCGGCTGCTCGCAATCCAATGAAGGAGAAGATCGCGGGTCACCCTCCGGATCATGACCTGCTGGCCATCCATGCGGCGGTGCTGAATGGAGGCGAGTCCGCAGGCTACATCGCTGATCACAAGAAGAAGCAGGTCCAGACCGTCGAGCTGCCGCTGAAACGGATACGGATCCCGGACGGCGACAAGCCCGATGACGCCTTCTTCATACTGAAACAAGCTCGCAACCTGTTTGTTTAACATCTCCACACATATCCCCCATATAGCGTCAACGGGACGTTTCCGCTATAATATTATTCTGCGGATTCAATTCGACAAATAAAGTCTGTTTCCTGCCTTAACCGCAAGAAATCGGGACGAAGTCCCATTTCCGTGAAGGGAATGTTGAAACGATGCTTCTGAAGTCCAGCAAAATCAATGAGTTCCGCTTATGGGGCCTCGTCCTCATCCTTGTCGGCATGGGCGTCATGATATTAGGTACGGCCGGCATCGTATTCTGGGGCCAGACCGGCAAGGTAGTCGCCGCGATCTTCATGGTCATCGGCATGATCGCGCTGGTGATCAGCGTCGGCATCTACTTCTGGGCGGGCATGCTGTCCACGAGCGCGGTCATGCTGATCTGCCCGGAATGCGGGCGCCAGACCAAGATCCTGGGCCGTACGGATCGCTGCATGTACTGCAAAACGATCCTGACGCTGGATGCGGAGCGCGCTACGGAAGGCTACGAGGCTCCCGAGACGCATGCCGCGCCGGAGGACAAGCCGGCCCCGCCCGCAAGCCAAGCCTGACCGCAGCAAAAACCGCCGGACCTCTCGCAGGTCCGGCGGTTTTTGCATTCTTTTGGAATCAGGAAGGACGAGACAGACTCTCATGAATGACGCCCCAGATGCTGTCCGTCTGGAAAGAACGCGCCCAAGTAGCAACGCCGGCCAAGCCGTACTTGTGCACGAGCTCCACCCTCGCCTCGATCGACCGCTCATCCTCGATCCAGATCCGGTTTCGGACGCCTTCCTTTTCGGCATACTCGATGTAGTTCTGTCCAGCCGCCTCATCAAACACGGGTGTCAGCTTGCGGTCCCGCATGATCTCGCGGATGCGATCCATGCCGACGGCCTTGGACGACACGTCTACGCTCCCATCCTCGCCCTTGGACTCGCTCCAGATCCGGGTATACAGCGGCATGCTGAGCACGAGCTTCGCCGGATCGACGCCGTCTTCCTCCAGCAGGCGCTTTATGGAAGCCTCTACCCAAGGAAGCGATGCGACCGAGCCGGCCTTTGGACTGCTCGCCCAGTGCTCGTCATACGCCATCAGCATCATATAGTCGACGCTGTCGATCAGCGCCTCGCGATCGAGGAACAGCGACCACATCTCGCTGCTCGACTTCGGGGTGACATCGATCGAGACGATCAGCCCCGCTTCGTGCAGCATCGGAGACAGCTCCCGCACGAACTGCACGAAGTTCTGCTTGTCTGAGGTGCGCACGTTCTCGAAGTCGATATTGATCCCCTGCAGCTTGTACATCTCCGCATAAGCGAGCAGCTGCCGGATCATCGTGAACCGGGTCTCGGCGCTCGAGAGCACCTTGGTCGTCAGATCCGGATCAAAGGCGTTGCTGAACAGCGCCCACACCTGCATCCCCCTCTGGCGAGCCCAGGCTCCGTAGGACGCATCGGCCTTGCTGCGGATCTGGCCGCTGCCGTCGCTGACCTCGAACCAGGTCGGACTGACGACGTTGACGCCCTCCATCGCCGGATAGCCGGACGGATCGGGATGCTTGCTGTAGACGGCTTCCCAGGTGAGATTGACCTTCTGGCCCGGCTTCCATGGAAGCGCAGGCTCCTCCTCCTGGAGCGGCGCGATCACGCGGTCTCCGGTGAAGCGAAGCTCTTTTTTGCGGACATAGCCCGAGTGGCCCTCCGGCCCTTGCACCTTGTACCAGTCTTCCTGCTCTCCCCATACGATCAGCGGCTGGCCCGGCGCGGCCCGATCCACATAGGGACGATGGATGGACGGCTCCGACCGCACGAAAATGTCCTCGTCATCCTTCGCGGAAACGGCCATCCTGAGCCGGTCCCCGGCTCTTTCCAACGTCATGACGCCGCTCGCGGAGGAGATCTCCGCCTGGATGCCGTACAACGTCTTGAGCGGAGACAGCGGCATGTAGACGCGTCCGTTCCGTTCCACCGGTGCTACGGCAAGCTGGAACGGCTTGTCGCCGAGCTTGGCTTGCAGCTCGTCCTTTTTCATGAAGAGCACCTTCGTATCGCTCGTGAGGATGATCGACTGCGTCTTCTCCTCGTACCAGACGGGCAGATCGCTGCCCAGCACCGACCTGATCGCCTCGAGCGGAAGCAGCGTCTGGCCTTGCTCGATCAGCGCGCCTTCCTTCAAGTACGTCCCTCCGTAGAACAGCGGATGGGCATGGCCGTATTCCGGCTTCATATCGTCACGGCTCGGCGTGAGCTTGCTGTAGGCCGCCCACGCGCCCGCTATCATTCCAATTATCAGGCAAAAGCCAAGCAGCCGCCGGAAGCCGCTTCTGCGGCGCTTGCCTCCGTAGGCTTGTCCCCTCTTCATGCTTCACGCTCCTTTGCTGTCATCCCCTAGACGAGTCTTGCCGACGGAAAGTTGTCTCTCTACTCTATGAGTCTATCGGCAAAAAAATGCAAAAAAAAGCCGGGAAGCGGCGCTTCTCCAGGCTCGATTACGAGTGCGGCACGGCAGCCCGACAGGACGTGCATACGCCGTAGATCTCCATGCGATGACCTTCGACGCGGAATCCGGTCTCCCGCGAAGCGGCGCGCTCGACTTCCATCAGCGGCGGATAGTCGAAGTCGACGATCTCGCCGCAGACCTTGCAGATGGCATGATAATGATCCGACAGATTCGCATCGAAACGGCTTGAGTCGTCTCCGTAAGTCAGCTCCCGCACGAGGCCCGCCTCCACGAACAGCCGGAGGTTGTTGTAGATCGTCGCGACGCTCATGCTCGGGAAATCGGGTGACAAAGCTTTATAGATCTCATCCGCGGTAGGATGAGTCATCGAGTTCATCAGAAACCCAAGTATCGCGTGACGCTGCGGGGTCATGCGGACGCCGCTGGATTTAAGCTGCTCTAGGGCTTGTTCTACGCTGGCTCCCATTCCCGATCACGCCTTCCTTATAGTCTTAATTACTTTGTAGTAGTTCTATTGTACGCGCGGATTTCCCGTTTTGTCAACGAAACCGGCGCTCACGCAGCTGGAACTATTCGGGCATGGACGGGTAGGCGTAGATGGAGATGTCGCTGTTCGCATCCACGCGAATCCGATGGAGGCCGAGTCCGATGATGCCTTCGACCCGCTTCTTCGTCACCTGGAGCGGCAGCTCCGAGCGGATCTCGCCGAACGTGACCGCGCCGTCCATGACAAAGGAGGATGACGTCGGCAGCGACAGCATGACCTCGCCGATCGAGCTGTCGATGTCCCAGCCCCCGCCGACGGACGAGCTGCGGATGCGGATCTCGCCGTTCAGCGTGTCGGCCTGAAGGCTGCCCGCCACTTCCTCGACCCGGATAAATCCGTTTTTCGTCTCGAGGATGGTCGACTCCCCCTCGATGTCGCCCACTTCAAGATTGCCGTTGCTCGTGTAGGCATTGATCGAGCCGCTGATGCGCGAAGCCTGGATGCTGCCGTCGCGGGCGGATAGGGCGGCATCGCCGAAGATCCGTTCCGCTGCGATATTGCCGCTGGTCGTGTCGGCCTCGACCTTGCCTCGAAGATCGCGCAGCTCGATGGAGCCGTTCCGGTTTTTGATCGTCCATCCTCCCTCGGCGGTCAGGCCGGACATCGACACGTTGCCGTTGCCGGCATGGAGCAGCACCTTGACCGCCTGAGGTCCGGGAGTCGGCGAAGCCGACGGGCTTGGCGGCAAGGACGCTTCGGGCGTCGCCGCGGCGGACGGAGGCTCGCTCGGCCCGGCTGCCGTCATGCCGGAAACCGGCTCCAGGGACGCGCTGCCGCCGGCCGAAGGCAATGGAGCAGCAGCGGCGATGGACGGGCCAGGGGATGAAAGCCCTGTCGGCAAGGACGGCAGCGGCAGCAGAGGGAGCGGTTCCGGCTCGTCGATACGGAACGAAGCCTCAAGATCGGCCGGCAACGTCACGATCAGGTTGTAGCGGGGCAGCCGGGAGCCGTTCGCTCCGTAAGGCATGCCTTGGGCGACGATTTCCAGCTTGTCTTCCGAGCTGACTTTCAGCTTCGACTTCTGGCGGACGTAATCCGCTTCCTGGGAATCCTCCGTATCCACCCATAGCTCGGCCTCAACGGTCACCAGACGGCTGTCCGGACTCGAGCGGACCGTCACATCGCCGTTCGGATTGTCGAGGATGACGCTCGTCACCTGCTCCTCGAGCGTCAGGACGATCGGCTCCTCCTCGTAGCGGAAGCCTTTTTCCTCCGACAGGTTTTCCAGGCTCGTCCGGCCGGCATACTGGTCGAGCCAGCGGAACGGCAGGCCCCCGTACTGGGTGACGGCATAGGCCGATCCGATTAGCAGCACCGCGGCCGCGGCCGCTCCAGCGCCGACGGACAGCCGGCGGCCGGGACGATGCTTTTCGAGCAGCTGGAACGCCAGCATCTCGATGCCGGCAAGCACGAACAGCATCGGCCACCAGTCGGAGAGCAGGCCGATGTCGTTGCGCTCGCGGACCTGATCCCACAGAAGGATCGCTCCGCAAGCCGCAAGCAGCAGGATGGAGCTGAGCCTTCCGAAACGGAACTGCTCCGGCCGCCTTCGCAGCGACAGCCAGGCCGCCAGAGCGAGCAGCACCGCTCCGGAGGCCATGTCGCCGATCCAGTCGAGCCGCGGCTGGACCGCCTCGGTCGGGCGAATCAGAAACAACAGCAGCAAGCCGCCCGCCACCAGCACGAGGCTATGCCGCAAGGAAAACGGACCAGCGTCGCTTCTCTTGCCCGCGGGCGCAAGCTTGATTCGGGAATGGATTTCGAGTGAATCGAAGACGCTATAGAAATACAAAGCCGGCAGGGCGTAGCCGAGATAGAGCAGCAGCAGCGCGCGGCTCCCGCTCGTCGAATCCGAAAAGCGGATCAGCGCCGCCAAATCAAGCAGCACGACGAGCAGCAGCAGCAGGCCGCGGCCGTACCAGCCCAAATACAGATGGCCGCCGCCCGGAAGCAAGGCGGCATAGAGGCCGGTCAGCCAACGATTTTTTCGGTTGCGGGCTTCGGCGCTCATTCGGCACTCACGGCATGCACGCCCTCCAGGCATTTGATTTTTTCCAACAGCGGAATCAGCTTATCCTGCTTCGGAAACGTAATATGCAGCAGGAGCATGACCCGCGGCCGCTCCAGCTCCCGGTCTCCGTACTCCTGCAGCGACAGCTTGCGCATGACGATGCCCTGCTCCGCGAGCAAGGCGCTCACGGCCTGCAGCAGCGCTTCCTTTTCGTCGGCCAGCACCTTCAGATGATGCTCGCGCTTGCCGCCGCTAAACTTTTTTTCGAGCTTGTTGAGCACGACGAGCACGAGCAGCACGAGCACGGTCGTCGCGACCGCCGGCAGCAGGAAGCCCGCGCCGACCGACAAGCCGATGGCGGATACGACCCAGAGCGAAGCCGCAGTCGTCAAGCCGGTGATCGACTTGCCCGTAAACAGGATTGTCCCGGCTCCCAGGAACCCGATCCCGGTAATGACCTGCGCGGCCAGGCGCGCGGGATCGAGCCGAACGTTCGTCTCGTTGACGAACTGAGCGAAGCCGTATATGGACAACAGCATCAAGAGGCAGGAGCCGAGACAGACGAGGATGTTGGTGCGGAAGCCGGCGGCGTGGTTGGACTGCTCCCGTTCGAACCCGACGAGGCCGCCGAGCAGCACCGCGATGAACAGCCTCAGCAGCAGCTCCCATTCGTTGATATACCACGGACTGTCCGAAGCGATCGAGTGTAGCGCGTTGTTCATGCCATTCCTCCCATGAATGCCGAATGTCCGTGCGCCGCGGGCATAACCGCCGACGCTTCTCATTGTATGCGCGGGCTCCAATTGTTTGCCGGGCATGGGGCATGTTGTATTTTACCCTGATTAGTGCGGATTGCCGCTTCTTTTTTAAATGAACAAAGCCGCCCTCCCGAATCGAGAGGACGGCTGCTGCCGGATATCCGGATGGATGCCGACGAATTCAGGCGTTGAGGACGTCGACGAGCAGCTTGTTGACGAGTCCGGGATTCGCCTTGCCTCGCGACTCCTTCATCACTTGGCCGACGAGGAAGCCGATCGCCTTTTCCTTGCCGGCTCGGTAATCCTCGACCGATTGCGGATTGGCGGCGACGATCTTCTCGACGATCGCCTTGATCGCGCCTTCGTCGCTGATCTGCACGAGTCCTTGCTCCTCGACGATCTGCTGCGGGCGCTTGCCGCTTTCGAGCATTTCCTTGAAGACGGTCTTGGCGATCTTGCCGCTGATCGTGCCCTTCTCCAGCAAGCCGATCATCTCGCCGAGGCCCTGGCCGGTGATGCGGACAGCCTCGATCTCCTTCCCGGTCTGGTTCAGGTAGCCGAGCAGGTCGCCCATGATCCAGTTGGAGACGGCCTTGGCGTCCTTGGTGTAGGACAAGCTCTCCTCGAAGAAGTCGGCCAGCTTTTTGGAAGCGGTGATGACGCCGGCATCGTAGGCGGGCAGGCCGTACTCCGCCGTATAGCGGGCTTGGCGAGCGTCCGGCAGCTCCGGGATGGAGGCGCGCACGCGCTCCTTCCACTCGCTGTCGATGTGCAGCCGCACGAGATCGGGGTCCGGGAAGTAGCGGTAGTCATGCGACTCTTCCTTGCCTCGCATCGAGAAGGTCTTGCCCTGGCTGTCGTCCCAGCGGCGCGTCTCCTGCACGACCGTACCGCCGGCGTCGAGGATATCGGCCTGGCGGAGCTGCTCGTACTCAAGGCCGCGCTGCACGCCGCGGAACGAGTTCATGTTTTTAAGCTCGGCGCGAATGCCGAACTTCTCCTGGCCCCAAGGGCGCAGGCTGATGTTGGCGTCGCAGCGGAGGCTGCCTTCCTCCATCTTGACGTCGGATACGTCGCAGTACTGCATGATGGCGCGGAGCTTCTCCAGGTAAGCCTTGGCTTCCTCCGGCGTGCGCAAATCCGGCTCGGACACGATCTCCACAAGCGGCGTGCCGACGCGGTTAAAGTCGACGAGCGAGGCATAGCCGCCCTCGACATGGGTCAGCTTGCCCGCGTCCTCCTCCAGATGAAGGCGGGTGATGCCGATGCGCTTCGTCTTGCCGTCGACCTCGATGTCGATCCAGCCGTTCTCGCCGATCGGCTGGTCGAACTGGGAAATCTGATACGCCTTGGGCGAATCGGGATAGAAATAGTTCTTGCGGTCGAACTTGCTGACGTCGGCGATCGTGCAGTTCAGCGCCATCGCGGCCTTCATCGCGTAGTCGACCGCCTGGCGGTTGAGCACCGGCAGCACGCCGGGATGCCCCAGGCAGATCGGACAGGTATGGGTATTCGGCGGGGCGCCGAAGGAAGTCGAGCAGCCGCAGAAGATCTTGCTGGCGGTATGAAGCTCGACATGCACTTCAAGCCCGATGACCGTCTCGTACGATTGGTAGTGAGTCATGGCTTAGCTCCTCCTGCTTGCTTGATGCTTGATGCGGCGCCCTACAGCTGCGGGCGCGCCTTGTGGTGGTCCGTATGCTGCTCATAGGCATGGGCGGCGCGCAGCACGGTCGATTCGTCGAACGGCTTGCCGATGAGCTGCAGGCCGACCGGGAGGCCGTCCGCGAAGCCGCATGGCACGCTGATGGCCGGAACGCCGGCGAGGCTGACCGGAATCGTCACGATGTCGTTGAGGTACATCGTCAACGGATCGCCGATCTGCTCGCCGATGCGGAACGCCGTCGTCGGCGCGGTCGGTCCGACGAGCAGGTCGTATTTTTCGAACGCCTGGTCGAAGTCGCGCTTGATGAGCGTGCGGACCTTTTGCGCCTTGAGGTAATAGGCGTCGTAATAGCCGGAGCTCAGCGCGTACGTGCCGAGCATGATGCGGCGCTTGACCTCCTGGCCGAAGCCTTGGCTGCGCGACTTGCGGTACAAGTCGATCAGGTTGTCCGGATCGTCCGCGCGCACGCCGTAGCGCACGCCGTCGAAGCGGGCCAGGTTGGAGGAAGCCTCGGAGGAGGCGAGCAGATAATAGGTCGCGACCGCATATTCGGTATGCGGCAGGGAAACTTCCTCCCAGGTCGCGCCGAGATCCTCAAGCACGCGCAGCGCGGCCAGCACCGCTTCCTTGACCTTCGGATCGATGCCCTCGCCCATGTACTCCTTCGGCACGCCGATGCGCATGCCCTTGATATCCCCGCTGAGCGAGCCGACATAGTCGGGGATGGAGACGTCGGCCGACGTAGAGTCCATGCGGTCGTGGCCGGCGATCGTCTGCAGCACATAAGCCGCGTCCTCGACGTTTTTGGTGATCGGCCCGATCGCGTCGAGCGAGGAGGCGAACGCCACCAGGCCGAAGCGGGAGACGAGGCCGTACGTCGGCTTGAGGCCGACGACGCCGCAGTAGGAGGCCGGCTGCCGGATCGAGCCGCCGGTGTCGGAGCCGAGCGCGAAGTAGACCTGGCCCGCCGCCACCGCCGCTGCGGAGCCGCCGCTCGAGCCGCCCGGCACATAGTCCGTATTCCACGGGTTGCGCACGGGACGGAAGCTGGAGTTCTCGTTGGAGCCGCCCATCGCGAACTCGTCCATGTTGAGCTTGCCGATCGTCACCGCTCCGGCATCCTGAAGCTTGCCGGAGACGGTCGCATCGTAGATCGGATCATAATTGGAAAGAAACTGGCTCGCGCATGTCGTGCGCAGCCCCTTGGTGACGATGTTGTCCTTGATGCCCGCAGGCAGCGCATGCAGCAGTCCCTTGGCCGCGCCGGCCTGATCGAGCTCGGCCGCGCGGACGCGCGCCGCCTCCTCGTTCAGCGTCAGGAACGCGCCGATCCGCTCGTCGGTCTCGGCGATCCGCGCATAGGCCGCCTCGGTCAGCTCGGCCGCGGACAGCTTGCCGGCGGCGAGCTCGTTATGTAGATCCTGTAGTCTTTGATCGAATAAAGCCAACCGATGTTCCTCCCTTCGCCGCTAGCGGCTATTCCAGTACGGCAGGCACCTTGAACTGCCCGTCCTCGTCGTCCGGCGCGTTGCGCAGCGCAGTCTCGTTGGAGACGGACTCGCGCACCACGTCCTCGCGCATCACGTTCGTGACCGGAAGCACATGGCTCGTCGGCTCGATGCCTTCCGTATCCAGCTCGTCCAGTTTTTCTGCGTACTTCAAAATGGCGCTGAGCTGGCTGGCGAACTGTTCCTTCTCTTCCCCGCTCAGCTCCAGCCGCGCCAGATTCGCGACATGCTCGACCGTCTTCGCGTCGATGCTCATCGTTCTTTTCCCCCTTGCCTAGCAAGATGACTGATGCCTGACACCATTCCCCGTATTATACCTTGAGTCCGACAACATTCTCAATGCGCAGCGCTAAACGAATGCGGCAACGCGCACGAAAAAACCGCCGGACCGAAGGTCCGGCGGCCGATGCCGCGTGGAAGGCGCTATCCGCTTTTCCGCACGAAGCTTGCCGGTCTGAATTCGACCAGCAGCAAGCCTGCAAAAGTTCATGAACCCGCTCGCTTGCCCGGATTGGGCTCGAAGCGATCTCCGATCACTTCAGCCCAGCCAGGTCGAGCTTGCCGCCTGGCGGGACGACCTGGCCTTTGAGCCCCAGCTCGCCGAGCCGCGCGACGAACGCATCCGCATCCTGGCGGATCGGCGGGAACGTGTCGTAATGGATCGGCACGACAAGCTTGGCTCCGTACCACTCGGCGGCTTGCAGCGCATCCTCCTGTCCCATCGTATAATGGCCTCCGATCGGGATGAACGCGACATCCGGCTGGTAGCGGCGGCCGATGAGCGCCATGTCGGAGAACAAGCAGGTGTCCCCCGCATGCAGGAACGTAAGGCCGCCGGCCTCGACGACGAATCCGGCCGGCATGCCGCCGTATACGATGCGCTGCTCGTCCTCGATCACGATGCCCGAGCTGTGGAACGCCTGTACCATCGTCGCCTTGGCGAAGCCGCCGAGATCAACCGTGCCGCCCATGTTCATTCCTAGCGTTTTGGCTCCCTGCCAGGACATGTACGCGGCGAGCTCCGGAATCGCGACGATCGGCGCGCCGGTCCGCTTGGAGATGGCGGCGGCGTCCTGAATGTGGTCCTGATGCGCATGGGTGAGCAGGATGTAATCCGCCTCCACCTCCTCCGCGCTTGTCCGGGCGAGCGGATTTCCGCTCAGAAAAGGATCGATCAGCAGGGACCTGCCGTCCTCCAGCGTGATGCCGATGCAAGATTGTCCATGAAAAACAACGTTCATGCTTCGCTGCACTTCCTTTCGGATTAGGCTCTATTCCTCTATCCCCCGACGGCGGGAGGGTCAATCAGATCCACGCCTTGAGATTGACCTGGCGGATGAAATCCTCCCGGGTCTGCACGTCCTTGGACGAGAGGTCCTCCTCCTCCTCCGGCACCTCCGCGTCGCCGCGGACGATGCGGTTGAACAGCTCCTCGTTGCGGGTGGCGAGCGCATAATCGATCAGCGCCTCGCGCTCCACGCGGTCGGCCTCCAGCTTCAAGAGCACCTTGTCGAGCTCGACATCCAATCCCGGAACGAGGAAGTTCCGGTTGTGAGCCGGAACGCGCACGACATAATCGAATACATTGTCCGCATTGCGGTCGTAAGCAATGATATATCCATACTCCCCGACAGGAAGATTCTGCTCATACTGATCGGAAACGATCACGACTTTTTCGCCGAGCTTGAACATTGGTCCATCGCCCTCCCTAGCCCCACTCTTTCAATTCTAGTAAAAGTTTACTAGAAGGGAGGGGGGATGGCAAATCAAGATCAAGGCAAAACGAGCTGCGCCGTGCCCTTCACATGCCAGACGATCGGCTCCATGACGGAAAACAGCCGGGGATGCTCGATGCGGACGATCAGGACGACGCCTGGCCGATCCAGCGTCACTTCGTAGTCGAAGCGGCTGTCGCGGTATACATACGGGAAGGAATGCTCCCGGCCGATGACTTCCCACGCCTCGACGACAACGGCCGCTTTCAGCCTGGATCCTGCAGCCGGCCGCCCTTCGCCGTCCAAGAACAGGTTTTCCTGCAAATAGATGGCGGCGGCAGCCTCGGCCCGAGCTTTGTCGATGTCGAACCGACCTTCCGCCAGCTCCTCCTCATCCAGCTGCTGGGCGGCGGCATGAGCCGCGCGGTTGACGGCATGCTTCGCTTCGAACAGCATCCGCACGGCACGCTCCTCGTCCGCTTGCGCCGCATGCGCGCTCAGCCAGAGCATGCTCATCAGCAGGACCAGCAGCAGCTTGTACATCGTCTTCCCTACCTTTCCGCCACGAAACCGTTACGGCACGAATTCGCTCATCTTCAGTCCGACCGCTCGTATCCGCTCGCCTGCGGAAGGCGCGGGAATGCCGATCAGGCGGTCGATCTCGAACAGCCGCTCGTACGGATAGCTCGCCTCCAGCCGCAGTCCCGTCCCTCTCGGCAACGGCTCGCTCGCGCGGTCGGCCGGCAAGCCGTTCGTGGAGCTGACCCGGAACTCGACCGCCTCGGGCCGCATGCCGACGGCGGCGAGCCGCCCCCGCGCCTGCTCAAGCATCTCCGCATCGATGTAGCCGCGGCTGCCGCTCGCTCCGATCTCGAGCAGGTAATCCACTTCCTTCTGCAGCATCGCTTCCCGCATGACGAGCACATGCTTATAGACCGGCGAGAACATCATCCAGCAGAACATCGCCGCGAACAGGACGAACACGAGAATCTGCTTCAAGGATCCGTGCTCCGAATGCTCTGGGACATGGCGCTTCCGAAGCTTTCCAAGCCGGCCTTCGTCCCCTGCGGTCCTTGCGCGACAGCGACATAAAGCAGCAGCACCGCGGCCAGCAGCAGCACCGATGCAAGAATTTCCTTCACGATTCCACCTTCCTTCGCTTTAAGGGAGCAGGTTGCCGATCATCGTGTTCGCGCCGTTGCCTTGGGTCTGAATCCGCGAACGGGTGCCGGTCGCATTGTCTGAAATAATCGTATTGAAGAGCACCAGCATGACGACGATCATCATGACGGTGACGAGAATGTTTCGCATGCTCTCACCTCCTTTTCTCGTGTTATTGCAGGGAGTCGAACAGCTTCTGGCTTTCTCTCACCCAAGGGTAGATGAAGACTTGAAACGTGTAGAGGATCGGCAGTCCGGCGAGGATGAACAGCACGTAAGAGCCGGATTCCTTGCGGGATTCCTTGACGATCTCCAGCTTTTCCTTGTAGTCGCGGATCCGCTCCCGCAGCAGCCCGTAGTAGGCATCGTCTTCGTGCAGCCGCAGGGAATCGACCGTCTCGGCAAAGCTGATCGCTTCCTCGGTGCCGACTCGCGTCTTGAACATGCGGATCGCCTCGCCCGCATCGTGATACCACTCGCCGAGCAGATTCTGGAGCTCGCCGCGGATCGACCTCGTATACGGAACGCAGCGCATGAGCTTGGCATGGATATGGAGCGACGAGCCTTGCAGGTACAGCAGCTGAGTGCTGACGGTATGGATCTCGCGGATGACTTTGGCGGAGCGTGCCTGCCGGATCGACTCCAGCGCGATCTTATCGACGAGCAGCGCGAACGTCAGCAAGATCAGCGCTCCCCATCCTGCCAGCGGTAGGACAAGAAGCGGCCTGACGCCAAGAGCCGGCAGGCCGGCGCCAAGCAGGGCGGCAAGCGCGCCCGCCGCGAAGACGATCCGGCGAGCAGCCGCATAGGCCGCGCCGTCCCATCGAATCCCGCAGCCGGCCAGAAGCCTCGATCGCTCCTCGACGACGCGGCTGGTCCGCTTCAGACCTACGATCCTAAGCTGACGATCCGCAAGCAGCCGCCCCTCCGGCCCGCGGCGCTGCAAATGCATCCATCGCGGTCTTTTGGTCGACAGCCGCCGCAGCAGCGCATAGATCAGGATCGTCAGCAGGACAGCCTGAGCCAGCCAAGCGATCGCGAACCCGGCGCCGTTCCAAGCCTCGATGAGCTTCATGTCGAGCCTCCTTTACATCTTCTTGCGGGATAGCCAAAGCCCCATGACGAAAGAAGCGAAAATGAGGGCCAAAGCGTTGAGCAGAATGTCTCTGCCGCCAGGGTCGAGCACGTAATAGCGGTAGGAGCTTTCGGGATTGTAGCGGAAGTTGATCCCGAGGAACAGGCCGAGGAACAGCACCGGAGTGAAGTTCGCGATCCGGATCTCCAGCAGCTTGTGCCGCTCCTGCTCGTTGGCCCGCCTGGCCCTCCGCATATCGGAAATCAGATCATGAAGATTGTCCGAGATGTCATGGCCTTCGCTGATCGCCACCCGCAGGATCTGGACAAAGTAGTCTCCCCACAAGTGGCCGAGGGAAGCGGAGAACAGGCGCAGGCTCGCCTCGTCGTCTCCTCTGACGCATAGATTCCGGTAGAGCTGCTCGAAGGAGGCTTTCAAATGGCCTTGAAGCCGGTTTTCCTCCACCATCCGGCGGAGAGCTCCGCGGATCTGCCGCTGCCCTGCGACAAGATAGCATTGATAAAACAGCTCGGCTGCCGGCAGGAACTCGAGCCGGGTCTGAAGCTGCCGCTTGAGCAGCATCATCTTCAGGAAGGAATAGGGCGCGAGCGCAAGCATCAGTCCGAGCATCAGCGCGCCTTTGAGGCTGAGGAACAGAATGGCCCCTCCGGCTCCTCCCGACACCAGCAGCAGCAGCGACAATAGCGCGAGCCCCTCCGGACGGATGCCGGACTGCAGCGCGTCCAGCGTGTCGCCCAGCTCCCGGTAAAGCCATCCGGAGCGCTCGAGCATGCGGCGGATCCGTTCGCGCAGCGACCGGCCGCGGCGATAATCGAGCCGGCTCGAGGCCAGGCGCGAATCGTCGCCGAAACGGAGCGCGGAAGCGATCAGCGGCATGAGCGCCAGGCACAGCGCGATCGCCGCCGCCAGGACGAGCCAAGACGATTCAGGCATGGGCGGACTCTCCTTCGAAGCCCGCCTCCTGCAGCGTCAGTCCGCAATCCGCGAGCCTCCGAGCCGCTTCGATGCCGGGCCGCGGCGCCAGCCTCCACCCCTCTCCGCGCCGATAGAGAGCCCATTCTTCCAGCGACGCCTCCCCGTCCCGCCAGCGGATCTCGCCCATGCGGACGATCCTGCGCTTGCCGTCGGCGATGCCCATCTCGATGCCGATCTGCGTGACATGCCTGGCGATCCGCTTGCACAGCCGCGCCGGATCCATTCCCCGCCCGTCGAGCATGCACATGTCGGTGATCGCCTCCGGCACGTCCTCCAGCCGGCTGGCATGCACCGTCGTCATGCTGCCGGCATGTCCGCGCGTACAGGCGCGGACATAGATGTTGGCGTCCTCGTCGCGGATCTCCGCATGCACGATCCGCTGCGGCGACTGCCGGAGCGCAAGCTTGAACGCTTGTGCCGGCCCGTGGCGCTCGTCCTCTTCGTCGGTCTCGTATTCGACGACGTTTTTATTCGGGAACTCCTTGCCGAGCATCATCTCCAGCCGGGACTCCAGCGTGACGATCCGTTCCTCGTCAGGCAGCTCGGCGATGAGCGCCTTCAGCAGATGCGTCTTGCCGGAGCCCGTCGGCCCGATCACGACCAGATTGTAGCGGACGGCCAGCACGGCATGCAGCATGCGCGACATCTGCGGGCAGAGAGTGCCGTAAGCCGGAGCGGCCAGCTCCTCCAGCCGGAACGCCTGCGCTTGGTAGAAGCGCATCGTCAGCGTCGGCAGCGAGGTGAAGCCGTACGCGGTCATCGTCACCCGGGTGCCGTCGCGCAGCATGACTTCCGCCCAGCGCTTGCGCGGGTTGATGCGGTCGTTGTTGTACAGCACCAGGTTCTGCTGGATCCGCTCCACCTCGCCGAGCGTCTGGAATTCGAAGGGAGACCGCTCCACCCGCCCTCCACGCATGAGATAGATCCGCGTGCCGACGACCTGGATCTCTTCGAGTCCCTCCCGTTCCTCGAGGATGCGCTCCAGCACGCCGAGTCCGATCACTTCCGCGAACAGCGCCTCCGCCAGCGACTTGTACGGGGAGCCCATGCCGGGAAGCTCATGAAGCCGCAGCTTCAGCAGCCGGTCGGCGACGAGCGCCATGATCTCCCGGCGCTCCTGACGATAGCCGAGGACGGCCCGGTTGAGCCGCTCTCCGTAAATCCGCCTCTCGTCGTCCGTCATGCCCCGCGGCGAGGCCAGAAAAGAGCGCATGTCCTCCGCCGCCTTGGCGAACGTATCGGGTGCGGCCGCATCCGCCGGATGCCCCGGGCCCGAAGCCTCGCTCGAAGCGGGCTGCCGGATGCCGGAACGCAGCTCCGCGGCGAGCGCCGCAGGCGAGAACCGCTCTCCGCTCATATTCTCAGTTCTCCGCGATGCGCCTTGAGCTTGCGGAACCAAGGCTGCTTGTCCTTGACCGGACGGCAGCGGATGCCGTGCCGTTCCGCCAGCTTGTCCGCAGCGAGGTCCATCGCGATCCGTCCTACGGCGTCCTGCTTCAGCCACGCCTGATACCGGCCTCGATCGAGCGACTCGTAAAAAGCTTGATTGGTCTTGAATTCGGCGATTACGGACAGTCGGGTTTCCTTTTCCATCTCTTTCATGCGATAACCTCCAGTGGTCGATGGGGATTGTATGGCGAGCAGATCGAATTGCTCCGGCAGGATGCCGAACAGAGGCGAGACTTGGCGGATCCAGCGATTGCAGTCCTCCTGAAAATGGGACAGCGCTCCGGTCGTGCACAGGATGCGGGAGCTCGCGGCCCTCATCGCGCCGATCGTCGCGGCATTATCCCAATAGCAGCCCGCATCCGCGACGACGGCCGGAAACGTCTGCCGGGCGATATCCAGCAGATGCTCCGTCTCTTCGAAGGAGTAGAACTCCGCCTGGTCGCGCATCTGATTGCCCGCCAGGACATGGACGAGCGGATGCCCGTCCGGCTGGATGCAGGCCCGTCGCAGCTGGGCGGAAGAGAGGGACGCGGAGGTCAGCTCGGGACGGATGCTGTCCAGCGTCGCTGGCGGACGATCCTGTCCGATGAAGCGGTGGATCTTGGCGCTCCGCAGGTTCAGGCAGAGGAAGCCGACCTCCTCCCCGCTCCTCTCCGCCAGTCTGCACGCAGCCGCGAAGGCGGCGGATGTCGTGCCGATATTCGGCGTCGTGCCGATGAAAGCGATCAACGGCGCGCTCATGGCGCCGCCCCCGTTCCAGCATCCGCGATATCGAGCGAGTCGGCGCTGTAGGCGATGACAAGCTTGACCTCCCCGCCTTTGCACAGCTCGTCGATCCGAAGCCACTGCTCCTCGGTCAAATTCAGGTTGACGAATTCGATCAAGCCGTTTGCGTCTCGGCGGGAGGCGTACATCTTTTGCCGGTTGCCCTCGGCAAGCGAGAGCAGATTCGGATTGTCCAGATCGTCGATCTCCTGATTGCCGCTCGTCTTGACCGACGCGACGACGACCGGGTCCGCAAACAGCCTCACGGACGCCGAGGCGGCGCCGGAGGCATACAGCACGACGCGGTCTCCGGCCCGGATGCCGCTCGACACGGAAAGCACGTACTCCCGCGGCAGCTGGAAGGTCGATTCGCTGCGCGCCGGCAGCAGCCGGTACGAGTCCAGCTTCCAGTCCCGCAGCGGCTCGCCCTGACCGAGCGGCACGACGGCCTCCTGTCCGGCGGCCAGCGACGGCTCCGACATCATGTCCTGCGCGAACGCGCCGGACGGTATCGTCTGCAGGCCGAGATCCTGCGCCTCGATGCGCTCGCCCGCCGCGATGAAGCGCTTCGGAACGAGCACCTGCACGGCATGCTGCCGCTCGATCGAGCGCAGCTGCACGAGGTAGAGCCCGTACACGAGGATCGCCGACAGCATCGCCGCGGCGATCCAGATGAATCTGTTCTTTCCTTTGCCCATAACGGCCCCTCCTGAGGAAAAATAAAAAACGCAAGCAGGAACCTCGGGGAGGTTCAACCGCTTGCGTTCTTCGCGAGCTTATGCGATGCCTGGCATCGCATTCCATATTTGACTGAATTCATAATATCAATCGGATAAAGGGCTGTAAAGCTTTTTTTGCGCCGAGGCTTCGTCAAGCCTCCGGGCGGCGGCCTCATGGCACGGAAGCGCCGCGGCCGTGCCCGGACTAGAAGTCGATCAAGCCGACGCTGATCTGCAGCGCGTCGTCGACATGACGCATCATCTCGTCGTCGAGATGGGTGATCTTGTCGGTCAGCCGCTGCTTGTCGATCGTCCGGATCTGCTCCAGCAGGATGACCGAGTCCCGGTCGAAGCCATGCTCCTTGGCGTCGATCTCGACATGAGTCGGCAGCTTGGCCTTTTGAATCTGGGCCGTGATGGCGGCGACGATGACGGTCGGGCTGAAGCGGTTGCCGATGTCGTTCTGAAGCACGAGCACGGGGCGCACGCCGCCTTGCTCGGAGCCGACGACGGGGGAAAGATCAGCGAAAAACACATCTCCGCGTTTTACGATCAATCGCTACACCCCGCTAACGAGACGGCCGAGCGCGCGGTCAGCGTCTTCCTCCGCTTGAAAAGCTTCCGAGGCCATGTTCAGGTTGATCTTAGCCATTTCCAGATAACCTCTCTGCATCAACTCGCGGATTTGACGCTTCTTGCGCTCCACCAGATAGAGCTTCATCGCCTGGCGGATGAACTCGCTGCGGTTGGAATTCTCCTTGGCGACAATGCCGTCCACTTCTTCCAGCAGATGATCCGGAATGCTGATCATGATTCGTTTGGTATTCTGTACATTGGCCACCAACTCGCACCTCCAAAACTTGTCAAAGCCCATTACCATTATGTCTCCGATGCAAATAGGCTATACTCCACCATACCTATGAGATGCCTGTATCCCGTAGAACAGGCGAGGCGGATGCCCCCTATGGGGGCAATTCGCCGCATGGCGACGATATTCCTGCTTGCCTTCCGCAAAAAATGACATCACCCGTGCGAAAGCGGATTTTCGACCTCGACGATCTCTCCGCCTCGCACATACACTCTCGGAATCCTCGAAGCGATCATGCAGGTGACCTCGTAGTTGATGGTGCCGAGCTGCGCGGCCAGCTCCTCGGCGGTAATCTCCGCCTCTCCCTGGCGTCCGATCAGCACGGCTTCCTCGCCGGCCTCGACCGGCGACCCCGTCGCCGCCTCGGCGCCATTCAGCGCGACCATGCACTGATCCATGCAGATCGTGCCGGCCACCGGAACGCGCTGGCCCCGCACGAGCGCCTGGGCCTTGCCCGACAGCAGGCGGCTGAAGCCGTCCGCGTAGCCGATCGGGATCGTGCCGATGCGCTCGCCGCGCTCCGCGAAGTAGCGGGTGCCGTAGCTGATGCCCCAGCGCTCGGTCAGCTCCTTGACATGCACGAGCTCCGATCGGAGCGACAGCACCGGCTGCAGCGCGAGCCGATTGCGGTCCACCTCGTCCGACGGATAAAGCCCGTACATGCCGATGCCGAGCCGCAGCATGCCTCCGCCGAGCTCCGGCGTATCCATGCCTGCGGCCGTATTGGCGCTGTGCAGGATCTCGATCGGCAGGCCGCGCCTGCGGACCTCGTCCGCAACGGCCGCGAACCGCCCGTATTGCAGCTCGGTATAGCTTTTGTCCGCCTCGTCCGACTTGGCGAAGTGCGTGAACAGCCCCTCCACATGCAGCTGAGGCACGCGCAGCGCCTCCTCGAGGAAGCGCATCGCGTCGCCGGAGCCGTCGGCCAGCCGGCCGAGCCGGCCCATGCCGGTATCGAGCTTCACATGGACCTTGAGCCGGGGACCGTCCAGCGGCAGCGAGCGGGCCGCCTCGAGCGCGTCGTCCCGGTACAGCGCGATCGTAATGTCCAGCGAGCGGGCGAGGTCCAGCGCATGCGCCGGCACGTAGCCAAGGACGAGGATCGGCGTCTTGATGCCGGCCGCGCGGATGCGGAGCGCCTCGTCGAGGAAGGCGACGCCAAGATAGTCGGCCCCGCAGGCTTCCGCCTCCCGCGAGACCGGAACGAGTCCGTGTCCGTAAGCGTTGGCCTTGACCGAAGCGAGCAGCTTCATTCCTTCCGGCGCCGAGCTCCGGAATGCCCGGATGTTGCTTCGAAGGGCATCGAGGGAAATTTCGGCGCGGGTCGGACGGTAATAAGTATCCACCTGATTCATCCCTTTTCGCTTGAAAAACCCAATGCCTCTAATGGTACCCTCGATGCCCGGCAGTGTCAATGAACGAAGCCCTCCGCCCGGCTGGCACCTGTTGGCAGCGGCAAGGTCGGCAAAGCGCCGCGGCCATCCGCGGCCTGCGGCGCTTCTCTTGCCTTATTTGGTCATGTCGTCGACGACCGACTGCGCGACTTTGACCAGCTCGTTTTCCGGCAGATTGTCGGAAGTGAGGCGGAAATACGTGCCCTGATACGTCCAGGCCAGCGTCATCGGCTGCCCCTCGCTCAGCTGGCCGACCGTATAGCCGAGATCGACGATGCGGCCGGTGCCCGCCGCCGACGCGTAATCGTCCGGCTGCGTCTCGATCAGCGTGTAGCTGTACGTGCCGTCATAACGAAGCAGGACGCCCGGATTGCCGCCGAATTCGATATCGCTGCTGTCCTTGAACGCGATGCCCTCCGGACCGAGGTAGGACGGCTCCATCGGGATGAAGCTCGAGCTCGACGGATCGGCGGCGACTCCGCCTTCGGCGGCATTGCCGTCCGTGCCGGCTCCATCCGTGCCGGCTCCTGCCGCTCCGTCCGTCTCCGTGCCCTTGGATGCGCCCGGCTCGCCTTCCGGCACCGCGGTCGTCGGCTGCGAGCCGGCTGCCGGGGAGCTTTGCAGGTTCGCCTTCGTATCGAACACGCTCTTCTCCAGCTTCTCGTTGAACTTGAACGAATCGAACTTCACGTCTACGAGCACGGCGCTGTTGGAGTCGCTCACCTCGACTTGCTTCGGCGCGTAGTCGTCCTTGCTCAGCCAGATTTTCTGACGGGCCAGCGAGGCGTTCTGATAATTGGCCATGACATCGAACACATAGCTGTCCTTGTCGCTGGCGAACTGGCGGGAATTGTCCTTCAGGATGCTCTCCACCAGCGTCTGGTACAAGTACACCTGGCCCTGCTCCTCCGGCCAGTTGCTCTGGAAGCGGAACACTTTATTGAGGCTCGGCGTCAGGACGAACACGCCTTCGTCGTTGCGCAGGACGATCTGCGTCAGATCCTTCTTCTCGTTCGTCAGCGCGATCCGGTAGTAATTCGGCTTCTGGAACTTCACGTCGACCTTGTACTGAAGCGGCTGGGTCGCCGTATGGAGCGTCATCGTTCCCGTTCCCTGATACGTTTCCGTCTTCTCCTGCAGCTTGCCGAGCTCCTTCACCACGGAGCCCGCATCCTTTTTGCCGCATCCGGCCAGCACCAGAATGAAGCAGGCCATCAGAGCCGCGATCAAGCTTATGCGACGCATCTTCTCATCCCCTCTGCTCGTTGAGTTTTCCTAAGCTGATACATGTCTATGAGGGGACTTGGCCTTTTATGCGGACGAGATTGACGAGCCGGCGGCAGGAGAGGCTTTTCTTCCCTATAAGATGAAGCGCGATTCGAGCTCGAAAAGGGGCCTGGCAACAACGCCCCGTCCCTCGGCAGGCCGCTAGGCCGAAAGTCCCGCTCGGCGAAGCGAAGCCTTTCTGCGGCGATCCGCTGAAGGGCGTCTTCGCGCCAGGCGCCGGCAAGCCGCGCCGCTGCGCCTTCCGCATCGCTTCCGCCGATTTCAAGCGACGGAGAAAAAGAGGATTTTCCCCTATTCCATCCAAAAATACTCCCCCTCCCGAGAGGAATGTCCCCCATCCAGCGAACCAATCTTGCCTTGGCTGGAAGCTTCCTGGAGCCTACACTTTAAGTAAGCGAGATGGCGAATCTTGCAGCATGCACACAACGAATTCAAGGGGGATTTTCGCAATGTTGAAGAAGAAATCCACAACAGCTCTGGCCGCTCTGTCCATGGCAGCCGTGCTGGCCCTCACCGCTTGCGGAAGCAACGGCAACAACGGAAACAGCGGCGCGAGCAACGGCGGCGCAAGCGCAAGCCCGGCTCCGACGACAAGCACGGCGCCGACCGAAGCGCCTGCAAAAGACGTTTCCCTCCGCGTATTCTCCACGTTCGGCGGAACGGACGCGGCGCGCGAAGCGTTCCAGAAGCTTCTCGACGACTTCTCCGCGAAGTATCCGAACGTGAAGATCGACAACGACGTCATGTCCGCCAACGACGACGGCTTCCGCACGAAAGTCAACTCCGACATGAACAGCGGCAACGAGCCGGATCTTCTGTTCTACTTCGTCGGCGCCGATGCCAAAGGCTTCGTCGATGCCGGCAAGGTCGTACCGCTCAACAGCCTGCTCGACGAGGACGCCGAATGGAAAAACGGCTTCATCCCGTCCGCGCTGGAATCGGTCAAGCAACCCGACGGCAACATCTATGCCGCTCCGCTGACCGGCTTCTACGAAGGCCTGTTCGTGAACAAGGCGATCTTCGAGAAATACAACCTGGAGCTGCCGACCGACTGGGATAAGCTGACGAAGGCCGTCAAGACGCTGTCCGAAAACAAGATCATCCCGCTCGCGGCTCCGTTCGACCAGTCCCACTATGTCATCGAGCACTCCGTCCTCGCGGCATCCGGCTCCGAAGGCCAAAAAGCCGGCCTGCTGAACGGCATCAGCCCGGAATGGGAGCTCGGCATCGGCAAGCTGAAGGAGCTGGGCGACCTGGGCGCGTTCCCGAAAGACGCGGCGACGATCGACCTGACGATGGCGGCAAACTACTACTCGCAAGGTCTGGCCGCGATGGTGCTGGAAGGCTCGTGGGCGATCGGCGGCATGGCCGACGCAGTCAAATCGACGTCGACCGTGCTTCCTTTCCCGGCGATTCCGGGCGGCAAAGGCACCGGCAAGGACGTTGTCGGCGGCTTCGGCAGCGGCTTCTACCTCTCCAAAGCGACGTACGACAACGCCGACAAGAAAGACGCGGCCGTGCAGCTGCTTAAATTCCTGACGAGCAAGGATGCGATCAAAGCGGTCGCAACGGCGAACGGCGGCACTCCAGCCGCAGATGTGCAGATCGACGGCCTGCCGCAAGTCGCGCTTGACGGCTTCAAGATGGTCGCGGACTCCACGTCGGTCAACTCCCCGATCGACAGCTACCTGTCGCCGGAGACGTTCACGACGATCCGTCAAAACATCCAAGGCGTCGTCAAAGGCGAGAAGACGGCGAAACAGGCGCTTGAAGCAGCCGAGAAGATCGAAAAGGCGAACAAGCAATAATCGGCTTCCTATCGCAGCCCCTCTATAACCAACCCTCGCCGCCCTTCGCACCGCATGGGCGGCGAGCTTTTTTCCGGCCTCGGCTCCATCCACTACGAGTTAAAAAGGTGATTGTATGAAGGGTGACAAGAAGTATATCGTCGCGTTCCTCGCGCCGGCTCTGCTCCTCATTTCCACGTTCGTCTACTATCCGTTCCTGAAAAGCCTTTACCTCAGCTTCTACCGGACGTCCGGCTTCTTCGACAAGAAATTCGTCGGACTGGACAACTACAAGCGCATGTTCACCGACGACCTGCTCGGAGCGGCGACGCTCCATACGCTCGAGATCATGCTGTACACGATCGTCTTCCAGGTCGGCATCGCGCTCGTGCTGGCCGTCATGGTCGACAACATTTCCAAGGGCAAGCAGTTTTTCCGCACCGTCTTCTTCTTCCCGATCGTCATTTCCGGCGCGGCGATCTCCCTGCTGTTCGTCCTCATCTACAACTATCAGTTCGGCATGCTGAACAACGCCATCGCGGGCCTAGGGCTCGAGAAGGTGCTTTGGCTCAGCGAGACCGGCTCGCTGAAGGCGGTGGCCGTTCCGACCGTCTGGCACTATGTCGGCTTCTACTTCATCCTGTTCCTGACGGCGATGTCCAAAATACCTGCCGACTTCTACGAAGCGGCCAAGCTTGAAGGCATCTCCGGCATCAAAAAGACGACGATGCTGACGATCCCGCTCATCCTGAGCGACATCAAGGTCGTGCTCATCCTCGCGATCACAGGCACGCTCAAAGTATTCGACTTCGTCTGGATCCTCTCCCGCGGCCAGAACGGAACCGAGGTGCTCGGCACGTACATGTACAAAAAAGCGCTCGTGGACCAGAACTTCGGCTACGGCTCGACGATCGCCATCTACATCGTCGTGTTCGGCCTGATCCTCTCGATCATCACGAACCGACTGCTTAAAAGAGAAGAGATCACCTATTAACCTTTTATGGGGTGGAAGCAGATGCAGCAAGTCAATGGAGTGAATACCGTACCTGTAGAAAGACATCGATCCGGCAAGCGCATCCCTTTGGGCACGCTGTTCATGTACGTGTGCCTGACGCTGTGGGCGCTCACGACGATCTATCCGATGTTCTGGATCATCAACAACTCATTCAAGCTGTCGACCGACGTCATGAACGACTCGTTCTCCATCGCCCTCTCGCCGGTGCTGACCAACTATGAGACGGCGTTCGACCGGATCAACATCGGCAAGGCCTACGCTAACAGCCTCATCATGTCCGGCGCGACTGTCCTGCTCGTGCTCGTATGCGGCGGCCTGGCGGCCTACGTGCTGTCCCGCTTCAAGTTCCGCGGCCGCAACGCGCTGAGCTCGCTGCTCGTCGCGACGCTGCTCATTCCGGCGTTCGCCACCGTCGTTCCCGTGTACGAGCTGCTCATTGAGTGGGGCCTCGTCAACAAATACTGGGGCCTGATCCTTCCGCATACCGCAGGCAACCTGACCTTCGCGATCCTGGTCATGACCGCTTATATGGCGACCATTCCAAAAGAGCTGGAGGAAGCGGCCTTCATCGACGGCTGCAACCGGTTCAACATGTTCACCCGCATTTTCATGCCGATTGCCCGGCCCGTCTTCGCATCGGCCAGCATCTTCGTCTTCCTCTGGTCGTACAACGATCTGTTCTCGGCCCTGATCTTCGTCAACAAGGAAAACGTTCGGCCCATCGTGGCGCTGCTCAACGAAATCAGCTCCCAGTACGGAACCGACTTCGGCCTCATGGCCAGCGCTGTCTCCCTGACCGTCGTGCCTGTCCTCATCGTCTATCTGTTCATTCAGAAGTACATCGAGAAGGGCATGACCGAAGGTGCTGTAAAGGGCTGATAACCACGATAGCATCATCCTCGCCGTCCGCTCCGCTGAGCGCGGGTGCGGATGCAGCAGCAAAAAGGCTCCAGATTGCCCGATCGGGCATCTGGAGCCTTTTTTGCGCTGCGCCGGAACGCGGACGCCGTGGCCGTCCGTCTGGAGCGCCGTCTCAGGACGCGGCCGCGAGAGCAGACGGCTCAGTCCGCCTGCCCGTCCTGCGGCGGCTCCGGCTCCGGCTGCGGGCTGCGGCGCTGCAAGCGGCCGGACTTGCGCAGCGACTCGCGGAGCAGGAACTCGATCTGCGCATTGACGCTTCGGAATTCGTCGGCGGCCCACGCCTCGACCGCCTGGTAGATGTCGGGGTCCATCCGGAGCGGAAAGGACTTTCTTTCCTTAGGCATCGCGGATGCTCCTAATTGTACAGCGTTCCTGCATTGATGACCGGCGTCGTGCCGCGCTCGGACACGATCGCCACCATCAGATTGTTGATCATCGCCGCCCGCCGCTCCTCATCGAGCACGACCCCGCGTGCTTCCAGCTGCTTGAGCGCCGACTCTACCATGCCGACCGCTCCGTCTACGATCTTCTGCCGGGCGGAGACGATCGCCTCCGCCTGCTGGCGCTGCAGCATCGCGCCGGCGATCTCCGGCGCGTAGGCCAGATGGGACAGCCTCGTCTCCAGCACCTCGACTCCGGCTACCGTCAGCCGCTCCTGCAGCTCCGCCAGCAGCCGCGAGCTCACCTCGTCCGCATTGCCGCGCAGCGATACGGCGCTCGCGTCCTCATACGTGTCGTAAGGATACTGCGCCGCCAGATGCCGGATCGCCGTCTCGCTCTGAATTTCCACGAACGTCTCGTAGTCGTCGACCTCGAAGCTGGCCCGGGCCGTATCCGTCACGCGGAAGACGACGACCGCGGCAATCTCGACCGGGTTGCCGGAGGCGTCGTTCACCTTGAGCTTCTGGCTGTTGAAGTTGCGCACCTTCAGCGAGACCTGGGACTTGGCGCTGAACGGCATGACGAGCCAAAGGCCGCTGTCGGTCACCGTTCCTTTGTAGCGTCCGAAAAAGGTGATGACCTTCGCCTGGTTCGGCTGCACGATCGTCAATGCGCTGAACAGGATCAGCGAGGCGAGGAGAAGCAGCGAGCCGAGGACGTAGCCCGCCGCTCCCAGCGCGAATTCATCGCTGGAGATGAAGAGCAGCACCGCCCCCACAAACGCGGCTGTCCCGAGGAGGAGAGCCCCAAAACCATTCATATGCCATGCCTTGCGTTCTTGCATCGTCATTCCCCCTGAATCACTATGATGTAATAATGATATCACTTTTTCCTTTTCTATGGAAGCTGAAACGAAAAAAAGGCTGTCTCCGGGTCAATCGCCTTGACCTTCGGAGGCAGCCCCGCGTCGAAGACGCTGCAGCCCGTATTGAATGGAAGCTTTCATCCTCGTGGCCGGCTGTCATTCAACCCGGCTTGGCGTCAGGAACGGCGCGTGGCGCGTCCAGCCCCGCCTGCCGACCACTCAAGCGCTCGGAGCAGGCGCTGGCGCCGGCGCCGGAGCGGTCGGCGCGGCGGGCCGCTCCGGAAGCTTCAGCTTGCCTTCGCGATGGAGCTGCCGCAGCTTCTCTTTGAGCTGCTGCTCGTCCATCCCTTTCGTATCGATGCCTTGGGCGGCGGCGAACGCCTTCAGCCGCTCCAGCTTTTTCGCGTGAAGCTGCTGCTTGAACAGCGCCCATTTTTCCGGCTGCTTCGTTTTCTGCTCCCGGATTTCCTGAAGCAGCTGCTCGTCGGTTTTGCCTTGCGTCTTCAGGCCGAAAAAGGCGACCGCCTCGCGGATCATCATCTTCTGATGGGCTTTGCGATAGCGCTGATGGCCGGGCTGCCCTTTTGGATGGCGCAGCTCCCCGTGCGGAGACTCGATGCGGTCTGGCGCCGCCGCCGGCGCCTTGGACGGCTCCGGCTGGATCGCTGCGGCTGCGGAAGCTGCCGGCGCGGACGCCGTAATGGCTGCGGCGAGCAGAAGGGCCGCCGTCTTGCTGAGGAAATGGTTCATTCATCCGTTCCTTCTTTCGGGATGGATTCTGGTTCTTTTTTACCGTGTCCTGCCGTCAGCTCTTTTATTCCAAAAAGATGCAAAAAAAGACCTTTCTCCGTAGAGAAAGGTCGTTGGACTTCAACGTCAGCCTTCAACCGAATGACGGTTCAACAAGCTTTGGAACTGCTCGTCGTTGAGGTCGCGCTCCAGCACGTCCGCGATCTCGATGTCCTCGCAGTCCGGCTTCGTGAACGACTTGCCTTTCATGTAATACCCGTTCGACTTGGCGGCGGCGTAGTAGCCGCACAGCTTCTCAGCCGTCTTGACCGCCTGCTCCTCCGAATCGAAGCTCGCCAGGTTGTTGCCGAAGCTGAGCGGATTTTTGGAGCTTTGAATATTGACCCGATAGGGAGCGACCGCGTCCGACTCTTCGTGTTTGACCAGAATCTCGATGTCAGAGCATGTATTCCGATATTTGATGGACATCATCAACACCGCCTGTTGGTACCTCAGCATGTGAGGCAGATTCGGCCAGTGCCGTTAGCGCTGCCGTACTAGCTATTAAACCGCTTGCTTCAGCTGTTAAACAACAGACGCCCTACATTTTCTCGCGCCGGTTGTCGCTGCGCAGCAAATCGCCCATCCAGCCCTTGGCGCGCATCCAGACATAAACGGCGAGCGTAGAGCCTCCGATGACGCCCAAAGCGATCCAATAGCCGGCCTTCCACTCGAGCTCGGGCATATTCTTGAAGTTCATGCCCCAGATCGCGCCGATCGCCATCATCGGCGTGCACAGGATCGTGAAGACGGTGAGCGTCTTCATGATCTCGTTGCCGCGATAGTTGGACAGGTTCTCCTCCAGCAGCAGCAGCGATTCCAGCTCCCGGCTGTATTCGTCCTGGAGCATGATCATGCGCTCGAGCCGGGACTGCAGCGCCTTGTGGATACGGCTCTCCTCCATCTGCTCGGGAAAAGCCTCCTCCAGCGCGTAGCGGATCTCGCGGATCGGCCGGGTCAGTCCGGACCAGTGCAGCAGCCGGGCGCGGAGCTCGACGATCCGGTGGAACATGTAGCCGCCGTTGCGCTCCTGCAGGCTGTCCTCCAGCTCGCGCAGCTTCGCCTCGAACCGGTCCATGCCCTCGAAAAACGGCTCCATGATGCCGGCAAGCAGGTGGATGAAGCCGTCCAGCGGCGTGTCGGCGTCCTCCGCATGCTCGAAAAACGAGGCGGCTTTTTCGCAGCCTGCGACGATCGCCTCCTCGTCGAAGCCGATCGTATAGAGCTCCTTGTCCCGAAGCAGAAAATGGAAAAACGAGCTGCTGCTTCCCTCCTCGTCCGCCCGGCCGCTGACAAGCGTGCCGAAGACGGCATTGCGCTCGCCCTGCAGCGAGATCGCCGACAAGTAGTTGACCTCCCGGCTCGAGCTGTTTCTCGCCCATCGAGCGAGCACCGGCTGCTCGCCAAGCGCTTCGGACGCCTGCTCGCAGCTGTCGAACTTCATCCAGCGCCAATGTTGCTCCTCCTGATCCGACCCGCTCACGCTGATCCCCCGCTTTCTTCGACTATTCCCTCTTACCCTGTTCGGCTTGCCTCGCAACCCCAAAACGCCTCCGGAGGCGAGCTCCGAGGCGTTTTTGTTTTTGGATGGCCGAACGAGATCAGCCGATGATGATTCTTCCTTCCGGATAACGGAAGCTTTCCTTTTTGGGCTTGGAGCGGAAAGCGAACGCCAGCGTCAGCAGGCCGAGCCGGCCCATGAACATGAGGGCGATGATGACGCCTTTGCCGGCATCCGTCAGCTCCACCGTCGCTCCGAGGCTGAAGCCGACCGTCCCGAACGCCGATACCGCCTCGAACAGCAGGACGAGGAACGGCCCGTTCTCGACCGTCGTCAGGATCATCGTCGCGACGACGATGACGATCACCCCCATGAGCGTGACCGTAATGGCCCGGTACAGCTCCCGCGCCCCGATCCGATGGCGGAAGATGACCGCGTCCTCCCGGCCGCGGATGATCGCGACGATGCCGGCGAGCAGCACGACGAACGTCGTGATCTTGATGCCCCCGCCGGTCGAGCCCGGGGCGGCGCCGATGAACATGAGAATGACCATCATGAGCTGCGTCGCTTGGCGCAGATCGGCGATCGGCACCGTGTTGAGCCCCGCGGAGCGCAGGCTGAACGACTGGAACGCCGACGCCCACAGCTTGCCGTCGAGGCCGAGCGGCCCGAACGTCCGCGGATTCGTATACTCGAAGATGAAGAACAGCACGGCTCCGCCGACCGTCAGCACGGCCGTCGCCCACAGCACCACCTTCGTATGGAGCGATACCTTGCGCTTCTCCGGCCAGCGGATCAGGTCGGCCATGACGATGAAGCCGATGCTGCCGAAAAAGATCAGCGTCATGGAAATCAGATTGACTGCCGGATCGTCGACGAACTGGCTCCATCCGCCCAGCAGCTCGAAGCCGGCATTGTTGAAGATGGACACGGAATGGAAGATGCCGTTGTAGACCGCCTCGCCGAAGCTCATCCGATCCATCCAGACCCAGGCAAGCATGATCGCGCCGAGCCCCTCGATCGCGGCGGAGAACAGGAAGATGCGGATGACGAGCTGCACGATGCCGCTCATCTCATGCTGGTTGAGCGATTCCTTGAGCACGAGCCTGTCCTTCAGCGAGATCTTGCGGCCGAGAGCGAGCGCGAACCAGGTCGCCGCGGTCATGAAGCCGATGCCGCCGAGCTGGAACAGCACGAGCAGCACGATCTGGCCGAAGCGGGAGTAGACCGCGCCCGTATCGAGGATCGTGAGGCCGGTGACGCAGGTCGCCGAGGTCGCCGTGAACAGCGCGTCCAGCAGCTTGATCCGCTCGCCGTCGGCCGAGGCGGCCGGCAGGCTGAGCAGCGCCGTTCCGATCAGGATAAGCAGCACGAAGCCGGTTGTCAGCACCCGGGGAGGGGACGAGTAGGCTTTTTTGAGAATGCGAATGAACAGCACCGGATGAAGCTCCTCTCTAATGGTTCCGAAAGCGGCGGATGCGCTTGTCCTCCCTACTATAGCCGAAGCGCAAAAGGCAGTCCACTAATGCGTGGACTGCCTTTTGGCGGCGGACTCGCCGAGCAGGTAACGGTTGATCGTCGTCTCCAGAAGATCCGGACGGATCGGCTTGCTGATGTAGTCCGTCATGCCGGCCTCCAGGCATTTCTGCCTGTCGCCGGGCAGCACGTTGGCCGTCATCGCGATGATCGTCGGGTGGGCCGAGCCGGACTGCCCGACGATCCGCCGCGTCGCCTCGAGTCCGTCCATGATCGGCATCTTCATGTCCATGAAGATGAGGTCATAGGAGCGGGCGAGCGCCATGTCGACGGCGAGCTCGCCGTTCTCCGCCACATCCGCCTCGACGCCGAAGCGGTCGAGCAGCTTGAGGATGAGCTTCTGGTTCACCTCGTTGTCCTCGGCGACCAGCACGCGAGGCGCTTCCTGCCTGCGGATGCGCGCCAGCCGCTCGGGCGGTGTCGGCGCGAAGGGCAGCACTCCGCCGCTGAGCGAGCGGTCCGGCAGCAGCGTCTCCATCTCCGGCAGGGCGGCGGCGCCGATCTCCGCGAAGGTGTCGCTCAGCATCGCCGAAAACGAGAACGGCTGGGAGGCTTCCCAGCGGGGAAAAGGCTCGGCTCCAGGCTCGAGCCTCGCCGGCGAGGGCAGCTCCGTCAGCCCGGAGCCCGGATTCTCCTCGAGCCGCTCCAGACGGACGGTGAAGGTGAACACCGCGCCGCAGGGCTCGTTGGGAGCGCAGGCGATCGAGCCGTCCATCAGCTCCACCAGGTTTTTGCAGATGGCGAGGCCGAGGCCTGTGCCGCCGTACTTGCGGGTCATCGACGAATCGAGCTGGGAGAACGGCTGGAACAGCTCCGCCAGCTTTTCCGCCGGAATGCCCACTCCCGTATCCCGCACCTGGAACTCGACCGTCAAGTCCCGGATCGACCCCGCGAACGGCTCGGAGCCCGGCCGCGCGGCGACCTCGATCCGGCCTTCCGGCGTGAACTTGACCGCGTTGCTGACCAGATTCATGAGAATCTGGCGCAGCTTGGTCACGTCCCCGTAGACGTATTCCGGCAAGCTCTCGTCGACGGTGCAGAGCAGCTCGAGGCTGTTCTCCCGCGCCTTGCCGATGAACAGGTCCAGCGATTCGTCGAGGCAGCTCTTGAGGCTGAACGGAATCCGCTCCAGCTCCAGCTTGCCGGCCTCGATCTTCGCATAGTCGAGGATGTCGTTGATGACGCCGAGCAGGGAGTCTCCGCTCTTGAGGATGATTTCGGTGAAGTCGCGCTGCTCTTCGTCCAGGTCGGTTTCCGTCAGCAGATTGGTCATGCCGAGAATGCCGTTCATCGGCGTGCGGATCTCATGGCTGACCATCGCCAGGAAGTCGGTCTTGGCGCGGTCGGCGATCTCCGCCGCCTCCTTGGCGGCGAGCAGCTCGCGCTCGGTCTTCTTGCGCTCGGTGATGTCGCTGACCGTGCAGGCATAGATGAGCTCGTCGTCGACATGCGTGCTGCCGAGCTTGATCTCGGCATGGAAGCGGCTGCCGTCCTTGCGCTGCGGCATCACCTCGATCAGCCGCCCGGAGGTGAGGCCCTCGGCCGTCTGCTCCGTCATGCCCTCAAGCTGCTTGAGGCACAGCTCGGGCACGAGCTCATGGATATGCCTGCCGATGACCTCTCGCTCCGAATAGCTGAACATCGGCAGGATCGACGGGTTGACGGTCAGAATGATGCCGCCTCCGTCGAACGTGATCATCGTGTCCATCGACGTGCTGCTGATGACGCTTTTGATCGCCTCCGCCTTGGTCAGCTGATACGCCGTGCGCATCAGCTCCTTGTTCATCCGCTCGAGCTCCTGCGTCTGCTGCTGGAGCAGGATCTTCTGCTGCTGGAGCTTCTTGTTGCTGACGTACATGCCGACGAAGCCTTCGATCTTCGAGCGGAAAATCTGCGGCACGAACGGCTTGAGCATGTAGTCGATGGCTCCGACGGCATAGCCGGTGAACAAATGCTGCGACTCCTTGCTCGTCGCGGAGACGAAGATGATCGGAATCTCCTTCGTCTTCTCCCTCGACTTGATCATGCGCGCCGTCTCAAAGCCGTCCATGCCGGGCATCTGGACGTCCATCACGATGACCGCGAAGTCGTCCTTGAGCAGCGCGCGCAGCGCCTCCTCTCCCGACAGGCACTTCACGAGATTGTAGTCGAGATCGGCCAATACCGCTTCGATCGCAAGCAGGTTCTCCGGATAGTCGTCGACAAGCAGAATATTGATCGGTCCGTCGTAAGAGATCATGGTTCCCCCCCTCTCTGAACGTGCGGCTACTTGATCTTGCGATAGATGCGGTTCACGAGGTCCAGCTCGTCGAACTTGTCGGCATGCCGCGTGAAGTTGATCGACTCCTTCGTGCCGAGCAGCAGCACGCCGAACATGCTGAGGCTGTCGTACAGCAGCCCGTGCACATGATTTTGCAGCTCCTTGTTGAAGTAGATCATCACGTTGCGGCAGAGGATGACGTGGAACTCGTTGAACGAACCGTCCGTTACCAGATTATGCTGGGCGAAGACGATATTTTTCTTCAGGAAGCTTTGGAAAATGACGGACTCGTACCGGGCCATGTAATAGTCCGAGAACGATTCCTTGCCGCCGCCGTCCTGATAGTTGCGCGTATATTGCTGCATCCGCTCGATCGGGAAGACGCCCTGGCGGGCGACGTCGAGCACGGTGGCGCTCATGTCCGTTGCATAGATGCGGGTTTTCTCGAGCAGTCCTTCCTCGTGGAGCAGGATCGCCATGGAATAGACTTCTTCGCCTGTCGAGCAGCCGGCATGCCAGATGCGGATGAACGGATAGGTTTTGAGCAGCGGCACGACATTTTCGCGGAACGAGCGGAACACTTCCGGATCCCGGAACATCTCCGTGACATGGATCGTCAGATCGGACAGCAGCCTTTCCATGCAGCTGCGGTCATGGACCATCTTGTCGGTCAGGGAGGTCACCGTCGCCAGCCTCTCGGCATGGACGCGATGCCAGATCCTGCGCCGGATCGAGGCATAGGCATAATTGCGGAAATCGTACCCGTACAGCCGGTACATCGCCTCCAGCAGCAGCTCGATCTCGACTTGTTCCCTCTCGTCCGCCTCGCTTGGACGAAGCTTGCTGTTATTTATACAACCACACCCTCATTAATGAAAGCAGCTGGTCGACATTCACCGGCTTGGCGATGTAGTCGCTGGCCCCTGCCTCAATGCATTTGTCCCGATCGCCCTTCATCGCCTTGGCGGTGACGGCGATGATCGGCAGCTTGTCGAAGCGGCTGTCCGCCCGCAGCAGCCTCATCGCCTCGTAGCCGTCCATTTCCGGCATCATGATATCCATCAGCACCAGATCGAGATCCGGGTTCTTCTCGATCTGCTCGATCGCCTCGCGGCCGTTCTCGGCATAGATGATGTTCATCTTGTAGCCTTCGAGCACGTTGGAGAGCGCGAACACGTTGCGGATGTCGTCGTCGACGATCAGCACGTTGCGGTCTTCGAAAATCGTCTCGACGCTGTGCAGCTTGCGCAGCACGCTTCGCTTGTCTTCCGGCAGATCGGCCTCGACGCGGTGCAGGAACAGCGTCGTCTCGTCGAGCAGGCGCTCCGGAGACTTCACGTCCTTGACGATGATCGTCTCGGCATATTTCTTGAGCATCATCTCTTCGCGCTTGTCGAGCTCCCGGCCCGTGTAGATGATGATCGGCAGATCGTGGAGCTCCTCGTTGCGCCGGATCTGGTCCAGCAGCTCGAAGCCGCTGATGTCCGGCAGCCCGAGGTCGAGCACCATGCAGTCGTAGCGATGCTCGGTCAGCTCGCGGAGCGCTTCCTTGCCCGAGGAGACGCCGGTGATGACGAGGTCGTCGTGGCCGATCAGCTCCTCGATCGCGAGCCGCTGCGCCTGATCGTCCTCGACGATGAGCAGCCGCTTCAGGTTGCGCTCCAGGAACAGTCCGATCTGCGTGAACAGATTGTCGAGATGCTCCTTGGTGACCGGCTTTTTGAGATAGGCGATCGCGCCGAGCGACAGCCCCTGCTGCACCTCGTCGATGACCGAGATGAGATGCACCGGGATATGCCGCGTATCGGCATCGTTCTTGAGATGATGGAGGACCGACCAGCCGTCCATGACCGGCATCTGGATATCGAGCAGGATCGCGTCCGGAACATACGTCCTCGCCAGCGACAAGCCCTTGTCTCCCTGTCCGGCCGTAATCGCCTTGAAGCCGCGCGAGCGGGCGATGTCGACGAGCACCTTGGCGAAAGCCACATCGTCCTCGACGATGAGCACGACCTTGTCGCCCTCCTGCAGGTTTTCCAGATCGTCTTCGACCTCCTGCAGCACGCGGACCGGCTCGTCGGCCTGACGGCGCGGCGCCGGCATTGCCGGCCTGCCCGGCGACAGGGCGGCGGCCGCTTCGCTCATGCCCCCGAAGCTTGCTCCCGCATCGAACTCGGCTGGTTCCGTCAGGCTTTTGACGATATGGAACTCCGGCAAGGTGAGGACAAAGGAGCTGCCTTCTCCCGGCTTGCTCGTCAGCCTCACGTCGCCGCCGAGCAGCTTGGCGAGATCGCGGCTGATCGCGAGGCCGAGGCCCGTGCCGCCGTACTTGCGGCTCGTCGTGCCGTCGACCTGCTGGAACGCCTCGAAAATGATCGCTTGCTTGTCTTCCGGAATGCCGATGCCGGTATCGCGCACCTCGAAGGAGATCCATTCGCCCTCGGCCTGCTCCGGAAGCTCCGGCCCGGATGCCTTGCGGATATGCAGGGCGACCGAGCCCTGGCTCGTGAACTTGAACGCGTTGGAGAGCAGATTGCGAAGGATCTGCTTGACCCGATGGCTGTCGGTGAACAGCTCGGTCGGCACGTCCTCGTCGATTTTCGTCTCGAACACGAGATCCTTCTGCGCGCTCAGCGGCTGGAAGCTGCGCAGCGCATACTGCTCCAGGTCGCGGATCGGCACATGCTCGGTGACGACGTCCATCTTGCCCGCGCCGATCTTGGACAGGTCGAGAATCTCGTCGATCAGCTTCAGCAGATCCGAGCCGGAGCCGTGGATCGTCGTCGCGAATTCGATCTGCTTCTTCGTCAGGTTGCCTTCCTTGTTGTCCGACAGCATCTGCGACAGGATCAGCAGGCTGTTGAGCGGAGTCCGAAGCTCATGCGACATGTTGGCCAGGAATTCCGACTTGTACTTGGACGCGAGGCCGAGCTGCACGGTCTGCTTTTCGAGCGCGTCGCGCGTCTGCTCGATCTGCTGGCTGCGCTTCTGCGTCTCCTTCATCTGAAGCTCCAGCATATGCGTCTTCTGGAGAAGCTCCTCGTTCGTCTGCTCGAGCTCCTCCTGCTGCGACTGCAGCTTCTCCTCGGAAGACTTGAGCGCTCTCGTCTGCTCCTCGAGCCGTTCGTTGGAGCTGCGCAGCTCCTCCTGCTGGCTGATGAGCTCCTCCGACTGCGACTGCAGCTCCTCGCTCATCGTCTGCGACTCGCGCAGCAGCTCCTCGATGCGGATGCGCCCGAACAGATTGTGCAGCACCATGCCGACCGATTCGCCGATCTGCTTCAGCAGATCCAGATGGATCGAGGTGAACGTCTGCAGCGTGCCGAGCTCGATGACGCCGATGACCTTGTTCTGATAATGAAGCGGCAGAATATGCAGCTCGCGCACGGCCGACTCGCCGATGCCGGAGGACACCTTGAGGTAATCGCTCGGCACCTCGGTCAGATGCACGGCCCGGCCGTCGGCGGCCGCCTGGCCCGTCAAGCCCTCGTTCAGACGGATGACCGAACGCATCCGGCCGCCCTCCATGCCGGCATAGCTGCCGCGCAGCGTCAGCGTCTGGGCGTCTCCCATATGGTCGCGCACATAGAACGCCGCATATGTCGCTCCGGTCAGCGGCGCGATCAGCTCCGCCAGCTTGCCCGACAGGCGGTCCAGGTCGGTGATGCCCTGCGCCTCCACGGTGACGTTGGCCAGATTCGTCTTGAGCCAGGTCTGCTCCTGCATATTCTGGTTGTAGATTCTCTCCGCCTCGGTCTTTTCATCCAGATCGTCGGCGAGCGCGATGAAGGCGTCCGTCACTTCCTTGAACTCGCCCTCCTGCTTCTCCGCCAGCCGGCGGGACTCCGCCGTCGAGCCGCCTTGGGCGAAGCCGGCGATCATCGCCGACAGGCCGCGGAAGCCGCGATTGAGCGACTTCGTGTTCCAGGCCATGATGAACGCTCCGGCCAGCACGCCTGCCACCGTCAGGGCGACCATGATGTTCGTCGTCGCCTCGTTGTCCGCGCGCGTCTGCTCCACGAGCTGGGTCAGGGCGTTGCGATGGTAGCTCGACAGCTTTTCGATATCGGCGACGAGCGATTCCTGGAATTCCAGTCCTTGCGCTTCGCGCAGCGCGACCGCCTCGGCGCCCTTGCCGGAGCTCACGAGCGAGAGCGCCTGGTCCACATAGCCGAAGAAGTTGGCGGCTGAGCCTGTGATATCCTCCATCATGGAGATCTCGGACGCATTGGCCGACAGCGATTTGAGCCTTTCGATGCCTTCCAGGACGTTCTGGCGCATCGCCTCGATGTTCGCGCGATTGTTTTCGACCGTCTGGGCCGTCGGAACGGTCAGCACGTTGACCATGAATTTAGCCACATTGTTCGCATTGCCCCGCATGTCCGTCGCCACGTAGACCTTTGTATAGCGGTCGTCGTAAATCTCGTTGAGCTGGTCGCTCATGCTGAACAGGTTCCGCACGCCAGCGATGCTGAGGATGATGATGATCGCCAGCAGCAGGGAGAAGCCGATCTGAACTTTCGTCCGGATTTTCATGTAGGTGCTCACCGATTCCCCTCTTTATAGGACTATCATTCTATGAATATCGTTATACGACTATTGATCTTGACGAAAAGCGGTCCTTCCCATCTATTTTACAGGAGCCGCGAAGCGATCGTCACCCCGAATCCGCAACAAAAATATGGCTATTTGCCCAGGTACGCACGAAGCGGCCGCAACCTCCAGAGGCAGCGACCGAGTCGATTCAACATCCTATGAAATTGAAATACCCGCTTCCGAGCCTATTGAAACAGAGGAATCGACATTTATTTTATTGCTGCGGAGAGGACCAGAAAAAGTCGATCGAGACAAGCTCTCCGCTGAGAGGCTCGAGGAACAGCTTGGCGGCGAAGCCGCGCTCGTCGACATAACCGACGCCGTCGTCAGCCGTGAACATCGGCTCGCCGAACGCCTCCGTCCATCCCTCGAGCGAAATCGGCAGGCTGCCGCTCTCGAGCTCGATCCGCCCCTCTCCGGCCGGTACGCTCACATACTCCACGCTGCCGCCGGTGAAGCCGACCTCCATGCCGGGATAGGTCCACGCCGTCTGTTCGGGCAGCAGCTCGTCGCGCTGCGCCGACTGCGGGATGCCGAGCTCGGTCACGACCTGCTCCTTGGCGTCGGAGAGGCCCACTCCATTCACTTCGCTGAAATCCAGCGCCGGCTCCGCCGACATAGCGGCCTCGTCCTGCAAAAAGGCCGAGTACGCCGGCGAAGCTGCGCGGACCGCAGCCTCATTCGAATCATCCGCCACCGCCGGTCCGACGGCGACCGCCGGAGAAGGCGCATAAGCGGGGCGCATGAGCACGCCGATCGTAACCCCCGTCATCAGCAGGCAAGCAGCGGCAACCAGAGTGACGATCCGTTTCATGCGCCTTCCTCCTCGTAAGTGGAATCTTCCGTTTCTTGCTTGATTCCTTCATTTACCACGAGATTCGGGCGGCGAAACAGCTCAAGGCGCACGAAAAAAGCCGGCGGAACGGCGAATCAGAGCCGCTCCAGCTCCGCCAGCTCCCGCAGCAGCTCCTCGCGGGAAAAATGCTCTCCGATAAAGACGATCGCATCGGGCGCGGCGGAGGCCGTCGGCACGAAATCGGCTTCGCGGAACGCATACTGGAACAGATACCGGCTCGGCGTGTCGGCGAAGGTGACGATGCCTTTGGCCCGGTAGACGGCATCGGGCAGCCGTCTCAGCAGCTGCTCGAACGCGACGCTGTCGAACGGCCGTTCCGGGTAGTAGGAGACGGCCAGCAAATGCTCATGCCGTTCTCCGTGCGCGCAGGCGTGCCCCGCAGCATGCGTCTCTCCGCAGCCGCAGCCAGACGTTCCGTCCGGCGCTTGCCGGCGCTCGCGGATCTCCTCGCCGGCGATCGCCCTGCCGCTGGCGTCCAGGCCGTCGAGCCAGCCGTCCGGGACGGCGGCGCGCACCGTCACGGCCAGCTTCGCGCGGCCGTTCAGCTCGCGGAGCAGCTGCTCCAGCTCGACCCGCTCCTCCGGGTGCAGCTTGTCGGCCTTGTTGAGCACCAGATGCGTCGCGCAGCGGATGCCGTCCGTCAGCAGCCGGTACGTCCGCCGGCTTCCTTTGCGCAGCTGCAGCAGTCCCGGCCCGTCTACGACGGCGATCGCGGCAGCCAGATGGAGCGGGCGATGCAGCGAGGCTTCCATGACGTTTTCGACCAGCTCCAGCGGATTGGCCGCTCCGGTCGCCTCGACGAGGATCACATCCGGCCTGCGGTCGGCCAGCTGCAGCAGCTCCGCGGTCAGATCCGCCTTCATCGAGCAGCAGATGCAGCCGCTCAGCAGCTCGCTTACGGGCATGCCGCCCGCTGGCAGCTCGTCGAACGCGACGTCTCCGAGCTCGTTCAGGATGACGGCGGCCAGCTTGCCCTCCTCGCGGAACCGCTCTGCCAGCCGGGCGAGCAGCGTCGTCTTGCCGCTCCCCAAAAAGCCGCCCAGCAGGACGACCGGTATCGACGGAGCGGCCGCGGACGGAATCATTTCGTTCATGCTTGCATCTTCCTCCCCAAAACCGAAATTCCCATCCTATCAGTATACCTGCGGGTCGGCAGTCCGTACACCGGAAGCCGCGAGGCCATTTTTTTCTGTCAGATAAAGGGAATCGATCTGCGGATGGGGAATATTTACATCGGGATAACCGATCTTCGAGATCGGAATATTTAATCCTCTTAAACAAGCGAGTGGAAGGGGGGATTTCGGGGATCCGGCTGTCGCTGGCATCGGGAGACGCGGAAAAGCCCCGGAAAGCGCTAGGCGCTCCGGGGCGGGCAAGGCGACGGTCAGTGGGTTTTGGCGATGACGAGAATCTTGCCTTGATCGAGCACTTCCTCGTAGCGCTCCGCCTCCAGGTCCGTCAAGCCGACGGACTCCAGCTTCGAGCGCAGCTCGTCGCCGCGGGAGCGGAACATATTGGCCATGGAGTCGAATACGCCCTCCTCGGACATGCCGATCTTGTTCGCATCGGAATTTTCGACCAGCCGATCCGTCTGATCCTTGTCATGCGCCAGTACATAGATCTCATCCCGACCATATCCGCGACGGTTCAGTTCCCGTACGGCCGACATCGCGTCCGTGCCGTTCTCGACAACTTGAATGCTTGGTTTCATTGAAAATCCCTCCAGTTTGGTGTAGTCGGTCTTATCGGGAAGCCGCCAGCGCGGCGGCCTGTCCTCAGCCTAGGCATCTCTACCCTTGCCTTGCGGCTCATGAAACATTCAGGACCTTCTCCGCCGCGGCCAGTCCAGCCGAAGCGCCGCTTCGTCGCTCCTCGGGCCGCTTGGCCCGCTTGTTTTCATTCGGTTTCAAAGTGTTCCGTGCCGTTTAGTTATAACCTAGACATGATATTCCGAGCGAAAAAATGGAGGGTACCGCCTAATGATCCAATCGAATGCTTGCCTTGCTATGCTTCTTGCCGGAGGCGAAGGAAAACGCCTCGCCCCTCTGACGAATCGACTCGCCAAGCCTGCGGTGCACTTCGGAGGCCGCTACCGCATCATCGACTTCCCGCTGAGCAACTGCGTCAATTCCGGCATCAACCGGATCGGCGTGCTGAGCCAATATATGAAGCAGTCGATCACGCAGCATATCGCGGACGGACGGGCTTGGGACAACGCCCGCATCGACCTGCTTTCCTCTAAGGATGAAAAGAACGGCTACGTCGGGACGGCCGACGCCATTTATCAACATATCGACTTCATCGAGAAGGAAAATCCGGAGCATGTGCTGATCGTCTCCGGCGACCATATCTATCAGATGGACTATACGGAAATGCTCACGTTCCACCGCCAGCGCGGCGCGGCTGCGACGATCGCGGTGAAGGAGGTGCCGTGGAGCGAGGCATCGCGCTTCGGCATCATGAATACGAACGAGCGGCTGCAGGTGACCGAGTTCGCCGAGAAGCCGGCCGAGCCCAAGAGCAACCTCGCTTCCATGGGCGTCTATATTTTCCGCTGGGCCGACCTGAAGCAAGCTTTGGTGAAGGATGCCGAGTCGAGCCGCTCCTCCCATGACTTCGGCAAGGACATCATTCCGCAGCTGCTCTCCGAGGGCAGCAGCGTCGTCGCGTTTCCTTTCCAAGGCTATTGGAAGGATGTCGGCACGCCGGACAGCCTGTGGGAAGCCCATATGGATCTGCTGAACGGCGTCATCGACCTGAACCGTCCGGAATGGCCGATGTACACGCCGTCCCTCGACCTGAGCCCGGCCGTCTACGTCGAAGGACGCGGCGAGGTGTCCAACTCGATCGTGCAGCGCGGCTGCCGCATCCAAGGCTCGGTCGAAGGCTCCATCCTGTTCCATAGCGTGCAGGTCGGAGAAGGCAGCACGATTACGGACAGCATCATCATGCCCGGAGCCCGGATCGGCCGAGACGTGCATGTGCACCGCGCGATCGTCGGCGAGGGCGCTTATGTCGCCGACGGCTCGACGATCGAGGGCACGGGCGAGAAGCTTACCGTGCTCGGAGCCGGAGAGTTCCGCTACAGCCGCTCCCCGCTTCGTCGCCTGCGTCCTGCCGCAGCGATGGAGGAGATCCGCACCGGCTCTTGAGGAGCCGGTTCAGGCTTGAGGGTTCAGGCGGAAGCGGGCCTGCGGAGATTGACTCCGAGATTGGGGAGGGCCTGTCCGAGCCGGAAGCCGCTCCGGGCACGGACCCTCTTTCCGATTCCGCTGATGCCCAGATTCCTTTGATCTCCCTTCCCGAAAAGGATGGAATCCGGCCATCAAGGGAACCGCTCCCGCTTCTCCAAGAGGGTTCCGTTCCCGCCGCTCTCTGTTCTGCCATTTCCAAGGCAGCTCGAACGATCCAAGCTGTCCATCCGCATAAAAGCAAAAGGGACGAACCGGAGCCAGACTCCGTTTCGTCCCTTTTTGCGTTTTTAGCCCGGCTGCGGCGGCGATCCCGCTCCGCCTTGCCGATGCGGAGGCCGAAGGGCGCTCGCGGCTGAGGCTGCGGCTGCGATCATGGGGCGTCGAACACGCCCATGCTCAAATACCGCTCGCCGCTGTCCGGCGCCATGCAGAGCACCCGCTTGCCCGGACCAAGCCGGGCCGCCTCCCGCAGCGCCGCCCAGACGGCCGCTCCGCCGGACGGGCCGATCAACAGCCCCTCCTCGCGCGCCAGCCGCCGGCATGTCTCCAGCGCCTGCTCGTCCTGCACCTGCACGATCTCGTCGTAGACGGACGTGTTGAGGATGGCAGGCACGAAGCCCGGGCTCGTGCCGACGAGCTTATGCGGTCCTGGCTCGCCGCCCGACAGCACCGGCGAGCCTGCGGGCTCGACGACGACGATGCGGAGACCGGGCAGCCGGCGCCTCAGCTCCTCCCCGGTGCCGGTGATCGTGCCGCCCGTGCCGGCCGTCGCGACAAAGGCGTCCAGCCGGCCGTCCATCTGCTCCCAGATTTCCGCGGCCGTCGTCAAGCGATGCGCGTCGGGGTTGGCGGGGTTTTCGAACTGCTGCGGGATGAAGCTTCCCGGGATGCCGGCGGCCAGCTCCTCCGCCTTGCGGATCGTGCCCGGCATCCGCTCGGCTGCCGGCGTCAGCACGACCTCCGCCCCATAGGCGCGGAGGATGCCGATCCGCTCCTTGGTCGCGTTGTCCGGCATGACGAGAATCGCGCGGTAGCCGCGCGCGGCCGCGTTCATCGCCAGTCCGATGCCGGTGTTGCCGCTTGTCGGCTCGATGATCGTGCCGCCGGGCAGCAGCCGTCCGGATTTTTCGGCTTCAAGGATGAGATTGGCGGCGGCGCGGTCCTTCACGCTCCCGCTCGGATTGAAGCTCTCCAGCTTGACGCAGACTTCGGCCAGCTCCGGGCCGGCCAGGCGGTTCAGCCGCACGGCGGGCGTGTCCCCGATCAGCTCCGTGACGGAGCGGACGATTCTAGGCGGCATGGTCTGCCCCTCCTCTTCCTTTTGCGATATGACCCATCGTAAAGGAAGAGGAGGCCGGAATCAACCGGCCTCCCCGAACCGCCTCTGCGGCTGTCGCTATAGGGCATGCCGTTGCTGACCTTGCGGCTGCCCATGCGGCATGTCGTTGCTGACCTTGCGGCCTGCTTCATGCAGCATCGCCCCGGAGCCCTGGCGCCCTTGCAGCTGCCGCTATGCGGCATGCCCGTCCGTCCTTGCTTCAGCGCTTCTTCCACTGCTCCAGCTGCTGCTCCGCCAGATCGCCCAAGTTCAGTCCTGCGGCGCGGGAGACTTTGTCTTTGGAGCCTCTCTTCTCCAGCTGGATGCGGAATTTCTCCAGCGCCTTGGCCGCCTGCTCGGCGCGGCCGGCTTCGTCATGCCGCCAAGCCTGCTCCCACGACGCTTCAAGCTGCTTCACGATCGGCCCCGACAGCTCGCCTGCTCCGGCATAGTGCTGCAGCTGCCGGCCGAGCTGCGCCAGCAGGCCCGGCTGCCGGATCGACGCCGACTTGACCGCAGACCAATCCATGTCCGAGCCGAAATAGTAGCTCGGATACGACGGCTGGTTGTAGGTCGTGTTCTGACGCGCGACTTCGGCCCGGTACTGCGGGTCGAGCATCGGCGTCACGAGCTTGCGGCTCGCAAGCTCCGTGCTGAGGTAGATCCGGATGGCGGAGCTGTCCGCCGTGCGGACGAGCAGCTCCTCGCGCCAATCGCCGAAGACATCGGCGACGAGGCCCGGATTGCCCTTCGTGCCGTTGTTCGTCTTCGTCCCCTCAGCCGTCAGCAGCGTGCCGCGGCGCCAGTCCTGGATCGTCGGCGTGACGTCGATCGCACCGTCGACGATCTGCGTCGTGCCGTCCGCCGCCCAGCGGATGCTCATGTTCGTGCCGGGAGCCTTGCTGCCGATCTGCGTGCCTTTCGCGTTCCACAGCGCCCCCGCCGGAGCGAGCGGCACGCCGGCCCAGGCCTCGTACCCCGGCTGGGACGGATCGACGTCGCCGACCATGCCGCGGCCGGTATCCTTGCCGGTGTAGCCGCCCCACAGCACGCTCCCCGTCGCCGCGTCCCGCATCGCATAGCCGTAAGGCGCGTACGCCCCGCCTTCGTGGACCGTGAAGATCTCGAGGCCAGGCCGCTGCGGATCCAGATCGCCGACATGCATCGCGTCGCCATGGCCGAGACGAGCCGTCTCGCCCGGCTGGGCGCTCTCCGCAGGCATGAGCGCCTTGGAGCTGTACAGCAGCGAGCCGTCGTCGTCGATCGTCGCCGAGCCGTAGACGATCTCCTGCCTGCCGTCGCCGTCCACGTCGGCCGCGCTCATCGAGTGGAAGCCCTGCGTCGTCAGCGAGCCGAACTCCGGATCCGTGCCGTCGCGGCCGTGAGGACCGTCGTTGAACGGATTCGTCATCGGCGTCCAGCCGCTGTCCACGTACCAGTATTCTCGCAGCCGCTTGCCGTCCCAGCCGTAGGAAACGAGCGTCGAGCGGGTGTAGTAGCCGCGGGCGAACACGGCGTACGGCTTGCTGCCGTCCAAATAAGCGACGCCGGCCAGGAAGCGGTCGACGCGGTTGCCGGGCTCGATCCGGGCCATCGCGTAATCGCCCCAGCGCAGGCCGTCGTCTTCCCGGCCCGGCTTGTACGGAATCGTCTGCAGCTCCGCTCCCGTCCGCCCGTCGAATACGCTCAAGTATTCCGGACCGTCGACGATGAAGCCCTCGAACGCCCGCAAATTGTTGCGCGCGCTGCGCGCCGGCGCGTACACGTCCATGAAGTAATCGGCCAGCTCTCTCGCGTCCTCCAAAGAGAGCGGGTAGCTGAACTTCGGCTCGATGCCGAAAGCCTCCTCCAGCGTCGCCGGCCAGCTGCCGTCCTTGACCTCCGGCTGCTGATGCCACTCGCGGAACAGCTTCACGACATGATCGTAGTAGCCTTGCTTGCTCAAGCGATAGTCGTCCTGATGGCTGTATCCGGCCGAGACGTCCGCCTTCGGCATCGTCACGTAGGCTTCCTTGCGCACGCTGCCGTCCGGCGCATATGTCGTGACCTTCGTGCCCGGAGCGGTCTTGAACATGATCTCCGACTTGCCGTCGCCGTCGAAATCGTAGACGAGGAACTGCGTATAATGCGCTCCGGCCCGGATGTTGACGCCGAGATCATAGCGGTAGAGCAGCGTGCCGTCGAGGCGATAGCAGTCGATGTAGACGTTGCCCGTATAGCCGATCTGCGACACATCCTTGGAGTTCGACGGGTCCCATTTGACGAAAAACTCGTACTGCCCGTCCCCGTCGACATCGCCGACGCTCATGTCGTTCGCGCTGTACGTGTACGCCTCGCCGACCGGAGTGACGCCGTCCGCCGGCTTGCGCAGCTTGAGGTCCAGATAGGCGTTCGTCCATGGTCGGACGGACGCGCTTTCGTTCCTCTCCTTGCCGCCGCGTACGGCGACGACCCTATACGCCGAGCTGCCCGAGCCGCCGCGGTCCACGTAGTTCGTGCTGTCCTTCACCTCCGCCAGCTTGCGCCCATCCCGGTAAACCTGGAACGTCGTGCCGGCATCTTTGCCCGCGCGGGCCGCCCCTTCCTCTCCCGCGAGCAGGCGCCAGCTCAGGAACACCCCCTCCGACGTCGCCGCAGCGACAAGCCCGCGGTCCAGATACTCCATCTGGTAGCTCGCTTTTGCGGGCGAATGCGATTTACCGGCAGTCGCGCTCGCGGACGCCGCAGCCGATGGCTGCGCGGATGCCCCTGCGCCAGAAGCCGCGCCCGTCGCCAGCATCGTCGCCGCCAGGCCGATCGCGGCCGCTCGCCTTCCGGGTTTGAATCGTTTCGTCATATCCAAGCTCCCCTCGCCGTATGAATGGTTGCGCTTTCAATTGACGTGTTGCTCCAGCTTGACCGCTGACCTCCTTCCCGTGTCTAGTCCCTATTGTAAAATCGTTATCCATTCGTTTCCATGCATACGGGAGAGGTTTTTGATCATAAATCAGTGGTTGTGCTAAAAGCGATCCGGCTTGCGCGGATGCGAAACGCGCCAGCAGAGCCAGCAACATAGAGCCGAATTAAAAAAAAGACGGGACCTCGAAAGGTCCCGTCTTCTTCTCTTGCTGGATCAGGCTAGTTGGCCCGGCACTTACATCATGCCGCCCATGCCGCCCATTCCGCCCATGTCTGGCATGGCCGGCTTATCCTTCTCCGGCTTGTCGACGACGACCGCTTCGGTCGTCAGGACGACAGCCGCTACGGAAGCGGCGTTCTGCAGCGCGGAACGCGTCACCTTCGTCGGATCGACGATGCCGGCTTCGAACATGTTGACCCAGTCGCCGGTAGCGGCGTTGTAGCCGATGCCGACCGGTTCCTTTTTGAGGCGCTCGACGATGACGGAGCCCTCTACGCCTGCGTTGGTCGCAATCGTGCGGACCGGCTCTTCCAGAGCGCGCAGGATGATGTTGACGCCGGTCTTCTCTTCGCCGGTCACGTCCAGAGCCGCAACGGCGCTGTATACGTTCACGAGAGCCGTGCCGCCGCCGGATACGATGCCTTCTTCAACGGCAGCGCGCGTGGAGTTCAGAGCGTCTTCGATGCGCAGCTTGCGCTCTTTGAGCTCGGTTTCCGTCGCAGCGCCGACCTTGATGACGGCTACGCCGCCGGACAGCTTCGCCAGACGCTCTTGCAGCTTCTCGCGGTCGAAGTCGGACGTCGTTTCTTCCAGCTGGGCGCGGATCTGCTTCACGCGGACTTCGATGTCCGTCTTGTCGCCGGCGCCGTCCACGATGATCGTGTTCTCTTTGGTCACGCGGATCTGGCGAGCGGAGCCGAGCTGCTCGACCGTCGTGGACTTGAGGTCCAGGCCAAGCTCCTCGGTGATCACTTGGCCGCCCGTCAGAGCGGCGATGTCGCCGAGCATCGCTTTGCGGCGGTCGCCGAAGCCAGGAGCCTTGACGGCGACGCAAGTGAACGTGCCGCGCAGACGGTTGACGATCAGCGTCGCTTGGGCTTCGCCTTCCACGTCTTCCGCGATGATCAGCAGCTGCTTGCCGGATTGGACGACCTTCTCGAGCACCGGCAGGATCTCCTGGATGTTGGAGATCTTCTTGTCGGTGATGAGGATGTAAGGGTTGTCGAGCACCGCTTCCATCTTGTCCGTATCGGTGATCATGTACGGGGAGACGTAGCCGCGGTCGAACTGCATGCCTTCTACGACTTCAAGCTCGGTGTAGAAGCCTTTGGACTCCTCGACCGTGATGACGCCGTCGTTGCCGACCTTCTGCATCGCTTCGGCGATCAGCTGGCCGACTTCCTCGTCGCCGGAGGAGATCGCAGCGACTTGAGCGATCGACTGCTGGCCCTCGATCGGCTTGGAGATGTTTTTCAGCTCCTCGACCGCAGCGCGGACCGCTTTTTCGATGCCTTTGCGCAGGACGATCGGGTTCGCGCCCGCCGTCACGTTTTTCAGGCCTTCGCGGATGATCGCCTGGGCGAGCACCGTCGCGGTCGTCGTGCCGTCGCCGGCGACGTCGTTCGTCTTGGTCGCGACTTCTTTGACGAGCTGAGCGCCCGCGTTTTCGAACGGATCTTCGAGCTCGATCTCTTTTGCGATGGATACGCCGTCATTGGTGATGAGCGGGCTGCCGAATTTCTTCTCGAGCACGACGTTGCGGCCTTTCGGTCCGAGCGTCACCTTTACTGCATTCGCCAGAGCATCCACCCCGCGCAGCATGCCGCGGCGAGCGTCTTCGCTGAACTTGATTTCTTTCGCCATCGTTCGTTACCTCCCGAGTGATGATTGGATTGTGGTCCTAAGTATGAAAGCCGAGCCTCTATAGCGCCGGCAAGCCGATGCAGCTTAGCCGAAGATCGCGTGGATGTCGCTTTCTTTCATAATCAAATACTCTTTGCCTTCGTACTTGATCTCCGTGCCTGCATACTTGGAGAAAAGAACGCGGTCGCCGACCTTCACTTCCAGCTCGACGCGAACGCCGTCCTTCAGAGCTCCGCTGCCTACAGCTACGACTTTGCCTTCTTGCGGCTTCTCTTTTGCCGTGTCAGGCAGCACGATGCCGCTCGCAGTCGTCTCTTCCTTGGCGATCGGTTCAACCAATACGCGTTCACCCAAAGGTCTGATCATGAAAAAATAGCCTCCTTGATCGAAATTTGTCATTTTATTAGCACTCGTTGGAGTCTAGTGCTAATAACAGTTTTTATCATACTCAAACTGCCGAACAATTTCAAGGGGGCACCCCCATCTTTGTCTTCAAAAAAGAGGTCTTGAGTTCAAAAAAAAAAGAAGCCGCGCTGGCGCGGCTTCTTGCAGGGGTCAGAAACGGTCTTCCGGTCGATCCTCCAGCTGCTCGAGCTTGTGGGAGACGAGGTGAAGGGCTGCTCCGGACGTATAGATGAACACGCTGCCGATGAGGAATCCGATGCCGACCATCAGCGTCATGTTCGTATCGCTAAAGTGGGTGATGTTCCAAAGGGAGGTCACGACTCCGATCAGCAAGCAGGTCCACGCCATCATATTCATGAATTGGAAGAGACGATCGACCGCATTCTTCGTTTGCTGTACCGGTTTCACGGACATCATTTTAGCCATGCTTGTCACATCCCGTTCAAGATTGTAAGTGTTTTCTTGCATCCACTATACCATAGTCGAGCATCGATGTTCAAACTTTTTTCACATTTCCATCATATCTATGTCACGAATTCCGGATTATGCGCCTTCTTTTCCCTTACCCTGGTCTTGACTCCGTCAATCTCAAGCCTTATTCTGCCCGCTTTATGTCTTTTTCATGAAAAAAGCCCCGTCCTCCGGAAAACCGGAAAACGGGGCTGCAAAGCTCAGGGCTGCGCCAGGCTCGATCGGAGCTATTCGCTCAGCGCCGCCGAATCGTAGCGGCTGTCGAACTCGGCATCCTTGCGCAGCTGCTTGCGATGGATGCGGTCGCACATGTAGATGCTCACCTCGTACAGCAGGATGAGCGGGATCGCGACGAGCAAGTCGGACACGACATCCGGCGGCGTCACGACGACGCCGATGACGACCATCCCGAAGTAGGCGACGCGGCGCATCTTGCGCAGGCCGGCCGGCGTCAGGATGCGGATCGCCGTCAGGAACATGAACAGCACCGGCATCTCGAACAGCAGCGAGATCGGCACGACGATGTTCACGAGAAACGTCAGGTACTGCACGATGCCGTACGTCTCCTCAAGGCCGAGGCTGCGGGAGATCTCCGACGTGAAATGGAACGCCATCGGAAAGACGACGAAATAGGAGAAGCTGATCCCGATCAGCAGCATGAGCAGCGCGAACGGCACGTAGCGCAGCGCGGCGGTCTGCTCATGCTTGCGCAGCGCCGGCTTGACGAACGCCCACAGCTGGTAGAACGCGAGCGGGACGACGGGGACGAGCGCGATGATGAAGGCGAACTTCATGTAGATGCCGATGCCGTCCCACAGCGAGAACGTATGGAATCCTCCGATCTCGCGGGCCTGCTCGGTCGTCGTGAGATACCCGTACATCGGCTTGGCGAGAAAAAGGCCGAGCACGAGTCCCGCGATCAGCACGAGCACCACGACGAACAGGCGCTTGCGCAGCTCGCCGAGATGCTCCATCAGGGACATGAGCCCCTCCTCGCTCATCCGCTTGCGCAGCGGCGAGGATCCGTCCGGGGGACGGCTGGCCATACGAGGTCCTCCTTATGCAGCCATGCCGGCAAGCCCGCGCCGCGAGCGTCCCGACCTGGCAGGGATTCAATGAAAAAGCGGAAGCCTCGGGCTTCCGCGCGGTCATGCGCCGATGCGAGCCGGCTACTCCGGCAGCCGGCGGGCTTCGGCACGGCTCGCTTCGGGCTGCGCGCCCTCGCTGCCGGATACTTCGATCCGGGAGGACGAAGCCGGGCGCTTCGCCTGGTCGTCGTCCTCGGCCATCAGCTCGCGCGTGCCGGCCTTGAATTCCTTGAGCGTGCGGCCGAAGGCGCGGCCGAGCTCCGGCAGCTTGTTCGGTCCGAACAGCAGCAGCGCGATGACCGCCAGCAGCAGAAATCCAGTAGCTCCAATACCACCCATTGTCGGTTCCTCCTTGAGAACGGGCCCGGGCAGGCCGTTCCGCTGTTGAATGCGCGGAGGGCGTCAGCAGCCGTACAGGCCGCCGTATCCCATCGCGGTGATGTCTTCCCTGCGAATCTCCTCTCCCGCCAGCAGGCGCGGAAGGAGCACGTCGAACGAAGTATGGGGATCATGCATGACGCAGCCGGGCAAGCCTAGCACCGGCGTCCCGCCGAGATAGCCCATGAGCAGCATCGAGCCGGGCAGCATCGGCGTCCCGTAGCGGACGATGTCGGTGCCGGCGGCGCGGATCGCGCCTGGAGTCCGGTCGTCGGGATCGACGGACATGCCGCCTGTAAGCAGTATCATATCATATTCCTTGTCTTTGTACTCAACGATCTTGTCGACGATCCGCTGCCGGTCGTCCGGGACGAGCGCCTGCTCGGCCACGGACGAGCCGAGCCGCTCCAGCTTGGCGCGCACGGCGGGACCGAACCGGTCCTCGATGCGGCCGCTGTACACCTCGCCTCCGGTCGTGATGAGGCCGACGCGCATCGGCCGCAGCGGCTTGACCTCGATCGGCGCGCGGCCGTGCCGCTCGCGGAACCGCGCCGCCAGCTCCTCGACGCGGGATACGAGAGCTTCCTCCACGACGAGCGGAATGACGCGGGTCGCGGCCACCTGGCCGCCCGCCTCCACGAGGCGGTCGCCGACGACGGTCGCCAGGGCGATGTCGCCGAGGGCGTTGATCTCGTTCACATACTCCGGATCGATCTTGACCAGCCCCTGGATCGAAGACTTGAGCGCCACCTTGCCCTCATGAGGACGGCCCGGCTCGATCCGTTCCCCGCGATGGGCTTCCGCCATGCGAAGCGCGGCCTCGTCCTCATGGAGCTCGCCCTCGGCCAGCTCCATGACATAGAGATGAGCCTTGCCGATGTCGAGCAGCGCCGGGATGTCGGCCTCGGTCACGACATGGCCTTTGACGAACGCCCGCCCCTTGAACGAGCCGGGCACGATGCGCGTCAGGTCATGCGCGAGCCGCAGGCCGAGCGCCTGCTCGACAGGAACCTCGCGCAGCCTCGTGCGGATGCTCATGCGCCGTGCTCCCCTTCCCGCCCGGAGACGATGGCGAGCGCATGAGGCAGCTGGTCGATGACCGCCATCAGGCACTCATGCACGCCCTTGGGGTTGCCGGGAAGATTGATGATAAGGGTGCGGCCGCGGATGCCGCTCACGCCGCGCGAGAGCATGGCGCGCCGGGTGCGCGACATCGTGCTGCTGCGCATCGTCTCGGAGATGCCCGGCACCTCGCGCTCGATCACCTTGAGCGTCGCCTCCGGCGTGATGTCGCGCGGACCGAGGCCGGTGCCGCCCGTCGTCAGCACGAGGTCGGCCTCGTAATAGCCGGTCATCTCGATCAGCGCGGCCATGATCTCGTCCTGCTCGTCCGGCACGATGCGGTAATCGACGATGTTCCCGCCCAGCTCCTCCTCGACGAGCTCGCGGATGACCTGCGCGCTCGTATCCTCCCGCTCGCCCCGCGAGCCCTTGTCGCTCGCCGTAAGAATCGCTACCTTCCATCGCATCTTCCGTTCCTCCCGTCGCTATGCCCGATCTGTCCGGCTGTAATCGCCGTTTTTGCCGCCCGTCTTGGAGACGAGCTCGGTCGGTCCGATGACCATGTCTTTTTGCATCGCCTTGCACATGTCGTAAACGGTGAGCGCCGCGGCCGATACGGCCGTCAGCGCCTCCATCTCGACGCCGGTCGGCCCCTTGGTGCGGACGGCCGCCTCGATCGTGAGCACGTCCCGTCCGTTGTCGCCGAACGAGATGTCGACGCCGCTCAGCGGCAGCGGATGGCACATCGGAATCCACGCCGACGTATTCTTGGCGGCCATGATGCCGGCCACCTGGGCGACCGCGAGCACGTCTCCCTTGGCGATGCCGCCCGCCTTGATGCGCGCTAGCGTCTCCTCGGCCATCGCGATCGACGTGCGGGCGACGGCTGTGCGGGCCGTCGTCTCCTTGTCCGAGACGTCGACCATCCGCGCGCGCCCCTGCCCGTTGAAATGGCTGAGCGGCTCCTGCGGCGATGCGGTTGAACGGTCTGTCATGATCGGCCTCCCTCCGGCGGATGCGTGTTCGTCCAGACGAGCCCCTGCTCCGTGACCAGCCCGTCGAGCGCGGCGTCATGCGGCTCCATCGGCACCTGCGGCACGAGCTGCGCGGCGAAGCCGAGCCCGATCCAGCGCCCGCCCGCCGCATCGCGCGCCTCGGCGCGGAAGCGGTCGTAGTAGCCGCCGCCATAGCCGATCCGGCCGCCGCAGCGGTCGAAGCCTGCGCCCGGCACGAACACCGCCTCCGGCGCCTCGTCCGGCGCCGCGGCAGCTCGGCCGGGATCGGGCTCGAGGATGCCGTAAGCGCCTGGAGCGAGCTCGTCGCGCGAGCGCACCGCATGCAGCGCCAGGCGCTTCGCGCCGACGTCGGCGCGAGGCAGCAGCAGCCGCAGGCCGCGAGACCAGCAGAACTTCAGCAGCTCCGACGTGTCCAGCTCCGAGCGGAACGAGACGAACGCCATGACGCTGCGGATGCCGGAAGACTCGATCCACTCGGCCGCATGGCGGCAGGCGAGGCACGAAGCCTCCGCCCTCTCCGCCGCGGACAAGCCGTCGCGCAGGGCGAGCAGCCGCCGGCGCAGCTCCCTCTTGGTCTCGGCGGACTTCGCCGATCCGGATTCCATCATCGGACCCACCATTCCTGCCATAATTGTCTATAGTGTACCACCGAGCGGTTTGTTTCGCCAATAAGGGTCGATTATAGCGGCGGATTGCGGTATTCTACATTTATATATAGAAGCATTCTGCGGAAAGGAACATGCCCGGCCATGCTGCTGCAAGTCAACGACCTAACGAAAAGCTACGGCATCACCACCATATTGTCCGGCATCACGTTCCAGATCCAGGAGCGCGAGCGCGTCGGGCTTGTCGGCGTCAACGGCGCCGGCAAGTCGACGCTGCTGCAGATCCTCGCGGGCCAGATGTCCAGCGACAGCGGCGTCATCCACCGCGCCAAGGAGACGCGCGTCGGCTATCTCGCCCAGAACAGCGGGCTGCAGTCCGAGCGCAGCATCATCGAGGAGATGAGGGCGGTGTTCGGCCCGCTGCTCGAAGCCGAGCAGGAGCTGCGCCAGCTCGAGCGCGACATCGCCGATCCGGCGCTGCACGAGGACGACAAGCGCTACCAGGACACGCTCGAGCGCTACGCGCGCCGCTCCGACTGGTTCCGCGACCAAGGCGGCTTCGAGATCGAGACCCGCATCAAGAGCGTGCTGCACGGCATGGGCTTCGGCCAGACCGATCCCGCCACGCCGATCCGCTCCCTGAGCGGCGGGCAGAAGACGCGGCTCGCGCTCGCCCGCATCCTGCTGCAGGCGCCGGATCTGCTCATGCTCGACGAGCCGACCAACCATCTGGACATCGCGACGCTGACCTGGCTCGAGGATTATTTGCGCGGCTACTCCGGCGCGATCCTCGTCGTCTCCCATGACCGCTACTTCCTCGACGCGACCGTAGGCACGATCATCGAGATCGAGCGCCATCAGGCCAAGCGCTATACCGGCAACTACAGCCGCTTCGTCGAGCTCAAGGAAGCCGAGTTCGAATCGGCGATGAAGCAGTTCGAGAAGCAGCAGGACGAGATCGCCCGCATGGAGGAGTTCGTGCGCCGCAACCTCGTGCGCGCCTCTACGACCAAGCGCGCGCAGAGCCGGCGCAAGGCGCTCGACCGGATGGAGCGGCTCGACCGTCCCCAAGGCGATCTGAAGCGCGCGCATTTCCGCTTCGAGACGGAGCGGACGACCGGGCGCGACGTGCTCGACGCGCGCGAGCTGTCGGTCGGCTACGAGGACCGCGCCGAGCCGGTGTTCCGGGACGTGTCGCTGCGCATGGAGCGGGGCGAGACGGCCGCGCTCGTCGGGCCGAACGGCATCGGCAAGTCGACGCTGCTCAAGGCGCTCATCGGCAAGCAGCGGCCGCTGTCCGGCACGATCCGCTGGGGCACGCATGTCAAGATCGGCTACTACGATCAGGAGCAGACCGAGCTGAGCGGGACGAACACCGTGCTGGAGGAAGTATGGAGCGCCTACCCGCATGTCGAGGAAGCGCGCATCCGCACCGTGCTCGGCAACTTCCTGTTCAGCGGCGACGACGTCAAGAAGCGCGTCGGCTCGCTGAGCGGCGGCGAAAAGGCGCGGGTCGCGCTCGCCAAGCTGATGCTGCTGCAGGCCAACGTGCTCATCCTCGACGAGCCGACCAACCATCTGGACCTGTACAGCAAGGAAGTGCTGGAGACGGCGCTGCTCGATTACGAGGGCACGCTGCTGTTCATTTCCCATGACCGCTACTTCCTTAACAAGATCGCCGAGCGCATGATCGAGCTGACGCCGACCGGCACGATCGACTACCTGGGCAACTACGACGACATGATCGAGAAGAAAAAAGAGCTGGAGGAGCTGCGGCTGGAAGCCGGAGCAAAGCAAAGCGCGGCCTCGGCGGCCGCGGCCGCAGCCGACAAGCCGGTCGGCGCCGGCTCGTACGAGGCGGACAAGCAGGCGAAGCGCGACGAGCGCGCGCGCCAGCGGCGGCTGGAGCAGCTCGAGGCGGACATCGCCCGCCTGGAGGGGGAGAGCGGCGAGCTCGAGGAGCGGCTGGCCGACCCGGACGTATACCAGGACTATGTGCAGGTCCAGTCGATCCAGGAGGAGCTCGCATCGGTCAAGGCCAAGCTGGAAGCGGCCTACGCCGAATGGGAAGAGCTGCTGGCCTGACGGCATGGGCTGACGGCCGCCGAATGGGAGGAGCTGCCGGGCTGGCGAGCTGGCGATGACAGACGGACGAGAGGCGTTGCCGACGGACGGGACTGCGTGCCGAGTCAAGGAACGGCGCACCAATAGCCGCAAGCGTCCATTTCAGGATGCTTGCGGCTTTCCTCGTTCTGCTGCTGACATTTGCTGAGGCGCAGCCTGTTCAAGATTGCGGCGCTTTGTCTTTATTGAACCCATGCTCTTGACCAGATCCTGGTCTTCGTGGTATGATGTTAGTTATTGATTACCCGCCTATTCCCCTTCTTTCAGGAATCGCATGTTTTTCCCCGATTCCGCCGTTACTTGAATCCCTTGATTAGCCTGCCAGCTGTTGCTAGAAGTTCTGATTCACACTGGCGCGGTCTTCGGAGCCGCAAGGACGGAAGAGAGGTAGGGCTTCCGTTGTATTGGATGGCCTTTCGCCGGAACGTTGCCCGGCGCCTGAAGGCATCGCAACACCGAGCAGGTCGAGTTTCATCTGTAGGTTATGGAAAAGAAGCAGGAATAATCCCGCTCGAGCCCGGCCGGGCAGCGCTTATGGCGCTCCGCCAGCCGCATGTGCTACGTTGCTCGAGCGTGGGTCGTCATAAGGCCGATTCGGCGCCTCAAGCCGCTTGGCCGCTTGTCACTCCGCCCTGCGGGCGAGGCAAGCGCAACATCAGAAGGCTCTCCGCCGCAGCTGCATGCAGCCGGCAGAGGGCCTTCGTCCATTTTCCGCGCGATGACTTCGATGCGGGTCAGCTGCGTCAGCGCCCTTGCGTCGTGGTCTGGGCGTTGTTTTGGAGGATTCCTCCCGACTATCAACAGGCTTGTCCACAGCTCGTGAATAATCGTCGGACAATTCACTCGATGGACGGGGATAAAACGGTACGTATGATGGAGATTTAAGGCGATCGCCTTCCCTCATGGATGGACTCTGGATTTTATCCACAGAATCCACAATACCCACACCCAATTCACAGATTCAGCGCGAAGCGCTCTGACGGCCGATAATAGGACCTCCGTTTGGATGAATCTTCCGAAACGGTATGGTAAAATAGGGGCTCCGCCGATAGGACGGCGCAACTATTCCGCCCTTCTGCTCGTCCCATTTTCAGCAGCGATGAATCCCTGACGGAAGCCGCAACACCGCAAGAGAGGTGAAAGTTATGATGAATACCGATTCCCGCATCGTCTCCTCTGTCCCTGCCGACCCTCCGGTGCCGCGCCGCGCCTCGAAGCGCTCGCCGTGGCCGTTTCTGATCGCCTGGATCGTCATCATCGCCGCCGGCGTCGCCGGCGCCTGGTTCTATACGCAGCGCCTGCAGCAAGAGCTCGCCGTCCAGATCCAGCAGCAGACCGATCGTCAGATCGCCGAGATGCAGTCGGGCTACGACGCCCGCCTCCAGCAGCTTGAGAGCGGCTATGCGAGCCAGCTCGCCGAGCTGCAAGGCAAGGTGGACAGCCTGAACGAGCTGCTCGCGTTCAACCGCGACAACGCCAGCAGCAAGACCGACAACAGCAACAAGCTGTACACGCAGCTCAGCCAGGTGCAGAAGCAGCTGGACGAGCTCAAGAAGAATCTGGACGTGCTGAAATGACAAGCGTGCAGCGGCTCAATCGCTGGATGCTGCTGACGACCGCGCCTTTTCTCGGCGCGCTGCTGCTGCTGCTCGCGGTCCAGGTCGAGGTGAAGCTGCCTGACGCTGCCGGTCCGGCGGTTGTCCCGCAGCAGCCGGCAGCGGATCCGGCGCCGGCCGCCCGCATCGGCGGCTCGCTCGACGAAGCGGCCGTCGTCGCCGCCCAAACCGCGGACGCCATCAAGCGCGGCTCGGAGCTCTACACGCAGACCGCGCGCCGCATGAGCGCGATCGCCAGTACGGCCGCCGTGCAGAGCAGCCGTCCGCTCCTGATCTACGACCGCCGCATCACGCTGCCGCTCGGCAGCCCGTCGCGGACGATCCAGTCGGATCGGCTGACGGCGCAGCTGTTCCCGATCAAGGCTCAGAATTTCACCGCCTATGCCTTGAAGATCCGGCTCAAGGACAAGGATGCGATGAAGCTCGTCATCGGCGGGGACAAGCCCGGCAAGGCCGAGACGACGCTCGCGGCCGCGAAGCGCTACGGCGCCGCCGTCGGCATCAATGCCGGAGGCTTCGCCGACGACGGCAACGGGCGGCGCTATCCGCTCAGCACGACCGTGCTGGGCGGGAAGTACGTGAACGGCTTCGAGCCGTCGTACAAGGATCTGTTTTTCGTCGGCTTGAACGAACAAGGCAAGCTGATCGGCGGGAAGTACGCGACGCGCGAGCAGCTCGACCGGGAACAGCCGCGCTTCGGCGTCTCGTTCGTGCCGATCCTGATGAAGGACGGCATCGCCCAGCCGATTCCGGCCAAGTGGCAGCTCAGTCCGGGCCGCGCTCCGCGCACCGTCGTCGCGAGCTACAAGGATGACCAGCTGCTGTTCCTCGTCGCCGACGGCTACAACGAGTCGGGAAGCTCCGGCGCCACGCTGCGCGAGATGCAGATCCTGCTGTCCCGGTTCAAGGCCGTGGACGGATACAACCTCGACGGCGGCGGCTCGTCGACGCTCGTCTTCGACGGCCGCGTCGTCAACCGGCCGTCGGACAAGACGCTGCGTCCGGTCGCGACGAACTTCCTGTTCTTCTCGTAGCGGAGCGGAGCGAGCATTCGAAACCGGCACCCGCTTGGCGCAGCTCAGCGGAACGAGCATTCGAATCCGACATCCGCTTCGCGGAGCGGGAACTCGTTCCGATCTCCCTGGAGCCCAGATTCCTTTGAATGTATTCTTCCGAAACGGAAGGAATCCGGCCTCCAAGGGAACCGCTGCCGCTTCTCCACGAGCCCCCGTCCGCTTTCGCTTCCCGGTTTCATTTCGATGCCGCTTCGCCTGCCATCCTCAACCCGATTCCGCAGCCATAGACGATGCCCATGCAAAAACCGCCTCAAGGCAAGCAGGAAGCCGTTGCTTCCTGCCCGCCCGAGGCGGTTTTTTGGATCGAGCGAACTTCGACTATGCGCGCCGGAGCTCTGCCTAGCCCCCCGCGCCGGCAGCCGGCTTGACCGACCAGGCCTCCAGCGACAGGCCGGGATCGGCCTTCAGGTCGAGCTCGTCGAACTGGCCGCGCTTCCACTTGAGATGAGCGGCGGCGCCGATCATCGCCGCGTTGTCCGTGCAGAGCGAATGCGGCGGAATGAGCAGCGGCAGCCCCTCGGCCTCGCACAGCTCCGTCAGCCGCGCGCGCAAGCCGCGGTTGGCCGCCACGCCGCCGCACAGCAGCAGCTGGCGCACGCCATGCTCGCGCGCGGCGCGCATCGCTTTGCCGGTGACGACGTCGATGACCGACTCCTGGAAGCCGCGGGCCAGTCCCGGCACGTCGAGCTCCAGCCCTTTCATGTTCGCCTGGTTGATGGCGGCGAGCACGGCCGACTTGAGGCCGCTGAAGCTGAAGTCGTACGAGTCCGGCTCCAGCCAGGAGCGCGGCAGCTCGATGACCGTCTGCGCCTCCGCCGCCGTGCGGTCGACATGCGGTCCGCCCGGATACGGATAATGGAGCGCCCGCGCGACCTTGTCGTACGCCTCGCCGACGGCGTCGTCGCGCGTGCGTCCGATGATTCGGAACACGCCTTCCTCCTCGAGCAGCACGAGCTCCGTGTGGCCGCCGGACACGACGAGCGCGAGGCACGGATACTCCAGCTCCTGCACGAGCGCGTTGGCGTAGATATGCCCCGCGATATGATGCGTGCCGATGAGCGGGATGTCGAGCGCCATCGCCAGGCTCATGCCGGACACGATGCCGACGAGCAGCGCGCCGACGAGCCCCGGCCCCTGGGTGACGGCGACGGCCGACAGCTCGTCCGGCCGCACGCCCGCTTCCTGCAGCGCCTCTTCGATGATGAGCGTGATCACCTCCACATGCTTGCGGGAGGCGATCTCCGGCACGACGCCGCCGAACAGCCGATGCGTCTCGATCTGGCTCGAGACGATGTTGCTCAAAATCTCCTTGCCCCCGCGGATGACCGCGGCGGACGTCTCGTCGCAGCTCGTCTCGATCGCGAGGATCAAGCCTGCTTCTGTCTTCATTGCGATTGCGCCCTTCCTTCCGCTCCGCCGCGGCCGAGCTCGGCCCACATGATCAGAGCATCCTCATTGTTGTCGGAATAGTAGCCGGGGCGGATGCCGGAAGGCTCGAAGCCGAACTTGCGGTACAGCGACTGGGCGATCTCGTTGCTTACCCGCACCTCCAGCGTCATCCTCGTGGCGCCGAAAAACGTCGCGAGCTTCTGCAGCTCCGACAGCAGCCGCGCGCCCAGCTTGCGCCCGCGGAACGCGCCGCTCACCGCGATGTTCGTCACATGCGCCTCGTCCATGATGATCCACATGCCGCCGTAGCCGATGATCTCGCCATGCAGCTGCATGACCATGTAGCGGGCGAAGTGGTTGTGCGTCAGCTCGTTCGCGAACGCATCCGAGGTCCACGGGGAGGTGAACGCTTCATGCTCGATGGCGATGATCGAAGGAATGTCCTCCATCCTCATGGAGCGGAAGACGAGTCCGTCTCCTCCGTCGTCCTCCGCCTGCTCGCGCAAGCGGTCATAGTCGGCCATCGTTCTTCTCCTCCCGGGATTTTTCCAGTAGTTTAGCTTCCGCTTCAGCCAGCTGCGTGTAGTTAGGAACAAGTCCGTGCGCATCGACCGCTTCACCTCCGGCAAGACTCCGTGCCCCGAGCCAGGCGACGGTTCGCCCGTCTATCGTATGCGGCTGCCTGCAGACAGCCGGTCCATCTCCGTCAGCCTCGGCCAGCTCTTCGAACCGGCGGATGCTTTCTTCATGCTTGTCCAGATCGCCGGTAAAAAGCACATAAGCCGGCCGTCTGTCCGCCGCGGCCAGCAGCTCCGCCAGCCGCGCGGCCCAGCCGTCCATCAGGCGCAGCGCGTCCGGCTCCAGCCGCCGCCACGGCGCATCCGCGGGCAGCCACTGGCCCTCGGCATAGCCGGGAGCGGCGCCGGCCGCGAACAGCGCCGTATACGCCTGACCGCGCCGCGCGTCGAGCAGCGGCACGATCCAGCCGCCGGCCTCGTCGGCCAGCAAGCTTGACGAAGCCAAGCCGAGCGTACCTCCGTCGCGAGCGCCGGCAGCCGGCTCTCCGCTTCCGTCATCAGCGCCGCCGACAGCCGCAGCCGCCAACCCGGCCGCCTCGCGCCAGGCGCCGGCGGCCAGCGCCTCCGGCGTGGAGACGCCGACGAGCGGCACGCCCCACGTCCAGGCGAGCGTCTTGGCGATCGAGGCCGCGATCCGCACGCCCGTATACGAGCCCGGACCTACGCCGGCGGCGATGCCCGCAAGCTCCGTCCCGCGCACGCCCGCCTCGCGCAGCAGCCGCTGCACCGCCGGCACCGCATGCGCGGAATGGTTGCGCGCGGCTGGCGCCTGCACGCTCCCGAGCGCCTCGCTGCCGCGCATAAGCGCGGCGGCGAGCGTCGGCGTCGCCGTGTCGAGCGCCAGCACGAGCGGCTCCCCGGCTTCGGCCTTCGCTTGCCCGGCCAGGAGGCCCGCCTGCGTTCCCCCGGCTTCCGCGGCGGCAAGCCATTCCCGCACCCATGCCGCATACGGCAGCCCTTCGCCCCGCAGCGCGAACCCTCTCCGCTCGCCGTCCTCGCGGACGATGCGGATGCTCAGCTTGCGCTCCGGCAGCAGCTCGGGGATCAGGCTCGCCCATTCGACGAGCGACACGCCGCGGCCGTACCAGTACTCGTCCAGGCCGAGCTCGTCCGCCTCCTCCGGAGACAGCCGGTACACATCCATATGGTAGAGCGGCAGCCGGCCGCTTTCATATTCCTTTATAATCGTAAACGTCGGGCTGCTGACCACGCCCTCCACCGCGAGCGCCGCCGCGAACGCCTGCGAGAAGCGCGTCTTGCCCGCCCCGAGGTCGCCGTCGAGCGCGATTACGGTCCCGGGCTCGGCGCGCTCCGCCAGCCACCCCGCGAGCCGTACCGTGTCCGCCTCGCTGGCCGCGATCCACTGCGCTTCCGCCGCTTCCATCGTCATCTGTTCCACCCTGCTCTCTGTCTGCTGCATCCGTACTCGGAATCTTGTTCCCATTATATCGGCCGCCTCCGCATGCCGCAACCGCCGTCCGCTGCCGTCCGCCGCCGTCCGCCGCAGCGGCGGACGCGAAAAAAGCTCCGGCCGGGACCGGTCAGGTCCCCGTGCCGAAGCTCGCAAGCCTTTGCCGGGCATCCGCTAGTGGATGTCCCGTTTTTTGAACCGGCCGCCCTTGACGTCATGGATGTTGCCGACCGCGAGGAAAGCGGCGGGGTCCATGTCGGTCACGATCGACTTGAGCTTGGCCTCCTCCAGCCGGGTGATGACGACGAAGATGACTTTCTTGTCGCCGCCGGTGAAGCCGCCCTCGCCGTTGAGGTAGGTGACGCCGCGCCCGAGCCGGCTCATGATCGCCTCGCCGATAGGGCGATGCTCGTCGCTGATGATCCAGGCCGCCTTGGACTCGTCGAAGCCCTCGATGACGATATCGATCATCTTGTACGCTATGTAGTAGGCGATCAAGGAGTACATCGCGCGGTCCCAGGAGAACACGAACCCGGCGCTCGTCAGGATGAACAGGTTGACGAACATGACGATCTCTCCGACGGAGAACGGCATCTTCTTGGAGAACAGGATCGCGACGATCTCGGTGCCGTCGAGCGAGCCGCCGAACCGGATGACGAGGCCGACGCCGACGCCCAGCACCATGCCGCCGAAGATCGAGGCGAGGAACTCGTCGATCGTCAGCGGGTCGACGTCATGCAGCAGGAACGTCGTAATCGACATGACCGCTACGCCGTACAGCGTGGAGATCGCGAACGTCTTGCCGATCTGCTTGTAGCCGAGGAACAAGAAAGGCAGGTTGAGCACGAATAGGAAAAGTCCGAGCGGAGCATCCGTCAAATAGGAAACCATGATCGAAATGCCGGTGATGCCGCCGTCGATGATATTGTTCGGCACGAGGAAGATTTCCAGCCCAACCCCCATTAAAATCGCGCCGATCGTCAGAAAGATCGTCCTCTTGACCACCTCGATCAGAGGCAGCCTCAAGTGCTGTCCGTGAACCGAAGCCATAACCCCTCACTCCCTCTCTCCTGTCTATATCTTTAATTATAAAGGTTCTTTTTACTAAATTAAAGCGTTTTTGACCGTTTTCGAATAAAAAACTCGCTTTGGAACGATTTATCTGCGATTACAGCCGGTTATCCCTCGTTATCTCGACTTCTCACCTATTTTCATCCGGAATCCATCAGGATGCTCCCGAATCCTCTTCTTTATATTTATTTTGGGCTTTGCCTCTTAGACCCGAATCCGGTAGCATGAAAGACAAACCGAGGAGGCGATGCGCACATGTCCCGCAACCGCAAAAAAGCCTCGGCGAAGCAAGGAGCTTCGCCAAGGCAGCATGAACTCGATTCGACTCGCAAGCTTTGGCCGCGCAAGCCGCAGACGCAGGTCGGCCCGAGCCGCAAGCAGCAAGAGCGCCGCACCTGGTGCCGCAAGGGCCGGGATGACGGCGCTTTTCCTGTTCTTTCCGGCCGACCGGCCTGAACATGCCGGGCTTCGGGACGCCGATCGTTCCGCATCCGCGTCAGATCAATGCTCTCGCTCCGGCTTTCCCTCATGCAGCCGGTCGACCGACACGGTTTTCGTTTTCTGCGGAGTCGTGCCGACCTGCACGGTCGCCATGCCGTTCGCCTCATCCACGTTCTCGATCCAGACCGAATCCCCGCCCAGATGCACCGCGAACATATCCGAAGATCTGTAGATTTCCATCGCGCGCTTCACGTCCATTGGTCTTCCTCCTTCATCTCGTTCGCTGTACGGACTTCGATTCCTGGCAAAGCCTAGTCGGCCATCAGCTGGCTCTTGATGCGGCCGAGCCGCTCCGTCGGATCGGGCTCTTCCTGCTCGTCCAAGCCGATATCTTCCTTCAGCCTCATCGTGTCGGTCGTCGATTCGCCGATATGTCCGTTATGGATCGTTACCTGGCCGCCTCCCAGCCCCTCGCCGACCATCCGGTCGATGTCCATCTCATAGTCCATGCGTCCGCCGTGATCGTTCGTCCTTCCGGTGCCGGCATCCGTCTCGGACGTCGCGCCTCCATCCTCCAGGGAGCCGTCCAGCTCCGTGCTCATCTCCGCATCGAGCTCGGCCAGGCTGCGCTCGTCGCGCTTGCTCGCCAGCATATGCCGGTTGTCCAGCTCCTTCTCCAGCTTGCGCCGGATTTCTTCCTCGTTCATGCGCTTTCGCCTCCCTTGCTGTCGCTGAGCGTGCAGAGGCTGCATCCAGCCCTATGCGTCAATATGCCCTCACGCCCACGCCCCCATGCATGGAAAACGGCGCCGAAACGCACACTGTCCGTATTACGAGCCGGGCCTTCCCCGGCGCCAGGAGGTCGACTGGACAGCGATGCATACGGTATGGAAAGGCGCGATCAGCTTCGGGCTGGTCCATGTGCCGGTCAAGATGTTTTCGGCGACGGAGGACAAGGATATCTCGCTGCGCATGCTGCATTCCGTCTGCGGCAGTCCGATCGCTTATGTGCGGGAGTGTCCGGTATGCGACAGGAAGATCGAGTGGGACGAGATCGTCAAGGGCTATGAGTACGAAAAGGGCCGTTTCGTCACGTTCTCGAAGGACGAGCTGGAAGCGGCCGCGGGCGAGAAGTCCAAGACGATCCAGATCCTCGATTTCGTCGCCTTGGAGGAGATCGATCCGATCTACTTCCAGAAGACGTACTATTTGTCGCCCGACCAGGCCGGGGGCGGGGCCTACTCGCTGCTGATGGAGGCGATGAAGCAGTCGGGCAAGATCGGCATCGCCAAGATTTCGATCCGCTCCAAGAGCAGCCTTGCCGCCATCCGCGTGCTGGAGGACGGCTGCCTGGCGATGGAGACGATCTTTTACCCGGACGAGATCCGGGCCGTATCGCAGGTGCCGAACCTGCCGGGGCAGGTTCAGGTGAGCGACAAGGAGCTGGCGATGGCCAAGCTGCTCATCGATCAGCTGACGACGCCGTTCGAGCCGGAAAAGTACACCGACGACTACCGCAGCTCGATGCAGGATCTGATCCAGGGCAAAATCGCGGGCGAGGACGTCACCGTCGCGCCGCGCCAGGAGCCGGGGCGGGTGCTCGACCTCATGGCCGCCCTGCAGGCGAGCCTCGAGTCGGTCAAGACGCCGGCCGCGATCCCGGTGACGGATGCGGGAGCGGGAGCTGCCGCCGTGGCAGGCGGCAAGCGCAAGAAAGCCGCTACCGCTGGGGCGGCGGGAGGCGGGAAGACCGATCCGGCAGCGGAGTCCGCCTCCGCCAACGGGACGAAAAAAGCGCCGAAGCCTCGCGTCAAAAAGAAAAAGGACGCCGGGGCTTCCTAGATGGGAGCGAGCCGCGCGGGCGGAAAAGTCGGGCGGGCAGGCGAGATGGGCATGGCGGGAGCCGGCAGCTCCGGCGCGGCCGAGGCAGATCCGAGCGCGATCGCTGAGGCGCAGGCGGGCGGCGCGGCCGAGGCGATGCAGCCTATGGCGCCGATCCATGCGGCAAAGCTGCCGGAAGGGCCCGACTGGGGCTATCAGATCAAATGGGACGGCGTCCGCTTGCTCGCCACGATCGGCGGCGATGGCGGAATCGAGCTTTTTTCTCGCAACGGACTGCGCAAAAACGCCATCTATCCGGAACTCGTCGAGCTGCTGCGAAGCGCCACCCCGGCGCTCGGTCCATGCGTGCTCGACGGCGAGCTGATCGCTTGGACCGGCGAGCGTCCGAGCTTCCAGCGGGTGCTGCAGCGCGAGCGGATGCGCGGCCGTTCGGCCGGCTCGGCGATGACGCTCCTGCGTCATCCGGATCCCGGCGTCCGCCCTTGGCGGGGCGGAGCCGAAAACGCTGCGGCTGACGCAGCCATGGCAGCGGACGAGGCCAGGAGCGGGGCCGAAAGCCCCGGGAGCGCTCGACAGGGAGCGGCCTCGCAGTCGGAGCTTCGGCATGATCGGCCCGATGGCAGCGGCGAGCCGCTCGGGCTTCCCGGCCTCGCCTTTATCCTATTCGACCTGCTGGCATACGGGGGAACCGACCTGCGGGCGCTGCCCTATGCGAGCAGGCATCAGCGGCTGCTCAAGCTGGTCCCTCTGCTGCCGGACGGCATGCTCGTGACGGAGCTTTATTCCGACGGTCGCGCGTTGTGGCGATGGGTGCAGGAGCAGCGCTGGGAAGGCGTCGTCAGCAAGCGGCTGACGGCCCCCTATCGTCCGGCCAAGAAGCATCGGGACTGGTTCAAGACGAAAACCGCGCTGCGGATCGATGTCGATATCGTGGGGCTGAAGGTCCGGGAAGGGCAGGTCGCGAGCCTGGTCATGAGCTTGGAAGGGCAGTATTTCGGCAGCGTATCGCTCGGATTGACGGGAGAGATGAGGACGCTGCTGACGGAGCAGCTCGTTCCGGACGAAGCCTTTCGGGAAGGAAGCCGTCAGCACGGCACGCTTCCTTTTTCGGCGCTGCCGTCGGACCTTAAGGGCGAGCGGATCGTCTGGCTGGAAGCGCCGCTGCCTGGCACCGTCACGGGACTGGAGATTACCGAGGCCGGACAGCTCCGGCATCCGAAGCTGGCGGGCTTCGGCCGCGCGACGAGCTGATCGGAAGGAGGAGTTGCAAGCATGGCGGTCAAGCCGGAAATAGGAGAAATCACCGTCGAGGGAGTCACGCTCTCGATCACGAATCCGTCCAAGCCGCTCTGGCCGGAGGCAGGCGTGACGAAGCTGACGTTCCTGGAGAAGCTGATCCAGCTTTCTCCTTATTTGATCCGCCACTGCCGCGACCGGCATCTGACGACGATCCGCTATCCGCATGGCATCCACGACAAGTTTTTTTACCAAAAAAATTGTCCGGAGCCCCGGCCGGAATTCGTCGCCACGCGCGTCAGCGGCGGAATCGACTACGTCGTGCTGGACAAGCTGCCGACGCTGCTTTGGCTCGGCAATCTGGCCTGCCTGGAATTCCACGCTTCGTTCGACCTCGCGGACGATCCGGTCCATCCGCTGGAATGGGTGATCGACCTTGATCCATCGCAGGAGGAGGAGCCGCGCATCATGGAGGCGGCCCTGCTCGTCGGCGAGCAGCTCGCCGCGCTCGGCATCGAGTCGCTGGCCAAGACGAGCGGAGCGACCGGCGTGCAGCTCATCGTGCCGTTGGCGGATCGGCTCTCCTTCGACGAGCTGCGCTCGATCGGGCAATTCGTCGGCGAGTATATGACGCAGAAGCGGCCGGACCTGTTCACCGTCGAGCGGCTCAAGAAGCATCGCGGCGACCGCATCTACTTCGATTACTTGCAGCATTATCAAGGCAAGACGATCGCCGCTCCGTACACGCCGCGCGCCAAGCCGGGCGCGACCGTGTCGACGCCGCTCGGCTGGGACGAGATCCGCGCCGGCGCGCAGATCGCCGACTTTCATCTGCTCAATATCGCGGAGCGGCTGCAGGAGAAGGGCGATCTGCTCGAAGCCGCTCCACGCCAGCGGCTGCGGCCGATTTTGGAGTTTCTTCGGCGGCGGTGAGGAGAGTGGACTCGTGACGGCATTGGACAGCCCTCCCGCTACGCGCAGTTTTTCCGCGCGTAGCGGGCTGGGG
>NZ_KE383860.1:67566-97510 GCF_000422485.1 Paenibacillus pasadenensis DSM 19293
GGCGCTTTCGCTACGCGCGGTTTTTCCGCGCGTAGCGGGCTGGGGCGCGCGGGGCGGGGCGACTCCCGCACTTACGCTGCTAGAAACGAAACTCATTTCTAAAGTACTGATATCTCCGCACACAAGTCGATTTTCCCAGCGCGATCAACCTTCCCTTCTCCACTAACTTTTTCATATAATGCCGAGCTGTGCTGGGATGAATTCCAATTGCCTTTGCCACTTGGCTTGGAGAGACGTCCTTGAGTTGGGTCTGAGCAAATTGCAATATAGCCAGCTCTGTCGTTGACAGATTGAGGGAAGTCTCGGAAGGCTTTCGCTCAAGGGATTGAAGCAGCTGCCTGATCATCTGCTGAAGCAGCTGCGGATCTCTGGCAACCGTGTCGTAGGGAATCGCAACATTTCGGAAAGAATAAGTTTGAAGCTGAATTTCTCGCAGAAGCTCGCGCTCATACTTCGTTCGATCCGTCTGCTCCACATGGGGGCCGTATCCTTTCACGTCGAGGTTGAAGCGCAGATCGCCTCTCAGCCATGCGAAGTCCAGGTAGCATCTCGCGCCACGCCAGTCACTCACTTCATACTCAGGGTGCAATTCGTCGAGCGAACCGAACATCGGCCACCATACTTTCTTTAGAAACAGCTTCTCCCCATGTCCGTGACCTCGTTTCAGCCGATCTCTCCGTTCGCCTTTGCGCTTGCGAAGGTGGCCGTTCAGCCATACCGCATGCGCCTCCTCGAATTCATGTTCTTCCTTTGCCTTGATTCCTTTCGCCTCCCTATCGCCCATAAAAAAACGCCCTGCCGCGTGACGGAATGGAGTCGTCGATCCGCCTCCTTTCGCGAGCGAAAGGAAACGAATCGGGATTCGATCCGGTCAAGCAACAGGACGTGCTTCGTCCAGGCCATTGATTGCGCGCACAAGCTTCATCGCTTGGCGTTTTTTCAAAGAATAGCCCAAAACGATGTAATAGGCAAGAAGATTTTCTACCAACCTGTAGAACAAGCTGCACCCTCCGTGCGCCGCACGACGGCAGTCCGGACCCCTTCCACGCTCGCCAGCAGGCTCGCGCCATCCGCCGCATGACGGTGTCCGGACCCTTCGCCGCTTGCCGCGCCGCTCAGCCCGCCTGGCGGCGCTCCTTCACGACGCCCTCGCGCAGCTCGCGCGGCGGAGCCGGCTCGCCGCTCTGGACCTGGCGGGCTGCCTGCGGAGCAGGAGCCGGCGCAGGCTGCGCGGCTTCTTGCGGACGCGGAGCTTCCATGCGGCAGCTGCCGCTGAGGACGCCGCCGTCCTGCACGAGCAGCGACGCCGTCGTCGCGCTGCCATGAAGCTGCCCGCTGCTCAGGATCGTGAGCCTGCCGGTCGTCACGACATCGCCGTACACCTTGCCGGAGATGGTCAAGTCGCGCGCGGATATGTTGGAGCGGACCACTCCGCTTTCGCCGACGATGACATCCTCCTTGCACTCGATGTCGCCCCGGTATTCCCCTTCGATGCGCAAACTGGCCTGGCAGGACAGCGTGCCCTCTGCGCGCGTGCCTTGCCCGATCAGCGTGTCGGCCGCCATCAAGCGCTTGTTTTCCTTGAACATGCTCCATCCCCTCCCGCAGTGTAGGCTCGTGCTATGTAGTATGTATTCTCGATGGAGGCCGTTCATGACAGAACTCGTCGAGGGCAGGCCGGTTCATGTTCGAGTCTGCCGCCCAAGCCCGCGTATCGCTCCACCCCCGATTCCTGCTTGAAATCGCCGTCCATCGTTGATACTTATAGAGAAGATCCTATTTCATCTCCTATAAGAAGGTGCCCCATGTTCTGGCTGCTGATCGCGCTCTTGGTCTTCCTCTTTCAAATCATGACCATCCTCATCCTGGAATACCGCCAGCCGAGCAAGACCGTCGCCTGGCTGCTTATCCTGTTCGTGCTGCCGGTCATCGGCTTCGTCATGTACTACTTTATCGCGAAAGAGTTCCAGAACCGCCGCACCGTCCGCCGCCGCGGCGTCATCGCCCGCGAAGTGCAGCTGAAGGCGCTGCGCCAGAGCGCGCTCGTCCACCGCGCGCAGGATATGGAAGCGCCTGACTTCGCGCATGAGGAGCGGCTATTCAACCTGCTCGGCAGCTTCTCGATGCTCCCGATCACCGGATGCAACGAGACGGAGGTGCTGACGAATGCCGAAGCGACCTACGCCTCCATCCTGGACGCTCTCGAGGGGGCGAAGCATCACATCCACCTCGACTACTACACGCTGCGCGACGACGAGATCGGCTGCCGCTTCAAGGAGGCGCTGCTCCGCAAAGCGAAGCAAGGCGTCGAGATCCGCATCATCTACGACGGGATCGGCAGCCTGGAGCTCAAGAGCTGGTTCGTCAAGGAGCTGGAGGAAGCCGGCGTCTGCGTGCAATGCTTCCTCACGCCGCGGATCGCCTTTTTCGACAAGCGCGTCAACTTCCGCAACCATCGCAAGATCGTCGTCGTGGACGGCACGGCCGGGTTCGTCGGCGGCATCAATATCGGGGACGAATATCTCGGCAAGGACCCCAAGCTCGGCTTCTGGCGCGATACGCATATCAAGCTGACCGGGGACTCCGTCTATTATTTACAGCTCGTCTTCATGAGGGATTGGTGGTTTACCGCGCGGGAGCGGCTGGAAAAGCCGGAGTACTTGCCGGAGCACGGCTGCATCGGCGAAGAGCAGGTGCAGATCGTCGCCAGCGGGCCGGATACGAGCTCCGACGCCATCCTGGAAGGAGTCTTTTCCGCCATCAGCGCGGCCAAGGAAAAGGTGTACATCGCGACGCCTTACTTCATCCCAGACCCGAGCGTGCTCATGAGCCTGCGGACGGCGGCGCTGAGCGGCGTGGACGTGCGCATCATCCTGCCGCATGGATCGGACTCCAAGCTGGTCCTCTACTCCTCGCTCTCCTATGTCGAGGATCTGCTCATGGCGGGCGTGCGCATCTACCGCTACCGCAAGGGCTTCATCCACGCCAAGGTCATGATCGTCGACCGGCTGCTCGCCTCGGTGGGCACGGCGAACATGGACATGAGGAGCTTTTTCAGCAACTTCGAGATCAACGCCCATGTATACAGCGCCAAGGCGATCTCGCGGCTGGAAGAGGACTTCATGGCGGATCTCGAGGACTGCTACGAGCTGACCCTGCATGAGTTCGAGAAGCGCCCGCGGATGCAAAAAGCGGCGGAGGTCGTGGCGCATATGCTTTCTCCTCTGCTGTAGTCGGTAAATTCCCAGCCATCAGACAAGTCACATTGCGGAAGATCGTTACCATAACCCGATTCAAAAGGTGCAGGGTACGTCGTTACTTCATTCTCAATTAATTGCACTGCTAAACGCACAAAAAAAACCAGCATTGACCCAACAAACGGGTCAATGCTGGTTTTTTGTAAATCAACCTTTCAACATATCACTCATCAATTCTTTTCCGGCGTTCAATTCCTCGTTGAATTTTTGGCGGTATTCCTGAATGATGGATGTGCTATAGCCATATTTGGTCAATTCGGCCTCCACTTGAGACACTAGGGAGTCGAACTGCGAGGTAAAGCTGGTCAGCGAATCTTCGCCCTGCTTTTTCAAAGCGGCTCTCTTTGATTTGTCTGATGTGTCCACGTATTGCTGACCAAGCTTGAGGAATGTCGTTTTGGCGTTCATATACAAGGTTTGGAGCTTGGCGTCCGCCCGGAATTTAACATCCTCATAAGTGGGAACAGAAGGAATGACGATGCCGCCACCCTGCGCAACTCCCGAAGTATTGCCGCCCGCTCCGGAATTGTCGCTGCCTGCCGCATTTTCGGAGGCAGGATTGCCCGGCTCAGGCTCCTTCGGTTGGACAGAAGCCGGAGATGTAATTGTAATTCGCTTGCTGGAGCTGTCCCATTTCACGTTCATGCCCGTGCTCTCGCTCATAAAGCGGATGGGAACATACAAGCTGTTATTCAGCATATAAGCAGTTTGGCCCGCAGGAAGCTGTTTTTTGGCTCCGTAGAAGACAAAGGAAACTTTAGCCGGTTTGATGGTCAGCTTTTGGTTCCCGATCGAAGCCGGCGTGCCGGAAGCCCCAATCGCATTGAGAAAATACTCCCTAAGTACGACCAGCTCTTTGTCTGTCGGCTTGGAGACCGACACTGTGGCTGTTGAAGCATTCCACTGAACGGATTGAAGCAGTCCATATGCGATATACCGGATAGGAACGTAAGAAGTTCCTTGATGGCTGAATAGGTATTGACCGTGAGGCATTTCTAGAGTTCTGCCGTCAAAGATCGTCTCAAAAGCAACCGATTGTGTTGTTGCTTGCGATGCTGCAGCTTGTGCAGAGAACGGCTGCGCGATGAAGCCGAGCAATGCCGCCAGTACTGCGATTTTCAAAAGATTCCACATCGTTAATCCCCATTTCTAAATTTGATCCCAAATTCCAAGTCATACTCCCCAGTGCGAGGCTCTGAGCTCAGCCCTCTCTGCCGGAGAGAGAGTTTGATAATGGTTCAAAAAGCGCTCATACTCTGCGGCGACCTCTTCAATATCTCCATATTTCTTAAGCTCGCCGTCATGGAGCCAAAGCCCTTTGCTGCAAAAGCTTTTGACTTGCGAAAGAGAGTGACTGATGAAAAAAATGGTCTTCCCCCGCTCTTTGAATTCGCTTATTTTAGCCAGGCACTTGTCGCTGAAGGTCTGATCCCCTACGGAGAGAGCTTCATCGATGACCAAAATGTCAGGATCGATATGAACGGATATCGCAAATCCCAACCTAGCCTTCATTCCGCTTGAGTAGGCTTTAATGGGTTGGCGAATGAATTTCCCCAACTCGGCAAATTCGATCACAGCCGGCGTTATGGCCTTGATTTGTTGATGGGACAAGCCCATCATCAATCCTTTGAGCTCGATATTTTCAAGACCGTTGAGCTGATTGTTCAGTCCTGAAGAAATCGCGATAAGAGCCGCGTTACCATTGATAAGAACCGAACCTGTGGAGGGGATCGTCACTCCGGCGATAAGGTTGGACAATGTACTTTTGCCGGCGCCATTCATGCCTATGATTCCGACCACATCTCCGCTATCGACCGTAAAAGTCAGGCCACGAAGCGCCTGATGGACAGGGGGATTATTCCTAAAAAAAAATAAATCCCGTATTCTTTCACTTGTACTGGAATGCAGACGGTATGATTTTCCCACTTCTTGAAATTGGACTTGATGCACGCTTATTCAACACCTCTATTGGTAATCCATGAAATGCTTGCGGAATCGAACATGTATGAACGCCCCCCACGCAAACAACGCTAAGATTACGAGCCAAAATCCGGCTGTATAAGCCGAGGTAAGATCGAATCGATTGAAAAGCATCGCGTTGCGATAGCCGTCGACCAAATAAGTGACGGGGTTGTATCGAATCACCTGTTTCAATAACTCAGGAGTCTTGGAGTTTACCGTCCACATAATCGGAGTGATGAAGAACAAGGCTTTAGTAACCGCGCCGATTACAAACCTAAAGTCACGGACAAATGCTGAAACGGTGGAGGTAAACAAAGCCAGTGCAGATAAAAGGGACACGGTTGCAATTACATAATAAAAGATTCCTAAATAAGAGATTCCAAAAAAGCCATATTTAACAATGACCGCAATTATAACAATGAACAGCATGATCAAGTGAGAAATCAACTGACTTATGATCGTGATGGAAGGCAGAACGCTCAACGGAAACTTCATTTTAGATACTTGGCTTAATTGAGAGCTAACCGAGCTGGCGCCCTGCACGATTCCAGAGCCGATGAATAGCCACGGCACCAAGCCGCAGCTCAGCCAGAGCAGAAATGGCACTCCTTCTACCGGGGCTCCTCCTCGTATCCCCATTCCAAATACGACCCAATAGACGGCCAATTGGCTCAGCGGATTCAAAAACACCCACAACAAGCCTAAACGATTCGTAATATAGGTTGATTTGAGTCGAAACAAGGCAATTCTTATGATCATATAGCGGTTTCTATAGTGTTCTTTTGCAACAATCCTCAAAAAATTCATGCAATCACGGTTTCAAGATTGTTTACATATTGATATAGATTCCCGAAATTAACCATCTGGAACCCTTGAGTATTTTCCAATTTCACACTATTCCTCGTATCGAAAAGCATTCGTCTCCTCATTCCCTTTCCATAAGGACTGAAGTCCATCAGTCGGAACTCTGAATGATCCGTTAACAAAAGGATAAGATCGGCATCTCTCATCGCTTCCTCAACAGAGACAAATCTTGGATCTAAAGTTTCTACATGCGGGTCATGAATGGACACGTCGAAACCAGCCTCCGCCAGCAGCTCAACGACTTCCATAGCAGGACTTTCCCTTATATCATCGACATCCGCTTTATAAGTAACTCCCAAGACGGCGATTTTCGGATCGTGGATTCCCTTCACCAGTTTTTCTGTATTCGCTGCAACGTAGTGAGGCATGGAAGAATTAGTTTCCCTGGAAAGGTGAATGATCTTGGCCAGATCCGGTGACTTGGCGACAATGAAATAAGGATCGACCGCCAAGCAGTGCCCGCCAACACCTGGGCCTGGATGATGCAAATTGACCCGCGGATGTTTATTCGCCATTTCGATGACTTCCAAGGCGTTGATTCCCAAATCATTGCAAACCTTCGTCAGCTCATTGGCGAGAGCAATATTCACATCCCGGAAAGTATTCTCCATCAGCTTGGACATTTCCGCGGTGCGCGCATTCGTTTTGATTATTTCGCCTTTGACGAATGTCCGGTAGACGCTTGCCCCCGCCTCCGCACAAGCTTCCGTAACGCCTCCGACAATACGATTGTTGTAGACAATCTCATGAAGGATTTTTCCTGGCAGTACTCTTTCTGGACAATGAACCAAATAAACGTCCTCACCCACAACAAACCCCGCGGCCTCAATAAGAGGTTTCACATGGTCATCCATGCTCCGCGGGGCGATCGTAGATTCAATTATGATTACATTTTGCTTTCGAACATAAGTAAGGATTTGCTTTGTGGCTTGGAGTACGTAGCTTAGGTCGCAGGATTTATGCTCATCATCCATATTTGGTGTCGGTACTGCGATGATAAAGACATCTGCTTCTTCCGGCATTAGAGAGGCTCGGAATTTCTTCTTTCCGACCACATCCTTGACGGCTTCTTCCAAACCAGGCTCTTCGATATGGATTTTCCCCGAGTTCAAAGTCTCCACTACTTTATGATAAACGTCTACACCCACGACGTCGGCTCCATGCTGAGCAAAAGTAACTGAGGTAGGAAGACCTATGTAACCAAGACCGATTGTACAGATTTTCATTGTTATTCCTCCATTCATTTCACTAATAACTTGTATTTTTTATTTTTAGTTCTTATAAAGGACCATATTTGAATTGATTCAATATTAATGTTATATCCTAAATCAATCGCAAAATAATTCCCATCCTGATAACTGATCCTTTCCTTAATAACGCCATCGGCCAAAATATAACAGGCAAATTCTATTGAGTCCTTTGCTTCAGCTTCTATCCAAATTTTAAGTAACTGAAATTCGTCTTTATAATATTTCGTGCTTAAATGGCAAATCATTTGAGAGCAATCTCTTTTGAATATATCTATAACCCACAGACTATTATCCAATTGCACTATTACTTCATTATTTAATTCATCAAAACTGAAATTATCAAATTTAAATGTACTGTCGGAATCAAAAGTATCATTAATCACAATTCCTGCAACAGCAACATCCGTCATTGTACTCAAATATGAATATTCCAAATTATGGCAGTCTTCTAGCTCCGAGAATTTCTTTGATCGAAAGCCTCTTATATTATTTTTCTCATTATTACCAAAATAATAATCATGGCTTAGAAAATTTGAAAGCAAGTGAATATTCACTTCTATATTATTTTTTGAGAATTTAATTTCACTCCCCATGATCTTCCTTAATATCAAATCCCCATCTAAATTGAAAAATTGAGAATATACCTTAGCTTCATTTGAATTAACTAAGTCTATAATAATAGCAACATTAGGATCGAAATAAAATAAAAGCCGTTTTATTTCAACACTTTTATAAGCACAGTTTATTAATTCGACAAACTCAAATCCCAGTCCCTTTTTATAAGTGCATATTTTAATTTCATTATTAATGAGTGGATATTCCTCTCCCTTTATAGAAACTACATTATGAGCTATAGTTGAGAGTATATATTTTCTCATTGGATCTTTATTATTATAATTATACTTTCCTGAATCAATAAAAATATTATTCCCCCTAAAATCCCAAGTGAACGACAAATCATCATGATGCTTATGACTTTTATTACTAAAACCAGCCTTTAATGAAAGGTAACTATCTTTCGATTTTAAAAGAACTAATCCTGAATCAATAAAAATCGAGGATTCATCTATATATTCATCGCTTTTAAAAAAAATAGTCTGTGTATCACCTAATAATGGGTAGGATAAGTCCGGCTTAAGCATTTGAATATGAGCATATTTGATAACATCAATCTTGTTCGAGATATCTTTCACTAATTCAGATCCAACATTTAATTTATCTTTATTTTTCAACAAAAAATCATAACATTCATTAAATAGCTTATACGTATGATAATGATATTCTGGTGAATTCTCACTATTAAGACCTTCTTCGCAAAATGACTCTTTAAGTTGCTGTTTTAGTCTGTCTAGTGAAGTTAGAACCCAGGCAGTTGATTTCTCTAGATCTAAAAACGAAAAAGAAATCTGTAATAATGCACGATCCATCATTATTCCATGATTGTTAAAAACATAATTTTTTTTATCAGAAAGAAAATCCCCGTGTTTATCAATCAATACTTTCAGTATTCCTTTGAATTCTTTGTTTTCTTTTATGTTCGAAGTTTCTAAAACCTGAATTAAATGTGTAATAACAATTGATCTATTCGCTACACTAAAATCATACCAAACATATTTTTCGTTACTATTCAAACAATGATTTGTCCAACTGATTATGATTTCCTGAGCTTTTAACAAATAGATTGTGTTAAATGATACTTCATAAGCACTTACCAAACTGCTAACAAACTGTAATGATTGGAGATAAACCTGATAAGTATTTTCTGGATCACCATTCAATTTCCATATTCCATCTATAGAATCCGCTTTTTTCTCAGGCAGCGAACTATGTAGATATATATTATTCTCCATAATTCTATCAGCGGTAGCTATCGTTTTTTGCCCTTCAGGATTCGTTCGCTTAAAATAATAATTCAAACTTGAAAATTTCATTTCAATCCTCCTCCCCTAATTATTCATTATAAATTTAATCTTCTCAATAATATCTCTGGAATTAAACATATTAAAATAATTATCCTCAATTATCTTTTTTCTAGTTGTATTGTAGCTTGAATTGTAGATATAATTTTCCATTTCAAAGGAATTACTAAATAGAAATTCCGCAGGATAGATGGTTTCTGCTCCAGGCCATTTGTAGACAATTGGGATACTCCCAGAAACCATTCCTTCCATAGGAGCTAAGTGAAAACTTTCGAAATCACTCGTTGAAAGAATATATCCGATTTTCCGGAACCATTCATCCATATCGTCTCCTGACTCTTCAAATATAACGTTTTCTTTCCATTCCGCGTTGTTTATTCTATTAAAGACATTGTCAAAATACGTCCTCTCTTCCTCTCTCTTATTTACCCAAGGAAGTTGATGAGGAAGTTTACTTTTGACAAATAATTTATACCTTTTGTCCTTTTTCCATAGGTTTTCAAAAACATCGAGAGCCCTATCCAGCCTCTTACGCGCTGGAATAATACCGCAAATTCCGAGATTAAATTGTATACTATCTCCATCAAATTTAGTCAACTTAAACTTGTTTATATCAATCATATTGTAAATCATGATAAATTTCGATCTCGGTATCTTTAAGACTCGATGGAACTCCTCCAGTATATAAGGGGAAATTGCGATAATATGATCGATTCTATCCAGATTAAAATTACCTGGATACTCAGTTTCTCTTTCTTGAAGATGCATTCTAACTACTAATTTCTGCCCGGTTTTTTTATGACTCGAATACCAGACAGCATTGCCCAGACCCCATTCACAGAAAATCACATCAGCCCATTCCAAGCAGTGCTTGCTATGCGCTTCGTCATGCTTATTATGTCCCATCCAAGCATCAATCTTTACCTCGTATTCGGGCTGATTTTCAAAATAATCGATTGCAGTTTGAATAAATTTCAAATCATGCCCCGCAAATACAACCTTTATTTTATCCGTATTAAAGCTCCATAATGTTTCCTTGATTCTCCTGTAGGATTCTTCAAACCCAAACTTATTGCAGGCTTCTTGAATCCTCCTGGATTCTTGACGGTACAACTGGGCATCATTCATTATTCGAACCGTCTTTTCAACAACTTCATCTTCTGTCTCAGCATACATGAAATAATCTTTACCTAATATGGATTCGTGCAGCTTCGTTCTTCTTACGATAGTTGGCTTGCCTAACCGTCCATATTCCAATAATTTAGTCGATAATTCCGTACTTGAGTCATTATCGATAATTTCGTCTCTCCAGCAAAAGCCAATATCTGAACTTTTAATTAGATCAACAACAGCACTTCTAGAAACAGCGCCGGTCCATGAAATGCCTTCTGTTAGTTGTAGCTTCATTGTCAGTTCATTTTTTTTTGCAGCAAGATCACCCTGAAATTTATTTCCTGCAATATTTAATTTTATTTCCAAACCCATTGCTTTTAATCTCTCGAAAATGTTCAACATTTCTTCAACATACCACTCTGAAGCAAACTTACCGCTATAAATGATTGCATTTGTCTTCACACGGGGTCTTGAATCCACGACCTTGAACTCTTCTGGAATCATAGGATACAACAGTCTAAACTTTTGACCATCCACGTTAAGATTTTTGACTAACAGTTCTCTGGCTTGTTCCGTTTGAACCAAGAAATAAGTGACGTTGTGATATATTTTTTGCAATGCATAAACATCTTCTAAATCAATGACACTACCTGAATATTTTATATTCGTAATATAGGGAACGACTTTTTGGGCATAGGGCTTGGAACTCAGTTCCTTTGCTAGGTCAAAACCTCTGATAATAATACAGTGGTACTTGTTTTGACCATCAAGTTTCTCAATTGCATGAATGGCATCTTTAATGGACAATCTATTACTTTGAGTTGTAATAACATCATTGTGCCGAATTAGTTTTACTCTCGGTTGGTTTTTCATTTCAATTAATACAACTTCATTGATCGGTTTTGCTTTAAGCAGTACATCCACATCCACATTTGGATCCTGTGCCAATACTCTTGCAGTGGATTGAAGCCAAATTGCCGAGCCATCCAGATAATTTAGGTCAACATCGCCATAAAGCAATATTTTTAAACGTCGCATAATCAACCTCTCTTATAGATCATATATAACTGGCTGTTTGGAAATGAAGTTTTGAACATAATTAAATTTATCTACCGAAAACATCTTATGGCCTTGAGGGAAGTATCTATTAAAATTCTTATTCTCTTTCAAATCCAATAAGCATTTAAACAAGTTGTTTTTGAGAAGAGACGCTTTTATCATGGAGGAGTGCGGCTCCAAGCTCGTCACGAATACGTACTCTTCTCCTTTGTTCTCAATGAATTCATTATTTTCAAAGCAATACTTATTGTTCTTACCAATTATCTCGCTTTTGCTATATTCAACAGCTATCGCCATATCCAACAAGTAATTCTCCCCGTAATGATCGCGAGGATTAATATAGCACACATATGTATCTCCGAAGAAAGAAGATGCTTTTTCATAATACTCGGCATATGAATACACATACGCACTCACTTCATTGCTATTGTAATGGTTTATAATATCAATATACCCTTCGAAGTTATCCAGAAAAACGTATAGTTTTCTATTTCCAAATGTCTGCTTTGAAAATATAACATGTACCCTTTCAAACTCTTCTTTAGAATGCACTACTGAAACCATACTAATATGATTTTCCGTAGAAGGATGTTCAACTTGGATTCCAATCTTTTTTATTAAATCATGAATTCGATGTTGATAAGTATGATTTAAATAAACCTCTCTGATTCCTTCGAGAGACTTGCGCCTGTAGTAGAGATCATTATTCATTAATAGATTCATTTCTTCTTCAAGGACATGAATTTCGTTAGAATTAATAACAAGGTTGTTAAACATAGCTTGAATACCATTGGACTTAGTACTCACAACAGGAGTACCGCTAGCTAATGACTCGAAAACCCTTCTCGAGAACATTGTTGGTGAATCAATGACACTATTAACGTTCAAGCAGATTCTATAACCTTTATAGGCCTTCTCAATATCTTCATAAGACAAGCTTCCAATGATGCGATCCTTTAAGAAATCTGGGAATTGAAAATTACTATTTTTGTTTTTGAGATTAGCTTCGAAGTTTCGATCATAGATATCAAACTCATATTCACAAGCAAGCTTAAATAAAATATTCATTGCATTTTGCCGATCCTGGTGTCTATTCGAATAGTACGAGCCCGCAAAATTTATTCTATTCTTCCGGCCTTCAGGTAGTTTAACAGGATTATGCAATGAAGGGTCGGCCGAAAAAGGCATGGCAAACACTCGTTTATGCTTAACTTCATTTTGGTACGGGATAATCATGTTTTGGTCTGTCGTAAAAACGTAATCAAACATTTTAGCGGTATCTAAAAACTTATTAAAGTGGATCGGATCTTCTTTGTTCCAAAAAGCGGTGGGGACCCCATTTTCGTTGCACCAGTTTATCAGTTCTTTCAAGTCCGTTTTATCTTGATTGCTGTATGTTGCAATTTTATATTCCCAGGTTCCTTGATAACCTTTCCAAGCAGACTCAACCAATAAAAGATCCGGTATATCTGAATTAAGGGTTTCCTTCCACATCGAAGGGATAAGATTAATCAATCGAACATTTTTTTCAAAACAAGTTCTTGAAAATTCGTCCAGAATACATGCAACTTTAAGATCCTTTAATGATTCAATTATTCTATGTCGGTTTTGCTTGATTGGTTTCGTATTTTGTACAAAGAGATCTTTTATCACTGGCTGCTTCCGGTTTAATTCTAATCTTTTTATTTTAGCCGTTCCCTTTCCAGTTACTTTCAGAGCACATCGTATAGCTTTCGTGTTATTTTTCAATTTCAATTCATTATTTCTACTGTTTGCCTTCATTACAACTTGATTCATTTTCTCTCTTTCATCATATTCAATAACAATTAAACTAACTTCTAGGTCGCCAGAGGCTTCCAAATCAAAATCCACATGTAGATGATCTTTTGGACAGATAGGAAACTTATGCTTTGGATAAATTCTGAAACTATTATTTTTCTCTATGTACGACAAATACCTATTATCTTCATTTCTTTTAGATATAACAAGTGTATTCAACTCAGTTTCTATCGTGATATCTTCAGATGAAGCTGTCCAACTCTGCTTTAATAACGAATGCTGTGATTTAATTATTCTAGGATCGAGTTGGGTCTTAATCAAACTCATAAGTCGATGATTATTTTCAACCTGTATGTTTCTACAATGTTCGTTTTTTTTCATTTGGATTCACTGCCTTTGATATTTTTTTCTTCAATCGCCAATAAAACTTCATCATTACAATCACTTTCATTGCATTCATTTTTTCAAGTTTGTACTTAAGATGGTTTATTTCTAACTTGTGGTTATTATTTTCTTTTTCTAGTTCATTGATTATTCGATTACTCTCATCCAATTGTTTTAAAACATCTGTTAGTAAAAGAGTCACCTTATCTCTATCGCCCAAAAAATAATTATTTTTCGTCTCCTCCATTAAATAATCACTTCCTTATATATCTTAATGAGACTAGCTTTTTCTCTCATCCAATTAAACTTCTGTCTGGATCTCAAAGAATTTTCTTTCCTCATTTTATAAAACTCCAAATCATCCAAAAGTCTATTCACGCCTCCTGCAATCGACTCGGGACTATGAGAATCTACGCATATACCAATCTGCTCGCCTTCAACAACCCGCTGAATCTCGGGGAAAGAACAAGCGACTACAGGAACTCCGCTCATCATGTATTCAAATAATTTATTAGAGGAAGCGGAGTAATGATTGAAGCAAATGTTGTTCAGCACCTGGAAGCCCAGGTAAGCGTTTCTTGTATAATGGAGCAGGTCTTCCACCGGTACTTTAGGAAGAAATTTCACCTTTTGCTCCAAGCCACGCTCCCGTACCATTGCTACCAGCTCCGGCTTGATTTTCCCATCGCCGATCATCACTACCACTCCACGATCGAACATTGGCACCGCCTCAATAATCTTGTCCAGTCCCCTGCCGATTTGGATTCCTCCTTGGTATAAAAGGATCGGTTCTTGATGGGGAATATCAAGCAGCTCGTGTAAATTAACCTTGGCGCTGTTCTCAGGCCTGGAAATCTCCGGGTAGTTATGCACTACTTTCGGGTAAATACCGTACAACTGCTCCGTATACTGAGCTCTCGTATGATTTTCTGCAATCATGACATCCACCCGTTTAACAAGAAAACGCTCTGCAATCCCATAAACGGGACTGTTGTAACCCGTCCGGCTTGTCTGAACTTCATGAGAATCATAGACAAGTTTTCTTTTTCTCAACAGCCTGGAACATACATATCCCTGTGGCAATGTGTTTAAATCGTTGCTGTGGTAAAGGTCATAATTATTTTTCAAGCCGAGCCTAACCATTTGCATGAAAATTAAAGTCTTGGAAATAAACCCTCGACTTTTTTTAAGCGTTAGAAGAGCGCAGGCTATCATCAACAAAAAGGTAAATGCGGGAACAAAAAAAAGACCTGCCAAGGCAAGTCCCACTGGTACGGCTATAAGAATGGGGTACTTCAGCATTTGTCTCTTCAATCGGCTGGCTATGACCGCGGCAACGGATAAAAAGCTGAAAGAGCTTCGGACTCTGAAAACGGAATAACCTTCTTTTCTATTTTCAAACCTGGGCAATGCCGGGTTTTTGGAATCATGGATGGCGATTAAGTCCACTTCGTACCCTGCCTCAGCTAAAGCAGAGCATTCTCTCATGACTCGAGCATCATTTGTAAAGTGGTTCCAAACGAACATGCATATTTTCTTGCTCATAATCATTCTCCAATATTTGATCCAAAATGGATATGTTATGCTGCCACTGGAAGTGTTGGATCGCATACTCGTACCCGTTTTGTCCAAGGGTTGTTCTCAGCTCTTTGCTATTCAGAAGGTTTTCGATAATTTCAACGATTGTGTGCGGGTTCCGATCCTCCGACACGAACCCACATTTCGCCTGCAGGATAAGATCGGCGGAGTAGCCGGAGACGGCTCCAATGATCGGTTTTCCCATAGACATATAATCTACGATTTTTCCAGGCAACACCTTATCGAATACCCTCTGTGATATCAAGCTGACGAAGGCAATATCCGCTTGTCTAACGGCGTCGACGGCATCCTTTTTGTTGGATGCGTCAACAATCTCTATGTTGGCTATCTGGGCATGCTTTACACGTTCTTTTAGATCCTTATACCGATATCCGTAACCCATGACTTTGAAATTGACATCGCTTCGCTCGCTCATGATCTCGGCAGCCTTCAAGAAAATGTCCAAATCCTGAGCCAATCCCACGTTGCCGGTATAAACGACTGTCATCGCTTCTTTGTCCTTTGTCTGGGGCAAGTCCGATAAAATTTCCTTGCTATTTAGAGAGTTGGGGATAAAACTGATTTTTTCGTTTTTAATCCCTTTGCTTAAAATATGCGGTCTAAATCCTTCGCTATTCACGATAATATGCTCGGATGCTTTATAGATCCGTTTCTCCACCCAGCCTGCCATGGCAATAATCGGCTTATGGTTGAAAGCGCCTGTACCGAGTAGCGAATCCGGCCATAGATCCCTCACATCCAGAATCAATGGACATTTCAGCCTCTTCTTGGCGGCCACACCCGCTATCCCTACGAAAATAGCAGGCGTTGAGGCAAGAATATAGTCATACCTTGGACTAAGACTGCGCACTGTCCGAATAAATTTATACATCATTTCCGTGTACAACAGGAGCCTATTATATAGATTATGGCTGTACCTTCTTGTTCTCATCTTAAGTCGGATGACTCGATGTAGAGGTTTATCCTCTTCCCAATAGTGGCTGTCTTTATACATATTGCGGTTAGGATAGCTTGGTTCCATCGTAAGAATCGTAACCTCATGACCTAAGTTCTGCAGTTCATTCGCCATATTTGTAATCCGATTGGCAGCACTACCGATTTCGGGGTAGTAATTTTGAGCCAGCAGCAATATTTTTTTTATACTATCCCCTCCATTCCAGTCTACCAGTAAATGAAATCGAGCTACTTACTTTAATCGACTTTTGGGATCCTATTTTAAAGTCTGTAGCTCGATTTCTTTACATAAAAAAATGGGGCATCTAACCCCACCTCACATCATGCCATCGACGATAAACGTCTAAGGTCCCATAAACCCACAGCATGACCGAGTGTCTCCAGTGATAAAGGTACAGGAGGCATTACCTTTGCAATTCAAGGAGTCTTGTCAATCTGGTTCAACAACCGCTCTTCTTGCTTAATGACCTCTCCGTAACTTCTCCCCTGACTTACACCATATTTTTTTGCAATGGCAATCAATTCATCATATTGTTCTGGGGTGACTTTTTCGTGAATGATTGTTCTTGCCTCCCGTTTTTTTTCCCGAGTAAGCGTTCCTTGAGCAAGCTGCTGCAGTTTTCGAATATCACTTACGCTCAAGCGTTTCAATAGAATGGACATGACAGCCATTTTTTCATTCAATGAAACGTCTTCCTTGATTTCATTCATTTGATCCTTCGACACGGTTGTCAAATAAGCTGAGGATTGATCTTCCTTGTCCCTCGTGTCTACTGGCTCCGGATTGAGCTGGGTCGACTTGTCTTCCGCCTTTTCCACAGTGCTTTTCTTATCGTTCTCAGAACCTTCTGAAGAAGAAGATTGCTTTTCTGAATCGATAGCTGTTCCTGTTTCTTCTTTGGATTTCGGAACGCTTCCAGACTGTACGGTCGACACAATAGCCGACTCAGCCATAGAATCTAGGAATTTGTTCATTGCTAAATTCGCAGCCCAAGCTCCCCCAGCCCCGATGCTGACAATCACCGCACCAGTGCCAATTAATATTTTCGTCCGTTTTCGCATAACGCTCCTTTCCGATTCATCGGTTCCCTTAATCCCATCAGCATCCCCTCCTACTCTGAGGCAGGAGGGAGCTGAGGAATCGGTTAAACGTTCAGCGCTCGATAAATCATGACTGCAGCTTCGGCTCGAGATGCAGAATCATTGGGCCGGAAATAGCCGTTGTCGCCAATTACAATGTTCAAGCTGGCTGCGATAGCAGCCCCTTCTTTAAGAGTGGCATTGATGCTCGCGGCATCTTTAAAGCCTTCTAGCGGAGTAGTCGCAAGATTGGTCAGCATCCCTTTTGCTTTCAAAGCTCTCGTTACCATAGTCGCCATCTCCGCACGCGTAATGGCAGCTTGAGGAGCAAAGGCTTCAGCGGAACGCCCGTTAATGATGCCCTTTGCCGATGCAGAACGAACGTATTCTTCATACCATGCTCCAGGAGGAATATCTCCGAAAGAAGATCCTTCTTCCTTTCCATCTAGATCAAAGGCATGGATAAGCATTTTCGCAAACTCTGCCCGCGTTACAATTCCCTTCGGATCAAAAACGCCACTGCCGCGTCCTTCGATGGCACCTTTCGCTGCCAGAACCTCAATCTGGCGTCCCGCCCAGGCTTTTACATGGATCAGATCATTGAACGCGAGCTTGTTCTCCAACACAACGTAGGAGGAGAAATGGCTGCGGGGTTCAACAATGACTCCATTTTGGACCCAACCGCCCTGATAGAGAAGTTGTCCATCCTGGACTTTGGCCAATGTAACTAGCTCCAGATCAATGTTGTCTGCTGCAGCAAGCGGGATGCTAAGCGTAATTGGGTTGCTGAAGGAACTGACGACCTCTCCGTTCAGTTGAAGATTAAAATCGAAGAGAGGAGAGAGAGTTTTGCGGAACTTAAGAACCGGATTATTTTTCGCATTGGTTTGAGTGATTTCGAACGACAGCTGCTTTGCAAATTCATCCGAATTAGGGAATGACACCTTCATCTCATTTTGAACAAGGTCAAGCGAACTGAAGGGAATTTCCCTCCATTTCCTCATCGCTTCTGCCGGGATCTGAATATGAATCGACTCTTGGCTAACCCGGCCTAAATCAATGATTAATGGCAGCTTAGGCAACTTATCCAACTGACCCGCTTTTTCCAAGAATGCTGCGAGCTGCTCAAACGTAAGTTTTGCCTTTTCCATCAACGGATACAGTTGATCGCCAATAACGAAAGTGGCTCTGTTTTCCTCGATGCGAATCAACGATGCCGCATCTAATTTCTGAACTTTTTGAAGCTCTACGCCCGCAATCCGCAGCGCTTCTTCAACAAGCTGCTTTTTCTCGGCTTCAGTCGCGTTGTCCCACTTGCTTTGGAGATCGCCAAAAGGATTTGCACCTGCCGAGCTTCCTCCTGGGCCAGTTGACGGAATGGAACCGCCACCTCCGTTGTTTCCTTCGCCGGATTCTTCTTCATCCAAGTCCAACACTTTGAAATAAGCTTTCAACAAAGATTGAGAAGCGGCATCAAATATTTCCGGCTGAACCCTTGTCCTGATGTTGTCCTTCACTGCAATCAATTCCAATGACGTTACGCCATAATATTGCAGCAATCTACCTACAATATGATCGTGATTTTCAATCAAGGATTTCAAAAGCTCCTGAGCAAATTGTTCTTGCTTTGCAGGACTATTTAATAAATCCCTAAGCTCGGAAACACTGAGTGCAAGCAGCTTTTGCTTCGCCATACCTTCCAGATAGAAAGCATACTCAATCGCGTCATCTATAGAAATTGCCGTATCCAGCCCAGCTTTTGCAGAAATCTCAGCAAGTACTTCTCGGTAAGAATCATTTTCCCTCAAGTCATTCAGGAACTTTCCCTCTGAATCATAATTTGCTGCCAACAGGTCATGCGCTAAGTCGCTCAATGCTTTTTTCTGTTCTTCGTTTAAATCAAGCTTGCTGATTACTGGACGAATCAGATCGTGTTTTTCGGCATCCGGAACATTGCGCAGGGCTTCGCGAGCAGCAAGAAGATTGGCCTTTCCCTTTTCATCCAATGCTTGCCGGACAGATTCCATCCACTTCAACGCATTATCAGAAGACGAGTTTGCTGCAGCTTTTTGAATGCCAAGTACATGATGGGCTCCAGCAGAAGAAAATGGGGCTCCGGTCATGGCTCCGGCGACCAAAGTGGTTAAGATTGAATACTTAATAGCCTTGTTAGGGACTTTAATCCTACTCACCTCTTCTAATTATGTAAATAAAAATTTAACTTTTTTCAGCATAACATCACTAGATTAAATGGGTCAATAAATTTTCCAGCAGGACCAACTCTTTCATCTCTCTTTCTTAATCAAATATTAATTTTCTCTCATTTTCCCCTTGATTTTTGGGGTTTTTTAGGACTTGAGAACTTCCTTCGTGGAGGTATTTGTCGTTTTTGATTTCCATTTGAATTTATTATTCCAGCTTAAATTTAATTATTACTTATTGTTTTATTTAAAATTAATTAATTTATAAACAAAAATATAATTATAATAACCAAAATACTATGTGTTTATTCAAATTACACAACTAATAATAATTAGTCCTACAGCCTCATAGGCGGAATAGTCCTTTTAAACGAAGCATTAAAGGAAGCGGGAAATAGAAGGGCATGCTGAAACAAGAGGAATTGGAGCAAATGGCGGGTCTGTGGGAGAGAGAGACCTAAGGACGTAGCCGGATTGAGCGCAGGCTGCACTTCTTAACATCAGCTGCCGAGGTTAAGTTTTATAGCACCTATCGGTTCCTTTTTACGTTATCGGAACTTGACCTCCTAACGTCCAACCGATGCCCCTCGGCACGATCCGTTGCTCAGCTTTGAACGCGTCCAGGACGGCTCATCACCCTCTTGCGCTCCGCATCTCCGGTAGGGGATAAAATATCAACCCCACGCAGGGAAGCGCGACAAAAAGCCCCACGCTCGAAATCGAGCGTGGGGCTGTTCCTAAGATCAAGCTCGCCAGCGTGAGCGTGCATCCACGCCTGGCGGTCAGCCGCCGGCGCGGCCTCACAGATGCGATGCGCCAGCCATGCAAAGCCTCTGCACATCAGCGCGCGCAGCAGCCTGCATACGCCGTCTGGGCGCACTTTACATCCCTCTGCGCATCGTCGTGTATGCACAGCGCTTGGGAGCAGGGCCCTGCGCGGAGCCTAAGCGGCTCCGTCGCCGCTTAGGCCGCGACGTCCCGCTTCGTGAATACGAACCAGGACAGCGCCATGAAGACGAGGTAGTAGCCGGCGAGCACGGCCAGCGAGAAGCCGATCGTCATCGGAGAGCCGGAATGGAGCTCTCCGCTCGCGCCGCCGCTGCCGATGTAGCGCGTCAGGTTGAGGTGCTGGAACAGCACGTAGTCCACCCACGGCTTGTCCACGAGCCGCAGCAGCTGCGACAGCGTCGCGCCCATGAGCAGCAGGAACAGCGACAGTCCGATCGACAACGCGCTGCTGCGGAATACCGCCGAGATCATGAAGGCGAGCGTGACGCCTACGGCCGCGGAGATCAGCTCGAGCAGGAAGTACTGGTGATAGTACGACCATGCCGACAGGCTCGGGTCGAGGACGCCGAACGCCTTTTCAGCTGAGACGCCCCGCTCGTAGCCGAACACCGCCGAGTTGATCAGCAGCACGGACAGATAGACGACCAGCAGCGTGAACATCACGAAGATCAGCACGGAGACGTACTTGGAGAGAAGCACCTTGGAGCGCGTCCACGGCCGGATCAGCAGCAGCTTAATCGTGCCGCCTGTGAATTCGCCGGCGACGCTGTCGGCGGCGATGATGACGCTGAAAATGTTGGCCAGCGGCACGAGCAGCATGAGCATGACGCTCGTCATCGACCACATCTCCAGCGGAGAGCTGGAGGAAGCCGAGGCGATGAGCGCGACCGCCGCCGCCAGCAGCGCCAGCAGGCCGAGCATGATCCATGCCCGCGGGCGCCGGTAGATCTTCATGTTCTCGTTCGCAACGAGAGCTGCAAAATCAAACAACCGATTCCCCTCCCGTCACTTCCAGGAATTGCTCTTCCAGCGTCTTGCCGGCGGAGCGGATGCCGTACACAAGGATGCCGCCGCGCACGAGCAGCGCGTTGATCTCGGCGACGTCGGCGCGACGGGCATCCAGCAGGATCGCCCCTGCCTCGCTCCGCACCTGCACCTGCGCCGGCACTCCGTCCGCCGTCCGGATGGCGTCCCGGATCAGCGCGGCCGCCTCGTCCGGACGGTCGACCTCGAACAGCATCTGCACCGGCATGCGGATGCCGGCCGCATCGGCCTCCTCGCCGCCGCGCAGGCGGCGGACGTCGATCAGCCGTCCCGCCTGGATGATCGCCGCCTGATCGCACATCAGCTCCATCTCCGACAGGAGATGGCTGGAGACGAACACGGTCGTGCCCTCCTCCGCCGCCAGCCGGCGCAAGTAATCGCGCAGCTCGCGGATGCCCGCGGGATCGAGCCCGTTTGTCGGCTCGTCCAGAATGAGCAGCGAAGGCTTGTGCAGCAGCGCCTGAGCGACGCCGAGCCGCTGCCTCATCCCGAGCGAGTAGGTCTTGACCTTGTCCTCGATGCGCTTGTCCAGGCCGGCGAGGCGGATGACCTCGTCGATGCGGTTGCGGCTGATGCCCGGCACCATGCGCGCATAGTGCAGCAGGTTCTGGTAGCCGGTCAGATATTTGTACATCTCCGGATTCTCCACGATCGCTCCGACATGGCGGATCGCCTTTTCGTAGTCGGTGCGGATGCTGGAGCCGCCGATCACGATGTCGCCCTCCGACATGCGCATCAGGCCGACCATCATGCGGATCGTCGTCGTCTTGCCCGAACCGTTCGGACCGAGAAATCCAAATACTTCGCCTTGCGGAAGCTCGAGCGACAGATTGTCGATGATCGTCTTGCCGCCGATCCGCTTCGTCACTTGCTTCAATTGAACGATAGGCTGGCTCAGCATGGTTGACCTCCCTCCGTTTCCATCCATATCCAGCCTATTATAGCCTATCCGCGCTCCGGTTGGAAACCGCGCCTGCATCCGCGGCAGCGAGCCTTTTTTGGCGAAGGCTGTTTCAGAACGGATCCTTCCCGGTTAAGAAGAAAAGGATCCGCCGCTCCTTCCTGCTTCTCGCCGTGCGGATCGCGGCTCTGAAGCAGAATCTAGTCTCCTCGGCCGTCTTTTCCGACAAAAAAAAGCATCCCGCCCATGTCCTAGGCCGGAATGCCTGAAGCGATTCGCAAGTGTGTCGTTGTTCCAGCTCGCTCAGGCGCTTAGGATCGAGCAGCCGTACAGCAGGCTGGACGGAGATGAGCTTGGTCCCGGGTCAGGGCCGGATTCCCCCGGGGAAGTCGATAGGCCGGAGCTGGAAGCTTGCTTCGCGTCGCGACAGGACGAGCAGCTGCCAAGCGGATAGGACGCCTGATAGAATCCGGTCTGGAACAGCTTGTCCGCCGCTTCGAGGCGAAGCAGCTGCCCGCAGCATAGACAATGGAACATCTGCCAGTTCGCTTTCATGTCCATCTCATCACTCCTCAGACTGGAATGGTCTTGCCCCCTTCTCCTTACCCGTGCTTTCCGGATACGAAACGTATCTCGATTACTTTTATTCATCGGGTAACCGTCAAGCCGAGATCGAATAGTGGGCGAAGCGCGAATGCGCGATGTCGCGAGCTCCAGGGGCTTGCCCGTCCCGGTCGGCCGCAGCGCCTCCCTCTGCCTGATCCTCGCAGGCTTTGCAGCAGCCGAGCCGGTAGTCGACGCGGTAAAAGCCCGTCCGGAACAGCACCGACGCCTCGGCGCCCGGAAGCTGACGGTCGCAGCTGAGGCAATGGAATTGATCGTTGAATCTCATCATGAATCCCCCTTTGGGTTGTCGTTCTGCTCCTCTGCAAGCAAGCCGCGGTATGGAAGCGAGAGCAGCATGAGCCCCCTCGAGCGCTATTGTTGTTACGTTCTGTATCAACACCTCTTTAATTTATTGCAATTCCCGTCATTCGTCAAGACAGTAGAGGACCCGATTCCGCAGAAAGTTGTCGAAATTCGCTGGATCGTTATGTATCCGCTTACATTTTCGACCAAAGAAGAAGAATTCCTTCTTTATTTAGCGATATTTTAAAAAAATCCGGCTTTCGCTTGAAAGCCGGATTTCGCTGCCGCCGCGTATCGAACCGCCGATCTCGTCCTTGACGCCAGTCAGCCGATTTTTTCCCACTGATCCCGGCTTCGCTGGTCCATGCGGTCGAGGTTCGACAGCTCGAACCGCCGTCCATCGTCGTCGGTCACGATCCAGCGCCCGTCCGCCAGGCTGTGGATGCCTTCGTGCAGGATGCTCATATGCAGCATGCTCGGACCGTAGTCGGTCTCGACCGACCAGATCCACTCCGGCCCCTTCTTGCGGATGGAGACGATGCGCTCGATGCGCGGAATCGTATACTCCCGCTCGAGCTCCATGACGGCCGCGATGCGGCTCTCCTCCTCGAGCTGATCCAGGCTCGGCAGCAGCAGCAGCTCCTTGCCCGTATCGGCGGTACGCACCGAGATGAGCCGATCCGGCAGCGAGTACGGAAAGCAGCGCACGAGCTTGACGCGGCCCATCGGCTCGCCGCCGAGCACGGCCTTGAGATAGCCTTCGCGGCTGTGGTACAGCATCACCTCGTAAGGCTTCGAGCGGTTCATGAACACCAGGTTGCCGTTCATCATCCCACCTCCGATTCGGTCATCTGCTTCTGCGACTCGACGAGCCGCCAGTATGTGCCCTTGCTGCGGTACAGCTCGTCATGCGTGCCGGTCTCGGCGATGCGGCCCTGCTCCAGCACAATCAGCCGGTCGGCGCCGCGCAGCGTCGAGAGCCGGTGGGCGATGGCGATCGTCGTGCGTCCTTTGACCAGGCGGGCCAGAGCCTCCTGGATGGCGCGCTCCGTCTCCGTATCGACCGAGGCGGTCGCCTCGTCGAGGATGAGGATCTCGGGATCGAGCAGCACGGCGCGGGCGATTGCGATCCGCTGCTTTTCGCCGCCGGAGAGGCGGTGTCCGCGCTCCCCGACCTGCGTCTCGTAGCCTTCCGGCAAGCCGCAGATGAAGCCGTGCGCCCCCGCCGTGCGCGCCGCCTCGATGATGCTCTCGGGCGACGCGTCCTTTCTGCCGTAGGCGATGTTCTGGGCGATCGTCCCGTCGAACAGGAACGTCTCCTGCAGCACGACGCCGATGCGCGCGCGCAGGCTTTCCTGGGCGATGTCCCGCAGGTCGATGCCGTCCAGCGTGATGCTGCCGGCATCCGGGTCGTAGAACCGGCAGACGAGATTGATGAGCGTCGACTTGCCGGCGCCGCTCGGACCGACGAGGCCGATCATCTCGCCGGGGCGGATCGTCAGGTTCAGATCCTTCAACACGGCCCTGCTCTTGTCATACCCGTAGCGCACGCCGTCGAAGCGGATCTCGCCCTGCGCGCTCTCGAGCTGCACCGCATCCGGGCGGTCCGGCGTGTCGCTCTTCGCATCCATCAGCTCGAAAATGCGCTCGGCCGAGCCCATCACCCGGTTGATCATATTGAGCGAGGCGCCGAACGCCTGCAGCGGACCGAAGAACATGACCAGATACGACGCATAGGCGGTCAGCGATCCGAGCGTCATGCCGCCGCCGAGCACCGACTTGCCGCCGGCGTACCAGACGAGCAGGCCGAACGCCGCGATGACGAGCGAGAACAGCGGCGAGACGCTCATCCACAGGTTGCCCATCGAGATCATGCGCTTCACGAGCGTATCGTTCGCCTGCGCGAAGCGCTGCTTTTCACGCCGCTCCTGGGCGAACGCCTTGATGACGCGGATGCCCTGCAGCGACTCGCCGATGACGTTGTTGACGTTCATGACGCTCATCCACTGCGAGTACCACAGGATGCGGATGCGCGGCCAGATCCAGAGGAAGCCGAGCGCCAGGAACGGCACCGGAATGAGGATCATCCACGTCAGCGGCGCGTTGAGGTAGAACAGCAGGCCGAGCACGCCGACCGCGAGCAGCACCTGCGAGAGGAACTGGATGAAGCCTTCGGTGAGGAACTGCTTGAGCTCCTCCGTGTCGTTCTGCACGCGGCTGATGAACTGCGACACCTGCCTGCGGTCGAAATAGCTCATCGACAGCTTCAGGATCGCGTCGAACGCATGCTTGCGGATGTCGCCCATCAGCCTGCCGCCGAAGCGCAGGCCGATGAAGCTGCGGGCCATCGAGACGCCCGTGCCGATCAGATGCACGGCCGCCATCGCGACGATGAGCCAGAGCAGCGCGCTGCGGCTGCCGCCTTCGGTGAAGTTGTCGATGAGCAGCTTCATCAGATAGGTCGGGATGAGCTCGAAGGCGATGCTGAAGAGCAGCAGGACGCCGCTGGCGATCATCAGCCGGCGATGCGGCTGCGCGTACGCCAGGATGCGGCGGACCATGAGGTATTTGTTGCTGCAGCGGAGGCACTTGGTGCGCCGGTGCCAAAGGCGCTTGCCGCAGACGCGGCAAGCGCGGGAGGGCTCGGCCGCGCCCTGCGGCTCGGCCGAGACGGCTGCGCCGCGCGGGGCGGCGGCTTGCGCCGCGCCTCTGCGCACGCGCGGCGGGAGCTTTTGGGGCGCGCCGGCTTGCGGCGCGGCGTGGGGCTCGCGCCCGGAGGGCGCGGAGGGGCTCGCGCCGGCAGCGTCGCTGCCCGGCGCGGGAGGCTGCGGAGCCGCTCCCCCGGGAACCGGGAGCGGCTCCTCGAGCCATGCGGCGATGCGCGGCATGGCGATGCGGTACGCTTCCAGATGCGGAAGCGTGAAGCGCGCCGCCTCGCGCATGCCGTCGCGAGTCAGCAGGACGAGCGCGCCTCCTGCGACGCCTTCCCGCAGCTCGATCTCGTCGATCGTGCCTTTCGGGAAGCGCCGCTGCAGACGGCCCTGCTCGTCGATCACCGCCGCTTCGCGGTCGGTGAACACGAGCTCGTAGCGCTGGAACTGCCGCGCTTCGTTGATGTCCGCGCCAAGCCGCAGCCAGCCATCGGCCAGCCGCTGCCTCAGCGCCGCAGCCGCTCCATCGCCTCCCGTTCGCTCACCATCCGTCGGCTCGACCGCCTTACGTCTGCCGCCGCCTCTGCCTGCCTTGCCGTACGCCATGCCCTCCGCCTCCTTGCTGTCCTAAGTCGCTAGTGTTGGTGCTAGCGCTGCTTGCTAGCGCTCCGTGCTAGCGTTGCTTGCTAGCGTTGCTTGCTAGCGCTGCTTGCTAGCGTTGCGTGCTAGCGCTGCTTGCTAGCGTTCCGTGCTAGTCAGACCGTCGCTCCGCTGGCACTGCACGCCCCCTCTCATCACCGCCACGCTACTTCGCTTGCTCCTTGCTCTGCCCAGCGGCTAGCATTCCTCCGCTATCGCCTCGCTGATGCCACGATACCTCGCGTTCAGACCTTCAACCCGATTTTTTCGGGTTACAGCCTCTGATTCGCTCCTCCGGGCTCCTGCAACCCGATATTTTCGGGTTACAGCCCCCGATTCGCTCCTCCGCACTCCTGCAACCCGATTTTTTCGGGTTACAGCCCCCGATTCGCTCCTCCGGGCTCCTGCAACCCGACATTTTCGGGTTACAGCCTCTGACTCGATCCTCCGCACTCCTGCACCCCGATTTTTTCGGGTTACAGCCCCCGATTCGCTCCTCCGGGCTCCTGTAACCCGACATTTTCGGGTTGCAGCCTCCGATTCGCGCCTCCGGGCTCCTGTAACCCGATTTTTTCGGGTTACAGCCTGTGACTCGCTCCTCCGGGCTCCTACCAACTCGATTTCTTCGACTTAATGCCATCCGGGAGCCCCCGTTAGAGCGCATTAGCTCGATTTTTACGAGTTAATACCTGCTGGATGCCCAACTCGAACCCTACTAACTCGATTTCTTCGACTTAATGCCTCCTGGGACGCCCCTGTTCGAGACGAGTTACTCGGTTTCTCCGCGCAACTCTGGCGCTGAGGCATCTGTTCGAGCCGAGTTACTCGGTTTCTCCGCGTAACTCCGGCGCTGGCGCATCTGTTCGAGACGAGTTACTCGGGTTTTCCGCGCAACTCCGACGCTGGGGCAACTGTTCGAGCCGAGTTACTCGGTTTCTCCGCGCAACTCCGTCGCTGCCGCATCTGTTCGAGCCGAGTTACTCGGGTTTTCCGCGCAACTCCGGCGCTGAGGCCCCTGTTCGAGCCGAGTTACTCGGTTTCTCCGCGTAACTCCGACGCTGGGGCTCCTGTTCGAGCCAAGTTACTCGGTTTCTCCGCGCAACTCCGACGCTGGGGCATCTGTTCGAGCAGACTAACCCGGGTCTTCCGAGCAACTTGGGCGCTTGGACTCTCGTTCGAGCCTATTCGCTCGTCCCGTCCGCGCATCGGCGCGCTGTCTTCGTCAACGCGAAGCCGCGCGGTACATCGGCTTGCGGGACATGCTCCAGGTGCCGAGCTTGCGCGTGAATTTGCGCGTCAACGGATAGCGAAGCACGAGCCAGCGCAGCAGCCGCGCCTGCCAATGCTTCGGCGTGATCCACTTGCCGCCGAATCCAGCGGCACGGCTGCCCGTGCCTGATGGCGCCGCTCCTGCCGTCCCAACCGCGGCTACCGCTCCCTTCGCGGCCCTTGCGTCATCCGCATCGGCCTCCGACTCTGCGGATCTCGCCGTACCAGCCCCAACCGCAGCTCCCGCTCCCTCCGCGGCCCTTGCGCCAGCGGCATCGGCCGCCGCCTCCTTCGCCGCGCCAGCCCCAGCGGCAGCTGCCGCGATCCTCGCCGCGCCCGCTCCTCCGCCGCGCCGAGCTCGGCGGACGCCGGTCCAGAGGCCGAGGATCGCCTCAGGGCCGACCGGGTCGTCGGCGACATAACTCGTGTCCCCACGGAACACGTACTGACGGCCGGCGCCCTCGCCGCGGATCTCGACCAGGCGATGCCCGGTCAGGATGCCGCTGCCGCTTACGAACAAGCATACATCCCCTACCTCCAGGTCCCGCGCGCGGACGCGCACGAAGCGGCTTGCGTCGCCTTCCCGGATTAAGGGATACATGCTCATGCCGAAGGAGGTCAGCTCCATGGCGCCGCGCTTTTGAATCAAGGCGGCCACCATGGGGGCCAGGTTGCCCGCCGAACTATTCATGCACGATCAGCCCTACGCGGATCAGCTCCGCTACATACGCCTCCACGTCGGCCTGCACCTGCAGCGGATCCGCCGCATACTCCGAGGCGACGCGCTCCGTCAGCTGCGAGATGGTCGGGCATGCCTCGAGCAGCTCCCATATGTAGCCGCCCATCTCGTTCACCTTCGTGATCGAGTGGCTTTCCAGATCGAGCAGCACCCATTCGCCGTCGAGCTCCGCCGTTTCGATCGATTCCTGCCGCTTCAGGAGCTGATTTGCCAGCACTGTCATGAGATGACCTCCCAGAATGAATCGTTTTTTTGAAAATGCAGCTCATACGCCGGCACGCGCTGCACGACCTCGCGGCAGACCGCAATCATCTTGGCCGTCTCCGGCTTGCTGTGCTTCCAATAGAACACCTTGTCCATGAGGCCGATCAGCGCCTCGACCTTGCCCACCGGCTCTCGCCGCACTTCCTCCGCCTGCACGAGAAAATGAATGCCGCCGAGCGGGCAGGCATCCGCCTCGCCGCGCTCTTCGTTCTCGCTGCGCAGCGGCGAATCGTGGATCGTCACGCCGCCGTCCGCATCCAGCAGCAGCAGCGTCGCCTCGTCCGACAGGATCGGCCGCGGCGCCGACAGCTCGGCCGCCGTCGATTTGCCCGCTCCGCTATGCCCGACGAACATCCACGCCTTGCCGCCGTCCACGACGCAGGAGCTATGCACGAGCAGCCCCTCGCGGCGATGGATCAGCCATGCGCTGTACCAGTTGATGAGCGCATGCTTCAGAGCCAGATCGTCGAATACCTGCAGCTTCACGCTCGAATAGTCCGCCGACGTCTCCATCCGGTAATCCTTGCGCGAGTACACGACCGTGTCGCCGTCCGCTTCGATCTCGACCGGACCCTCGTCGTACATCGAGCCGTAAAAATCCGTTATGTACAGCACCGCCTTGGCCCCTGCCGCTTCCGTCGATGCCAACGCCGCCACCACTTCGCTCTCGCTCGCTGCACCTGCAGCCTCGACCGCCGTCTCGCCGCTCCCGACCGGCAGCGCCGCCAGCTCGTCCCGATCCTCCGGGAACCTCGCGGCGATCCATTCCTTCAGATGCTCGGTCTGCACTTCGAACCGGATGCGATGGTGGCCTACTTTTGCTCGATAAAGATACATATTGTATCACCCCATATGTGACAATTCGCCGCAACGCCGACCCGAGAGAGGGGAACGGCCATAGGCCCGTTCCCCTCTTCGAGTCTGCCTGCGCTTGCTCGGCGGCAGCTTCCCGCCATCCCGCACGCTTCGACCTCGCTCCGCTCGCCTTGCGGCGGGCCTGCACGCTTCGACCTCGCTCCGCTCGCCTTGCGGCGAGCCTGCACGCTTCGACCTCGCTCCGCACGCCTTGCGGCGAGCCTGCACGCTTCGACCTCGCTCCGCACGCCTTGCGGCGAGCCTGCACGCTTCGACCTCGCTCCGCACGCCTTGCAGCGGGCTTGCACGCTTCGACCTCGCTCCGCACGCCTCCACGCTCGTCCGCCTGCGACGGCGCCTACTTGGCGCCGTCGTAGCGGTCCAGGTAGCCGAGCGGCTTCGTTCCGCAGCCGCATGGGCCTCCCGGTCCGCCCGGCCCGTAGAACAGCCGGCAGATGAACGG
>NZ_AULW01000051.1 GCF_000422485.1 Paenibacillus pasadenensis DSM 19293
TCCGCTCGACTTGCATGTATTAGGCACGCCGCCAGCGTTCGTCCTGAGCCAGGATCAAACTCTCCATAAAGGTAGTTCGATGACTCATTTATAATGCTGACTTGCTTCACTCGTTGTTCAGTTTTCAAAGAACAAATTCGCTTTGTTTCCGTCCCGCCTCTCAGCGGCGACTTAGATAATATATCACGCCCGCCTAGAACATTGCAACCCTTTTTTTCATTCTTTTCGATTTCTTTTTCGCTCAAGCATGGAAGCAAAAAAGCCCGGAGCTTTTCGCTCCGGACTTCAGTCAATGGCTGATGCATTCATCAATATAAAGCTGCCTCTCCACCGAGAGATTGACGATCGTGCCTGACACGGACACCCAAGGACGAATCGGCGCCGTCCGGTCCGTAAAGACGATTTCTCCGATCCTGCCGTCGCTCAGACGGACGAGGCTGCCGTTCTGGAACTGAGTCGCCTTTTCGATGAACTTGCGGACCGATCCCGGATCCAGGCTGCCGAAGGCGTCCTTCTCGATCTGCTCGAGCACGACATAGGGCGACATGGCGGGACGATAGGCCCGATCCAGCGTCATGGCGTGGAAAATATCCGCAATCGCGACAAGCTTGGCGTAGCGATGGATATTGTCCGCGCCGAGCCCGAGCGGATATCCGCTGCCATCCACCCGCTCGTGATGCTGCAGAGCCGACAGCTTGACCCCCTCGTTGAGCGCGGCGATCGGCTTGAGCAGCTGATAGCCGTTCAACGTATGCCGCTTCATCTCTTCCTGCTCCGAGGCGCTGAGGACGCCGGGCTTCATCAGGATGTCCCGATCCAGCTTGACGTTGCCGATGTCGTGGAGCAGTCCGGCGAGCGCTACCTGCATCCAGTCCTTTTGCGGGAGATCGGTCCACTGGGCTAGCCGGTAACAGGTCAAGGCGGACAACACGCTGCTATGGAAATAGAAGTCTTCCCGGCTCGCTTGCCGCGGCCGGAAGGCGAGCACCTGATAGTCCGCGCTATGAGCAAGCAGCCTCTCGAGCTGGGTCCGCAGCGAGAGCAGCGGCAGGGCGTCGCCGCCTGCAACGAGCGCGTAAGCTTTTCGCAGCTGTGCGGCCATCTCTTCGTACTCCGCATGCAGCGCGCTCCTCGCCGCCGGCGCCGCTGCCGCCGCAGCCTCGGATGCGGCGGCCGGAGACGTCTCCTCGCCGCGATCCACGCTGACCTGCTGCACGAGGAAAGCCGTCAAAATATCGAGTTCCCTTAGCGTAATGACGCGCCCTTTGTGGAAAAGGACGCTGCCTAGAGGCGTCAGCACATCTTGCGAGACTACATCGCCCGGCTTCAGCAACGACCGATCCACTATTGGCATGGAAGCTCCTCCTGAGTCATCGCGATCGCGGCCCCTTATTCCTCCGAATGGTCTTGCGCGCCGTCCGTCTCGGCCTGTGGCTCGCCGTCGGCTGCATCTTCCTGGACTTCCTCGCTGCGGGCGACACGAGTGACGGTCGCGACCGCATCCTCTTCACGGATGTTGATGAGGCGCACGCCTTGCGTATTGCGGCCCATCGAGCGGATCGAGTCCATGCTCATGCGGATGAGCGTACCCGATTCCGTCATGATCATGAGATCCTCGTCCTCGGCCACCACCTTGAGGCAGACGACAGGTCCGCGCTGCTCGCTCACGTTGAACGTCTTGATGCCTTTGCCGCCGCGGGACTGGGAGCGGTAATCCTCGATCGGCGTCCGCTTGCCGTAGCCCTTGGAGGTGACGATGAGCACTTCCTGGTCGGGATCGACGACATCCATGTCGATGACCTTGTCGCTCTCGTCGAGCTGGATGCCCTTGACCCCGGTCGCCGAACGCCCCATGGAGCGCACGTCGCTCTCCGGGAAGCGGATCGACTGGCCGCCCGCGGTGCCCATGATGATCTGCTGCTTGCCGTCCGTCAGCTTGACGCTGATGAGGTCGTCGTCTTCGCGCAGGTTGATGGCGATCAGGCCGACCTTGCGGATGTTGGCGTAGTCGTCGAGCGGCGTCTTTTTGACGACGCCTTGGCGCGTGCCGAAGAACAGGAAGCAGTCGGGATCAAACGATTCCACCGGGATGACCGCGTTGACCGTCTCGCCTTGCTCGATCTGCAGCAGGTTGATGATCGGGGTTCCGCGCGCCGTGCGGCTCAGATCCGGAATCTCATACGCCTTCAGCCGGTACACCTTGCCCTTGTTCGTAAAGAACAGCAGGAAGTGATGCGTGTTGGAGACGAACAGATGCTCGACGAAGTCGTCGGACTTCGTGTCCATGCCCATGACGCCCTTGCCGCCGCGGCGCTGGCTGCGGTAGGTCGTGACCGGCAGCCGCTTCACGTAGCCGGAGTGCGTGATGGAAATGATGACGTCCTCGCGCGGAATGAGGTCCTCGTCGAGGATCTCGTCCTCGCCGATCGTCACCTCGGTGCGCCGGTCGTCGCCGAAGCGCTCGCTGATCTCGGCCAGCTCCTCGCTGATCAGATTCAGCACGAGCTGCTCGTCGGCAAGAATCGCCATGTACTCCGCGATGCGGGCCAGCACCTCGTTGTACTCGGACTCGATCTTTTCGCGCTCCAGGCCCGTCAGGCGCTGCAGCCTCATGTCGAGAATCGCTTGCGCCTGCTCGATGCTGAGCGCGAAACGGCTGATCAGCCCCTCGCGAGCCTCGTCGGCCGTGCGCGACGAGCGGATGAGCGAGATGATCTCGTCGATATGGTCCAGAGCAATGCGCAAGCCTTCGAGGATATGCGCGCGAGCCTGGGCTTTTTTGAGATCGAACTCGGTGCGCCGGCGGATGACCTCGATCTGATGCTGCAGGTAGTGGTACAGCATGTCCCGCAGCGTCAGCGTGCGAGGCTCGCCGTTCACGAGCGCCAGCATGTTGATGCCGAACGTCGACTGCATCTGCGTATGCTTGTACAGGTTGTTGAGCGTCACGCTCGGATTGACGTCGCGGCGCAGCTCGATGACGACCCGCATGCCGTTGCGGTCGGACTCGTCCCGCAGATCGGTGATGCCCTCGATCTTCTTCTCGCGGACGAGCTCGGCGATCTTCTCGACGAGACGGGCCTTGTTCACCTGGTACGGCAGCTCATGCACGACGATGCGGGCCTTGCCGCCGTTCTCCTCGATCTCGGCGCGGGCGCGCATCGTGACGGAGCCGCGGCCCGTCGTGTACGCCTGCCGGATGCCCGAGTGGCCCATGACGAAGCCGGCGGTCGGGAAGTCCGGCCCTTTGACGTAATCCATCAGCTCCAGCGACGTGATGTCGGGATTGCGGATGAGCGCCTGGACGCCGTCTACGATCTCGCGCAGGTTATGCGGAGGGATGTTGGTCGCCATGCCGACCGCGATGCCGGACACGCCGTTGACGAGCAGGTTGGGGAACCGGGCCGGAAGCACCGACGGCTCGCGCTCCTCGCCGTCATAGTTGGAGACGAAGTCGACCGTGTCCTTGCCCAGATCGCGCAGCAGCTCCATGGCGATCTTGGACAGGCGCGCCTCCGTATACCGCATGGCTGCGGCCATGTCGCCGTCGATGGAGCCGAAGTTGCCGTGCCCGTCGACGAGCATGTAGCGCATGGAGAAGTCCTGCGCCATCCGGACCATCGATTCGTAAACGGCGCTGTCGCCGTGAGGATGGTACTTGCCGATGACCTCGCCGACGATGCGGGCCGATTTTTTATAGGGCTTGTCCGGGGCCATGCCGAGCTCCGACATGGCAAAGAGGATGCGCCGGTGCACGGGCTTGAGCCCGTCGCGCACATCCGGCAGCGCGCGGCTGACGATGATGCTCATGGCATAATCCATGAACGATTCGCGCATCTCCGTGCCGATATCCCGGTCCTTGATTTGGGAACGTTGTTCTTCCGCCATACTTACCTCCTGTGCGGTCAGGCCTCCAAGCGGCTCTGGCCTGATGATCGCGGCCCGCCTCGCTCGCTGTCCGATCTTATCTGTGTGGCACAAAAAGCGGACAAATAAACGTCGGGACCGTCGAAAAATAGGTGGATGCCGTGCTCCATCCGTTCGCGAAATCCATAAAATAAGACGATGGATCGCGGATAGGACAATACAGTCTATTATAGCATTGATTGATCGCTTACGATATCGGAATTTGCACTAATATCCGGAAGCCGAACCGCCGAAAGCGGCGGAACGGCGCGCTTTTCGGAGACAAGGAAGGATGAGGAACGGTTGGCTATCCAACGGGTTGTGAGCAAGCAGAGAAAGACGGAGGTCCTGCTGCAGTCGGAGAAGCTCTCGCTCCATGTGCCGGACACGAGAGTCTACACGAAAGACTCGCTGAAGGCGATGCTTGACCAATACGGCATGCTGTATATCAAGCCGGATTCCGGCACCTTCGGCAACGGCGTCATCAAGGTGCAGAAGCTCGAAGAAGGCGGCTACCGGTTCCAAAGCGGCACCCGCGTCCAAACGCATGCCGCCTACGATGCGATGTTCCAGTCGCTGGAGCGCATCCGGCCGAAAAAGCGCTATCTGGCGCAGAAGGGGATCCATCTGCTCCGGCACCGCAACCGCCGCTTCGACCTGCGCGTCATGGTGCAGCGGAACCCGGCCGGCGCCTGGGAGACGACCGGCATCATCGGCAGGCTGAGCCACCCGTCGAAAATTGTCACCAACTACCACAGCGGAGGCACGATCACGCCGTTCGAGACGCTTCTGGGCAGCCATATGGACGCCGCCGCGCAGAAGGAGTTCCGCAGCCGCCTCGAGAAGCTCGGCGTCCAGACGGGCGAGCAGCTGGCGACGCGCTGGCCGCGCCTGAAGGAGATCGGGCTCGACGTCGCCGTGGATACGGCGTTGAAGCCGTGGATCCTGGAAGTGAACACGAAGCCGGATCCGTATATTTTCCGCAAGCTGCAGGACAAGGGGATCTTCCGCCGGATGCGGCGCTATGCCGCCGCTTACGCGCCGAAGCGCAGCGCCCGCTGAGGGCGGACGGCCGCTCCGGACCGATAGGTCCGAAAAAAGAGAGCCGGCTCGGGATCGCTCCGGGCCGGCTTTGCTTTGCGGTTTGCGCTAGATGTCGAGGTTCTTGACGTACTTGGCATACTGCTGGATGAAGTCGCGGCGCGGCTCGACGTTGTCGCCCATGAGGGTGTCGAACATGACGTCGGCCTTGATCGCGTCCTCGATCTGCACCTGCAGCATCGTGCGGCTCTCGGGATCCATCGTCGTCTCCCACAGCTGGGAGGCGTTCATCTCTCCGAGGCCTTTGTAGCGCTGCACGTTGACCTTGGCGCCCTCGCCGAACTCGGCGAGGATGTCGTCGCGCTCCCGTTCGGACTGGGCGTAGCGGACGACCTTGTTGCGCTCGATCTTGAACAGCGGCGGCTGCGCGATGTAGACGAAGCCGGCCTCCAGCACCTTGCGCATGTAGCGGTACAGGAACGTCAGCAGCAGCGTGCGGATGTGCGCGCCGTCGACATCGGCATCGGTCATGATGATGATCTTGTGGTAGCGGGCCTTGGCGATGTCGAAATCGTCGCCGATGCCGGTGCCGAGCGCGGTGATGATCGCGCGGATCTCGGCGTTGGACAGAATGCGGTCCAGGCGCGCCTTCTCGACGTTGAGGATCTTGCCGCGCAGCGGAAGGATCGCCTGGAAGTGCCGGTCGCGGCCCTGCTTGGCCGAGCCGCCGGCGGAGTCGCCTTCGACGATGTACAGCTCGCTAATGCTCGCGTCCTTGGAGGAGCAGTCGGCCAGCTTGCCGGGCAGGCTGCTCACCTCGAGCGCGCTCTTGCGGCGAGTCAGCTCGCGGGCTTTGCGCGCCGCCTCGCGGGCGCGGGAGGCGGACAGGCCCTTGTCCACGATTTTGCGGGACACGGACGGGTTCTCCTCGAGGAACTCCTGGAGCTTCTCGGCGAAGAACGACTCGACGATGCCGCGCACCTCGCTGTTGCCGAGCTTGGTCTTGGTCTGACCCTCGAACTGCGGCTCCGGAATCTTGACGCTGATGATCGCGGTCAGGCCCTCGCGCACGTCGTCGCCGGACAGATTGCTGTTGCTGTCCTTGATCGCGCCGGACTTGCGGGCGTAGTCGTTGATGATCCGCGTGAGCGCGCTCTTGAAGCCGGATTCGTGGGTGCCGCCCTCATGGGTGTTGATGTTATTGGCGAACGAGTAGATGTTCTCGCTGTAGCTGTCGTTGTACTGCAGCGACACCTCGACCTGGATGCCGTCCTTGGCGCCCTCCACGTAGATCGGCTGCTCATGCAGCGGCTCGCGGTTGCGGTTGAGGTACTGGACGAACTCGATGATGCCGCCGTCGTAGCGGAACGTGTTGCTGACGCCGGTACGCTCGTCCTCGAGCACGAGCTCGATGCCCTTGTTGAGGAACGCCAGCTCCCGCACGCGGGACTGCAGCGTCTCGTACTCGAAGACCGTCGTCTCGGTGAACACCTCGGGATCCGGCTTGAACAGCGTGCGCGTGCCCGTCTCGCTGCTCTCTCCGACAATCTTCATGTCGTACTGCGGCACGCCGCGGCGGTACTCCTGCTGATAGATCTTGCCGTCCCGGCTGACCTGGACGACGACCTGCTCGGACAGGGCGTTGACGACGGAGATGCCGACGCCGTGCAGGCCGCCCGACACTTTGTAGCCCTCGCCGCCGAACTTGCCGCCCGCATGAAGGACGGTCATGACGACCTCGAGCGTCGGCCGCTTCATTTTGGGATGCTCGCCGACCGGGATGCCCCGGCCGTTGTCGGTGACGGTGATGCTGTCGTTCTCGTGGATCGTTATCGTAATCCGGCTGCAGTAGCCGGCTAGCGCTTCGTCGATGCTGTTGTCGACGACTTCCCATACCAGATGGTGGAGCCCCTTGCCGCTCGTCGAGCCGATATACATGCCCGGCCGCTTGCGGACCGCCTCCAGGCCCTCGAGCACCTGGATCTGGTTCTCGTCGTACGTATGCTGTTGGTTCGTAGACATGCGATGATTCACTGCTCCTCTCGACTGCGCTAAGCAACTGATGCGGGCATGCCGCCTCCGGGTATGCCCTGCCGCCTTATCCGTTGGCGGCGAAGTTGTGGCCGCGCTTCTTCAGCGTGGATGATGAGATGGGGGAGTAATACACCCGGCTCTTGGTGACGACGATCGACTTCGGCTCCTCCTCGCCGATCAGCTCCACGTCCTTGCGCTTCTTGGCGCCGGCGACGAACTGCTTGGAGAGCTTGGAGGACTGCTCGATGGATATGTCGAAGATGGCGACCAGCTCGGATGCCCGGATGATCTTCTCCCCGCCCAGATGGATGTACATCTCCTTCACGCTCCTCTATGCAAAGCCCCGCTAGGAGGCAGAATCGCCAAGAAAGGGCTGAGGCGGCCTATTGGGTGACCTTGCCGCCTTCAACCCGGTAGATGCCCGCGTCGGACAGCCGGCTCGTATTGACGCTCTCCAGCCCCGTCGCGGTTATGAATGTCTGGACCTTGCCCTGGAACGTCTCGATCAGCTGCGTCTGACGGTGCTGGTCGAGCTCCGACAGCACGTCGTCGAGCAGCAGCAGCGGGTATTCGCCGATCTCTTCGCGAATGAGCTCCAGCTCCGCCAGCTTGAGCGAGAGCGCCGTCGTGCGCTGCTGCCCCTGAGAGCCGTATACCTGCGCCTCCTTGCCGTTGATGAAGAAGGCCAGATCGTCGCGGTGAGGGCCCGCAAGCGTAACGCCGCGGCGGATTTCCTGATCTTTTACCTGGGTTAACTTTATCATAAATTGCTCGAATAAAACAGATTCTTCTTCGTCCGCGCCGATGTCGAACGACGGACGGTACTCGATCGACAGCTCCTCGCTCCCGGCTGTGATGCCGGAATGGATGGCGGCCGCCCACGTCTTCAGCTTTTCTATGAATTGTTGCCTCTTTTTCATGATTTTAACACCATGCTCCGCAAGCTGCAGGTCCCATACCTCCAGCAGCCCCGGCTTGACGCCGGAAGGTCCCGTCGATTTGAGGTAATTGTTGCGCTGCACGAGCACCTTGCCGTACTGCTGCAGCGTATGCAGGTAGCCCGGCTGCACCTGGCCGATCTCCATGTCCAGGAAGCGCCGGCGGATGCCCGGAGTCCCCTTGACGATCTCGAGATCCTCGGGAGCGAACATGACGACGTTGAGCGTGCCGACAAAGCCGCTCAGCTTGCGCTGCTCGAGCCCGTTGACCCGGGCTTTTTTGCCTTGGGCGGAATAGGCGAGATCGAGCGTCACGCGGCCGTAGCGCTTGTCCACCTCGCCGTGCACCGACGCTTCCTTGCCGTTCCAGCCGATCAGCTCCCGGTCCTTGGCGGTGCGATGCGATTTCGTCAGCGCAAGCGCGAAGATCGATTCCAGCAAATTCGTCTTGCCTTGGGCGTTGGGGCCGATGAACAGATTCACCTTGCGGTCCGTCTCGAGCTCCAGCTGCTCGTAGTTGCGATAGTTGCGAAGCGCGATCACATTCAGGAACACCGCTCAGCCCCCTGTCTTGAAATGTCCGCCCCAGGCGGACAGCGCCGTCGGCACAGGTTCACGTTCTCTGAACCTTGAAGCTGCCGAAGCCGTCCACCTCTACGGTGTCGCCGTCGTACAGCTTACGTCCGCGCCGGTTGTCGGGCTCGCCGTTGATGACGACCTTCGTTTCCTGGAGGAAGAACTTGGCCTGGCCTCCGGAATCGATGCAGTCGGACAGCTTGAGAAACTGGCCCAGCGCGATGTAGTCGGTCTTGATCGTAATCGTGGTCATCGTGGATGCCTCCTGCGTGATGGGATGGGAAAAGAGGGAGAGCGCAGCGGCGCATGGAAAAGGCGGGCGACCGGAAGGTCGCCCGCCGTGTGCCGCCGCCGCCGCGGAAAATTCAGTTGGTCGTGCGGTAAGGCAGGATGATGTATTGGCTGTTGTCGTGGTCCGCGGGGCGGATGATGATCGGGCTCATCGCGCCGGTGAAGCTGATGACGAGCTGCTCGCTGTCGATGACCTTGAGCGTGTCGAGCATGTATTTGGAGTTGAACGCGATCCGCAGCGGCTCGCCGCTTTGGCGGATCACCTCGAGCTGCTCCGTGACCCGTCCGAGCTCCGAGGAGCTGGAGGAGATCTCGATCGTTCCGTTCTCGAGGGTGACGATACGCACGATGTTCGTCTTTTCCTCGCGGGACATCAGGTAGGCGCGCTCCATCGCGTCGATCAGCTTGCGCGTCTCGAGGACGAGTTCTGTTTTGAACGACTGCGGAATAATCTTGGAGGTATCGGGATAAGTGCCGTCGAGCATGCGGCTGTAGAACAGCGTATGGCCGAGGCGGAACAGCACCTGGTTGCTGGCGACGACGATATCGACGAGGCCGGCTCCATCGGGCACGAGCTTCGACAGCTCGACCATCGTCTTGGCGGCGATGACGACATTGCTCAGCCGGTAGCCGTCAGGAGTGTCGACGCGGGAAATCCGGCTCGCGAGCCGGTGCCGGTCCGTCGCGACGAACTTGAGCTCGCCTTCGATCAGGTTCCAGAGCAGTCCCGTCAGCACCGGCGTCTGCTCGCTCGTCGAAGCGCAGAAGACGGTCTGGCGGACCATCGCCTTGAGCAGGTCGCCGGGCAGCTGCAGCACTTCGTTCTCCTCGATGGACGGAAGCACGGGGAATTCCTCCGGATCCAGGCCGACCATCTGGATGTCGGTCGAGCCGGAGCGGATCATCGTCTGATAGTTGTCGCCGACCTCGATCTGGACGTCCTCCGCCGGCAGCTTGCGGATGATTTCGACAAAAAACTTAGCCGGCATGACGACGCTGCCCGGCTTGTCGACCTTGGCGATGACGGTCTCGTCCGTTTCGGCAGGAATGAAGCTCTGGATGGAGATGTCCGTGTCGCTTGCCGTAAGCGTGACTCCCTGATGGGTCACGTCGAACTTGATGCCTCCGAGAATCGGGATGGCGGGGCGGACCGAGGCGGCCTTGGCGACTTGCTGGATGGCGTCGTTGAGTTCGTTTTTCGAGATGGTAAGTTTCATGCGTTCCTCCTTGAGCGGCTTGGGCGGCACTCGTCCTTGGGGTTCAACCTGCGGCGGAGCCGTACTTTTTTTAGATGATGTTTAGTTAAAAGAAAAAAGCAGTAGTAGCCGTAGGTGCGGTGAATATGTGGATAAGCCCGCCAAAGGGGGATGCGACAAGCCTATCCACATGTGTACAGCTTGTGCATAGGCTTGTCGGTTCTTGTCCCTTTTTCGGGGATAAGATTACATATGATTTTTGACTTTTTCCGTCAGGTTCTGAATGACCTTGAACAGCTCCTGGTCCAGCTTGAGCTGCTTGGAGATCTTCTCGTGCGCGTGGATGACGGTCGTATGGTCGCGGCCGCCGAAAGCCTCGCCGATCTTGGGCAGCGAGTAGTCCGTCAGCTCGCGCGAGAGATACATGGCGATCTGCCGCGGATAGGCGACCGCTTTGGTGCGCTTGCGGGCCTTGAATTCCTCGAGCTTGAGGCCGTAGAACTCGCCGACGCGCTGCTGGATGTCATGGATCGTAATCATCTTGGGACGGCTGGACGGGATGATGTCCTTGAGCGCCTCCGCAGCCAGATGCGAGCTGATGTCCTCGTTGATGAGGCTGCTGTAGGCGACGACGCGGATGAGCGCGCCTTCGAGCTCGCGGATGTTCGTGTCGATCTGATTGGCGATGTACACCATCGCCTCGTTCGGGATGTCCAGGTTTTCCGCCTTCGCCTTTTTGCGGAGGATGGCGATCCTTGTCTCCAGATCGGGCGGCTGGATATCGGTGATGAGGCCCCATTCGAAGCGGGAGCGCAGCCGCTCCTCGAGCGTCGGGATCTCCTTGGGCGTGCGGTCGCTGGAGATGACGATCTGCTTGCGCTCCTCGTGCAGGGCGTTGAACGTGTGGAAAAATTCCTCCTGCGTGCCGTCCTTGCCGGCGAGGAACTGGATGTCGTCGATCAGCAGGACGTCGATGTTGCGGTACTTGTTGCGGAAGCTCTCGCCGCGGTTGTCGCGGATCGCGTTGATGAATTCGTTGGTGAACTTCTCCGAGGAGATGTACATCACTTTCGTGCTCGGGTTGTGCTCCAGGATGTAATGGCCGATCGCATGCATCAAGTGGGTCTTGCCGAGGCCGACGCCGCCGTAGAGGAACAGCGGATTGTAGGCTTTGGCCGGCGCCTCGGCGACAGCCAGCGATGCGGCGTGCGCGAAGCGGTTGTTCGCCCCGATGACGAACGTGTCGAATGTGTATTTGGGATTGAGCATATGCGAAAAGGTCTCTCCCGGCACGGCCGGAGCCGGCTTGACGGGCGGCTGGGCCGGAGTCGCGGGCTCGGGCGGCCGGTTCTCTTCGATGACGAACCGGATATCGACGGATTTGCCGACGAAGTCGGACACCGTCGAACGGACGAGCTTCGTGTAGCGGCTCTCCAGCCATTCCACCGCGAACGTTGTCGGCGCCGTGACGACAAGCTGTCCTTCATCCGAGAAATTGGCTTTCGTCGCCTTGAACCAAGTGTCGAAGCTCGGTTTGCTCAATTTGGTCTGGATGATTGACAGCACTTGCTGCCACAAATCAACGGTATGGCTGTCCACTGACGGTCACTCCTATCCCTGTTGGTACGATGGCAAAACCTGATGCCGCTATGCTAGTCGATTCTATTGGGGTAAGCCGCTCATCCATCCACAGATGCAGGGACTTGTTGATGAAGGTTATACAGAGGGGGATTATGTTGTTCACATTCTTATCCACAGGCTGTTGATAAATCAAGCCGTCATTGCTCTCCGTCCACAACAAAAACAAATCTATCATAGCAAAAGAAAGGCTCTATTTCAACGCGTGGCGGAATATTATCCACAATCGCTACTGCTTGTGTATAAGAGTTATCTACAGCACAAGATATTGTTAACAGCTTGTGCGCAGGTTCGACAGCAGGCGCCAAATCTCTTTTTTATTATGCACATGTTACTAAATTGCGACGCTTCCCGACCCGTTCCTCGGTTATCCACATCCATTTAGATGAAGGGAGCGGGCTGCGGACGGGAAGAGCGGAGCCCTGGAGGTGGTGGACGATCGAGATGCCGGTTGACTTCGCGGGCGTGAAATGGTTAAATGGAAAAAGGCGTTTTTACTTGGGCACGGACGAACAGATCGCTCGTCCAGCCGTTCCGCGGCTTCGCGCCGAGGAGCAGCCGAGTTGGACGAACGACCTTTAAAGCGGGGAGGTGCATGTAATGAGACCGACTTTCAAACCGAACGTGAGCAAGCGCAAGAAGGTTCACGGCTTCCGTAAGCGGATGAGCTCGAAAAACGGCCGCAAAGTATTGGCTGCACGCCGTCAGAAGGGCCGCGCCAAGCTGAGCGCGTAAGCTCTTTTCCTTCATAAAAGCGGCTTAGCCGCTTCAAAGCGAGAATGAACGATAGTTCTGGCTTGTGGAAAAAAGACCACCTGGCGTGGTCTTTTTTTCGTAAGGCAGCGCATATGGCGCCGAGCGGCGCCGAAAACTCATGGAGTCGGTGAACGATGCAAAGAAAATGGCGCCTCAGAAGGCGCGAGGATTTTGCCCGGACGTACCGGGGCGGGAAGTCCTTCGCCAACGGCCAGTTCGTCGTCTACTGGTCGCGGCAGCCGATTGCCGAGCCGTTCCGGCTCGGCATCTCCGCCAGCAAAAAAATCGGCAACGCCGTCGTCCGCAACCGGATGCGCCGCGTCTTGAAGGAAATCGTGCGCAAGCATGCCGACCGGATCTGCGAGCGGACCGACATGATCCTGATCGTCCGCGCGGGCGCGGTCGGCAAGCCGACCGAGGAATTGGAAAAGAACGTGCTCCACGTCCTTCGCAAAGCGGGATTGCTGAAGCCGCGGTGAAAGCTCTTTTCCGAGGCGCAGAGCCGGACGGGCTTGTTTCTTTGCCCCTTTTTGTATGGTATAGTTTAGGTTGAATCGCGACAGGCTGTCAGAGAGGAGATTTACATGTTTTTTTCGCGCTTGGCTTCAAAACGCAAATGGCTCGTCCTAGTCTCCCTGATTACGTTGGTGGCGCTCCTCTCTGGATGCATGCCGAATACGGATCATGCGACGACGACCGAGGATCTGAAGGCGAACGGCAACTGGTGGGAGCGCAACGTCGTCTACTACTTCTCCTACTCGCTGGATACGTTCGCAGACTGGTTCGGCGGCCAATACGGCTTCGCGATCCTGCTGATGGTCATCATCGTCCGCACGCTGATCCTGCCGCTCACGCTTAAGCAGTACCGCAGCTCCAAGGCGATGCAGGCGATCCAGCCCGAGCTCCAGGAAATCCGCAAAAAATTCGCGGACAACCCGCAAAAGCAGCAGGAAGAGACGATGAAGCTGTTCCAGCAGAACAAGGTCAACCCGATGGCGGGCTGCCTGCCTCTGCTCATCCAGATGCCGATCTTCATCGCGCTCTACAATTCCATCTACTATAACAGCGACATCAAGACGCATGAATTCCTGTGGCTGCAGCTCGGCGAGCCGGACCATTGGCATATCCTGCCGATCATCGCGGCGATCACGACTTACGTGCAGACCAAGATGATGCAGAAGTCCCAGCCGGACAACCCGCAGATGCAGATGATGAATACGATCATGATGATCTTCCCGATCCTGATCCTCGTCATGGCCTGGAACTTCCCGTCGGCGCTGCCGCTTTACTGGATCTACACGAACATCTACACGATCGTGCAGAACTATTTCCTGTACGTCCGCAACGCGGACAAGAAGGAGCCGAAGAAAGAAGACGGCGGCCAGAACCAGGGCAAGGGCAGCCAAAAGAAAAACAAAGGCAAGGGCAAGGCTGCCGTATCCTCCAAGAACAAATAAGGAGGAGAGGCCGGCCGGCTCTCCATGCATAAAGAATCGATTTGGCGGCAATGGCTCTTACAGTCATTGCTTTTTTGCCATCATCCGGCCTGCGGCTGAGCTCCGACCCTCGGGCCTCCGCCGGACCGATCAAACGAGGTGAATGTCAGCATCATGATGACTCAAGATACGATCGCGGCCATCGCGACGGCACTCGGCGAAGGCGGCATCTCCGTCATCCGCGTCAGCGGTCCGCAGGCGATCGCGAGCGTAGGCGGCGTGCTGCGGTCCAAACAGCCGCTGGCCGAAGCTCCGTCGCATACGGTGACGTACGGGCATATCGTCGATCCCGCCAGCGGCGAGGTGATCGAGGAGGTGCTCGTGACGGTCATGAAAGGTCCGCGCTCCTTCACGGCGGAGGATGTCGTCGAGATCGGCGCGCATGGCGGCCTCATCGCCGTCCGCAAGGTGCTTGAGCTCGTCCTGCGGCAGCCGGGCCTGCGCGTCGCCGAGCCGGGCGAGTTCACGAAGCGGGCGTTTCTGAACGGCCGCATCGACCTCGCGCAGGCGGAGGCCGTCATCGACCTGATCCGCTCGAAGTCGGACCGCTCCTATACGGTCGCGCTCAAGCAGGCCGAGGGCACGCTGTCCAAGCGGATCCACGCGCTGCGGCACAGCCTGATCGAGCTGCTCGCCCATATCGAGGTGAACATCGATTATCCGGAGCATGATGTCGAGGAGATGACGAGCCGGTACATCCGAGACAGCTGCGGCGCCGCGCTGGATTCGATCGAGCGGCTGCTGCGGACGGCGGCCGAAGGCAAGATTTTGCGCGAGGGCATCACGACGGCGATCGTCGGCCGTCCGAACGTCGGCAAGTCCTCGCTGCTGAACGCGCTCGTGCAGGAAAGCAAGGCGATCGTGACGGACATACCGGGTACGACCCGCGACGTGATCGAGGAATACGTGACCTTGTCGGGCATTCCGCTGCGGCTGCTTGATACGGCTGGCATCCGGGAGACGACGGACGTCGTGGAGCGGATCGGCGTCGAGCGTTCCCGCTCGGCGGTCGCGGAGGCGGAGCTGCTGCTGCTCGTGCTCAGCCATAACGAGCCGCTGCACGAGGACGAGCGCGAGCTACTCGGCAAGCTGACTGGCCGACAGGTGATCGTCATCGTGAACAAGACGGATCTGCCGGAGCGGCTCGAGCTGGCCGAGGTCCGCGAGGCGCTGCCGGACAGCCGGATCGTGCCGATGTCGGTGCTGCAGGAGCAGGGGCTCGACGATCTGGAGCAGGCGATCCGGGAGCTCTTCTTCGAGGGCCAGCTGGAAAGCGCCGATTTGACGTACGTCAGCAATGCGCGCCATATCTCGCTGCTGCACCGGGCGACGGATGCGCTGCGCGATGCGGTGAGCGCCACCGAGGCGGGCATTCCGATCGACATGGTCCAGCTGGACGTACGGGCGGCGTGGGAGCTGCTGGGCGAAATCGTCGGAGATACGGCGGCCGACTCGCTGATCGACCAGATCTTTTCGCAATTCTGCTTGGGCAAATAGATTATCCACATGTGAATAACGATAAAGGAAGGCCGGATCAATCGAGAAGATTCGCCGGCAATGGACAGCATGGCGACGGCAGAGGGCAATTCAGGCTAGCGAATGCCGTCGGATGCTGGGTTTGAAACCCTATTTTCATAAAAGAGGGAGAGGCGGGCTGAAAAGCGGCCGATTCCGACCAGGAGGCAATCCAAAATGAATTACGAGGCAGGACAGTACGACGTCCTCGTCATCGGCGCCGGCCACGCAGGCTGCGAGGCGGCGCTGGCGGCGGCCCGGATGGGCTGCGAGACGCTGCTGCTCACAATCAATCTCGACATGGTGGCGTTCATGCCGTGCAACCCGTCCATCGGGGGACCGGCCAAGGGTCATGTCGTCCGCGAGATCGACGCGCTCGGCGGCGAGATGGGACGGAACATCGACAAGACGTACATCCAAATGAGGATGCTCAATACGGGGAAAGGCCCGGCCGTGCATGCGCTGCGCGCGCAGGCGGACAAATTCCTCTATCAGCATACGATGAAGAAAACGATCGAGGAGACGCCGCATCTGACGCTGCGCCAAGGCATGGCGGAGGAGCTGATCGTCGAGGACGGCGCCTGCGTCGGCGTCATCACCAAGACCGGCGCCGTGTATCGCGCCAAAACCGTCGTCGTGACGACCGGCACGTATTTGCGGGGCAAGGTCATTATGGGCGAGCTGATCTACGAGAGCGGTCCGAACAACCAGCAGCCGTCTGTGCGGCTGTCCCAGTCGCTCAAGGAGAACGGCTTCGAGCTGGTGCGCTTCAAGACGGGCACGCCGCCGCGCGTCCATAAGGACAGCATCGACTTCGGCAAGATGGAGATCCAGCCGGGCGACGAGAAGCCGAAGTTCTTCTCGTTCGAGACGGAATATGCGGACAACGAGCAGCTGCCGTGCTGGCTGACGTACACGTCGGAGGACACGCATCGCATCATCAACGAGAATCTTCATCGCGCGCCGATGTTCTCGGGCGTCATCGAGGGCACGGGACCGCGCTATTGCCCGTCGATCGAGGATAAGATCGTGCGGTTCGCCGACAAGCCGAAGCATCAGATCTTCCTCGAGCCGGAAGGCATGAATACGTCGGAGTATTATGTGCAGGGCCTGTCCACGAGCATGCCGGAGGACGTGCAGCTCGGCATCCTGCGCTCGATTCCCGGCCTGGAAAAGGTCGAGATGATGCGCACCGGCTATGCGATCGAGTATGACGCGGTCGTGCCGACCCAGCTGTGGCCGTCGCTGGAGACGAAGGTGCTGCCGGGCTTGTTCACCGCCGGCCAGATCAACGGCACGTCCGGCTACGAGGAGGCGGCCGGACAAGGCGTCATCGCCGGCATCAATGCCGCCCGCAAGGCGTTAGGCAAGGAGCCGGTCATCATCGAGCGCTCGCAAGGCTATATCGGCGTGCTCATCGACGATCTGGTGACCAAGGGCACGAACGAGCCGTATCGCCTGCTCACCTCCCGCGCCGAGTATCGGCTGCTGCTCCGTCATGACAACGCGGATCTGCGCCTGACCCCGATCGGCCGCGAGATCGGCCTGATCAGCGAAGAGCGGTACGCCAAGTTTCTGGAGAAGAAAGCCCGCGTCGAGGAAGAGCTTGCCCGCCTGAAGACGATCAAGATCCGTCCGGAGGAGGCTGAGGCGATGCTGCAGGCAGCCGGCTCCGCTCCGCTTCAGTCCACGACCGACGCGCTTACGCTGCTGCGCCGTCCCGAGCTTTCCTACGCCCATCTGGAACCGTTCGCTCCCGCGCCGTACGAGCTGAGCGAGGACATGAAGGAGCAGGTCGAGATCCAGGTGAAGTATGCCGGCTATATCGAGAAGCAACTCGCTCAGGTAGAGCGGCTCGGCAAGATGGAGAAGAAGAAGCTTCCGGAAGGCATCGACTACAGCGCCGTGCATGGCCTCGCATCGGAAGCGAAGCAGAAGCTCGCCGCCATCCGTCCGCTGAATATCGGACAGGCTTCCCGCATCGCGGGCGTGACGCCGGCCGACATATCCATCTTGCTCGTGCATCTCGAGCAGTTCAACCGCGCCGGCGCGGCGAGGGCATAACGCATGGACAAGGTGATCGATGCGTTCTCCGCCCGGCTGCTGGAGCGGGGAATTCCGCTTGCGCCCCGTCAGCTGGAGCAGTTCCAACGCTACTACGAGCTGCTCGTTGACTGGAACGAAAGGATGAACCTGACCGGAATCACGGAGCGCGCGGCGGTGTTCGAGAAGCATTTCTACGATTCCGTCACGCTCGCCTTTTATGCCGACCTGTCATCCGCGGACCGGCTCGCCGATATCGGTTCGGGGGCGGGCTTCCCGAGCCTGCCCCTCAAAATCTGCTTCCCGCAGCTGCAGGTGACGATCGTCGATTCGCTGGCCAAGCGGATCTCGTTCCTCCAGCATGTATGCGAGCAGCTCGGACTGGAGGACGTGCAATGCGTCCACGGCCGAGCCGAGGATATCGGACGCCTGCCGGAGCATCGCGACCGCTATGCGATCGTGACGGCGCGCGCTGTCGCCCGTATGGCCGGCCTTAGCGAGCTGTGCTTGCCGTTCGCCCGCAAGGGCGGACTGTTCGCGGCGATGAAGGGAGCCGACCCGCAGGAGGAGCTCGAGGAGGCCAAGCATGCGATCCGCGAGCTTCGCGGCCGTGTAGATCGCGTCGAGACGCTGCGGCTGCCGGAGGAGCAATCGGAGCGGGCGATCATCCTGATCGCCAAGACGGATGCCACGCCAAAAGCGTATCCCCGCAAGGCGGGCGTTCCGCTGAAGCAGCCGCTGCTCAAACGGCGCGGATGACGATGTTTCACGTGGAACATTTTGTATCCATCCGGTGAAAACTTCGTGCAAGCGCGAAATCCAGCAGGAAATTTCCGAGCCTTCAACGAATTGGAAGTAGGGAAAGGGATTGTCGTCCTCCGTCAGGAGCGTCGACGCGGCTGCCCGTCCGGCGGAAGCGACGCGACGCGACCTTATTCGGCCGATCATTGCGGGAACCGCATACCGACCTGCCCGTGCTGCATGAACCAGAGCCGCGACCGGCTCGCCTCCGCCGCCGCGACGCGAAGCTGCGGAAGCACAATGTCGGCGGGGCGGGGCAGACGCACACGGATCCTACAGCAAGGACATTGGCACATTGAATTCGGGTGGTTGTAGAATGATGAAGGAACAATTTTCCCGGCTGTTCGGGCTGTCCGACCCGAAAGCTGTTCAAGATGAAGTGAAGCAGATTCCCGTCGGCAGCATCGATACGAGTCCGTATCAGCCGAGAACGATTTTTGACGACGACCGGATCGAGGAGCTCAGCCAGACGATCCGCACGCATGGCGTCATCCAGCCGATCGTTGTCCGGATTCGGGATGGCCGCTACGAGATCATCGCTGGAGAGCGGCGTTGGCGTGCGGTCAGCAAGCTCGGCCTGGAGACGATTCCGGCGATCGTACGCGACTTCAACGACTCGCAGGCGGCCTCGATCGCGCTGATCGAGAATTTGCAGCGCGAAGGACTGAGCGCGATCGAGGAAGCAGTCGCGTACCAGAAGCTGATCGACCTGCACAGCCTGACGCAGGAAAGTCTGGCGCAGCGGCTCGGCAAGAGCCAGTCGACGATCGCCAACAAAATCCGTCTGCTCGGTCTAAGCGATCCGGTCAAGTCGGCGCTTACCGACCGCAAGATTACGGAGCGGCACGCCCGCTCGCTGCTCGCTCTCGATTCCGAGGAGCTGCAGCAGAAAGTGCTCGACGACGTACTCAGCAAGGAGCTGAACGTCAAGCAGACAGAGGCGAGGGTCGCCTTTTACAAAGAAGCGACCAAGGCCAAAAAAGCGAAGCGCATCTCCTTTACAAAGGATGTCCGCCTCGCTCTGAATACGATCCGCCAATCGATCGATATGGTGTCCGGCTCCGGGCTGCAGATCAAGACCGACGAAAAGGACTTCGAAGATCACTACGAAATCGTCATCCAAATTCCCAAACGCTGATATCGCCGCCCGGGAGCGGTTCCCAATTCCGGCGGATTCCTTTATACTGGCTTCAATCCCTGCGATGGATGCGCGGCGTCCTGCGGCTACCGACACCATGATCGACTCTCCGATGCCCGAACGATGCCGCCGACGTCCTGGGAGCGCATAAAGCGGCAGCAGCCGCTTTTTTTTATCATCCAAGCTCTGCTTTTCCTATGCAAGCGCTATCCGCCGGATCGACTCCGACGGGATGCAGGTCCGAAGATTTGGAATATTGAGGTGACAAGGTTGTCCAAAATAATCGCCATAACGAACCAGAAGGGCGGGGTCGGAAAAACGACCACTTCCGTCAATCTGGGGGCCTGCCTCGCTTCTCTCGGGAAGCGGGTGCTGCTGGTCGACATCGACCCCCAGGGCAATACGACCAGCGGTGTCGGCATCAGCAAAGCCGACGTGGAAAACAGCATTTACGACGTCTTGATCAACGAAGTCGATCCTCATGAGGCGGTAGCGCCGACGGCGGTGCCGAATCTGAGCATCATTCCGGCCACCATCCAGCTGGCTGGAGCCGAAATCGAGCTTGTTCCGACGATTTCGAGGGAAGTGCGGCTGAAGAAGTCGCTTTCCCAGCTGCGCAACGAATACGATTACGTGCTGATCGATTGCCCGCCGTCGCTCGGCATCCTGACGATCAACTCGCTGACGGCTGCCGACTCGGTCATCATCCCGATTCAATGCGAGTATTACGCGCTGGAGGGGCTGAGCCAGCTGCTCAATACGGTGCGGCTCGTGCAGAAGCATCTCAATACGTCGCTGCAGATCGAGGGCGTGCTGCTCACGATGTTCGATGCGCGCACGAACCTGGGCATCCAGGTGATCGAGGAAGTGAAAAAATACTTCCAGCAGAAGGTGTACCAGACGATCATTCCGCGTAACGTGCGGCTGAGCGAGGCGCCGTCCCATGGTCAGGCCATCATCACTTATGATCCCCGCTCCAAAGGCGCCGAAGTTTATCTCGAACTGGCGAAGGAAGTGATTCAATATGAGCAAGCGGCTAGGTAGAGGACTGGATGCGCTCATTCCCTCCCTTTCGATCCAAGAGGACGACAAAATCGTCGAGATCGAGCTCAAGCAGCTAAGGCCGAATCCGTATCAGCCTCGACTGACGTTCCATGACGAATCGATCCATGAGCTGGCCGAATCGATCCGCCAGCATGGCGTCATTCAGCCGATTTTGGTCCGTTCCGTGCTCAAAGGCTACGAGATCATCGCAGGCGAACGACGATTCCGGGCTTCGCAGCTGTGCGGGCTCAAGACGATTCCGGCGGTCATCCGCAGCTTCACCGACCAGCAGACGATGGAGATCGCGTTGATCGAGAACCTGCAGCGGGAGGATCTCAACGCCATCGATCTTGCAGCGGCCTATCAGGCGATTATGGACAAGTTCGAGCTGACGCAAGAGGAGCTCTCGCTCAAAGTGGGCAAGTCGCGCTCGCATATCGCTAACTTCCTGCGGCTGCTCACCCTTCCTCCGGAAATCAAGGAAAATGTTTCACGTGGAACATTGTCGATGGGCCATGCGCGAGCTCTCGTCGGCGTCAAGGAAGACAAGCTGCGCAAGGAGCTTTCCAAGCAGGCGATAGAAAGCGAATGGAGCGTGCGCGAGCTGGAGCAGGCGATCCAGGAGCTGGACCGCAAGCAGCCGGAGCCGGCGCCGAAGGCCAAAGCCGTCAAGCGCGATCCGTATTTGGAGGCGCTGGAGGAAAACCTGAGGGAGCGGTTCCAAACATCGGTCAAGATCAAGGCTTCGCGCGAGCGAGGCAAGATTGAGCTTGCCTATTACAACAAGCAAGATCTGGAGCGGATACTGGATTTGCTGAAGCTGTAGAGCGCGGTCAGGCCCGCTTCTACAGCTTCGAAGCCGAAGCGCCGCTTCAGTCGTCGAACGAGCATACCTTGGTTGTAATCTGCTTTCCGAGAGATTAAACTTAGGTATGCTATTGTTGTTTTTGGAAGAAAGTCAGATGAGAGCCGGCCGATGCCAGAGGGCCTGCTTCGAGGAAAGGATGCGAGCGACCATGACGGCAGATCGGCCCTTGATCTATCTGGATCATGCCGCGACCTCCTGGCCCAAGCCGGAGGAGGTCGTAGCGGCCGTGCTGGAGGCGATGCGCCAAGGCGCCGCCAATCCAGGGCGAGGAAGCCATCGCATGGCGGTGCAATCGGGCAGGGTGCTGTTCGAGGCGAGAAAGAGCCTAGCCAAGCTGTTTCGGATCGCGAATCCGAACGATATCGCCCTGACGGCGAATACGACACAGGGACTCAATCTTGCGATCAAAGGGCTGCTGAAGCCTGGGGATCATGTCGTAGCTACGGCGGTGGAGCATAACTCGGTGCGCAGGCCGCTGGAGTTCCTGAAGGCGGCGATCGGCATCTCCGTCACTTATGTCGAGACGGCTGCGGACGGCAGTCTCGATGCGGCTCGAGTACGGGAAGCCCTGCGGCCGGAAACGGCGCTGATCGTGGCCACGCACAGCTCCAACCTGCTCGGGTCGATCTTGCCGGTAGCCGATATCGGCGAGATTGCCCGTGCCAGCGGCGTGCCGTTTCTGGTCGACGCGGCCCAGTCCGCCGGCGTGCTTGAGCTGGATGTCGAGGCGATGGGCATCGATCTGCTCGCTTTTCCCGGACACAAGGCGCTGCTGGGACCGCAAGGGACCGGCGGGCTCTATATCCATCCGAGGCTCGATCCGCTGCCGCTGCTTCATGGGGGCACCGGCAGCCAATCGGAAGCTGCGGAGCAGCCGACGGTGCGGCCGGACCGCTACGAGGCGGGGACGCCCAACACCCCCGGAAGCGCCGGCTTGGCTGCAGGCGTCCGCCTCGTGCTGGAGCGGACGACGCGAGCCATACACGCTCGCGAGACGGAGCTCGTCGGCCGGATCATGGACGGGCTGTCCGCAGTGGCAGGCGTCCGGCTGCTCGGGCCGGACATCGGGCAGCCTCGGACCGGCATCTGCGCATTCACGATGGAAGGCGTCGAGGCATCGGAGCTGAGCTTCATCCTCGATCAGCATTACGGCATCGCGGTCCGGGCAGGCTATCACTGCACCCCGCTTGCTCATCGAAGCGCAGGCACGGCAGAAAGCGGTGCGGTCCGGGCGAGCGTCGGCTTCTCCACGACGGAGGACGAAGCCGACGCGCTCGTGCGCGCGTTGCGCGAGATCCGGATCCATTATCCCCTGTAGGGAAAGATGAGGAGCGTACTTGGAATCATGAATGATTGGATCGAGTCGTGGACAGAAGAGCCATTTTACGGCATTGCGATCGGGCTGCTGGCGCTGGCGCTGCTGCTGCTGGTCGTCTGGATCGCGGCGCTAGGCCGCAGGCTGAAGAAGCTGCGGAAGCAATACGTGCAGGTGATGGGGCAGACGGGCGTAACCAATCTGGAGGAGGTCATCGTCGGGCTGCGGCTGTCTCTCGACGAGCAAGAGGAGCGGCTGGGTCGGTTCGACCGTCAATTGGCCGAGTTCGGCGAGCTGCTGCGGCAAACGAAGGGCAAGGTCGGCGTCGTGCGCTACAACGCATTCTCGAATCAGGGCAGCGACATGAGCTTTTCGGTCGCGATCATCGACGAGGCGGGCTCCGGGGTCGTGCTGACCGGACTGCATGGACGAGACGAGACCTATATGTACGCCAAGCCGCTGGCGCAGGGAGGCTCGTCCTATCCGCTGACTCCGGAGGAGCGTCAGGCGATTATTCTTGCGTCGCCGCATGCATCGGATAAGGCCGACAGTCGCGGATAGCGAGAGCGAGCGTGTCGGCCATCAGCTCGGCCATGCGCATGACGAGGTTGAGCCTCGTGTTCTGCAGGACGAAATATTCCATGAAGCCGCCGACATTGACGATGCCGGTCATATGGATGTCTCCGACGGGAGGAAGGTCCTTGTTGACGCCTGCGCCGGGACGCACCGGGCCCGAGCCGAGCTGGATGCTGCCGACGCTGCTCAGCTGGCCGAGGCAGGCGTCGATGCCGATGATGAACGGCTTGGAGTCGGCACGATGGATGTCCTGGAGGGTGCTTTCCAGATTCATCGCATGGACGGGCTCGTCCAGCGTGCCGTACAGCTCGAACTGCGAGCTGCGCAGCTTGTCCAGGCGGGAGCCGATGATCGGTCCAAGCGCGTCGCCGGTGGAGCGGTCGGTGCCGATGCAGACGACGGCAATCCGGCGATCCGCCGGCACGTTCAGCAGATGCAGCAGCAGCCGGCTGGCCAGCTGCTGGGAGGCGCCGGGGTCGGTATGCGGCACCTTGAGCGGGACTTCATGCATGGCAGCAGGACGTTTCATAGATTCCCCTCCGCTAAAATGAACTACTAATAGTATATGGTAGAGACGGGGGATTTATACTTGCCTGTCCCTTCGAAAAGGAGTCCCGACGATGCTGATCGCCTTTGATTCGACGCAGCAGGCGCTGCGTACCGAGATGCTGCTCGAATACGCCGATATCGAGATCGACATCCGGCCGACGCCGAAGACGATTACGGCAGGCTGCGCGCTGTCGATCGATTTTCCTGATGAAGAGCTGGAGCGCGTCCGGACGATCCTGCAGGAGCAGACGGTCGACATCCGCGGCATTTTCCGCGAGACGGGCACCGGCTACGAGCCGGTGTAGCGCAGGCGGTCCGTTCGGCCGTCATGGAAGCCTGCCTGCCGCTCGGGTGCCGGGCGGCGGCAGGCGGTTGAGAGGAAGGACAAGCGGTTATAAGGTCTAATGAGACGAGCCTTCCCGCAGCCGATGCGGAGAGGCTTTTTTAAACGATAAGAAACGAGAAGCGAATCGCTTCCGTGATCGTATCTTGCTCGGAACGAGGCTGGCCTCGCCGCCAGAGGACGACGAGAGCCGCTTCGCCCTGTATGGAGAGGAGAACGAATCCGATGAATTTCTTGCATCAGCCGCTGGCAGCGGCGAATCCTGCGGCATCGCCGCCGCCTTCCGCCAGCCCCGGGCCGTCCGCCAGCCCGGAGCCGTCCGTCGCTCCGCTTCCAACGGACCTGGAGGGGATGAAGGAAGAGGTGGCGAATAAAACGAGCGCGTACTGGGATGCGATGACGAGCTACTTCGACAGCCAGTTCTGGATCAACGCGACGATCATCTGCATCAAGGTCGCCTTCATCCTGCTCGTCGGCCAGCTCATCATCTTCGTCGTCGGCAAGGGAATCGACAAGGTGCTGGAGCGGGAGACGCGGGTGCAGCAGCGCACGCGGCGCGTCGTGACGATGGGGAGGCTGCTCAAAAACGTAACCAACTATGTCGTCTACTTCATCACCGGCATGCTCGTGCTGTCGATGCTGAGCGTCAATGTCGCGCCGCTGCTGGCGGGAGCGGGCGTGCTTGGCCTGGCGATCGGCTTTGGCGCGCAGAGCCTCGTGAAGGACGTCATCACCGGCTTCTTCATCGTGCTGGAGGATCAGTTCGCCGTCGGCGACGTCATTCAGACCGGTACGTACAAAGGCACGGTCGAGCTGATCGGACTGCGGACGACGCGGCTGAAGACGTGGACGGGGGAAGTGCATATCATTCCGAACGGCACGATCTCGCAGGTGACGAATTATTCGCTCAACAATTCGCTTGCCGTCGTCGACGTCGACGTGCCGAACGATGTGCCGATCGAGACAGCGGCGGAGCGCATCCGCGACATGCTGGAAAAGATCGATAATCCGAATCTCGTCAAGGTGCCGGATCTGCTCGGCGTCACCTCGATGACGACGGCGGAATACAAGCTTCGAATCGTGGCGGAGTGCATGCCGAATACGGAAGCGACGGTATCCCGTCAGATCAACCGCGAGCTGCAGCTGCTGCTGCGCAGCGGAGAAGGACCGCAAGAAGCGCTGGCCTAGAAGCGGCGGGAAGTGTAAGATGGATAGGAGCGGCCGCCGCGACTGGAGTCGGCGCGGCGGGCAGAGGAAGAGGTGACGGGTATGGAGCGCAAGCAGTTCGAGCTGGGCGATGTGGTCCAGATGAAGAAGCCCCATCCGTGCGGGACGAACGAGATGGAAGTCATCCGCATGGGCATGGATATCCGGATCAAGTGCGTCGGCTGCAAGCATAGCGTCTTGATTCCGCGGGCGAAATTCGAGAAGAACCTGAAAAAGGTGCTTCGGGCGGCGGCGGAGCGGGAAAATGCGGATGGCGAGACGGCTTCTTCCTAGCCGCTCGAAAAAGACTTGCATGATCGCCAGATCCATGATATGATCTATCATGCTGCGGAAAGGTACCCAAGTGGCCCAAGGGGGCTGACTCGAAATCAGCTAGGCGTCTCACGGCGTGCGTGGGTTCGAATCCCACCCTTTCCGCCACCCACAGCCAAACAGCCAGCGGCTCTCGTCGAGAGCCGCTTTTTTCATGCCTGCCGCCTGCATACGGAAGGGAACAAGCAGGTCGAAAAACAAAAGCCCAGCCGGGATGGCTGGGCTTTTGCTGACGGCGCTTAATGGGCTGCAAGATCAATCAAGCTGCACTCCTCATTGAATCGTACGGAAAGCCGCCCGGCTTCAACTGTCGAAAGACTTTTGAGCCTGCTGCGGCGAAGGCCTTAAAGACAATCGTCTTTGGCGCAACCCCTCGCTTCTCTGCGTTCGTGAACATGAATGCTTGGCTGTGTCTGTGCCCTTGCGCTTGTTACGGCCAACGGAACCACACCCTCATCTTGTCGCGCCGTCGAGGATAGTATGGCCGGGACCGGCGCGATTATGCGCCGCATGCCGAATTCGGCTTCAGCTCAGTCCTTCGGCATTTTGACCCAGACCCGATTGTGGTTCGAGTTTTTCGGGAAATGCTGGCCTTTCTTGAGGGAGATCTTTTTCGGATGGGAGATGCCCATATGGAAGGAATCCTCTCCCGCCTCCATGTACCAGCCGTCGTTCGGCGCTTTGAAGCCCGCTACAAACTTGGTCCGCTCGCCCATGTCGCGCTTCTCCACCTTCAGCTAGGAATTCGGCCGCCGCGGACGCGCCAGGCAGGCGCAGGCCCAGCGTACGGGCCTGGCGCCTGCCTGGCATCCCTCGAGGCCGGACGCTTAGTGTCTGCCGCGCGGAAACGAATCATCAGCGGGAATTTTTCGCACGCATAGTGCTCGGAAGCACGCGAGCGGCGTCCGGCGATGCCGCCAGCCGTATCGTCGGCATGCTGCAGCGAGGATGATCGCGCAGCGAGGCTTCGTCAAGCCTTCGTCATTCCTCGTCAGGCTTGCGTCAGTCTTCGTCAGCCTTGCGTCGGACAGGCTGTTCTGGTATAGTAGGTTGGTATGCGAGTTAATCCTCGCTCCTTGCTCTTTCATCCGCAAGGATGAGAAGGGCCGCTTAGTCCAAGAGGAGGTGAATCAAAGTGCGCAAATACGAATTGATGTACATCATTCGTCCGGAGACGGAGCAAGAAGCAGTTCAAGCTCTCGTCGAAAAATTCAATGGCATCATCGCGAATGGCGGAGAAGTTACCAAGTCCGACGTTCTCGGCAAGCGCCGTCTTGCGTATGAGATCAACAAGATCCGTGACGGGATCTATGTTCTTGTCCACTTTACGGGTCCGTCCGAAGTGGTCAACGAGCTGGACCGCGTCATCAAGATCACGGATGACGTCATCCGTTTCCTGATCGTCAAAGACGTAGCGTAAGCCAAGACTCAGCTGACTTGGGAGGTGCGTATCGATGTTGAACCGTGTCATTCTGATCGGCAGGCTCACCCGAGATCCGGAGCTTCGCTATACCCCTTCGGGAGTTGCGGTCACGCAATTCACGCTGGCGGTGGATCGGCCCTTCAACAGCCAATCCGGCGAGCGCGAGGCCGATTTCATTCCGATCGTCACCTGGAGGCAGCTTGCCGAAACCTGTGCCAATTACTTGCGCAAAGGTCGTCTGGCAGCAGTCGAAGGACGGATGCAAGTCCGGAACTACGAGAACAACGAAGGCAAGCGCGTCTACGTGACGGAAATCATTGCCGACAACGTTCGGTTCCTGGAGTCCGGAAACCGTGAAAACGCTCCGCGTGAGGAAGGCTCTTACAGCGGCGGCGGAAGCAGCGGCAACAGCGGCGGCGGAAATTACGGCGGCGGCAACGGAGGCTATGGCGGTGGCGGCGGCCAATCGGGCGGCGGAAGCCAAGGCGGAGGTTCCTACGGGGGCAATCGCGGCGGCGGTGGTTCTTCGAACAGCCGGGATCCATTCTCGGATGACGGACGTCCGATCGACATCTCCGAAGATGATTTGCCATTTTAAAGGAAAGGACGGATAGACCATGGGATTCAAGCAAAGAGAAGACGGCGGCGAGCGCCCAGAGCGCAAGTTCCGCAAAGGCGGCCGCAACAAGCGCCGTAAAGTCTGCTACTTCACCGTGAACAAAATCAAGCATATTGATTACAAGGACACGGATCTGCTTCGCAAGTTCATCAGCGAGCGCGGCAAAATTCTGCCACGTCGTGTGACGGGCACAAGCGCGAAATTTCAGCGTGCTCTGACGGTTGCGATCAAACGCTCCCGCCAAGTAGCCCTGCTGCCATATACGACGGACAACTAGGCCGTCAAGACGAACCGGCATCCGTCGTCCTCGACGGCGATGCGGGCCTCGTTCCGAGCAAGCAGCTCTTCCACTTCCGGGAGGGCTGCTTTTTTGCGTTTGGGTGCAGGCGAAGCATGAGCATGACGGACGAGGGCGTAAAAAAACCACCTGCCCTGCGGCAGGTGGTGGCGAGAATCGTGCATAGGGGATCAAGAGGAGGAAGGCTCTCCGTTCAGCTCGGCTTGAGCCTGCGCGGCCTGGGCTTCCGCCGAGGAGATCTCGTCCTCGGTATGGATGATGAGCTCGATCTTGCGGATGCGGTTTTTGGTCGCCTCGCGGATGATGAACGTGAGGTTCTCATAATCATGCTGCACGCCGACCTTGGGCGACTGGAGGCGGGTGTACAGCCAGCCGCCGACGGTATCGGTATCCTCGTTGTCGAAGTTGTGTCCCGACAGCTGGCCCAGCTCGTCGAGCGAGACCTTGCCGTCGAGCAGGTAGCAGTTCTCCTCAAGCTTCTCGATCTCGCGGCGCTCGTCCTCGTCGAACTCGTCACGGATCTCGCCGACGATCTCCTCGAGGATATCCTCGATCGTGATCAGGCCGGACGTGCCGCCGTACTCGTCCACCAAAATGGCGATATGGACGCGCTCGAGCTGCATGCGCTTGAGCAGCTGCTTGACCGGGATGCTCTCCGGCACGGACACGACGGGATGGATCAGATCCTTGAAGTTGAACTCCTTGTCCTCCTGATACGTCAGGAAGAGCTGCTTCGTGTTGATCATGCCGACAATATTGTCCTTGCTCTCGGTGGCGACCGGGAAGCGGGTATATTGCTCCTTTTGGATGACCGCCAGGTTCTCCTCGCGGCTGTGGTTCGTGTACAGGCACACCATGTCGGTGCGGGGAACCATGATCTCGCGGGCGACCATCTCGTCGAAGGCGAAGATGCGGCTCACATAGCCATACTCGGTATTGTTGATCTTGCCGCTCTGCAGGCTCTCGCTGAGGATGATCTGGATCTCTTCCTCGGAGTGCGCGTTCTCATGCTCGCTGACGGCGCGCAGGCCGAACAGGCGGATGAGGGCGTTGGCGGAGCCGTTGAGCAGCCAGATGAACGGATAAAGGATGCGGTGGAACCAGATGATCGGCTTCGCCACGAGGAAGCTGATGAATTCGGCTTTCTGGATGGCCCACGACTTTGGCGCGAGCTCGCCGACGACGACGTGCAAGTACGTGACGACCAGAAACGCGATCAGAAAGGACAGAAGTCCGGCCAGGCTGTCGTTCAGATGGAATTGGTGAAAGATGGGATGCAGCAGCTTCTCCATCGTCGGCTCGCCGAGCCAGCCGAGTCCGAGAGCGGTGATGGTGATCCCGAGCTGGCAGGCGGAAAGGTATCCGTCCAGGTTGCTCGTTACTTTCTGCACGGCCAACGAGCCTTTGCGTCCTTCGACGACGAGCTGATTCACGCGGCTCGGCCGTATCCGGATGATGGCGAACTCCGTCGCCACGAAAAAGGCGGTCAGAAAAATCAGCAGTGCGACCAAAGCCAAATTCAAGCCTATACTGTCCATTCTAAATCATCGACATCCTTTACCTATGAAATGAGTTCTTTTGAACCAGTATAACGAACCTATCGCCTGTCCATCAACTGTTTCAAAGCCTTTGTCTGACGGTATAAGGCTGTGGGAGCCGAAGAGAGCGGCTCAATCGGCGTTTTTCTCCTTCATGCCAGTCTTTACAGCCGCATGAGGGGGACTTATGATAGGTTCATATGAACTTGATATCCTGGAACGGAAGGAGGAAAACGGCATGGAAGCCTTTATGCTGACTCGGCGCCAGATGGCGGAGCTGCTGCTCTCGCTCTGCGGACGCCGGGCGGAGAGCCCGATCCAGATCGTTCAGGACGCATGGCGCAAGGAGCATCGCGATCAGGTAGACTCCGGCAAGGCGCTGCCGGCTTTCCTCTCGACGGATTGGCCGGCGGTGCTGGAGAAGCTGATCAAGGGGCAGGGCATCAAGGGCGTCTCGCTGCAGGAAGCGGCGACGCTCGGCGCAAGGGTCGAATATTCGTCCTTGTCGATCACGGCCATGCAGAATTGGGTGAAGCGGGATTTCAAGCCGTTCTTCGAGTCGCCCAAGGCCGGCAAAAAATACTCGCTCGAGCAGGCGGCGCTGCTTTATATCATCGACGATCTCAAGGCGAGCCTCGATTTCGAGTCGATCCGCCAGCTGTTCGAACGTCTTTTCGGCTGCGGCGAGGACGGCCGGTGCCGGCCGCTGCTCGGGGCGCTGGAATTCTATCTGGCCTATTCCTCGATTTTTGAGGATATGGACGCCGACGGAGACCAGATTCTCGACAGCGGGCCTGCTCTGACCGGCTACGGGGCGGCCCCGCTGGAGACTCGGGTCCGGGATGCCGCCAAGGCCTATCTCGACGGCCTCGAGCGGCTGAGCGAGCTGGAGCGCGTCACGCTGGAAAACATGCTGCTGATCGCCGTCTTTTCGGTGCAGGCCGCGTATTTCCATGCGCTCACCCGGCGGTACTGCAATGCGACGCTCTTCCTGCATTAATCTTCTTGTAACTATTTTTTAAGGATACTCGTCTACACTTAGGCTAAACTAAATGAATCTATTCGACCGATAGAAAGGAACTTTTTCCGATGAAGCCAAAAAAATCGCGCGCCCGGAAGGCATGGACATGGACGGCATCCGTCCTGGCGCTGCTGCTCGTACTCGGAGCGGCGGGATATTATAACCGTACGACGCTGGCGCTGTGGGGCTTTGATCTTTTCCTGGCCAAGGACGTGGAGAAGCAGCTTGAGAAATCCTACAAGCCGACCGTCGACAGCAAGCCGAAGCCGCCGGCGGCCGAGCAGATCAAGTATACGCAGGCCGATCCATACTCGGTGCTGCTGCTGGGCGTGGACGCCCGCGACGCGGAACAGGGACGTTCGGATACGATCATGTACACCGTCATCCGGCCGAAGGAAGGCGCGATCCTCATGGTGTCGATCCCGCGGGATACGTATGCGGAGCTCGTCGGCAGGGACCGCGAGGACAAGATCAATCATGCCTACGCCTTCGGCGGAGCCAAGATGGCCATCGATACGGTGGAGAACCTGCTGGGCAGCGAGGTCGATTATTATGCGGCCGTCAACTTCAATGGATTCAAGAACCTGATCGACGCCATGGGAGGCATCTCCCTGCCGATCGAGGAGGATATCGTCAACAAGGATCCCGGCCATGAGAAGTTCACGATCAAGGCCGGACAGGACAAATACATGGGCCAGGACGCGCTCAACTTCGTCCGCTACCGCGAGGACGCGGGCGGCGACGTCAGCCGCACGGAGCGCCAGCAGACGTTCGTCGAGTCGATCATGGACGAAGCGTCGAGCATGTCCTCCTGGTCCAAAATTCCGGAGTACGTCGGCATCATGGGCGAGAACTTCGCCACGGACATTCCTCCGAGCGAGATGATCGAGATGGCCAAGGCGATGATGCAGGGCAAGAACCGCTCCATCTATACGCATACGCTCAAAGGCGAGGGCGGAAAGCTCGCCAGCAACGGCGCCTGGTATTACTTTGCCGACGAAGAGGATGTCGCCAAGAGCAAGACGCTCATCGAGGATTGGATGAATCCGGCCAAATCGCTGGCGGAGCTGACTGGAACCGGAGCGTCGGCTGCGGATAAGCAGGATGTCGCGGGCAGCGGCAAAGATCGGGAAGTGTCCACGGCCTCGGCCGGCGCGGACGAGTAAGCTTTCCCGCTAGAGAATGGAGTGCAGGCCAAGATGAACATTGCGTTTTTCCTTCTTCCCAAAGCGGAAGTCATCACGCTCACGCAGGAAGCTACGCTGCGGCAGACGCTGGAGAAGATGGAGCATCATCGCTACACGGCGGTGCCGATCCTCGACGACAAGGGCGGCTACGCGGCTACCGTCACCGAGGGCGATCTGCTCTGGTTCATGAAGAACGAGAACCTCAGCTTCGAGCAGACGCATCGCGTCAGCCTCTCCGAGGTGCCGATGCGCGTGCGGCTGAAGCCGGTGCGCATCGACGCCAACATGGAGGACCTGATCTCGCTGGCCAAGATGCAGAACTTCGTGCCGGTCGTGGACGACATGAACCGGTTCATCGGCATCGTCCGCCGGAGCGACATCATCGATTATTGCGCCAAGGGCCTTTTCCGGGGCAAGGAAGAGACGGCCGCCGTAAAGGAATAGCGTAGAACCGGATTTCCGCATCGGCGGAAATCCGGTTTTTTTCGTTTCGGCAGCGCCGTCCAAGGCGCCTTCCGCTCGCTTGCCGGCCTTGGATTTGTGGTATAATGGGTGGTAAAGCTTCTGGCCGGCCATGCCTAGGTCGGGCCAAGAGGAATCGCAGATTTGAGGTGAACGGGCTTTTGAAAACCGATGGGAAATCCATCCTCTGGAGCGTCGCCGCTCTCTTGCTGCTGCTCTCGATCGGAGTGCCGCTGCTGAACGTTCTGACCATCGCCTTGCTGATGGTTCCATATGTCGTGCTCTACACGACGCTTTCCAAGCGCATGTTCGCCGCCCATTTGATTCCGGTGTGGCTGATCGTCTATCTCGTGGCCGGACCGGCTCCGCTGATCGTCGGCCTGTTCTTTCTCGTGCCCTCGATCGTCATGGGCCATTATTACCGTACCGGCAAGCCCGTACGCTCGCGGATGACGGCGGTGCTCGTCAGCCTCGTCGCGATCGTGCTGCTCGAGCTGGTGCTGTTCGATCTCGTGCTGGACCTGTCGGTCATCGGCGCGCTGCAGGACCAGCTGCGCTCGGCTGCGAGCCGGGTCGCGAGCGAAGGGGTCATGAAGGACCTGTGGACGGCCGACATGGTCGACCAGCTCGTCGATTCCACCGTGCAGGTCATACCGCAGGCGCTGCTGCTGTCGGCCTTCCTGCTGACGGCGGTCGCCCAGTACGGATCGAGGATCGCGCTGCGCGCCTACGGCCTGCATCCGGCCGGCATGCCGCCCGCCCGCGAGTGGCGGGTGCCGCGCATTCTCGTGACGTATTACCTGATCGCGCTGCTGCTCCAGCTGATCGTGCCGGCGGGAGACAGCTCGTTTCTGACGACGGCAGTGGCCAATCTCGTTCCGCTGCTGCGGTTCGTCTTCACCGTCCAGACGATCGGCTTCTTTTTCTTCCTGGCGCATCAGAAGCGCTGGCCGAAGGGCGTGCCGGCCTTCATCGGATTTCTCGTGCTGCTGTTCCCGCCCCTCAGTCTGATCGGCGTGCTGGACGCGGCGTTTCCGATCCGCAAGTCGTTCCAGAAACCTTGAACAGGGGCGTGACTTATGCCTAGGAATCTACTCAAGCGCTGGCATGGCATGCACGGGATCGCATGGGCGGCCGCCCTCGTCCTGATCGCCGCGGCGCTGATGGCCTACAATCTGGCTCTGGGCATCGCGGGACTGGTGCTGGCGGCCGGCTGCGGCTTCTACACGTACATGGCGGAGAGGGCGTTCCGCCGCGAGTTCAAGAACTATCTCGGGACGATGTCCTACCGCATCAAAAAAGTCGGGAGCGAGGTCATCCACGAGCTGCCTTTGGGCATTATTCTTTTCAATGATGAGCGCGTCGTGGAATGGCATAATCCGTTCGTAGCGAGCATGATGGAGGAGGAGTCGGTCATCGGCGTGCCGCTGATGGAGCTGTTCCCGACGCTGGCGCAGGCCAAGGACCGGCCCGGCAAGATGGAGATCGCGATCGGAGCCGACATCTACGAGCTGCTCTATCGTCCGGCGGAAAAGCTGCTGTACGTGCGAGACATCACGGAGATGTGGCAGCTCTCCAAGCAGTACGAGGAAGAGAAGCCGGCGCTCGGCATCGTCTTCATCGACAACCTCGACGAGGTGACCCAGTCGATGGACGATCAGCAGCGCACGACGCTGCTCTCCCGCGTCACGTCCGAGATTACGGAATGGTCGCAGCGAGAGAACCTGTATCTCAAGCGGCTCAACTCCGACCGGTTCCTGCTCATCACCGATCAGCAGGCGCTGCGCCAGCTTGAGCTGTCCAAGTTCATCATCCTCGACGAAGTGCGGGAGATGACCGGCGACCTCAAGATTCCGATGACGCTGAGCATCGGCTTCGCGGCCGGGGCGTCCAGCATTCAGGAGCTCGGCCAGTGGGCGCAGGTCAGCCTCGACATGGCGCTTGGCCGCGGCGGCGATCAGGCGGCGGTCAAGGTCGGCGAGCGGACCAGCTTCTACGGCGGCAAGTCCAACGCCGTCGAGAAGCGGACGCGGGTGCGGGCGCGCGTCGTCGCGCATGCGCTGCGGGACATGATCCGCGAGAGCGAGAAGGTCGTCATCGTCGGGCACAAGATGCCGGACATGGATGCGATCGGAGCCGCCGTCGGCGTGGCCAAGATGGCGTCCCATCTCGGCAAGGAAGCGTACATCGTGCTCGAGGGAATCAATCCCGCGATCCAGAAGATGATGGAGATGATCAAGGAGGACGAACGGCTGTACCGCCGCTTCATCTCGCCGGAGCAGAGCCTCGCGCTCGTCGACGGCCGCACGCTCGTCGTCGTCGTCGACACGCACAAGGCTTCGATGCTCAAGGAGCCCCGGATTCTCAGCCAGACCGGTCGGATCGTCGTCGTCGACCATCACCGCCGGGGCGAGGAGTTCATCAGCCACGCGGTGCTCGTCTACATGGAGCCGTACGCCTCGTCGGCATGCGAGCTCGTGACGGAGCTGCTCCAATATATCCATGACCGCCTCGTGCTCGACATCCGCGAGGCGACGGTGCTGCTCGCGGGCATCACCGTCGACACGAAGAGCTTCGCGCTGCGGACCGGCGCGCGCACGTTCGAAGCGGCCTCGTTCCTGAGGCGCAACGGAGCGGACACCGCGATGGTGCAGCGGATGCTCAAGGAGGATCTGGAGGAATATCTCAAGAAAGCCGACATCATCAAGCATGCCGAAGTGCTGTACGGCCATGTCGCGCTGGCGGTGACGGAGCCGGGCAAGCGCTACTCGCAGCTGCTGATCGCGCAGTCGGCCGATACGCTGCTCAACATGACGGGCATCTACGCGTCGTTCGTCATCGGCGAGCGCCAGGACGGCCTCGTCGGCATCAGCGCCCGCTCGCTGGGCCAGATGAACGTGCAGGTCGTCATGGAGCGCATGGGCGGAGGCGGCCATCTGACCAACGCCGCCTGCCAGCAGGAGGGCAGCGTCCAGGATGTCGAAGAGAAGCTGAAGCGCGTGCTGCAGCAAATTCATGAGGAAGAGGGGTTGTTCGAATGAAGGTCATCTTTTTGCAGGATGTAAAGGGACAGGGCAAACGCGGCGAGGTCAAGGAAGTATCGGAAGGGTACGTCCGCAACTTCCTGCTGCCGAAAGGCCTCGTAAAACCGGCGGAAGCGGGCAACATCAAGACGCTGGAGATGCAGAAGGCGTCGGAGGAGAAGCGCAAGGCTCAGGAGAAGGCCGACGCCGAGGCGCTGGCCGCCAAGCTGGAGCAGGTCACCGTCGTCGTCCGGACGAAGGCCGGCGAAGGGGGCCGGCTGTTCGGCGCGATCACGACCAAGCAGATCGCCGAGGCGCTGGAGAAGCAGGAGGGCATCAAGCTCGACAAGCGCAAGCTCGAGCTGCCGGAGCCGATCCGCTCGCTCGGCTTCACGAATCTGGACGTCAAGCTGCACCCGCAGGTGAAGGGCAAGCTGAAGGTCCAGGCGGCCGAAGAATGAGAACGGAGGCGCAGGCGGGATGAGTCAAGACGGCTTGATGTTCGACCGGGTCCCCCCTCAAAATCTCGAAGCCGAGCAGGCCGTGCTGGGCGCCGTCCTGCTGCAGGCCGAAGCGCTGATCACGGCGATGGAAAAAGTCCGCCCCGAGGACTTCTACCTGAGCTCGCATCAGCTCATCTTCGAGGCGATGATCGAGCTTGGCGAGAACAATCAGCCGATCGACCTCGTGACGCTCACCGCCTATCTGAGCGACCGCTCGCAGCTGGAGGAGGTCGGCGGCGTCAGCTACCTGGCCAAGCTGGCGAGCGTCGTGCCGACGGCGGCCAACGTGGAGCACTACGCCCAGATCGTCGAGGAGAAGTCGATGCTGCGGCGCCTGATCCGCACGGCGACGACGATCGTCTCCGACGGCTATGGGGCGACGGACGACATCGGCCTCATGCTCAGCGAGGCGGAGCAGCGCATCATGGAGATCGCCAACCGGCGCTCCAGCAGCGGCTTCGTCTCCATCCGCGACGTGCTGATGGAAGTGTTCGAGCGCGTCGAGTTCCTTTATACGAACAAAGGCGGATCGACGGGAATTCCGTCGGGCTTCGTCGATCTCGACAAGATGACGAGCGGCTTCCAGCGCAGCGACCTCATCATCGTGGCCGCGCGTCCCTCTGTCGGCAAGACGGCGTTCGCGCTCAACATCGCCCAGAACGTCGGCGTGCGCGCCCGCGAGACAGTGGCGATCTTCTCGCTCGAGATGAGCGCGGCGCAGCTCGTGCAGCGTATGGTGTGCGCGGAGTCCAACGTCGACGCCGGCCGCATGCGGACGGGCTTCCTCGAGGGCGACGACTGGGAAAAGCTGACGATGGCGATCGGCGCCTTGTCCGAGGCGGAGATCTATATCGACGATACGCCGGGCATCACGGTCAGCGACATCCGCGCCAAATGCCGGCGGCTCAAGAAGGAGCGCAACCTCGGCATGATCCTGATCGACTACCTGCAGCTCATCCAGGGCCGCGGCAAGGCCGGGGAGAACCGCCAGCAGGAGGTTTCCGAGATCTCCCGTACGCTCAAGCAGATCGCGCGCGAGCTCGAGGTGCCGGTCATCGCGCTGTCGCAGCTGAGCCGGGGCGTCGAGCAGCGCCAGGACAAGCGGCCGATGATGAGCGACCTTCGCGAATCCGGCTCGATCGAGCAGGACGCCGACATCGTCGCGTTCCTGTACCGGGACGACTACTACGACAAGGAAACCGAGAAGAAGAACATCATCGAGATCATTATCGCCAAGCAGCGTAACGGTCCCGTAGGCACGGTGGAGCTCGCTTTCCTCAAGAATTTCAATAAATTTGTTAGCTTGGATCGTACTCACGAGCCAGCATCATAGGCTCGTGAGTACGATCAGTCGAACTCACAGCCCGCATCATAATCTCGTGAGTACGATCAGTCGAACTCACGAGCCGGCATCATAATCTCATGAGTACGATCAGTCGAACTCACGACCCGGCATCATAGGCACTCGATCCAACCGGCCGGTCCTTCTGGACCCGGCCGGTTTTTTCGCTTCTCTCGCTGCCGGGGCCGCATGCGGACCGGAAAACGTCTATTTTCCGAACAATGATTCTTCCCTAACAAGGATTGTTCGCCTTTCTAGTTGACATGCCATGGCAGGGCTGATACACTGGGATTGCTGCTTTCGGACCGCCTCCGTACTTGCGCGTGGTAACGTGTCACAGCGCCGTATGGCATTCCGGGCGGATGAGAACGATAAAAGCAGCAAATTCCAAGCAAGCAAAGCGGAGGTATGATCATGTCTACGGTTGTTGTTGTCGGCACGCAGTGGGGAGACGAAGGAAAAGGCAAGATTACCGACTATCTGGCCGACGGCGCGGAAGTGGTCGCCCGTTATCAAGGCGGCAACAACGCCGGTCACACCATTCTCATCGACAACAAGAAATACAAGCTGACGATGATTCCATCCGGCATTTTCAATCATAATAAAACCTGCGTCATCGGCAACGGGATGGTCATCAATCCGGCTGCCCTGCTCGACGAGATCGACTATATCCACGAAAACGGCTTCTCCACCGAGAACCTGAAAATCAGCGACCGCGCGCATGTCATCATGCCGTACCATCTCGTGCTCGACGGGCTCGAGGAGGACAGCAAGGGCGACAACAAGATCGGCACGACGCGCAAGGGCATCGGCCCTTGTTACATGGACAAGGCTGCCCGCAACGGCATCCGCATCGCCGATCTGATGGACGCGGAGGAGTTCGAGAGCAAGCTGCGCCGCCTCGTCGCCGAGAAGAACCATGTCATCCAGCAAGTGTACAGCGGCGAGACGCTGGACGCCGACGCCATCCTGGCGGACTACCTCAAGTATGCGGAGCGCCTGCGTCCGTACGTGACGGACACCTCGGTCGTCCTGAACGACGCGATCGACACCGGCAAGCGCGTGTTGTTCGAGGGCGCGCAGGGCGTCATGCTCGACATCGACCAAGGCACTTATCCGTACGTCACGTCGTCCAATCCGACGGCTGGCGGCGTGTGCATCGGCTCGGGCGTCGGCCCGTCCAAAATCCAGCAGGTCATCGGCGTCGCCAAAGCCTATACGACCCGCGTCGGCGACGGCCCGTTCCCGACCGAGCTGCATGACGCCATCGGCGACCAGATCCGCGAGACCGGCCATGAATACGGCACCGTAACGGGCCGTCCGCGCCGCGTCGGCTGGTTCGACACGGTCGTCGTCCGCCACGCCCGCCGCGTCAGCGGCATCACCGGGCTGTCGCTCAACTCGCTCGACGTCATGACCGGCCTCGAGACGGTCAAGATCTGCACCGGCTACAAGCTGCGCGGCGAGATCATCGAGCACTACCCGGCCAGCCTCAAGCTGCTTTCCGAATGCGAGGCCGTCTACGAGGAGCTCCCAGGCTGGAACGAGGACATCTCCGGCGCCAAGACGCTGGACGACCTGCCGGCCAATACGCGCCGCTACGTCGAGCGCGTCTCCGAGCTGACGGGCATCCCGATCGCGATCTTCTCCGTCGGCCGCAACCGCGAGCAGACGAATCCGGTCCGTCCGATCTACGAATAGGCCGCTTCGGCCGAGCCGCTGCTTCCCTACCGGAAGCGGCGGCTCTTTTTGTTCCGGAAAAATAGAGAGAATGCGTCGCAGCGCCCTTGCCCATACTGATAGAGAGCAGCAGAGCGAGGGAGGAGGACTCATTCCATGAACATGAAAAAGACGGCCGCCTGGCTCGGAAAGCTGGCGGCGGGCGCGCTGCTCGTAAGCGTGCTGTCGATCTGGACGACCGGGTATATCGTGACCAGCTACGTGGAGGTGCTGCTGAAGCAGTTCCACATCCCGCTGCAGATGCAGCCGATGTCGATGAGCGGGGTATGGGGGGCGTTGTGGGGAGCCGATTCGGCGGCCGAGCCGGCCTTTGCGCCGACAGGCCCACCGGAGCCGTCGCCGTCTCCAGCCGGCGAGGCGACACCTGCGCCTCAAGGCGGCAGCGGCGATGGAGATCCGGCGGCTGGCGGAATTCCGGCCGATCCGTCGGCGACCGACGGGGGAGCGCAGGATCCGGCCTGGCAGCCGGAAGGGTCGGAAGCTCCGGACGTCAGCGGGCCGTCTTCGTCCGGCTGGCCAGAAAGCGGAGGCGGCTCCTCCGGCACCGGCGGAGCCGACGGGCTTTCCGGCGCCGGCGGCCTGGACGACGGCTGGCCGTCCGGGCAAGCGGAGCCGGGAGCGACGGGACCCTCTTCGGGGGGCCCGCAGCCGTCGTCCTCTCCCGTTCCCAGTCCGGGAGCGGAAGAGACCGATCCGGCGGTATCCGGGACGAGTCCGGCGCCATCCCCAGGCAGTCGGAGCGAGCCGGATGCCCTTCCTTCCTGGAAAATGCAGCCGCAGAACATGTAGGCGAAAGGATAAGTAATCCTTTAGAATACTCAGTATTGCTAAAGTCGAACGCCTCCGTTTCGGAGGCGTTTTCGGCTTGACCGCTTCCCCTGCTGAAGCCCGACCCCAGGCTGCGCCAAGCTCATGCAAAGCATCCCCCAATTATGGAAGCGGATTCGCAGGCAAGGGTTCCATAACCGATTGCCGCAAAGCCTGCCTCCCGGCTCGATCGTCTAGAAATCAGCGCCTGTCGCATCCTGTCGATCAATTCTGAAAAAAGTTTAATCCGCTGTGGCCGAGAAGCGGTTGAACGGGCAAAACGGGCTATGGTAAAGTAAGAAACGAATTCTTCCTCAGGGGAGGATTCGTCGTTTTTTGCCGACGGCGGCTGCCGGAGGCGAAAAGCACGGGGAACGAAGCCGAAGCAAGCGAGCATACGACAGAAGGAGCACACCTTGAAGATGATTGCTTTTAAGCCGAACGAGCACCCCTCGAATCCATCTTTTCCGGACCCGCCCTCGCAAAGGCGCTGGATCCGAATCCTCCTGATCACCGCGGTCGCGATCGCAGTCCTCGCTGTCGCAGCGACGATCGGAACGAAGCAATATATCAACGCCCACACGTACAGTTACTATAAGGTGCTGCTCGACGGACAAGCCGTCGGCACCGTCGAGGATCCGGCTCAGGTCGACGAGCTCGTCGAGAGCGAGACGGCCAAGCTCAAGCAGTCGTACCCGAATCTGGAGATGAAGCTTCATACCGGCGTCATTTCCTACGAGGAGGTGCGGGAGTACAAGGGCGAGCCGCAGACGCAGGCGGCGCTGGACAAGCTGGCCTCCTCCTTCACGTCGACCGCGGTCGGCACGGAGGTGATCGTCGGCGGCAAGGTCATCGGCGTCGTGAAAAACGAGGCGACCGCCAAGGCGGTGCTCAAGCAGCTGCAGGACAAGTATGCTCCGCCGTCCCGCATGAAGAGCGCGCAGCCGCAGGTGACGACGCTGTCCACCGCGACCAAGGCGGCGGCCGCTCCGGTGAACCGCATCAGCGGCGTCAAGTTCGCCGAGGAGGTCAAGGTCGAGCCGACCGAGCTCGATCCGTCCGAGGTGCTCGGCCAGGACCAGCTGCTGCGCCTGCTGAGCGGCGGCACGGAGACCGCGACCAAGTACACGGTGCAGCCCGGCGACTGCGTCGGCTGCATCGCCGCGAAATTCGACATTTCGCCCGAGGTCATCTATAAGAACAACCCGTCGATCCAGGACGACCTCATCAAGGCGGGCGACGTCATCGACCTGACCGTGCAGAAGCCGGCGATCAACGTCGTCACGACGGAGAGCCAGTCGGAGATCATCACGACCGAGCCGCAGGTCATCATCCAGAACAAGGCGACGCTCAAGAAGGGCGAGTCCAAGGTGATCCAGGAAGGCCAGGCGGGCTCGAAGCGGCTCACCTACGCCGTCGTCAAGCAGAACGGCTACAAGATGAGCGAGGAGCTCGTCAGCATCGACGTCCTCGCGAAGTCGGTGCCGAAGATCATCGTGCGCGGCACGAAGGTCGTCGGCGAGGGCAGCGGCACGTTCAGCTACCCGGTCTCCGGCGCCCGCATCACGAGCACGTACGGCACCCGCTGGGGCCGGCTGCACAAGGGCATCGACCTGGTCGGCTCGAGCACGATCAAGGCGGCCGACGAGGGCGTCGTCGAATTCGCCGGCACGAAGAGCGGCTACGGCAACGTCGTCATCGTCAACCACCGCAACGGCTACAAGACGCTGTACGGCCATCTGCGAAGCATCTCGGTCGGCGTCGGCGATACGCTCGAGCGCGGCGAGAAGCTCGGCGTCATGGGCAATACGGGACGCTCGACCGGCACGCATCTGCATTTTGAGATCTACAAGAACGGCGCCCTGCAGAATCCGTTGAAATACCTGTAAGCAGCACTCCTTTTTTCTTATCGCGAGCGCGGCCTTCCGAGGCCGCGCTTTTTTGATGCTCGGGGCCTCGAAGGGCCGGACCCGAAGCGGAGCGCCTGCCGGCTGTGGTAAACTAAGGAGAAAGAAGGCGGCGCTCCGCAGGCAGGGGGCAGGGGCTGCAGCGAGGAAGGGAGCGGACGGCAACGATGCAGGGCAAAATTCTCGTGGTCGACGACGAGCGGCCGATAGCGGACATATTGAAGTTCAACCTGGAGAAGGAAGGCTATGAGGTCATCTGCGCCTTCGACGGCGGAGAAGCGGTGAGGGCGGCCTTCGAGGAGGAGCCGGACCTGATCCTGCTCGACCTCATGCTGCCGGTCAAGGACGGCATGGACGTCTGCCGCGAGGTGCGGACCCGGCTGCAGACGCCGATCATCATGCTTACGGCCAAGGACACGGAGATCGACAAGGTGCTCGGCCTGGAGCTTGGCGCCGACGATTACGTGACGAAGCCGTTCGGCACGCGGGAGCTGCTGGCGCGCGTGAAGGCGCATCTGCGCCGCACGCAGAAGACGCGCGAGGCGCTGGCCGCCGGCGCGGCGCAAGGCGCGGCCGAGGCGGAGCCGGACAAGCAGGGGCTGAAGCTGTTCAACCTGTTCATCGATACGGACATGTACGTCGTCTACAAGGACGAGCAGCCGCTCGACCTGACGCATCGCGAGTATGAGCTCGTCTACTACCTCGCCCGCCACAGCGGCAAGGTAATGACCCGCGAGCATCTGCTGCAGGCGGTATGGGGCTTCGAATACTTCGGCGACGTGCGCACGGTCGACGTGACGATCCGCCGGCTGCGGGAGAAGATCGAGGACGACCCGAGCCGACCGGAGTACATCCTGACGAGGCGCGGCCTCGGCTATCTGATGCGCAATCCGAAGCAGGGAGGACTGGGCGGCGGATGAAGGGCAGGCGCTGGTTCAGCACGATCCAAGTCAAGCTGATCGCGATCTACATGCTGCTCATCCTGATTTCGATCCAGCTGATCGCGGTCTATTTTGTCAGCACGGTCAAAAGCTCGCTCACCGACACGTTCACGAACAGCCTCAACGACCAGGCGCGCGCGCTCGCGGTGCTCGCCGCGGACAAGCTGTCCGAGGGCTCGCTCGCCGGCGGCGAAGCCGAGGAAGGCGCGATCTCGCTGTCCGACTACGTGAACAGCCTGTTCAGCCGCACCGGCGCGGAGCTGCAGGTGCTCGACTCGAGCGGGCGCGTGCTGGCGACGTCGGACGCGTACAGCGCCTACATCGGCAAGAAGAACACGTCGCTCATGGTGAGCCAGGCGCTGCAGGGCATCCCGGACAACGAGCAGGACATCCTCGACGAGGACAACGTGCGCAAGAAGATCATCACCCAGCCGATCCAATCGCCGGACAACCGCGTCATCGGAGCGGTCTACATCGTCGCCGGCATGACCGAGGTCAACGCCACGGTCGACCGGGTCAACCAGATCTTCGTCTCCGGCACGCTGATCGCGCTCGGCTTGACCGGCGTGCTCGGCATCGTGCTGGCGCATACGATCACGAGCCCGATCAAGGGGCTGACCCGTCAGGCGGAGGCGGTCGCCGAGGGACGCTTCGACCAGCAGGTGCCGGTGCTCGCGGACGACGAGATCGGACGGCTGAGCGAGGCGTTCAACGAGATGACGCAGCGGCTGCGGGAGGCGCTGTCGGTCAACGAGGAGGAGAACGAGAAGCTGCAGTCGGTCCTCTCCAACATGAGCGACGGCGTCATCGCGGCTGACGAGCGCGGCACGGTGATGGTGTCCAACCGCCGCGCGCTGGAGCTGCTCGGCGTCGACCAGTGCGAGGGCAGCCCGCTGACCGACGTGCTGGAGCTGCCGCAGGAGCGGCTCGAGGCGCTGCGCGCCTCGCGCGGCCTCGCCGCCGTGCTCGTCAAGGAGTCGCCGGACGGCGAGGAGCGCTGGGTGCTGCGCGTCACGCTCAGCCCGATCCACCGCCGCGACCGCGGCATCACCGGCACGATCGCGTTGCTGCAGGACATCACCGAGCAGGAGAAGCTGGACCAGTCGCGGCGCGAGTTCGTGGCCAACGTCTCGCATGAGCTGCGCACGCCGCTGACGACGATCCGCAGCTATGCCGAGGCGCTCGGCGACGGAGCGCTCGCGGAGCCGCAGCTGGCGGACCGCTTCGTCGGCGTCATCCGCAACGAGACCGAGCGGATGATCCGGCTCGTCACCGACCTGCTGCATCTGTCGCGGCTCGACTCCCAGCAGTCGACGCTGCGCCGCCGCGATACCGACATCGCCGAGATGCTCGACGAGGTGGCGGACCGGTTCTCGGTGCAGATGCGCAAAAAAGGCATCCGCGCCGTCGTCCAGGTCGACCGGCGCGTCGGCAAGGCCGTGCTCGACCGGGATCAGATCGATCAGGTGCTGGACAATCTGATGTCCAACGCGATCAAGTACACGCTCGAGGGCGGGCGCATCGAGCTGTCGGCCGGCCTGCAGGATAGCGGGGCGCTGGCCGTCAGCGTCAAGGACTCCGGCATCGGCATTCCGAAGCGCGACCTTGCCCGCATCTTCGACCGCTTCTATCGGGTCGACAAGGCCCGCTCGCGAGAGATGGGCGGCACCGGCCTCGGGCTTTCGATTGCCCGGGAAATGATCAAGGCGCACGGAGGCGCGATAACGCTGGAGTCCGAGCTGGACGTAGGCACGACGGTGACGTTCATCCTGCCGCAGCCGCAGCAGAAGGGGGAGCAGCCGACATGAAGGAAAGGCTCAAGACGATCGCGCTCGCAGCCCTCGTCGCCCTCAGCCTCGTGCAGAGCTACATGCTCGCCTACAGCACGCCGGGCGCGGCCGTGCGCACCGCGCAGAACTACGTCAGCACCGAGCAGATGGGGCAGGCGAGCAAGACGGAGGAGACGCTGTTCCCCGAGCAGCTTGTCCTGCACTTCGGCAACGGCAGCCATACGGTGCTCAATCCCGGCGACCTGCCGTTCTACAACCTCATCATGAGCAAGCTCAAGGGACGGGAGTTCCGCGGCTTCCAGCGGATGGCCGATACGGTCGTGCGCTGGAGCGAGATCCGCGACAACAACCTCGGCCTCGAGCTGCGGCTCGGCAGCGGCTTGCCGGTGACGCTGCTGTCGCGGATGCTGCAGCTCGACAGCAGCGACGAGAGCTTCCTCGGCGATACGGTCGACCGCATCTGGATCTTCCGCAGCAGCAGCACGGAGGAGGTGCGGACCTTCTTCTTCAGCGCGGGCGGCGGCGTTGTCTACGAGGCGACTCAGGCCGACTTGACCGTGCGGGACGTCGAGGACGACGTCGGCCTCGGCGAATACTGGACGCCGTACGAGCCGGACGCCTACGGGCTGTACGTGCCCCGGCAGCCGGTGGAGGCGGCGCAAGCGCGGATCGGCTATCAGTCGTACTCGGCCGATCTGCTGCAGCGCAACCTGTTCATCGATCCCGGCACGACGCGCATGATCAAGGACCGGGACGGCTCCCAGGTGTACACGGACGGCAAAAGGGCGCTTCAGGTCGAGCAGAACGGCCAATGGATCAGCTACACCGATCCGGCCGCGCCGCTGAGCGGCAGCGGGCAAGCGCGCAGCAACCCGGCCGGCAGCATGAGCAGCGCCATGCAGTTCGTGAACCAGCATGGCGGCTGGGACGGCTTGCATCAGCTCGTCTCGCTGGGCGGCGCAGACGCGGCGGCGGGCGGATCGGCGGGGCAGACGCCCCGGCCGGGCCAGGGGACGGCGGAGGAGCAGCATGCGCTGCTGTTCCGGCAGTATTTCCGTTTCGGCGAAAATCGCGTCCTGCCGGTCGTCCCTTCGGCGGACTTCCGGTTCGGCTTCATCCGGCTGACGGTGCAGCAAGGCTCCGTAACGACCTATGAGCGCTCGCTCATCACGCTCAACCCGTCGCCCGCGCAAAAGTCGGCCCGCTGGCTGCCGGGCGGGCAGCGTCTCGACCAGTCGCTCGCGGCCTATTCGAGGCGCTCCGAAATCGAGGCGCTCTATCCGGCGGTCAAGGCGGAGCAGGCCGAGGACGGCCAGCTGCGCTTCCTGCCGGTGTGGGCGGTGCGTCTGACGGACGGCACGGAGGAGGCGCTGGCCGGGCCGCTTGAGGAAGGCTTCGACGGCTCCGCCTTGCCGCGCGAGAATCTGTCGGCGCTCGGCGGAGCCAAGAACGGCGGCGAAGCCGGCGCGGCGCCGACTCCATCGCCGCCGCAAGGCGACGGAGCGGCGCGCGTAGAGGAAGGAGGAGCGGCCCGTGGATTGGGGTAGAGCGAAGAGCGTATTGATCCTGGCGTTTCTGCTGCTCAACCTGCTGCTCGGCTATCAGCTGTGGGGCGATGTGCGGGAGCGCGTGCAGCCGAGAAGCAACTCGGCCGAGCTGTCGCCGGAGACGCTGGCGGCGCTGAAGGCGAAGCGCGTCGCGTTCTCCGGCGTCATCCCGAAGGAGACGCCGGAGCTGCATGACCTGACGTACCGGTACGTCGGACGGGCGGGAGCGCCGGCGTCTGACGCCGAATCGGCTGGCGCAGGGTCGAAGGCTGGCGCTGCGGAAAGCGGCGCAGGCGCGGAGCAGCCGGACGGCGGCGTCGCGGAGCCGGGCGTGACCAGCGGCGGGGAGCCGGAAGGCATCACGCCGCTCGAGACGCCGGTGGACAGCCGCGTCGTCTTCCAGCGGGAGGAGCTGCTCAAGGCGCTGGGAGGAGTCATCCCGGAGCTGGACCGGTATGAGCTGGACACGCTCGGCCTCGACGACCGCAAGTTCGTGCTGTACCGAATGGAGGCTGGCCGGCCGATGTTCAACGTGAGGCTGGAGCTGTACTACAGCGATCAGCGCATCACCGGCTACCGCCAGGACCGGATCGAGCTGCTGCCGGCAGACGAGGGCCAGCGGCCGCAGCCGGTGCTGCCGGCTTCGCGGGCGATCCGCCCGGAGGTCGTCGAGAAGTACATGCCGGACGGAGCCGCGATCAAGGAGATCCGGCTCGGCTACAAGGAAGGCCAGCGGTTCGATTCGGAGACGCAGGTGTCGACGCCGTCCTGGCGCATCCTGATGGAGGACGGCAGCTCGATCTATCTGCAGGCGTCCAGCGGGGAAGTGCTGATCGACAAGCCGGAGCCTTCGCCGGCATCGGGAGGCTAGCGGAACCGCCGCCGGCAGGCGGAGCGAGGCTCGCAGCGGAGAGGGAGCCGCCGGTGCGCGGAGCGAGAACCGCTCCGGTGACGGAGCCTCTTTCCGCTTCCAATAGCGGTTTTGGCTGCTATCCTCAAAACAAAACGGCCGTCCCCTGGTCCGCGAGTCGGACCGGTCGGGACGGCTCCTTTTTTCTAGCGAAATTTCCAGCAGACTGTAGAGACGCCGGACGGACAATGGTACAATGGGACTTTAAGGGCTTGGATGGCCTTGCGGGCCATGGAAGGGAAGGCAAGGAGAATGGAATTCCGATTTACCGTGCTGGCCAGCGGCTCGACCGGCAATGCGACGGTCGTGCAGAGCGGGGACAAGACGGTGCTCGTCGATGCCGGGCACAGCCTCAAGAAGCTCGAAGAGCTGATGAGCAGCCGGGGCATCGCCGGCCATGACATCGACGCCGTGCTCATCACGCATGAGCATTCCGATCATATCAAGGGCCTGGGCGCCCTCGCGCGCAAATACGAGCTGCCCGTGTACGCCAATGAGGCGACATGGGGAGCCCTGGAACGCCATGCCTCCCACGTGCCGCCCGAGCGGCGGATCGTGATGGGCACGGGCGAGGAGATGCGGTTCGGCAGCATGAAGGTCCGCTCGTACCCGATCTCGCATGACGCGGCGGAGCCGGTCGGCTATACGTTCACGGACGACGGCTACAAGCTGAGCCTCGCGACGGACCTCGGGTATGTCAGCGATCTGGTGCGGCGCAGCATCATCGACTCCGACGTGCTCGTGCTGGAGTCCAACCACGACCCCGAGATGCTGCGCATGGGCCGCTACCCGTGGAACATCAAGCGCCGCATCCTCAGCGACATCGGCCATCTGTCCAACGAGGCGGCCGGCGAGGCGCTGTGCGAGCTGATGACCGACCGCACGAGGCGGGTCTACCTCGCGCATCTGAGCCTCAACCATAATCTGATGGATCTGGCGAGGCTGACGGTGAACGGCGTGCTGGAGGACCGCGGGCACTTTTTCCGCAAGGACGAGCATCCGCTGCGGGACACGCATCCGTACGAGCCTACTCCATGGGATCAAATAAAGCGGAAAGCGCTCTGAGCGGCTCGCTGTCGCCGGCCTCGAGCTGAGCGGACTTCTGCTCAAGCTCCTCGCGGGTGAGGATGCCCTTGTCGACGAGCAGCTCCAGCATGGCGCTGAGCGCCAGCAGCGTCCGGTACTGCGTATCGCTCAGATCTCCGAGCTTGCCCATGACCGCGACCTGGTTCCAGGCGCTTGGAGCGGCGTCCGGAGTGGTAATGAGCTTTATATCCATCGGCTTTCTTCCTTTCCCGGTATCGGCTGGATGAGCGGGCAGGCAGCGCTACATAGTGGATTTATCGGCGTCACGCTGCAACATTTGAGCTTTCGCCTCCGTCTAAAAGGGGAGCCTAGGCTCGCCCTATCATTATTCTAGACGCATCTTCCGAAATCATTCCAAGAAGAGAAAAAACATCCTGTAGTCGAACCAGAAGCAGCCACGTATGCTTAGAAAATAGAGCAATCGAACGCGTGCGCAAACCACGGGAGGAGCGGGTATCATGGGTTTGTTCGAGGATGAGTTCTATTCGACAAAGATCTCCCGGCGCGCCAGCAAGACCAGCCGCAAGCAGATGTCCGGATTCCCCTTGCGCAGCCGCAAGGACTGGGGAGCCGGCCGGCTCGCCCTCTTGTCCGGGGCCTCGGGAGCCGCGATCGTGCTTGCGCTGGCGCTCGCCCTTGGCGGCGGCAGCCCGGAGGCCGCGGTCGAGACGGCGGGGACGCCGGCGGCGAGCGGACTCGTCGCCCCCGGCGATGCGATCCAGCAGACCGTCGCCGCCTCGTCCAAGGTGCGTCCGGCGGTCGTGAGCGTCGTCAACGAGCAGGCGGCGTTCCAGCCGCAGCCGCAGGACGGCGAGGACGCGCCGCAGGACGCCGAGCTGCACCCGGCCAGCGTCGGGAGCGGAGTCATCTTCGCCAAGAAGGACGGCAAGGCGTATCTGATCACCAACAACCATGTCATTGACGGCGCGGCCGGGCTCAAGGTCGTCCTGATCGACGGCGAGACGCGTCCGGCCAAGCTGGTCGGCGGCGACTACATCACCGATCTGGCCGTGCTGGAGATCGACGGCGAAGGCATCGAGACGATCGCCGAGATGGGCGACTCCGCCAAGCTGCAGTCCGGCGAGATGGTCATGGCGATCGGCAATCCGCTCGGCCTCGGCGACTCGCTGTCGATGGGCATCGTCAGCAAGACGAAGCAGATCATCCCGGTGTCGCTCAGCCAGGACGGCAACTACGACTGGGAGCAGGAGGTCATCCAGACCGACGCCTCGATCAACCAGGGCAACAGCGGCGGGCCGCTGATCGACATGCAGGGCCGGGTAATCGGCATCAACAGCATGAAGATCTCCGACATCGGCGTCGAAGGGGTCGGCTTCGCCATTCCGGTCAACAACGTCATGCCGATCGTCGATCAGCTGATGAAGACCGGCGCGGTTCCTCGCCCTTATCTCGGCGTGTACACGCTCGACCTGGCGTCCTATTACGCCCAGCAGGGGCTCGGCGGCGGCGTGCCGGACGCGGAGGACGGCGATGCCGCGGCGCAGACGCCGACCTCGCCCGGCGGTCCGAAGCTGCCGCCGGAGGTCACCTCGGGCGTCATCGTGCTGGAGTCGGTCGGACCGGCCAGCGAGGCCGGCCTGCAGTTCAACGACGTCATCACCAAGCTGGACGATCAGCCGATCGGCAGCACGATGGAGCTGCGCAAGTACCTGTACGGCAAAAAGCGCATCGGCGACAAGATCAAGGTGACGTTCTATCGCGACGGCAAGCCGGATGCGGTGACGTTCAAGCTGCAGGACAAGAGCGAAGAGGAAGAGTAGGAGAAAGCGGGTCGCCGGCGGGATGCCGGCCCCGCTTTTGTGGTATAATGGCGGTAATCGACATCATTTCAGGAATGAGAATAGGGGTAGGTCATCGAATGTATTGCGTGTGCAAGGGACATATTGAGCTGGCATTGGACAAGTTCGTGGATGAGTACGAGGATGCGCCGGACATGGTGGATCTGAACGAGACGCACTTCGCGAATTGGGACCCGCCGGTAAAATGTGACTTGTGCGAGGAGAAGGCGGAATTCCTCATCGTATAAGCCCGGCAAACGTTTCGAGCGCAAAAGTCTTTCCCGAAAGGGAAAGGCTTTTTTTGCTTTTCCCCATGCATGCGCGCGCCCGAAGGCCGGCCTGTGGACAGCTGGCGGCGTATCCACGGAGAGCTGTGGAAAAGCGCAATCGCCCCCTTGCGGAGAGCTTATCCACATGTGGATGAAAAAAATCCGGCACGGCTGTCGATTCGTCCGCTTCCTGTTCGTCGTGTAGATAAAGGCCACCAATCCGCATGAAGGAGAATGATCATGAACATCGCCATTTCGAAGGACGGAACCCGCATCGCTTATGAAAAGACAGGAAAGGGACCGGCTGTCGTGCTCGTGACGGGAGCGTTCAGCTACCGGAGCTTCCCGGACCAGGTCGAGCTGGCCCGCCTGCTGTCCGACCGCTATACCGTCTACTACTATGACCGCCGGGGAAGAGGAGACAGCGGGGATGCGGCCGTCTACGCCCCGCAGCGCGAGGTCGAGGATCTGGAGGCCGTGCTGGCGGCGGCCGGGGAGGCGGCCTGCGTATGGGCGCTGTCCTCCGGTGCGATGATCGCCCTGCGGGCGGCCGCAGGCGGAGCGGACATCGCGAAGCTTGCGCTCCACGAGCCCCCCTTCATCGTCGGGGAACAGGACCGGCGGCCGCCGGCGGACTTCGAGGAGCAGACGCGGAGGATTGCCGCCGCTGGCGACCGGGCGGAGGCGGTGCGTTATTTCATGACCGAGGGGCTGGGCGCTCCGGCGTTCGTCGTGAAGATGATGCGGATGATGCCCGGCGTATGGAAAAAGCTGCTCGCGGTCGCGCACACGCTGCCCTACGACGCGGAGCTCATGTCCGGCTGGATGGACGGAAAGCCGCTCCGAGCGGATGACTGGAGCGCCGTGACGACGGAGACGCTCGTGCTCGCCGGCACGGAAAGCCCGGCCGCCCTTCGGCGGGGAGCGGAAGCGATCGCGGCCGCGCTTCCATCGGCGGCGCTATGCAGCGCCAAAGGGCTCGGGCATACGAAAAAGCTCCAGCCGAAACGGATCGCGGCCGAGCTGAACGCCTTTTTCGGCTGAATGGCCTCGGACTCTCCGCAATTGGAAGGGATAGGAAAGGGCAGGCGCGAAAATAGAGAGGACGCGATGTCGATTCCTCCGCGCCGTGATCGACGTGTAGATAGGAAGGGAGCCGAGGCTCTCCTAACCAAAGGAGGATACACGATGAAATTCATGATGATCGTCAAAGGAACGACCGATTCCGAGGCCGGCGTGCTGCCGGCCCCGGAGCTGATCGAAGCGATGCAGCGCTACAACGAGGAGCTGGCGCGCGCGGGCGTGCTGCTGGCGGCGGACGGCTTGCAGGCGAGCGCGAACGGCATCCGCATCAGCTATCCGGAGCCCGGAGGCAAGCCGAAGGTGGTGGACGGGCCGTTCACCGAGACGAAGGAAATCATCGCCGGCTACACGCTGATCGAGGTCAAGTCGCGCGAGGAAGCGATCCAATGGGCGATGCGCATGCCGGACCCGCATGGCGGCGGACAGGGGCAGATCGAGCTGCGGCAGGTGTTCGAGCCGGAGGAGCTGACGCCGGATGCCGAGTGGCGGCAGCGCGAAAACGAGCTGCGGCGGCAAGTCGAGTCGCAGCGCCGAGGATGAGCGAGGTCCGCCGGACGATCGAGGCGGTGTGGAGCATGGAGGCGCCCAAGCTGATCGCCGCGCTCACCCGCCTGACTCGGGATGTCGGCATCGCCGAGGATCTGGCGCAGGACGCGCTCGTCGCGGCGCTGGAAAAATGGCCGCAAACCGGCCTGCCCGACAACCCGGGCGCTTGGCTCATGACGACGGCGCGGCGGCGCGGCATCGACCTCATCCGCCGCAGCCGGCTGCGGGAGCGCAAGTACGAGCAGCTGGCGGGCCATACGCCGCTCTATGCGGAGGATGAGCCGGATCTCGGCGAGGGCGTCGGCGACGATCTGCTGCGGCTGATCTTCCTGACCTGCCATCCCGTGCTCGCTCAGGAATCCCGCGTCGCGCTGACGCTGCGGCTGCTATGCGGCCTGACGACGGAGCAGATCGCCCGCTCCTACCTCGCCGCCGAGCCCGCGATCGCCCAGCGGATCGTGCGCGCCAAGCGCACGCTGGCGGCGAAGCAGGTCGCGTTCGAGCTGCCGGAGGGGCGGCAGCTGCAGGAGCGGCTGTCCGCCGTGCTCGAGGCGCTGTACCTGATGTTCAACGAAGGGTACGCGGCGACGTCCGGCGACGACCTGCTGCGGCCGCTGCTTTGCCGGGAGGCGCTGCGGCTGAGCCGCGTGCTCGCGGAGCTCATGCCCGGCGAGCCCGAAGTCCACGGACTCGCCGCTCTGCTCGAGCTCCAGTCGTCGCGGCTCCGCCAGCGGGTCGCGCCGGACGGACGGCTCGTCCGGCTGCGCGACCAGAATCGCGCCCGCTGGGACCGGCTGCATATGCGGCGCGGACTGGCAGCGCTGGAGCGGGGCCGCTCGCTCGGCCGGCGCTATGGGCCGTATCTGCTGCAGGCGGCCATCGCCGCCTGCCATGCCGAGGCTCCGTCCGAGGCGGAGACGGACTGGGTGCGCATTTCGGCGCTGTACGAGGCGCTGATGCAGGGCCAGCCGTCTCCGGTCGTCGAGCTGAACCGCGCGGTCGCCGTGGCGATGGCGTTCGGGCCGGCGATCGGCCTGGCGATCGCCGACGAGCTGGAGCGGCGCGGCGAGCTTGCCGGCTATCATCTGCTGCCGAGCGTGCGCGGCGAGCTGCTGCAGCGCCTCGGGCGGCCCGCAGAGGCTCGCGCCGAGTTCGAGCGCGCGGCCGGTCTTGCCCGCAATGCCCGCGAGCGCGAGCTGCTGCTGGAGCAGGCGGCGGCTTGCGAAGCGATCTAAATCTATCACGTCGAGGAGAGATGACTTGATGAATCCCGAAGTAACCGCATTCCTGGAAGCCCTGAACGAGCCGTGGCAAGCGGAGCGGTCCGCCGAGCTGCGGCAGCTCGTGCACGATACGATCCCGGACGTGCAGGAGCGCATCCAGTACAAGAAGCCTCATTTCTTGAAAAACGGCAAGTATGCGGCCGTCATCTCGACGTCCAAGGACGCCGTCAGCTTCACGATCTTCAACGCCGAAGGGCTGGAACTGCCGGAGGGGCGCTTCGACGGCCCGCCGGAGCGCAAGACGATCAAGCTGCGCAAAGGCGACGCCGTGGAGACGGAGCTGCTGGCGCCGCTGCTCGCGCAGGCGAGCGCCGGGCTGGGCTGAGCGGAGGAATTCCGATCGTCTGGCGCATCAGCCGCCTGCATGCAGACATAAAACAGGAGGGACCCATTTGGGATCCCTCCTGTTTTTTGCTTCCAGCCCCGAGGCTGGCCGAGAGGCGCTTATTCTTCTTCCTCCTGGACGGCGAGCACGAGCCGGTTGGAGCGGGCTCTTGCTCGGAGAAGGCTGCCGCTCTCGTCCCGGAACGAGTAGCCGACGAGCGCGACGTTGACGAGCTCTCTCGCGTGCAGCGGAGAAGCGACGCGGACGCTGAACTGGACGATCCGCTCCGCCCCCGGGGCGAGATTGCCGATCGGCAGTCCGGACAGGGAAGGCCGGGCCGGCGGGGCTCCGTCGATCACGAGGCTGCCGGGGACGAGGCTCAGCCCTTGCGGCAGCGGATCGGACAGCGTCAATCCGGTCGTGGCGACCGAGCTCGAATTGCGGATCGCGATCCGGAACAGGACGACGTCCCCCGGCGTCGTAACGGCGCGATCCGCGCTCTTGCGCACCTCGAGCAGCGAAGGAAGGATGCGGACGGAGGCCGACGCCTGCTGCGGATCGACGCCTGTCGCCGAGGTGCGCGCGGTATTGACGATCTCCGAGCCGGTCGGAGCGGAGTCCGGCACCAGGTACGGCACGGAGAGGATCGCCCGGGCGCCGTTCACGGTCGTCGGGGAGCCGCTCGGCAGCAGGTTGACGACCGTATCGATGCCGAGCAAGGTGTCGACGATGCGCACCGGGCTCAGCGGCACGTTGCCTGCATTGCGCACGGCAATCAGGAACGCGATTCGCTGTCCCGGCCGCGCGACGGCCGGAACCGCCTGCTTGGTGAGGATCAGCGCCGGACGAGGCAGCACCGTGAAGCTGGCGACAGCCTGGGCCGGAGGCGTCTGGTCGCTGACGGCCGTCACGATGTTGGTGATGACCGAGCCCCCCGGCGCGGCGGCGGGAACGATGTACTCCACCTCAAGCACGACCGACCGGCCTGCCGGAATTTCCGTGATGATCTGGGAGAAGCCGAGCACGCGGTCGACGACCCGGATGTTCGTCACCGGCGCGTTCGAGTCGTTGCGCAGCTCGATCCGGTAGGTGACCGTATCGCCTGGCGCGGCTGCCGTGGCGCTGACGGACTTGAGCACCGCGAGGCTGAACCCGCTCCGTACCGTCACGGCAGCGGAGCTTTCCGTTGGAGGCGTCTCGGCGCTCGTGACGGTCGCCGTATTGATGAACACCTGGCCGGCCGGCGCCGTCTCCGGAATCCGGAACGGCTGCCGGATCGTCTCCGACTGTCCGATGCCGAGCAGCGGCAGCACGGCATTCAGGCCGATCAGCGTGTCGGAAAGGACGACATTCGTCAAAGGCACGTTGCCCGTGTTGCTGATGGTCAGCGAGTAGATGACCGTCTCGCCCGGGAACGCGGCCGGCGTGCTCGACGACTTGAACACGGCCAGGGCCGGAGCCGGAGATACGGTGACGATCGCCGTGTCTTCGCCAGGCGGAGTCTGATCCGATTGGGCGACGACGGTATTGGCGATGACGGTGCCTGCCGGCGTGCCGGGAGGAACGGTCAGCTGCGTCGGGATGACGACCGACTCGCCCGGTCCGAGCTCGGGCACCGAGACGCCAAGCTGCGTCACCGGATCGGCGATGAGCACATTGGTCAGCGTCAGCGGAGACGGGTTGGTCACCGTAATCGTGTAGACGATCGGCTCCATCGGCGCGGCTGTCGCCCGGTCGGAGGTCTTGACGACGACGAGCGTCGCGGGCGGATCGATGCCGACCCGGGCAGAGTCCATGACGGGCGGCGTCTGATCCGACTCGGCCACCGCCGTGTTCACCAGCACCGTATCCGACGGCGCGTCGGCCGGCACGGCATAGACGGCGGTCAAGACCGATGTCTGCGCCGGTCCGAGCGCGGCGATGACCGTATCGAGCGCGACGAGAGGGTCCTGCACGCGGATGTTCGTCAGCACGACATTGCCGGTATTGGTCAGCGTATAGGTGTAGGTGATCGTCCCTCCGGGCGAGACGATGGAGACGTCGGCGACCTTGCTCAGCTCCAGCGCCGGGTCGGCCTCCACCGTGACGGCCGCGTCCGCGGATTCGGTCGGCGCCTCATTGGACGAGGCCGTGGCGACGTTCGCGATGACCGTGCCGGGAGCGGTCCCTGCGGGCACGACGTAGGTGCCGGTAAAGGAGACGAACTCGCCCGGGATGAGCCGGTCCAGCGTCTCGAGCAGGCCGAGAAGCGGATCCTGCACGACGATGCCGGTCAAGTCGGCTCCGCCCGTATTGCGCACGACGACGACATACTGGATCACGTCTCCCGGAACCGCCGTAACGCGGTCGGCCGCTTTTTCGATGCGGATGTCGAACGTCGGCAGGACGAGCACCTCGGCCGAATCCTGCTGCGGATCGGTCTCGTCGGACCGGACGATCGCCGTGTTGACGAGCACCGTGCCGGGCGGCACGGTCAGCGGCACCGTATAGGTCCGCTGGAATTCGGCGGTCTGTCCGGGCGCAAGCGAGCGGATCGTCTCGTTCAAGCCGAGATCAGGGTCCGTGACCCGCACGTTCGTCAGCGCGACATCGCCGACATTCACGACCTGGATCGTGTAGAGCACCGTATTGCCCTGCAGCACCTCGGTCCGATCCGCCGTCTTGGAGAACAGCAGCTCCGGCACCGTCACGATCGTCAGGCGGGCGACGGCTTCATTGCTTCTCACCGGCGTGCCGTCCTCGGCCGTGCCGGTCGCCACCGCCGTATTGACGAGCACGCCGCCCGGCGGCACGGTGGACGCGACATACACGAACTCAAAGCGGAACGACTCGCCCGGCAGAAGCTGCGCCTGAGCAATCGTGAGACCGAGCACCGGATCCTCGATGGTAATGTCGCGCAGCGTGAACAGGCTCGTATTGGTCGCGGTAAACACATACAGGGCAGATTCTCCGAGCCGTACCGTCTCCGGCGTGACGGACTTGGAGAGCTTCAGGCTCTCGGGACCGGCGACGACGAACACCGTCTCGGAATCCTCGACCGGACCGGTCTGATCGGTCTTCACCGTGACCGTATTCGAGATGCGGCCATCCTGCACATAGGGCGGCGATGCCGTGATCGACACCGTGATTTCCCTCGTCTCCCCGATCCCGAGCGTAAACGGAGGCACGGATACGGGGATAAGCGAGTCGTTGACGAATACGTTCGTAAGCGGCACGTTGCCGGTATTGGTCACGCTGATCGTGTAGACGACTTCCTCGAACTCCACGACGACTTCCCGATCCGCGCTCTTGATCACCTCGATCCCGGGAAGGGCGTTCACCTCGACGACCGCCTCCGCGTCGTCGCCGGCTTCGTCGCTGATCGCGGTCACCCTGTTGAAGAACGGGCCGGCGGGGGCATCCTCCGGAATCTCGAACGGCACTTGCAGCAGCACGCTTTCCCCGATGCCGAGCTCGTCGATGAACTCGACATAACCGAGCGTCGGGTCATCCACGACGATGTTGTGCAGGATCGTATCGCCGGTGTTGATGACCTCGATCGTATAGGTGACGAGATCGCCCGGATTGACGGACGTGATGCCGCCTGTCGATTTGGTGACCAGGATGGCCGGCGAGGTGGAGCGGATGTTCGGGATGTCGATGTACTCGCCGAACTCGATGTCGATCGTAAACGGAGGGACCGGCTCGTAGCCGGGAGGAGCGGCGATTTCCTGGACAAAGTAACTGCCGGGCAGCAGCTGGAAGGCGACGACTCCGTTCTCACCGGTGACGACCTGCACGTAGGAAGGGCCCTGGAACAGGAACACCGCTCCCTCGAGGCCTGCTCCCGTCTCGATATCGTACTTCCGCAGGAAGACGTTGACGAGGCTGCGGAAGTTCGTCAGCTGCAGGAAGACGGTCTCGCCGGAAAATTGGATTGTGAAATAGAGCGGCAGCGGCTCCGGAATGTAGCCGGGCGGAGGCGTGACCTCGACCACCTCGTATTCGCCGAGCGGCAGCCCTCCGAACAACACCCGGCCGTAGCTGTCGGTTACGCCCGTAAGCTTGATGCCAGGCGGATTGAGGCTGACGACGGTAATCCCGACGCCTTCAAGCGGATTGCCGCTCTCGTCCGTCTTGTAGATCTCCACGGCGCCCGTATCGCCGAACACTTCGAGGCGGTCGACGCCGATCGGCACGAGGCCGACAGGAATCTCGGCGATCAGCTGGTCCGTAGCGGTGTCGATGACGATGACGCTGTCCGTGCTCGTGATGGCGACATAAGCCTCGCGCAGCGTCGTGATCGTGATGCCCTGGGCGAGCGGATTGGTCGGGACGGGCAGCACGGAGCCGCTGCCGGGCACGATGACGAACACGTTGCCGTCCGCGTCGGTCGCGTACAGCTTGGAGCCGTCGGGCGTCAAGGCGAGGTTCTGAAGATTGGGACTGACCGCGATGACGTCGATGACCGTGTTGGTAAGCGCGGCGATGACGGCAATGCCGGTTTCGTTGATGGCGTAGACCAGGCTGCTGCCGGGATCGACGACGATGCCGGCGCCGGCCGGCGGACCGACGTCGATCGTGGCGATCGCGGCCAGCGCGACGGTGTCGATGACGGTGACCAGACCGCTGGAGCTCGTCACATAGGCGCGCTCGCCGTTGCTCGCGACCGCCACTTTGAGCGGCGTGCCGACGCCGGGGAGGGGGATCGTGGCGATGACGGAGTTCGTCCCCGTGTTGATGACGGACAGGTCGGAGCTGCCCTCGTTCACGACATAGACAAGCGAGTTGTCCGGCGAGACGGCGATGCCGTTCGGCTGCACGCCGACCGGTATCGTCGCCTCCACGAACAAGCCCTCGCCGTTGATGACCGAGACAGTGCTGCTGCCTTGATTGGTGACGTAGACCCGGTTGATGATGCGGGCCGCTGCAGGGTATTGGGGAGCGCTTCCGACCGGTATTCGGGCAATCTCCGTCTTGCTGGCCGTACTGATGACCGACACGGTGTCCTCGCCTGAATTGGCGACGAACACGAGAATAGAATCAAGACCTGGCACTCTTTCACCCGCCTTTCCTGTTCCTTTAATCCCAATCTTCATAGCCATATGTGGAGAGGCTCGGCTGATATGCCGCACGCCTTGCGTCGGCCTTGTGATTTCCATCACAACCCCGGCGTGCGATTGCTGGCACAATAGACCCAGCTAGAAGCCTCACCCATTTAGGTCGAAAGAAGGGGAAAGCATGGATGTGGTCGAGCTGTCGCGGCTTCAGTTCGCGTCGACGACGATTTTTCACTTTTTCTTCGTGCCGGTCAGCATCGGGCTCGCGCTGCTGCTCGCGATCATGGAGACTCTCTACGTGCGCCGGGGAGACGAGACGTACAAGCGCATGGCCCAGTTCTGGGGCAAGCTGTTCCTGATCAACTTCGCGATCGGCGTCGTGACGGGCATCCTGCAGGAATTCCAGTTCGGCATGAACTGGTCGGACTACTCGCGCTTCGTCGGGGACGTGTTCGGCGCGCCGCTCGCGGTGGAGGCGCTGCTGGCGTTTTTCCTGGAGTCGACGTTCATCGGCATCTGGATCTTCGGCTGGGATAAAGTGTCCAAGAAGATCCATCTGCTGTCCATTTGGATGGTCGCGCTCGGCACGACGATGTCCGCCTTCTGGATCCTCACGGCGAACTCGTTCATGCAGCATCCGGTCGGCTTCGCGATCACGAACGGGCGGGCGGAGATGAACGACTTCTGGGCGCTCGTCACGAACGGCCAGGCGCTCGTCGAGTTCCCGCATACGGTATTCGGCGCGTTCGCCACCGGGGCGTTCCTCGTGCTCGGAATCAGCGCCTGGAAGCTGCTGCGGCGGCAGGACACGGACTTTTTCCTCCGGTCGTTCAAGATCGCCGCGCTCGTCGCCGTCAGCTCCTCGATCCTCGTCGCCTTCGCCGGCCACTGGCAGGCCCAGTACCTCGTACACACGCAGCCGATGAAGATGGCCGCCGCCGAAGGGCTGTGGGGCGAGAGCGGCGATCCGGCCGCGTGGACGGTCGTCGCCAGCATCGATCCCGAGAACAAGGTGAGCAAGCATGAGCTGCAGATTCCGTATCTGCTCAGCTTCCTCTCCTACAGCCGCTTCAGCGGCGAGGTGAAAGGGATGAACGAGCTGCAGGCCGAGTACGAGCAGCAGTACGGCCCGGGCGACTACATCCCGCCGGTGCGCACGACGTTCTGGAGCTTCCGCATCATGGTCGCCGCCGGCATGGCGATGATCTTCATCGGCCTGTACGCCTCGTGGCTCATCTGGCGCCAAAAGCTCGCCGGCATGGGACGCTGGTTCCTGCGGCTCTGCTTCGCCGGCCTGCTGCTGCCGCCGATCGCCAATACGGCCGGCTGGTGCATGACGGAGTTCGGCCGCCAGCCGTGGACGGTGTTCGGCCTGATGACGACGGCGGACAGCGTGAGCCCCGGCGTCACCGCCGGCGAGGTGCTGTTCTCGCTGATCGTATTCAACGGCATTTACGCGGCGCTGGCCGCCGTGCTCGTGTACCTGTTCGTGAAGGTCATCCAGAAAGGGCCTTACGCGTCGGCGGAAGAAGAGGCGGATTCGGGGCCGCTGCCGCCGCGCCGCCCGGGAAAGGAGGCGCCTCATGCTCACGCTTAGCGATCTGTGGTTCATCCTGATCGGCGTCCTGTTCGTCGGCTTCTTCTTCCTCGAAGGGTTCGACTTCGGCGTCGGCATGCAGTCGCAGCTGCTCGCCCGCACGGAATCCGAGCGGCGCGTCATGATCAACTCGATCGGCCCGTTCTGGGACGCCAACGAGGTATGGCTGCTGACGGGAGCGGGCGCGATGTTCGCGGCGTTCCCGCACTGGTACGCGACGCTGTTCAGCGGCTTCTACGTGCCGTTCGTGCTCGCTCTCCTCGGCCTCATCCTGCGCGGCGTGGCGTTCGAGTTCCGCGGCAAGGCGCAGAGCCTGGGCTGGAAAAGGACATGGGACGCCGCGATTCTGACCGGCAGCTTCCTGCCGCCGTTCCTGCTGGCCGTCGTGTTCGCCTGCTTCATCCGCGGCCTGCCGATCGATGCCGACATGGAGATGCATGCCTCGCTGCTGGGCGACATCGTGAACGGCTATACGGTGCTCGCCGGCATCGCCGTCGTGCTGCTGTGCAATGTGCACGGCCTGCTGTTCACGGCGCTGCGCGTCACGGGCGAGCTGCAGGAGCGGGCGCGGCGGCGCGCCCGGCTGCTGCTGCTCCCGACCGGCGTGGCGCTCGCCGGCCTCGTCGCCGCGACCGCATTCGAGACGGACATCTTCGACGTCCGCGGGCCGCTCCTCTACGCGCTCTGCGCCGTCGGCGCGGCGGCGCTCGCGCTCGCCTGGCGGCTGGCCGGCGCCGGCCGCGACGGCTGGGCGTTCGGCATGACGGGGCTGACGCTCGCGGCGATGGTGTCGTCCGTCTTTGTCGGCCTGTTCCCCCGGGTCATGGTCAGCAGCCTCGACGCCGCCTACAGCATGACGGTCGCCGGCTCGGCATCGGGCGCCTACTCGCTCAAGGTGATGACGATCGTGGCGCTGACGCTGCTGCCGTTCGTGCTCGGCTATCAGGCGTGGAGCTACTTCATCTTCCACAAGCGCCTCCATGCCAAGGATCATCTGGAATACTAGAACGAGATCAAGACGAAGGAGACGGTGAGCGCGGATGGACCGGAACTTGCTGACGTACAAAGGAATCCGCAAGGCGCTGGGCCTCATCGGCGCGCTTGCCGTCCTGCAGACCGCCTGCATCGCGCTCGCGGCGGCGGGGCTGGCGGAGGCCGTCTCCTCGCTGTTCGCGGGACAACCGGCGAAGGAGCAATGGCGCCCGGCGCTGTTGTTCCTTCTTGCTTTCATGGGAAGGCATGGCTGCGCGGCGTTGTCCGCCCGCATCGCCTGGCGGTTCGCCGAAACGACGGCCGCCGCGCTGCGGCGGGCGATGCTGGAGCGGCTGCTGCGGCTCGGCTCCCGAGCTGCCGGCGACCTAGGCGTCGGCGGCTGGGTGACGCTCGCGCTGGAGGGGACGGGCAAGTTCCGCGCCTACCTCGAGCTGATCCTGCCGCGGATGGCCGGCATGGCGGCGACGCCGGCGCTGCTGCTCGTCTGCGTGCTGGCGCTCGACCGGCTGAGCGGCCTCATCCTGCTCGTGACGCTGCCGATCCTGATCGTGTTCCTCATCCTGATCGGCATGACCGCGCGCGGGCAGATGGACCGCCAGCTGGCGACGTACCGGCGGCTCGCGGGCCACTTCGTCGACTCGCTGCGGGGGCTGGAGACGCTGTTCGTGCTCGGCCGCAGCCGCTCGCATCGCCGCAGCATCGAGGACGTCAGCGAGCGGTACCGGGCGGCGACGATGAAGACGCTGCGCGTGGCGTTCCTCAGCTCGCTTGCGCTCGACTTCTTCACGATGCTGTCGGTCGCCTCGGTGGCGGTCAGCCTCGGCGTGCGGCTGGTGAACGGCCAGATGGAGCTCGTCACCGCGCTCACGGTGCTGATCCTCGCGCCGGAGTATTTCCTGCCGGTGCGCCAGGTCGGCGCGGACTTCCACGCCACGCTCGACGGCAAGGAGGCCGGCGAGGCGATGCGCGCCGTCATCGAGACGCCGGTGCCGGAGGCGAGGCTGCTCGGCGCGGCGGCGGAGCGGACTGAAGCAGAGGGAGCAGGGGCGGAAGGCGGGGCTTTTCCCCCGTATCGCGATCCGTTCGCCTGGGGGCCGGACAGCCGCCTGCGGCTGGAAGGCGTCGGCGTCCGGCATGGCGACGGTCCGGCCTCGCTGGAGAGCGTCAGCCTGGAGCTGCGCGCCGGCGAGCGCGTCGGCATCGTCGGGGCGAGCGGCGCGGGCAAGTCGACGCTGCTGGGCGTGCTGGGCGGCTTCCTCGCTCCGACGGAAGGCTCGGCCGTGCTGGGGGGCCGCCGCTGGAGCGGCTTGACGGCGGACGGCTGGCGTTCGCAGATTTCCTACATTCCGCAGCGGCCGCATCTGTTCGGCGGCACGCTCGGCGACAACATCCGGCTGTACCAGCCGGAGGCGACGGATGAGGAGACGGCCGCCGCTGCTCGGGCCGCCGGCCTCGGGCCGCTGCTGCGCTCGCTGCCGCTCGGCCTGCAGGAGCCGATCGGCGAGGGCGGCCGGCAGCTGAGCGGCGGCCAGCGGCAGCGCGTGGCGCTCGCGCGGGCGCTGCTCGGCCAGCGGCCGATCGTGCTGCTCGACGAGCCGACGGCGCATTTGGACATCGAGACGGAATACGAGCTCAAGCCGTCGATGCTCCCTCTTTTTGAAGGACGGCTCGTCGTGCTCGCGACCCATCGGCTGCACTGGATGGAGCAGATGGACCGCATCGTCGTGCTGGATGGCGGCCGGATCGTCGAGTCCGGCACTCCGGAGGAGCTGATGGCGCTTCGCGGCGCCTACTATGACCTGGCCACGGCCGGATGGGAGGAGACCGCATGAGCCGGCCGCGCTGGATTACACCGTATCTGTCCCTCTACCGGTGGCGGATGCTGCTGTCGCTGCTGCTCGGCACGCTGACCGTCTTCGCCGCCGCGGCGCTGATGTTCACGTCCGGCTTCCTCATCTCCAAGTCGTCCACTCCGATCGAGAACATCCTCATGGTCTACGTCCCGATCGTCGGCGTGCGCGCCTTCGGCACGAGCCGGGCCGTGCTGAGCTATGTCGAAAAGCTGTGCAGCCACGACACGGTGCTGCGCATCCTGTCGAGCATGCGCGTGCGGCTGTATCGAATTCTGGCGCCGCAGGCGATGGAGCTGGCGGCGCGCTGCCGCACGGGCGACCTGCTCGGACTGCTCGCCGAGGACATCGAGCAGCTGCAGCAGGTGTTCCTGCGCGTCGTGTTCCCGGCCGCTGCGGCGCTGGCGCTGTACGCCGCCGTCGTCGCGGGACTCGGCCGCTTCGATGCCGGCTTCGCCCTGTTGGCCGGCCTGTACCTGCTGCTGCTGATCGCCGTGCTGCCGCTCGTCTCGCTGCTGCGGACGCGCCGCGCCCAGCGGCAGGTCAAGGAGCGCCGGGCCCGCTTGTACCGGTCGCTGACCGACGCCGTGCTCGGGCTCGACGACTGGATGCTGAGCGGGCAGCAGGCGCGCTTCCTCGGCGGCTACGAGGATGACGAGCGTTTCGTCGCGGCGGCCGACGGCGAGCTGCGCCAGTGGGCGCGCCGCCGCCAGCTGCTCGGCCAGGCGCTCGTCGGCTTCGCCGTCGTCGCCGTCGTCGCCTGGGCGGGCGGCGAGGCCGGAGCCGGGCGGCTCGAGCCGACGCTCATCGCCGCGTTCGCGCTGGCGGCGTTTCCGCTGGCGGACGCCTGGCTGCCGCTGTCCGAGGCGGCGGAGCGCATCCCCGCTTATCGCCGTTCGCTGGAGCGGCTGAGAGGCTTGCAGCAGGCGGGAATGAACGGGGAGGATTACTCGGTCATACAAAATGTTACCGAGGAAATGAGAGAATTCGAGATAAAGAAGGAGAATAGAGAAGGAGATGCAGTTAAGCATGCTAGAGAGCTTGCGGCAGCGGGGGCGGTACGGAACGGGCTGACGGGCGGAGTATCCGGCGGCGCATTCGGCCTGGCGGGGGGAGGCGGATGGAGCGGGACGGCCGCTGCGGCGGAGCGAGGACTGGGGAGCGAGAGCTTCCAGAAGGCTGACGCATCGGAGAGGCGGCGCAGGGATAGAAGCTTCCGAGGGACGGCCGACGAAGGGAGCGCTCTGCATCTGCGCCGCCCGTCGGCGGTGACGGTCGAGCTTCGGGACGCCGGCTATCGCTACGGCGGCGAAGCTGCCTGCGCGCTGAAGCATGTCGATCTCTGTCTGCCGCAGGGCGCGAAAATCGCCGTGCTCGGCCCGAGCGGCGCGGGCAAGTCGACGCTGCTCAAGCTGCTGTTCGGCGCGCTGAGGCCGACCGCCGGGAGCGCGCGCATCGGCTCGCGGGCGGCGGCCGACTACGGCGAGCGGATCTCGGAGCTGGTCGCCGTGCTGAACCAGGATCCGCATCTGTTCGACGACACGATCGCGGCGAACATCCGGCTCGGCCGTCCGGAAGCGACGGACGCCGAGGTGGCGCGCGCTGCCTCGCTGGCGCGGCTGGACGCGGTGATGGAGTCGCTGCCGCTGGGCCTTGCCACGCGAGTGGAGGAGGCGGGCAAGCGCTTCTCCGGCGGCGAGCGGCAGCGCATCGCGCTGGCCCGCATCCTGCTGCAGGACGCGCCGGTCGTGCTGCTCGACGAGCCGGCCGCCGGGCTCGATCCGCGCACCGAGCGCGAGCTGCTGGCGACGATCTTCGCCGCGCTGGAGGGGCGGACGATCGTCTGGGTGACGCATCATCTCGCCGGCGTCGAGCGCATGGACGAGATCGTGTTCCTGGACCGCGGCGAGATCACGATGCGCGGCACCCACGCCGAGCTGCTGGCGCGCGAGGAGCGGTATCGGCGGCTGCGGGAGCTGGACCGGGGCGATTTCCGTCGTGAAGCGGCCATCTTCAAGCGAAGGGATTGAAAGAGGAGAATCGGCCTATTTTTTATTATGAATTTTTTTAATAAAATGGATGTCATTGGGAGGTGCTAGAAAATTGAATGAAGAAGATGTGCAACAAATCATTCAAAGTCTAACTAATTCTGCTGGCTCCAACCAAGAGATAGCGGGCAAGCTTCAATTCATGGAAATGTCCGTTTCTTCCATGGCCGATCAGCTTGAAGAAGCGAATCGGAATCTGGAGATTCTTCTCTACCTGATAGGTGCGATGATCGTCTTGATCGCGATCGGTCTGGCATTCCTGATTTTCAAAAAAGCCAAGTCTTGATCTGCGCGGGTTCGTGCCGAGACAAGCGTCGCTAGAGTTGCCAAAAAAGCCCCTGCGCCGCCGAAGCGGAAGCAGGGGCTTGCTTTTGTTGGGAGCCTTACGCTTTGCCGGAAGAACCGAACTCGCGCATTTTGCCTTGAACCGTCGCCTTGATGGCGTCGCGGCCTGGGGCGAGGAATTTGCGCGGATCGTAGACTTCGAGGTCTTTCGTCACGATTTCGCGGACTTTTTTGGTGAACTCGATCTGGTTCTCGGTGTTGACGTTGATCTTCGCCGTGCCGAGGCCGATGGAGCGCTTGATGTGCTCGGTCGGGATGCCTGTGCCGCCGTGCAGGACGAGCGGCAGCTTGATCGTCTGGCAGATCTCTTCCATCTCTTTGAAGCCGAGGTTCGGCTCGCCTTTGTAAGGGCCGTGCACGGAGCCGAGGGCCGGAGCGAGGCAGTCGATGCCGGTGCGCTGCACGAGCTCGAAGCATTCCTTCGGATCGGCGTAGATGACGCCGTCTGCAACGACGTCGTCCTCTTGGCCGCCGACAGTGCCGAGCTCGGCTTCGACGGACACGCCTTTGCTATGCGCGTACTCGACGACTTGCTTGGTCGTCGCCACGTTCTCTTCGAACGGATGATGCGAAGCGTCGATCATGACGGACGTGAAGCCGGCGTCGATCGCAGCCTTGCACTTCTCGAAGCTGGAGCCGTGGTCGAGGTGGATCGCTACCGGTACCGTGATCTTCATCTCTTCGATCAGGGCGCTGACGATGTTTGTCACGACCTTGAAGCCGCCCATGTAGCGGGCTGCGCCTTCGGAGACGCCGAGGATGACCGGGGACTTCTCTTCTTCGGCGGCCGCGAGGATCGCTTGCGTCCACTCCAGGTTGTTGATGTTGAACTGGCCGACCGCGTAGTGCTCCTCGAGCGCCTTGTTGAGCATGTCCTTCATGGAAACGAGAGCCATTGTAACTCCTCCTAATGTCTGATGTCTGCAGCAGGTTTCTCCTCATGCCGGGGCATGAGAATGGCAAAGTAGGGCCTCGGCCCGTGCTTGTCTTTCGTTATTTTAACATAAATGAGGGGCTTTGAACCTGCAATTTCAGACATGAATCGCGCGCAATTCGTTACGAAAAGAAGGCATTGGGCTTAAAATTCCGCTAAAGCGTGGCAATTATGCGCGATATGGAACAAGCTTCCTTCAGAATCCGGGCAGGCGGCAAGGCGGTTCCAGGGGAGCCGCCGGAGGCGGATTCGCTTGCGCCGTCCGGCAAGGGGTATACTGGAGGAAACGTTGGCTAGGCCAAGGAGGTCATCCAAGCATGAGCGAAACGAAGGCAAGCGCCGCGGCGGCAGGCTGGCAGCTGGAGAACGGCTACGCCGAGCTGCCCGAAACGCTGTTCACCAGGCAGCATCCGCTGCCGGTCCGCGCGCCCGCGCTGGCCGTGCTGAACCGCCCGCTGGCAAAGGAGCTCGGACTCGATGCCGACGCGCTGGCAGGCGCGGACGGAGCGGAGGTGTTCGCCGGGAACCGGCTGCCCGAGGGCGCCGAGCCGCTGGCGCAGGCTTACGCGGGGCATCAGTTCGGCTACTTCAACCGGCTCGGCGACGGGCGCGCGGTGCTGCTCGGCGAGCAGCGGACGCCTTCCGGAGGGCTGCGCGACATCCAGCTCAAGGGCTCCGGGCGCACGCCGTACTCGCGCGGAGGCGACGGGCGCGCCGCGCTCGGCCCGATGCTGCGCGAATACATCATCAGCGAAGCGATGCACGGGCTCGGCATCCCGACGACGCGCAGCCTCGCGGTCGCGACGACCGGCGAGCAGATCGTGCGCGAGTCGCTGGAGACCGGCGCGGTGCTGACCCGCGTCGCGGCGAGCCATCTGCGCGTCGGCACGTTCCAGTTCGCTGCCCAGTGGGGCTCGCCGGACGAGCTGCGGCAGCTCGTCGACTACGCGCTGCGCCGCCACGATCCGCAAGGGTGGAGCGAGGCCGAGGCGGCGGGAGCGGACGGCTCCGCCCGCGCGCTGCGGCTGCTGCAGGGTACGGTCGCGCGTCAAGCGCCGCTGATCGCGTCGTGGCAGCTCGTCGGCTTCGTGCACGGCGTCATGAATACCGACAACATGACGATCAGCGGCGAGACGATCGACTACGGCCCGTGCGCTTTTCTCGACCGGTTCGATCCGGCGACGGTGTTCAGCTCGATCGACTCGCAGGGACGCTATGCCTACGGCAACCAGCCATATATCGCGGCCTGGAACCTCGCGCGCCTCGCGGAGTCGCTGCTGCCGCTGCTGCATGAAGACCAGGAGCAGGCTCTGGAGCTGGCGGAAAGCGCGCTCGCGGCGTTCGAGGGCGCCTATCACGGGCACTGGCTGGCGGGGATGAGAAACAAGCTCGGCTTGCTCGGCACGGAAGAAGGCGACGAGGAGCTCGCCGCCGGGCTGCTGCGGCTCATGCAGGAGCAGGGCGCGGATTATACGAACGCGTTCCGCGCCTTGACGCTCGGGCAGGCTGAGGCGGCCGGGCTGGGCGGCGACGGGTATGCGGACTGGCTCCGAAGCTGGCGCGAGCGCCGCGGACGTCATGGCGACGCCGCCGCATCGGAGGCGCTCATGCGCCGCAGCAACCCGAGCGTCATCCCGCGCAACCATCGCGTCGAGGAGGCTTTGGCGGCGGCCGAAACGGGCGATTTCGGCGTCATGGAGCGGCTGCTGGCCGCTCTGGCCGACCCGTACGCCTATACGCCTGAGCAAGAGGAATACGCCGGGGCCGCCCCGGCTAGCGATCGTCCGTATCGGACGTTCTGCGGGACGTAAGGGCCGGACCCGAGGCCACGGGCTCGAACCAAGGCACAAACCTGCCTTGGATCGGGCGGACCCGGGCTCGAAAGCCAAAACCAAGGCACAAACCTGCCTTGGATCGGGCGAACCCGGGCCCGAAAGCCAAAACCAAGGCACAAATCTGCCTTGGATCGGGCGGACCCGGGCCCGAAAGCCGAAACCAAGGCACAAACCTGCCTTGGATCGGCGAACCCGGGCCCGAAAGCCGAAACCAAGGCACAAACCTGCCTTGGATGGGCGAACCCGGGCCCGAAAGCCAAAACCAAGGCACAAACCTGCCCTGGATGGGCGGCTCATCTGCGGATGAGCCGCTCTTTTTTGGACATCTTACTCCTATATTCCAGATAAGGGAGACGATGAACGATGAGCTTCAGCCGCATCACCGTCGCGGGCAGCGGCGTGCTGGGCAGCCAGATCGCGTTCCAGGCCGCGTTCAAGCGGTTCGACGTGACCGTATACGACATCAACGACGAGGCGCTGGCCAAGGCGAAGGAGCGCATTGAGGCGCTGAAGCCGCGCTACATGGCGGATCTCGGCGCTTCGCAGCAGGAGCTCGACGACGCCTACAGGCGCATGGCGTTCGAGAGCGACCTGGCCAAGGCGGTCGAGCATGCCGACCTCGTCATCGAGGCGGTGCCGGAAGTCGTCGACATCAAGACGGACTTCTACCGCCGGCTCGGGGCGGTCGCACCGCTGCACACCGTGTTCGCGACGAACTCGTCGACGCTGCTGCCGAGCCAGTTCGCCGAGGCGACGGGGCGGCCGGAGAAGTTTCTTGCGCTTCATTTTGCCAATGAGATCTGGAAAAACAACACCGCCGAGATCATGCGCCATCCCGGCACGGACGAGGGCGTGTTCGGCGCGGTCGTCGGCTTCGCCAAGAAGATCGGCATGATCGCGCTGCCGCTGCGCAAGGAGCAGCCTGGCTACATCCTCAACTCGCTGCTCGTGCCGCTGCTGGACGCCGCGCAGCTGCTGCTCGTCAAGGAGGTCGCCGACGTCGAGACGATCGACAAGACGTGGATGGCGGCGACCGGCGCGCCGCTCGGCCCGTTCGCGATCCTCGACGTCGTCGGCATCAACACTGCCTACAACATCGGCCTCGCCAAGGCGAAGGCGACCGGCGACCCGCTGTACCAGGCCGTCGCGGACAAGCTCAAGCGCGACTACATTGACCAGAACCGGCTCGGCCGCGAGACCGGCGCCGGGTTCTACACCTATCCCGACCCGAGCTTCGCGCGGCCGGACTTTCTGAGCGCAGAGGTCAACTGATACCGCAACTCCATTCCTCTTTCGCGCGTCCATGTTAGGGAAAGAACTCGCATCTGCGAGTGCGAGCGAAAGGGAGGACGACTTCGTGAACGTACGTGCCGCTGCGCCTGATCGAAGAGGTGCGTCAACGGTGTTTGTTATGCTCATCATCCTGCTTTTTTGCTTCGCTTGCACAAACCATACAGATGGTGATGGGAGTAAAAAGGAAAGCATTTCAGTGCATCATTTAAAAGGTTTAATCCAAAGCGGGACGACGTTGAATTGGGAAAGGTGCTGCCTGCTCACATTTGTGAGAAGCAGCACCTTTTTCACAGAAGGCCACTTTCAACGAACTCATTCAGCTCTTGGAACAATTGCCTTCCTTAGTAAGCCGTCCAGCCGGCATCGGCCGCGATGACCGTGCCGTTGACGAAGCTGGAGTCGTCGGAAGCGAGGAACAGCGCGACCTTGGCGATCTCCTCGGCCGTGCCGACGCGCGGGTTGACGCCCATGCCGGCCATCGCGCGGCTCATGCCGAACTCGTTCGGCTGGCCCATCGTGGCGCTGATGTTCGTCTGCACGCCGCCCGGAGCGATGCCGTTGCAGCGGATGCCCTTCGTCGCGTACTGGAAGCCGACGTTTTTGGTGAAGCCGACGACGGCATGCTTGGATGCCGTGTACGCCGCGCCTGCGCGCGAGCCGTTCAGGCCGCCGGCCGAGGCGATGTTGACGATGACGCCGCTCTCCTTCTCCAGGAAGATCGGCAGCACTTTGCGCACGGTGCGCATCGGACCGGTCGTATTGACCGCGAAGACGCGCTCCCACAGCTCGTCCGTCAGATCGCCTGCCGGCACGAAGCCGTCCATGATGCCGGCGTTGTTGACGAGGATGTCGACGGTGCCGAATTTCTCGACTGCGGCGTCGATCAGCGCCTGCACGTCCTCTTCCTTGGCGACGTTGGCGGCGACGGCGAGCGCTTGTCCGCCTTTGCCCTCGATCTCGGTGACGACCGTCTGCGCGGCCTCCAGGCGCAGGTCGCTGACGACGACCTTCGCTCCCTCGGCGGCGTACAGCTCGGCGATCGCCTTGCCCATGCCCGATGCGGCTCCCGTGACGACGGCTACTTTTCCATTCAGCTTCATTCCGAAGTCCTCCTTCGCATTTATGAATAAATGTTGACTAACTATACAGGTGACGCCTTCAGTATAATACGGAAGAAGGGACCTGGATATCCGTAAAACAGGCGGTTTTGTCCATTAATGAACAAGATGAAAGCGCTTGTTGACGAAAGCGAGGATGGAGATGGCTGGAAAAGTGGATCCGCGCGTCGCGCGCAGCAAAACGGCGCTCAAGCAGGCGCTGCTCGGGCTGCTCGAGGACAAGGAATTCGAGGCGGTCACGATCACGGAGATCGTGCTGACGTCCGGGTACAACCGGGGGACGTTCTACAAGCATTACGACAACAAGGAAGCGCTGCTCGAGGACATCCTGAACGATCTGATCGAGGGACTGCTGGAGGCGTTCCGCTATCCGTACGAGCAGACGGAGGTGTTCCGCGTGCATCAGCTGCCGCCGGGCTCGGTGAAGATCTTCGACCACTTCATGGAGCATGCGCCGACATACCGCATCCTGAGCCGCAGCCAGGTCATGCCCGCGCTGCGCGAAAAGATGTTCCGGGCTCTGAAGGACATCTCCTCCCGCGAGCTGCTGCCGGAGCTGGACGGCATCGACGCCGAGCTGCTGGCGGACTATTCCATCTCCGGCCTGCTCGGCATCCTGTTCCACTGGATCGAGAGCGGCTTCGCGCGCTCGCCGGCCTACATGCAGGAGCAGCTGGTCAAGATCATCCGCTTCCGTCCCGACGAGCTGCAGACGCGGCCATCGACGTAGGCGGTCAGGGTTTCAAATAAAGGCGCGCGTCGTCGTCCGAGCTTTCGGCACCGGCTTGCAAGCGTTTTGGAAGGCTAGAGACGTCGATACATCTCTGTGCTGATCTATAACCATGTGGCAATATAGAAGCACGAATTCCGATATATAGCTTGAAGTGCTCGCCGAGCCAAGCCGGCGGTCCAAGCCCGCGCGCCCTCCGGCGTCACGCCTTGCGGTCGGCGAAGCGACGGTAGTCGCGGGTAACGGCGAGCAGCCGGCTTCCTTTCCGATAGAACCCGTCGTCGACGCGCCAGGTGTGCGTGCTCTTGTTCCGGCGCCTCATATAGACGTAGTGGTACGGCGACGTCGCGCGGATGCGGTAGCCCTTGCGCTTGCAGCTGCGCAGGAAGCGGACGTCCTCGCCGAGGGAGCGGTCCGGGAAGCGGACGCCCTTCAGCACGCGCCGGTGGAACAGGATCGTGCCTCCTTGCACGAAGTCGGCTTCCTTGTCCCTCTCCTTGGGCGAGCGGATGAGCAGCTGCCGGCTGGCTTCCAGATAGACGAGGCAGGAATGCTTGCCGACGACGGAGCTGCGGGTGCGGCGGAGCTCCTTCACCTGCTCGCTCAAGTAATCGGGAGCATAATAGTCGTCGTGGTCGAGCTTCGCGATGAGCTCGTGCTTGGCGCGGGAGATGCCGCAGTTCAGGCATTGGCCGAGCGAGACGCGCTCCGGCACCCGGTACACCGAGACATGGGGCAGCTGCCGGGCTTGGCGGCGCAGCTGGCGGATGTCGGCCGAGTCGAGGTTGACGATGACGATCAGCTCTTTGCGGGCATAGCGCTGGCGCTTGTAGTTGGCCAGGATGTTCGCGAAGAACTCGGGCCGGTTCGTGCAGGCGATGATCGAGACGCCGAGAGGCATGGCAGCAGGCTCCTTCGTAGCTTTTTTGTCACTATATGAAGCGAGGCGGGCTTGAGTCCGCCGGGCGTGCGCCTCTTTTGATGCCCGGGGCCATGAGGCGCCCGTCCCACAATGAAAGCGGAGAGGGGAACTCGACATGTCGATTGAATGGAATTTGGAAATGGCGCGCAAAGAAGCGGCGGCGATCTTCGCCGATGCGCGGGAGGGTGCGTCGGCTTGTCCGGAGCCTCTGCGAGGCGTCCTGCGGCAGCTGATCGACCGCGCGGATCCGTCTGCGCGCGAGGGAGGGTCGAACTTCATCGCCTACCTGCTGCCCGCATGGACGGGAGAGCAGGCGGGCCTTCCTCCAGCCGTGGGCCGCGAGCTGGCCGTAGGCAGCGTCTATATGATGCTGCATTATCTCCTGCTGGACGACGTGATGGACGGGGACGAGATCGGGCTCGGGCCAAAGGAGGCGCTGGCGGCGGGACAGCTGCTGCATAGCCTGTTCCTGGAACGGTACGAGCGCGCCGTGCCCGGCTCGGCGGAGCTGTGGAGCCGCTACCGGGCCTATGCCGGCGAGTGGGCGCAGGCCGTGTCGCAGGAAGGACGGCAGCGAGCCGAGCCGCAGGATGCGGCCGCTCTGGCGGCCAAGTCGGCGCCGGTGAAGATCGGAGCGGCCGCCGTCTGGCTGGCGGCGGGCCGGCCGGAGCGCATCGCCGACGCGGAGCAGGCGACGGAGCTGGCGCTCGCCTCGCTGCAGCTCGCCGACGACTGGGCCGATTGGCGGGACGATCTGGCCGCGGGCGAGGAGCGGTCGAACGCGTTTTTGACGCTGGTCCGGCGGATGCTGGACCAGCCGGAGGAGCAGCCGCTGGCGGAGCGGCTCGTACGCCGGGCGGTCTACCAGGAGGACGCGGTGGAGCGGCTGGCCGAGCTCGTCCGAGGCCATCGGCGGGAGCTGTCGGATCGGCACGAGGCGCCTTCGGGACTCGCCGGATTCCACCGGGCGGTGCTCGCCGGCATCGAAGCCGACGTTATGTCGATACGGCAAACGGCAGATGGTCTGGCGTTGAATGGAGGGTTCTTTCATTATTTGTCACATCTTGAAAATTGATAGGGACTTTTTCCTAGCCATGTGTTAATCTGTAGGAAGATTTACCCATACCACTTTGAGAGGCTGTGATTTCATGACCGTTGCCGTAGAATCGTTGAGAGTTCAGATCATTCGTAAAGCTTGGAAGGATGAAATCTTTAAGCAGCAGTTGCTCGCTGATCCCAAAAAAGCCATCAAAGAAGCCTTTGATTACGAGGTAGCGGCTGATATCCAGGTCACGGCTGTTGCCGAAACAGAAAAGCACTTCTATCTCGTTCTTCCTCCTAGCCCTGAAAATGTGGCAAACGGCCAAGGCGAGGTCGAGCTAGTCTGGTAATGATATAGCATCGGTCATCTCGGAGACGATCTGACCGGTTAGAGGGAACCGAATTGTTACTTCGGTTCCCTTTCCTTTTTCGCTGCGGAAGTCGATGCTGCCGTTCATCACCTCGATGATCCGCATCGTCACCATCGTGCCGAGGCCGGTCCCCTTCGTCTTGGTCGAGAAATAAGGCACGCCGAGCTTGGCGAGCTGCTCCTCATCCATCCCCTCTCCGTTGTCCTTCAGCCGCAGTACGGCCTCTCGGCCTTCGGCCCGCGCGGTCAGCTCGACGACTCCTTCCTCCCCGAACGCCTCCACGCTGTTCTTGATGAGATTGATCAGCGCCTGCTTGAGCTTGGAAGGGCTGCCCATGATCTCCAAGCCTTCTTCGGATACGATCGTCAGCTTCCCTCCGTGCATGGACGCATGAGGCCCCATGATCAGCTCCAGCTGCTCCAGCAGGTCGTACAGCTCGAGCCGGGAGACGACCTCGAGCTCCGGCTTGGCGAAGGTGAGGAAGTCGGTGATGATCTCGGCCGCGCGGTCCAGCTCGCTGACGGCGATCGTGATGTAGTCCTGGCTTTGGGGATCCTCCTTTTTGGAGAGGAGCTGGAGAAAGCCGCGCGTCACCTGCAGCGGGTTGCGCACCTCATGCGCGACGGAGGCGGCGAGATCGCTGATGATCTTGAGCTTCTCCGTGCGCTCGAGCGACAGGTTGAACTGCTCCAGCTGCCTGGAGTAGGACACCAGCGTCTTGTAGTCGGACGAGACGCGACGCGCGAGGATGACGACGAGCGAGAAGATGAGGGCGACGATGCCGAGCTTCCAGAGGAAAAGGACGTAGCTTTTGCCGCTGGCGTAGTACAGGAGCAGGTCGACGGCGCTCGGCGCGGCGAAGGCCAGCAGCCCCAGCGACAGGATGCGCGCCTGGGGGTCGCCTTGACGCGCATGGGCGACCGCCAGCACCGAGATCCAGATCATCTGCACGAGCATGAGCAGGCCGACCGCTACGACCGAGACGATCGAGTAGAAGCTGTACAGCGCGCCGTCCGACAACCGGTAGGCGACGAAGCAGAGCACCCCGAACGCCGAGTAGTACGTCTGCCAGCGCGTGAAGCGCTGGAACGGCGGCGATTTGCGCTCCAGCGCCTCGTTCACGAAGTAGCCGAGCGCGGGGAACATCGTGAACAGCGACAGCTCGAAGCAGGCCAGGAACACCTGGGCCGCATCGGGGAAATAGAGGTAGAGAAGCGGCGAATAGGCGGCGATCAGCAGTCCGGCCGAGAGCGCGATCAGGCAGAGCGAGATCCAGAAGCCGCGCTGGCGGCGGCTGAGGAAGCTCGAGCAGATGAACATGATCGCCGCGAGGAAAACGACCGAGACGCCGAGCAGCAGGCTGGGCAGCTCCTTGCGGATGTAGCCGCGGTCCAGCTCGTCGAACTCGCCGAGCTGCGGAGGCGTCAGGAAGCCGGCTCGTTCGCCCTTGTTCAGGATGCGCACGTCGAGCACGGTCTCTTGGGGCTTCGCGTCCAGCGGCACGAGCAGGCGGCCCTGGTCAAAATCGAACCCGCGGCTCGACTCGTAAAGCAGCACTCCGCGCTCGTACACCTGTACGTGCCGGCTGTACATCCGTCCGGCCAGCAGGCCGGGACGATGCCACTGCTCCGTCGCCGGCACGCGGAGCCGGATCCAGATGCCTTGGGCGTCCTTCGGCAGCTCGACGCGCGGCTCCCTCAGCTCGGCGTCCAGCCAGTCGGCGTCCGCAGGCGGCGCGGTGCCGGGCGTTGCATCGGCGGGGATAGGCAGCACCTGCCAGCGGTCCAGGGAGGATCTGGCGGCGGGAGCGGCAGAGGCGGCGACATCGCCCGGCTCGGCTGCCGATAGAAGAGAAGGCCAGTGGAGCCATCCCGCCAGCAGGGCGAGAACGGCCAGAGCCGGGAAGAGACATAGACGAAGCGTTCTCATAGATTCCTCCGAGGATTGATTGTACTCGAATTATACCTCGTCTCTCGGTATTCGTCCGCAGAATTCGACATTTTCCGCGTTGAAATCTGTAGGAATTTTCCAATATGGGAGAACTAGCTATAGGTGGGAAATTCGGCTAGGCAATCTTGAGGAAAAGGATTCGCTGCAGGCATCGAGAACGGCTAGTTGAACAAGCTCGTCCAATGGCGTACGAATGCCGGTCCTCTGCCGGTCGGCGGAGCAAGGAACGCCGTCGATGGAATCGAAGAACGTCCGGCCGCGCCTGCGTCCGGGCGTTTTTTTGCTATCGAGGCGGGGGATCGGATAAGCTGGTGGGAGAAGAATTTTCATCGAAAAGAGGCTCGCTCGACATGGGAGTATGGATCGGAATCGCCGCCGCGCTCGCCGCCGCATTGACCTTGGCTTACCTCTACATCCGCCCCGCCCTGGGCGGGAAGCCGTCTCCCGAATCGCGGGAGCGCATCCGCCGCTCGAAGCAATACCGCGACGGCGTTTTTGCCTACCCGCTGCCGACGCCGATGCTGAGCGGCTGGAAGGACCAGGTCTCGATCCTGGGCGAGTTCCTGAAGGGCACGCCGCAAGCCGTTCCCGACCGGCCGCTGGACGTGGAGCGGTACTCGCCTGCGTCCGCCGCAGAGCGGGAGAACGCGGTGCGAGTCACTTGGTTCGGGCATTCGGCGGTGCTGCTGGAGCTCGGGGACATGACGGTTTTCCTGGATCCGATGCTGGGGCGGGCGCCTTCGCCGGTTCCGATGATCGGGGGGCAGCGGTTCAAGGGCTCGTCGCCGGTCGACTTGGAGCGTCTGCCGCGGCTGGATGCGGTCGTGCTCTCGCATGATCACTACGATCATCTCGATTACCCGACGATCCTCCGGCTGAAGGAGAAGACCGGGATGTTCATCGTGCCGCTCGGCGTCGCCGCGCATCTGGAGCGGTGGGGCGTCGCGCGCGAGGCGATCCGCGAGTGCGACTGGTCGGAAGCGGTGAAGCTCAATGGCTTGACGCTGACCTGCGCCGCGGCGCGCCATTTCTCCGGAAGAGGCTTGCTCAGCCGGAATTCGACGCTGTGGTGCTCCTGGGTGATCGAGGGGCAGGGGCGGCGGATCTTCTTCAGCGGCGACAGCGGGTACGGCCCGCACTTCCGCGAGATCGGGGAAACGTACGGTCCGTTCGACCTGACCTTGATGGAATGCGGCCAGTACGACAGGCGGTGGGCGAGCATCCACATGCTGCCGGAGGAGACGGTGCAGGCGCATCGGGATGTCCGAGGCAGCTTGCTGCTGCCGATCCACTGGGGCGCGTTCCGCCTGGCGCTGCATGCCTGGACCGATCCGGTCGAACGCCTGCTCCGCGCCGCGAGCGTCGACGGCGTCGCCGTCTGCACGCCTCGGATCGGGGAGACGGTGACGCTCGGGAAGGCCGAGCCGCCGGCGACGCCTTGGTGGCGCTGAACGCGGCCACGCCCTGGTGGCGTTGAACGCGGCCATGCCTTGGTGGAGCTGAACGCGGCCACGCCTAGTGGGCTGAACGCGCCACCGGGGTTGGCTCCAGCGACGGGCGCTCAGGCCGAGGGGCCTTCTGCGAAGCAACGCGCCTGCCCTGCCTTATAGGGGCGGCAAGCGCGCGCCGAACGAGCAAACGGGACGAAGCGGAGATGGCTCCGTTTCGTCCCGTTTGTGTTTTTCTGCCGCAGCGAGTGATTGAATTTCGTCGCCAGCCGCGCGTCTGCTACTCTTTGTCGCTGACGACCGTGAACCGCTCGTTCACATGCTGCGGATGCTCGATCTCGTCCAGCACGGCGATGGCGAAGTCGGCGTAGCTGACGTAGCTGTCGCCTTGAGCGTTCGGGATGACATGGTCCTTGCCCTTGCGGTAGGAGCCGGTGCGCGGGCCTTCCGGATCGAAGAACGCGGCCGGGCTGATGTACGTCCAGGTCAGCGAATCGGTCTGGCGCAGATGCTCCAGCTGCTTGCCCGCATTGAAGGCCGTCGGATAGACGAAGTCCGGGAAGTCCGGCGTATCCATCAGCAGCGACGTGCTGTCGGCGTCGACGAACAGGCTGCCCGCGCCGCCTACGACGATCAGCTTCGTGTCCGGCGCGTCCTGGAGCGCGGCCGCCAGGGCGACGCTGGAGTCGAGGTACAGCGTCTCTTGGCCGATCGGCGCCTTGAAGGCGCTGACGACGACGTCGAACGGACGGAGGTCGGCTCCCGTCAGGTCGAACAGGTCTTTCTCGATCACGGCGACGTTCGCGGCGGAGATTTTGGACGCATCCCTCACGATGGCGGTGACGTCGTGGCCGCGGTCGACCGCTTCCTTCAGGATGAGGCTTCCGGATACTCCGTTTGCCCCGATGATGGCGATGTTCATGGTGGTTCCTCCTCTATCGTCAGTCAGGAATAGGTTGTGGACAAGGCTCTAATCCTATACTATGGCAATAGTCCAAAAAGGAACAGTAGGCACATTTAAGATACCTAGTCACATTTTTAAGACCATGAAGAGGAGAGATCGTATGGCGAGAGCCAACTTCAAGGGCGAAATCCCGGAGGAGAAGCGGGAGCTCTGTCTCGTGTCGGATGCGCTGAACGTCATCGCGGGCAAGTGGAAGCTCATTATCCTTTGGCAGCTGAAGGAAACGAGAAGGTTCGGGGAGCTCCAGCGGCTGCTGCCGGGCATTTCCAAAAGCATCCTGACGAGCCAGCTCCGCGAGCTGGAACGGGACGGAATGGTGCATCGCGAGGTGTATCACGAGGTGCCGCCCAAGGTGGAGTATTCGCTGACGGGCATGGGGCGAGGCTTTCTTCCGATTCTGGACAGCATGGGGGAATGGAGAAAGAAGCATGCCGCGGGCAAAGGGGAAGACGCGGACAGCTAGGACGGGGCCAAACCGACTCTATCGCATCTACTAAGTCTATCACCACTAGGGAGGCTTTTGGATGGGACTTAGAGAGGTTCAAGGGTATGATCCGGTTCAGATCACCAACTCCACGTCGTTCAATGCGTATGGGGCGGTGGAGTATTCGTCCATCTTTTGCTCGGATGACCTTTATTCGGTGCAGCGCGACGAGACGTGGCGAGCTTCGGGCCGCGGCGTCTGCCTGCTCACTCGGATTACGGCTACGGTGCGGACGCCCAGCGGGGATATTGCAGCGGAGCCGTATACTTCATCCGGCACCTCCTACAGCCGGTTCGCCATCATCCAGGTCGGAGAGAACCGGTTCCAGGTGACGCGCATCGTCAGCTAAGTCCAGATGCCAAGCGAAAAAGACGACTTGCCTGAACATCGGGCAGGTCGTCCTTTGCGTTCTAATGGTTTCGGTACCAATGGATTCGGCGCAGCATCGTGGAGTCCTTCAAGAGCCGGAAAGGGCGCAACGCCGGCTGGTAGTTGCCCTCGATGATCCAGATCCGGCGCTCCCTATCGATGCCGATGTCGAATCCGACTTGCCGGAGGTCGGGATAGCGCTCTCCGAGCCGTTCGGCAGCCTCCAGCGCGGCCCGCGCTATTTTCGCCGGGAGGCTCCGGTCCTCGATGCGGGCGGATTTCAGCGCCCGAAGCAAGGGGAGCGGGCGGCTGGCCACATTCGTGACCAGATAGCCTTTGGTCGCCGCTTTTGCATAAGAGCCGGTCACGGTCCAAGGGGACGAGGCTGCTTTTTGGCGCTGGACCATGACCCGGATGTCGAACGGCCTGCGCCCGATGCGAGCCAGCGGGATCCGCTCCTGGACGATGTAGCCTCTTCCTTTGCTTTCAATCCACAGCCACTCGAGAACCTTGTCCGTGCCGCTCATCGTGATGGCGTTGTTCTCGTGCTGCATCCGGTAGGCGCCCGTTTCGGTTCGTTGGATGAAGATGATGTTCGTGCCGAAGCTCCCGTCGCGCGGCTTCAGGACGACGCTGGGATGGCGCTGCAGCATGCTGGACAGGGCGTCCTTCTCCAGCAGCCGCGTCTCCGGCAGCCGCGCGTCCAGCGGAGGGCCGGCTCGCAGGACGCCGTATTGCTCCCATTTGTCTTTTTGGACCGCCACTGTCATCCCTGCCTTTTTCATCGGATACGGTCATTTTAAGGGGAATCCGCGCGCCGCATAAGCGAGCATTCGTCTATCTTTTGCTACGGGGGGCTGGAATCGGATAAGCTGGGAGGAGCAGATCAATCGTTCGGAGGACCGTGGACATGCAGATTCAGATCGTATGCGTGGGAAAGCTGAAAGAGAAGTATTGGACCGGCGGCGTGGACGAGTATGCGAAGCGGCTGGGCGCCTATGCCAAGCTCGACATCCGCGAGCTGCCCGACGAAAAGACGCCGGACTCCATGAGCCCGGCGGAGGAGGACCAGGTGCGCGCGCGCGAGGGCGAGCGCATCCTGGGCGCGCTGCGGGACGGCGCGCATGTCGTCGCGCTGGCGATCGACGGCGAGACGTGGTCGAGCGAGCAGCTGGCCGCGCATCTGGACAAGCAGGCCGTCTATGGCGGCGGCTCCGTCAGCTTCGTCATCGGCGGCTCGCTCGGCCTGTCGCCCGCCATCCTGAAGCGCGCTGACAAGAAGCTGTCTTTCGGGCGGATGACCTATCCGCATCAGATGATGCGGGTAATGCTGCTCGAGCAGATTTATCGCGGGTTCCGGATTAATCGGGGGGAACCGTATCACAAGTGATGGTACACACAATCAGAAAAGAAATAGTGTTTGATAGTAGCTATATCAGCAGATTAAGACGATAGTGACAATTGTCCGTCGAACAAAGACTATAGAATAAAGTCTTTGTTCGAGGCTATTTATGTTGAACTACAGAACCCCAGTTAGTTGAATGAAGTAATATTTTAAAATATTGAACTGTTAATTTCTCGCTATATCTTCGTAGTTCCTCATTTAAAATAATCATCATATTAAGCACGCACTACCTTCAAGAGAGCTTTGAGTGACAAAAACTAATCATTATCGGTCATTGTTGTTTAGTCATTTCTAATAATCGCTCAATTACTTTTTGCTTTAATTCATGATTTAGCTTTCCAACATTAAAAATTCCCGAATACCATAAGCCATCAATCGCTAATCTAATAATGGCAGCCTCTACAGGGTCTAAACCGTCCGTAGCCATCTCGTCAGATATTTCATGGTATTCTTCATCTATTTTTGAAAGAAAAACTGGATCTGTAAACAATGATGCAACATAAGCTGTAATGAGCTTGTTTGATGATTCCTCATCCTTTAGAGCGGATTCTAGATAAGCACGATGCCATTTTCCAATTGAATCGGATGCATCGTTTGATCTTGTTCGTACATCTTCAATAAAAGCTTTCGAATACTCATTTATCATACCTTTTATAAGAGCATCTTTACTTGGAAAATGATAAAGAAGTCCACCCTTACTAACACCAGCCTTATTCGCGACGGCTTCTAATGTTAAATTTTCCATTCCTTCATGCTCTACTAAATAGGAAGCTGCATCTAATAAATTTTTTCGTTTTGAATTACTTCTCATAATATATTGAAACTCCTTAATTCAAGTAACTAACTTGATTATTTTGAAGGAGAAGCAACTTTCCCTTTTCCCGATCCTTTTGAAAAGTTTAATAGTACAACCCCACCAATAATCAATAGTAAACCTAATGCAGTTACAATACCAAATGGTTCTTTCCATAAAAGTGCACCTACTAAAGCAGTTATGGCTGTTCCAACTCCTGCCCATACCGCATAGGCTAGACTTAAAGGTAAGTTTCGCAAACTTAATGTTAGAAAGAAAAATGCTCCCCCCATTCCAATAATCAACCCAATTACAGGACTAAGATTAGTGAAACCTTCGGTAAGCTTAAGCATTGTAGTACCAAAGACCTCACATATGATAGCTAAACTTAAATATAAGTATCCCTTTTTCATGATTTACCTCCCCAAATTAACCTGCTGCTAGTTTCATTACAACTACACCAACAATAATAAGTAAGATTCCCATTACTTTTTGAGTGTTTATTTTTTCCTTGTAAATTAAGACACCAACAAGTGTGGTAAGTGCAGTACCCACGCCGGACCATATAGCGTAACCTGTTCCCAATGGAATGGTATTAAGAGCCATAGATAGACAATAAAAAGCCAATCCCATGCCAGCAATCATTCCAATAGACGGCAATATTTTCTTAAAACCATTTGATAATTTCATCATGGAACTCCCAAATACTTCAGCAACGATTGCAACAGCTAAAAATACATAAGCATTCAATACAGAGTCCTCCTATTCGAGATGGCTTTATGATTTCTTTTTAAATACAAACTGAATCACTCCTTTCAAGTTAAGTGTACCGTACAGACGGTTTTTTGTGAAGGAAAAACTTTTTATTTTTTTCTGCTCAAAATTTGTTGCCGAAATTATAAATAAAACAACAGAATCATTTGTAAGACGGACTGCTGTTTAAATCTTTTATTCAACTAACCTCCCGTTACTTTAATGCCCGCTGCCAGTCTACAACTTTAATTTTGACTAAATTATAATCGCTGGGTTTACTTCTATAAGGAAGGGTCGTACACTGTACGTTGTACACAGTAACCAGCTATTAGTGATACAAACTTTACCAACCTTGACAATATAAACTTGACTACACTTAGAAGGCTTATTCCACTTGTTGAAATTGGAGTGAGCCTTTTTTTCATGCAGAAAATTTTAAGGAGATGAACAGACAATGGCAAAACGTGAACAGGTAGTATCGGGAGTAGCAGCAGGGGAAGCGGTGCGTTCGATTGCCCAGGCACAAACAGAGTACGAGAAGTTAGTGGACGAGGTACGGGGCTACTGTCGGAAGGCTAGGGAATTAAGGGAACAGGCGGCAGAGTTGAGGCGCTCAGGACGGGCGGATTCACATGTAGGGACAGAAATGCGGCAGTTATTAGATCACGCTGAACAGTATGAGTTGTTAGCTGACCAACAGGACGGACACCCAAGGCTAGAAGCAATTCGCCACATAGAAGGCTTACAGTGTGAAGCATCTGCATTGAGGGGAACTGTAAAACATAACCAAGGCGTATTAGACCGTCAGCGGAAGGAACTTGAAGAAGCAAAGGAAGAAGCGGTAGCAATGGTTCAAAGAGCGGAAGAGCGAGTACAGGAAACAGAACGTCTTATAGCTTACGAGATGGAGAAGCTTGCGGAACTGGAGGGGAATGGAGTTGAGTAATTCAATACCGAGCAAATGGGAGCAAACGTTGAAAGACCTGCATTCACGATTCCCTAGAAAGATAGCTCATGAGATTGTTACGGAGGATGGAGTGTTTAGATTAGACAAGCCCGAAGAAGAGTTGATAGAAGTAGTCGATGTTGAGGACGTAATTGAAATAGTAGACGACAGCGAATTAATTGAATTAGTGGAGGGTAAGGAATATGAAACAACTGAGCCTCGAAGCATTGGAAGCACGCCGCCAGCACGAAAGGGAGTACAGAAGAAAGTGGCGGCAGAAGCCGGAGAATAAACAAAAGGAAAAGGAGTACAGACGGAAATATTGGGAACGTAAGGCATGGGAAATAACGCAGTAATACGAGCACCAACGAGAAGGGGCAAAGATGCGTTGCATATAACTTGCACCGTATATTCTAGCCTCCTGACACTGAAACACGAAATAAACCAAACTTCACGGTTACAGGAGGGCATAACAAAGATGGACGAAATGACGGAGCATGAAAGGTTCCTGCTGGAAGAGCTACAAGCAGCAAATGATCTGCTTTTAAGAAACGCATACCTTTTAGATGACTATATAGATTACATCAATGCAGCAGGACTGCGTGAAGAGTTTGAAGCATTCAGGACAGTAAAGGCACAGCAAGAAGTAAGTAAAAGCAGCTAAAGTTGAAACATTGGATTGATAGATTGAATTGATAGATTGGACGGCTGGGGGCGTGTAGACCTCCCCCCCGGTCGGGGAAACGAACCCCATGTCATGAGGTTAGGCGGTGAGAGAATGGTGAAAAAGCTGTGCGGAGCTAAGACGAGAAACAGCGGACAATGTAAAAAAGCCGCTTTAGAGAATGGACGGTGTAGGTTACACGGTGGGAAATCCACCGGACCGAAAGACCGTACAAAGCTAGAGGGCAACAAAAACGCATTGAAACATGGACTGTATGAAACGATCTGGGAGGATACGTTGACGGAGGAAGAACGGGACCTGTTTGCCCAGGTATCAACTGAACCGACAGCGCAAGTTGAAAATGGGTTCAAATTATCGGATATACGCATACGGCGCATGATGCAACGTATTAAGCAAGAGGAACAGAAAGAAAAGCCGAACCCTGCGGTCATACGTGCCATTGAAGAAGCGATCACAAGAGTTGAAATGAACAAGGTAAGCCTTGTAAGGGAGGGTAGTAGGCTGTTAGAAGTGCAGGGCAAAAAAAGCGATGGGTCTTTAGATCAATTGGTTGAAATACTTGCCCGAGCAAGAAAGGAACATATACGCAGCTAGCAGAGGGAGCAAACAGGCGAGGGGGCTTGTTCGTTCCCCTTTTTAGTTTCCTCTTAGAACGACTGGACGGGTACACATAGGGAACAAGCATACATAAACCATTGATATGCAAGACTTTTTGGGTGTTTTTATTAAACTCTTATACATAGGAGTTTACGAATCGCCCGATAGGATCGTAAAGTATATTACAAAATACGACAAGGGGGAACGGTCATGGAAAAAGTATTTGGATATGTTCGTGTCTCAACGGAGACTCAAGCTGAGAAAGGCTATGGACATGAAGTACAAGAACAAGGAATTAGAGAATACTGTCAGAATAATAATTTGAAGCTGGAAAATATCTTTTACGACCTTGGTATTAGCGGAACAGAAATTGAACGGGAAGGGCTAAACGATATGATTGCCAGTTTTGGGGATGAAGTAAAAAGGGTTATTGTTATGAATACGAGCCGTCTTTGGAGAAGTGACACTCTTAAGGTTCTAGTAAAAAGGCAACTTGAAAAAGCAAAGGCCGACGTAGTGAGTGTTGAGCAACCGACTTATAGCATCTACACAAAAGACCCCAATGACTTTCTAATTAACGGAATGATGGAACTATTAGATCAATACGAACGTATGAGCATTAACTTGAAACTGGCTAGAGGACGGAAGCAGAAGGCAAAAACTGGTGTCAGAGGTTGTGGAAATACGCCGATCGGCTACAAGTGGAAACATGACGGTGTAGAAAAACCAATTGTGGTTTTAGACTTGGAGCAAGCTCACATCGTTCAAGACATCTTTAGTCGCTACTTAGAGTTCAAGTCCTTAACCAAGGTAAAGAAGCACCTAGACGCAAAAGGTCATAAAACACAGCAGGGCAAAGAGTTTTCAACTATGTCTATCGGTAATATATTGAAAAACCGCTTTTACATTGGTGAGGTTTCTCACGCCAGCGTGGTGACTAAAGGTCAGCATGTAGCAATTATCAACCCGATCACTTTTGGGAAAGTACAGGCTTTGTTGAAGCGCAATAATCAGAAGAGGGCTAGCTAGTGGACTGCAACAGATAAGTGAATTGAAAAAATATTGATTGGGAGGTTGGACAAATGGGTGAATTCAAAGAAGCAATGATGATGTGTTCAGAGGACTACGACGAAATGATAGACATGGCTCTAGCTTTGAAGGATAAGGATTGGTTTGAAGAGCTAGTCAAAAAGCAAAAGTGGTTACGTGAGCTGGAAATCCAAGCACGACGCGAGTTAGGCGTACTCGACTAGCACAGAGGGAACAAGTCAGAGACCAACGAGAACCGGGCGAGATGACGTTTTCAGTGGGTATTACCGTAAATTACACCGCAGCGGGATAGCAAAAGGTGAGAGCGTGGAATCTCGTTGTCATCCTCTATTGACACCTGTTTGGCAAGGTGTCATAATAATCTCACCAAATGGATTCAAAATGCTTTAGTCAGCATTGACTACTACTTGATAAACTTGTAACCAACTTTCGACTCTTAGAACACTTGTTTTGCCTGCACTGGGCGACAAGTGTTTTTTTACGTTTAAAGACCTGAAAACAAGCAAATCCCGATAATTATTAATTAGTCTATTAAGTCTTAAAAAATACAATCACAAGTCTTAAAAAGTGCATGAGCAAGGGAGGGCAACAAGCAATGAAAGCCAAGGTATCTATTGACAAATTCGTGGTGGAATATACGGATGTGCCGAGAAGCGTTTACTATGCTTTAGTGAAAAAGGCTGTTAAAAGCGGTGAATTGTTCAAACAGAAATTCAATTATCAGGGGTACGGGTATCAATTACATCTACGGAAGCGAAACGGTGCATATTTGCATGTGTTTTATAGAAACTGGAGTGAGCCGGAAGGCATGTTATACACGTTGCGGGTAGAGACGAGACCGGAATACTATTTTCACTTCAAAGAGGTGCTGGATACCCTACGCCGCATTTCCAGCGGCATTTACTTTGTTAGCTGTGATATTGCCTACGATGTAAAGACTTCAATGGACAATGTGGTGGTTATTCCTCATGATGGCCGTCGAAAATTGAGGGAATTCAAAGGGACACGCTATTTCGGGGAGAAGCATCAGCGAAAGACGAATGGACATTGCAAGATATACAACAAGCGGTTGGAGTTATATGAGAACCAGAATGTTGTGATTGATCATGAATTAACTCGAACTGAGAATGTGTACAAGCCAGACAAGAGGATACCGCTAGCGGAGCTACTCCAGTGTCCCCCAGAACAGAACGACGATTACTTTGCAGCGGTGATTACGGATTGGGGCACACTTCCAAAAAAACGGGTAGAACAGGCTCGTATGCTGATGAATGAGGAAGAGAGTAAGGATGTAACCCCGTATATACGTAAAAGGGTAAAAGAAACCCTTGCTCCCTCGTATCAGATAGACTTCAACGAGTTAGCAAGGGAAGCATGGGAGCCGCTATTAGAAGAACTGTGTGGGGTATTGCTTGGGCAGCAGAAACCACAAGTTCAAGAGCGACAGTTACAAATGGCAGTAACAAATACAGTATACGATGAACCGAAGGAAGAAAACGACAGTAAAAACGAAGGTTGTGCAGATTTTGGAAAGTATCGTATACTTCGCAACAATACAAGAGTACGCAAGCGACTAAACCAGCAAAGAATGACTGGTGTATTTGAGTTGAGAAAAAAGACAGATTCTCATTGGATTGTGCCGTCTTCAAGAGTCCAGCAAAAAAATTCAACTTTTTTTGTTTTCCCCTTAAAAAAACCGTCTCTTTTGATATATGTCTATTGCAAGCAAATATCATGAGGGAGGAAAAATCAATGAAGAAGCACCAAGACAAAGGGCATTATGTGAGGGAAGAGTACTTGAAGCAAAGGATTCAAGCGTTAGATGCTGCAATAGGGCATTTAGTGAGATTCAATCCAAAGATTGGCGGCGTAAATCTAGAGCTCTGTGATGTGGCGGATGTTGTTAATCTGTTAGACGAACATAAGGCTAAGGCTGAGCAAGAGCTTTACCATGTTAGACGTTGCATTCTTGACCGTCATTTTAGCTGAGAGGTGGCACCATGATTAAAGTTGATACTCAAATAATCAAGCCATCTGCAGAAAATGTCAAGAGAGCGGAAGTTGTTAGAGTTCTCGCCGAATTAATCAGAAAGTATGGTCATCGGAAATCAAAATAAAAGTTATTCAAGATGGGTAGGCGCATGATTATTAGCGCTTACCTATTTTCTCAAAAAAGAAATGCTGAGGTGGAAAATATGGGGGACGACAAGGTAGCGATCTATATTAGAGTCAGTACAGAAGAACAGAGAAATGTAGGATGTTCGCTAGAGGCACAGGAAGAAGAACTTCGTCGGTATGTTGCATCAAACGGACTTACTGTTTTCGATGTTTATTGCGATGGCGGATATTCGGGTAAAGACTTTAACCGCCCTGATGTCCAACGTCTTTTTTCTGACATGGCACAGAACAAGTTTCAAACAATCGTTGTATGGCGGCTCGATAGGCTTTCAAGAAGTAATCAAGACATATTAAACCTAATGGGTAATGAGTTACAGCCAAGGAATATGCGGCTGTTAGTTAGTACGTGCGGTATTGACTCTTCAACCATAGAAGGAAAAATGTTCATCAGTTTGCAGGGGACATTTGCCGAGTATGAGCGTAATGTAACAATCGATAGAGTGAAGTCGGGAATGAAAAAAAGAGCCAGTAACGGTGAATTTAACGGAGGCACATTACTAGGCTACGATATAGTGAATAAACAATTGGTTGTTAATGAGCAAGAGAGCGAGATAGTGAAAAGGATATTTGAGATGCGCGCTGAAGGAATGGGCTATAAAGCTATTGTGAACAGTCTTAATTCATATGGTTATAAAACCAAGAGAGGGAATAACTTCGGTATTTGTGCGGTTAGATTGATCTTACACAATAAAGATTACGTGGGAGTGAACACTTGGGGGAAAAAGGAGGACTGGAACCTTAAAAGAAGAAAAGGCACACTTGAAGAAGCACCTGAAAGAAACGGTAAGCATCCAGCAGTTATTTCAATAGAATTATGGGAGAAAGTCCAAGCAATTAATTGCCTGCACAAGAACTCCTTTACAGCAATCAAATCTCATAGTGGGAATTACTTTCTAGCTGGTGTTGTTAGGTGTCCGAAATGTGGGGCAGGTATGGTTATGCACAAGAATAAAATCCGAGGGACTAACGACTACCGAAGATACTATATGTGTCAGGCATACCACCAAAAAGGCAGGTCAGAATGTTCCTCAAATTTAATTAGGGCTGATTGGATTGAACAAGAGGTTCTGCATGTGTTAAGGGAATCTGTAAACAGCATGGATTTGGTTGATGAAGTGTTGAACAAGATTGAGGAAGATGTTTCACAAGACAAGCAGCCATTAGGACTACGTTATAATGAATTGAAGTTACAAGTGGAAAACAGAACCAAACAGGTTGATTTGTTAGATGAAAGGTATTTGAATGGAGAGATAAGCTCCGATAATTATAATCGGCTCATAACCAAGGCGCAAAGTGAACTAGATGAAGTAAATGAACTCCTAGCAAAGACCGAACGCAAATTAGCCAGATTAGATTATGGGAGCCAGATCAATTCACAAATGGTTGTTGAGATACTAAAGGACTTTGACTCATTATTTGAGGTAGCGGACGATCAGGAAAAGAAAGTATTGATTCGTTCTGTAATTAAGTCCATCCATGTTTCAACTGACAGAAAGAAGCTGGAGAGAATATCCCTTTGGATTGGTGATGACTTATGTGTACCAGCAAGTTGTGAGCGCAGAACCGTATCACAAGTAGGGCGAAATTTTGAATATTCAGGTATTATTGAGGATAACTCTGCAATGTGGCAGGATCTTATCAAAGAAGAGCAAATGGGAGGAACGTATTAATATGATCGTGCTAAATGATCCAGACACTATGCGAGAATATCTCAGGGGAGTGCTTGCGCGAGCTCGTCACCATGCCCCAAATGTAGAGGCCTGCGTTATTGCTCTCTTTGGTGGAGTAATAGCATACAAGGATAACGGGACTGACTTGGAAGTGAAGGAACATGAAGGGGATATGAAAAATGTCCTCTGGGCACAAATAAAAGGAAAGAGATACGCATTCACTTATAACCAAGATAAACAATGTATCGATATGCGAGAAAGTAGCACGCATGGACCAGCTAGAGAAAGCTTCGACGATACATGGACACTCAGGAGAATCAGGGAATTGTTTTCAACGCTGTAATCATATAGTTAAGCAAAGCTAAATTGCAATGGTCAGATTTTGTGTTAATCGTGCGGCTTTTCCTTCAAAAGGAAAAGCCCCTTCCGCAATGTTGTCAGCGGAAGGGGCTAAGCTTAAAAAATGCTTCTCGGTCTCCTCGTTGAAGGCGAGCTCGACGCTGTCGATGCGCTTCCTGTCGTCCAGCGTGATCCGCTTCACGACCAGGTGCAGCAGGGTCTTGCGCTGCGGGAATGGCGATCGGCGGAGCAGGGCGTCGAGCCTGCCCACCAGGGAGCGCACGAGGTCGTAGGAGACGGGCTCGGCCTGATCGCCCCGCAGCTCAAGCTGCAGCTTCGATCGGCGGGTGAGTTCGACGTCGAGCTCCCGGTTCAGGTCGTTCATGCGACCCGCAATCATGTCTCGGTCCATCTCGTCCATCTCGTAAAAATCAAGGTACTTGCGCTTCTTCTCTTCTAGCCTGTCGATGCGGGACTGCACCACCGCTAGCTCGTCCTGGAGAGGCTTGATCCGTCCCGTGCGCCGTTCATTGACGCTCTGGACGACTTTCTTGATGATGTCGGGGTTCTCGATTGCTTGTCGAATGCGATCTGTCACGGCTTGTTCGGCTTCGTCCTTGCGGACGCTGTTGGCGTGGCAGACGGAGCTGCCCTGGCTTCGGAAGCGCCCACAGGAGTAGTACATGCGAACAACCTTCGTCCCGTCCTTCGTCCGGTTTACCGTGCGGCTCGCGGTCATCGCCGCGCCGCACTCGGGGCAGCGGATGAGCCCGGTCAGCAGGTATTCGCCCTCGAAGCGCTTCTTGGGCATGGCGCTCTTCTTCTGGCGGAGCAGCTGCACCTTCTCCCAGAGCTCATCCGATACAATCGCCGGGTGATGACCTTCGACGAGAATTGGCTCGATTGTCTTACCCTTGCGTCTACGCTCGGCCCAGTTCTCGTAGCGATTGTAGCGGATTTTTCCGACGAACATCGGGTTATCGAGAATGTCCCGTACAGCACAGATGGAGAAAGGCTTGCCACTTTTGGTCGTGCTCCCCCGGTGATTCAGGGCATTGGCAATTGCCTTTAGACCATGACCGGCGGCATATTGCTCGTAGATGTAGCGGACGACTACCGCTTCCTCCTCGACGATGATGATCTCGGAGTCTCTTTCCCGTTCGCCTTTTGAAATTCGGTACCCAAGCGGCACCTTGCCGTTGTGTTTCCCGGACTTTGCCCGTTGCTTGTGGCCCATCTTCACGTTGTCCACGATCGTGTTGCGCTCCAACTCGCCGACGGCACCCATCATCTGGAGTGCAAAACGGCCCATCGAGGTGGTTGTGTCGAAGTTCTCGGAGAAAGATCGGAAAGCGACGTTGTTCTTCTCCAACTGATCGACGATGTGTAGGAGATCGATATTTTTGCGGGCCATCCGGTTGAACTTCCAGACGATCACTTCGTCGAATTTCTTATCTTCAGCGTCCAGGAGGAGACGCTGTAATTCATAGCGGCCTTTCATGCTTTTTCCGCTTACGCCACGATCCACATACTCCCCGGCGATCTCCCTGCCGTAAAGTTCGCAGTATTTCCTGAGCGTGTCGAGCTGGGCGTCGATGGAGTAGCCATGCTCGGCTTGCTCCTCCGTGCTGACGCGGGCATAGATGGCGACTCTGATCAACTGGTTCATGCCTGCTTGCCCTCCTTAATTAGAGAGGGCGGTATCTCCAAGTTTCGTAAGGCTTCTGAACCATGGATGACAGCCTTCGTGATGTCCCGGTTCTGAGGCAGGGTGACTTTTTTAATGAGGCTTCGAAATAGTCTTTTCTGTTGCTCGGGTGAGGCACGGCGAAGTAATGGACGAAAATTATCCAGCGCCTGACGTATCTCTGCTGCTGGAATGGAGCGCTCGGGGTGTTTGGCCAACTCCTGCTCCAACTGCGCCCGTTCTTCTTCCAGTAGCGCTGACTCGGCCCGCACACCGTCAAGTCTTTTTCTGAGTTCCGGGGCGTCGATGTGTCCGTCCTCAAACATTTCATAGCAGCGCTTGCTTCGGCCTTGTAGGGAAACGAGTTGGGTATCGATTCCCCTTACGCGTTGCTGGACAGGCTGCAACTTCTTTTCGTTTCTGGAATTGATCTCCTCGACGAGTCGCTCGGCGACGGAGGGATAGGCCAGAAAGTGCTGAACCTGTTCACTGACCCAGGCTTCGGCTGCATCCGCCGGGATGTGATTGGGAAGGCATGCCGCTCGTCCGCCAGAGTTGTAGAGACTGCAAACGTAATAATGATTGACCTTACGCGTGCCGTCCTTGCGTTTGCGCGTGACATGGGCAGGGACCATACTGCTCCCGCAGGAGGGACACTTGAGCAGCCCTGCCAACGGAAAGTGGCGAGGGGTGAGCTTGCTCGGCGGACAGGATTGTTCGGCAAGCCGATCCTGGACTCTTTCCCAGAGATCCAGAGAAACGATGGGGTCATGCTCGCCATCTGTTACTCTTCGCTCTCCCTTGTCATCATGGTAGACAATCTTCCCGATGTAATTCACGTTTGTCAGCAGACCGCGTACGGAGACGGAGTAAAACATCTTACCACGCTTGGTGCGGTAGCTGTTGCTATTCAATCGGTTAGCGATGGCCTTCAGGCCGAGGCCGCTGGCGTACCATTCGAAGATGGATCTCACGAGATCGGCTTCGTCGGGAACGATTTGTGCTGTTTGGTGCAGGTCCTCAAGATCGGGAATCCAGTAGTACCCAAGCACTTGATTGCCACCGTTCCACTTGCCGAGCCTGTTTCGCCGCTGCATGCCGAGGCGGACATTTTGGGCGATTTGTCGCCGCTCGTTTTCCGCCACTGCTCCGACCATCTGGAAGAAGAACTTCCCCGCCGGGGTATCTGTCTGGAGATCTTCCGTCAGGCTGTGCAGCTTGACATTTTGCTGGTCCAGCAGCTCGACGATGCGCAAGAGATCGGCTAGCTTTCTGGAGAGCCGATTCAGCCGCAGGCATAGGACTTGGCCGAAGCGTCCGCTCTTGGCATCTTTAAGCAGTTCGAGTAGCGCCGGTCGACTTTCGATAGATCTTCCAGAGACTCCGGCGTCAACGTAGATGTTATACACTCCGATCTGGGCTTTCCGACAGTAGTCGAGCAAGGCGGCTTTCTGGGCATCCAGGCTGTATCCGTCGATTTGCTTCTTGGTCGAGACACGGAGGTAAAGGCCGGCAAGGGATGTCTTTTCAATACCCATTAGATGGCCTCTACGCGATACGCCGTGCGCCAATGTCTTTCATAAATTGCTCCCAGAAAGCAATGCGCCGCTGACGCTCTTCTTCGATAAGCTGGCAGATCATGTCGGCAAGAACGTCAATGAACAAATCTTGCTCGTTTGTTTGCTGGTTAATATCCATGTTAAGTTCCTCCTCGGTGATAGTTGTTTTCTTCACTACGATGATTTCTGATTTACCTGGATTTGGGACTGTTGCTTACATCAGTCCCCGTTCCTTCAGGCTTACGAAATTCTCGTTTCCGAGTATGATGTGGTCAAGAAGATCGATGCCAAGCAGGCATCCGCTGTCTCTCAAACGCTCTGTCAAGTCCACGTCCTCCGGGCTCGGATCGGGCTCCCCGGAAGGATGGTTATGGCAGGCTACGATTGAAGCGGAATTCGCGAGGATTGCAAGCTTAAACGTCTCTCGCGGATGCACCAAGGATGCGTTCAGCGTCCCGGTCGAAACCTGGTGGATGGCGGTCGGCTCGTTTTTCGTGTTCAGGCAAAGGATGCAGAATGTTTCCCTGTCACAGTCCCCGATGAACTGGCGAAAAAGCGCCGCCGCATCCGCCGGAGTGCGGATCTTTCGGTTCGGGTAGAGAATCGAACTCGATTCTCGGACCATTCGCAGGCTGACGACCTGAATTCTTTTCGCGGGTTTTCCTTGATGGGAATCCAATGGTTCGATCGTCACAGACAGACACCCCCGTCCAGCATCCCCGCAAACCACCTTTCTGTTGTGTCGGGTTGGGAGCCGACCAGTGAAATCAGAAAGGTGAACCTATCGTTGTCTTCCATCAGGCAGACTTTGAAAAGCTGGCAGTCTTCAAGAGCGATTCGCTCAGCGTACTCTACATCGACCGACCAGCTTTCAAGTTGGTAGGTGGAAAGGCATTGTCCAGGAGGCAGCACGAGTAGCGCGTATCCGTGGTCGGACAATCGGAACTCTCCGCCATCGTGATCGAGTGATAGCTGCAACTGGTCCAAGAAATCCCCGAGAAACCGGCAAGCGGGTGCTGGCAGCGCATTTTCTGTCGTACAAAAGTCTTGCATGTCTTGAAGAGTATCGATATGAATCATTTCTATTCGCCTCCATGATTGGTTTCTATTAATCCCCATATCATGGATATATTAAATGGTTGAAAACCCAACAAATACGGTTTGTTACAAGGGTCGGACAAGTCGTTCGGTGAAATATCTTTGTTGAATTGTCCGTACCCATTACTTGGCGAAGCCCCCGGACTTTCCCGAAAAAGCACCCGCAGCCCCCTTCGGGTGAGTGAGCCCCCGAAAGTGATTTGCGGAGAACCCTCGCGGCACTTAGGCTTTGGTGTGTTGCCCCCGTTGCCCCCGGCTTGGAGCGGAGAGAGGCAACTTTTTGGAGAACGTTCGTTGTCAGGGGGGGGGGGGG
>NZ_AULW01000052.1 GCF_000422485.1 Paenibacillus pasadenensis DSM 19293
TTCGTGGGCAGGAACTCGGCGCAGCTGCTTAACGAGGGAGTCGAGAGTACCTTCGCGGCCTGGAATCCGGCAAAGGGGCTCGACGAGGGAGTCGAGAGTGCCCTGGCGGGCAGGAATCCGGCGCAGAGGCTTAACGAGGGAGTCGAAAGTACCTCCGCGGGCAGGAAATCGGTGCGGCTTCTCGACGAGGGAGTCGAAAGTTCCTTCGTGGGCAGGAACTCGGCTTAGCGGCTGCCGGGCAGCCCCTAATTGAGCCGCCTTCCGTTCAATAGAATGAAGATCGGCTCATCCCTTTGGAATCTATTTCCCAAAAGCACCACGGTTCTGCAGCCGATAGACGACTCCATCCTCCACGACGGCGATCGCTTCCTGCGGGTCTATGTCACGGATGGAGTAGACCTCCGCTCCGGTCCGGAACCGATTGGAGCCGAAATTGCCGGACTCGGCTGCTTCGTGATCGGAGTAGGCTTTGATCCGGCCCAGCTTCTCCTGCAATTGATCGGCGGGGATCGAGTCCTTCAGTTCGTAGATATGATCCCTGTAGATGACGAAATGAAACGCCCAGTCAGAGCTTGAAACCGAGCAGCCGCAAAGCAGAAGCAACACCAACATGCAGCTGGCCCATCTTTTCAATGGTATCAGCTCCTTCGGACTTTCCTCCATTGTCGGATCAATTCCCTACCTTTTCAAGAACAGATGGGATACTACGAACTCGACTACTATTTTGTATGAAACGTCGTACAAATCCTCTATGAAATAGGTTGATTCCGACCCATTTGTACGATAAAACACACAAAATCCCCAACGGGATTTCCAAGACGGTCGAATTTGTAAGAGAAATCACACAAAACGCTCTGAATGCTCTCCATGAGATCAAAGTTTGTGTGATTAATCACACAAGCAGCTTCATTCTTTTTCGTCATGCGTCGCCAAGAGCCCTGATCCCCTTGCGCGACAGGCCCTCGACATGATTCCGGCGCTTCAACAAGTTGCTAGCCTTCACCGCTCTGCGAAGCATGCGGCGGTCAGACCGCCCTGCTTGCAGGCACGGCACCGGAGATTGCCCGGAGCCGCGCCCTCCTCTCTCCCAACTGGAGGTGGGGGAGGCGGCATGCCGGGAACGTGGAGCGGAGGGGCTGCCCGCGCAGCGGGGTTCGCTCTCGGCTGCCCGCGCAGCCGGCGGCCCTCCCAACAAAAAAGGCCCAGGCGCCATTCCGCGCCCAAGCCCGATCCCCATCCTTTACAGCAGCCCCGCCAACTCCCAATCTTTACAGCAGCCCCACCAGCTCCAGCCCATGCCGGATGCCGTCCTCGGCCACATCCTTCGTCACATGCTTCGCCGCCTTCTGCACGCTCTCGACCGCGTTGCCCATGGCGACGCTGTTGTGCACCGTCTGCAGCATCTCGATATCGTTCAGCCCGTCGCCGAATGCATACACATCCTCCGGGCGCACGCCGGCGAGCTTGCGGTACGTCTCGATGCCCTGCGCCTTGGAGCCGCCGAGCGGCAGCACGTCCATCGAGAACTGATGCCAGCGGATGAACCCGAGCTCCGGGAACTCCTCGCGGTACTTCATCTCGTCGCCGATCGTGCAAAACAGCAGGCACTGGTAGATCTCGCGGCCGATATGGTAGTCCTTGTCCCAAGCCATCGTCTTGTCGACGAGCTCGAGCGAGGCCATGCTCTCCTCGATGTAGTCGTGGCGCTCAATGTTCGCCTTCATCGCCTCGTCGTTCATGTAGACGATCGGATGGTCGAGCTCCAGCGCGCGCTCGGTGATCTTCTGCACAAGATCAGGACGGATCGGATTGCGCAGGATGACCTCTCCCCGACGCACCGCGAATTGGCCGTTGTAGCTGATGTACGAGTCGATGCCGAGCTCCTCGCGGATCTCCCGGAACATGAACGGGCCGCGGCCCGTGGCGATCGCCACCTCGTGTCCGGCGTCCTGCAGCTCGCGCACGGCCTGCTTGGCCGAAGCCGGGATGCGCTTGTCATGATCGAGCAGCGTTCCGTCCACGTCGAAAAAAATCAGTTTGCCTGTCATCGATAGTCCCCCTTGAATGTCTCTTAAGCCATGACCGCCCCGTCCGCCGCCAGCGCCGCGCGCAGCCGCTCCGGCAGCTCCCGGCTCCGGCGCTCGGCCGCGTCCAGGCAGACGCTCGTCACCTCGGCATCAGCGCGCGCCGCGCCGCCGGCATCAAGCAGCTCCTGACGGAGCGCGTAGCTCGTGCGTCCGATCCGCAGCGCGGACGTGCGAACGACGAGCTTTTCCCCCTGCACGCACTCGCGGCGGTAGTTGATGTTCACGTTGACCGTCACCGTCTGGATGCCCAGCTCCAGAAAAGCCGCGTAATCCAGCCCGGCGCGCTCATACCAGTCCTCCCGGCCCCACTCCAGATACTCCAGATACTTCGCGTTGTTCACATGCCCGTTGACGTCGATCTCCGTCGAGCGGACGACCAGCTCCAGCTCCGATGGCATCCCGAGCCCTCCTCCCCGCCACTCCGCCGGATACGGCAAAAAATCCGCCGACGGCGGATGGATCATGAAAGCGTTGCCGCCCAGCGGGCCAATCACAGACAGGATAACACAGGTTCCGGACAGGGGCAAAGCGCCTCCCCGGGCGCTCTTCGAGGCCGGGCATCGAGAGCAGGCTCTTTCCCGCATCGGGACGGGCCTGTATACTTACTTTTGCGAGCGGTTTTGGAAGTTCATGCCTTTGAAGGGGATGCTTGAATGACGATATCGAGGAGGCCGAGGGCGTTCATCGGCAGCTCCGCCGAAGCGATCCCGATCGCGCGGGCGGTCGCCGAAGCGATCGAAAGGCAGGTCGAGGTGAACGCCTGGTACGCCAATACGTTCCAAGCGAACGATTATACGATGGAGGCGCTCGAGCGCGAGCTGGATGCGAACGACTTCGGCATCTTCGTCTTTGCCGCCGAGGACGTCGCCACCATCCGCAATGAAACGCACTTCATCACCCGCGACAACACCTTGTATGAAATGGGGCTGTTCTGGGGGCGGCTCGGACGCAGGCGCGTCTTTTGCCTCGTGCCCAGCGTCGTGCCGCAGCCGAAGGAGGCCGGCCCGGCCTCGATCCATCTGCCGTCCGATCTGGACGGCCTCACCCTGCTCCGCTATGACGCCGCTCATTCGCGAGGTCCGCACAGCGGGGTATCCACGGCATGCGGGCGGATCCTGACGGCGATGCGCAGCGAAGGCCCGTTCAAGCAGCGCCATGAGATTCTCGCCGAGAGCGAGACGCTCGTCCAGCGCAAGGACAGCGTGCTGCATTTTTTCTGGGAGTTCCTCAAAAACGTCGACATCGCGGATGCGGAGCAGCGCTATGCCGCCTACGCCGAGGCGATCCGCAATTCCATCCTCCCTCCGGCCGGCTACCGCACGACAGGCGCCGCGCTCTGGAAGCTCACGGACGACGGGCATATCCGCCAGGTCGGCGGCAACGTAGGCCGCGGCCGGACGTTCCCGATCCGCGCCGACGAGGGGAGATCCGCGGAGGACGAGCCGATCATCGTCGTCAGGGTCCATCTGGACGGACGCTGGAGCTTCTTCAGCCGCAGGGCGATTGCTGACGTGCATGTCCTGTGTTATCCTTTGGGTAGTGAACATGTTCTGTCGGTCCATTTTTCGGGCAGCCGGCCTCTGGCCGCCGCCCGATTGAAGGAGATTGTCGAGATGAACGACGATCTTCTGGCGACCGTCCGCAGCCTGATCGGAGGCGATTCGAGATGAAGCGTACCGGCAAGTCGAATAGTCGTGGATTCGGATCCATCAACGGCCGCAGCCGCGCCGGCCAGGCAGGAGCTCGGGCCGCAGCCGCCCGTCGGCTCCGACCGATGATGGGCAGCCTGGCGGAGGACCCTGCAGCGGTCGTCGGCAGCCGGGTGTTTGTCGGGCCTTCCGTCGAGGGCGCCGATGTGGAGTTTATCGAGATCGTACGGGGCCCGGTTTCCGAACGGAAGCCGTCCTTCGCCCGCTAACGAAATGCAAGAGCGCATGGCCTCGGCCACGCGCTCTTTTCGTTTGGCGGACAGATCAGCCGGACACGGCAGTCGAGCCCGCAGCGGCGGCGGCAGGAGCAGCGGCGACCGCGGAGGCCGCCTCCCGCTCCTCCTCGCGGACGAAGCGGGGCAGCGTCGCCAAATAGATGGCGGCGGCGACCAGCAGCAGCGCGCCGATGAACAGATGCAGCCCCTCGACCGAGAACAGGCTCGGGAACAGCCAGGCGATCAGGCCGAGCATCAGCGTCTGGCCGGCCATCATGATCGGGTCGATCCAGGCGTTGACCCGCCCCATCTTCTCCGGCGCGACGAGCTTCGGCAGCCAGCCGCCGATCGCGATGTTGAACGGAGCGAGGAACAGCGCCGCGACAAAGGTGAAAGCGAGGTAAGCCCAGGGCGAGGTCGACCAGCCGAGGCCGAACACGCAGACCGCCGCAGCGGACATGCAGGCGATGATGACTTTGTGCAGGGCGAACTTGCCGACGAGCACCGAGCCGATCGTGCTTCCGACCAGGAAGCCGACGCCCATGAACACCGAGAACATCGAGACGTAGAACGGATAGTTCTCTCCGGCGAGCTTGTATTTCATCGTCAGCATGGGCAGCATGGCGAAGCAGCCGTTGATGAGGCCGAACAGGATGAAGCCGGCGAGCAGCGAGGCGAGCAGCTTGCGGCTCAGAATGTAGCGGAGGCCTTCGCGAAAATCGCCCCATACCGACGGCAGGCGCAGCGAGGAAAGGCGGCTGCGGCCGTTCGGCAGGCGGACCGCCTCCGGCACGCGCAGTCCCCGCAGCAGCAGCGCGCCGATCAGGAAGCCGATCAGATCGACCGTCACGGCGCCGAGCACGCCGACCGAGTGGTAGACGAGCGCGCCGAGTCCCGTGCCGAACAGCATGAACACGCCCATGATCGACTGGTTGAGGCCGGCCGCCCTGACGTACTGGCTGTCATGCAGGATGCCCTGCAGCATGGCGCTTTCCGCCGGATAGTAGAACTTCGTCACCGCGCTGCGGAGAAAAAGGAGCAGGAAGATCATCGGGATCCAGACGTCGGAGGCGATGGCTCCGACGATGAGCGCCGACAGGCCGGCGCGGATCCAGAGCGAGTTCTCGGCGATCCGCTTGCGGTCGAAGCGGTCGGCGAACACGCCGACGAACAGGAAGACGAGCAGCGTCGGCGCGGAGTACATCATCTCGGCGACCGTCGCGTAGGCGGGCTGGCTGGAGAAGCGGTCGAGCAGGTAGAACGCGAACGCCATCATGCCGATCGTCGCGGCCAGCTGCGAGCAGACCGTGGCGAAGAACAAGCGGGCGAACGTGCGGTTGCGGAACAATTCGATCATGGCGGATCCCATCCTTTTTCCGGGGAAGTCGTTCATCTGCTTCCAAGTATAGGATGGGAGGCCGTGTCCGATGAAGCGGCGCGGGGATGAATCCGCGCTCGTTCCCTGGCCTGCGAAGGGACTCGGTCCCGAGGCGGAGGCGGGGACGGGGACGGGGACGGGGCAAAAAACGTGAAGGCACCTGTTCGAGCCTAGTTGCCCGATTTTTCCGCGTAACTCCGCCGTGAAGGCACCTGTTCGAGCCTAGTTGCTCGGTTTTTCCGCGCAACTCCGCCGTGAAGGCACCTGTTCGAGCCCAGTTGCTCGGTTTTTCCGCGTATCTCCGCCGTGAAGGCACCTATTCGAGCCTAGTTGCTCGGTTTTTCCGCGTATCTCCGCCGTGAAGGCGGTGGAATCACCGCTCAGGCCGCCCGTCGGCAGCCGAGCAACGCCGCCATCGCCAGCAGCGCGAGCGCCTGGGCGCCTGCGATGACGAGCGCGAGCGGCAGCGCGCTCGATACGCCGCCGAGTCCGGACAGCGGCGAGGCGAGCGCGCCGGTCAGAAACTGCAGCATGCCGAGCAGCGCCGAGGCGCTGCCGGCGGCTTGGCCGGCGTTTTCCATGGCGAGCGACGAAGCGCAGGTGCCGACGATGCCGACGCTCGAGACGACGACGAACAACGAGGCGAGCACCGCCCACAGCCCCAGGTCCAGCAGCGCCGACAGCAGCAGGCTGGCTCCGCCGGCCATCGCGAACCAGACGCCGGTCCGCAGCAGCCGCTCCGTGCTGTAGCGCAGCACGAGCCGGCCGGTCAGCTGCGAGGCGAGGATGATGCCGATCCCGTTGGCCGCGAAGATGAAGCCGTACGCGGACGAGCTGACGCCGTACACGCCCTGCAGCACGAACGTCGAGCCGGAGATGTAGGCGAACATCGCGCCGGACACGAGGCTCATCGTCAGCACGACGCCCATGAAGGAGCGGTCCCGGAGGAAATGGCCGAAGTTGCCGAGCGTCTGCCCCAGCCCGCCGGTCGTACGCCGCTCCCGCGGCAGCGTCTCCGGCAGCGCTAGCGCCGCCGAGACGAGCAGCAGCACGCCGAGGACCGTCAGGAAGTAGAACGTGCCGCGCCAGTCGGTGAAGCGCAGCAGCTGGGCGCCGAAGATCGGCGCGAGGATCGGGGCCGCTCCGTTGATGAGCATGAGGCGCGAGAAGAAGCGCGTCATCTCCCGGCCGGAATACAGGTCGCGCACGACGGCGCGCGCGATGACGATGCCGGCCGCTCCCGACAGCCCCTGCACGAGCCGGCAGAGCAGCAGCATGCCGATCGTCGGGCTCAGCGCGCAAAGCAGCGAGGCGGCCGCGTAGATGCCGAGCGCCAGCAGCAGCGGACGCCTGCGGCCGAGCGCGTCGCTGAGCGGTCCCGCCAGTAGCTGGCCGGCGGCGAGGCCGACCAGGCAGGCGGTCAGGCTGAGCTGGCCGAGCGACTCGGAGGCGCCGAGATCGCGGGTGAGCTCCGGGAGCGCCGGCAAGTACATGTCGAGCGAGAAAGGGCCGATCGCCGTCAGCAATCCGAGCATGACGGCCAGCCCCCAGTTGCGCGAGGCGGGCGCCGATGCCGCGACGGACGCTTCAGCTGGATTCGGCGGGTTTGATGGATTCAAGTCAAGTTCCTTCTTTCGGATTGTCGATGCTTTTTGGATTACTTGTTTATCCATGGGTTGAAAACGGAAGCCTTGCAACGCTCCAAGCCATGCACATTGCGGGTTACAACCGTTAAATGATGGGCAATGGCTGTAGCTGCAATCAGGCTGTCCATGACCGGCAGCGGCGTTCCGTTTCTTTCCGCTTGTCCCTGGATGCTGCCCCACGCAAGCAGGGTATCCAGATCAAGGGGGAGAACTCGCCCGTCAAACCGGCTTCTCAAGTCCTGGTCGATCCAGGCTTGCAATCGTTCGGCACGGTTTTTGTCGCTTAATTTGGAAATCCCTTTTTGTAATTCTCCAAACGTGATGACGCTTAAGAATAGTGTGGATTCGTCTCGTTCATCAATCCAGCGTAGGACGCCTGAATCGGGTTCCTTCTTTGCTTCAATCCAAATCGAGATCGTACAGAGGAGAGTCCTTGAAAAAATCCGTCAGACGCGTTTTCGGTTTCGTTAAACGTTGATATTCTTCCATCGACAGAACGACTGCTGCGGGCATTCCCCGTACCGTTATCATTTGCGGGCCTTCATCGGCTGCTTTCTTCACGACGGAGCTTAATTGATTCTTAGCGTCTTGAAGCTGCCACTGCATCATGAAAATCTCCCCAATCGAAATTGGCTAGACTGTCTAACTATAATTAGCATAGCACATCGTAACGTTTCATTCGCCCAAAATGGAAGCTACGCTGGCCCCATGAGATGCCGTTTCTGCGAGCTCCATAAGCTTGTCCCATGAGGAAGCAAAGGGCCGGTTGAAGTCTCCACCAGGAGAGTTCAACCGGCCCTTATCCATGGAACTTCCTCTAGCGAGGCAGCTTCACCGCGATCAGCCTGCCCTTCGTCTGCACGATCAGCACATCGCCTGTCTTGAGCGTCGGCCCGTACTCGCGCGAGCCTGTCGCCACCTTGAGCAGCGGCTCCGTCGTCTGCAGGTCGAAGCCGTACAGATACCCGTCCGACTGCGCGCTGAAGATGCGGTTCCCGTAAATCTCGCTGCGCACGACCGGGTTGTCGGCCAGCCACGTCACCGGATGGCCGTTGGCCGTCTTGATTCCATACAAGCCGCCGTTATCCTGGCTGACCAGCAAAATGCGCCCTCCCTGCGGCGGCCCGGCCAGCTGCATCCGCTCATTCCGCTTGAAGTAGGTCTCGACGGGCTTGGCGCCTGCCGCATAAGACTTGAAATCAAACTTGAACAGCTTCGCGCCGCCCCCGTCCACGTACAGGTCGTTTTTATCCAGCGCCAGGATCGGGCTGCGGATCGGATAAGGCGGCGAGCCTTCCACTTCATAGTCGTAGAGGCGGGTTCCCTTGACGGCTCCGCTCCTCAGGCTCAGCACCGGCATCTCAATCTGCCGCTCGGGCGTACGATCCATGTCCGCGAGCATCCACATCTCTTTCACCGTATAAACGAGCCCGTCCCGGACGAGCAGAGGCGCGCCTGTTCGGTTCGCCGTCCACAGCAGCTTGCCCGTCGCCGCGTCGACCGCATTGAGCTGGGTCGAGGTGATCGCTCCGGATACGACATACGTCAAAAGCAGCACTCCATCATGCTCGGACAAGCTGTACGGTCCCATGCCCATCGGCTCCTTGACGTCCGCCCACAACCGCTTCCCGTCGGAGGCGCGCAGCGCGGTCAGGCCATCGTCGTTGAGCGCATAGATACGGTCCTTTCCGATGAACGGAGTTCGGCCGTCCGCCTGCATGCCGGCCTCGGAGATCCATTTCCTCTTGCCGGTGGCAGCCGACAGCGCCGCGATGCGGCCGTCCTTATGGACGACGACCGCCAGATCCGAGGCCAGCTTGACGAAAGGCCTCAGGTCCTTTCCGTAAGAAAAAAGCACCTTGCCGTCAGCCGCGCTGCGGGCGACGAGCTTCGAGCCGGAGATCGCGTACACGATGCCGTTCTCTGCCGCCGCGTTGCCTTCATAGAAAAAGCCGTCCGCTCCCGGTACATCGATGGAAGCCGTCCATAGGGGCTTCGCCAATGGAGCGGTCCGCTCCGCCGGGGCATAGCCCGAAACCGACAGCGACGGCGTTTCCGCTCGCACCGGCGCAGCAGACAGGACAGGGACGAGCAGCAGCGCGGCGCCGAGGATGGCGCAGCCGGCTCGACGAGAAGCTTTCGAGGCCATTTTCTTCCTGCGAAAATCAATCATTTAAAATGACTCCTCTCCACGACCGGCCGAAGAAGAAGCCTTTCGAACGGCCTGATCGGTCTAATAGGGCGACTCCCATTTCCAGTTGCACCCATATCTAGACGAGCCATCCGGCAAAAGGTTGCGCGTCGTGGAAGGAGCCTGATCGCAAATGAAATCGCTTTTGCTGTACACTCCGATCTCGCCTCGCCGCCTCACCGCTGACCGTCACGACTTCTCCGCCCGCTCCCGCCGCTGCTGCCGCCCGTACCCGGCCGCCAGCGCGGCGGCGATCGCCATGAAGACGGCGCTGGACGCGACCCCGGCCTGCAGCCCGTATCGCTCGACCGCCGCGCCGCCGACGAGCGGGCCGATGATCTGGCCCGAGGCGAAAAAAGCCGTCGCCAGGCTCAGGCAGGCCGCATACGCATGAGGCGGGACTTGCCGGCGAAGCAGCGCCGTCGTCATGAGCGGCGGCGTAATGAACGACACGAGCCCGACCCCTGCCGCTCCCATCACGGTGACCCACATCTCGTCGAAAATCGCTCCGCCCGCGCCGAGCGTCCCCAGCGCCAATCCGATCGCAAGCGTATGCCCGCTCGGCCACCGGTCGATCGCTTTGCCTCCGATCCATCCGTTGAACAAGCCGGCGAAGCCGATTCCCGACCAGACCAGCCCCGCATAGAGGGGCGGAACGCCTTTGCTCGTCACATAGGGAATCAGATACGTGAAGTAGATGATGTAGCCCCAGCCGAAAAAGAAATACGAAGCGACCAGCAGCAGATGCTTTTTCGGGCTCAACAGAAGGCGAAAGGCCGTTTCGCTTCCATGATGCCGCTGCGGCTCCAGCCGGGAGCCCGCGGATATGGCTGCGGCTTTTCTCGCGGCAAGCTCGAATCCGCAGGCGGCCACGATGCCGAATGCGCCCATGAGCATCCAGGCATGGCGCCATCCCTGCAAGCGCGAGGGATCGATGGCGAAGGGGGCGAGAAATCCCGTCAGCAGAATGCCGGCGGAGCCGCCGAGCCAGATGAGGCCCGATGCCGTCCCTCTTTCCTCCGGCCGGACGGCATCCAGCGCGATCGACAGCACCAGCACGGTCGCGAACGCCGACAGCCAGCCGATCGCCAGCCGCCACAGCCCGAGCTGCACGAGCCGTTCGCTGAACGCCGAGCCGATCAGCGTCAGCCCGAGCAGCAGGCAGGACGCCCGGTTCATCGCCGCCCTCCGGCCGGGGAACCGCGCGAGCAGCAGAGGAAGGCTCAAGGTCCCGGCCAAATACCCGATGAAATTGACGGTGCCCAGCGTCCCCAGCTGGCCGTAGCTTCCCCCGATCGCCCTCTGGATGCCCGGCAGGAGCATGCCGTAGGACAGCCGGGAAAAGCCGAGGATGACGGCAAACAACAGCGACGCCCAGAGCGTGAGCGGATTCAACGCGGAGCGCATCTCCAGGACGGCCCCCTGCTCCGCCGCAGCCGTCATCCGTTCAACCGGACGATCTCCGCTTCGATGCCCATCTGCTCGCAAAGCTTGCGGATGCGGCGCATGTCCAGCGCGGTCGAGATCCATTCGCAGCCTGCGGCGGACGCCTCATGAGCCGCCCATTGCAGCACATGGACCAAGGCATCGGCATGCGCTTCCTTCGTCGCGAAGTCCTCCAGCACGAACGTGCCGCCCTTGACCGAAGCATGCGCGTACGCCCAATGCTGGCCGGCGAAGCTGCGGGCGGCGAACCGCGTCTCCCCCTCCGCTTGGACGGCGGCGGAGAGCATCTCCAGCCATTTCCCATAAGCGCCGGCTCCCGTCGGAGCTTTCGGATTTCCCCATTCCAGCGAATCGGCGGCCAGCCTGCGCAGCTCCTCGCCCTCCTCCACCCGTCTCCACTGCTCGCCCAGGAACGCGCTCGAAGGAGCCGCCTTGAAGCGGACCTGCCAGGCGCGCTCGCGGATCGGGATGCCGTCCGCCTGCAGCAGCTCGGAGACGGGAACGGAGGCCAGGCCTTCGGCTTGGGCATGGCTGACGAGCGAGCGGACCGCCTGCGGCGTCTCTTTGGCGTTTTCGTTGGCATGGAACACCAGGATCGCCCCCGGGACCAGCGCCGGAATCGCCCGCTCCTCGAGCTGGGCGCTCGGCGGTCCCGACCAGTCGACCGTATCCTCCCCTTCGACGAGCAGATAGTCCCACTCCCGCAGCCATTCCAGGTTCTCTTCCCGATAAGAGGCGTAAGGAAACCGCAAGAGCGCCGGAGCCGCCCGGCCCGTCGCTTCCTGATAAGCGAGCTCGGCCAGCTGCAGCTCCTCGAAAAAGACGTCCTGGCTCACCTCCGCCATCCGGCGGTGATGGTACGTATGCATGGCGAGCTCATGGCCTCTGGCCAGCAGCTCCCTTGCCTTCTGCGGATGGCGGTCGAACCACTCGCCCGTCAGGAAAAACGTCCCTCGCGCGCCCCCCTGCTCGAGCGCCTCGAGCCAGGCGTCGATCGAGATCCGCATCGGACCGTCATCGAACGTAAAGGCGCATAGAGCCGCCTCCGGATTGCCGCGAGTTATTGTTGCCGCTGTCATGGTGCATCCCCCTTTGGAGGCATCGCTTCCATGCGGATGCCGTCGGCCCTATTGTAAAAGGCGAGGAATGTTTTGTAAAATTGAATAATATGAACGATTCATTCGATAAACGCAAACAAAGGAGAGAGCCATGGATCTTCGTGCCTTAAAAACCTTCGAGGCCTGCGCGCGTCTCGGACATTTCCTGAAAGCCGCCGAGGAGCTCCAATACGCTCCCTCTACGGTCACCTTGCAGATCCAGCGCCTTGAAGCGGATCTCGGCGCTTCCTTGTTCCTGCGCGACGGCAAGCGCATGATCGTGACCGAGGCCGGACGCTGGCTGCAGCAGGAGGCCGCGGCGCTGCTGAAGTCGATCGGGACGATGAGGCAGACCGTTTCGGATATTGCGGCGGGAGAGAGCGGCTCGGTGCGCTTCGCCGCGATCGAGCCGGTCGCCAGCCAGCAGCTCGCGGCCGTCGTCGCGGATTTTTGCATGAAGCGGCCGGACGTGGACGTGTCGATGGAAGTAAGCGGCAGCCGGTCGATCGCGGAGCGGGTTCGGGACGGCGAGTTGGACTTCGGCGTCTGCTCGGCCCCGCCGGCCGCGCTCCTGCTGGAGTTCGAGCCGCTGATCGAGGAGAGGCTGGGGGTCATGCTGCGCAAGAGCCATCCGCTGGCCGGCCGGGACCGCATCGAGGCCCGCGATCTGGCGGGCCATGCCGTGCTCGTCAAGGAGCCGACCTGCATCTATCGGGAGCTCTGGGACAAGGCGATCGGTGCTAGGGGACGCGACCGGATCGCCTGCCGGGAGGTCGGAAGCTTCTACGTCATCCAGCAAATGGTCAAGGCCGGCTTCGGCATCGGCATCGTCCCGATGTACAGCGGGCTGGAGCAGGACGGCTCCTTGTCCATCCGGCCGCTGGCCGATCTGGAGCCCGTCGTGCAGGTCGGCCTCGCTTCCCGAACCAAGCCTTTGCTCGGCAAGGCGGCCCTGTCGTTGATGGAGGCGGTCCGAGGCATCGGAGAGCCGGTCCCGAACGCCGGGTAAGCTCCGGGCTCTCGCCTCCGGATGCCAAAAAAGCCGTTCCGATCCATGTCTCCATGGCTCGAAACGGCTTTCCTGCCGCCGAGGCTCCTCAGTCGGCCAGATCCTCAATGGACGAGACGTCCATGTACGACGGCACGACCAGGCCGAGCTTCGTGCCCTTGAGGTTCGCGCCGAGGTCCTCGTACTTGCCCTCGTACTGCTCCGCATAGTCCTTGTGCGTGACCGGCAGCCAGGCCGCGACCATCGCGTCGGCGTCGCCGCCGGCTACGCCTGCCCACATCGGGCCGGCCTCGACCTGCATCAGCTCGGTCTTGTAGCCGAGCCGGTGCTCGAGCACCCAGCCGACGACATTCGTGCTGGCGATCTCGGAATCCCAGGCGACGTAGGCGAGCTTGATCGTCTCGCCGGCGCCCGGCTCGATGCCGTCGACCCAGCCGTCGATCAGGGCGGCGTTGTCCTCCGCCCAGGCGGCGGCAGCCTCGGCCGGCTCCTGGCCGTCCTGCACGGCAGCCATCACCTTCGCCATGTCGGCGTCGGTCCACTCGAAGCGGTCGAGGAAGGCATAGGCCGACGGAGCGTCTTCCTTGAGGCCGAGGCGGGCGACCGTGCGGATCTCCTCGTCCTCGCCGAACGACTTCTTCGGATCTTCCAGATACTTGAGGTCATACTTGGCGAACATCCAGTGCGGCGTCCAGCCGGTGACGATGATCGGGTCCTCGTTCTTGACCGCCTTGTCGAGCGCGACGGCCATCGCCGCCGAGGAGCCTTCGACGAGCGTCCAGTCCGTCAGGCCGTAGTCCGTGACGGCGCGGTCCGCCGCAGCCATCAGGCCGGCGCCGGGGTCGATGCCGATGATCTTGTGGCTCACCGCTGCGCCGACAGAGCCGCCGCTACCGGACTCCGCATCCGCGTTCCCGGTGCCGTTCGACGAGCATCCCGCCACGACGAGCGCCGCCGCGACCGCAGCGCTTCCCAGCGTTTTCATCCAGTTCTTGTTCAAGATTTACCCTCTCCTGTCTGCTTGTCTTTTTCCTTTGACCAGATGCTGCGTCAGACGATCGAGGAAGATCGCCAGAATGACGATCGCGAGGCCCGCCTCGAAGCCCTTGCCGGTCTTGATCTGGCTGACCGCCCGATAGACGTCCGCTCCGATGCCCTGCGCGCCGATCAGCGACGCGATGACGACCATCGACAGCGCCAGCATGATCGTCTGGTTGATGCCCGCCATGATGGACGGCACGGCCAGCGGCAGCTGCACCTTGACCAGCTTCTGCGCCGGCGTCGAGCCGAACGAGTCGGCCGCCTCCACGAGATCGGCGGGCACCTGGCGGATGCCGAGGTTCGTCAGCCGGATCGTCGGCGGCACGGCAAAGATGACCGAGGCGATGACGCCGGGCACGACGCCCAGGTTGAAGAACGTCACCGCCGGGATCAGATAGACGAAGGCCGGCATCGTCTGCATGAAGTCGAGGATCGGCGTGACGATCTGCTGCGTCCGCTTGCTGCGGGCGCAGGCGATGCCGATCGGGATGCCGATGACGATGCTTACGATCGCCGACGTCAGCACGAGCGCGAGCGTATCCATCGTATGGTCCCAGTACCCGAGGTTGTCGATCAGGAACAGTCCGACGAGCGTGAACAGCGCCATCTTCCAGCGCATGAACCGCCAGGCGAGAGCGGCCAGCAGCACGATCATCGCCAGCGCGGGCAGCAGATGCAGCACGTAGGAAATGCCCTCGACCGCGCCTTCGATGCCGGCCGCGATCGGATCGAGCACGAACCCGAGGCTGCTCTCGATCCAGTCGACCGCCGCGTCGACCCATTTATCCAGCGGTAGTTTCGGAAGCATCTCCGTCCACCTCCCGTCCCGGCACATGTCCGGCCAGCGCGCCGAGCACCGCTCCGCGCACGATGACGCCGACGATGCGGCCGGTCTCGTTCACGACGGCGACCGGCACCTTGCTGCTGCCGACGAGCTCGAACAGCTCGTTCAGCAGCACGCCGGGAGCGACCGTCGGCGCGTCGCGGATGACGATGTCCTCGAGCGGCAAGCCGCGGCGCGCCGCCTCCGAGGCGTCCTCCGCCGTCAGCACGCCGATCAGCCGGCGGCTGCGGTCGGTGACGAACAGATTGGAGATGCCGCTCTCCCGCATGAGCTGCAGCGCGACCCGCGCGCCGCGGTCGATGCCGATCGTCTCCGGCCGGCGCATCACATGCGCCGCCGTCAGCACCTTGGACAGATCGACATCCTCGACGAAGCGCTCGACGTATTCGCTCGCCGGATTGACCATGATCTCCTCCGGCGTGCCGATCTGCACGATCGCGCCGTCCTTCATGAGGGCGATCCGGTCGCCGATGCGCAGCGCCTCGTCGAGGTCATGCGTGATGAAGACGATCGTCTTTTTCATCGTGTCCTGCAGATCGAGCAGCTCATCCTGCATGTCCTTGCGGATCAGCGGATCGAGCGCGCTGAACGCCTCGTCCATGAGCAGGATGTCGGGATCGTTCGCCAGCGCGCGGGCCAGCCCGACGCGCTGCTGCATGCCGCCGCTCAGCTCGTCGGGATAGCTGTCCGCCCGCGTTTCCAAGCCGACCAGCTTCAGCGCCTCGCGGGCTTTCGGCTCCCGCTCGGCCTTCGGCGCCTTTTGCACCTCGAGCCCGTACTCCACGTTCTCGAGCAGCGTGCGATGCGGGAACAGGGCGAACTTCTGGAACACCATGCTGATCTTTTTCTGCCGCACGGTCCTCAGCTGATCCGCCCCGAGCCGCGTAATCTCCTGCCCGTCGATCTCGATCATGCCCGATGTCGGCTCGATCAGCCGGTTGAGCAGCCGGACGAGCGTCGACTTGCCGCTGCCGGACAGCCCCATGATGACGAAGATCTCGCCCGGCTCCACCGAAAAGGACACCCGATTGACCCCTACCGTATGTTTCGTCTCGTTGAAAATGCGGTCCTTCGACCAGCCCTGACCGAGCAGGGCGGAAATCCGTTTCGGATCCTCGCCGAATACCTTGGTCAGGTCCTTGACTTCAATGATGGGCAAATGCCTGCACCTCCTTGCGCCGCGGCCCCATCGGCCGGGCATTCACTCGAACCAGTCTAGCGAATGAAACCCGAAATCGTCAACCGTTAATTCCGTATATTTAGTATGTACGGTTTTTACTGTACAATGATTATCTCCCAAATACTCCCGTTTCCTTACCGATCCTCCCCATCGCGTCGCTTTACTTTGGGGAATTTGTCTCATACAATTATTTTGTCAGCCGAGAAGGCGATGAAGGAGCGGACAAGATGAACGACAAATTTGCCGGACTGGAGCCAGATCAGGAGCAGGCGATCCATAAAGCCCGCAAGCGGGTGATCGAGTCCATCGGCAAGAACATGGATCTGTACGGGATCACGCAATCGACCGGGCTGCTGTACGGCCTCATGTTTTTCCAGGACAAACCGATGAATCTCGACGAGATGGGACAGGCGATGGAGATGAGCAAGACCAGCATGAGCACGGGCATCCGGACGCTGGTCGATTTGAATATGGTCAACAAGGTGTGGGAAAAGGGCTCGCGCAAGGACCTGTACGAGGTCGAGCGGGACTGGCATCAGACGTTCGCGGACTTTTTCGTCTTGAAATGGCGAAAAGCGGTGGAGATGAACCTGACGGCGCTGCGGCGCTCGCAGAACGAGCTCGTCAAGCTTGCCGAAGGAGCGTCCGCGGAGACCGCCGAGCCGGTGCGGGCGGCCGTGGCCGGCGATCTGGACAAGATCGGCCAGGCGATCGCCTATTACTTGTGGCTGGACCGGGTCATCGACTTGCTGGAATCCGGCGGCATCTACGAGCATGTGCCCAAGGAGCCGGACTCCGACTGAGGCATGGCGCGGACGGACGAGCCCCGCGCGGGCAGCGGCTCGTCCCGAGCCTTGAGCCTGCGCGAACGAGAGCGGGAACGGAAGGAAGCTTCCGTCCCCGCTTTTCGGCATGCCTTTTTGCGCCTTCCGACCTCTAATTTAAATGGGATTTTTCGTCTATTTTTGCGGGTATTTCCTGTTCCTTCCTTCATGCTAAAATGCAGATGCGCCTTTATGACAGCGCTTCCAAATGAAGGCGACGCGCGCCATTCCATGGGAAGGGAGGACAGCCGACCGCCGCTTCCGGCCTTGCAAGCCCGCTCAAACGACCTATTATCAAAGGAGATGAACGTAATGAAAACCAAAACGCGCCTGACCGCCTTCCTCACCCTGCTGATCGGCTCGCTGCTGCTGTCCGCCACCGCCTTCGCCGCCGTCTGGACAAGCTCGGCCCAATGGGGCAACTGGTCGAACGGCGGCTACACCGTCTACAACAACATCTGGGGCAGCGGCGCCGGCACGCAGACGATCTGGGCCGACTCGTACAGCAAATGGGGCGTGACCGCCAACCATCCGAACACGGGCGGCATCAAATCGTACCCGAACAGCACTCGGCCGATCAACACGCAGCTGGCGGCGCTGTCCAGCCTCAAGAGCTCCTTCAATATCACCGTGCCTTCGAGCGGCTCGAGCTTCGTCGCCGCCTACGACATCTGGAGCGGCAACAACGCGCATGAGATCATGCTGTGGATGAACAAGCAGGGCGCCGTCGGTCCGATCGCCGGCTCCTGGGATTCAAACGGCAATCCGGTCGCGAACTTCACGAACGTGAGCGTCGGCGGCCATACGTGGAACGTGTACAAGGGCAGCAACGGCTCCAATGACGTGTTCTCCTTCGTCCGCACGAGCAATACGAGCTCCGGCACGGTCGACGTGCTCGCCATCCTGAACTGGTGCAAGTCCAAGGGCTGGATGGGCAACGAGATCGTCAACAGCGTGCAGTTCGGCTACGAGATCACCTCCGCGCCGAACGCCACGTTCACGACGAACAGCTACTCCGTCAGCTTCTCGTAAGCCGCAGCCGACGAGCACGGCGGAGCTGAGCCGCTCTCCGCGCCGCCGCCTCTGCACTGTCATCCGCTCCCAAGCCAAAAAGGGGCTGTCCCGCGAGGCCGAATCGAATCGGCCTTGCGGACAGCCCCTTTTTCCATGCCGCTTCCCCGGCAAGGGAAGCGGCGGCTTCGGGCGGTTCATTTGCGATGCATCTTGAACTCGAGGAACAGCTCGTTGTAATGCGACAGCATGCGCTTGCCGAGGTTATCGTACACCTCGAGCCGGCTCGTCAGCTGCGGCGGCGGATAAAAGCGCTCGTCGGAGCGGATCTCCTCCGGCAGCAGCGGCACCGCGTCCTTGTTCGGCGTCGAGTAGCCGACGTACTCCGCGTTGCGCGCGGCATGCTCGGGCTCGAGCATGAAGTCCATGAACCGGTACGCGCCGTCCAGGTTGCGGGCCGTGCGCGGGATGACCATGTTGTCGAACCAGACGTTGGAGCCTTCCTTCGGAATCACGTAGTCCAGCTTGTCGTTCTCGTCCATGATCTCGGCCGCGTCGCCCGACCAGACGACGCCGGCAGTAGCTTCCTCGTTCGCCAGCAGCATCTTGATCTCGTCGCCGACGATCGCCTTGACGTTGGGCGTCAGCTTCTGCAGCTTGGCCAGCGCCTCTTGCAGATGGGCTTCGTTCGTATCGTTGAGCGAGTAGCCGAGGCTGTTGAGGCCGAAGCCGATCACCTCGCGCGCGCCGTCGACGAGCATGAGCCCGTTGCCCAGGCGCGGGTCCCACAGATCGTCCCAGCTGTCGAACACGAGCCCGTCCGGCACGAGCTCCGGATTGTAGACGATGCCGACCGTGCCCCAGAAGTACGGGACGGAATAGCCGTTGCCCGGATCGAAGCGCAGGTCGAGGAAGCGCTCGTCGATATGCTTCAGGTTCGGCAGTCTGGCGTGGTCGATCGGCAGCAGCAGCCCCTCCTGCTTCATCTTGTCGATCGCGTACTCCGAAGGCATCGCCACGTCGTACGTCGTGCCGCCCTGCTGGATCTTGGTCATCATCGCCTCGTTGGAGTCGAACGTCTGGTAGATGACGGTGATGCCCGTCTCCTCCTGGAACTCCTCGAGCAGCTCGGGGTCGATATAGTCGCCCCAGTTGTAGATGGTCAGCGTATTGGCGCCCGAGTAGCCCTGGCTGGAGTTCAGCCAGGACGTGAGGTACAGGCAGCCGAGCGCGACGACGAGGATCGCCGCGAACGAGCGGATCAGGCTTTTCATGGCGTTCCCTCCTTGGCCGCTCCGCGCGCCGCGCCGCCGCGGCCGGCCGCCGCCTGCGCGCCCGTGCCGCTGCGCCGCGTGAGGAAGTAGTATCCCGCCACCAGTAGCATCGTGAACAGGAAGATGAGCGTCGACAAGGCGTTGATCGACAGCGAGATGCCCTGCCGCGCCCGCGAGTAGATCTCCACCGACAGCGTGGAGAAGCCGTTGCCCGTCACGAAGAACGTGACGGCGAAGTCGTCGAGCGAATACGTCAGCGCCATGAAGAAGCCGGCGAAGATGCCGGGCTTGATGAACGGCAGCACGACGCCGGTCAGCACCTGCCAGCGGCTTGCGCCGAGGTCGCGCGCCGCGTCGATGAGCGTCGGGCTCATCTCCTGCAGCTTGGGCAGCACCATCAGCACGACGATCGGCACGCTGAAGGCGATGTGCGCGAGCAGCACCGACACGAAGCCGAGGCGGATGCCGATCATCGTGAACAGGATCAGGAACGACGCGCCGATGATGACGTCGGGACTGACGATCAGCACGTTGTTGAAGCTGAGCAAAGCGTTTTTCGTCCGGCGGCGGCGCGCCTCGTGGATCGCCAGCGCGCCGAGCACGCCGAGCACGGTCGACAGCAGCCCGGACAGCAGGGCGATGACGAGCGTGTTCAGCACGATGATGAGCAGCCGCGTATCGGCGAACACCTCGCGGTACCAGTCGAGCGTGAAGCCGTCGTAGCCGTGCATCGTGCCGCCGCTGTTGAACGAATAGGCCATCAGATAGAAGATCGGCGCGTACATGATCGCGAATACCGCAATCAGATACAGGTTGGACCAGCGCCAGCGCCTGCTCTCGCTCATCGGATCACCCCCTTGCGCTGTCCGGCCGCGAACATGATCGCGACCATGACGAGGATGAGGAACACCGCGATCGTCGAGCCCATGCCCCAGTCCTGGGTGACGAGGAAATGCTGCTCGATCGCCGTGCCGAGCGTGATGACGCGGTTGCCGGCGACGAGGCGCGTGATCATGAACAGCGACAGCGCCGGGATGAACACCGCCTGGCAGCCGGCCTTCACCCCGTCGATCGTCAGCGGGAACACGACCTTGGCGAACGTCGTCCACGCCGAGGCGCCGAGATCGCGCGCAGCGAACACGAGCGACGGATTGAGCTCCTCGAGCGCGTTGAAGATCGGCAGGATCATGAACGGGATGAAGATGTACACCGACACGAACACGAAGCTGAAGTCGGTGAACAGAATCTGCTGCGTGCCGATGCCGACGAGCTCGAGCAGCTGGTTGACCGAGCCGTACGTGCCGAAGATGCCGAGGAACGCATACACCTTGAGCAGCAGGTTGATCCATGTCGGCAGGATGATGAGCAGTAGCCACAGCTGCTTGTGCTTGGCGCGCGTCAGCGCCCATGCCGCCGGATAGGCGACGAGCAGCGAGAACAGCGTGATCAGCAGCGCGTACCAGAACGAGCTGACCGTCATCCGCAAGTACACCGGAGTGAAGAAGCGCGCGTAGTTGTCGAGCGTCAGCGCGCCCTCCACGTCGAACAGCGAGCGGTACGCGATGAGCGCGATCGGCGCCGCCACGAACAGCACGATCCACAGCGTGTACGGCACGAGGAAAAGATTGCGGCTGCGGGCGGACACTAGCTGTTCCCTCCCGGGCGGCCGGTCTCGACGATCGGCGGCCCTTCGCCAAGCTCGCGCCGCTTTGCGGCTTCCTCGGCAATTTCCGCTTCCTCATAGCCCTCGAGGCGGCGGTCGAAGTCCTCCTCCGACTCGCCGAAGCGCATGACGTGGATCGCCTCCGGGTCGAAGTCCAGCCCGATCGCCTCGCCGACGACCGCCTTGCGGGTCGAGTGGACCATCCACTCGTTGCCGGAGTCGTCCATGCAGATGATCTCGTAGTGCACGCCGCGGAACAGCTGCGTGTCGACGGTCGCGGCCAGCTTGCCCGCTCCCGCCGCCGTCATCTCCAGATCCTCCGGGCGGATGACGATCTCGACCGGCTCGCCGCGCCGCAGGCCGCGGTCGACGCATTCGAACTCCTTGCCGGCGAACTCGACGCGGTAGTCGTCGAGCATGCGCCCCGGCACGATGTTGGACTCGCCGATGAAGTCCGCGACGAAGCGGTTGATCGGCTCGTCGTAGATGTCGGTCGGCGTGCCGCTCTGCTCGATGATGCCTTTGTTGAGCACGAAGATCTCGTCCGACATCGCCAGCGCCTCCTCCTGGTCATGCGTGACGAAGATGAACGTGATGCCGAGGCGGCGCTGCAGCTCGCGCAGCTCGTACTGCATCTCCGTGCGCAGCTTGAGGTCGAGCGCCGACAGCGGCTCGTCGAGCAGCAGCAGCTTCGGCTCGTTGACGATCGCGCGGGCGATCGCCACGCGCTGGCGCTGGCCGCCGGACATCTCGCGGATCTCCCGCTTGCCGTAGCCCTCCAGGTTGACGAAGCGCAGCGCCTCCTCGACCTTGCGCTCGATCTCGTCCTTCTTGAGCTTGCGGATGCGCAGGCCGAAGGCGACGTTGTCGAACACGTTCAGATGAGGAAACAGCGCGTAGTCCTGAAACACCGTATTGACCTGCCGCTTGTTCGCGGGCAGGTCGTTGATGAGCTTGCCGTCCATGCGGATCTCGCCGCTCGTCGGCTCCATGAAGCCCGCGATGAGGCGGAGGATCGTCGTCTTGCCGCAGCCCGACGGGCCGAGCAGGGTGTAGAACTTGCCCCTCTCGATGTCGAAGGATACGTCGTTCAGCACGGGAACGCCGTCCTCGTATTGCTTGGTTACTCCCCGGAACGAAATGACCGGTACCTGCTCCATGCCGCAGCTTCCCTCCTGTTCAGCGCCTGTGCGTCTGTCCGCCCGGCTTTGCGAGCCGCTGCGGGACAGGCTTGATCATGCCCCCATTATACCCCAAACGGCGCGCTCTGGGACGTTTTTCCGCCAGATGCGGCTCCTCCGGCGGGACGCCGGAGCCGACCGGAGCCTTACGCCGCAGGCCGCAAGGCCCAGCCCGGACCGTCCGGCGTTTGATTTTTTGCCGTCGCCGGCCCTCTCGGCCCCGATCTATCGGGATAAGAAGAGCGGACAGGGACTTTCGAAGGGGATAGATGAAAATCGAAATGACGCAACTATCGTGACGCAAGTCCGATTAACAGAATTCGACATCCTGTTATAATTCAGGTTGATCCGGCCCTTTTGGCCCCCTTACATCATGACGAGACCAGGAGTGAGTTCATGCGACGTTTGATCCAGACCGGCACCGCCTTTGCCCTGCTCGCAGCGGCAGGAGCGGGAGCCGCAGCACCCGCCGGAGCCAGCCTCCCATCCCCATCCGGCTCCCCTTACGGCAGCCCTTATGCCGATGCCGCCTCCGCTCGAGTGCTCGCCGGCATGGCCGGCGCAGGCGCGCCCTCTTCCCTGTCCGCCGAAGCCGACGCGCCTTTCTCGGAGCGGGGAACCCCTCAGGCGCTCGGCGGCGCGATCGCCGACTATGCGCTCGACTACGTCGGCACCCCCTACCAGTACGGCGGCGCTTCGCCCGCCGGCTTCGACGCTTCCGGCTTCCTGCAGTACATCTATCGCTTCTCCGCCGCCGAGGTCCAGCTGCCCCGCACGATCGCCGCGCAGTTCGAGAACGGCGCGCCGGTAGGCGGGCAAAGCCTGCTGCTGCCCGGGGACGCCGTCTTTTTCCGCAGCGGGTCGGCCGTTTCCTTCGCCGGCATCTACATCGGCAACAAGGAATTCGTCTCCGCCACCGTCGACGGCGTCAAGCGCTCGTCGCTCGCCTCCGCCTACTGGCAGGAGCGGTATGCCGGCGCACGCCGCATGACGGAGAAGGCGCCATCCGCAGGAGGCGGGTCGGGCACGAGCGCAGGCTCAGGCACAGGCTCGGGGACGAGCGCAGGCAGCGGCTCCGGCTCCAGCAACGGGCTGGCCGGCCCCGATCAGACGCGCGCCGCGATGCGGGAGAACGTCTATTTCGCCTCCGTCTCCCGGTTCCTGGACAAGGCCAAGCCCGTTCTGGACGCCTCCGCCTACAACCGGCTGGCGGACAAGGCGGAGCTCGCCTTCCAGCAATACGAGCAAGGCCTGTACCCGGCGATGCTCGCCGCGCATGAGGAAATCATCGACGAGGTCGAGTCGCTCCCTGCCGACGCGCGGAGCCGGATCGGCATCAAGGGCAGCGAGCTGTACGGCTCCTCCATCCCCGCCGGCCTGTACACGGTCGCGGACAACGGAGAGCTGAAGCTGAAGAACGAGAGCGGCTACTCCGTCACGCTTTCCCAGCGCGCCGCCGCGGAGCAGCTGTGGAAGCAGGTGCAGGCCGCGTATCCGAAGGCTTATCTCGCTCTCGTCAAGGAGCTGCGGCTGGACGTCCATCGCGGCGGCCTGTCCCGGGTGGAGACGCTTGCCAAAGGAAGCGTGCGGCTCGTGCTCGACCCGTCGGATCTGACTCCGGGAGCGGTGCAGAAGACGCGCTGGTCGCTCGCTCGCGAGCTCGGCAAGCTCGTCACGCAGCAAGGTCCCGCCGGCTCGCAGCTCGATCATCTCGGCGGCGCCTCATCCGCGCTCGGCGGCGCGGGCGGCCTGGTCGGAGGCGCCTTCGCCGGTCCCACCGCCGGCAGCAGCCAGTGGCTCTATGCTCGCAAGGACTCGCTCCTGACGGCCTACTACGGCAAGTTCTGGCCGGCCGAGGTCGCCTCCGCGGCGCGCGCCGGCAAGCCGATGACGACGCTCTATACGAAGCTGTTCTTCCGCGACGCGAGCGCCTATCAGGCGCAGGAGGACATCGCCGACGCCTGGGCCGCGTTCCTGCTGTACGACAAGCCGGCCAAGCCCGCCGATCGCCGCGACGAGAAGATCCTCTTCTTCTACGCCAAGCCGGAGCTGGTCTCCGTGCGCGCCCAATACCGCAGCGGCGTCGGCCTCTCCAAGTCGTATCCGAAAACGACCACCTTCGCCGACCTGATCGGTCCGCGCACCTGGTAGCGGCTGGCGCCGGCTCGCCGGCGAAGCGACGATAGCCGACGCCGTGGGCGGCTCGGGCGGCAGTTGGCGCAGCTGGCGGCCGGCGGCCCCCTGGCGAGGCGCCGGCTGCCGATGCCTTGATAGACGAACGAGACGCAGCGGAGCGAGGCTCCGACTCGGCTCGTTTTTTCATTTTCCCTTCATGGAGCAAGGGAGCTTTTTCCCTTGTTCGCGGTCATCCAGCATGTTTCGCGCAATCCTCGCTATTCCTAACCCGCCATCCTCATCATTTCGCCGCAATCGCCCCATTCGCTTCATCCTCCCAAGCCAAAGAAAGATGCCGAGCCGGCCTTGACCTCTTTCCTTTTAGACGCTCGCGCGCAGCCGCCCCTGCAAGTCCGAATTTTTCCGCGCTCCCCCCGCCTGTTGTCCCTTTCCAACTGCCGCGGCCGTTCATATGGTAAGAGATAGAGCGGAAGGAGTGGAAGATCGGCACATGAACGGATCGGACGTCGTCATGACCATATGGGCGGAAAAAGGGCTGCGTCAGATCTACTGCGACCGCGCGTCGGACTCATCCTTCGTCCGCGAGCTGGCCGGGGCTGGCCGGCGGGCAGGCTTGTCCGTCCACGGCTGCTCCAGCCTGGCAGCCGCGCTGAGCGCTGCGGAAGGCTATGCGCTCGCCTCCGGCTCCCCGGCGGCTGCGATCGGGACAAGCGCAGAGCTGTCCCGCGCCGAGGCGGCCTCGATCCGGGCGCTGTCGGCCGCGAGCGTGCCGCTGCTGCTGCTGCTGCCCGGCTGCGCGGGCAGGCCGTCGCGGTCCGGCTCAGGCTTCAAGTCGAGCGCGCTGCTGCGGCACGAGGACGACTGCCGCAGCACGCTGGAAAAAGCTTATTTCCTCGCGGCGCGGCACGGCCGGAAGGGTCCTGCGCTCGTGCGGCTGGCTCCTTCCTTCGCCGGCGGGCGCTCGCGCCGCCCTCCCTTCTCCATGCCCGCCTACGAGGACAGCGAGGACTATATGGAACGGCTCGTCTCCGAGCCGCCGATCCGCGACGGGCAGCTGGACCGGATCGCGGACGGACTCGCGCGCGCTCGGAGGCCCCTGATCGTCGTCGGCGGCGGCGTGCTTCATGCCGGAGCGGCGGCGGAGCTGGGCGAGCTCATCGCCCTGACCGGCATCCCTGCGGCAGCGACTCCCGGCGGCTGGAGCGCGCTGCCGGGGGGCGTTCCGACTGCACGCGAATTGCCGGCTCAAGTTCGGCAGGCGCCCGCCGACTATGCGCTCGTGCTCGGCAGCGGCGAGCCGGCTCCGGCCGCATCCGGGGCGCGCATCGACATCGATCCGGCTGCGCTGGCGCGACCGGAGGAGGCCGCTCTCGAACGGCTGCAAAGCGACATCCGGCTGTTCCTGACCGCGCTCTCCGCGCGCTGGCTCGCACGCGGACTGCGGCGGCAGGCGGCTCCGCCCTCGCAGGCGCCGGAGACGGCACCCGGCTGCGAAGCTCCATGCGGTCCGAATCTCCCGGCCGCGGCGCTGCACCCGGCTACGGCGCGCCCTCCAGCCTCCGCGCTTCCTCCTGCCGCCCCGGCTCTAGCGTCCAGCCCCGTCGATCCGGCTATCCCGAACGGCGCGGAAAGCGGCAGCCTCCCCGGCTCCGTGCTGCTCGCCCGCCGCGGCTGGTCCGGCTTGCCCGAGCTGCAGCGCCTGCTGCTGCTCGCGCCGGGACAGCGGCTGCTGCTGCTCGCGGGGCCGGCGGGGCATGAGGCGGACGCCGCGCTCGGCGCGTCGCACGGCGCTCCGAGCGCGGACGTCACGCTGCTTTTGCCCTGCGCCGCGGGCAGGGGCGCGCAGCTGCTGCGTCCACTTGGCCGCGGCGCCCCATCGGCGCGGGTGGCGCGGCTGAGGCGCCCCGCCGCCCGGCCAAAGCCAAAGGCCTGAGCGGCTGCCGTCCGGCAGCCCTCAGGCCTCGGGATATGCTATAATCGGGGGAACGGCCGGTCCGGCATCAGCTGCCGGCCAATCGGTCCACGGCTTGCTGCACGCCGGCCTCGGCGATGCCGTTCAGCTGCGGAAAGCCCTTGTCCTCCAGGCTGACGGTGCGTCCGCCCTGAATCGGGTAGACGCCCTGCAGCAGCCCGAGCGGCACATAGCTGTCCGTGCCTTCGAGCTTGTGCAGGAACAGCAGGTAATCCGGTCCCGTCGCCCATGCGCCTGGATAGCGTTCGTTGGCCTCCAGCTGCGACGGCGGCGGCAGCGGCTCGATCCCGGTCGTGACGACCGTCAGCTCGTTGCTGCCGCCGCCTTTGATCCAGCGCTTGACCGTGAACTTCTGCACGAAGTTGACCAGCCTGCCCTGAGGGGCGTTCTGGCCGGTCTGCACCATGCGGTCGCTCTCGCCGAAGCTCCCCACGGCGATGCCGTCCGCATGGCGGACAAGCTCCGACGCGCTCGCCTGGCTCTGCTCCGGCACGACATCCTGGTCGAGCCGAAATGGCGCCGCCTGCGCCGTGCCCGGAGCCGCCAGCGCGCCGGCCGCCGCGACCGCCAGCACCGCCGGCAGCGCCGCCAGCCGGCATGCCAGCAGCCCTCCCGGAGCCTTGCCTCGCAGCAGCTCCTGCAGCTTTTTCTTCAATCGGGAATACATCGCTCGCTTCACCCTTCCAGTCGTTTCCTAGCGGTAGTATGCATAGGAGGCTGGAAAATCATCCATCACCTCGAATCAGGAGGAGGAACGTTCCCATGACCATGACGTACCGCAAGCTCGGCGCGAGCGGCCTGACCGTCTCCGCGCTCGGCCTCGGCACGAACGCCTTCGGCAAGCGGACCGGCGAGGAGGAGAGCATCCGCATCGTCCACGCCGCGCTCGACGCCGGCATCACCTTCCTCGATACGGCCAACATCTACGCGGGCACGCTCAGCGAGACGATCATCGGGAAGGCGCTCGCCGGCCGCCGCGCGGATGCCGTACTGACGACCAAGGCCGGCCTGCCGCGCGGCGAAGGGCCGGGGAAGCGCGGAGCGTCGAGGTCGCATCTGACGGCCGAGCTGGAGGGCAGCCTGCGCCGGCTCGGCACCGATTACGTCGACCTGTACCAGATCCATACGTTCGATCCCGAGACGCCGCTGGAGGAGACGCTGCGCACGCTCGAGGACATGGTCCGCTCCGGCAAGGTCCGCTACATCGGCGCGTCCAACTATCAGGCGTGGGAGCTGATGAAAGCGCTCGGCATCAGCGACCGGCTGCAGCTGGAGCGCTACGTCTCCATCCAGACGAGCTACTCGCTCGCCGACCGCACGCCGGAGCTGGAGCTCGTGCCGCTCTGCCTCGACCAAGGCATCGGACTCATCCCTTACTTCCCGCTCGCGGGAGGCATCCTCACGGGCAAATACGCCGCCGGAGCGGAAGCCCCGCCCGGCTCGCGGCTCGACAAGGACGGCTCGTTCGGCCGCTTCCTGAAAGGCGACGTCATCGGCCTCGGCCAGGATGTCGCCGAGCTGGCCGAAGAGGCGGGCTGCGAGCCGGCCGCGCTGTCGATCCGCTGGCTGATGGACAAGCCGGCCGTCTCGACCGTCATCGCCGGCGCGACGAGCGTCGAGCAGCTGACGGCCAATCTGCGCAGCCTCGAGCTCGCGCTCGAGCCGTCCATCCAGGACGAGCTGGAGCGCATCAGCCGGCCGTTCCGCTACGGCGAGCCGTTCGCCCGCTACCGGATCTGACGCGCCACCGATGAGGAGGAATCGAAGCTCATGACATCCGCTTCCGACCTGCGCTATTTCCAGACGACCTGGCCGCGGCTGATCGGCCTGCTGCTGTTCGCCGCGCTGATGGTCGCGGCCTGCCTGTACCACTTCCGCGAGCCGGACGGCTTCGCGGCGATGCTGCCGGACTGGGTGCCGCTGCGGCTGCCGATCGTCTACGCGACCGCCATTCTCGAGCTGGCCATCGCCGCGCTGGTCCTCGTGCCGGCGACGCGCGGCTGGACCGGCCTGTTCGCCGCGCTTTACCTGGTCGTGATCGTCGTCGCCAACGTCTACGCCGCCGCGCGCGGCATTCCCGCTCCGGGCAGCGACAGCGCCTCCAAGACGGCGCTCTGGCTGCGCGTCGCCGCCCAGCCGCTGCTCGTCTGGTGGGCGCTCTGGTGCACCCGCTACCCTTCCCGCGACACGTCGCTCAAAGGCCCGCCGCGCAAAGCCCGCTGACCGCCCTGCGGCCGCTGGCCATGAGCGCGCCCCGGTCCGCCTGACGACCGCATGCGGGCCCTGCTCCGCCAAAAAGGCGCTTCGCTCCCCGCAAGGGGACGCGAAGCGCCTTTTTGCTGCTGCGGACCTGCTTCATGGACGAAGCGAAGCGTCAGTGCCCGCCCATCATCATGCTCGGCTCGGAAGAAGACGCGGCGCCTTCCTGCGGCCTCGGACGGCTCAGCAGGAAGCCAAGCACGACGCCGGTCGCCGCGATCCAGATGAGCAGCGCGAACGTGTCGCCGTACGAGGCGCTGAGCAGCTCGGCGGGCTGCGCGCCCAGCTCCGGACCGTTGTCCTTGATGCGGCCGGTCAGGTAGGTCGAGAGGCCGGCGATGGCGAACGAGCTGACGACCTGCTGCGCCGCCGCCGTCAGCGAGGTGACGCGGCCGACCAGCTGGGCCGGAGCCGACTGGATGATATGCGTGTTGAGCGGCATCATCGACAGGCCCATGCCGGCGCCGATCAGCGCGAGCGGCAGGATGAGCGAGCCGACGCCCGTGTCCGCCTCGATGCCGGAGAGCAGGAACGCCGCCACGCTCACGAGCGCCATGCCCGTCATGACGAGCGGACGCGCTCCGACCTTGTCGTACAGCCTGCCGCCAATCGGCATGAACAGGCCGGCGGCGAGCGCCTGCGGCAGCAGGATGAGGCCGGTGTCCAGCGCCCCGTAGCCTTTGGCCGTCTGCAGGAACAGCGGCAGCAGGAAGATCGTGCCGAACAGCGCCGCCTGGGAGATCCACTGCACGAGGATGCCCTTGGTGAAGTTCGGCGAGCGGAATACGCGCAGCTCGAGCAGCGGGTTCGAGCGGCGGAGCTCCGCGAGGATGAAGACGACGAGCGCGACGCCGCCGACGATGAGGCCCGTCAGCGTGCGCGCCGACGTCCAGTCCGTGCCGCCCTCGGAGACGCCGTAGGCGAGCGCGGCGAACGCCAGCGGGCCGAACACGATGCCCATCATGTCGAGCACGGGCACCGTCTGGCGCTGGATGACCGGCAGCGTGCGCAGCGCGACGATGACGGCGATGACGCCGATCGGCAGGTTGATGAGGAAGATCCAGTGCCACGACACGTACTCCACGAGCCAGCCCGAGACGACCGGACCGAGCGCCGGAGCGAGCAGCATCGGGATGCCGATCATGCCCATCACCGCGCCGACCTTGCCCGGAGGCGCGATCCGGTACGTGAACGCCATCGCGATCGGCGCGACCATGCCCCCGCCGAGCCCCTGCAGCACGCGGAACGCGATCAGCTGCTCCGCGCTGCCGGCCATCGCGCACAGCGCGGAGCCGAGCGTGAACAGCACGACGGACAGGATGAAGATCGTCTTGGCTCCGAACCGGTCCGACAGCCAGCCGGCCAGCGGGATGACCGCGGCCTGCGCGAGCGCGTAGCCGGTGATCGTCCACTGGATGAGCGACAGCGACGCGCCTCCGAAGTCCTGCTGCAGCTTCGGCACGGCGACGTTCATCGCCGTCCCGTCCAGAATGACCATGAACATTCCGATGATGATCGCCACCAGCGGCGCCAGTATGGCCCGCATCGACAGCTCCGGTCCGGCCGGGCCGCCCCCTGCGACTTGCGACATGCTCTCCACTCCTTCATCTCTCTTTTCCTTCCCTCCGCCCGGAGGCGCCCGCCGCGGTCCGCCCTTCATTGACCCCTGCCCGCAGAAGGGATAAAATAAGGCAGCAAGCGGCTTCGAGCCGTCCGGTACGGCAAGCGGACAATTGTCCGCTTATGGGAAACGTTTTGACTATAGCGGACAATTGTCCGCCTGTCAACGACGTTTTTTAGTTGTAAACTTTTCAGGAAAGAGATGAAAGCGCATGCCGATTCCGGATAAACGAAAAGGATCCCGCGAGCTGAGCGCATCCATATTGGATACGGCGCGCAGCCTGTTCGCCGAGCATGGCGTCGATGCGGTCAGCATGCACCAGATCGCCAAGGCGGCCGGAGTCGGCCAGGGCACCTTGTACCGCCGGTACGCCCAGAAGGGCGACCTGTGCCTATGCCTGATGGAGGAGGAGTTCCACAGGCTGCGGGAGTCGATCCTCGTCCGGCTGGAAGCGCTCGCCGGCGAGCCTCCATGCGTGCGTCTGGCGGCGTTGGCGACGCTCGTCGTCGAGCATCTGATCGCGGACAGCCGCATCGTCGAAGCGATGCACACGGCGATCTACAACGGGCGCAACACGTTCAAGGAGATCGAGCAGTTCTATGAGAGCCCTCCCTACCGCTTCCTGTACGAGACGATCCAGACGCTGCTGGACGAGGCCCGGACCAAGGGACAGACGATCGAGGCGGTCGATCCGGCCGTGAGCGCCCATCTGCTCATCTCGCTGTTCTCGCCGCAGTCGCTGCTTCATCTGCACGAAAAGCTGGAGGTCGATCCCGAGGAGATCGTCCGGCGCATCGTCTGCACCGCGATCCGGCCGCTGTTCCGCGAGGAGTAGCGCCGCGCCGTCCGCTTTTTTCACACGCGCGGCTTCCCCGATCCGAGGCATCGCGCCCGCGATGCTTCGGATTTTTTCTGTCGGCGTCCTCCCGCATCGCCTTGGTCCGACGCGAAAAAGCCGCCCCGGCCGTTCGGAAGAACGGTCGGGGCGGCCGAAGCCAACCCTGCTGTCGCCAGGGCACAGCCGGCTGGCGCGAACGCGCCTCAAGCCTCAAGCCTGCTGCAGCGCCGCTTCGACCTCCTCGCGCGAGGGCAGGCCGTCCTGCGCGCCGAAGCGCGTCACCGCCAGCGAGGCCGCCTGCACGGCGAAGCGCAGCGCCTCCAGCAGCTCGGCGTCGCCCGCGGCGGCTCCCTGCGCGGCCAGCTCCGCGAGCTTGACGCACAGCGCCGCGTTCAGCGTGTCGCCGGCTCCGGTCGTATCAACGACCTCGACGCGCGGCGCCGGCACCGTCACGAGGCGTCCGTCTTCGCCGAGGAACGAGCAGCCGGCGGCGCCGCGCGTGACGATGACGCGGCCGCCGACGCTTGCCTGCCAGGCGGCGATCGCCTCGCGCAGCTCGTCCTCCGACTCGGCGGATGCCCCCGTCAAGGCGGCGAACTCGGTCTCGTTCGGCGTGATGTAGTCGGCGAGCTCGAGCAGCTCCCGGGGAAGCTGCTGCGCCGGCGCGGGATTGAGCACCGTCGCGACGCCGGCCTCGCGGGCGATGCGCAGCGCCGCGCGCACGCCCTCCAGCGGGATCTCGAGCTGCACGAGCAGCGCCTGCGCGCGCTCGATCGACTCGCGCCGGCTTTCCACCCACGCCTCGCCGCATTCCCCGTTCGCGCCGGCGACAATGACGATGCAGTTGTCCTCCGGCGTATGATAGATCGAGGCGACGCCGGTCGGCTCGCTCGGGTGGACGCCGATGCCGGAGGCGCCGACCCCCATCCGCCGCATCTGCTCCAGCAGCTGCTTGCCGAAGGCATCATCGCCCACGCGGCCGATCATCTCGGTCGCCGCTCCAAGCCGGGCGCAGCCGGCCGCCTGATTGGCGCCTTTGCCGCCGGGCAGCGTATGCAGCGCGCTGCCGCTGATCGTCTCTCCGGCCAGCGGCATCCGGCCCATGCTGATGACCAGATCCATATTGAGGCTGCCGGCCACGGCGACGCGCGGCGCTGCCGCCGCGCCTCCCTGAATGTCCCGCTCTTGCGCCGCCGCTTCCGGAGCCGCTCCGTTCCTCTCGTCCGCTCCTTGCTTCATCATGCCTACACGCACCTTTCCTTCATTTCAGCCTCTCTCATTCTAGCTCATTTCAAGCTCCCTGCGCAGGGGAGCGATGGCGGGAAAGCACGGCTATAAGGAAATTCGCCTCCACCGGCCATCGCCGATTCGGTATAATGGAGATTGTTTCCTGTAGACGACAACGATAATGAAAGAGGTGTCCCTCGTGTTGAAATTCAGCGAATACCGCTACGAACGGCCGGACCGCGCAGCGGCAGCCGATGCCTTCAAGGAAAAAATCGCCGCCATGCGCGCCGCCGCCAGCCTCGAGGAGCAGCTGGAGGCGATCTCCGCCGTGAACAAGCTGCGCAACGAGATCGAGACGATGTTCCAGCTCGTCACCATCCGCCACTCCATCAACACCGAGGATGCCTTCTACAAAGCCGAGCAGGACTACGCCGACGAGACGTCCCCCATTCTGCAGGAGTACGTCACGGACTACTACCGTGCCCTGACCGATTCTCCGTTCCGCAGCGGGATCGAGGAGAAGTACGGCACGCAGTTGCTGCGCACGGCCGAGCTCGCGCTCAAGACGTTCAAGCCGGAGATCATCGAGGACCTCCAGCTGGAGAACAAGCTGTGCACCGAATACAACCAGCTGATCGCCTCCGCCCGGATTCCGTTCGACGGCGAGGAGCGCACGCTGTCCCAGCTGACGCCGTATACCCAATCGACGGATCGCGCCACCCGCAAAAGCGCCAGCGAAGCGGCCTTCGGCTTCCTCGCCGGCAACGAGGCCGAGCTCGACCGCATCTATGAAGAGCTCGTCCAGGTGCGCACGCGCATCGCCCGCCAGCTCGGCTACGAGAACTACGTGCAGCTCGGCTACGACCGCCTCGGCCGCACCGACTACGACGCGGCGATGGTCGAGAACTTCCGCCGCCAGGTGCGCGAGCATATCGTGCCGGTAGCCTCCCGCCTGTACGAGCGCCAGCAAGCCCGCATCGGCGTAGACAAGCTCCATTACTACGACGAGGGCTTCCGCTTCAAGAGCGGCAACCCGACGCCCAAGGGCGATCCCGACTGGATCCTCGAGCAGGGACGCCGCATGTACCGCGAGATGAGCCCCGAGCTCGACGAGTTCTTCACGTTCATGTCCGAGCGCGAGCTGCTCGACCTTCTGAGCAAGAAGGGCAAGGAAGGCGGCGGCTACTGCACCTATATCTTCGATTACGAGTCTCCGTTCATCTTCGCCAACTTCAACGGCACCTCCGGCGACATCGACGTGCTGACGCATGAGGCGGGCCACGCGTTCCAGGTGTACATGAGCCGCGGCTTCGACGTGCCGGAGTACCTGTGGCCGACGATGGAGGCGGCGGAGATCCACTCCATGAGCATGGAGTTCCTCGCTTGGCCGTGGATGGAGCTGTTCTTCCAGGAGGATACGGACAAATACCGCTTCGACCATCTCGCCTCCGCGCTCAGCTTCATTCCGTATGGCGTGAGCGTCGACGAGTTCCAGCACTTCGTCTACGAGCATCCCGAGGCGACGCCGGCCGAGCGCAAGGCCAAGTGGCGGGAAATCGAGCGTCTCTACACGCCGCATCGCAGCTTCGACGGCAACGCCTACCTCGAAGGCGGCGGCCGCTGGCAGCGCCAGAGCCACATCTACCAGACGCCGTTTTACTATATCGACTACACGCTGGCCCAGCTGTGCGCCTTCCAGTTCTGGAAGCGCTCAAGGGAGGACTTCGACGCCGCCTGGCAGCACTACCTCGCGCTTTGCCGGCTCGGCGGCAGCAAGTCCTTCACCGCGCTCGCCGCTAGCGCGGGGCTGCTCTCTCCGTTCGAGGACGGCTCCGTGACGAGCGTCATCGGCGAGATCCGCAGCTGGCTCGACAACGTCGACGACAGCAGCTTCTAAGCCCTTTTTCCCGCAGCCCTGTCCTTGAATTTCAAGGAAAAGGGCTGTTTTTTGCCACCAAATCGCTTTTATTCCGTATAATAAGGGTAATTAGCTAACAAAAAGGGGGGAAAGGTCATGATGAATCGCTCGGGCTCGCCCGCACGCTGGCTTACGCTGCTGCTGGTCGCCCTGATCCTGATCTGCTCCACCCCCACCCCTCCGATCCTGCTGCCGGAAGCGGCCTCCGCCGGGACGGCCGCCGAAAGCGCCATGTCCCGTTCGTTCGACACCGGCGTGCCCGTGACGGCCCGCTCCTATGCGGCCGAACGGGAGCAGTCGGGTCCGCTCCATCGTCCCGATCCTCCGTCGCAAGCTCCGTCCGCGCTCGCGCCGCCCTTGGCCGCCGCGATTTTGATGCTGGCCGCGGTATTCGCCGCTCCCGCCTGGTCGCGCAAGCTGCGCACCGCGCCATCCGTCTCCCGCCGGCTCATCCGCTGCCTGCTCGCTCCTGTCCGCAGCGCCTCTTATGCCGCCTGACGCAAGGCTCGACCTCCGCCCGCCCGGCCTGTCGCCGCGCGGTGCGGACGCTCTCCGCTTTTTCGGCGGGGAGCGATAGGATTCGGCTTTTTTCGGCAAGCTAACGCACTAGAGGAGAGAACCCACTACAGGAGGTAGATGTATGGACATCAGAGAGACGTACCTGCCGGGAATCGGCAAAAAGTTCCAGATCAAATCGCGCGGGGGCGACGTGCTGATCGTCGTCGTGCATGACGACGGCCGCCGCGAGTGCTATATGGAAGCGGATCGGGACAACGACTTCAAGCCCGTCTTCTCGCTCGACGACGACGAGGCGCGCATGCTCGCCTCCATCGTCGGCGGCATGCAATACAAGCCGCGCGCGCTGGAAAACATCGAGATGGTGCTCGACGATCTCATCATCGAATGGTATCGCGTGGAGCCGACCTACAAGAGCGTCGGCAGCTCCATCGGGCAGCTCGGCGTCCGCAACCGGTCCGGCGCCAGCGTGCTCGCCGTCGTCGAGAAAGGCGGAGCGACGAAGCACATCAACCCGGGACCCGATCTGGTCCTCACCGAGGAGGCACTGTTGATCGTAGCCGGCGAACGCAGCCAGCAAAAGGCGTTCCGCGACATCCTGAAGAACGGATGTGAGTGACGATGGACCATCTCGTCATGGAAATCGGCCTCGCCATCGGCCTCGTCGCGCTTGCCGGCATCCTGTCCGCCAAGCTCAAGTTTTCCGTCATCCCGTTCTACATCATTGTCGGCATGCTCGTCGGCCCGCATGCGTTCAAGATCGGACACTTCGACTTCCGCTTCGTCGAAAGCGCCGAGCTCATCCACTTCTTCGGCCGCATCGGCGTGCTGTTCCTGCTGCTGTACCTCGGCCTTGAATTCTCCGTCGGCCGGCTCATCAAGTCGGGCAAGTCGATCGTCGTCGGAGGCAGCATCTACATCGGCATCAACTTCACGCTCGGCCTGCTCTACGGCTTCCTGACCGGCCTGCCGCTGTCCGAGGTGCTGATCATCGCCGGCATCACGACGATCTCCTCCAGCGCCATCGTCGCCAAGGTGCTCGTCGACCTGAAGCGGACCGCCAACCAGGAGACCGAGATGATCCTCGGCATCATCATGTTCGAGGACGTCTTCCTGGCCCTCTACATCTCCATCGTATCCGGCCTCGTGCTCAGCTCGTCCTCGAGCCTCGGCGGCGTGCTGCTGTCGGCGCTGATCGCGCTCGTGTTCATGCTCGGCGTGCTCATCGTCGGACGCAAGCTCGTCCCTCAGCTGAACCGCTGGCTCGACATCCGCTCCAACGAGCTGTTCCTGCTCATCGTATTCGGCTCGCTGTTCCTGATCGCAGGCTTCGCCGAGACGATCCACGTCGCCGAGGCGATCGGCGCGCTGCTCGTCGGGCTCGTCCTGGCCGAGACCCAGCATGCCCACCGCATCGAAAAGCTCATTCTTCCGTTCCGCGATTTCTTCGGAGCGATGTTCTTCTTCAGCTTCGGCCTCACGATCGATCCGACCGCCCTTGGCGGAGCCGTATGGATGGCGCTCGGCGCTGTCGCGATCACGCTGGTAGGCAACTTCGCCGCAGGCATGCTCGCGGGCCGCAGCGCGGGCATTCCGCCGTACGCCTCCGCCAAGATCGGCCTGACGATCGTCGCGCGCGGCGAGTTCTCGATCATCATGGCCAATTTGGCGATGGCCGGCGGACTGGCCGCCATCATCCAGCCGTTCGCCGCGCTGTACGTGCTGATCCTCGCGATCCTCGGACCGCTGCTGACCAAGGAGAGCAAGTGGGTGTTCCGGGTGCTCGATCCGATCTTCAAGTTCAACGCTCGCTACGATCGCCGGCAGCAGCAGGCTCCGGAGACGAGCAGCTGACGATTCGCCGGCCGGCGCCTTGCCGCCGCGCCGGTCCCTCCACTCGCCAAAAAGCGGTCAGAGCCCTAGGCTGCTGACCGCTTTCTTTTTTGCCGGCTTGCCCTACGTGTCGGAGGAGCCGATGAAGTTGAAGCTTTCCGGTCCGACGCGCGTGGCGCCGAGAGCCGTGACCGAGGCGAATACCGTATAGGTCTGGACGGCGTTCGGAGCGAAGAAGTCGGAGCCGGCGATATTGATGAGCTGCGGTCCGAGCAGGCTGATGTCGAGCACCTGGGCAGCGGAGAAGACAAGCGTATCCGTCGGCAGCGTGCCGCGCACGACGCTGATCGTCACCGTCGTCGCCACCGGCAGCAAGCCGAGCTGGATGGCCATCATGCCGACGAAATCGACCCGCGTCTGACCGGAGACTCCGGTAGTCAGGTCGAGCGTCTGCTGGGCGATAAGCTGATTTTGGTTGATGATCGTGATCGGAATCGCGATCGAGTTCGCGAAGCTGGCGTTCTGGCTAGTCTTGAGATCAAGGAAGCGGGACATAGGAACCCTCCTTTCCAACGAGGATAGGATAGCATATGATAGGTTTCTAGATTTGGAATGGATGGAAGCCCGCCGCGCCATATTTCTCTCCATCCGCATCTTGCCGCCAAAGGAGTGAGTCCGCATGAAGCAGCTGCGCAAGCGCCTGAACCGACAGGAGCTGAACGAGGCCGTCGCCCTCGCCGACCGGATTTTCCGCGAGGAAGGCGAGCCCTCGATGGGGACGAGCTTTCCCCGCATCTTCGATCCGGCGATCGGCTTGTCGATCGGCATCGCCGAGGAGGGCCGCCTCGTCTCGTTCATCGGGTTCGTGCCCCATCAGATCCGGATCGGCCCCGCGCTGCTGAGCGTCTGCGCGCTCGGCTCCGTCTGCACGCATCCCGACTATCGGGGGCAGGGACATGCCAGCGTGCTGCTCCAGGAAGCTTTCCATCAGGCGGAGCGGATGGAAGCGGCGCTCATGCTCGTCTCCGGCACGCGCTCCCTCTACCGGCGGGGCGGCTGCCACGCCTTCGGCTCGGTGCGCCGCTACCGTCTCGCCGCCGCGACGGACATGGCGCAGACGCTGCCGCCGGGCATGCGCGTCCGGCCGATGGCGGCCGACGACTGGTTCCGGCTCAAGGAGCTTGCCGACGCCAAGCCGGCCGGCTATTTGCGCAGCATCCCCGACTTCGCGTCCGAGCTGGCGAGCGAAGCGGTCGCGGCGATGTACGGCTTCCATCACGAGGTGCTCGTCGCCGAGGCTGCCGGTCGGCTGCTCGCCTATGTCGTCATCGCCGCCGGACCGATCCCGGACGGCTCCGACCTGGAGCCGTTCGTCGTCGAATGGGGCGGCAAGGCCGCCGACGTCCTGCCGCTCGCGCGCGCAGGGATGGCGCAGCTGAAGCTGTCCTCCCTGCTGCTGTTCGCTTCCGCCCATGAGCGCCGCATGATGCAGCTGCTGGAAGGGCATCCTTACACCGACAGCCACAACCAAGGCACCGTCCGCATCATGAACCTGCCGCTGCTCTGGCGGCAGCTGCAGCCTTACTTCGAGGCGAAAGCGGCGGCAGCCGGCAGCCGGCTCCCGGACTGGACCGTCGAGCGGCTGGCCGAGGGCGAGCATGCCCTCGCGCTGGACGGGCGGCTCATTCCGCTGAGCGCGCGCGACTGGACGCTGCTCCTGTTCGACGGACCCGACGCCGAGCCGGATGACGGTCCGGACGCCTTCGTCCGGCAGCAGGCCGCGGAGCGCGAACGCGATTCGGCGGATCTGCTGCCGGCGCTCGCCGGCGCCTCCGGCGGCAGCGCCGAGGCCGAATCGGCGGCCGCGAGCGAGGGCGGCGGCGCTTCGAGCCGGGCTCGGGCCATGGGCCGCACCGGCAATTCCGCCGCGGCGGAATGCCCGGCCGACCCCCGCCCCTCGAGCGGGACGAGCCGCCATTTGCCTTTGACCGATGCCGAAGCCCGGCTGCTGCGGACCTACTTCCCGCTCCCGTTTCCGTATACGGCCGGACTCAGCTATATTTGACCGGCTCCTGCGTCCTTCGCCCGTGCGCCTTGCTGCCCGCGAAGGACGCTTTCTGTTTCGCGGCAGAGCATTAGCGCGAGCTTTTGACGGAAAGGCGGGGCGCATGGTAGAATCTGCCCGGCTTCACCCTCGGCTTGTACGAGAGAAGGATATGCAGAAGGGATGAATAGAAGATGGCGTTTAGACTCGAGCATGACTTTCTTGGAGAAAAAGAAGTTCCGGAGAGCGCCTATTACGGCATCCAGACGCTCCGCGCCGTCGAAAACTTCCCGATCACCGGCGTGCCGATCCATCCGGAGCTGCTCGTCGCGCTGGCCCATGTGAAAAAAGCCGCCGCACGCGCCAATATGGACGTCCATCTGCTGCAGTCGTCGATCGGCGAAGCGATCGTGAAGGCGTCCGAAGAGGTGATCGAGCAGCAGCTGCTCGACCAGTTCATCGTCGACAGCATTCAAGGCGGCGCCGGGACGTCCATCAATATGAACATGAACGAGGTGCTGGCCAACCGGGCGCTCGAGCTGCTCGGACGGGAAAAGGGCGACTACTTCCACTGCAGTCCGAACAACCATGTGAACATGTCGCAGTCGACGAACGACGCGATCCCGACCGCGCTGCGCATCGCCGCCTATACGCTGACCCAGCATCTGCTCGAGGCGCTGCAGGCGCTGCAGGACGGCTTCCTCGCCAAGCGCGACGAGTTCGACGGCGTCATCAAGATGGGCCGCACGCATCTGCAGGATGCCGTGCCGATCCGCCTCGGCCAGGAATTCGGCGCCTACGCCGCCGTGCTCGGCCGCGACATCGGTCGCATCCGCAGCGCGGCCCTTCATGCGCTGACCGTCAACATGGGCGCGACGGCGGTCGGCACCGGCCTTAACGCCAAGCCGGAGTACATTTCCTCCGTCATCGCCCATCTGCAGGAGCAGACGGGGCTGCCGATCCGCGCCGCCGACGATCTCGTCGACGCCACGCAGAACAGCGACGCCTACACCGAGCTGTCGGCCGCCCTCAAGGTGTGCGCGGTCAACCTGTCCAAAATATGCAACGACATCCGCCTGATGGCTTCCGGTCCGCGCGTCGGCCTGGCCGAGCTGTCGCTGCCGCCGCGCCAGCCGGGCTCGTCGATCATGCCGGGCAAGGTCAATCCCGTCATGGCCGAGGTCGTCAACCAGGTCGCCTTCCAGGTGATGGGCAACGACCATACGCTGTGCATGGCATGCGAGGCGGGACAGTTCGAGCTCAACGTCATGGGTCCGGTCATCGCCTTCAACCTGCTGCAGTCGCTCAAGATTCTGCGCAACGGCGTCGACGTGTTCCTCCGCCATGCCGTCGAGGGCATGCAGGCGAACCGCGAGCGCTGCGAGAGCTATGTGGCGAACTCGTTCGGCATCGTCACCGCGCTCAACCCGCATCTCGGGTACGAGGTGGCGGCCCAGCTCGTCAAGGAGGCGCTCGCGACCGGCCTGACGATCCGCGAGCTGATCCTCGAGCGCGGCCTGCTCACGCCGGAGGAGATGACCGAGATTCTCGATCCGTACGCGATGACCTCGCCCGGCATCGCCGGCGAGCATCTGCTGGAGGACGCGAAGTAAATTCCGGTTCTAAAATAAATGTTGCCGCCCTGCCCGTCCGCCTTGTTTGCGCCGCTTGTCCCCTTGGTGATGTTCTGAGTAGCTCGAGCTGACAGAGAGGACATTCGACCAACCGAGGAGGAATCGAGATGACGGCACCAGTGGTAGGGATATTCCGGACGGAGAAGGATGCGCTGCATGCGATGGAGGAGCTGAAGGCCGCCGGCTGGAGCAAGGAGCAGCTTTCGGTCATACGGCGGACCCGCGAGGAGGTTTGCCGGGTCGAGTCGCAGACGGGAACGAACGCTTCGGAGGGCATGGTGTCCGGGGGGCTGGCCGGGGCCGTGCTTGGCGGGGCGGCGGGCGTGCTGGCGACGGCGGGCTTGCTGTTCGTGCCCGGCATCGGGCCGCTGCTGGCGGCCGGCCCGATCGCTACGGTGCTGGCCGGAGCGGCGTTCGGCGGCAGCGCCGGCACGCTGGTCGGCGGCCTCGCCGGCCTCGGCATCCCGGATCATCAAGCGGAGCAGTATCGGACGCTCGTGGAGCAGGACCATGTGCTCGTCATCGCTACGGCCGACGCAGGCAATCAGGCGCTGGCGGAGCGGATCGTGACGGCATGCGGCTCGCTCGAAGGGGCTGCCGCCGAATCGGCGGCAACGGAGGCGCTCGCGCTGGACAGGGGCCGGCTGCGAGACGAGGCCGCGGCACCCGGCTCGGCGGACCGCGCTGTCCGCCTGAACCGGGTGCGGGAGGAATCCGCCGCCGCGGCCGGAGCCGCATCGGGCGCAGCGGCCGAGGACGTGCGGGTGCTGATCGGTCCGCGGCCCGGCGAGAGCACGGTCGACGCTCCCGCTCCGGCGCAGGAGCTGATCGTGCCGATTCCTCCGGCGGGGGAGTAAGCGATGACGCTCGCAGGAGCAAGCGCCGCGCTCGCCTCCCTTTCCCTGGCCGCAGTCGCCTGGTTCGGCATCCAGTCGCTGCGCAAGCTCCGCTCGACGCTCGACGAGGTGCAGCAGACCGTAGCCGAGCTGCGCGGCCGGATCGATCCGCTCGCGGGCGAAGCGACCTCCCTCGTCCGGACGGCGAACAGCACGATCCGCGAGGTGAAAGGCCGCATCACGACGGTCGATCCGCTGCTGGACAGCGCTCATGACGTCGGCGACGTCATCCATCAGGTCGCCGAATCGTTCAAGCAGGCAATGGCCGAAAAAAGCGGCGGCTCCCGTCCCGGCGCCGCACCGCGCCCGAGCCGCCCGCTCCCGGGCGAAGCCGTCTCGATCCGCATCGGCGGCCCTTCGGCAGCTCCAGGTCCGCGCAGCCGGTAGCGGAAGGGCGGTTCGCGCTCCCGCCGTAGCCGGTAGCGGAAGGGCGGTTCGCGCTTCCGCCGCAGCCGGTAGCGGATCGGCTCGCGAGGCCGAAGCGTCGGACGCAGACGGCAGCCCGAATGTCGCCGGCCGCGCTTCCGCCGACCGGCCAAAAGCCCCTCTCGCGATGCGAGAGGGGCTTTTTCGGGCCGCTGGGGCGTGCAAGGAAACCACTGGCATGAGCCGAGGCGCTTTACGCTCCCCGACGCCGCCGTTCAGAGGAAGGGAGGACACATCCCATCCTGCTCCCGACGGACCTGCTGGACTCACATGCGGACGAGTCCGCTACACCAGCTCCAGCACCGGCTTATAGGTGTAGCCGAGGTCGCGGGCGACCGCCTCGTAGGTGATATGGCCGCCCATCGCGTTGACGCCCTCGCGGATCGGCTGGGAGGCGCGGATCGCGGCCGCGGCGCCGAGCGAGGCGAGCTGCAGCGCGAACGGAAGCGTCGCGTTCGTGAGCGCCATCGTCGATGTGTACGGCACCGCGCCGGGGATGTTGGCGACGGCGTAGTGCAGCACGCCATGCTTTTCGAATACCGGATCGTCATGCGTCGTGATGCGGTCGATCGTCTCGACGCTGCCGCCCTGGTCGATCGCCACGTCGACGATGACGGAGCCTTTCTCCATCGAGCGCACCATCTCCTCGGTGACGAGCTTCGGCGCCTTGCCGCCTGGGATGAGCACGGTCGAAATGACGAGATCCGACTCGCGCACCGACTCCGCCAGATTGTGCGTCGTCGACTGCAGCGTCTGCAGGCGGCTGCCGAAGACGAGCGCCAGCTCGCGCAGCCGGTTCGTGTTCGTGTCGAGCACGGTCACATCCGCGCCGAGGCCGACCGCCAGCTGCACCGAGCTCGTGCCGGCGATGCCCGCGCCGATGACCGTCACCTTGCCGCGCTTCACGCCGGTCACGCCGGACAGCAGCTTGCCCTTGCCGCCGTAGGCCTTCTCCAGCATCTGCGCGCCGACCTGCACCGCCATCCGGCCGGCCACCTCGCTCATCGGCGCGAGCAGCGGCAGCGCGCCGTTCACGCGGATCGTCTCGTAGGCGACCGCCGTCACGCCCGACGCGCGCAGCGCCTCCGCCAGCTCCGGCTCGGCCGCCAGATGCAGATAGGCGAACAGCAGCAGCCCTTCCCGGAAGAAGACGTATTCGGCCGGCAGCGGCTCCTTCACCTTCATCACCATCTCGCTCCTGCCCCATACCTCCGCTGCTTCCGGCGCGATCGACGCGCCAGCCGCCTCGTACAGCGCGTCAGCGAATCCGCTTTCCTCGCCTGCGCCGCGCTCGATCAGCACGCTATGGCCGGCCCGGATCAGCTCGGCCGCTCCCATCGGGGTAAGGGCGACGCGGTTCTCGTTGTTTTTGATTTCCTTCGGAATTCCGATTTTCATGGGACAGGCACCTCGTCTATAATAGGGTTGTTTTCCTTTTTCTATGGTACGGCAGCGCGGGACGGGCGGCATCTTACACGTTGTCGAAGCTTTCGCCGCCGCGGGTCGACGTGTTGCCGATAGCTGACATGAACCGGAAGGCGTCTCCTTGCTTCAACTATATGCTCCACGGAAAGGTGTTGTCCCTCCATGAACGTGACGGACTTGCAAGTACGGGACATTCTGCAGCGCCCCTTGTTCGCAGGCGCCAGGCTGGCCGCGGGCGGCCGGGGGATCGGCCGTCCGGTCGGGTGGGTGCATGTGATCGAGATCGTGCGCAACGCGCCTTTCGTCAGCCGCCATGATCTTATTCTTACCACAGGACTGTGGCTCAAACAGTCGATCCAGGATCGGCTCGACTATGTCCGCCAGCTGATCGTGCAGGAAGCGGCCGGCCTCATCCTCGAGCTCGGCACGAGCATCGACGAAGTGCCGGAGGAAGTGCTGGAGCTGGCGGAGGAGCATGGCTTTCCCGTCATCGTCTTTGACCGGCCGGTCCGTTTCTCCGATATTACCCAGGATATCCACGCCCTCATCCTCGGCCGGCGGCGCGGGCAACAGGATGCGGCCGACCGCTTCGCGCGGCGGCTGCAGCAGCTGACGCTGCAGCACAGCGACATCGCCGCCGTGCTGCGCCTGCTGCATGCCGACACCGGCCGGCAGACGCTGTTCTACTCGCTGCTTGAGCCGGACCGGCATCATCCGCCGCTTGCCGCCGAGCCGGAGCAGCGCGAGCTGGCCGGGCTCGACGTGCGCGAGCTGGAGCAGGCGGGGCGCTTCGGCGACGGGCGCGGCCCGCTGCTGCTGCCGCTGGAGCAGGGCGGGCTGCTGCTGCTGCGCCCGGTGCTCGGCTACGGCCAGCTGCTGGCCGCCGTCGGGCTCGTCGTCGAGGACGCCGAGGAGGCGGAGCTGCGCTCGCCCTATCTGGAGGCGGCCGCCTCCGCCGCGGCCGCGCTGACGCTGCGCACGCAGTTCAGCCGCGAGCATGACGCGCGCCGCCAGGACCGCCTCATCCCCGAGCTGATGGAGGGAAAAGCCCGCAGCGAGGAGCAGGCCCGCTCGCTCGCCGGCCTGCCTGCCGGCGGCGCCGGCGCCGCGCTCGCGCTGCTGCTCGAGCTCGATGCCGACGACGGCGAGGATCGCGGCGACCGGCTCGAGGGAGCGGCGCGCGACCTGCCCGTGCTGCTGCGCACGCTGCTGCGCAAGCATGGCCTGCGCGGCAGCCTGCACGCGGAGTCGGCCTCGCTGACGCGGCTGCTGCTGCTGGCGGACGGCTCGTTCGCCGCCGCCGAGCAGCGGCTGCTCGGCGGCGCGCGGCGCGTGCTCGAGGACGCGCTGCGCTACGCCGGCGAGCAGCTCGGCGGCATGCGGCTGCGCGCCGCCGCGGGCAAGGCCCGCGGAGCGCTGCTCGACGCGCCCGCCGCATTTCGCGAGGCCGGCCAGGCGCTCGAGATCGCGCGGCGCGTGCCGGAGCTTGGAGAGGCCGTCTTTTACCATGAGCTCGGCGCTTATCAGCTGCTGCAGGCGATACCGGACGCGCAGCTGCTGGGCGGCTACGTGCAGGACCATCTCGGCCCGATCCTGCAGCTGGAGAAGGAAGCCCGCCGGCAGCTGCTCGAGACGCTGGACATGTACCTCAAATGCTTCGGCTCCAAGCACGAGACGGCGCGGCGGCTGTTCATCCACCGGCAGACGCTCTACAACCGGATGGAGCGGCTGAACGAGCTTATCGGCGATCCGTTCCGCGAGCCTCATAAGCGGATCGGCCTGGAGATGGCGCTCATGGCGTACAAGCTCCGGAGCGGAGCCGCCATTGCCCGCGGCCCTGGCCCGGGCGAGGCGTAAGCTCTCGCCGAGGGACGCGGCGAGCAAGGGAACTTTTTCCCTTGCGGGGCCACGAAGGCCGAGTAAACGCGGTTGGCGCGTCAGTCTCCTTCCCAATAAAAAGAACGTCCCCGCCAGGCTGGCGGGGACGTTCTTTGGCATTCGCGCGCATGAGCGCCGAGCTTAATAGCGGTACGATCCGTAGCCGCTGCGGCCGCGCCGGCTGCGCAGCAGGCCGGCGATCCGGTGGACGAGCCATGCGGCGGCGGCGACGAGCATCATGTCGGAGGCCGCGTTGTAGAGGAACAGATGCTTCTCCAGGTCGGCCAGCCCGTCTCCGACGACGGGAATGACGAACGAGAAGACGCCGACAAACGCGACGAGCAGCATCAGCTCCGCCGTCATGCGGCCCGCCGTGCTGCGGGCGCGCAGCCATTCGACGACGCAGACGGCTGCGTAGAGCAGGTAGAACAGCGCTACGAACCACAGCGAGCGCGGCATGAACTCCGCCTTGAGCCGGCTCCAGCCGCTGTAGCGGTCGCTGAGCGCGAGCGCCGGCTTGCCCTCGCTCTTTTCGTAGTTGCCGAGATAGCTGATCTTCAGCTGCACGCCCCGCTCGGCCGCCCGGTCGAGCAGGCCGATCAGCCGCTGCGGATGCGTCGCGTAGAACAGCATCACCTTGCCGTGCGACATGCGGTCGTAAAAGTCCGCCTTCATCTCCGGCGCCTCCTGCTGGATCGGGGCGTCCGTCTGGAAGAAGTTCGTGCCCGCGTTGACCGCCAGCTTCTCCGGCAGGCCGAGATCGCGCAGGTCGCCCTTGACGTCCGGCGATTCGTTGAGGATGCCGAAAAAGACGGTCTGGTACAGGTTGATATGCTTGAGCCCGTCCGGCGCGAACGCGTAGAGCAGCGCGGACAGCAGGAACAGCGTCGAGCAGCCCCACAGCACGCAGCGCCGCCACGCCCGGTCCCAGCGCAGCGGGAGCAGCCGCAGGCCGTACAGCGCCAGCACGATGCCGATCGGCGTATTCTGCAGCTTGGCCGTCGCGAGCATGAACGCGCAGACGAAGAAGAGCAGCGCCGCCCCGGTCGTCGGCTTGTCCTGCTGAGCCAGCCTCAGGCCGGACGCGGCCGTGAGCAGCAGGAAGAGCAGCGACACCGGCTCCGCGAAGAACGAGTTGAAATACGCGACATACCGGACGTCGAGGAATACGAACAGCAGCCCCGCCGCCAGCATGAGCGCCGCGGACAGGCTATGCCGCCTGCCGGAGCGGACGATCAGGAAGACGGCGGAGACGAGCAGCGCCGAGTAGACCGCGCCGAGAAAGCGCACGTTGAACAGCGTCTGGTCGTACAGCCAGCCGAGCGAGCGGGCGATGTAGACCGGAATCAGCTGGGAGGTGATGTAGGCGCCGCGAAGGCCTTCGTAGGCGAACACCGGGTTGGCCCAGCCGAAAAACCGGTCCTCGTAGCTGACGGCCGCCGGATTGTAGTCGAGCCCCGCCGTCATGAGCACGCGCAGGAAATCGCCGTTGTCGGCCATGCCGACGAACGGCGAGGCGAACAGCAGCCCGATCAGGATGCCGATCGCGGCCGCGGCCGCGGCATATTCGAGCTTAATGCGTTCGTTCAATCGTAGTACCCCCTAGGAAAGAGCATGGGCAGGAGCGGCGGACGCCCCTTCCTGCTCTGCCTCGTCTTGCTCGCGGACCGCGCCAGCGCCCGCGCCGCTCCGTACGGCCGGAGGCAGCTCCCGCTCGACGATGTACAGCGGCCGCCGCTTCACCTCGCGGTAGATCTTGCCGATGTACTCGCCGATCAGGCCGATCGAGAGCAGCTGCACCCCGCCGATGAACCAGAGCGAGACGATGAGCGACGACCAGCCGCTGACCGCCCGGCCCGTCAGGTTGGAGACGATGCCGTAGATGGCCATGACGATGCTGACGGCGAACACGGCGAAGCCCGCCGCCGTCACCATCCGGATCGGCTTCACCGACAGCGAGGTGATGCCCTCCAGCGCGAAGCTGATCATCTTTTTGAGCGGATACTTGGACTCTCCCGCCGCCCGCTCGAGCCGCTCGTAATAGACGATGCCGGTCTGGTAGCCGAGCATCGGCACCATGCCGCGCAGGAAGATGTTGACCTCGGAGAAGCGGGACAGCTCGTCCAGCGCGCGGCGGCTCATGAGCCGGTAGTCGGCGTGGTTGTTCACGATGCGCAGGCCGAGGCCTTCCATCACCTTGTAAAAGCCTTCGGCGGTCGTGCGCTTGAACCAGGTGTCGCGCTGCCGGCTGCTGCGCACGCCGTAGACGATGTCGCAGCCTTCGCGGTAGCGCAGCACCATGTCGCGGATGACGCGGACGTCGTCCTGCAGGTCGGCGTCGATGCTGACGAGGCAGTCGGCATGGCGCCGCGCCGTCATGAGGCCGCCCAGCAAGGCGCTCTGATGGCCGACGTTGCCGGCCAGATTGAGGCCGGAGACGCGGCGGTAGCGCTCCTTGAGATCGGCGATGAGCGGCCAGGTGCGGTCCCGGCTGCCGTCGTTGACGAACAGGATGAAGCTCTCCGGAGACACGAGCCCTTCCTTTTCCAGGCCGGCCAGCACCGCGTCCAGCTCGACGACGGTCAGCTCCAGCACTTCCTCCTCGTTGTAGCACGGCACGACGATGCCGAGTATCGGCTGCTGCTTGAACATAGCTTTCACTCCTACTCTGAGCCCGAGGCAAAATGATGCCTAATTATACCTCATCCTTCGGCAGAAATCCTTAATCATGCATGAACGGACGAAAACTTCCCCCATCGCATGCCGGAATCGTCTCCCTCGGCGCTTCTGCCGGGCGGCGCCGGCCCTCTCTGCTCAGCCTTGCCCGCAGCGCGTCGCTTCAATCAAAAAAAGCGTCCAGGCCGCCTGCGAGGGCGGGCCTGGACGCTGCGATACGGCTCGTCTGGCGGCTCGGCCTGCCTGTCAGCCGAGCACGAGCCGGTCGTCGGCCAGCTTTTGGCCGCTGATCTGCTCGAACTCGCCGAGCAGCCGCTGGACGGTGAGGCCGTCCTTGCGGCTGGCCGGGATGTCGAGGATGATGCGGCCCTTGTCCATCATGATGAGGCGGTTGCCGAGGCGGATCGCCTGCTCCATGTTGTGCGTGACCATGAGCGTCGTCAGGTTCATCTCGCGCACGAGCGTCTCGGTGAGCCGCGTGATCAGCTCGGCGCGGGCCGGGTCGAGCGCCGCCGTATGCTCGTCGAGCAGCAGGATGTCCGGCTCGGTGAACGTCGCCATCAGCAGGCTGAGCGCCTGGCGCTCGCCGCCCGACAGCAGGCCGACCTTGGCGGTGAGCCGATTTTCCAGGCCGATGCCGAGCTTGGACAGCTGCTCGCGGAATACGGCGCGGCGGCGGCTCGTCACCGCCCAGCTGAGGCCGCGCTTGCGGCCCCGGTTGTACGCCATCGCGAGATTTTCCTCGATCGTCATGTTCGGCGCGGTGCCGGCCATCGGATCCTGGAACACGCGGCCGATCCAGCGGCTGCGCTGCGCTTCGGAGCGGACGGTGATGTCCGTGCCGCCGATCGACACCGAGCCGAGATCGGGCTTCATGACGCCGGAGATCAGGTTCATGAGCGTCGACTTGCCGGCGCCGTTGCTGCCGATGACAGTGACGAAGTCGCCCTTGTCCAGATGCAGGTTGACGTCCATCAGAGCGACCTTCTCGTCGACGGTGCCGGGATTGAACAGCTTGGAAGCGGATCGGATCGTCAGCATGTCATTTCCCTCCCTTGGCCGAGGCGGAGGCGATCTCCGCCGTGCGGCGCCGCGCCTGGCGCCGCTGCTTGAGCGCGCGGTTGGCCGTCGGCACGACGAGCGCCACGATGACGATGGCCGCCGTAATGATCTTGAGGTCGGAGCTTTTGAGATGGAGCCAGTCCGCGTTCAGCGCGGCCGCGATGACGACGCGGTAGACGACCGCGCCGACGACGACGGCGAGCGTCGTGCCGAGCACGCCGCGAGCGCCGAAGATCGCCTCGCCGATGATGACCGACGCCAGGCCGATGACGATCATGCCGATGCCCATGCTGATGTCGGCGAAGCCGGCATCCTGGGCGATCAGCGCCCCGGAGAGCGCGACGAGCCCGTTGGAGAGGCTGACGCCGATGATCGTCGTCCGGTCGGTGTTGCCGCCGAAGCTGCGGATCATGCGCTTGTTGTCGCCGGTCGCGCGCAGCGACAGGCCCAGGTCGGTCTTGAGGAAGGCGAACAGCAGCAGCCAGACGAGGCCCGCGACGACGGCGAGCATCGCCAGATACAGCCACGAGATGCCGCCGATCGTCCAGGCATCGGACTTGATGAAGCCGCCGAACAGGCTGTCCTGGACCTTGACCGGCAGGTTCGGCTTGCCCATGATGCGCAGGTTGATGCTGTACAGGGCGATCATCATGAGGATGCCGGCCAGCAGGCCGTTGATCTTGCCCTTCGTATGAAGCAGGCCCGTGCAGGCGCCTGCCGCCATGCCCCCCGCCATGCCGGCGAGCGTCGCCAGCAGGGGCGATTGCCCGTGGCTGATCATCAGCACCGAGATGGCGGCTCCGGTCGTGAAGCTGCCGTCCACGGTCAGATCGGGAAAATCAAGGATGCGGTACGTGATGTAGACCCCGAGCGCCATCAAGGCATAGATGAGTCCGAGCTCAAGCGCTCCGTTGAAGGAGACGAGGGACATGATCGCCACGGCAGAAACACCTCTTATTGAATAATATTGGTTTCTTGATCCTTCACTTGGCCCTTCATCGCGTCGGTCACCGCGATGCCTTGGGCTTCGGCGGCTTTGAGGTTGAGGATCAGATCAAGCTTCTCTTGCATCTTGACCGGCATGTCGCCGGGATTTTTGCCGTCCTTGAGCACCTCGGCGGCCATTTGGCCGACCTGGTAGCCGTGGTCGTAGTATTTGAAGCCGACCGTGGCGAAGGCGCCCTTTTCGACCGTGTCGCGGTCGCTGGAGAAGAACGGAAGCTTGTTCGCGTTCGCCACCTCGATGATGGAGTCCACGCCGCTGACGACCATGTTGTCGAGGGCGATGAACAGCGCGTCGGCCTTGCCGATGAGCGATTCGGCGGCCTGCTTCACCTCGGAGGTGTTCGTAACGGGCGCCTTGACCAGCTTGATGTCATGCTTGGCGAGCGCCTGCTCGGCGTTGTCGGCCATGATGACCGCGTTGGACTCGCCCTCGTTGATGACCATGCCGACGCTCTTCACGTTCGGGAAGTCGGAGGCGATGAAGTCCATCAGCTGCACGACTGCCGCCGGATTCGTATCGGAGGCGCCGGTGACGTTGCCGCCCGGCTTGTCCAGGCTCGGCACGATCTCGGAGGCGACCGGATCGGTGACGGCGGCGAACAGCACCGGGATCGCGGTCACGTTCTCCACGAGCGCCTGCGCCGACGGCGTCGCGATGCCGAGCGCCAGATCCGCCTTGCTGCCGGCGATCTTCTGCGCGATCGAAAGGTTGTTGCTCTGGTCGCCCTGGGCCGAGTCGAAGTCGACCTTGAGGTTGTCGCCCTCGACGATGCCCGCGTCCTTGAGCGCGTCAAGGAAGCCTTGGCGCGTCGCGTCGAGCGACGGGTGCTCGACGATCTGCGAGATCGCGATCGTATAGGACTTGCCGTCGGCGTTTGCCGCCGCCGTCGGAGCCGGGCTCGCCGCGCCGCCCTCGTTGCTCGATTTGGCGCCGCAGCCGGAGGCGACGAGCGCGAGCGACACGAGTGCCGCCGCCAACATTCTCTTGTTCATTTCAGATCCCCTTTTCGTGTATGAAATGGAAAGGACAAGCATTTTTTCACCAATAACTTTACCAAATGTAAAACTCAGTACCACCAGTTTAAGTCCCTTTGTTCCATTCGTCAATTAAAGCATGACTGCCCAAGCGGGTCGAAGCGTCGGTTCGGAGCAGGAGCAACGCCCTGTCCGGATGATCCGCCGGCGCGCGGCAAAAAAGCGGGAAGGCCGGCCCGGCCTTCCCGCTTCGCGGCCAATCATTCGGAGCGCACGTCCGGCGCTCCCTCTGCCGCCTCGGCGTCGCTGCGCACCTTGCGCTCGTTTTCCTCCAAATAATAATGGCGGATCGGCCGCAGGCTGTCATCCAGCTCGTAGACGAGCGGCGTGCCGGTCGGAATGTTGAGCGTCGCGATGCCGTCGCCCGGGATGTCGTCCAGGTAGCGGACGAGCGCGCGGATCGTATTGCCGTGCGCGACGAGCAGCACCCGCCGGTTCTCGTGCAGCGACGGCTCCACCTTTTCCCGCCAGTAGGCGAGCACCCGCTCTTCCGTGTCGTCGAGGTTCTCCGTCACCGGCACCCGGTCCGCGATCGCCTTGTACTTCGGATCCGTCCCCTCGTACCTCGGATCGGACTTGTCCAGCGCGGGAGGACGCACGCTCACCGAGCGCCGCCACAGATGCACCTGCTCCTCCCCGTACTTGCGGGCCGTCTCCTCCTTGTTGAGCCCCTGCAGGGCGCCGTAATGGCGCTCGTTGAGCATCCACGTCTTGTCGGTCGGAATCCACAGCAGCCCCATCTCGTCCTGCATGATCCAGAGCGTGCGGATCGCCCGCTTCAGCACCGACGTGCAGGCGATGTCGAAGACGAACTTGTTCTGGCGGAGGATCGCTCCCGCTCTCCTCGCCTCCTCCTTGCCCCGCTCGGTCAGATCGACGTCGGTCCAGCCGGTGAACCGGTTCTGCTCGTTGTACTCGCTTTGCCCATGGCGGACAAGCACGATTTTGATCACTTACAGGCCGCCTCCTTCCTTCTGTATCGGCTCTCTCTTTCAGTTTACCCGTCCCGGGCGGAATGAGACCAATCCCCGTCTACCCGGGGGATTTCCTTCATACGGTAGAAGCAGCGTCTCCACGCGAAAGGAGCCTGAAGCCATGAAGGAAACCTGGACGCTGCACGAGCCCGATTTTGAGTTTGAAAGGCTCTCGCCCCTGTTCCGCAGCGAGTCCGCCTGGCGCGGCCATCTCGCCTTCGGCTACGACCTCGTCGCCAACCTGCGCCCGGCCGCCGTCGTCGAGCTCGGCACCCATTACGGAGCATCCTTTTTCAGCTTTTGCCAGGCGGCCAAGGATCTCGGGCTCGCGGATACGGCGCTGCATGCCGTCGATACATGGGAAGGCGATGCCCATGCCGGCCGCTACGGCCACGGCGTCTATGAGCTCGCCAGCCGCGCCGCCGCCCTCTATCCGGGCGCCCGGCTCGTCCGCGCTTCGTTCGACGAGGCGTGCGGCCGGTTCGCCGACGACTCCATCGACATCCTGCATATCGACGGGCTCCACACGTACGAGGCCGTCCGCCACGACTGCGAGACGTGGCTGCCCAAGCTCGCTCCCGGCGGGCTGCTGCTGCTGCATGACATCGAGGTGAGGATCGGCGACTTCGGCGTGTGGAAATGGTGGGCGGAGCTGGCCGCGGGCTGCCCGTCCGTATCGTTCGGCCACTCGGCCGGACTCGGCGTCGCCGCTCCGAAAGGAGAGCATCCCGCGATCGGGCTGCTGCGCGGCCGGCTCGCGGAGCTGCAGGCGCATTATACCCGCGGCTGATGCCGGCATCCGGCATCAGCAAAAAAATCGCGTTTCCTCCGGTCCGGGACCGGAGGAAACGCGATTTTGCCGCAAAAGGGCAGACGCGCGGCGCGCGGCAGGCTCCGAAACGCTCAGCCCTGCAGCCGCTCGCGGGCATGCTCCCGCATCCATTCGTTGAGCTCCCACAGGTCGGCCACCGGCTGCCGGGTGAAAGGGAGCGTCGGCAAGTAGCCGGGCGGGCCGAACTCCGCCGTGAACGTAAGCTGCGGGCTGTCGGCAGCTCTCCGGACGGCCGCGATGTCCCGCCACCAGCCCGTGAACAGCTCCAGCTCGCGGGCGTATTCCGGCGCGGCGGGATGCGGCACCTGCGGGCCTTGGGGATGGCCGATCCGCCCATGGATATGGAAGGAGCGGGCGATCGCCTGCTCGAGATGGTCCTGCTGATTCTCCAGATGCGACTCGCATACGGCCATCCAGTGGCTGAAGTCGGCCGCCAGCTTCAGCTCGGGAAACTTGCGCAGCAGCCGCGACGTCGTCCACGGCGTGAACATCGCGCGCCCGCGATGCGTCTCATGGCAGACGGCCGCTCCATGCCGCCGCTCGATCTCCAGCGCCGCGTCGAAAAAGCGGTCCTGCTCCTCCTCCGGCATGGCGTCGCGCGCGCTGTGCGACACGATCGCCGCCGGCCGGAACGCCGCCGCCCGCTCCATCTGCTGCCGGAACGAGGCGACATGATCGCCGTCCGTGAACAGCTGCACGATCAGCTGCAGTCCGTGCCGCTCCAGCAGCGCCTCCTCTCCGACCGGCGGCAGAGGCATCTCGACCCCCGCATAGCCATGGGCGGCGGCACGGGACAGCTTGTCCTCCAGCGTCCCCTCCATCCCCCACAGCGCCTTGAAAAACAGCAGCTTCATCGGCTTTCCCCTTTCTACGCCTTTGAGTCCGGCTGCGGCCGGCTTGATTACGGATACAAAATCGGGTTGAGCCGGCTCGCGGCGGCATCTCCCGGCGAGAGCTCGGGGAACCAGCGGGCCAGATCGCTCCGGCGCGCGCCGCTGTCCGGCTCGGCGATCGTCAGCCCGTCGGCGATGTAGATGACGGTCATGACCTCGCGCATGAGGCTCGTCGGGTTGCCCGGCGCGCTGTGCAGCGTCCAGCCGGCGTGGAACGTGGCGTCGCCTGCCGCCATCGCGCCGTAGTTGATCTGCGGCAGTCCTTTTTGCTCGATATAGGCCTTCAGCGTCCGATGCGACTCGTCCGATATCTCCTGCTTGGAAATGTAGCCGTTGTTGTGGGAGCCCGACACGAAGGTCATCGAGCCGACCTCCTCGGGCACCGGTACGAGCGGCATCCAGAGCGTGATCGTCTTGTCCGTATCGAGCGGCCAGTAGATCTGATCCTGATGCCAGGGCGTATGCCCGCCGCCCGGCTCCTTGAACAAGGCCTGGTCATGATAGATGCGCACCGCAGGCACGCCCATCAGGTCGGCGGCGGCTTTGGCGAAGCGGCGGGCGAACACGAACCTTCGAGCCGCCTCGCTCAGCTCCCAGACGTTGCCGATCTGGATGAAGGCCTTGCCGTACGTATCGCGCTCCTCCAGCGGCTTGGTGTGATAGTTGTGCTCCCGCACGACCTCGCCGATCACCTCGCGGTAGGCGGCGATCTCGTCCGGCCGCGCCAGCTGCCGGATGATCGCATGACCGTCGCGAAGATAGCCTTCCCGCTCGGCGGCAGACAGCTCCACCGTGTCGTTCAGCTCCGGAAGTTGGTTCCCTATGCTCATGGCTTTCGCGCTCCTTATCGGTAAAATCGCTTTCATAAAGGAGTTTATCGCGATTTTACTTTCCTGTATGTGCATGGCATGATGATTGGAGTTGCCTAAAATGACTGACTTGCGAAAGGAGCCGCCATGGACCTGCTTCCCGACTCCGCCGCCCTTCCGATCGTCCCCTACATCCGGGAAAGCGACTTCGCCGTCCGCCCGGCATATTATTTCCCCTTCCGCAAGCTGCTCGACTACCTGTTCATCTACATCCGCAAGGGCGAGCTCCATGTCGTGGCCGACGGGACGAGCCATCGGTTCGAGGAAGGCCAGTTCTGCCTGCTCCAGCCGGGCACGGTCCACGATCTGAGGGCGGACGGGGCCAACGAGACGCCTTTTGCGCATATGGATATCTTCTATGAGCCCCAACGGGAAAAAAGCTTTCCTACGCGGCCGGGCCAGCTGGACCTCGCTTCATTTGCCCACCTGATGCAGCCGAGGCTGAACGACTTCGACGGCATCGCCATCCCCGTCCTGCTGCAGCCGCAGAAGCCCCATCTCTACCGGCATCTCCTTCTCGAGATGGTGGAAAGCTGGCAGGACCGCGACCCGCTGTCCAAGCTGAAGGCGCAAGCGGCGGCCACCCGGCTCGTGCACCTCGTCTTGCAGGATCACGCGCATCCCGCCGCTTCCAAGCCGGGCCGCCCTCAGCTGGACTGGATTCCGTCCTACTTCTCCTTCCATCTGGCCGACCCGCTGGACATCGAGGAGCTGGCCCGGCGCGCCCATCTGTCGACGTCCCGCTTCCGGGCCGTCTTCCGCGAGCGCTTCGGGCTTCCGCCCCATCGCTATCTGATGGAGCTGCGGCTCGAGCATGCGCGGGAGCTGCTCGCCGGCTCGGACCATACCGCGTCCCAAATCGCGGATTATTGCGGATTTTCGAGCCTCAGCCACTTCCATCATGCTTTCCGGGCGCGGATGGGCGCCTCGCCCGGCGCTTACCGCGAGCAGAGCCGAAAAGCCGGCCCGCCGGAATGAGGAGCGCCGAGGGGCGCCAGCATACGGCCCGGACCGAGGCCGCGCGCTCAAGACGGCGAGCGGGCGGCTCCGTACCAGGACAGCGGCTTGGGCGCCCAATCGTACTCGTAGAGCACCGCCTCGATCCGATGCTGGACCACGATGTCGGCGCTGGCGCGCGCAGCCCATTCGTCATCCTCGCCGTAGCCGATGTCCAGGTACCGATGCCGCAGCGCCAGCTCCCGGCGGTAGGCCATCAGATGGTTGGGCTTGCGGGTATACCCCTCCGCGTCGCTGCCATGATCCAGCTCGATTCCGTACCGGCATAGGCGGGAAGGCGATCCGTCCGCGTGCACCCGCACGTCGAACACGATGCAGTCCGCGTCCGGCTCGCTGCGGATCGCCGCGAGCAGCCGCTCGGCATAGCCGTCGGCGATCCGGTCGTCGTCGTCGACGAAGGCGACGAACTTCCCTTGGGCGAGCTCCAGCAGCGCGTTGCGCTTGGCTCCGGTCGTCCGCAGCCGGTTGTCCGTCAGCGCCAGCAGCTCCACCGGACGTCCGTGCGCCTGGGCCCGCAGCCGCTCCAGCAGGACGGACAGCGAGGCGCTCCGCTCCGGCAGCGAGGGAATCAGCACGGACAGCAGCGGCTGCTCCGAGCCGCCCCCGCTCATGCGCTCCGCCATCATCTCCCGATTGGCCTCGATGCTGCGCTGCCCCGGCGGCGCGTGGACCGCCGCCGCTTCGTTGCTGAGCCAGGCCAGCTCCGGCCGGCCGAGTCGGTCGTCGCAGACCGCCAGCTGAAGCCTCGGCAGCCAGCGCAGATCCGGATCCAGCCGTCTTCCGAGCTGGCGCTCGCAGGAGACGGCGAGCTCGGCGAGACGGAGCCAGACCGACGCGCTCTCGTAGTCAAGCTCCTCCATCGCCTTCGCTCCGGCGCGGTAGCAGGCCAAGGCCGGGGCCGACAGGTCCAGCTCCGGCTCGGAGCTGCGCAGCGTGCGATGCCAGTAGCTGCCCCTCCTCCACGTAAGCCGCATGAAGCCCGATACGCGCATCCAGGCATCGACCCTTTTTTCGAACAGCTCTCCGCCGTAAGCCGGGTACCGCTCCGATGCCGGATGGCGCTCCCCGTAGATGCGCGCGCGAAAATCGAGCGTCCGCACGAGGTAGCACTGGTCGGAGAAGCCATAGCCGAGATGGAAGTCGCCGTCGGTCAGCAGCGCCTCCCGCGCCGCTTCGTCCATCCGCCCGTTCGGCACCGGATTCGCCGCGACGATCGACCGCTGCAGCCGCATCCGCTCCAGGCACGGCCGCAGCCAGTCGGTCGGCTCCTCCAGCATGCAGTCGCCCGCATAATGGAGCAGATATTCCGTGCGGCAGCGATAAAGGGCGACCAGCTCGGCGATCGAGTAGCGATAGCCTCCCTGGAAGTCCTCCTCCGTCAGGCCGAAAAAGAGCAGCGCCTCCTCGCTATGCTCGTCGACGAGCACGCAGTCCGTCAGCACGCCTTCGTCGACGAGCCGCCGCGCATGGCGGAGGACGAGCTCGGGCCGTTCGACATTGTTGACGTACAGGATCCGCTCGGCAAACGGAAACCGATGCTGCGCGATCGCCCGGCTCAGGCGGTCGGTCAGCAGCAGCTCGCGCCAGTCCCGCTCGTAGCACTTCGTCTCAAAGGTGACACCGGGCCGCAGCACCGGAGCCGGACCGCCGCCGGTCGGCCTCGCCAGCGTCATGGCGCGCCTCCGCTCGCCAGCGGCGCGGCGTACCCGCCGGCGGCGGCGTCCCAGCGCGGACGCGCCGACGCGAGGACCAGGCGGCTGGCCGCCGCGTCCCGCAGCCGTGTCGGCTGGACCGCCTCGGCCGCCTCCGGCTGCGCCGCCAGTACCTGCATCCCCTCGCGCCCGGCCGCTCCCGTACGCTCCGCCGCGTCCCGCTGCTCCTCGCGCCCGGCCGCCCCCGGCTGCGCCGCCGGGACCCGCAGCCGCACCGGCTCGATCGCCGCCAGCGGCTCCTCCGGCCGCCGCAGCCGGGCCAGCAGCCGGCGCGCCTCCTCCGGCGCGAGCTCCTCGCCGGCGCGCAGCCACAGCGCATGCTCGCGCCCGGACTCCTCCAGCGCGGCCCTCGCTCCGGCCGGCTCGCCGAGCTCGGCGCGCACCGTCTTGAGGTCGCGCTCGCGGCCGAGCCGCGCCGTCCGTTCCCAGCCCTCGCGGCCGTGATGGACGAGCAGGATCTCGTCCGCCAGTCCGCGGATGGAGGCGAGCGTCGCGTCGAGCGCCGCCTCGTCCGCCTCGCCGCCGATGCCGATCGAGCAGCTGACGGCCGGCGTCCGCCGGTACAGCAGCTCGACCGGATCCTCTCCCCACTTGGCCCGCGCCACCCGGCGGCCCTGCTCCAGCAGCATGCTCAAGCCCTGATCCCCCAGCGCGTTCATCGTCACATGCCCGTAATGATGCACGAACGAATCGCAGGCGACGAGCAGCCGCCAGCCGTCGCGCCGCAGCCGCAGGCACAGATCGTCGTCCTCGTAGTTGCCGAGGCCGTAGCCTTCGTCGAAGCCTCCCATCTCCAGCGCCAGCCGGCGCCGCAGCAGCAGGCAGAACCCGACGAGCCGCGGCAGCTCCCAGCTGCGTCCGCGCCAGCCGGCCGCGCGCTGCGCCGCGAACGGCTCCAGGCCGTCGATGCCCGGGCCGTACGGGGCGTCGACCCGCTGCGGGCCGCTGACGTAATTCGAGACCGGACCGACCATGCCGCATAGCGGCTCCCGCTCGAGCAGCCTTTCCATCGCCTCCAGCCAGCCGGCCGTGACGACGGTGTCGTTGTTGAGGAACAGCACGTTGTCGCCCTCGGCCAGCGCCAGCCCCTGGTTGCAGCCCTTGGCGAAGCCTTCGTTGCGGCGGTTGAGCTCTGTCTTGAAGCCGCTCTGCCGGAGCAGCTCCGCCGTGCCGTCCGTCGAGCCGTTGTCGACGACGATGAGCTCGTAGTCGGACGTATGCGCCTGCACGCTCTCCAGGCAGCGGAGCGTATAGTCCAGCTGGTTGTGCGTCAGTATGACGATGCTTGTCTTCATAGCAAAAGCCGCCTCCTCTGCCTCATCTATATGAGGCTTGGAAAGGCGGCATGACGATCGATCTCCGCTCGTTCAGCAAGGCGGCCATTTGGCGGCCGAGCCGACCTTTTCGTGGGATTGGAGCTGACGGATCGTCCCTGACAACAGGCTGTCAGCTATTGCCGCAGCGTCCCAGCATCCAGTCGGCGGCGCAGGCGAGCACCTCCTGCCGGCCCGCCTCGGCATGCAGCTCATGCCGGAAGCCCGGCCATTCGCGGTAGGAGCAGCGCTCTCCCGCACGCTGCGCGAAGCGCCGGCTCGCCCGCGGCGACGTGATGCGGTCGGACCCGCCGTGCATGAGCAGCAGCGGCACGCTCAGCTCCGGCGCGTGGCTCAGCGCCCAGCGGCCCGCCTGGCTGACGGCGGCGAACGTGCGCAGCGTGATCCGTCCGTGCCGCAGCGGATCCTCGTCATAGCGGCGCTGCATGTCCGGGTCGGAGGTGCCCCGGCGGTTCGCGCCGACCAGGCGATAGCCGGGCTGCATGCGCTCGCGGAGGCGGCCCCACAGCAGCTTTGCCGGCGGCGGCGCCGGAGCCAGCTTCAGCCACGGTCCCGCCACGACGGCTCCGGCGAGCGGCGGGCGGCGGCGCAGCATGAAGTTGAGCGCTACATTTCCGCCCATGCTGTGGCAGAACAGGAACCGCGGCAGCCCCGGCCAGCGGCGCTGCATGTCCTCGACGATCCGTTCCACGGGCTCCAGCAGCGCGTCGTAGCCGGGGCAGTCGCCGCGCCGGCCTTCTGTCCGGCCATGCCCCCGCTGGTCGAAGGCGATCACCGCGAAGCCGCGCTCCGTGAAGAACGAAGCCACATGCGCGTAGGCGCCGCAATGCTCGCCCAGCCCGTGCACGATGCCGACAGCGGCGACCGGCTCGCCCTCCGGCATCCAGCGGCAGCCGTAGATGCTGACGCCGTCGCGGCTTTTCCAGCTCAGCTCCTCGTAGGACATTGATCCTTCCTCCTTTGACGTTTCGGTTTGCCTTTTCTTCCTATTACCCTGTATGCAGGACGCTCTGTTGCCGTGCGGCGAAAAAAGGGCTTGGCCCCGGCCGGACAGGCATGAAATAATGGCGAGAGAAGATTCGTCGCCCATAGCCTGTGAAGCTAGGGCGTGTTTGCAAACCCGCTCAGGGGCATCTATCACCGCCTTTTTGCCCCCTGCTTCGTCACGCAGGCTCGACGTACCCCCGGTACGCCTTCGCCTACGTTCCTCGCAGGGATCAAAAATTCGGCAATATCGGCTTCCTTCGGAGGTGGCAAACACGCCCTAGAGAACCTGCGGCTGCGGCCGCGAGCGAAAAGGAGCCTTTCCCTCCATGAGAAACCTGCTTATTACCGGCTTCGAGCCCTTCGGGGGCAGCCGCATCAACCCGACCGAGGCACTGATGGCGTCCATCCGCGAGGAATCGTTCCCCGGCGCCGCCATCCATACGCTGCTGCTGCCGGTCGTCTTCGGCGAGTGCGCCGAGCGGCTCAAGCGGGAAATCGACCGCCTGCAGCCGGACGCCGTCCTCTGCTGCGGCCTGGCCGCCGGACGCGCGGCCGTCACGCCGGAGCGGATCGCCGTCAACGCGATGGACGTGCCCGCCGGCGCCGCTTTTGGCGACAACGACGGCAATCGCCCGCAGGACGAGCCGATCCGGGCGGGCGGGCCGGACGGCCTGTTCGCCACGCTGCCGATCCGCCGCATCGAGCTGGCGCTGCGAGCGGCGGGCATCCCCGCCTCCATCTCGGACACGGCGGGCCTGTTCATCTGCAACAATACGATGTACGCCGCTCTCGACCATGTCCGCGACAGCGGGTCGGGCGCCCTCGCCGGCTTCATCCATTTCCCCGCCTCGACGGAGCTGGCGCTGGACAAGCCCGGCCTGCCCTCGCTGCCCCAGTCCATGCTGCATGACGCGCTGCGCATCGCGATCGCCGAGACACTGGCGGAGCTGGACGAGCGGAGCGGAGCCTGAACAGCTTGACGCGCGAAAGGGGAGGCTCCGGAACGTTCCGGCGCCTCCCCTTTGTCCATGGCGCTGCCGCTTGCCGGCTGCCATGGCCTTGCCGCGCTACACCGCCGTATATCCGCCATCGACGAGCAGGCTCGCTCCGGTGACGAAGGAAGCGTCGTCGCTGGCGAGGAACAGCACCGCCGCCGCGACCTCCTCCGGACGGCCGAGCCGCGCCATCGGATGCAGCGATACGAGATGCTGCGTGATCGCCTCCGTGCGGCCGCCGATGAGCGGCGTGTCGATGTAGCCCGGGCAGACGGCGTTCACGCGGATGCCCCGGGCCGCGTAGTCGGCCGCCATCGACTGCGTCAGCAGCTTCACGCCGCCCTTGGCGGCCGCGTAGGCGCTGACCGAGCCTTTGCCGACATGGCTGTGGATGGAGCCGCAGTTGACGATGACGCCGCCGCCCTGCGCCAGCATCTGCTGGACGGCGTACTTGTCGCACAGGAAGACGCCCGTCAGGTTGATGTCGATCGTCCGCGCCCAAGCCTCATGGCTCAGCTGGTCGACCGGCGCGTCCTTGGCGATGCCCGCGTTGGCGAACAGGATGTCCAGCCGCCCGAACGTCCGCACCGTCTCTTCGACCATGCGCTTCACCTGCTCCTCGCTCGTCACGTCCGTCTTGACGAACAGCGCCTCGTGGCCCAGCCCCTTCAGACGCTCCGCCTCGGCCTGGCCTTGATCGGCGAAGTCCGCGATGACGACCTTGGCGCCCTCCTCCGCGAACTTCTGCACGGTAGCGGCTCCGATGCCGCTCGCGCCGCCGGTGACGACGGCGACCTTGTCCTTGAACCTCATGTCCATCTCTCCCATCCGGATCGGATCGCGGGAGCCGCAGCCCCCGTTCCACTCTCTAGATTGGTTCGGCTTTCCTTTTCCTATGCAGATTCACGGATGCCGCTCTGGAGATCGGACCGATGCGCCGGAAAAAGGAAAGGAGCTGCCTCAAGTCGAGGCAGCTCCTGGCTCGGGTCCAAGGCACAGGACTGCCTTGGATTGGCGAAGTCGGGCCGGATTTTTAATCCAAGGCACATTTCTGCCTTGGATTGAGGAATTCGGGCCCGAGAACGAATCCAAGGCACATTTCTGCCCTGGATTGAGGAATTCGGCCCCGAGAATCGAATCCAAGGCACATTTCTGCCCTGGATTGAGGAATTCGGCCCGATAATCGAATCCAAGGCACATTTCTGCCCTGGATTTCCCGCCTCGGGCCCGCCGCGCTCAGCGGATGCTGCGGCGCTTGCGCGAGCTCGGCTTGTTGACGGCCTTGCCGCCGCCGCCGACCGCGTCCTGCTGCCATGTGCCGGGGCTGCCGATCGCGGAGTTCGTGCCGCCCGTGCTGCTCCGGCCGGCTCCGCTGGCGATCTGCGTGGCGGAGGAGCTCTGCGTCCCCTTCGCCAGCTTGACGATCTGGTCATTGATGACGATGACCAGCTCCTTGCCGCCCGGCACGCGCAGCAGCGGCCGGGAGCCGCCGACGCGGCCGCCCTTCAGCCCGATGTTGCGCGCCGTGCCGCCGGCGCCGACGCTCTCCTGCTGGCGCGTCCACGGCGAGTCGATCGCCGCGTTGCTGCCGGATGCGCTGCTGCGCCCGGCTCCGCTGGCGATCTGGGTCGTGTTCGGGGCGTTCGTGTACTGGCGGTTGATGACGCAGACGATGCGGTCGATGCCGCCGAGCGGCGCTTTCGCGACGATTCTGCGGCGGTCTTTCTCGATGATGACGGTCACATGACCTGGGGTGCGGGGCAGAGGAATCAACTCCATGTTCAAAATGGCTTGCTGCTCCCATCCTATGCCTGCCCCCCGGATGCCCGTCAGGGATGTCCGCCTGCCCGGACGTCCCGTCGTCGCGCCGGCCCCGCCTTCCTGCCGCGTCTCCGCCCGCGCGCCGCCCCGCTTCCTGCCACGCCTCCGCACGCGCACCGGCCCCGCTTCCTGCCGAGCCTCCGCCCCCTTCGCCTCGGCCGCCGCTACTCCTTAACTCCAGCCGCTCCAGCCGCCCCGGCCGCTCCGGCCGCGCGCAGCTCCTGCGCATACTCATCGAGCCGCACGGGAGCGCCTCCGGAGAGGCGCGATTTCTCCGCCGCGAACGCCATCAGATGGCTGCGCACGGAAGCGGCCGCGGACGTCAGGCTTTCCTGCCCGCCGTAGTTCCGCACTTCCTCGATGAAGCTGCGCACGATGCCGCTGTCGCCGCCGCCGTGGCCGGACCAGGTCACCGGCGGGTGGATGATCGTCTTTTGGCCGGTCAGAAAGTCGTACACGGTGATGAGGTCGTCCTCGCCGCGGATCTCGCCGCGCGTGCCCATGATCTGGATGCGCCGCTCCTGCTCATGCGTGAAGCCGCTCATGCTGAACATCGCCGTCGCGCCGCCGTCGAACTCCATCGCCACGACCTGATGGTCGACGACGTTGTTGTCGCTGCGGTAGACGCAGCGGCCGTAGTCGGTCGTGCGCAGCCCGTGCAGGATCGTCTCCCGCTCCAGATCGTCGCAAAAATGCCCCGCCCAGCCCATATACGGCTTGCTCAGGTAGAAGCGCGTCGCCGAGTAAGGGCAGTCCGGCTCGACGGCGCAGTCGAGGCAGCGGTCCGCCGAGCCCGGCGGCGCCTGCTCCTCGCGGAAATGCATCCGCGAGCCGAACGAGCTGACGCTCGTGCAGGGCTTGTCGATCAGCCAGCTCAGCACGTCCATGTCGTGGCAGGACTTGGCGAGGATCATCGGGCTCGCCTTGTCGGAGTTGTTCCAGTTGCCCCTCACGAAGCTGTGCGCGATATGCCAGTAGCCGACGTTCTCGTTGAGCTGGATCGAGGCGACCTCGCCGATCGTCCCGTCCGCGATCAGCTTCTTGATCGCCGCCCAGAACGGCGTATACCGCAGCACATGGCAGATCGTCAGCAGCCGGCCGTGGTCGCGGGCCGCCTGCTCCATGTCGAGGCATTCCAGCGGATCGGGCGACATCGGCTTCTCCAGCAGCACGTGGTAGCCTGCCGCGAGCGCGCGCATCGTCGGTTCGTAGTGCATCCGGTCCTGCGTGCAGATGATGGCGATGTCCGCCTTCCGCGGTCCGTCCAGCAGCGGCTCCCAGCTGGCGTAGCGCTCCTCGGGAGGCACGCCGTGCTGCTCGGCGGTCCGCTCCAGCCGCACCGGGTCGAGCTCCGCGACCGCCGTCAGCTTCAGCTCATGCGGACGATCGAGCGCATAAGGAGCGTAGCCCTTGGCTCCGCGCGCCCCCGCGCCGATCAATACAGCCGTCAGTTGTGCCATGTTGTCTCTCCTTGCTTCTATAATATAGATGGCTCCGCCTGCGTCCGAAGCCTACCCGTTCGAGCCGATCGTGCGGTCGAGGGCGGACTGGTAGATCTCGATGTACCGCTTCAGCCCCATGCTCTCCAGCGTCGAGACATAAGCGTCCCACTCGCCGGTTCCATTCAGGATGAACTTGTCGCGCATCTCGTCGACGTACGTCTGGATGTCCGTGCCGAGCGTCCCCATCTCCTCCTGCTCCTCTTGGGCGAAGTTGAAGCCCGGCCAGACCTGATCCGCCTGCAGCGTGTACGGGTCGGCCTTTTTCGAGTTCTCGACCGAGGTCGGCAGCCCTTCGGCGCCTTTGAAGTACTTGTGCGTGACGAAGCCCGGATAGTAGCCGCCCGGCCAGATCAGATACTGGCTGACCGCCTGGTCGAGGCTGAGCCCGTCCTTGTTGTTCTTGATGTCCTCCGTGTAGTCGACGCTGCCGTCCGCGTTCTCCACGTACGTCTCGTCCTTCCAGCCCATGAAGAAGTTGCGGATGCCCTCGTCCCCGTAAAAATAGTCCATCCAGCGGATCATCGCCTCGGGATGCTCCGCCTTGTCCGTCAAGGCGAACATGCCGATGTTGCCGAGCGGCGCGCCGAGGTACGTGTACATCCGCTCGCCGTGCGGCCCTTCCAGCACGGGCAGGCCGACGTAGCCCTGCTGGTTGTAGATCGCCACCGGGTCGACGTTGTCGACGACGCCGAGCAGCCCTTCCGCGCCTTTCGCGTCGATCTCCTCCGCCTTGACCGAAGCGATGTCCTTCTCCAGCAAGCCGTCCTTGTACAGGCCGTGCACGAACTCCAGCAGCTCCTTGTAGCGCTCGGAGGAGGGCACGAAGCGGATCTTGCCGGCCGCCTCCGGATCCTCGTCTACGTACGGGTTGGCCGTGCCGTGGTTGTTCAGGCCGTAGGCGCCCTTCAGATAGTTCACGAGGCCGAGCGTGCCGACGCCGCCCCAAGCGATCTCGTCGGGCTTGCCGTTGCCGTTCGGATCGCCGGTCTTGATCGCCTTCAGCATTTCCTTGAACTGCTCCAGGTTCGCCGGCTCCGCGACGCCGAGCTTGTCGAGCCACTCCTTCTTGATCCACGGCGTGTTGAAGAAGACGGAGCGGAATTCCGGGTCGTACACCGTCGGCAGCGAGTAGATGTTGCCGTCCGGCATCGTGATGCCTTGCTTGATGACCGGGTACTTTTCCATGAGCGCCTTGAAGTTCGGGGCGTAGCGGTCGATCAGATCGTTCAGCGGCAGGAACACGCCCTGGTCGCCGTACTTGGCCACATCCGTCTTTGGAAAAGCCGAGGCGAAAAACAGCTCCGGATAATTGCCGCCGGCGAGCAGCAGGTTGCGCTTCTCCTTGAGCACGTCCTTCTGCACCGTCTCCCATTCCACATGGATGTTCGTGCGCGCCTCATAGTCGGTCCACAGCTTGAGCGTGCTCCAGTCGACGTTGGCCATGAACTTGCCGGCGAAGCCGCTGACCGTGATCTTCTCGCCGACGATCGGGAAGCCGCTCTCGTTCAGTCCGGCCGGAGCGGCAGCGTCGGACTTGGCCCCGCCGTCTCCGCCTGCGCCGTTTTCACCGCTGCCTCCGCTTGCGTTTCCTGCGCCGTTGCCGTTGCTGCATGCCGCCAGCATTGCCGCCGCGAGCGCCAGCGCCAGCATCCCCTTCGTCCGCTTCCGTTTGCTTCTCTCCATGTTTCTACCCCTCCCGATTGATCGTTCGATATGGATCGATATGGAAGATCAGCCCTTGATGGCGCCGACCAGAATCCCCTTGACGAAATACCGCTGCAGGAACGGATAGAGCAGCAGCATCGGAATGTTCGCGACGATCAGCACGGCGTACTTGATGCCTTCGACCGCCTGCCTCGCCTTGATCGCCGACTCGGTCGAAGCCCGCACCATGTCGTCGGTCTGGCCTTGGATCAGAATCTCGCGCAGGATGAGCTGCAGCGGGAATTTCGGCCGGTCCGACAAATAGAGCAGCGCGTTGAAAAAGGCGTTCCAGTGGCCGACCGCATAGAACAGCACGGTGACGGCGAGGATCGGCATCGACAACGGCAGCACGACGCGCAGCAGCGTGCCGAAGCTCGAGCAGCCGTCGATGACGGCCGCCTCCTGGATCTCCGGCGGAATCGACTGCTGGAAGTAGGTGCGCATGATGATGATGTTCCAGATCGACACCGCTCCCGGCAGGATCATGACCCAGAACGTGTCGAGCAGGCCGAGGTTTTTGATGAGCAGGTACGACGGGATGAGGCCGCCGCCGAAAAACATTGTGAACACCATCAGGCCCATGAACAGGTTGCGGCCGACGAAGTCGGAGCGCGACAGCGGATAGGCGGCGAGCACCGTCATCGTCAGGTTGAGGGCGGTTCCGGCCACGGTGTAGAGCACCGTGTTCAGGAAGCCGCGCAGGATCGCGTCGTTGTCCAGAATTTTCGCGTACGAGTCGATGGTGAAGCCTTTGGGCCAGAGCCAGATCTCGCCGTTCATGATCTTGAGCGGCTCGCTGAAGGAAGCGATCAGCACATAGTACAGGGGATACAGGACGATCAGCGAAACGATGCCGAGCACGGCGTAGACGACGATGCCGAACGCTCTGTCCTCGCGGGTAGCGGGCATGGCGGTTCCCTCCTTACCACAGGCTGCTGCCGCCGGCGCGGCGGGCGATCGAATTGACGGTGACGAGCAGGATGAAGTTGATGACGGCGCTGAACAGTCCGATCGCCGCCGAGAAGCTGTAGTTCGCGTCCAGGATGCCGCTGCGGTACACATAGGTGTCGATGATGTCCGAGCTCGCGAGGTTCAGGTTGTTCTGCATGAGCAGCACCTTCTCGAAGCCGATCGACATGATGCTGCCGACGTTCAGGATGAGCAGGATGAGGATCGTCGGGCGGATGCCCGGCAGGTTGATGTGCCAGATGCGCCGCAGCCGGCTCGCCCCGTCGACGCGGGCCGCCTCGTGCAGGGCGGGATCGATGCCGCCGAGCGCGGCCAGGTAGATGATCGAGCTCCAGCCCATCGTCTGCCAGACGTCGGAGAGCACGTACAGCGTCTTGAACCAGGCGGGATCGGCCATGAAGTTGACGGATTCGCCTCCGAGCGAGACGAGCATCGTGTTGACGAGGCCGTAGCGGGGGTTGAGGAAGATCATGAGCATGCCGACGACGACGACCGTCGAGAGGAAGTGCGGCGCGTACGTGACCGTCTGCACGAACTTCTTGAACCTCTCCGAGCCGGCCTCGTTCAGCAGGAGGGCGAGCAGGATCGGGATCGGAAAGCCGACCGCCAGCAGATAGGCGCCGAGCTCGAGCGTGTTCGTCAGCAGCCGCTCGAAGAAGTAGCTGTCGAAGAAGCGCTCGAAATGCTTGAAGCCGGCCCACGGGCTGTCCCAGATGCCCTTGTTGATGCGGAAGTCCTTGAACGCGATCTGGATGCCGTACATCGGGGCGTAATGGAACACGAGATAGTAGGCGATGACCGGCGCGATCATGACGTACAGCTGCCAGTTGCGGGCGATCCGGCGGCCGAGCGGCGATCCGCCGCCGGCATGGGCGAGCGGCCGGCGGGGCCGCATAAGCCGCTGAGGCGCGGACGCCCCGCCGGTTGCGGGCGGCGCGGGCGGCGGGCCCGGCGGCGACGCGGATGTCGCGAGCGCGGCAGGCGGCGCGGGCGGCGACGCAGATGCCGCGAGCGCGGCAGGCGGCGCGGGCGGCGACGCAGATGCCGCGAGCGCGGCGGGCGGCGCGGACGGGGCGGGCGGCGGGCCCAGTGGCGACGCAGGCATCGCGCCGGCTTGCTGCTGAAGGTTAGCCACGACTGTTCTCCCCCTAGCACGGTAGTTTAGCGAATTATTTGTCAGCTTTTCTAACACAGCTCGATAGTAGCAGGCTTCGCTCCAAACCGTCAACCAAAGATTCCAACTATTCATTGGATTTGGAATGAGAGTTTAGCTTGTTCGTTGCATCGGATGCCGCCAAACGCCACTTCGTTGTCGATTTTAAGATAAAGATAGCGCTTCCAAAGATATGATGCTTAGATTATCAGATTTTTTTTCGGTCGACAAGATCAATTTTTGGTTTCCCACATCCAAATAATTTGGATTCGAGCCCATATAGATCAAACCAGCCGATTTCTCGCCCGACGCTTTGCGAGCAAAACACAAAAAGACGAGGCCAGGGCGGCTGGCCTCGTCTTTTTGTGTTTTTTCGTCCTGCCCGGCCCTTTCGGTCCGCTTCGCTCGGTTTTTCCATCGTAGCGCGCGATCCGCCTTCTTGGGTGGCAGTAATCCAGCGCGCCGGCGCGACGAGGGAATCGAGAGTGCCTTGGGGGGCAGTAATCCGGCACATCGACACGACGAGGGAGTCTAGAGTGCCTTGGGGGCCAGTAATCCGGCACATCGACGCGACGAGGGAGTCTAGAGTGCCTTGGGGGCCAGTAATCCGGCACATCGACGCGACGAGGGAGTCTAGAGTGCCTTGGGGGGCGGAATCCCAGCGCGCCGGCGCGACGAGGGAGTCGAGAGTGCCTTGGGGGGCGGAATCCCAGCGCGCCGGCGCGACGAGGGAGTCGAGAGCGCCTTGGGTGGCGGTAATCCGGCACATCGTCGCGACGAGGGAGTCGAGAGCGCCTTGGGTGGCGGTAATCCGGCACATCGTCGCGACGAGGGAGTCGAGAGTGCCTTGGGTGGCAGTAATCCGGCGCGCCGGCGCGCCCTACTCATGGTTTTTTCGTGCGTAGCGCAGGCTCGCGGGCTACACGCGGTTTTTCCGTGCATAGCCCGACCAGGGCTTGCGCTTGTGGAAGGCATTGTCCGAGCCGAATGGCGGCCGTCCTGACACCTTCAGCGCCAATAAGTCCTCTCCCTCGATTGCGCCAATGGCCATAAGTCCGTCATGGCCGCGCCTCCAGCTTCTCCGCCGCTCTCTCCGTCGACCACTCCACCGGCTTCGCCAGGCCCTACTCGACCGCCTTCTCCGCGCCCTTCTCCACCGCCCTCTCCGCCAACGATTCCGCCGCTCTCTCCGCACCATTCTCCACCGACTTCACCGCCGCTTCCGCATCCGCGCCACCCGGCGCCGCGCCGGAGGACTCGCGAACGATCAGCTCGCAGGGGAGCAGCAGCTTCCTCGCGCCATGGTGCTCGCCCTGCGCGTAGTCCAGCAGGAACGTGCAGGCGGCGGCGCCGATCTCCTCCCGGGGCACGTGGACCGAGGTGAGCGGCGGCGACGTGTACTGGGCGAACTCGATGTTGTCCATTCCGACGAAGGCGATGTCCTCCGGGATGCGCAGTCCCGAGTCGATGACCGCCCGCATGGCGGGGATCGCCAGCGAATCGCTCGCGCAGAAGATGGCGCTCGGCCGTTCGGCCGGCCCCAGCCTTCTCAGCATGTCGAGCGTCTCGCTGTAGCTTTTTTCGATGATCCACTCGGAGTTGACGATCCAGCGCGGATCGGGATGCCGATCCGCCTCCAGCATCGCGAACTTGTAGCCGATGTAGCGCTCGTCCCGCTCCAGAGTGCGGTCGAACGCCGGTCCTCCGACGAAGCCGATCCGCGCATGCCCTCTCTCCTGCAAATGGCGGACCGCCAGCCGAGCGGCCGCCAGCCGATCGCAATCGACGATCGGGACGCCAAAGATGGATTCGTCGTTGAGGCTGACGCCGACGATCGGCACGCCCGCCGCCGCCAGCTGCCCGTACAGGCGCGAATCGTACCAGCTGAGCGCCAGCACGCCGCGGGTGCCGCTTTCCTCCAGCATGGACGCCAGCCGTCCCGGCTCCCGCAGCTCCTCGCTCGCCCGCATCAGCGCCGGCGGCTGGCCGAGCTCCTCCAGCTTGCGGTGAAAGCCTTCCAGCACGGCGGTGAAATAAGGGTGATGGCCCATCAGGCCGCCCGGCAGGATGCAGGCCAGCTGGACGCGATCCGCTCCTGCCGCATGAGCCGGTCCCCCCTGCAGCGGATAGCCCAGCTCCCGCGCGGCATCCAGCACCCGGCGCTTCGTCTCCTCGCTGACCGGACGCGTCCGGTCTCCGCTGATCGCGCGGGAAACGGTCGATATCGATACGCCGAGCCGCTCGGCGATGTCTTTGAGCTTAGCCAATGCTTTCTTCCTCTCCGGCATCGCGCCTGAATTGCTCTCATCTTAGCACAAGAGGCGAACCGAGTTACAGCGCCCCCGAATCTGCCGATAGCGCGCTGACGCTTCATCGTGCTAGAATAAGAGATCATGTTCCTTTCGCACGGAGGTGTCTCATGGATACGATGGTGCTGCGCGTCGCCCGCAACCTCAAGAGAATCCGCAAGTCCAGGGGCCACAGCCTGGACAAGCTGTCCGAGCTGACCGGCGTCAGCAAGACGATGCTCGCCCAGATCGAGCGCGCCGACTCCAACCCGACGATCACGATCCTGTGGAAAATCGCCAGCGGCCTGCGCATCTCGGTGTCCGACCTGATCGAAGAGGACCGCTCGAGCGTGACGCTCGTTCCCGCCTCGACGGTCGTGCCGATTACGGCCGACGACGGCCGCTACGCGAGCTATCCGCTGTTTCCGTACCATGACGAGTCCCGCTTCGAGATCTACCGCGTCGTCATGCAGCCCGGCTGCGCCTACGAGTCCGAGCCCCATCACGAGGGCGTCGAGGAGTACGTCGTCGTCACGCGCGGCGCGCTGCGCCTGCGCATCGGCGAGGAGTGGCACGCGGCAGCCGCAGGCGACGCCATCCGCTTCAGCGCGGATCAGCCTCATGCCTACCACAACGAATCCGCCGAGGAAGTCACCGAGCTGCAGAGCATCATCCGCTATCCGTTCTGAAGCGGACCCCATCGGCTCGATCCTGCCCCATCGCTCGATCCGGCCCGCCGGCTCGAGCCGGCGCTGAACCTGCGTCGCATTCCCGCTTCCACCACCCAAGCCGGCCCTGCGCCGGCTTTTTTTGTTGTTTACAAAAGACCGCCGCCTAATATACTATTACATACGCGGTTGTTCTTTATAGTGAACATATGTACTTTATCAAGCGCTGCCATAACGGAGAAAAGCGTTCAAGCGGCATCCCGTCCCCATCCCGCCGCGCAAAAAAAGGAGAATGCCCCATGCCAACGACGATGACCGGCCTCGTAAAGGCCGAACGCAAGCCCGGAGCCGTGCTCCGGGAGCTGCCGATTCCGCAGATCGGACCGGACGAGGTCCGCATCCGCGTGAAGGCCAGCTCCATTTGCGGAACGGACATGCACATCTATCGCTGGGACGAGTGGGCGGAGCAGAACGTCGTCACGCCCAATGTGTTCGGCCATGAATTCGCCGGCATTGTCGACGAGGTCGGCAGCTCCGTGCGCGGCATCGCCCCCGGCGACCACGTCTCCGCTGAAGGCCACATCGTCTGCGGCGTCTGCAAGCAGTGCCGCTCGGGCAACGCCCATGTGTGCCCGCACACCCGCAGCTTCGGCATCAGCGCGCCGGGCTGCTTCGCGGATTATGCCGTCACCAAGGCGGTCAACGTCATCCCGAACGACCCGTCGCTGCCGCATGAGCTCGCTTGCCTGCAGGACCCGCTCGGCAACGCGGTGCATACGGTGCTGTCCGGCGACATCGTCGGCCGCTCCGTCGCCGTCGTCGGCTGCGGGCCGATCGGCCTGATGGCGATCCAGGTCGCCAAGGCGGTCGGAGCCGGCCGCATCATCGCGGTCGATCTGCATGACTATCGGCTCGGCATGGCGGCGAAGCTCGGCGCGGACGCCTGCCTGAAGCCGTCGCCCGGCCTCGACACGGCCGAGGAGTTGCGACGCCTGACGGACGGAGCCGGCATCGAGGTCGGCCTGGAGATGTCCGGCAGCGGCGCCGCGATCTCCAGCCTGCTGGAGGCGATGGCTCCCGCCGGCCGCGTCTCGCTGCTCGGCATCCCGCCCAAGGCGGTGCCGATCGATCTTGGGCGCCATGTCATTTTCAAAGGGCTCGAGGTGCACGGCATCACGGGGCGGCGGATGTACCGGACGTGGCATCAGCTCAAGGGGCTGCTCGACTCGAAGCGGATCGACCTGCAGCCGCTCGTCGACCATACGTTCACGCTGGACCGCTTCGAGGAAGCGTTCGAGCTGATGGGCTCGGGACAGTGCGCCAAGATCGTGTTCAAGCATTAGCGCCAGCATTCATGACGGGCAGCCCGCCGGCTGCGGAAGGAGAGGAAAGCGATGGCAGGATTGGACTTTCTGAAGGGCGAGCTCGAGGAGCTGAAGCGGCAAGGGAAATACCGGCTGCCCGCCGTCTGGGAAAGCGGCTCGGGAGCGTGGATGGAAATCGGCGGCAGGCGCGTGCTGCAGATGGCGTCCAACAACTATCTCGGCTTGACGGACCACCCGCGGCTCAAGCGCGCGGCCATCGAGGCGACGGAGAAGTACGGCGTCGGCGCCGGCTCCGTCCGCACGATTTCCGGCACGCTGGACATCCATGAGCAGCTCGAGCTGGAGCTGGCGCGGTTCAAGGGCACGGAAGCCGCGCTCGTATTCCAGTCCGGCTTCACGACGAACCAGGGCGTGTTCGGCACGCTGCTGCAGGAAGGCGACGTCGTCATCAGCGACGAGCTCAACCACGCCAGCATCATCGACGGCATCCGGCTGACCAAGGCGGCGCGCCGCATCTACAAGCACAAGGACATGGACAGCCTGGAGCAGGCGCTGCGGGAATCGTCCGGCTGCCGGACGCGCTTCGTCGTGACCGACGGCGTGTTCAGCATGGACGGCGACATCGCGCCGCTGCCGCAAATCGTGGAGCTGGCGGAGCGCTACGACGCGGTCGTCTGCGTCGACGACGCGCATGCGAGCGGCGTGCTGGGACGGTTCGGCAAAGGCTCGACGGATCATTTCGGCCTCCACGGCCGGGTGCACATCCAGATCGGCACGCTGTCCAAGGCGGTCGGCGTCGTCGGCGGCTATGCCGCCGGCAGCCGGGAGCTCAAGGAGTATCTCATCCACAAGGCGCGGCCGTTCCTGTTCAGCACGTCGCAGACGCCGGCCGTAGCGGCCGCCTGCCTGGAAGCGATCTCCGTGCTGCAGGACAGCCCCGAGCTGGGCGAGCGCCTGCACGCCTCCGCCGCGTCGTTCCGCGCGCAGCTGCAGGCGGACGGCTTCGACACCGGCGTCAGCGAGACGCCGATCCTGCCGATCGTCATCGGCGACTCGGCGCAGACGATGCGCTTCTCGGCGCGGCTGCTGGAGCTCGGCGTGTTCGCGCCCGGCATCGTCTACCCGACGGTCGCCGAGGGCAAGGGCCGCGTCCGCTTCATCGTCACCGCGATGCACAGCGACGACGACCTCGCCTTCGCGCGCGACGCGCTGCTGCAGGCCGGACGGGAGTTCGGCCTGATCGGCTAGCAGGGCCGATTCGACGTGACGGCTGCACTTCTCGCATCCAAGCCACCGTCCACGTTCCATCCGCAGGCGAAGTACAAGGCGCTCATCGACCATTGCCGCGGCTGCAGGTATTCTTCCACAAGACCAGATCGGAGCAGGGATGGGATTCTTCCAAGGCGCGCTCTATCTTGGAGCAGGATCAGGAGCGAGCCTCATAGGAGCTTTCCTGTATTGCCGTCCTGGTCGCCTTGATTATGTGGATAAGTAAACCTGTGGGTAAGTGAGCAAGTTTTTCAATTTCATTAAAATTCCTCCTCTTAGGCTGTTCAAAGCGGGGATAACTCTGTGTATAACCTGTGAACTCACAAAAAAGCCGGCCCGCGGATGCGGAGCCGGCTGATGCTGTTCCAGGTCGGCGTTCATCGGGACGGCGGCGCTGGCCCCGCAATGGCGGATCTCCGCTACCCCTTCACCGCTCCGGCCGTCATGCCGGCGACGAAGAACCGCTGCAGGAAGACGAACAGGACGACCATCGGCAGCGAGGCGAGCGCCACGCCTGCCAGCAGCATCGTATAGTTGGTCACGTACTCCCCGCGGAACTGCATGAGCGCGAGCGGCAGCGTCAGGTTGTCGCGGCTCCCGAGCAGCAGCATCGGCATCAGCAGGTCGTTCCAGGACATGACGAACAGGAAGGCCGTGACCGATGCGACCGCAGGCTTGGACAGCGGCATGGCGATGCTGGCGTACAGCCGCCATTCTCCGCAGCCGTCGATGCTGCCCGCCTCGAGCAGCTCGCGGTGCAGCCCCTGCATGAAGCTGCTCAGCATGAAGACCGTGATCGGCAGCAGCAGCGCGGCCGACACGAGGACGAGGCCCCAGAGGCGGTCGGACCAGCCGAGGCTGCGGACGAGCGAGTACAGCGGCAGCATGTTCACCTGGGACGGCACGATGAGGCCGAGGGTGAACAGGCCGGCGATCCACTTGCCCGCGCGGCCGCCCCAGCGGACGGAAGCGTAGGCGATGAGGCTGCCGAGCAGCAGCGTCAGCAGCACGGTGCCGAGCGTGACCGTCACGCTGTTGAGGAGGTAGGCCCACATCGGCTGGCTTTCGAACAGCCCCCGGATGTTGGCCAAAGTCATCGGCTTCGGCCAGCTCAGCGGCTTGGTGAAGAAGGCGGACGGCTCCTTCAGCGTGGAGACGAGCAGGAAATACAAGGGCGCGGCCACGACGGCCGCATAGAGCGCCAGGCAGGCGCGCCGAATCCATCGGCCCACGGTCGCCCCCTCCTTTCGGGAATCATCGGTCAATAGCTGGCGCGGTCGGCCCGCAGCGCCTTGAACTGCGCGTAGGTCAGCAGGCCGAGCACGGCCAGGAACAGCATGGAGCCGGCGGAGGCCAGGCCGAACCGGTAGCTTGCGAACGCGGTGTGGTAGATGTAGGTGGACAGGATCTCCGTCGCATGGTTCGGCCCGCCGTCCGTCATGACGAAGATGAGGTCGAACGCCTTGAACGACTGGATCGTCGTGTAGGCGACGACGATCGTCGCCGACGGCGCCAGCAGCGGCCAGGTGATGCGGCGGAAAATCTGCAGCCGGTTCCCTCCCTCGATGCGCGCCGACTCGTACAGCTCGGCGGGAATCGACTGCAGCCCCGCGATGAACACGATCATCATCTGCCCGGCGTGGGCCCACACCTGGACGAACGCGATCGAGTAGATGGCGATGTCCTTGCTGCCGATCCAGTTGCGCGTCCAGCTCTCGAGGCCCGCGGCGCGGAGCGAGGCGTTCAGCATGCCGATGCCGGGATCGTAGACGAACGACCAGATGAGCCCGACCGAGACGGAGGAGAGGATCGCCGGAAAGAAGTACAGCGCCCGCAGCGCCGTGCTCGAGCGGGAGTTCCGGGCGAGCAGGAGCGCCAGGCCGAGCGACAGGGCCGACTGGGCGATGACGACGGCCAGCATGAACTTGACGTTGTTGAAGACGGCTTTTTGGAACACGAGGCTCTCCAGGCTCGTCGCGTAGTTGTCCAAGCCGACAAAACGGAAGGACGGCGAGAGGCCGTCCCAGTCCGTAAAGGAATAGAACAGGCCCGCTGCCGTCGGGTAGAGGAACAAGAAGCCGTACAGAAGCACTCCGGGAAGCAGGAACAGCAGCAGCGTCCTTTTTCTCGCCATCCTATTTCACCAGGTTCTGGTCAACCGCAGCCTGGGCTTCGGATGCCGCTTCCTCCGGCGAGGAGCCGCCGAGCACCGCCTGAATGGAGCCGGTGACCGCCTTCTGGTTGTCGGCGTTCTTGATCGTGAAGCGCGGCTGGAACAGCGTCTTGCGCGTGCTCCACTCGGTCGCGACCTTCAGCTCCGGCGTCGAGTACTCCACGTCCTTGACGGTCACGTTCTGGCCGGTGGCGTTGGCGTATTCCGAGGCGATCTCCTTGCCGCTGAGGAAGTCGAGGAACTTGCGCGCCTCGTCCGGATGCTTGGAGCGGCTGTTCACGCCGAGCAGGAAGGTGCTCGTGTGCACGCCCTCGTACTTGGCCTCGCCCGCCGCCACCGTGATCGGAGCGAGCAGCTTCTGCTCCAGGCCGGGGTTCTGCTTGGCGTTCTGCGCGAGCTGGTAGGAGCCGCTCGCCAGCATGGCCGCCTTCTCCTGGATGAACAGCGCGCCTGCGGCCGCGTCCTTCGTGCCGAGCGCGTCCGGCTGGAAGTAGCCCTTGTCGTTCAGCTCCTTGATCTGCGAGAGCGTCTTGACCCACCACTCGTCGGTGAGCTTCGCTTCTCCGGCCTCGACCTTCTCGAAGATATCCTCGCTCGGCTCGTTGTTCATCACCATCGTGTTCATGAACTGGCCCGGGCCGATGTCCGCGCCGGCGAACGCGATCGGGATGACGCCGTTCTGCTTGAGCGTCTCGCAGAGGGCGAGGAAGCCTTCCCAGTCCTTGGGCGGAGTCAGGCCGTACTTGTCGAACAGCTTGACGTTGTAGATCGGATCGTTGTAGACGAGCTGGTACGGCACCGCCAGCTGCTTGCCGTCCTTGACGCCCGGCTGGATCAGGTCGGCGTTGAAGCGGCCCAGAAAGTCGGCGCCGGTCAGGTCCGCAAACTGTCCGGCCTTGGACAGCGCCTCGAACTGCGCGCCCGGGAACGAGGCGAACACGTCGCCGGCCGAGCCATCCGTCAGCTTGGCCGCCGCCGCCGTCTGGTACTGGTCGGACGGGAGCGTCTGCATGTCGACTTTGATGCCGGGATTCTGCTGCTGGAATTTCTCGATGATCTTGTTCAGCGCCTCGACGTCTTCCCCGCGCCAGTGAAGGAAGCTGATCTTGACCTCCTTTCCGCCTGACGAGCTGTCGCCGCCCGAAGAACCGCAGGCGCTGAGCATCGCTCCCAAAGCGATGGTGCCTGCCAGAAGCGCATTACGTACGTTGAACACGGGCCATACCTCCTGATGGCAGCTCCTGCTGCCGGGATGATTTCACTTGCAGAGCTCTCCATTTCTCGTGAAACTTCGGCATCGCCTCGCGGCCGAACCGCTCGGCCTCCTCCAGATGGGGATAGCCGGAAAGGATGAAGGACGTGACGCCGAGCTCGGCGTACTCGATCAGCCGGTCGCTGACCTGCTCCGCCGTGCCGACGATGAGGATCGCTCCGCCGGAGCGGACAGTCGACAGCCCCGTCCACAGATTCGGCCCGGCCACATAGCGGCTCGCCTCCGACTGCTCCCGCAGCTCGTTCTGGCGGCGCTGGTTCGTGGCGTCCGTGGCAGCGAAGCTCCGCTGCGCCTGCTCGCGCGCCTCGGGGGATACCTTGCTGATGATCTCCCACGCCGCGGCCCAAGCCTCCTCCTCCGTATCGCGGACGAGCACCTGCGCCCGCAGGCCGTACCGCAGCGGACGCTTCAAGCCCTCCGACTGCTCCAGCTCGGCGCGAATCCGCTCCACGTCCTCGATCTGCTCGCGGATCCAGTCGTGGGGCTCCCCCCACATGAGGAACGTCTCGGCGTGGCGGATGGCCGTTTCCTTGGCCGCCCGCGAGCTGCCGCCCAGATAGAACGGAGGATGCGGCCGCTGCACCGTGCGCGGCGAGCTGACCGGCCGCGAGAACTGGTAGTACTTGCCCTGGAACGGCTGGATCTCCCCGCCTGTTCCTTGCGCGCCGCCGAACTCCGAGGGCGTCAGGCCTTCCGCGCCCGTCCATGCCTGGCGCATCACCTCGAGGTATTCGCCGGCGCGCTCGTAGCGCTCGTCATGGGCATGGGCGAGCGGATCGCCCAGCTCCTCCAGGTCGGCGACGGAGCTGCCGGTGACGACGTTGATCATCGCCCTTCCCCCGGAGAGCACGTCGAGCGCGGCGCCCATGCGGGCGGCCAGGACGGGAGCGACGAGCCCCGGCCGCACGGCGACCAGGGGGCGCAGGCTCCGGGTATGGCTCATGACCGCCGATCCGACGACCCAGGCGTCGAGGCAGGCGCCGCCGGTCGGGATGAGTGCGAAGCCGAAGCCCGCCGCCTCGGCCGCCTTGGCCACATCGATCAGATAGTCAAGGGAAGGCTCCCTTTCCGGAGCGACGCCGACATAACGTCCGTCGCCCGCCGTCGGGAGGAACCAGCCGAACTCTACCGTTTCATTCGCCGCGTTTGCCATGCCTGCATCCTTCTTTCTGCTGTAAATTGAATCCATCATCAGCCGCCAGTTGACTGGAATATAACCAACCTATATAGTCGGATTACTGTGAGATTCATCATAGCAAGAGCGGAGCCTTCGCGGAATGTCATTTTGCGTGGTTCCCGGCTTGTCAATTTGTCGGGTGGATCCATTCGGAACAACGGAAAAAGGAACGGCACGGGGCCGTTCCTTGGCGGAGAGATGGAAAAAAGCGGGGACGAAGAGAAAGAAAGGAGAGGCGCGACATGCCTGTGACGAAGCGGGAAGACCATCAGGAAAAGCTGGAGATCGCCTTTTTCACCCCATCCGGCTATGAGCTGGCCTCGCCGGCCTGGCCGATCCGGATCGGCCGCAACCGGACCAAGGAAGGCTACCGCATCGGGCCGCGGACGACGCCCTTCCACTATCTGATCGCCGTCGCGGAAGGAGAAGGCGAATTCCTCCAGGGCGGCGGACGCTATCGCCTCGGGCCGGGCGACCTGTTCGCGCTGTTTCCCGAGACGATCCACGAGTATTATGCCTCGCCGGACAACCGGCTGCAGCAGCTCATCCTGGCCTTCGACGGACCGGAGGCCGCAGCCCTGCTGGAGCGCGGCGGGCTGACCCCGGAGCGCCCCCATCGGAGCGGGCTCTCGGCGGGAGAGCTTATGCGCTGCCTCGACCGCTTCCTGGAGGAGGCCGACGGGGAGCCGTCGGACCTCGCGCGGCTGGCGCGCTTCCATGAAGCGATGGCGCTGCTGGCCGAGGCCTCGCCCGGCGCGGGCCGCCGGCCCGCCGAGGAAGGGTGGCTGCGGCAGGCCCGCGATTACATCGACCTCCACTATGCGGGCGGCATCACCGTATCCGGGGCGGCCGACCATGTCGGCATCGACCGGACCCACTTCTCCAAGCGGTTCCGCGAAGCCTACGGCGTCACGCCGATCCGCTACATCCAGGGGCTCAAGCTGGCGGAGGCCGAGCGGCTGCTCGGACACACCTCGCTCACGTTGTCGGAAATCGCCTACTCGGTCGGATACCCCGACCTATTCTCGTTCTCCAAGGCGTTCAAGAAGCATAAAGGCCGGTCGCCCAGCGAGTGCCGCAGCAAAGCGGCGGGCCCGGACTGAAGGCCGGGGCCGCGCTGCCCGTCATTCAGCAAGAAGCCCCGATGCCTGCGCCGCGGCGGGCCGGCCCGCCGGCCGCGCGCCCAGCGCGCCCGCGGCCGGGCGCTCCAGGCCGAGATGGCCGCGCAGCGTGCGGCTCTCGTACTCGCGGCGGAACAGGCCGCGCCGCTGCAGGATCGGCACGACCTCGTCGACGAACGTGTCGAGATCGCCGGGCAGCACCGGCGGCATGATGTTGAAGCCGTCGCAGGCGCTCGAGCGGAACCAGTCCTCGATGAGGTCGGCGAGCTTCTCCGGCGTGCCGACGAACTGCAGATGGCCGCGCGCGCCGAGCAGCCGCCGCCCGAGCTCCAGGATGCTGAGCCCGTCCTTGCGGGCCAGGTCCATGATGAGCTGCACGCGGCTCTTCATTCCGTTGGACGCCTCCACCGGATCGGGGATGTCGGGCAGCGGCCCGTCCGGCGGATAGCCGGACAGGTCGAACTGGAGCATGCCGGAGAGGAAGCCGCTCGCCTCCTCCGGCCGGATCAGGTCGAGCAGCTCCCGCTCGCGGCGGCGCGCCTCCTCCTCGGTCGAGCCGAGGATCGGCGACAGCCCGGGCATGATGTGCAGGCTGCCCGGCCTCCGGCCGGCCTCGGCCAGCTTGCCTTTCATCACCGCGTAAAACGACCGGGCCGCCTCGACATGCGGCTGCGCGGTGAAGATCACCTCCGCGACGCGGGCGGCGAACGCCTGGCCCGGCTCGGACGAGCCCGCCTGGATGAGCACCGGATAGCCCTGCGGCGGACGGGGCACGTTGAGCGTGCCATGCGCCGAATACCAGCTGCCGTCGTAGTCGACGGGCCGGAGCTTGGCGGCGTCGGCGAAAATGCCGGACTGCCGGTCCATGACGAGCCCGCCGTCGTCCCAGCTGTCCCACAGGCTGGCGACGACCTCGACGAACTCCTCCGCCATCCGGTAGCGCACGCCGTGCTCGGGATGCCGGTCGCGGCCGAAGTTGCGCGCCTCGGCATCCGTCTGCGACGTGACGATGTTCCAGCCGGCGCGCCCGCCGCTGATATGGTCGAGCGTCGCGAACTTGCGGGCGGCGTTGTACGGCTCGTTGTACGTCGTGCTCATCGTCGCCGTCAGTCCGATCCGCTCGGTCGCCGTCGAGATCGCCGACAGCAGCGCGATCGGGTCCATCATGCCGGCGGCGGCATGGGTCGGGTAGATCAGATGCAGCAGGTCGGCGAAAAAGATCATGTCGAACTTGCCCCGCTCCGCCGTCCGCGCCATCCGCACGTAATTCGCGATGTCGAACATCGCCTCCACGCCGGAGTCCGGATGCCTCCAGCCGGCATGATGATGCCCCGTGAAATAAAGGAACGCCCCCAGATGGAGCTGCTCTCCCTCTCGCCTCTTGTCGCTCATAGTCCCTTCTCCTTTCCGTCCTGGAACGGCCGCCGCCACCGGAGCCAGCGCAGCTCCAGCCGCCTGACGCCGGCATCCGTCAGCTTGCCCGCCAGCATGAACAGCACGATGCCGACGAACACGAGATCCGTCTGCGCGTACACGCGCGCGTCCTGGATCATGTAGCCGATGCCCTCGCTCGCTCCCATCATCTCCGCCACCGACAGCATCAGCCAGGAGACGCCGGCCGACAGCCGCGCCCCGAGCAGGATGTTCGGCAGCGCCGCCGGCAGGATGAGGCCTCTCACCAGCTGCAGGCGGGTGAACTGCAGCACGCGCGTCACCTCGTACAGCTTGGCCTCCGCGCTGCGGACGCCCAGATAGGTGTGGAAGTACACCGGGAAAAAGGCGCCGAGCGCGATGAGCAGCCCTTTGGAAAACTCGCCCACGCCGAACCAGAGGATGAACAGCGGAATGACCGCGAGCAGCGGCACTGTCCGCAGCATCTGCAGCGACGGGTCGAGCAGCCGCTGCGCCCAGCGGCCGAGCCCGGTGAACAGGCCGAGCAGCAGCCCGGTCGCGCCGCCGAGCAGGAAGCCCGCCGCCGCCCGGCGGAAGCTCGCCCACGCATGCTCGCCGAGCTCGCCGCTTGCGAGCAGCCGCAGCGCCGAGGCGGCGATGACGCTCGGCGCGGGCAGCATCGCCGGCGAGACGAGGCCGGCGCGCGCGGCCGCTTCCCAGACGAGCAGGACGGCGAGCGGCAGCAGCCAGCCCTGCGCCCAGCGGGGCAGCCCGAGCCAGTCCCGCTGCCGCGCCGCCTCGGCGCGCGGCGCCGTGACGGCGCGTGCCTGCGCCTTCGCCGCTTGCGGATCAGCCGCCATCTACTCCACCCCCTTGAGCGTCGTCTGCCAGCGCAGCAGGCGGCGCTCCAGCAGCTTGACGATGGAGTCGGTGAGCTTGCCCGCCGCCGCGAAGACGAGGATGCCGACGAAGATGACCGACGTCAGCGAGAACGAGCGCGCGTCGTTCAAAATGTAGCCGAGCCCGTCGCTCGAGCCCATCAGCTCCGCCACGACGAGGCCGAGCCAGCTCACGCCGAGCGAGAGCCGGACGCCGAGCAGGATCGACGGCAGCGCGGCCGGCAGGATGAGATGCCGCAGCGTCTGGCTGCGCGTGAACTGCAGGACGCGGGCGACGTCGAACAGCTGGCGGTCGACCGAGCGCACGCCGAGGAACGCGTTGACGTACAGCGGGAAAAACGCGCCTTTGGCGATCAGCAGGATTTTGGACGCCTCGCCGAAGCCGAACCACAGAATGAACAGCGGCGCGACCGCCAGATGGGGCAGCATGCGCAGCATCTGCAGCGTCGGATCGACGAGCCGCTCGGCCCGCCAGGAAAAGCCGACCCACAGCCCGGCGGCAAGTCCGAGCCCGCCTCCGAGCACGAAGCCGAGCAGCGCCCGCCAGGCCGAAATGCCGAGGTTCAGCGGCAGCTCGCCGCTGCGGCTCATCGCCGCGAATTCCTCCGCGATCGCCGACGGAGGCGGCAGCAGCACTTCGTTCAGCCAGCCGCCCCAGGCGGCCGCCTGCCAGGCGGCCAGAATCGACAAGGGCAGCAGCAGGCCGACCAGCGCATTCAGCAGAGCCGCCTTGGTCCGGGATGGCTCCAGCATCGTCATGACCTCACTTTCCGCCGCTTGCTTCGGCTTCGGCTTGCTTCAGCGCTTCCTCGACGAAGCGGTTGTCGAAAACTTCCTTGACGTCGATCCCCTTGCGGATCGTGCCGAGCTCGAACTGGAAGTCGGCCGTCTGCTGCTGCTCGGCAATCACCTCGTCCGTCACCGAGATGTTGATGAACGCCGAGCGCTCCTGCATGCCCTGCACGAGCGCAAGCGGAATGCCGCGCTCGTCGGCGTACCGTTGGAACGCCTCTTCCTGATGCGCCTTCTCCCACTCGATCGCCTGCTGCAGCACCTTGAGGTACAGCGTGACCAGCTCCGGATGCTGCTCGGCGAGCTCCGCCCGCACGAGCTGGAACGACGGCGACAGGATGCCGCTCGACGCGCCGTCGGCGATCACCCGGCCTTTGCCGGAGAGCGCGTTCAGCGTGATGTACGGGTCCCAGGTCGCCCAGGCGTCGACCTTGCCGCCCTCGAATGCCGGCTGCGTCTCGTCCGGCTGCAGCTGGATGACCTGCAGGTCCGATTCGGACAGGCCCTCGGCGTCCAGCAGGCGGTACAGGAAGTTGTAGGCGTTGCTGCCCTTCGTCACCGCCACCTTTTTGCCCTTGAGGTCGGCGACCGACTGGATCGGACTGTCCTGCGGCACGATGAGGGCGACGTTGTTGCGGCCCTCGAGCACCTGCGAGACGATCTTGAACTTCACGCCGGCCGCCTGCGCGGAGATCGGCGGCATGTTGCCCATGCCCGCGAAGTCGAGATGGCTCGACGCCATCGCCTCGACCATCGGCGGCCCGCTCTGGAATTCGATCCACTCCACCTTGGCGCCGAGCTTGCCGAACGCGTCCTCGAACCATTTCTCCTCCTGCGCCTTGCCGAACAGGCCGCCCTTGCCCTGCACGCCGATCTTGACCGTCAGCCCCTCGGCGGACGCGGCCCCGGCAGCTCCTGCCGAAGGCTTCTCCGCCCCCTCGTCCGCTCCGCCTCCGCCGCAAGCCGACAGCGCAAGCGCTCCGAGCAGCAGCATGGCGGCGATCCAGCCCTTCTTTCCCTTTTTCCGTTCCATCTTTCGTCTCCCCCTCTTGTGCATGTCCGTCAAATGCCCGCGCCAGGATCCGGCACCGGCGCCTCCTCGACCTTTTCGAACTCCCGCAGCACGACGCCGCGGATCTCCTGGAACGGCGCTCCCGTCCGCTGGCGCGGATAGGGCAGATCGACGCTCACGACGCGCCGGATGTGGCCCGGACGCGGGTTCATGATGACGACCTGCTGGCCGAGAAACACCGCTTCGTCGAGGTCATGCGTCACGAACAGCATCGTCGTCCGGTCCGCCTGCCAGATGTCCAGCAGCACCTCCTGCATATGCGCCCGGGTGAACGCGTCGAGCGCGCCGAACGGCTCGTCGAGCAGCAGCACCTTGGGCCGCCGCAGCAGCGCCCGGGCGATCGCCACGCGCTGCGCCATGCCGCCGGACAGCTCCGACGGATAGGCCTTCTCGAAGCCCTTCAGCCGGACGAGCTCGATCAGCTCCCCGACCCGGCGCCGCACGGCCGCGTCCCGCAGGGAGGCGTTGGCGGCGATATTCTTCTCCACCGTCCACCACGGGAACAGGCGCGGCTCCTGGAAGATGACGCCCTTCTCCACGCTCGGTCCCTCGATCGGCCGCCCGTCCAGCGTGATCGAGCCTTCGTAGGAGGCGTCCAGCCCGGCGGCGATCTTGAGCAGCGTGCTCTTGCCGCAGCCGCTCGGACCGATGAACGTGACCAGCCTTCCTGGGCCGATCTCCAGCCGGATGTCCCGCAGCGCGACGACCTCCCCGGCCGGAGCCGGAAAGATCTTGGTCAGTCCTTGGATCGCCAGCATGCTACCCCATCCTTTCGATGACAGCGATAATGATTATTCCTCCCCGCTAACTGGGATTTTGAGGAATAAAAAAAGGAGATGCGCAGCCAGCCGAGAAGAGGGCTCTGTTCGAACAGTCAGCCCCTCTTCCTCAGCGGTCCGCGGCATCTCCGGTCGGTCCGGTCGATTCGCATTCCACAAACCGAATATCGATTCGGTTAGTATGCCTGAATTCTATCAAGCGTCTCTCCTCCTGTCAAGCGCTTCGCGCCGGCCGGCAAAAAGATCGACGACGCTCGCCGCCCGCATCGGCACCGGCACCTCGGATCCTGGCATCCGCTGCAGCGTCAGCCCCTGGATCAGGCTCGTGAAGTAGAACGCCAGCTCCAGCGGATCGCCCTCCGGCGCCGTGCCCTCGGCTTGTCCCTGCGCGATGATCGCGGCGACCGGCTGCAGGTTGACGGTGAAGCGGCCGGTCACGTCGCGGCGCAGCTCCTCCGACGCCTCGGACAGCCGGGCCGTATGGATGAGGATCGTATGCGCCCAGCTGTTGCCGAGCGCCAGCCAGTTCTCCGCGATCGTCAGCAGCTTGGCGCGGGCCTCGCCGGGACCGTCCGCGACCGAGCGGACGAACTCGCCGTAGCCGGTCTGCCCCCGGCGCAGCACCTCCGCGAAGATCTCTTCCTTGGACTTGAAGTAGTGATACAGGTTGCCGATGCTGATGCCGGCCGCTCCGGCGATATGCTGCATCGAGGCCGAGCCGACGCCCTTGACCGCCATCACCTCGATCGCCGCGTCCAAGATGTCGTTCATGCGCTGCTCCCGCTGCTGCAGGTCCTTTTCCGCGTTTCTCGCCATTCTCGCTCGCTCCTCCCTGGAATCATCCGCCATTATATCCCAATCGAAGCGCCAGGTGAAGCAGGGCTTGTCGTGGAGCCACAGATGGTTCAAGTGGCGCCGGGACACGCAGGATCGGGGTGCCGGAAGCGAATGCGCGCGGGGCTCCGGACCCTCTCAGCTCCGCCGGAACGAAGCGCGGTACGCCCGCGGCGGCATGCGCACGATCGACTTGAACACTTTTTCGAAATGCGGAAAGCTGTCGAAGCCGACCTGCCCGGCGATCGCCGTGATGCGCTCGTCCGTCTCGCGCAGCAGCCGCTGGGCCGCCTTGATCCGCGTCAGCGCGACGTACTCGGTGAAGGCGAAGCCCATGTGGCGCTTGAACGAACGGCTCAGATGGCTCGGGCTGAGGAAAAAGCGCTCGCTCAACCCGCCCAGCGTCAGCGGCTCGGCATAGCTCTCGGAAATGCAGCGCGCCACCGCGGCCATCCGCTCGGCGGCCGGCGACGCCGACGGCTCCGGCTGGCGGCGGCTCTGCTCGCGGCGCGTCAGCCGCGCCGCGAGCAGCAGCGCCTGCTCGGCGAGGCGCCGAGCCGCCAGCCCATGCCCCGGCTGACGCTCCTGCAGCTCGCGCAGCAGCTCATGGAGCAGCCGCTCGAGCCGCATTCCTTCCGGACCGGACGCGGCCAGCACCCGCCTGCCTTCCCGGAACGGCGAGCGCAGCAGCTCCGCCTCTTCCTCCGGCCGTCCCTCGAACCAGGCGTCGTCGTAGTAGATCACGATCCGCTCGTGGCCCGGCTCTCCGGCGTCGAACGTCTTGTGCACCTCGCCGCCCGGCACGAAGACGAGATCGCCGCTCCGCACCGGGTATACCCGGTCGCCGATGAAGTAGCTCCGCTCGCCCTGGAACAGGTAGTACAGCTCATGCTGCGGGTGCATGTGGTCCTCCGCCATCGCGTAAAAGCCCTCGCGCCGGTTGTACTCGAGCCTGACGCGCGCGTCCTCCGAGACGTACCTCAGCTCCACGGTTTCGTTCATCCCGCCGCCTCCTAGCGCAAAAATTGCGTCCTTTCTCTGAATTCTAGCATAATCGCAGAGGAAATACGCTTGATCTTGCGGTACGCTTGCCTCATCAACATCAACGGAAAGAGGAAAGGGAGAGTGCGAGCATGAGCGCGAAACGGAAGACCTATGCCCAGGTCGGCACCGGCGGCCGGGCCGAATTCTACTATGGAGCGATCGCCTCGACGTTCCAGGAGACGAGCGAGCTCGTCGCCTTTTGCGACATCAACGAGACGCGGATGGACTACGCCAACCGGATGCTGGTCGAAAAGTACGGTAGCCGCGCGGTGCCGACGTACCGGAGCGACCGCTTCGAGGAGATGATCGCGGCGGAGAAGCCCGACTGCGTCATCGTCACGAGCGTCGACCGCACGCATCACGCCTACATCATCCGGGCGCTCGAGCTCGGCTGCGACGTCATCACCGAGAAGCCGATGACCGTCGACGCCGAGAAATGCCAGCAGATCCTCGACGCGGCGGAGCGGACCGGACGCAGCGTCCGCGTCACGTTCAACTACCGCTATGCCCCGCATCATACGAAGGCGCGCGAGCTGATCGAGTCGGGCGCGATCGGCGACGTGACGAGCGTGCATTTCGAGTGGCTGCTCAATACGCAGCACGGCGCGGACTACTTCCGCCGCTGGCATCGCGACAAGCGCAACAGCGGCGGCCTGCTCGTGCACAAGTCGACGCATCACTTCGACCTCGTCAACTTCTGGATCGGCTCCGAGCCGGAAACCGTCTTCGCGATGGGCGACCTGCGCTTCTACGGCCGCGAGAACGCCGAGGCGCGCGGCGTCACGGCGTTCTACGACCGGGCGACCGGCAGCGAGCTCGCTCAGGACGATCACTTCGCCCTCCATCTCGACCGCAACGAGCATCTGAAGGCGATGTACCTCGACGCGGAAAAAGAAGACGGCTACCGCCGCGACCAGAGCGTATTCGGCGACGGCATCTCGATCGAGGACACGATGAGCGTGCTCGTCCGGTACAAGAACAAGGCGCTGCTGACGTATTCGCTGAACGCCTACATGCCTTGGGAGGGCTACCGGATCTCGTTCAGCGGCACGAAGGGCCGGATCGAGATGAGCGTCGTCGAGCAGTCGTACGTCAACTCGGGCGGCGACAAGGCGCTCGAGGGGGCGGCCAAGGGCGTCAGCCTGCTCGTGCTGCCGATGTTCGGCGAGCCTTGGCAGGCCGAGATCGAGCGCAAGGAGGGCGGCCACGGCGGCGGCGATCCGGAGCTGCTGCGCGACCTGTTCGGCGAGCCGCTGCCCGACCGGTTCCGGCGCGCGGCGGACCATATCGACGGCGCTCGCTCCATCCTGACCGGCATCGCCGCCAACCGCTCGATCGCGACCGGCCTGCCGGTGCGGACGGACAGCCTGGTGCGCTTCGCTCGGTAGGGCGGGCGCAGGAGCTGGGGGCGAGGGGTGGCGCCGGAGCTGGGGGCAAGGGGTGGCGCCGGTGCGGCGGGCGTAGTGTGGCGCGGCGGGAACGTACAAACACAAAATCGCACTCCTCGCGGCTCCCCCCCTCCCGCCTTCCGGTCACTAACCAAAATCCAAGGCACTTTTCTGCCTTGGATTGGCCGATCCGGCCCGAAAAAGGTGACGTACAATAAGTTGTGTACCAACATTTGGAGCCTAGCTAGGCACAAAAAAAGTAGGGTATTCTCGGGGTTACGACGCCACCAAGAAAGGACCCTACTTCATGACTAGTATAACCGAAAACCACCTGAACCATCTCTTTGAAAATTCTGTCATCCCCTTCGTAAAGGAGCGGATCGAGTTCCTCATCCGCACGGAGATTCAGCACCACATGGCCGAGGCTGCAGCAGCAGGTATCCGCAACAGCCGAAACGGCTACTACTACCGGGATCTGCACACCCGCTACGGCCTGATCGAGGATCTGGAGATGCCCCGAGACCGAAACGGCGACTTCCAAACGCAGCTGTTCGAGCCCTATCAGCGGCGCGACGGCTGGCTGGAGGAGGCCGTCATTCAGATGTACAAAGGCGGCATGCCGACCCGCGACATCGCTCGGTTCATTGAAGGCATGTTCGGTCAAGCATACTCGCCGACCACGATCAGCAACATCACCTCGACGGTTCTGGAAGACGTGGAACGCTGGCAGACAAGGCCGCTCGGCAAGCGCTACTCCGTCATTTACCTCGACGGCATGTACGTCAAGCTCAAGCGCAGCACGGTCAGCGGCGAAGTCGTTTGTTTTGCGATGGGCATCGACGAAGACGGGTACCGATCCATCCTCGGCTTCTACGTCGGGGGAAAAGAGAGTGCCAACGTATGGCGCGACGTGCTGAAAGACTTGCAGCAGCGCGGCGTGGAGGAAGTTCTGCTTGGCGTATTCGATGGGCTGCCTGGGCTGGATACGGCCTTCCGGGAAGCCTTTCCCAAAGCCGACGTCCAGCACTGTGTCGTCCACAAAGTGCGCTCGACCTTTCCCAAGATCCGCATGCAGGAC
>NZ_KE383861.1:0-51951 GCF_000422485.1 Paenibacillus pasadenensis DSM 19293
TACGCATCGTCGCCTTGGTGAGCCGTTACCTCACCAACTAGCTAATGCGCCGCAGGCCCATCCCCGAGTAACAGATTGCTCCGTCTTTCCCGATCTCCCCAGGTGGGAAGATCGCGTATCTGGTATTAGCATCCGTTTCCGGAGGTTATCCCAGTCTCGAGGGCAGGTTGCCTACGTGTTACTCACCCGTCCGCCGCTAACCTCACCCCGAAGGACAAAATCCGCTCGACTTGCATGTATTAGGCACGCCGCCAGCGTTCGTCCTGAGCCAGGATCAAACTCTCCATAAAGGTAGTTCGACTTGCTCATTTATGATGCTGACTTGCTTCACTCGTTGTTCAGTTTTCAAAGAACAAATTCGCTTTGTTTCCGTCCCGCCTCTCAGCGGCGACTTGGATAATATAACACGCCCGCCTAGATGGATGCAAGTCCTTTTTTAAACTTTTTTGATTTTCTTTTTGGACCTCGCCCGAAACGAAAAAGAGCCCCATTGGGGCTGTCTCAAAGAACGACGGCTTGAATGCCGGCCATGACGGCGACCCCCGGCAATCCGAGCACGACAGCCATACCGATCGTTGCTGGATTGAGAGGGATTTCGGCCCCGGGAAGCAAGCCGGAGCCGTTGAGCAGATACAGCCCCGCCGCAGCCGCCGTCAGATGGATGGCGAATCGGCTGAACCACGACCACGACATCTTCGCTCTCAGCAGCGTCAGGACGAGCAGAATCGACGAGAGGCTGAGCATGCTGAGCCAGATCCATTTCATCCCGGCATCCCTCCCTTCATCCACGCCGGCGACACCGCGCCGATCCGCTTCGCCTGACGAAGCAGCATCTCATAGCGCTTCTGCGCCGCCTCGATCGCGAAGACGGCATAATCGATCTGATCTTGGCCGGTCGCCTGCTCGAAATGATACTGCGCGTTCACCCAGTCCCGATGCGCCTCCCGGATCTCGTCAAGCAGCCTGTCCAAGCTGATCTCCGCCGGCTGCTCGGACTCGACGCTCAGCGCCAGAGCCTCGACTCGCCTGCCTTGAAATAGCCTCGCACCCATTCCGCACCTACCCCTTTCGGCTTGTCCTCGCCGCCTGCTTGCCTGCCTGTATTCATTCTATAAACGGGATTCGCCGTTTAGAACGCCGCAGAGGCGATTCGACGGCCGCTCGCGGGACAGCAGGGCCGAAAGCAAAAAGCGACCGGCCGGAAGACCGGCCGATCGCTCTCATTCAAAAACTCAAAGCTCGCGCCGTCCTTCCAGCGCCTTGGACAGCGTCACCTCGTCCGCATACTCCAGATCCCCGCCCACCGGCAAGCCGTGCGCGATGCGGGTGACCTTGATGCCGAACGGCCGAACGAGCCGCGACAGGTACATCGCCGTCGCCTCTCCCTCGATATTAGGATTGGTCGCCAGAATCAGCTCCTGCACCCGCTCGTCCTCCAGGCGCCGCAGCAGCTCCGCGATCCGGATCTCCTCCGGTCCGATGCCTTCGATCGGCGAGATCGCTCCCTGCAGGACGTGGTAGTGGCCGTTGAACTCCTTGGTCCGCTCCATGGCGACGAGATCCCGTGACTCCTGCACGACGCAGATCGAGGAAGGGTCTCGGGACTTGTCCTGGCAAATGCGGCAAGGATCCGTATCGGTAATGTTGCAGCAGATCGAGCAGAAGTGAAGATTGCGCTTGACGCTGACGAGCGCCTTGGCGAAATCGATCACATCGTCTTCCTTCATCTTGAGCACATGGAAGGCCAGCCTCGCGGCCGTCTTGGGACCGATGCCCGGAAGCCGGGTAAAGGAATCGATGAGCTTCGCGATCGGTTCGGGATAATACAAAAGCCCAGCTCCTTCCATAAAAATCGGTACGGCCCCCCGCGAATCGGGAGGCCGTACCGCCACCGCGCGCATCTCGCGCGGCCCAGGGGGCGCCTTATGAGGCGCCTAGGCGTTGATCGGGACTAGAACAGGCCCGGAATCTTCATGCCGCCGGTGAACTTGCTCATGTCCTTGTTGGCGAGCTCGTCGGCTTTGGTGATCGCATCGTTGACCGCGGTCAGAACGAGATCCTGCAGCATCTCGACATCGTCCGGATCGACCGCTTCCGGCTTGATCGCGATGCTGACGAGCTTCTTGTGTCCATTGACGACCGCAGTCACGACGCCGCCTCCGGCCGTGCCTTCGACCTGCTTCGTCTCGAGCTCCTCCTGCGCCTTCATCATCTGCTCCTGCATCTTCTTCACTTGCTTCATCATTTGGTTCATGTTGTTCATATCGGTCACCTCTATTCCGGAATTGGACTTGCACGTACGGTCTGGCTTCTCCCTCTGGAGTTCGAGGCTTCGGCGTCTTACTCCTTCTTGAGCTCAACCAGGTCCTCGCCGAACATCTTGAACGCTTCCTCCACCCATTCCGGCCGTGCCGGAGGGGCGATCGGATCATCATGGGAGAGCTCGAACGGCTCGGCTCCGCTCTCCGCAGCCGGCTCCGAAGCCGCCTGCTGCCAATCCTTCTGCATGACGGTCGCCAGCTGCAGCGGCTTGCCGAACGCCTCCTGCAGCACGCGCTCGATCAGCTCGCGGTTGGCCTGCTTCTCCGTCGTCTCGCGGTGGATCGTATTTTTGAACGCGATGAGCGCCGTGTCGCCCGCCCAGGAGACCGGCTCGCCGTCGACGAGCCAAGCGTGGACGGTGACGCGCGCATCCTTGACGCGCGCGAGCACTTCCGCCCACTTGGCGCGCAGCTGGGCGGTGTCGGGGCTGCCCGCGGCGGAGACGAAGGGATCGAGCTTGACGGTCCGGAGGCTGCCTCCGGACCGCGGGCCGAACCCGCCGCCGCCGCGGGCGGGAGCGCCGCGCGGCGGCGCGGCGGCGGCCGGAGCCGCCGCGACTGCGGCGCCTCCGCTGCGCTGAAGCTGCTCGAGCTTGCGCTCGAGCTGGTCGATCCGCTGCTGCAGCGCGGCGACTTCATGGCCGGAGGGGCCGGGGGCCGCTGCCCCCCGCCGCTCCGCCGCAGGCTGCGCGCCCGCGGCGGGAGCTCCGCTCTCCGGCAGGGTGCAGATCTTGAGCAGCGCGACCTCGAACAGCGTCTGCGGGTGGGCGGCGTGGCGCATTTCGTTTTGATACCGGTTGAGCTCGTCGATCATGCGGAAGATGCGCTCCGCGCTGAACCCCTCCGCCATGTCGCGGAAGACGGCGGGATCGGCGAGCCGCCCCATGCCCTGGGCGCTGTCCGGTGCGAGCTTGAGCACGAGCAGGTCGCGGAAGTAGTAGATCAGGTTCTCGAGGCACTTGTCCGGGCTCTTGCCGGCCTGCATGAGGCCCTCGACGAGCGGCAGCACCGCCGCCGCGTCGGAGTCGCGCACCGCGACGGCGATGCCGGCGAACTGGCGGGCGGCGAGGCCGCCGGTGACGTCGACCGCGCCCTCGAGCGTGATCTTCTCCGCGCCGAAGGCGGCCGCCTGCTCCAGCAGGCTGATCGCGTCGCGCATGCCGCCGTCCGACAGGCGGGCGATGTAGTCGAGCGCCTCCGGCTCGGCCTCGATGCCCTCCTCCTGCGTGATCTCGCGCAGCCGCTCGATCTGCTCCTCCAGCGACACCTGGCGGAAGTCGAAGCGCTGGCAGCGCGAGACGATCGTCGCCGGCAGCTTGTGCGGCTCGGTCGTCGCGAGGATGAAGATGACATGGCTCGGCGGCTCCTCGAGCGTCTTCAGAAGCGCGTTGAACGCTTCCGTCGTGAGCATGTGGACCTCGTCGATGATGTAGACCTTGTAGCGCACCTCGGACGGCGCGTAGCGCACGCTGTCGCGGATCTCCCGAATCTCGTCGATGCCCCGGTTGGAGGCGGCGTCGATCTCCACGACGTCCATCACCGTGCCGGAGGTAATGCCTCGGCAGGCCGCGCATTCGTTGCAGGGCTCGGGCGCAGGTCCGCGCTCGCAGTTGACGGCTTTGGCGAAAACTTTGGCCGCCGTCGTCTTGCCCGTGCCCCTCGGCCCGTTGAACAAGTAAGCATGCGCGATGCGCTGCTCGCGGATCGCGTTCTGCAGCGTCTGCCGAATATGCTGTTGTCCCACCATGTCCTGGAACGTCTGCGGACGCCAGGCACGGTACAAGGCGATATGAGTCAAAGGTCGGCTTCCTTTCGCGCCGCCGGATGGCGGCCGTTATCGTTCTTCCATTATACATGACCGGGCGGCCGGGCAAAAGGGAAACGCTCTCTGCCGAAGGAATCCGCAAAAGGCGCGGCAAGGACGGAAGGCGGGCCGGCAGATGAGCGCGCGAGCAATGGAAAACAGGCTGCGGGGCTCGGCGCCCGGCTTGCGGTCTTACGACTCCATCGACAGCGCGATCTGTCCCTGGACGGCATGAAAAAACGCCGGGCGACGTCTGGAATCAGACAATCGCCCGGCGTGCGGGATTGATCGAGTAGAACCGTGCACCTGCCCTCGATCCATGCGTCCCAGCCGGCACTCCTGCTCCCAGCTCGGGCCAGGCGTCCCTCCGGCACATGAACGGACTTGCTTACGGCTGCTTCCTTCCGGACCTGACCGGGTTCACAAGCGTCCATTGCGGAGGACCCGTCCGTCAACACTGTTCCTAGGCGCCAAACGCTGCAACGCATAACCTACGGCAGGAATTCAACCTCGCTATAGCGGATTGCGAGTTACAGGGCACCGCTACCTCCCCGTCTAGCACGGCAGGGTTTCAGTATAGCCGATTTGCGGGGCTTGCGCAACCGGACGAGACGAGCCTGAAGCGCGCGGCGCCGAGCCGAAGGAGCGAGCGGCCAGCCGCTGCGGAGCCTGCGCTGCGGCGAAGGGTCTTCTGCGGCGGCGGAGCCGCCTTTACGGCGCCAGCTCCGTCACGACATCGTAGCGAGGCATGTTGAAGGCGAGCTGGGACTGGACGCGGGCGCGCATCTCCTCGCGCTGAGCGGAGTTCATGCCGGGGCGCGGCTTCACATAGGCGCGCATCGTCGCGCCGTCGATGACGAGCCGGACGGAGCCGACGCCCTTGACCTCCTTCGCCTTCTGCTCGGCAAAGTTCGCGTCCTGCTGGATGTTCTGCGCATGCGGCGTATTGATGAGATGCGGATTCGTATTGGTCAGGCCGAGCTGGCCGTCGCGGCCGTAGCTCTTGCCTTTCATGGAGTTCGGGCTGCCTCCGCAGCCGGACAGCAAGGCGGCGCCAAGCAGAAGGGCGCCGGCGGACAGCGCGATGCGGCGGGCAAGCGGACGGATCGTAACCATGTGGTGCATGCAAAAAACCTCCCTTTGGCCATAGGATGGCGAAGGGAGGTTTTTCTATACTGCCAATGGCTGGCAGCTGAAGTCGATTAGATGCCGTATTTCTTTTTGAAACGGTCTACGCGGCCGCCGGCGTCCAGGAACTTCTGCTTGCCCGTGAAGAACGGGTGGCAAGCGGAGCAGATCTCCACGCGCAGGTTCGGTTTTACGGAACCGGTCTCGAACGTGTTGCCGCAAGCGCAAGTAGCCGTTGTCACGTGGTATTTCGGATGAATAGCCTCTTTCATCGTCTTTCACCTCTTTTGCCCTGAGCTTCATGCGAGCCCAGAGTTATCGCAATACTTGAATACTATATCATGCATGCCCGTACCGCGCAATGCCCTTCGGCAGCTCTCAGCGGCGGCGGGCCAGCTCGGCCGGAGGCACATGCGTGTACGAGCCGATGACGACATCCGGCAGCTCCTCGCGGAAGATTTCCAGCATCTGCTTCATGCCGTAAATCTCTCCGCGCGCCTTGGGGATGAGGTTCAGGTAGCTCTCCGGGTCGATGTTGAGGTTGCGCATCTGGATGAGCCGCAGGCCGGTCCGGCGCACGAACTCGATCATCGCCTCCATCTCCTCCTCGCGGTCGGTGACGCCCGGGAAGATGAGGTAGTTGATGGACGTGTAGACGCCTTGGTCGGCGGCGTAGCGGAGCGATCTCTCGACATTTTTCAGCGTGTAGGCCCGAGGCTTGTAGTAGGCGTTGTAATGGTCGTCGAGCGCGCTGATCGTGCTGACGCGCATCAGATCGAGGCCCGAGTCGACGATTGCCCGCATGAAGTCGGTCAGGCCGGCGTTGGTGTTGATGTTGATGTAGCCCATCGAGGTCTGCTCGCGCACGCGGCGGATCGCCTCGACGATGATCTTGACCTGCGTGGACGGCTCGCCCTCGCAGCCCTGTCCGAAGCTGATGATCGACTCCGGCGTGCGCAGCTGCTCCAGCATGATCTGCACGACCTCGTCGACGGTCGGCTTGAAGTTCATGCGCGTCTGCGGAGCCGGGAACGCGCTGTCCTCCGGCTGCTCGGAGATGCAGCCGAAGCAGCCGGCGTTGCAGGAATAGGAGACGGGAACCGCTCCTTCCCAGCGCTGCAGGAACGTATTGGAAGCGGTCAGGCATTCGTAGCCGAGCGCGCAATGGGACAGATGCTCGTACAGCCGGTTGTCCGGATACTTGGCCAGCAGCTCCTCCACCTTGACGTTCAGCTCGGTCCGGTCGCAGTTCAGCGGGTTCCATCGCTCGGGATCGTCGCAGGGCTCGGCGGCGGCCCAGAAGCGGCCGTCCTTCCAGACGACGGCGGTATAGCCGAACAGCGGCAGCACGGCCGTCTTGTCCGACTTGGCGTAGCCCGGCAGCGCGAGGCGGGTGAAGCCCTGCGGCAGCAGCGCCCCGACCGCCTGATACGGCCCCGGCAGCAGCTCCATCTTGCCGCTCGGGCCGATGCCGATCGGACGCGTGCCCGGCAGCCCCACCAGCGTGGCGCCCTCCGGCAGAGGAATCAGCTCCTCCTCCATCAGCTCGATGACGATGTCCCCGCCGCGGCCGAGGCCGGTCCAGTCGGGATGGTCGAACAATTGGCCTTGTTCGTCGGCATATACAAGATTCATGATGTCCTCCTAAAGTCTGTACGAAGCGCCGGCGGTCATTCGGCCGGCGGCGTATCGGTCGGCGCGGCCTTGGCGCGCGTCGTGCGGCGGGCCGGCGCGGCCGGCTTGTCGCCGGCCGCCGGTGCGGCTGCGCGCGCGGCGGATGCGGCGCGCGTGCGCTTCGCCGGCGCGGCTTCGGCCGCCGGCGCATCGGGAGCGGCCGCGGATGCGGCGGCCGCCTTGCTGCCGCGCGGCGAGCGCGGCGCGGCGCTGGCGCCGGCATCCGCGGCGGCTGCGCGCGTGCGCTTCGCCGGCGCGGCCGGAGCCTCCGCGGCTGCGCCGGCATCCGGCGCGGCGGCGACTCGCGCCGCCGCCGTACGCGCCGAGGCGGCGCGCACGCGCGGCTGCGGCGCTGCGGCAGCCGGCTCGGCCGCCGCCGGCGTGCCGGCGCTGGCCGCGACGCGCGGCGCCTCCGCCGCAGGCGCTGCCTGCGGCGCGGCTGCGCTCGCCCGCGGCAGCGCTGCAGCCGGCTCGGCCGCGGCGTTGCCGGCCTCGGCGGCACGCGCCGCCGGGCGCTCGCCGCCTGCCGGCTGCTCCGGCTGCGGAGCGGCGCCTGCGCCCGGACGCTGCGCCGGGCTGTACCCGCCCGCGCGCGCGCCGGCTGCCGACGCGGCCGGACGAGCGCCGGACGCGCCCGGACGCGATGCTGCGCCCGGACGAGCGCCCGTGCCGCTGCGGCCCGCGTAGGAGCCGCCGGCGGAAGCGCTCGGCCGCGATGCGCCGTAGCTGCCGGTCTCGCCCCGGCTGGCGTAGCCGCTCTCGGAGCGGGCCGAGCTGTTGGAGAAGCCGCCGGCGGAAGAGCTGGCCGCGCCATTGCCGCTGCCAGCAGCCGTTCCGCCGCTCCCGGAAGCGTAGCTGCGGTAGCCTTGTCCCGTCGCGCCATGGTTGCGGTAAGCGGACGTGTTGGAAACGATCGGGCTGCCGCCGGCCGGCGTGCCCGGAGCTTGTCCGCCGGAGCCGCTGCCGCCTGCGGAAGACTGGCTCGGCCGCTGGCCGTTCTTGGACTCCAGCGTCGTCAGGAATTCCGCGTTCGTCTTGGACTCGCCGAGCTTCTTGAGGAAGTTGTCGACAAACTCCATCGAGTCGTTCATGTTCTTGCGGATGACCCAGATCTTGTCCAGCTCCTCCTTGCTCAGCAGCAGATCCTCGCGGCGCGTGCCGGAGCGGCGGATGTCGAGAGCCGGGAAGATCCGGCGCTCGGCGAGCTTGCGGTCCAGGTGCAGCTCCATGTTGCCGGTCCCTTTGAACTCCTCGTAGATGATGTCGTCCATGCGCGAGCCGGTGTCGATCAGCGCCGTGGCGAGGATCGTCAGGCTGCCGCCTTCCTCGATGTTGCGCGCCGAGCCGAAGAAGCGCTTCGGCCGGTGGAACGCCGCCGGATCGATGCCGCCGCTGAGCGTCCGCCCGGACGGCGGGATGACGAGGTTGTAGGCGCGCGCCAAGCGGGTGATGCTGTCGAGCAGGATGACGACATCCTTTTTATGCTCGACCATGCGCAGCGCCCGCTCCAGCACGAGCTCCGCCACCTTGATATGGTTTTCCGGCAGCTCGTCGAACGTCGACGCCACGACCTCGCCCCGCACGGAGCGCTGCATGTCGGTCACTTCCTCCGGACGCTCGTCGATGAGCAGCACGAACAGCTCGATCTCCGGGTTGTTCTCGGAGATGCTGTTGGCGATCTCCTTGAGCAGCAGCGTCTTGCCCGCCTTCGGCGGCGCGACGATCAGCCCCCGCTGGCCGAGGCCGACGGGCGCGAGCAGATCCATGATGCGGGCCGACAAGCGATGCGGGGTCGTTTCCAGGACGAGCTTCTTTTGTGGGAAAAGGGGGGTCAGCGCCGGGAAATGTAGGCGGTCGGCTGCCGTTTCCGGACTCATGCCGTTGACGGCGTTCACTTGCAGCAAGCCGAAATAACGTTCGTTTTCTTTCGGAGGACGGCATTTGCCGGAGACGAGGTCGCCGCTGCGCAGGTCGAACCGGCGGATCTGGGACGACGAGATGTAGATGTCCTCGTTGCTCGGCAAATAGTTGATCGGACGGAGGAAGCCGAAGCCTTCCGGCAGGATGTCCAACACGCCCTGCATGAACAGCAGCCCTCCGCGCTCCGCCTGCGCCCGCAGGACGGCGAAGACCAGCTCTTTCTTCTTCATCTGGTTGAAGCTCGGCACCTCGAACTGCTTGGCGAGCTTGTACAGATCATTCAATGACATTGCTTCCAGATCGGCGATCTGAAATTCGCTCATGATCTCACCACTTTATTCAGTTTTCGCACCTTAATCCTTACCTCATGTCGGGACGATCCGAATCTATGACTTCGATTCTCTTATTGTGTCCGGGCGGGCTTCGCCCTAACCTTCGAATCAGGATGGCAGAGGAATCGCATTAGCTCTAGGAAGGTCTGGAAGAGGGCTTGAAGGCGGGTGCAGGGGAAAAGAAAGCGCCCTGGCCCGCGGGAGCGGGCCAGTCGACGTCTGGATAGAGATAGGCAAGCCGAAGGCAGGCGCGGCTCGCGGCCGCCGCCTCGGGCGGTTCAAGCAAAAGGCCTCATCCGCAGCCGGTGCCGGCGCGGATAGAAGGCAGGCGGCTTACTCCTGCTCCCGCCATACGTCGGCGCCGAGCCGCCGCAGGTTCTCGACCAAATTGTCGTAGCCGCGGTCGATGTACTCGACGCCGGTAATTTCGGTGACGCCCTCGGGCACGGTCAGTCCGGCGACGACAAGCGCCGCTCCGGCGCGCAGGTCGGCGGCGCGCACCTTGGCCGCGTTGAGCGGGCCGCCCTCGATGATCGCCGAGCGCCCCTCCACGCGGATGCCCGCGCCCATGCGCACGAGCTCCGGCACATGCTTGAACCGGTTGCTGTAGACGTAATCCGTCAGGATGCTGACGCCGGAAGCTTGCGTGAGCAGGCTCGTCATCGGCGACTGCAGGTCTGTCGCGAAGCCGGGATAGACGAGCGCCCGCACGTCGATCGGCTCATAGGCCGGCGCGCCGACGATGCGGATGGACTCGTCCATCTCGATCACCTGCACGCCCATCTCCACGAGCTTGGCGCTCATCGCTTCCATATGCTTGGGGATGACGCCGTCGATGACGACGTCGCCGCGGGTCGCGGCGGCCGCGATCATGTAGGTCCCGGCCTGGATGCGGTCCGGGATGATGGAGTGGCGGCAGCCGTGCATCGCCTCCACGCCCTCGATCCGGATCGTCTCCGTGCCGGCGCCCTTGATGCGGGCTCCCATAGCGTTGAGCAGCGTCGCTACATCTATGATTTCAGGCTCCTTGGCCGCGTTCTCGATCGTCGTGACGCCCTTGGCCCTGGAGGCGGCCAGCATGATGTTGATCGTCGCTCCGACGCTGACGACGTCCAGGTAGATCTTGGCGCCGCGCAGCTCGCGGGCGAAGATGCGGATCGAGCCGTGCTCGTTGGACACTTCCGCGCCGAGCGCCTCGAAGCCCTTGATATGCTGGTCGATCGGACGAGGCTCGAAGTTGCATCCGCCGGGCAGGCCGATGACCGCTTCGCCGAAGCGGCCGAGCAGCGCTCCCATCAAATAATAGGAAGCCCGCAGCAGCTTCACCTTGCCGTCCGGCATCGGCGCCGACCGCAGGCGGGAAGGATCGATCCGCATCGTGTCGCCGCTCCAGGATACGCCGGCCCCGAGCTGCTCCAGGATCTCCCCGTACACCGCCACGTCGCTCAGCTGCGGCAGGTTGTCCAGAACGACTTCAGATTCCGCCAGAATGGCGGCGGGCAGCAGCGCGACCGCGCTGTTCTTGGCACCGCTGATCTGCACCGTGCCTCGCAGCGGACGTCCGCCGCGAACCATTAGTTTCTCCATTAATGCTGTATCCTCCCCGGGAAGAAGCAGGCCGCGCCGCGCGCTGACGCGCGACGCCCTGCAGCTGAAAACAACGCAGCGCGCGCCGGCAATGCAGCTGCAAGGGCGCGCGCTCATCGTTTGTGGTTGGTTCAGTCCAATGAAGCGGGTCATTCTGGGCTATTATATCATACTTGTCCGGGCATAAAAACAGGCCCTGCTGCTCAGGACCCGATCGCGTATTTGCTGTTGTTCTCGTCGTCGCGGCGCAGCTGCATGTTGACCGCGAGCCTCATCTCGTCGATGTCGAACGGCTTGGTGAAGTGCATGACCGCGCCGAGATCGGTCGCTTCCTTGATCATGTCCAGCTCGCCGTAAGCCGTCATCATGATCACCTTGATGCTGCGGTCGATCGTCTTGACATGCTTGAGGATCTCCAGTCCGTCCATGCCGGGAATCTTCATGTCCAGCAGGACCAGATCCGGACTTTCGTTGCGGACGATCTCCAGGGCCAGCTTGCCGTTGGAAGCCTGAAAGGTCGTATATCCCTCGCTCGTAAATACCTCCATTAGCAGCACGCGGATTCCGTTCTGGTCATCCACGATGAGTACCTTCTTCTTGTCCAACTTCTCTACCTCCCGTTAGGTTCTCTCTTCGACAGATCTAGCTGCTCTATGTGTCGGATCGTTGGCGTCTGCGGCGATGAGACGGTAAGGCAACGGCTTTCGGATTTTGCCCACCCCCTATATTCGCCCTGCCCCTTCTATCTCCTTCTCTAAATTGGAAAAAAGCCGCCAGCATCGCGAAAGGCGATGCCAGACGGCCAAATAAGAGGGAGCCGGGCTCCTGCGCCGACTACTCGGACAGCTGGAGGGAGGCGTTGACGAAGCCGCGGAACAGCGCCTGCGGGCGGTTCGGGCGAGAGGTGAATTCCGGATGGAACTGGACGGCCAGGAACCACGGGTGCTCCGGCAGCTCGACCATTTCGACGAGGCGTCCGTCCGGCGAGGTGCCGGAGATGCGCAGGCCTGCCTGCTCCACTTGCTCGCGGTACTCGTTGTTGAACTCATACCGGTGACGATGGCGCTCGTAGACGAGCTCGTCGTCGTACTCGCGCGCGGCGAGCGAGCCTTCGGCCAGCTTGCACGGATAGAGGCCAAGGCGCATCGTGCCGCCGAGATCCTCGATATCCTTTTGCTCCGGCAGCAGGTCGATGACCGGATACGGCGTCGTCGGGTTGATCTCGGAGCTGTTGGCCCCGGTCAGGCCGAGCACGTTGCGCGCATACTCGATGACCGCTACCTGCATGCCGAGGCAAATGCCGAAGAACGGCGTGCGGCTCTCGCGGGCGTAGCGGATCGCCGCCACCTTGCCCTCGATGCCGCGGTCGCCGAAGCCGCCCGGCACGAGGATGCCGTTCACGCCGGCGAGCGTCTCGGCCGCGTTGGCGTCGGAGAGCTCCTCGGCGTCGACCCAGCGGATGCTCACTTCGGAGTCGGCCTCGATGCCCGCATGAGCGAGCGACTCGACGATGCTGAGGTAGGCGTCATGCAGCGCCACGTACTTGCCGACGATGGCGATCTCGGTCTTGCGCTTCAGGTTCTTGACGCGGTCGACCAGCTTCGTCCACTCGGCCATGTCGGCTTGCGGAGCCTGCAGCTTGAGATGGTCGACGACGTACTGGTCGAGGCCCTGCTCCTGGAGCATGAGCGGCACCTCGTACAGCGTGGACGCGTCGCGGCATTCGACGACGGCGTTCGGATCGATGTCGCAGAACAGCGCCAGCTTGTTTTTCAGGTCCTCGGAGATCGCTTTCTCGGTCCGGCAGACGATGACGTTCGGCTGGATGCCGATGCTGCGCAGCTCCTTGACGCTATGCTGGGTCGGCTTGGTCTTCACCTCGCCGGCGGCCTTGATGTACGGGATCAGCGTCACATGCACGTACATGACGTTGTCGCGGCCGATGTCGCTCTTGATCTGGCGGATCGCCTCGAGGAACGGCAGGCTCTCGATGTCGCCGACCGTGCCGCCGATCTCCGTGATGACGACGTCGGAGCCGGCTTCGCGGCCGGCGCGGAAGACGCGTTCCTTGATCTCGTTCGTAATATGCGGGATGACCTGGACCGTGCCGCCGAGGTATTCGCCGCGGCGCTCCTTGGTGATGACGGACGAATAGATCTTGCCGGTCGTCACGTTGCTGTTTTTGGACAGGTTGATGTCGATGAAGCGCTCATAGTGGCCGAGGTCGAGATCCGTCTCCGCCCCGTCGTCCGTGACAAAAACTTCTCCGTGCTGGTACGGGCTCATCGTCCCCGGATCCACGTTGATGTACGGATCGAACTTCTGGATCGTAACCTTCAGGCCGCGGTTCTTGAGCAGCCTGCCGAGCGAAGCCGCGGTGATGCCTTTGCCGAGAGACGACACCACACCGCCCGTTACAAAGATATATTTCGTCACTGTTGAATACCCTCCATGCTCCTATGGTTAGTTAAAGGTTGCCCAGGCCGGCCCTGAAACATGGCGCGGACCCCATATAAAAACAAAAAAAGTGTCACCCATATAAAGGGGGCACTTTCTACGATCACCCATGCAAATATGCAGGCATAACGCTCCGCGGCTTCCTGTCGGAATGAGCGCGAAGCAGCCTTGAGCTGATGATGGTTTCACTAAAAGCTTCAAAAAGCCCATGCAATAGTTTATCTCACCGCAATCCGCCCTGTCAAGGACAAGCCGGACCTTTGCGAAAGGCCCCTCGAATGGTAAAAGGCCCCGAAAACGGGGCCTCGAAACGGCCCGCCGCCAGCCGGCGGGAACCGAAGATACCTTACTTGCCGCCTTGCTCTTCGTCGGAGTCCTCGTCCTCGAAGTCTTCCTCGTCCTCGTCGTCGGATTCCTCGGCCTCGGCGTCGTCCTCTTCGATCGTCTCGTCGACCGCCTCGGCGTCGTCCTCTTCGCTCTCGTCGAACTCGCGGTCCTCGTCGAATAGGTCGAAGTCCTCCTCGCCCTCGGCGTAGGTGTCTTCCTCCTCCGCCTCGAACGGCTCCTCGTCCTCGAGATCGTCATCGTCGTTGATGATGCGCGGACGCTTGGCGTTCGTGATCGGATCCTCGTTCTTCTCGACCGGATACCAGCGCTTCAGGCCCCAGGTGTTGGAGCCGACGCAGGCGAAGCGGCCGTCGATGTTGATCTCCGTGTAGACCTGGGCGATGACGTTGTTGACTTCCTCTTCCGTCAGGCCGCGGTACTTGGCGATCTCTTTCATCAAGTCGCGATAATAGTAGGGCGTATTGGCCGCTTTCAGCACTTCGAAGGCCAGATCGACCATCGGCATCTCGCGCAGCCGCTCCGCATCGAATTTTTGGGACAGGTTCGTGCTCATCTAATCCAGACACATCCTCTCGGATAATCGTACGCAGCTCATTACGGTTCCATCTTGTCCACAGTCAACCTTTAGTAAAACCTATTTGCCTCAAAAAATCAAGGCGCTCCTCGAGCAGCTTGTCCGCTTCCAAAAGGGACACGCGGCCTCATAAAGGAAGAACGAAGGGCTCCCCCTTCGCTCCTGACTGTATCCTTCCGCCTGGAGCGCCTTTCCGAAAAGGAGCGGCGGATTCCCGGCTGCAAGAGTCCGACGACTCTTACTTGCATTGTATGAAGAGCGGAGGGCGATTGACACGAGCCGCGGCCCAAATTGCCGCAAAACGGGCCGATGGCTCTATCGGGCGGAGGGCGGCCCCTCATACACTATCCAAGCATTGTCCGTCAGGAGGGACTTCATCTTGGATCATCTGCTCCGCTGGCTGCGCGACCTCCCCGCCTCCGCCGGCTCTCCGGCAAAACGGCTCATGCTTACCTTCCGCCATCCCGACGACTACCGGGTCTTCCTGCATGCTTGCGGCGAAGCCCTTCTTCCGTCTGAACGGCTCGTTCCCTTGCCTCTCGTCCAGGCGGTCAGCGTGGCGCTGCCCGCCCGGCAGCCTCTGCCCCCTCCGACCGCCGGCGTCATGGCCGAGGAGGACCGCCGGATTACGATGAAAGCGTCCGGCCTGCCCAAGACGATGCCCGAAAAAGGCCTGCCCTGGGGCGTGCAGCAGATCCGCGCCCCGCTCGCCTGGAACCGGACGACGGGCCACCGGATCAAGATCGGCGTCATCGACACCGGCGTCGACCACAGCCATCCCGATCTCAAAGCCTCGCTCGGCCGCGGCATCAACCTGATCGACCGCGGCCAGCTGCCCCATGACGACAACGGGCACGGCACCCATATCGCGGGCACGATCGCCGCGGCCAACCAGCCGGGCGGCATGATCGGCGTCGCCCCGCGCTCCATCGTCTATCCCGTCAAGGCGTTCGACCAGAACGGCAGCGCCTATGTGTCGGACATCATCCTCGGCATCGAGTGGTGCGTCCGCAGCGGCATGAACATCATCAACATGAGCTTCGGCATGAAGTCGCGCAGCAAGTCGCTGCACAACGCCGTCATCAACGCCACGAACGCCGGCGTCGTCATCATCGCTTCCTCGGGCAACGACGGCCGCCGGCGCTCGGTCGACTACCCGGCCCGCTATCCGCAGACGATCTCGGTCGGCGCGACGAACCGGCTGCGCCGCATCGCGGCGTTCAGCAACCGCGGCCCCTACATCGACATTTATGCCCCGGGCGACCGGATCCATTCGGCCTGGCTGAAGGGCAAATACCACGAGATGAGCGGCACGTCGATGGCGACCTCGCATGTGAGCGGCGCGGTGGCGCTGCTGCTGGCCCATCAGCCCGGGCTCGATCCGGGCGAGATCCGTGCGATCCTCAAGCGCTCGATGGTGCCGCTTCGCGGAGCGAAGGAAGGGCGCACCCCGGGCGAGCTCGACGTCCTGAAAATGATGAAAGCCGCCGAGGCCTGATGGCTTCGGCGGCTTTCCTTTTGGCGGGGAAGAAACGCTGGCGGCTACATGCGCTCCGGCGCGGATACGCCGATGAGGCGCAGCGCGCTGGCGATGACGGTGCGGACGGCCGCCAGCAGGGCGAGGCGCGCCTGCGTCTGCGCCGCATCCTCGGTGATGGCGCGCTCCGCGCGATAGTAGCTGTGCAGCTGCGATGCCAACTCGTACACATAGCGCACGAGGCGATGCGGCGCATGCTGCTCGGCCGCCTGGCGGATCTCCTGCGGATACTCGGCGAGCTTGAGCAGCAGGTCGTATTCATGCTCGCTCGTCAGGCGCGAGAGCTCGACCTGCTCCAGCGGCAGCCGGCTGACGCCCTGCTCCTCGGCCTGGCGCAGGATGCTGCAGATGCGCGCGTGGGCGTACTGCACGTAGTAGACCGGGTTCTCGTTGGAGGTGGAGACGGCCAGGTCCATGTCGAAGTCCAGATGCGAGTCCATGCTGCGCATCGTGAAGAAGTAGCGGATCGCGTCGACGCCGACCTCGTCCATCAGATCCTCCATCGTGACGGCTTTTCCGGTGCGCTTGGACATCTTGACCTTCTCGCCGTTCTGGAACAGGCTGACCATCTGGGCGATCAGCACGACAAGCTTGTCCGGATCGTTGCCGAGCGCCTCCATGGCGGCCTTCATGCGCGGGATGTAGCCGTGATGGTCCGCGCCCCAGATGTTGATCATCGTATCGTAGCCGCGGCCGTACTTGTCGCGGTGGTAGGCGATGTCCGGCGTCAGGTACGTATAGGAGCCGTCGTTCTTGATGAGGACGCGGTTCTTGTCGTCGCCGTAGGCGGTCGTGTTCAGCCACGTCGCGCCTTCTTCCTCGTACACCTGGCCCTTCTCGCGCAGCGCGTCGAGCGCCTGGACGACGAGTCCCTTTTCGTAAAGGGACGTCTCGCTGTACCACAGGTCGAACGGCACGCGGAAGCGCTCGAGGTCGCGCTTGATCTTGCCGAGCTCGCGCTCGAGGCCGTACGCCTTGAAGAACGCGAAGCGCTCTTCGTCCGTCAGCGAGAGCAGGCCGTCGCCCTTCTCCGCGGCCAGCTCCTTGGCGAAGCCGACGATGTCCTCGCCGTGGTAGCCGTCCTCCGGCAGCTCCGCCTGCTGGCCGAGCTGCTGGCGGTAGCGCGCCTCGATCGACCTCGCGAGGTTGTTCACCTGCGCGCCGGCGTCGTTGATGTAGTACTCGCGCGTCACTTCGTTGCCCGCGAAGTCGAGCACGTTGCACAGCGCGTCGCCGACGGCCGCGCCGCGGGCATGGCCCAGGTGCAGGCTGCCGGTCGGGTTGGCGCTGACGAACTCGACCTCCACGCGCTTGCCGGTGGCGGCGCCGCGTCCGTAGTTCTCGCCGGCGGCCTCGACCTGGCCGACGACCGGATACAGATACGCGCGGTCCAGGCGGAAGTTGATGAAGCCCGGTCCGGCGATTTCCGCCGACAGGATGGACGCCTTGCCTTTGTCCAGATGCTCCAGGATCGCCTCGGCGATCTGGCGCGGGTTTTTGCGGGCGAGCTTGGTCAGCTGCATCGCGGCGTTCGTCGCGAGGTCGCCGTGCGACTTGTCGCGGGGCACCTCCAGCACGAATACCGGCAGCTCCTCGCGGGGCGCCAGGCCGGCGGCGACGACGGCATCGGCGATGCCCTCGCGGATGGCGGTATAGACTTGCTCCAGCACGTTCTGACTCATGATTGATTAGCCTCCTGTATCGTAAGCCGCAGTTGGAAGCGGCCGCTTGACTCGTCTTCGATGCGCAGCCGGTACGTCCACGACAGCGTCAGCGGCAGCAGCCCCTCGCCGGGGGAAGATGCCGCCAGCTCCTCGGTCTCGGTGACGAGCGGGAACGACAGATGCGGCGACGCATAGCGCCCGCCGCGAGACTGCCCGGCCGCGAACGTCTGGTCGGACTCCACACCGCCGCGCCGCGTGAGCGTCAGCTCCTCGCCGTTCCAGCGAAGCGTCGTGCGCACGACGCCGTGCAGCTCGTCCCGCTCCTCGTACCGCAGGTAAAGAGAACGCCCCTTGGGGATGAGCTCGCCCTGGTGGCGCGCGGCGGGCGCGCGCTTGCCGTCCTGCATGCTGCTGACGGCGATGTCGACGGCAAGCTTGCCGGGACCGGGCCGGGCGACCGGCCCCCCCTCGGCAGAGCCGCCGGCCCGGCCGGCCGATCCAGCGGGGCCGGCGCTGTCCGCGTGGCGATCCGGCTTGGCGGGGGCTCGATCGTTCCGTTCCATGGCGTTCTCCTCCTTTGGCGCTTCCTGTCGATTGTTCCTATTTACTATATACATGGCGGGCGAAAGTTTCAATGATTGTCCGCCGCGAAAGCTCCAGCGGGCCGGCCGCTCCTCGGGCAGCCGGACAGCGGGCCGGCCGCTCGCCGCGCGCGGCGAAGCAGCGATTCTTGAAAGGGCGCCGCTCGGGGAGGAAACCCGGCAAGAGGCGACAAGGCCAAGCCCGAATAGCCGGCTCGATCAGGGAACTTTGAGTTCCCTCATGCGTCCGATTCGCGCCTGTTGGCTCGACCAGGGAACTTTGAGTTCCCTCATGCGTCCGATTCGCGCTCGCTGGCTCGATCAGGGAACTTTGAGTTCCCTCATGTGTCCGTTTCGCGCTCGTTGGCCCGACCAGGGAACTTTGAGTTCCCTCATGGGTCTGAATTGCGCTCGTTGGCCCGATCAGGGAAGTTTGAGTTCCCTCATGCGTCCGATTCGCGCTCGTCGGCTCGACCAGGGAACTTTGAGTTCCCTCATGCGTCCGATTCGCACTCGTTGGCTCGACCAGGGAATTTTGAGTTCCCTCGTGCATCCGATTCGCGCTCGTTGGCTCGACCAGGGAACTTTGAGTTCCCTCATGGGTCTGAATTGCGCTCGTCGGCTCGATCAGGGAACTTTGAGTTCCCTCATGTGTCCGTTTCGCGCTCGTTGGTCCGATCAGGGAACTTTTAGTTCCCTCATGTGCCCGGATCGCACTCGCTGGCTCGATCAGGGAACTTTGAGTTCCCTCATGCGTCTGAATCGCGCTCGTTGGTCCGATCAGGGAACTTTGAGTTCCCTCATCCGTCCGATTCGCGCTCGCCGGCTCGATCAGGGAACTTTGAGTTCCCTCATGCGTCCGATTCGCGCTTGTCGGCTCGATCAGGGAACTTTGAGTTCCCTCGTGCGTCCGATTCGCGCTCGTCGGCTCGATCAGGGAACTTTGAGTTCCCTCATGCGTCTGAATCGCGCTCGTTGGCACGACCAGGGAAGTTTGAGTTCCCTCATGTGTCCGCTTTGCGCTCGCTGGCTCGATCAGGGAACTTTGAGTTCCCTCATGCGTCCGATTCGCGCTCGTGGCTCGATCAGGGAACTTTGAGTTCCCTCGTGTGCCCGATTCGCGCTCGCTGGCTTGATCAGGGAACTTTGAGTTCCCTCATGCGTCTGAATCGCGCTCGTCGGCTCGACCAGGGAAGTTTGAGTTCCCTCATGCTTCCGATTCGCGCTCGTGGCCCGATCAGGGCGCGCCGGGCTCCCTCGTTCGTACTGCCATCCCGGCAAGGCCATGCATCGCCGTGCGCGACTTGACGAACGAATGCCAAAAAGCCGCCCTAGCTGCAAAGACAGCAAGGCGGCGTGGAGGGAAGCCTCCTGGGAGGCTGGCTGCCGGAGGGCAGCCTCCTCGTGAAGGCTAGCTCCCGGCGGGAATCCGCAAGTACGGCTTCAGCCCCTCCCACACCTGCAGCCGGTCCTCCAGCGTGCGCATCGCCGGAGTCGGCACGGGGCTCGTCGACGGCATCCGCAGCAGATCGAGGCCCGCCAGAGCCGGATGGTCCTTGAAATGCTTCACATAGATCGAATGCGACTTCGTGCCGTTGAAGGCGAGCGCACGCAGCGTCGGATGCGCCTCGACCAGTTCCGGCAGATCGTTCGGCTCCGCGTCGCGGATATTCATGTCGAGGCTGCCCGGCCGGACGCATGAGCCGATCATGTCCCACATGCCGACGCCGATGCGGGCGGCGTAGCGGACGCGCTCCTCGTACGTCTCGTCCGGCTCGCGGCCGGACAGGGCGTACAGGATGCGCCATAGAAAATTGCGGTCGTTCGCATAGTAGCGCTGCGCCTGCAGCGACTTGACGCCGGGCATGCTGCCCAGCACGAGCACGGTCGCCCCCGGCTCGATGAGCGGCGGGAACGAGTAGACTTTGGTCGGCTCCGACAAGCGGATCCCTCCTCGGGACGGCAAGTCGAGACGGGCCGGCGCCAGCTCTATATCTGGCCGTTCTTGCCCCGGAAGGCCGGCGGCGTGCCGTCGAGCTTCTCGATCTTGCCGCAGATTTCGTGATGCCACTCCGTATCGTCGGTCATCGACGCCAGCAGCGACATATTGTACAGATTGGCCAGACGCCGGCAATGCGAGGCGTTCACCGCCAGGCAATGCTCGAAGTCCGCTTGCTCCTCGTCCGTCAGCGCGCGGCGCTCGCGGATCGTCCACAGCTCCGCCAGATGCTCATGAATCGGCAGCAGTCCCATGTTTCAAGCACCTCCTTGGATTCTATCAGCCAGTATGGCCAAAGAAGAAGAGGTTCAAGCAGCCGGCGCCGCCGAAAGCGAAAAATCCCCGCCCTTCCAAAGGAAGCGGCGGGGAACGAAAAAGCCCTTTACTTGATGAAGCCGAGCAGCATCTCGCGAATGACCTTGGAAGCGACGATCTGCGTCTGCTCCGTCGGGTCGTAGGCCGGCGCGACCTCCACGAGATCGCAGCCGACGACGTTCACGCCGGAGCGCGCGATCGCGTGCACCGCTTCGAGCAGCTCCTTGCTCGTAATGCCGCCCGCTTCGGCGGTGCCGGTGCCCGGCGCGGCCGACGGATCCAGCACGTCGATGTCGATCGTCAGGTAGACCGGACGTCCTTCCAGCTCCGGCAGCGCCTTCTTGAGCGGCTCGAGCACCTCGAACGGGTGGAAGTTGATGTTCTCGCGGGCGAACTGCCACTCCTCGCGGGAGCCGGAGCGGATGCCGAACTGGTAGACGTTCTGGCCGCCGATCAGGCCGGCCGCCTTGCGCAGCGGCGTCGAGTGGGACAGCGGCTCGCCTTCGTACGATTCGCGCAGGTCCGCGTGGGCGTCGAAGTGGATGATCGCGAGGTCCGGGTACTTCTTGTAGACCTCCTGGAAGATCGGCCAGCTGACGAGATGCTCGCCGCCGATGCCGACCGGCATCTTGCCGTCCGCCAGCACGCCGGCGACGAACTCGCCGATGATGTCGAGCGAGCGGGCCGCGTTGCCGAACGGCAGCAGCAGGTCGCCGGCGTCGAAGTACTCGATGTCCTCGAGGCTGCGGTCGAGGTACGGGCTGTACTCCTCGAGGCCGATCGACACCTCGCGGACGCGGGCCGGGCCGAAGCGGGAGCCGGGACGGAAGCTCACGGTGAAGTCCATCGGCATGCCGTAGATGACGGCGCGCGACGCTTCATAGTTCTCGGAGCTCAGGATGAAGACGTTGCCGGAGTATTTCTGGTCGATTTTCATTTATTTCACCAGATCCTCGACGAACTTCGGCAGCACGAACGCGGCCTTGTGCAGGCGCGGCGTGTAGTACTTCGTCTCGCGCTCCGGAATCGCCGTCTCGTCGACCGCGAGCGGATCATGCTGCTTGGAGCCCATCGTGAACGTCCAGAGGCCGGACGGATACGTCGGCACGTTGGCCCAGAACACGCGCACGACCGGGAACACTTCCTTGACGTCGCGGTTGACGCTCTGGATGAGGTCGGCCTTGAACCAAGGGTTGTCCGTCTGCGCCACGAACAGGCCGTCTTCCTTGAGCGCCTCGTAGATGCCCTGGTAGAAGCCGCGCGTGAACAGGTTGGCCGCCGGGCCGACCGGCTCGGTGGAGTCGACCATGATGACGTCGTATTCGTTCTTGTGGTCGTGGATATGCATGAAGCCGTCGTTCACATGCACCTCGACGCGCGCGTCGTCCAGGCCGGATGCGATGTTCGGCAGATACTTCTTGGAGTATTCGATGACCTTGCCGTCGATGTCGACGAGCACGACGCGCTTGACCTTCTCATGCTTGAGGATCTCGCGCACGACGCCGCCGTCTCCGCCGCCGACGACGAGCACCTGCTCCGGGTTCGGATGCGTGTTGAGCGCCGGGTGGGCGACCATCTCATGATAGACAAACTCGTCCTTGTCGGTCGTCATGACCATGCCGTCGAGCACGAGCATCGTGCCGAACTCCTCGGTCTCGATCATGGCGAGCTGCTGGAAGTCCGTCTGCTCGTGGACGTAGGTTTCCTTTACTTTGGCGGTGATGCCGTACGACTCGGTCTGTTTCTCGGTATACCACAATTCCATGGTAAGAGTCCCTTCTTTCTTCTTCAGGTTTGGGGACGGGAAACCCGTCCATCGGAAGACCGCCCCGGCCTGCCGGCTGGCCCAAGCGGCACGCTCCTTCGTCCTCGGACGAAGGCGTGCGCGGCGGAGCGGCCAGAATCTATATCGGATACCAGATATATTCAGGCGCGAGAACTCGAAGCGCAGGGATGCCCCCGAAGGCTCTTACGCATACATTTCTCCCATTCGAAAGGCTGCGGCAAAAGCATATCCTGCCGAATCAGCCCCCTTAAGGTCGACGGTTCAACCTGTATTATAGTCAAAAGCCCCCCTCAATACAAACCCTTTCCGCATGGCTTTACAGCGGTTTTAAAGAGCGGAACGGCCCTCTCGCCGGGCTCGTATATTCATGCCTCCCGATATCCATACTATGGAAAACCATGTCGAATCCTCGGGAGGAACCGCTCGTGACCAAACGTCCCGCCTGGCGCCGGAAAAAGAAGGCCGAAAGCTCGCCAAAGGCCGCCCGGCCGCCTCTCGCCGAAGGCCGCTCCGGCCATCGCTCGCGCAGCCCGCTGCGCTGGCTGGCGCTGCTCGCCGGCACCGGCTTCTCGCTCGCGCTGCTGCTGCTCGCGGCCGTGCTGCTGACGCTGCGCCTGCAGTCGCTGCCCGTCTCGTCCGCGTCGGAGGTGACGCAGATCTACGACGCCTCCGGCAATCTGCTCGACTCCTTCCACGCCGGACAGACGCGAGAAAGCGTGCCCCTCTCCCGCATCTCTCCCGATCTGGTCGAGGCGACGATCGCCATCGAGGACCGCCGCTTCTACAGCCATGGCGGCTTCGACCTGCGCGGCATGGCCCGCGCCGCGCTCGTCAACCTCGAGAGCGGCCGCGCCCGCCAAGGGGCGAGCACGATCACGCAGCAGCTCGCCCGAAACCTCTATCTCACCCATGAGCGCACGTGGAAGCGCAAGCTCAAGGAGGCGGCGTACACCGCCCAGCTGGAGATGAACCTGTCCAAGGAGCAGATCCTCGGCCAGTATTTCAACCAGATCTACTACGGGCATGGCGCGTACGGCATCGAGCGGGCGTCCAAGATGTACTACGGCAAGCACGCTTCCGAGCTGACGCTGGCGGAGGCCGCGATGCTCGCCGGCGTGCCGAAGGGGCCGAAATACTACTCGCCCTATCTGAACGAAGCGAACGCCTATCGCCGGCAGAAGCTCGTGCTCGCCGCGATGGTCGAGACCGGCGCGATCACCGCCGAGCAGGCGGCTGCCGCCCGCGCGGAAAAGCTGGAGCTGAAGCCGCTGCAGCCGGCCGGCAGCGGGGGCGGCGCGCCGTACTTCCGCGACTATGTGCGGCAGACGGCAGTCGACCAGCTCGGCCTCGACGAAGGGCTGATCAGCGAGGGCGGCGCGCGCATCTATACGACGCTCGATCCGGCCATGCAGCAAGCGGCGGAAGCCGCCGTCAAGGAAGGGCTGCCCGCCAGCTCGCAGCAGCAGGCGGCGCTTGTCGCGATCGAGCCGTCGACCGGCTATATCCGCGCGATGGTCGGCGGCCGCGACTACCGCACCGGTCCGTTCAACCGGGCGCTGTCGCGCCGCCAGCCCGGCTCGTCGTTCAAGCCGATCCTGTACCTGGCCGCTCTCCAGAACGGGCTGACCCCGGTGACGCCGTTCACGAGCGCGCCGACGATCTTCAGCTACGACGGCGGCCGCAAGACGTACGCGCCGCACAACTACCACGACCGCTACGCCGGCGGCGACATCACGATGCGCGAGGCGATCGCGAGCTCCGACAACACGTACGCGGTCAACACGATCCTGCGCATCGGCGCCGACAAGGTCGTCTCCGTCGCCCGGCAGCTCGGGCTTGCCGGCGACATGCAGCCGCTGCCCTCGCTCGCGCTCGGCACGTACCCGGCGAGCCCGCTGGAGATGGCATCTGCGTTCGGCGCGCTTGCCGCGGGAGGCGTGCGCGCCGAGCCGACGGCGATCCTGCGCGTCGAGGACAGCAAGGGCGAGGTGCTGTACCGCGCCGAGCCGCGCTTGTCGAGGGTGTCCGACCCCGCTCATGCGTACGTGCTCACCAGCCTGATGGAGAGCGTATTCGAGACCGGCGGCACCGGCAGCCGCGTCTCCGCGATGATCCGCCGCCCTGTCGCCGGCAAGACCGGCACGACGGCCGACGACGCCTGGCTCGTCGGCTATACGCCCGACCTGGCCGCAGCCGTCTGGACCGGCTATGACAAGGGCCGCAGCCTGACGGCATCGGAAGCCCACCGCGCGGCGCCGATTTTCGCCTCCTTCACCGAGAACGCGCTGAGCGGCCGGCCCGCGCGGCCGTTCCAAGTGCCGGACGGCGTCGTCAGCGTCGCCGTCGATCCGGCGAGCGGCCTGCGCTACGGCCCCGGCTGCTCCGGCTGGCGGATGGAGCTGTTCGTCGCCGGCACGGAGCCGGTCGGCGCCTGCGACGGCAGCTCGGCCTCCGGCGCAGAGGCCGTCGCGAATCCCGCTGCCGCCGATCCGTCCGCCAAGCCGGCCCGGGCGGACCAGGAGCGCGGCTGGCTCGGCGGCCTCTCCCGCTGGTGGCGCAAGCGCTAGGGCGTGCTTGCAATCTCCGAAGGAAGCAGATAGGCCCGAATTTTTGTTCCCTGGGAGGAACGTAGACGAAGGCGTACCGGGAGTACGTCGAGTCTGCGTGACGAAGCAGGGGGCAAAAAGGCGGCGATAGATGCCCCTGAGCGGGTTTGCAAACACGCGCTAGCTTCATCGGCCGGGCCTCGGGCCTGCCGCCTGGAGCCGAAGCGGGTGATTAACCCCGATGCGTCGAGTATAATGAAGAAGCAAGGATGGAAAATGTTGACGATAGACTCGAAAAGAAGGCAGGTGTCGATTCATGAAAGACCTCTTGAACAAAGCATTCTCGCTGGGGCTCGGCCTCGCCGCTTCGACGAAGGAGCAGGCGGAGAAGCTGGCGCAGGAGCTGTCGGCCCGAAGCGACATGAGCAAGGCCGACTCGCAGCAGTTTGTCAGCAGCATGATCTCGCGCGGACAGGAAGCCCGCAGCGGCTTGGAGACGTTCATCCGCGAGCGGGTCAAGGACGTCACGGATGAGCTGGAGCTCGTTCATCGCAGCGAGCTGGCGCGGCTCGAGGCTCGCGTCGCGGAGCTGGAAGCGCGGCTCGGCGCCGCCTCTAGCCATGCGCCGTCCGCGCCCGCGGGCGATGCGCCGGCGGCGCTTCCCCATGGAGCGGCCGGCGAAGACGGCGCCTATGAGGGGACCGGCAAGGCCGGCCCCGGCGTGCCGCCGGCCGTCCAGCCGTCCGCAGACGCAGGCGCCGGCCCGGAGCCGGGCGGAGAGCCGGACGGCCACGGCCGATGACGGCCATCCGCCGGCTGCGCCATCTGCAGCGCTATCGCGAGATCGCGCTCGCCTTTGCCCGCAACGGCTTCGGCTATTTCGTCCGGGAGCTCGGCCTCACCCGGCTCATCCCGCATTGGCGCAGCGTCGAGAGCCAGCATCATCAGCCTACCCGCACGACCGGAGAACGCCTCCGGTCTTTTTTGCAGGAGCTCGGCCCGACGTTCGTCAAGATGGGCCAGATCGCCAGCACCCGGCATGACATGTTTCCGCCGGACATCATCGAGGAGCTGCAGCGGCTGCAGGACAAGGTGCCTCCGTTTCCGTTCGAGGAAGTCCGCCGCGTCGTCGAGGAGGAGCTCGGCTCGCCGCTGGAGTCCGTCTATCGCAGCTTCGAGCCGGAGCCCGTAGCCGCCGCCTCGATCGGGCAGGTGCACCGCGCACGACTGCGCTCCGGCGAGGAGGTCGCCGTCAAGGTGCAGCGCCCCGGCATCCTAAAGACGGTCGAGACCGACCTCGACATCCTGCGCCATCTCGCGCGGATGGCCGAGCATCGGCTGCAGTGGGCGCGGCAGTACGGCGCCTCCGAGCTCGTCGAGGAGCTGGCCGCCTCGCTCGGCGCGGAGCTCGACTACACGCACGAAGGCCGCAGCTCCGAGCGGATCGCCGCGCACTTCGAGGGCCGCAAGGATATCCGCATCCCGCGCATCTGGTGGGATCTGAGCAGCCGCCGCGTGCTGACGATGGAATTCATCCCCGGCATCCAGCTCCATGACGCCGCCGCGCTCGAGCAGGCGGGCTTCGACCGCACCGAGATCGCCGAGGCGGTATGCCGCGTCATTCTGGAGCAGGTGTTCCTGTCCGGGCATTTCCACGCCGATCCGCATCCCGGCAACGTGCTCATCCTCCCGGCGGCGGAAGGCAAGCGGACCGGACCTCGGTCCGCCTCTGCCGCGGAGGGCGGAGCAGACGATTCGGACCCGAGACCGCGGCCGGTCATCGGGCTGCTCGACTTCGGCATGACCGGACGGCTGACCCCGGGCATGAAGGAGCATTTCGCCTCGCTCATCATCGCCCTGCGCCGCCAGAGCACCGACGGCGTCATCCAGGCGATCGAGGCGATGGGGCTCATCCCGGAGAGCGCCGACTGGCAGGAGCTGCGGCGCGACGTGGACCGGCTGCGGGAAAAGTATTACCTGATCTCCTTCGCCGACATCAGTCTCGGCGAAGCGGTCACCGACCTGTTCCAGGTGTCGTACCGCCACCGCATCCGCATGCCCGCCGACTTCATGCTGCTCGGCAAGACGCTGCTGACGCTCGAAGGCGTCATCTCCTCGCTCGATCCCGACTTCAGCGTCGTCACCGTAGCCGAGCCGTTCGGCAAAAAGCTGCTGCTCGACCGGCTGAAGCCGGCCCGCCTCGCCGAGGCGGCCGCCGGCTACGCCGCGGAATACGTCGACCTGCTGGGCGAGCTTCCCTCGCGCCTGCGCAGCCTCGGACGATTCGTCGCGCGCGGCAAGCTGCCGCTCGAGCTGTCGGTGAAGGACGTCGACCGCATGATGAAAAAGCTGGACCGCATCAGCGGACGGCTCAGCTTCAGCATCGTGCTGCTCAGCTTCAGCATCATCATGGCCGGACTCGTCGTCGGCTCCTCGATCGGCCGCCAGCCGGGCCTGCTCTCGCGCTTCCCGGTGCTGGAGATCGGCTTCACGATCGCCGCCGTCATGTTCCTTTATATGCTCGTCTCGATTTTCCGATCCGGTCGAAAATGAATCGGCCCGGCCTCCCCGACCGCGCGGGATGCCGGGCTTTTCCATGCTCCGCCCTGCCGAATCGCTCCGTCAGGATTTTTTTGCTTCCCGTCCGTCATCTCCGCGGCGGCGCCGCCATCACCTTCTTCAGCATGCCGCCGAACCGCTTGGCGTACGCCTCCTTGGAAAATGTCGCCCGGATATGCGCCTGGCCGCGCTCGCGTATCCGCTCCCGCCGCTGCCGGTCGTTCATCAGCTCCAGCGCCCTGCGGACCGCGATGTCGACCTGCCCGACCGGGTACAGCATGCCGGTGGCCTCCGGCTGCACGAAGCGGCGGATGCCGTCCGAATCGCTGGACAGCACCGGGCAGCGGCACAGCATCGCCTCGGCGACCGCGTAGCCGAAGCCCTCGAGATGGGACGTCGAGCAGAGCAGGCCGCCCGAATCCCCGATCAGGCTCAAATAATCGGCCATCTGCCCGTGCGGCACGTTGGAATGGCGGATGAGCCGCTCCGCATAAGGCGAGGAGGCGAGCCAGAGCTCGAACGCCTCCTGCTCCAGCGGCTCGAACAGCGTCGCGTCGCCGAACATCCACAAATAAATCGACGGATTCGCCGCCAGCAGCCGCTCGCCGATGGCGATGAACTCCCGCCAGTTCTTGTTGGCGGTAATCCGTCCGATCCAGCCGACGATCGGGTACGGCTTGGGCGGATAGGCGACATAGCCGAAGCCGGACGTGTCGAGCGGATTGTCGAAGCAGAACTGCGGCACATCGGGCAGATGCTGCTTCATCAAGGCGACGAGATGATCCGTGCGGGGGAACAGCAGCCCGTCGGCATGGCGGCGGATGTGCCCGCTGAACTCCGCCATCACCGCCCGCGCCTCCTCGATCCGCCCGAGTCCCTGCACTTCGAAGACGATGCGGCCGCGGTAACCGGCCTCTCGAATATGCTCCATCGTCCAGATGTCCGTGCAGACGACGATGGCGTCGTAGCCTCCGGCGAGGACATGCTGCCCGATCGCCGCGGGATCGGACAGGATATGGACGGGCAGGTCGGTGATGTTCTTCCTCCCTTCCCCGCCGCTCGTATAGAGCAGATGCACCTCATGCCCCGCCTCCGTCAGCGCCTGGCCGCGAATCCGGTTCAACGTCTCCATGCCTCCGCTCGGGTTGAAAAACGTGAACAGCAGCTTCACGGCGGCCCCTCCGTTCCGAGAATCGCGCCGAGCAGGCGGACGAGGCCGTCCGTGCGGAACAGCTCGTGGAACAGGTTCGGCTTGCCCGGCGGCTCGGCCGCATCCGTGCCGCGCCGGATCGAGATCGGCGCCGGCGCAGGGCCGTCTCCGTAGAACCAGGACAGCTCGCCCGGCTTGCCGTTCGCATCCGCGTAGTCGATCAGCTGCTGGAGATCGACCACCTCGCGGAACCGGCCCGGACCGAGCACCAGCACATAAGGCGTCGTCACATGCTGCGCCGCGTACAGAATCGCGGGCGACACCCCCATGCCGGGACACCATTTGAAGCTCGTCGTCGGGTGGGAGATGGCGCCGAGCGCCGACGTCGGCTGCTGAGACTCGGACAGATCGAGCACGATGCAGCTGTAGTTGCTGAACGACTGCTCGTAAAGATCCTCCAGCACCTCGATCTCGTTGTCCAAAGCAAGCCCGAGCGGGAACAGCACGGTCAGCTGGGCCGGAATTCCCCGCCGCAGCCGGGCCTGGTGGCGGACGAGATGATAGGCATAGCGCCATCGCCGATGCTCCTGCGGGCCGCGCAGCTGGGCGGAGATGCTGTGCGCCGAGTCGACCCGGTAGTCCATCAGCTCCACCGGCAGATGCTTCATGCGGCAGGTCTCGCTCAGGCGGAGCCAGTAGTCGTAATCCTCGACTGGCTGCATGCCGTAGCCGGCGATCTGGCGGGCGTACTGCGCTTTGTACATGAACGAGACGCCGACCATGGAATAATCGAGCAGCCGCTCCTCCGGCTGGGCCTGGTAGACGCGCAACGCCGCCAGCTCGGCCTCCGAGCGCAGCTGCCGCCCCTCGTCGTCGATGCTGCGGAACGAGCTGAAGACGAGGCCGAGCTCCGGCGGGCCTTGGACGAGCGCCGAGCGCAGCACGCCGACATAGTCGGGGCCGTACACATTGTCCGTCGAGACCCAGGTCAGGTACAGGATCGCCGGATCGGCGAGCAGCGCCTCGAAGCCCGTATTCAATGCGGCTGCGACGCCTCTGTTGTCCGGATAGGCGATGATCTCCGCCCGCGGATCTCCCGCCGTCAGCTCCTGGACGAGCGGCTCCATCTCCGGCGCTCCGTCGATGACGAGCACGAAGCGGAAGCCGCGATGCGTCTGCGCGAGCACCGACTGTACGGCCGCCGTCAGGAACTCTCTTTTCTGCCTGTAGACCGGCATGACGATTCCAACATCGGTCAATGCTGTCCCTCCTCGCCCGAATTGCCTTCCCTTCTTGCCTCTCCTTCTTTCATCTATATGTAAGGCGCCTCTGCTTGATGAAGAGGCGCCCCGGCCTTTCAGCTGCTGTAGCCGGTAAAGTTGAAGCTTTCCGGTCCGACGCGCAGGATGCCCGCCACGCTGGAGGTGACGAAGACCGAATAGGGAGCGGACGATGCGTTCGGCGCTCCGGAATCGGAGCCGGTGAAGCTGATCGCGCGCGGACCGACCTCCGTCGCGAGCAGATCCTGATCCAGCGTGTAGACGACGGTGCCGGCGAACGGAGTCAGCCCGCGAATGACGTAGAACGAGATGACCGCATCAGCGGCAGCGGTCGGCTGCTGGACCGTGACGGTGCCTGAAAACTCCACTACCGTACCGCCCGCCGTTCCAAGAGACAGATCGAGCGTCTGCTGGGCGACCAGCTGCAGGGAGCCTCCCGATGCAAGCGGAATCGAGATCGAGCTGCCGTAGCTCGCATTCTGCGAGGCTTTGGCATCAAGCCATTGAGACATGAGAATCCCTCCTCGTGCGGTTGATGCCGTAGTATATGCCGGACAAGCGGGGCGGCAACGGACAAGCGCCGAGGGACCGAGGGGCGCTCCGCCTCTGCCGTGAAGCGCCTCTCGGTCCGCACGGCATAGAAACGCACCTGATCCTCGTAGGAACGCATCTTCAAGGCTTGTCCATCGCTGGCTTAAAATGACAGCAGGACCGGCCGGAACGGTCCGGAGGGAGGCGAAGACAGACAAGGCGGGGCATGACCGGAAATGATGAAAGCGTTTTATATCATTGAAGCACTCCAATTGAACGAGGAGGTACATGATGTCCACGAACCTTCAAGCGAAACGAAAGGCTCCGGTTCGAAATCGCTATGTCTCCTGGCTGCTCGCGTGCATGGTGCTGCTCTCGCAGCTGTCGCTGGCGCCTGCGCCGGCGGATGCCGCGGGAGGCCCGAACCTTGCGCTCGGCAAGGCGGCGACCGCGAGCGGCTACGCCGACGTCTACGGCGCCGGCAACGTCAACGACGGCAATGCGGGCACGTACTGGGAAAGCGTCAACAACGCCTTTCCGCAATGGATCCAGATCGACCTCGGAGCGAGCGCCAGCATCGACCAGATCGTGCTGAAGCTGCCGTCCGGCTGGGAAACGCGCTCGCAGACGCTGTCCGTGCAGGGCAGCGCGAACGGTAGCACGTTCTCGACGCTCGTCGGCTCGGCGAGCTATACGTTCAATCCGACCGGCGGCAACGCCGTGACCATCGGATTCTCGGCCGCCTCGGCGCGTTATGTCCGCCTCAGCTTCACCGCCAATACGGGCTGGCCGGCGGGCCAGCTGTCGGAATTCGAGATTTACGGCGCTTCCGCGCCGACTCCGACTCCGACCGCGACGCCGACGGCCACGCCAACCGCGACGCCAACCGCGACTCCGACTCCGACTCCGACGGCCACGCCGACGGCAACGCCTACCCCGACCCCGACGGCGCCTCCGACGGGGAGCAACGTCGCGCTGAACAAGCCAATCACGGCCTCGTCCGTCGTCCATACGTTCGTCGCGACGAACGCCAATGACGGCAGCGCGACGACGTACTGGGAAGGCGGCGGCAATCCAAGCCAGCTGACCGTCGATCTCGGCACGAACCACAGCCTGAGCTCGATCGTCCTGAAGCTTGACCCGTCGAGCGCGTGGGGCACGCGCACGCAGACGATTCAGGTGCTGGGCAATACGCAGGCCAGCTCCTCGTTCACGAGCCTCGTCTCCTCCCAGTCCTACACGTTCAACCCCGCCACCGGCAACAAGATCACGATTCCGGTGACGGCGACGGCCAAGCAGGTGCAGCTGAACATCACCGCCAACTCCGGCGCTCCGGCCGGCCAAGTGGCGGAGTTCGAAGTGTACGGCACGCCGGCGGCCAATCCCGACCTGAAGGTGACGGGCATGTCCTGGACGCCGTCCTCGCCGGTCGAGAACAACGCCATCACGCTGAGCGCCACGGTGCAGAACAGCGGCACGCTCGCCTCCGGCGCGACGACGGTCGCGTTCCTGCTCGGGACCGAGCAGGTCGGCACCGCCGCGGTCGGCGCGCTTGCAGCCGGCGCATCGACGACCGTCTCGCTGAACATCGGCGCCCGCAACGCCGGTACGTACGCGCCCGGCGCCAACGTCGATCCGAACAATACGGTCGTCGAGCAGAACGAGTCGAACAACAGCTACACGCACTCCTCCTCCCTCGTCGTCGCGCCGGTGACGAGCTCCGACCTGATCGCCACGACGTCGTGGACGCCGGGCAATCCGAGCGCGGGCAACACCGTCACCTTCTCCGTCAACCTGAAGAACCAGGGCAACGCGGCCTCCGCCGCAGGCGCCCATCCGATTACGGTCGTGCTGAAAAACGCCGCCGGAGCGACCGTGCAGACGTGGAACGCGTCCTACGCCGGCTCGCTCGCCGCCGGCGCTTCCGCGAACGTCACGGCCGGCACCTGGACCGCCGTCAACGGCAGCTACAGCGTCACGACGACCGTAGCGGCCGACGGCAACGAGGTCGCGGTCAAGCAGCAGAACAATACGAGCACCTCCAGCCTCTATTCCGGCCGCGGCGCCAACATGCCGTTCACGATCCTCGAGGCCGAGGCGGCGGGCAACGCCACGAACGGCACGCGCCTGGCGCCGAACTTCAAGCCCGGCGACTATGCCGGCGAAGCGTCGGGACGCTCTGCCGTCCAGCTGGATGCCAGCGGCGAATACGTCGAGTTCACGCTGACCTCGCCGGCCAACGCCTTCGTGCTGCGCAGCTCCGTCGCCGAGAGCACGAGCGGCACGATCACGCTGTACGCGAACGGCGTCTCCAAGGGCAAGTTCAACGTCACGTCCAAGTTCTCGCATGTGTACGCCACGCCGAACACGCTCGGACGGCTCGGCTATGACAACGCGCCGGGCTCCGGCCTGACCGCCTACTGGCTGTACGAGGACGCGCAGCTGCTGCTCGACACCGTCTACCCGGCGGGCACGAAGATCAAGATCCAGAAGGATGCCGGCGACGTGCCGTGGATCTACGTGGACATGCTCGAGACGGAGCAGGTCGCTCCGGCCGCCTCCAACCCCGATCCGAGCAAGTACGTGCAGGTGTCCGCCTCCAAGTCGATCGAGCAGGCGCTGAACGAGTTCCGCCAGGACTCGACCAAGAAGGGCATCTTCATCCCGGCGGGCCAGTGGGAGCTCGGCAGCAAGATCTATCTGTACGGACGCGCGACGGAAATTATCGGCGCCGGGCCATGGCACACGAAGCTCGTCGCTCCGGCCTCCCAGACCAACACGGATATCGGCTTCAACATCAGCTCGACGGCCAACGGCTCGACGATCCGCGACCTGTCGGCATGGGGCAACTACGTCTACCGCACCGACGGCCCGGGCAAGTTCATCGACGGCAACGGCATGCAGAACGTGACCGTCCAGAACATCTGGGTCGAGCATTTCATCTGCCTGTACTGGGGCGTAAACTCCTCGAACAACACGTTCAAGGACAACCGGATCAAAAACACGTTCGCCGACGGCATCAACATGACGAACGGCTCGTCGTACAACGTCATCGACAACAACTACTCCCGCGGAGCGGGCGACGACGCGTTCGCGCTGTTCAGCGCCGTCGACGCCGGCGGCTCCTACAACGTCGGCAACAAGTACAGTAACCTGACCGCGACCTGCGTGCGCCGCGCCGCCGCGTTCGCCGTGTACGGCGGCTCGGACAACCTGTACCAGAACCTGTACGGCGCGGACACGCTCACCTATCCGGGCCTGACGATCAGCAGCCTGAGCTTCGGCTACAACACGCTCGGCTTCGGCGACAAGGATACGGTCATCGACGGCGTCACGCTCGACCGCACCGGCGGCGACTTCTGGACGAGCGTCGGCGCGGACGACAAGATCAACGACTACCAGAACTTCGGCGCCATCTGGTTCTTCGGCGGCGACCGCACGTTCAAGAACATCCTCGTGAAAAACGTCGACATCAACAACCCGGTCTACTTCGGCCTGATGTTCCAGTCCAAGTCTCCGGAAAATCTGCCGATGCAGAACGTTCGCGTCGAAAACGTCACGATCAACAACCCGTCCCGTTACGGCATCAAGCTCGTCGCCAGCGCGGAGCAGGGCCAAGGGCCGGTCTACGGCCAAGCCAGCTTCACCAACGTGAAGGTGAACAACCCGGGCGTGCAGGCCATCTACGGCGAGAGCAAGAGCCCGAGCTTCACCGTGACGCGCGTAAGCGGCAACAACTGGTAGGGTAGAACAAGAAGAGGCTGCCTCGACTCCCGCAAGCGGAGTCGAGGCAGCCTCTTTTTCATGTCGTGGTCCTATGCCGGGCGTACGGGCACGGCTGCTTCGCCGTCGGCCGGCACAGGCAAAACCATCCGCTGGCCTGCACCGGTCGTCAGCTCAGCCCCGGCGGCTCGCAGCCGCTCGCCTCACTGCGCTCCGGCGTAGTAGGAGCGCAGCGCGTCGGCGATGCCGAGCGGGTTGCGCCGCAGATCCTTGGCGCTGAAGAACAGCTCGCCCGTCACGGAGCCGGCCAGCTGGTTGTAGTCGAGCTGGCGGACGATCTCCGACGACGACTGCCAGCCGGCCTCGGTCGTGCCGAGCTTGTACGGCGAGTGGCCGATGTACAGGTCGACGCCGGTGCCGCGCACCGTGCGCTGCCACCAGTCCGCCACCTTGCCGTACGGCACGGTCGGGTGGGCGAAGCTCCAGTAGATCTGCGGCGCGACGTAGTCGAGCCAGCCTTTCTGCACCCACAGGCGGACGTCGGCGTACATGCTGTCGTAGGCGGTCACGCCCGCCTTCGTCTCGGAGCCGGATGGATCGGTCGACTGGTTGCGCCAGACGCCGAACGGGCTGATGCCGAACCGGATCGAGGGCTTCGCCGCGTGGACCGCCCGGTCGAGCTGCTCGACAAAGGCGTTGATGTTGCCGCGCCGCCAGTCGCCCTTGGACAGGAGCGTCCCGGCGCTGTACAGCTTGTACGTCGCTTCGTCGTCGAACGCCGAGCCGGACGGGTAGAAGTAGTCGTCCAGATGGATTCCGTCCACGTCATATCGCGCCGCCACCTCCACGATCGCGTCGATGACCGCCTGGCGCGCCGCCGGGATGCCGGGGTTGACGTACAGCTTGCCGCCGGAGTTCACGATCCACTCCGGATGCTGGCGCACGATGCTGCCCGCATCGAGCTGGGCCGGATCGGCCGTGCTGGCCGCGCGGAACGGATTGAACCAGGCATGCAGCTCCATGCCGCGCCGATGGGCCTCGTCGATCATGAACGCCAGCGGATCGTAGTCCGCCTTGAGCCCCTGCTTGCCGGTGAGAAACGCGGACCACGGGCTGAGCAGCGTCGGATACAAGGCGTCGCCCGCCGGACGCACCTGCACGAACGCCGCGTTCATGCCCATCGCCTGCAGCTCGTCGAGCAGCGCCGTGAACTCAAGCTTCTGCTTGGCGCTGTCGTTGCTCTTGGCGGAGGCGGCGCTCGGCCAGTCGAGGTTGTAGACGGTCGACACCCATGTCCCGCGCAGCTTGGCCGGGGCGCCCGGGCCCGGCACGACCTGGCCGGGGGTCGGCGACGGCGTCGCGCTCGGGACGGGACTCGTTCCCGGCGTCGCGCTCGGCGCCGGCGTGGCGCTCGGATTCGGACTTGGGCTCGGCGTGGCGCCCGGGCTCGGCGTCGTGCCGGGGGTCGCACTAGGCTCGCCGCCGGGCGAGGTCAGCTTGACGGTCCGGTCGGCGCTGCTCCAGGCGACGCCGAGCCCGAGCTGCTCGCCGACGAAGCGCAGCGGCACCATCGTGCGGCTCTGCTTCATCTGCACGGAAGCGTCCAGCTTCACGCGGGCTCCGTTCACGGTCGCGTAGCTTTGTCCCATGACGAGCGAAATTTCGCTGCCGGACATCGCGATGTCCGCCCGGCGCTCCTTGGCCGACCAGCTTACGGATGCGCCGAGCCCTTCGCTGACGACGCGCAGCGGCACCATCGTCACGTCCGCCTTGGGCACGATATAAGGAGGCGCCTCCGAGACAAGCGCCTGCCCGTCCAGGTACAGCCGGATCTGCGCCGCCGCTTCGGCCTGGCCGGGCACGGCCGCCGCGCCCGTTCCGAGCAGGGCCGCCAGCGACAGCGCGAGCCGCCTGCGGGCGGCGCCGGACGTCCGGTCCGGTTTCCTTGCTTGCTTCACATTCTCATTCCTTCCCCGATAGCATGCTGAATCTTGCGTCATGGCAACGCTTAGTTAGACGCCGTCTCCGAAGAGGAAGTTGCTGGATAAGCCTCGATAGGCGCGAGCGGAAGAGAAACTGCTTAATTTCGCAAGAAGATGCGGAAAGGCGGCGCCTGATGCCGAAGAAGGCGGAATCCGCCCGATTTCTGATCTTTTCATAATATTCTGATTATTTAATCAATTGTAAAGATGAGCTATAATGAAGGCACTCCTCACAGGAAGGGGATAGTCCATTGGAGACGGTAAGCGAAGCATGTCCCCGGCTGGAAGGCAACACGTTCCGGTCGGTGAAGCTGGCTCCCCGTGCAGGGCCGAGCGGACATGCGGGTACAGAAGCTGAAATCTGTTGCGCACACGAACCTGTGGTACATTCTGTATGGAGGAAACGAAATCTGAGACGGAAGCAAGCGTTAGGCTACGCAAGCTGCTGGGAATGGAGTGTCAGTGTCTAATTGAATAGGAACCGGTTTTGCAGGAGATAGGGCTTCTGGTTGTCAGCCGACAAGCAGAGGCCCTATTAGCGTTTTCAGGGCCGTCCGGGAAGGGTATACTGAGGGCACGAAAAGGAGGCTCTCCGCATGCCGCTGCACATTCTCGACCGTCTCGACCATCCTCTCTGGCCCGCCGCGCGGGCCATCTACGAACGCTCCTTCCCGCCTCACGGGCGCAAGCCGGAGGCGCTGCTGCGCCGCATGCTGGAGCGCGGCCAGGGGTATGTGTTCGTGCTGGCACACGAGGACTCGCAGGCGCGCCTTCCCCCGGCAGCCGCGATGGCGCTAGCCGGCCCGGGCGGGAGCGGGCTTATCGTCGACTACCTCGCCGTCGACCCGGCGCTGCGCGGGCAGGGACTCGGCAGCCGGCTGCTGGACGAGCTGGAGCTCTGGGCGCTGGAGCGGACGTCCGCGAGCGCGCTCGTCATCGAGACGGAGGCCGGAGCAGGCAAAAAGAACGAGGGTCGACGCGTATTTTGGGAGCAAGCCGGCTTTATTGCCCCGGACGGGTATGTGCATCGCTACATCTGGGTGCCGGAGCCGTATGCGGCGATGTACCGGCCGCTGCCCGGACGCGAAGGCGGCCTGCTGCCTCCTCCAAGCGGCAGGCAGCTGTTCCACTGGATAGAGGGATTTCATGCTCGGGCCTACCGCGGGTTCCGCGAGGAGGAGTAGACGAGGCTTTAGCCGGCGGGCTGGGCAGCCGAGCCGGGCAAGTCGAGTCGGGGGCGTCGGGCTGGGGCTGTCCGGCTGGGGCCGTCGGGCTGGGGCATTCCGACTGGGGCATTCCGGCTGGGGCCGTCGGGCTGGGACCGTCGGGCTGGGGCCGGCGGGCTGGGCAGCCGAGCTGGGCAAGTCGAGTCGGGGCAGTCCGGATAGGGCAGTCCGGATGGGGCCGTCGGGCTGGGGCAGTCCGGCTGCTCAGAGGCCTCGGCAAAGAGCCGCTCTTTGGCCTGGAAAGGGACGTCGCCGGCAGGCTTGTCAGGCATCCGCTTCACCGTGAATTCTAACGACGCGTCATCTCGTTAGACGCCATAAAACAGACCTTCGAAAAACGTAACGACTCCTCAACTTGTTAAAATCGAATTCGGGCCCAGAATCAGAGCGAAATAGACCTGACTTGGCGTCTAACGAGCTGATTCGTCGCAAGAAATCGCGAAACCCTCTCAAACCTCTTCTTACGATCTGATTCGTCGTTAGGCAAGCTCATGCTTGACGCCAGGCGGTCCAGATTGGCCCTGAGCCCCTGTCGCCCGCCTTCTGGCACGACAACAAAAAGAGGCTGACCGGAGACATCCACCTCGGTGGACGTTCCGGCCAGCCTCTTTGCATGCGGTGCAGCAGCGCCATGCTCGGCACTGGCGGGCAATCCGTCAGCTGCCAGCTGCTCAGGCAGCGCAAGCTGAGCCGCAGCTCCCGAGCTTGCGTTGCATCGGCAGCACTTGCGATACATCAGCAACGCCCGCGCTTGCGTTGCATCGGCGGCACTTGCGATACATCAACAACGCCCGCGCTTGCGTTGCATCCGCAGCGCCTGCCGCTTCCCCTGGCTTCGCCGCTCTACCCGTTATCCCGGCTCCCGCCGCTCCATCATCCGGCTCCCGCCGGTCACCCTGGTCCGGCATCCGGCTCCCGCTGCCGGTCATGCCGCTCCATCATCCGGCCGCCGGCCGGTCGCCCTGGTCCGTCAGCCGACGCGCCTCCGGCCGGTCCTGCTACTCCGCCAGATGATCCTTGAGCGCCTGCGGCGAATGCTCCCACCACTCGGCGTTGTGGGAGATCAGCAGCTCGCGCAGCACGGCCTTCTCCTCCGCCGACAGCTCGTCCAGCACGAAGCGGCGCTTGATCGCATAGTCGAGGTTGTTGACATGCTGGGCGAGAATCTTCCAGCCGCGGCGCGCCTCGGTGTCGACGAGCATCGGACAGGCGGTCGCTCCCGCATAGAAGGAGCCCTCCTCGTCGCGGTCGACCGCGACCCAGACGATCCACACCGGACGGCCGTTCGGCACGTTCGCCTTGTCGGGGCTGAACTTGATCCCCTTCTCCACCTTGCTCTTGGCGTGCATCGCGCCGTTGTCGATGTAAGCCTCTCCGCCGTCGATGATGACGGAGGAGACGCGGCTGAGGTCGATCGTGCCCGCGCCGAAGCCGCGATGCTCCTTGTTGCTGACGACGTTCAGCGACAGCGAGCGCTTGCCCTTGGCCGGCTGCGCGTCCGCGGCCGGCGTTCCTTGCGCGCCGTCCGGACGGCCTGCTCCGGCATCGCCCTCCGCAGACGCCGCTTCCGCCGCGCCCTCCGGACGCTTCGCTTCCTTATTCTCTTCCATGCCCCGCTCCCTTCCATGACTTTCCGTGTCCAAAGACAAGCCATCTATGGTCCGAGCCCCCGCCCGCACGCCGCTCCCGGCGTACAAGCAGGGGCTTGTATTCGATATTTTTCATTTTAGCTAATAATCCGGCAAAAGCAAACATATAGATGGCTTACAAGCTTGTCAACGGGAGGGAACCGGTTCATGACCTGTCGCCGATCATACAAACCTTTTCTGCATGCAGCCCTGCTGCTCGCCCTCTTGCCGCTGCCGTGGGCCGGAACGGGACTGGCCTACGCGGAGCCTGCCGCCGGACAGGCCGCCACGCCCGCAGTCGAAGCCTCCCCGGCTCCCGCCCCCGTGTCGCAGCCGCTGTCCCAGCGCGTCACGGACTACCAGATCCAGGTCAAGCTGAGCGGCAAGACGCTGACCGGCACCGAGACCGTCACGTGGAAAAATCCCGGCAAGAAGACCGTGTCGGACATGTACCTTCATCTGTATCCGAACGCCTTTCTGTCGGACGAGACGACGTTCATGAAGGAGTCGGGCGGACGGCTCCGCGAGGACAAGGCGACCGAGGCGAGCCGCGGCTACATGCGGCTGGAGTCGCTCAAGACCGAGGACGGCGCGAGCCTGATGCCGCGCGTGCACTTCGTCCAGCCGGACGACGGCAACGAGAGCGACTACACGCTGGCCAAGCTCAAGCTCCCGCAGCCGGTCGCGCCCGGCGAGGAAGTGACGCTGCACATCGGCTTCAGCGTCGGCCTGCCGGAGGTGTTCGCGCGCATGGGCTACTCCGGCAGCTTCGTCATGGCCGGCCAGTGGTTCCCGAAGATCGCCGCCTACAACACCGCGTCCGGCTCGCGCCCCGAGGGCTGGAACGCCCATCAGTACCACGGCAACTCCGAGTTCTACAGCGACTTCGGCCTCTACTCGGTCAAGATCGACGTGCCGGCCGGCTACAAGGTGGCGGCGACCGGCGTGCAGACGAAGCCCGCCGAGGCGTCCAAGGACGGCCAGACGTTCACGTTCTACGCCGAGGACGTGCATGACTTCGCCTGGTCGGCCTCGCCGGACTTCCTCTACAGCGAGGAGGCGTTCTCCGCGCCGGGCGTGCCCGGCGTGCGCATCAAGCTTTACCTCGACCCGCTCCACAAGAAGCTGGCCGAGCGCTACATGCATGCGGCCAAGTCGGCTCTCGCCAAGTACTCGCAGTGGTACGGCGCCTATCCCTACAGCACGCTGTCGATCGTCGTCCCTCCCGCGGCCGCGAACGGCGCCGGAGGCATGGAATATCCGACCCTCGTGACCGCCTTCGGCGCCGAGACGGACAATCCCGGCTACAGCCTCGAGCGCACCGTCGTGCATGAGATCGGGCATCAGTACTGGTACGGCATGGTCGCGTCCAATGAATTCGAGGAAGCCTGGCTCGACGAGGGCTTCACCTCCTACTCGGAGGACAAGATCATGGAAAGCGAGTACGGCGTCGAGCCGCGCACCGCGCTGGAGGCGAGCTACGTCACCGATCCCGCTCCGCTCAAGCTGCTGTCCTGGTCGTACGGCTCCCATGGCCGCTACGCCGACAACGTCTACAGCCGGGCGAAGCTCGTGCTGACCGGCATCGAGCAGCGGACGGGACCGACGATGATGAACAAGATCCTGCGGACGTATTTCAACCAGTACAAATTCAAGCATCCGACGACGGCCGACTTCAAGCGGGTCGTGGAGCAGGTGACCAAGGACAGCTGGGACGACTACTTCAGCCAGTTCGTCTATGGCGGCCAGACGGCCGACTACGCGGTCGACTCGATCCGCGTCTCCCCGCTGGAAAGCGGCGGCGGCAAGCCCGGCTACGAGTCGCAGGTCGTCATCCGCCGCCTCGACGGCGTATACGGCCCGGTGAACATCCGCTTCCGCTTCGCCGACGGACGAACGATCGAGCGCATGTGGGACGGCGTGGAGGCCGACACGAGCTTCAAGCTGACCTCCTCCTCCCCGCTGCTGTGGGCGGCGGTCGATCCGGATCGGCTCAACGTGCTGGACAACCGGCAGATCAACAACTTCCTGCGCGCCGAGGCGCCGGCGGACCAGCGGGTGCGGATCAGCCTCGGCATCGTCAAGGCGCTGGAATGGCTCGCAGGAGCGTTCGCCTGGTGAGGGCGGCGGAAGAAAGGAGCGTGATCCCGTGTCCACCTATCTCAAGCAAGGCTGGGGGCTGACTGTCAAGCATCTGCCGATCGCCGCCTTCCTGTTCCTGTACCGGCTGCTGTGGGGCTTCTTCCTGTACCGGCTCGTCGACTCCGTCGTGCGCCCGCTCGTGCAGCGCTATCCCGGGGCGGACGGAGCCGCCTCCGGCGCAGACGCGATCTTCTGGGCGGAGTCGCAGTTCCGGCTGCTCAAGACGGATCTGGCCCATCCGTATCTATGGCTGCTGGGCGGACTGCTGCTCGCCCGCCTGCTGCTCGGTCCGCTGCTGAGCGCCGGACTCGCCTACTCCGTGCGGCATGCCGCGGAGTCCGGAGCCGAAGGAGGCACGCGCTTCCTCGAGGGCATCCGCGTCTGCTGGAAGCCGTTCATCCTGCTCGCTGCCGCCGAGCTGACGCTCGCGCTCGCTCCGGCCGTCTGGCTTGCGCGGGAGGGCTTCCAACGCTTCCAGCACTACAGCTCGCTGCCGCAGCTGGCCGCGGACGCGCTGCCCTGGGCCGGAGCGTGGCTGCTCTGGATCGGACTGCTCCATGTGCTGATCCTCAGCCTGCAGTTCGGCGCGGCAAGCGGCCTGGGCGCAGGGGCGAGCTTCCGCCAGGCGCTGCGCCGCCTGCTGCCGCTGGCAGGCGTCAGCCTCGTCCTGCTGCTGCTGTCGGGCCTGCTGCAAGCCGGCGTCAGCGCTGGGGCGATGGCCTGGGCCGGCCTTGCCGCCATCGTCATCCAGCAAGGGTATCATTTCGTCCGCACGCTGATCGACGTCTGGATCCTCTCCGCGCAGTACAGCTGCTGGTCCGACAAGCCAGATGCCGGAGGACGTCAGGTTAGTTGACAAATCCGAATGTCCATCCTATAATTGTGTAAATTCTCTGACAATTTTGTCTTGTTTTTCGGACCCGAATGCGGTGTATATAACATCCAGGCCGGCCGCGCAGCGCCGCCCCGGCACCGCCCCGCGAACACCAAACCTTCATCTGCCGATGATCGTACGATCATCATCCGCAGCTTTAATGGAGCATAGAAGCCATCGAATGCAGGACATGCTAGAGGAGAGTTTCATTTTAGAGAGAGAGGAAAGATTGACCATGACCGAAAAAATCTACGCCTACTACGAGCAGCTGCATCAAGCGACCGGCGATCTGCTGGACCGCGCCGGCGCCTACCGGAACGCGCAGGAGCTGGAAGCCCTGCAGAGCGAGCACGCCCGCCTGCGCCCGGAAGGGCTCGATCTCAGCGAGGCCGCGCTGACCCGCCTGATGGGCATGCGCACGAAGCTGCTCACGTTGATGGAAAACTCGCTGTACACGGCCTGATCCCCCGATTCGGATCGCTCCGGCGCGAACGACGCGCCGACCGCAAAAGCGCCCCTCGCGGGGGGCGCTTTTTTTCGATGCGGCAGAGCCGAAGCGGCCCGCCGGCAGAGGCGTCGATTCGACTCGAGCCCCCGAAGCAAGCGCTGTCATTTGTCTCTTTCAACATGAGAATTATGAGAAAATGTCGGGAAAGGGAGGAAAATAGCTTAAAGAAAAGAATACCACTTCCAGAAGCAGTTCAAACATGCCGAGTTCCATGACTATGGAAACGGGGGAACCATCTCAGGGTGAATTGATTTCGCCCTCCTCGCCGCAAGGCAGGAAGGCCGAGAAATCATAGGGAACCTTCAACCGAACCCCACAGCTAACCTCGTAGGCTCTGGAAGGAGCACTTCAGCTTTGAAGAAGAAAGCCGCAGCAATCGCACTCGGACTTGCCCTGCTGTTCTCGGCAGGCGCGCAAAGCGCATCGGCAGGATCCAAAATGGACGGCGTCATCAGCGACGTCATCGGCACGCCGTACAAGTCGGCGGGCACCACCTCGAAAGGCTTCGACTGCTCGGGCTTCACGTCCTACGTGTTCAAGCAGTTCAAGATCACGCTCCCCCACTCGTCCGCGGCTCAATCGGCCATGGGCAAGAAGGTCGCCAAAGACGACCTGAAGGCGGGAGATCTCGTGTTCTTCAATACGAGCGGCAAGGGCGTCTCCCATGTGGGCGTCTACGTCGGCGACGGCAAGTTCGCTCACGCTTCCTCAAGCCGAGGCGTGACGATCAGCGAGCTGAGCGAGTCCTACTACGCCAAGCGCTATATGTCCGCCCGCCGCGTCATGGACGACAAGACGTTCGAGAAGTACGCGGACGACGCTGCCGACCAGCCGGACGGCGGTCCGGACGTCGATTAAAAGCCTTTCGAAGCCGGACGAGCAGACCGCAGCAAGCCTCCCCTCGGAGCGCCTGCTGCGGTTTGTTTGCATTCCGGCAGGGTAGTACGGAAAGAGCATGATCGGCCGCGGCCGATCCAAGGAGGCAAGGACATGTATCTGTTCATCCACCGCAAGGATCTCCGAGCGGGCGATCTGCGCGCGTTCGACTACGCCGCCAGCCTCGGCATGCCGGGCATCCATGCGCTGATCCTCGATCCGGCGCAGCTCGGGAACGGCCGCGCCGAGTCCCATCCCGGACGGCATTTCCTGCGGGCAGCCGGGATGCTGCAGCGGGATTATGCGGCGCAAGGGGCCGAGCTGCAGCTGCTGCACGGCGATCCCGCCGACGTGCTGGACGACCTGCTCGAGCGGGAGCCGATCCGCGAGGTCGTCGTCACCGCCGACCATACGCCTTATGCGCGGCGGCGGGACGAGCGGCTCGCCGCCGTCTGCCGCAGCCGGGGCGTGCGCTGGACGGCGCTGGAGGACGTGCCTCTCGCCGATCTGGACGCGTTCCAGGAGCAGACGGGAAGAAAAGAGCCGTACCGCGTGTTCACGCCGTTCTACCGGGCGTGGAACGGTTATGTCCGCTCGCGGCTCGCGCCGCCTCCGGCCGTCGCTGCCGGCGGCCTGCCGACCGCCCGGCTCTCCGGCGGCGGCAGCTGGAGCGTGCCGGGCGAGCTGATCGGACTGCTCGCGGCCGCCGTGCCGGAGGACGAGCGCCCCGAGCGGCAGCTGGAGCGGTTCCTCGGCGGCAGCCTGCAGGCGTACGAGGAGCTGCGCGACCGCTACGCGCTGGATGCCGGGAGCGGCCTCTCGCGCTGGCTGAACGTCGGCGCGCTGTCGGCCCAGCGCGCCTACGGCCTCGCTCTGGATGCCGCCCGGACCGAGGACGGGCGCGAGCCGCTTGCCTTCGGCGGAGCGGCCGGCTGGCGGGCGGACGCCGCGAGCCAGCTCGAGCTGGCGCTGCCGGGCAGCGGCGAAGGCCCTGGCTCCGCGCCGCGCGATCCGTCGGCCGCGGCGGCGCGCTCCGGCGCGGAGAGCTGGATCCGCCAGCTCGCCTGGCGGGAGTTCTACCTGTACCAGGCGCGGTTCGACGCGGACTTTTTCCGCTATGAGGAGCAGGTCGACCTGTCCGGCCTGACGGAGCGGCATGCGGAGGCATGGCGGCAAGGCCGCACCGGCATCCCGCTCATCGACGCGGCGATGACGCAGCTGCGGACGACCGGCGAGCTGCCGAACCGGCTGCGCATGATCGCGGCGATGTTCCTGTGCAAAAACCTGCTGGCGCCGTTCACGGCGGGAGAGCGATGGTTCCGCGAGCAGCTGCTCGACTACGACGCTACGCTGAACCGCGGCGGCTGGCTGTGGAGCAGCTCGCTCGGCTTCGACGCCGCTCCGTACTTCCGCATCATGAATCCGGTCGTCCAGTCCAAGCGCTGGGATCCGGACGGCGCCTACATCCGGCGCTGGCTGCCCGAGCGGGCCGGATGGTCCGCCGCCGCCGTGCACGAGCCTTCGCCGCAGGCGGTCGTCGACCTCAAGGCGTCGCGCGCCCGCGCCATCGAGACGTACAAGCGGCTGCTCGCGAAGCCTTCCCGCCCGCTCGATCGTCTTCATTAGAACATAGACAAGGCGCAACCAAGACTACGCCAGCGAAGGAGACGCACATGGGAATGCCTCGACCGACACACGCCCCCGCCCGGGCAGACGCCCGCGCCGCCGTCCGGCGCAAGCCGCGGCGCAAGCGGAGCCCGCTGGGCGGGCTGCTCATCGTCGCCGGACTGGCCGCCGGGACGCTCGCCCTGCTCAAGCTGGAGCTGCCGCGGGCGTTCGACAAGATCGTGCCGCAAGGCCTGTACCGCGACGTGCCGCCCGTCGCCGGCCTGCATCCCGAAGTGCGGGCGGCGAGCGAGCGGCTCGCCGCCCAGGCGAAGGCCGCCGGCATCGCCGTCGTGTTCACCGACGGCTTCCGCAGCGAGGCCGAGCAGGACGAGATCTACGCCCAGGGACGGGATCGCGAGGGCCGCATCGTCACCCATGCCAAGGGCGGCGAGTCGTTCCACAACTACGGGCTCGCGATCGACTTCGCCCTGAAGGACCGCTCCGGCGACATCATCTGGGACATGGAGTACGACGGCAACAAAAACGGCCGGGCCGACTGGCTTGAGGTCGCCGACATGGCCAAGCGGCTCGGCTTCAGCTGGGGCGGCGACTGGGAAGGCTTCAAGGACAACCCTCATCTGCAGATGGATTTCGGCTACTCGATCCGCGAGCTGCAGCTCGGCAACCGTCCGGACGGCTCGCTGCTCGCAGACGGCACGGCGAGCGGGCCGCCAGAGAAGACGGAATAATTTACAAATAAACTATTTGCCGATAAACATCCCCGCATAAAGCCCTCTTAAGATAACGGATGAGCACTCGTTCATACCTAATTCTCTTGGGAGGGTTTTTTGAGATGAGAAAATCAAGCAAGACGAGCCGCATCCTGCTCGGGGCGATGCTGGCCGCCGCGACGGCCGTCGGCGGAGCCGGACTCGCCGAGCTCGGCCCGCAGCCCGCCGCGGCCGCGGAAGCTGCGGAGACGGCGAATGCCGCCGCCCCGTCCATCTACATTGCCCCGATCCACCAGGCCAAGTTCCTCGCCGGCGCGAAGTTCGATTTCCGCGTCGAGCTGAACGACTGGACGGGCGACGCCTCGGCCGTCCGCATCACGATCAACGGCAAGGGCCCCGAAGCCGTCTTCGGCAAAAAGCTCGAGCTGACCTCCACCGCCAAGAGCCGCGAATTCACCGTCCGCGACGTCTCCTTCCCCAAGGCCGGACCCGTCTCCGTCTCCGTCCAGGCCGGCAGCCTGAAGCGCACCGTGCAGTATGAAGTCGTGAATACGGAGCAGGCCGGCCGCAAGGCGAAAAATGTCATCCTGTTCGTCGGCGACGGCATGGCCCAGCCGAGCATTACGATCGCCCGCGTCATGTCCAAGGGACTGACCGAGGGCAAGTACAACGGCCTGCTCGAGCTGGACAAGCTGGAGCAGCGCGCCGTCGTGACGACGTCGGGCATGGACTCCCTCGTCACCGACTCCGCCAACAGCGCGAGCGCCTACAACACCGGCCACAAATCGGCGGTGAACGCGCTCGGCATCTACCCCGACAATACGGAGAACTCGCTCGACGATCCGAAGGTCGAGACGCTGGCCGAGATGCTCAAGCGCTCGCGCGGCATGTCCGTCGGCATCGTGACGACGTCCGAGATCGAGGACGCCACGCCGGCCGCGGTCGTCTCCCATACGCGCCGCCGCGCCGACAAGGCCGAGATCGCCGACATGATGCTGCAGCTGCAGCCGGAGGTCGTGATGGGCGGAGGCTCGGCGTACTTCCTGCCGAAGTCCGTGCCGGGCTCCAAGCGCAAGGACGAGAAGGACCTGATCGGCGGCTTTGAAAAGGCGGGCTATACGTTCGTCGAGAGCGCGGCCGGCCTGAAAAGCTCCGGCACGCCGGACAAGCTGCTCGGCCTGTTCCATACCGGCGACATGAATGTGTACTACGACCGCTCCACGGGCAACGCGGCGGCGCTCAAGTCGTTCACCGACCAGCCGACGCTCTGGGACATGACGAAAAAGGCGATCGACGTGCTGAAGAAGAACGACAACGGCTTCTTCCTCGTCGTCGAGGGCGCGAGCATCGACAAGCAGCTGCACACGATGGACTGGGAGCGCTCCGCCTACGACACGATCGAGATGGACAAGGCGATCGGCCTCGCCCGCGCCTATGCCGACGCCAGCGGCGACACGCTCGTCGTGGCGACGGCCGACCATGCCCACTCCACGAGCATCGCCGGCACATACTGGGAAGGCGACGGCAAGACCGGCCGCGAGGCGGTGCGCACGTACGAGCAGTCGAAGTTCCCGACGTACGTCGATGCCGACAAGGACGGCTTCCCGGACTCGCCGGACGTGGACCGCAAGCTGGCCGTCGTCTTCGGCGCGACGCCGGACTACTATGAGGACTACAAGTTCAGCGCCGTGCCGCAGGCTCCGGCCGTGCTGTCGGGCGACGCCTACATCGCCAATCCCGGCACGCTCGCCGATCCGAAGGCCGAGGACAAGGACAAGTACCTGCACACCGGCACGCTGCCGAAGTCCGAGGGCACCGAGGTGCATTCGGCCGACGACGTTCCGCTGATGGCGCATGGTCCCGGAGCGGAGTACTTCAAGGGCACGCTCGACAATACCGACGTATTCTTCGGCATGGCCCAGGCGCTCGGGCTGCGCCTCGACGGCAGCAAGCTCGACGCCAAGCAGAACTGGATCGAGCTGGACGGGTTCCTGCGCTCGTTCGGCGGCAGCCGCACATACGATGCCAAAACGGCCGTCTCGACCGTCAAGGCCGACGGAACGACGCTCGTGCTCGATCACGGAAAAGGCATCGCCAAAAAGGGCAGCCAGACGGTTCCCCTGAAGTTCAAGACCGAGAACGGCAAATTGATCGTCTCCAGCGACTCGCTGCTGGCTTCCCTCAGCCGATGAGGAGCCGCAGCGCAGTGCTTGGCGCCTGCAGCCTCGTGCCGCGCCGCGCCTCCGCCATCGTGGCGGGGCTCGCGGCGGCCGGGCTGCTGCTGGGCGGCTGCGGAGCCCCGGCTCTCCCTCTAGAGGGAGAGCCGATGGCCGTTGCCGGGGCGCAGCCGGGCGCAGCCGGCGAGCCGCAGGCTGCGGCGGCGCAGAGCGGAGACGGCTCGCTCGCGGCGGGCGGCGAGGTGCGCGGCAGCGAGGCGCGCGGCGGCGCGAACGGCTCTGAGGCGGCAGCGGCGCCGGCAGCGGCCGGAGCGGCAGCGGCGGGCAGCGAAGCGGCTGGAGCGGGCGGCGAGGCGGCCGCGAGCGGCTCCTCCGCAGACGCTTCGCCGAATGGCGGAGCCTCGGCGCCGGGCGCCTCGGCGAAGCCGGCGGCCAGCGCTTCGCCGGACGCTCCGTCCGCCGCGAGCGCCGCTCCTGCGGGCACGGCGTCGAAGCCGTCGCCGCACGCCGCCGCGAGTGGCGCGCCGGCTGCCGCTCCCGCCTCGGCGGGAGCGGCTTCCGCTTCGCCCGCAGCCCCTTCCTCCGTCCCGTCTTTCGCTCCGTCGCAGGCTCCGGCCATGTCCGCCTCGCCGACTGCAAGCCCGCTGCGGACCGCTGCTCCTTCTCCTGCCGTCAAGCCAACGGTTCGGCAGAGCCTGGACGGCCCGGCGACGATCCGCTTCTCCGAGCTGTACGGCAAGGAGAGCGTGCGCGGCCTCGCCTTCTCCGACAAGCTCAAGGAGCTGGACGGCATGAAGGTGGAAATGACCGGCTACATGGCTCCTCCGCTGACGGCGACCGTCCGCTTTTTCGTCCTCACCCGCATCCCGCTGGCCGTCTGTCCGTTCTGCTCCTCGGATGCGGACTGGCCGTCGGACATCGTCGTCATCCAGCTGCCCGAGGGCAAGGAGCTGACTCCGACCGAGCATCAGGTGAAGGTGACCGGGACACTCAGCATCGGCTCGCAGACCGACGAGGAGACCGGCTTCGTCAGCCTAATCCGCATCGTCGCCGACAAGACGGAGGTGCTGTCATGACGCTGCTTCGCCTGGAGAATGTCGTCAAGCGCTACCGCGCTCCGGACGGAACGGAGCTGACCGTGCTGGAGGTGCCCTGGTGGGAGCTCGATCGAGGCGAGCGCGTGGCGCTCGTCGGTCCGAGCGGGTCCGGCAAGAGCACGCTGCTCCATCTGCTGTGCGGCATCGTCCGTCCGAGCTCCGGCTCGATCACGCTGCTCGGCGAGCGGCTGGAGACGATGAAGGAAAGCGCGCTCGACCGCCTGCGCGCCTCCCAGGTCGGCTATGTCCACCAAAGCTTTCAGCTGCTGCCCGGCTTCACCGCGCTGGAGAACGTGCTTGCCGCGGCCGCCTTCGGCAGCTCCCTGAGCAAGCGGCGGCAGCGCGAGCGCGCGGCCGAGCTGCTCGAGCGGGCCGGTCTCGGCGACCGCCTGGACCATCTGCCCCGCCAGCTCAGCCAGGGCCAGCAGCAGCGCGTCGCGATCGCCCGCGCGCTCGTCAACGAGCCGGCGCTGCTGCTGGCGGACGAGCCGACGGCGAGCCTCGATCCCGAGACGGCGGCCCGCGTCATGGAGCTGCTGATCGGCTCGGCCGCCGCTTCCGGAGCGGCGCTGCTGCTGTGCACGCACGATCCGGAGATGGCCGCGCGCATGGAGCGGTCCGTATCCATCAAGGAGCTGGCGGCGCGGCCCGCCGCCGTTCGGCTCGCCTGACGGACTCTGGTGCGCGGAGCCGCTGCAGACCGCGATCTGGCCCGCATGGAGCGTCTGGAGACCGCGCGCCGTTCGCTGCGCTCCGTCCTCGCCTGCGCGGTTCGCCGGAAGGACAGGACAGCGACATGCGGCCCCTTCCGGCCTCCACGCATCGCCTCATCCTTTCGACCGCATAAGGAGGTCCGATCGACATGTCCCTCTTCTCCATGGCCTGGCGCGGCCTGATGGCCCGCCGGGCGCAGACGCTGATTACCGCCGCCGTCGTCATGATCGGCCTGTCGGTGACGCTCGCCGTGCTCCTGCTCTCCAGCGGAGCGCGGCAAGGCATCGAGCGGGCGAGCGAGCCGTTCGGGCTGCTCATCGGCTCCAAGGGCAGCGCCAACCAGCTCGTATTCAATACGATTTTCCTCATGGACAAACCGCTGGCCAACCTGAGCTATGCCTACTACGAACGTCTCGCCGCCGATCCCGAGATTCGGACGGCCGTGCCGTTCGCGCTCGGCGACCAGTACCGGGGCCGCAGGCTCGTCGGCACGACGCCGGCCTTTTTCGGCCTGAGCGCCCGGCCGGCCGATCCGCCTTATTTCAAGCTGCGCGAGGGCCGGCTGTTCGACCAGCCGTTCGAGGCGGTCGTCGGCGCGGAAGTCGCCGCCCGCGACGGCTTGCGCATCGGCGACACGTTCGTGTCGGAGCATGGCGTCGCGGCATCGGCCGAACCGGACGAGCACGGCGAGCATCCGTATACGGTCGTCGGCATCCTGGAGCGGCTGCACGCCCCGTCCGATCAGGGCATCTACGTGAGCATGGAAAGCTATTGGCAAAGCCATGATCATGGCGCGGACGAGGCGGCGGCAGGCGGCGAGGCTCATGTGGTCGAGAATGCCGTTGGCGGCGGCGAGGCCCATGCGGACGAGTCGCCGGAAGACGAGGCGGCTCACGGCGTGACAGCGATCCTCGTCAAGCCGAACAGCTACATCGGCCTGATGAAGCTGTACCAGCAGACGAACGCCGGCGAGGAAGCGCAGGCCGTCCTGCCCGGCCAGACGCTCGCCATGCTGTTCGACATGATGGGCAGCGGGGAGCAGGCGCTGCGCGGCATCGGCTGGGTGCTGCTCGGCATGGCCGGCCTGACCGTATGCCTCTCGCTGTACAGCTCGGCGGTCGAGCGCAGGCGCAGCGTCGCTATCCTGCGCTCGCTCGGAGCCGGGCGGCGGCAGGTGATGGCCATCGTGCTGCTCGAATCCGCGCTCATGACCGGGCTCGGCTGCGCGCTCGGCGTGCTCGGCGCCTACGGGCTCGCTGCCGCGCTGGCCGGCTACGCCCGCTCTCACGTATCCATCGCTTTACCCTTGGGCTTCGACTGGTCCTCGATCGGCCTCGCGGCGCTCGTACTCGCCGCCGGCATCGTATCCGGCCTCGCTCCCGCCATCGGAGCTTACCGGACCGAGACGGCCCGCCACCTGAGTCCATCCTGACCGCCAAGCGAAAGCCCGCGAGCAAGGGCGTTTTTGTCCTTGCTCGCGGGCTTTCGCACGGGCTGGCGCTCCGGCCGCTGCCAGCTCGGACCTGCTGCTCCGCCAATGCCCGCCACCGTCGTCCTGGCGCGGGCTTTTCGGCCGCATTGCAGCGGCTTTTCGTCTCGGAGCCTTGCGGCCGCTTCCTTTCCCTTCCGCTGACAACGCTCGTCCCCCCGTGCTACACTGGACGGACGATCACGACAGCAGGGAGAGAAGCGAATTGAAGCTCGTATCATGGAACGTCAACGGCCTGCGAGCCTGCGTGAAAAAAGGCTTCGCCGACTACTTCGAGGCGATGGACGCCGACGTCTTCTGCGTGCAGGAGACGAAGCTGCAAGAGGGGCAGATCGAGCTGGAGCACGGCGAGGGCTACCATCTGTTCTGGAATTATGCCGCGCGCAAGGGCTACTCCGGCACGGCGGTCTGGACGCGCAAGCTGCCGCTGTCCGTGCGGTACGGGCTGGAGGACGACTTCGAGGAGGAAGGACGCATCCTGACGCTGGAGTTCGACGGCTGGTACCTCGTCAACGTCTACACGCCCAACTCGCGGCGCGATCTGTCGCGGCTGCCCTACCGGCTGGAATGGGAAGCCCGCATGCTGGCATATCTCAAAGGACTGGACGCCGTCAAGCCGGTCATCCTGTGCGGCGATCTGAACGTCGCCCACCAGGACATCGACCTCAAGAACGCCAAGCCGAACCGCGGCAACTCGGGCTTCACCGACGAGGAGCGGGGCTGCACGAGCGCCTTGCTGGAGAGCGGCTTCACGGACACGTTCCGCCATCTGCATCCGGACCGGACGGACGCCTATACCTGGTGGTCGTTCATGCCCAAGGTGCGGGAGCGGAACATCGGCTGGCGCATCGACTATTTCCTCGTATCGGACCGGCTGCGCCCGCTGCTCGCCGCTGCGGAGATCGACAGCGCGGTGCTCGGCAGCGACCATTGCCCGGTCGTGCTGGAGCTGACGGAGGAGCCGGCCGCAGGTTGAGGCTGAGCCATGAGCGATCGGATGGCTCCGGAGACGGAGCCTTGCGGCCGCGGCCGGCCGCTGGGCGCCGCTCTACCCGAGCTGCTCGGTTTTTCCGCGCAACTCCG
>NZ_KE383861.1:52119-79700 GCF_000422485.1 Paenibacillus pasadenensis DSM 19293
CCGTTCGGCCTTCCCCTCTCCCGACTTGCTCGGTTTTCCGGCCTGCTCGGCGCCATGCGAAAAGGACCGGCCTCTCCGCCATTCAGCGGAAGGGCCGGTCCTTTTCAGGCCGGGCTCGCAGCTCTCCGTAACTTTAGAGGAGATGCCGCGGAGAGGACGAGCCGTTCGCTCCATGCTTGGAGTCCGTCGCCGTGGCGGAATCCGCCGAGTCGGCTGCGCCTGCAGCGTCGGCGCCGTCCGTTGAAGCCGAGCCATCCGCCGGCTCATCGCCTGCTTCGGCGTCGGCCGGATCGGCGCCGGCCTCCGCGTCAACCGGCCGCTCGGGACGCGGAGGGCGCGGCTTGACCGGCTTGGCGGCCTCGACGTCGTAGTAGGCCTTCAGCTCGGCGGCTTTTTTGACGTTGTCCATGTCCACCTTCGCCTTCGCCAGCTTATCGGCCACCAGCTCCCACGTCGGGGCGGTCTTCTGGACGACGAGGCCGCGAATGGCGTTTTTGACCATGCGGCGCTCCTTGGCGTTGGAGTACGTGTCCTTGTAGCGGCGGACGTCGCTCTCCGGCAGGATCTCGGGGAAGACGCGGCGGAAAATCTCCGCCGTCATGCGCGCGTCGTCGAGCGCTCGGTGCGCCGAGCCCTCGGCCGGAATGCCCAGCTCCTCGAGCGCCTTTTCCACGCTGACGTCGTTGGTCAGTCCGCGCGTGCGCAGATAGATCTTGAGCAGATCGTAGTAGTCCGCCTGGAGCCAGTACGCGTCGTCGAGCTTGTGCATCCTCGTGTCGAGCACGATCCGCTTCAGGTCCTCGCCGCCCCAGGTGACGAACGTGCAGGCCTCGCTGCGGTCCAGCCAGTGCAGGAACGCCCGGATGACGGGCACGAAGCCCTTGGCCGCGTCGATGTCCTCCTGGGGGATGCCGGTCTTCTCGCGGATGAAGCTGTTGAGCTTGGCAAAATAAACCGGGCGGATCAAGGAGCTGAATTCGTCGACCTGACGGAGCGAGCTGTCGAGCCGCACCGCACCGATCTCGATGACCTCCATCGGCTTGTCGCTCGCGAACTTTCTCCCGTTGAACTCGATATCGAGAATGATGTAATCCATCGTAACCCTCCAACAATTAGGTTCCTCCATCATACACGAAAGCGGTACCCGAATGACAGCGGCGGACTCCGCAGACGCTTGCGCGGACGGCCGGACCGGCGACGGCGTCCGCAGGCGCCGCCCGCTGAGTAGGCTTGCCGGGCGGGACGATCTGCTTTACACTAGACTGATAACGATTCTCAATGAAAAGGAGAGACCGCCATGATCCACTCCACCCTGCCGTCCGATCCGCCGCGCGCCGCGCTGGCGCCGATCGACATCGGAGCCTGGACGATCCGGCTGCGGGACGCGGCCGTGCTGCAGGTCGGGCCCGACCTCCCGGGGCTGACGCAGCAGCTGCTCCGCCAGCCCGCGCTGCTCGTGCTGCTGAGCGGCGAGATCCGGCTGGAGCGGGGTGCCGACTCCAGCCGGATGGGCAGCGGCATCGTGTACCTGTGCCCGCCGGAGAGCACGTTCGCGCTCGCCGCCGACGGCGACAGCCGCGGTTCGGCGGCGCTGCTGCGGATCGAGCTGCATGAGCCGGACGCCGCCGTTCCGGGACAGCTGCGTCCGGTCGATGCCGCGACGGTCGCCGCCGCGCTGCCGCGCGAGGTGCGGCTGCCCGCCGCAGCCCAGCTCCAGGATCGCTGCCGCGCGATCTGCGCCGGATTCGGCGGGGAGCGGCCGCTCGGCCGCTTGCGCGCGCAGGCCGACGCGCTCCAGCTGCTGCTGGAGGCGCTCGAGGAGTCCGATCCGGCGGCGGACGAGCCGCTTGAGCCGGTGCGGGCCTACATGGAGGAGCATATGCGCGAGCCGCTGTCGCTGGAGCTGCTCGCCGAGCTGGCCGGCTGCAGCCCGAAGCATTTTGCCGCGCGCTTCAAGAAGGCATACGGCAGCACGCCCCACGAGCATCTGACCCAGCTGCGCCTGGCCAAGGCGAAGCAGCTCATGCTCCGCTCGGAGAGCCGGCTGAAGGATGTCGCCCATGCGGTCGGCTACGAGGACGAGTTCTATTTCAGCCGCCTGTTCAAAAAAGCGCACGGCGTCTCTCCCACCCGCTACATGGAGCAGCGGCGGCAGCGGATCGCGGCCTACGGCAACGCGTCGGCGCTCGGCTATCTGCTGCCGCTCGGCGCGCTGCCGCATGCGGCGCCGATGCATCCAAAATGGATGCGCTATTACCTCGAGCGCTGGGGAACCGACGTGCCGCAGCATCTGAGCTACGGCTTGACGGAGCCGCAGGTGCAGGAGGACCTGGTGCAGCTGGAGCGCCTGCAGCCGGAGCTGACCGTATGCTCGTGCGAGCTGGAAGAGGACGTGCTGCGGCGACTCGCGGCGATCGGGCCGATCGCCCGGCTGCCGGAGGAGCAGCCGGACAGCTGGAGAGGCGGCCTGGCCGACATCGGCCGGCGGCTCGGGCTCGAGGCCGAAGCGGAGCGCTGGACCGCCGCCTTTGACCGGCGCATCATGGCGGCGCGCTCGGCGATCGAGGGAGGCCCGGCGCCTTCCGTGCTGCTCGCGCGCGTGCTGAAGGGCCGGCTGTATCCGCATGGCTCCGAGGGGCTGATGGACTTCGTGCATCGGGAGCTCGGCGTGCGTCGTCCGGCCGCTTCCTGGGAGCATCGCGACGGCGGGACGCCGCTGCCGCTGGAGCGGCTGCGCGATGCCGACATCGACCAGATCTGGCTGCTCGTCTGCCAGGAGTCGGAGACGCTGGAGCATTGGGGGCGGTTCAGCCAGTCCCCGGACTGGCTCGGACTGCCCGCCGTCCGTTCCGGCGGGCTGCGGATGCTGGCCTCGAGCCCTTGGCGCGAGTATTCGCCGATCGCGCTTGACCGCATCCGCGAGGAGACGCTCGCCCTGCTTGGCCGCCAGACGTAGGCCGGCAGCCGCCGGCACCGCCATCTTCGCTTCTCCGAGGCCGTCCGCTCCGCCGTTTTCCGCTCTGCCAAGCGCTTTCGGAGCATTCCGTTCCCGATTGTCCATGCTTTTTCGTCCCTTTGTCTATGGAGGCGAGGAAGACGATCTTTTAAGATAATGAAAGTGAAATTGAGAATCATTATCATAGAAGGTCCATTTCGAAGGGAGTCTGGTTTCACCATGAAAAAAGTTCTGCTCGCCGCCCTGCTGCTGCTTGCGATCGGAGCGCTCGCCGCCTGCGGCAGCTCCGAATCCAATACCGGAGGCTCCGCCTCCAGCCCGTCCCCGTCGGCCGCACCGTCGGCCTCGCCGTCCGCCGAGCCGAGCGCTTCTCCCGAAGCCTCCGGCACGAAAACCGTCACCTACCTCGGCGAGTCGTACGAGCTGCCCGCCTCCACCGAGCGCATCGTCATCACCGGCGCCGTCGAGGCGATGGAGGACTCCATCCTGCTCGACCTGCATCCGGTCGGCGCGATCAGCTTTTCCGGCGCCTTCCCTCCGCTGTTCGCCTCCATCACGGACAAGGCCGAAGCCGTCGGAGAGAAGACGGAGCCGAACTTCGAGAAGATCCTGTCGCTCAAGCCGGACGTCATCCTCGCCTCGACGAAGTTCGATCCGGCCGTCGTCGAGAAGCTGAAGCAGATCGCCACGGTCATCCCGTACTCCCATGTCTCGACCCATTGGGAGGACAACCTCAAGCTGCTCGGCGAGCTGAGCGGCAAGCAGGCGGAAGCGGCCGCCCAGGCCGACGCCTTCAAGGCCGACCTCGAGGCCGCCAAGACGAAGCTCGGCGACAAGCTGAGCGGCCAGAGCGCCGCCATCGTCCGCATCCGCCAAGGCGAAGTGTACGTCTACGGCAAGGATCTGTTCTTCAACCCGGTGCTGTACGACGACCTCGGCTTCCAGCTGCCGGAGGCGATCGCCGCGGCGAAGAAGCAGGAGGTGCTGTCGATCGAGAAGCTGGCCGAGATGAATCCCGACGTGCTGTTCGTGCAGTTCTCCGAGGACGAGAACGGCAAGGCGACGACGGCTCTCGACGAGCTGCAGAAGAACCCGATCTTCCAAAGCCTCGACGCCGTGAAAAACGGCAGCATGCACGTCAACCTCGTGGACCCGCTGGCCCAGGGCGGCACCGCCTACAGCAAAGTCCAGTTCCTCAAGGCCTTCCTGGAAAAGGCCGGCTCCTGACCTGTCCATGAAGCGTTCCCGAATGCTGCCGGCGGCCATCCTCCTGATGGCTCCGGCAGCTGCTTTGCTTCTGGTCGTCTTCTCGGCGCTGTACGGGGCCAAATCGATCGGCGCGGCAGATGTGTGGGCCGCAGTGACGCGCTTCGATCCCGGCAACGTGGACCATCAGATCATCCGCCACTCGCGGCTGCCGCGCGGCCTCGGGGCGCTGCTCGTCGGCGCCTTCCTGGCCGTCTCCGGCGCGCTCATGCAGGGCATCACGCGCAATCCGCTCGCCTCCCCCTCGCTGCTGGGCGTGGCGGACGGCTCCGTGCTCGCCGTGACGATGGCGATGGTGTTCCTTCCCGATCTGAGCGGGACCAGCCTCGTTTTCGTCTCGATGGCGGGCTCCGCGCTCGGGGCGGCGATCGTGTTCGGCATCGCCTCGCTCGTGCCCGGCGGCAGCTCCCCGGTGAAGCTGGCCATCCTCGGCGCGCTGGCCGGCATGTTCCTCGGCGGCGTCGCCGACGCCCTCGCCATGTATTTCCGCATCCCGCAAAAGATCAGCTTCTGGTACAACGCGCGGCTGCATCAGATGGACCCCGAGCTCGTGCAGCTGGCGCTGCCGTTCGCCGTCGTCGGCCTCGCGCTGGCGCTGCTGCTCGCGCGTCCCGTATCGGCGCTCGCCCTCGGCGAGGAGACCGGCGCCAGCCTCGGCCAGAACGTGCGCCGGGTCAAGCTGCTCTCCATGCTCGCCGTCGTGCTGCTCACCGGCACGGCGGTCGCGATCGCCGGCAAGATCGCCTTCATCGGCCTCATCATCCCGCATATCGCGCGCTTCATCGGCGGCAGCGACTACCGCTGGATCATCCCGCTGTCGGCCGTGCTCGGAGCGCTGTTCCTGACGTTCTGCGACCTGCTCTCGCGCTTCATGAACGCGCCGTTCGAGACGCCGATCGGCATCGTCACCGCGCTGTTCGGCGTGCCGTTCTTCCTCTATCTGATCCGGCGAAAGGGGGCGTCCAGCCATGCCTGAGTCCAGCCAGCGGCATCCAGACGAAGGCAACTCCGGCGGCGAGCGCGGCCGCCGGACAGCCTCGCCCCCGCTTGCGGCTGAGCCCGCAGCCGGGTCCGGCTCGCGCCGCGCCTTTGGGCTCGCCCTCGCCGGAGCGGCCGCCGCGATCATGCTGATCGCCCTGCTCGGCGTGACGACGGGCGAGTTCGCGCTGTCCGTGCCGGATGCGCTGCGCACGCTGCTCGGCGGCGCGGCCGATGCCGACGAGCGGCTCGTCGTATTCGGCTTCCGCCTGCCGCGCATCGTGCTCGCCGCGCTCGTCGGCGTGTCGCTCGGAGCGGCCGGAGCCGCCATGCAAAGCCTGACGCGCAACGGACTCGCCGATCCCGGCATCCTCGGCATCAACGCCGGAGCCAGCCTCGCCGTCGTGCTGTTCATGCTCGCGCTGCGGGACATCGTCCAGCTGGAGGGCCTCGCCGCCGTCATGACGATGCCGCTGTACGGCACGGCCGGCGGACTCGCCGCCGGCGCGATCATCTTCGCCCTGGCCCGCTCGCGCGGCAGCCTCGATCCGCAGAAGCTGCTGCTCGTCGGCATCGCCGTCACCTCCGGCTTCGGCGCGGCGACGCTCTACATCTCGCTCAAGATGAACCCGCAGGACTTCGAGCGGGCGGCCGTCTGGCTGTCCGGCAGCCTCAACTCGGCCAACTGGCTGTATGTGCTCGCCGTGCTGCCGTGGGTGCTGCTCCTGCTGCCGGCGCTGTGGGCCAAATCCCGCATGCTCGACCTGATGCGCCTGAGCGACGACACGCTGAGCGGACTCGGCGTCGCCCTGAAGCGGGAGCGCCGCACGCTGCTGCTGCTGAGCGCCGGCCTCGTCGCGGCCAGCGTCGCGGTGAGCGGCAGCATCGGCTTCGTCGGCCTGATCGCGCCGCATATGGCGGCGCGCCTGGCAGGCCTGTCGCATCGGCGCCTCCTGCCGCTGAGCGCCTTGCTCGGCGCGGCGCTCGTCATGGCCGGCGACTATGCCGGCCGCACCGCCTTCTCGCCCTCGGAGCTGCCTGCGGGCATCGTCATCTCGATCATCGGAGCGCCTTATTTCGTCTGGCTGCTGATCCGCCAGAAGACGGCGCGCTAAAAAGGAGACCGTCCATGAAATTCGAATCGATTCCCGCCGGCGGCCGCATGCTGTCCGTCTACCTGCCGCCGTCCTACGCCAGCGGCGGCAGCCGGCGGTATCCCGTCCTCTACGTGCAGGACGACGCCGAGCTGATGGAGCATAGCGTCAACTTCATCGACTCGCTCTACGCCTCCGGCGAGCTGCCGGAGCTGATCGTCGCCGGCGTGCCGTCCGCATGCCGCAACGACGACTACACGCCATGGCCGGCGGAGGCCGTCGCTCCCGGCCGGCCCGGCTTCGGCGGCGCGGGGCGCGCCTACGTCGACGAGCTCGCGGGCCGCATCAAGCCCGCGCTCGACGCGCAGCTGCGCACGATGCCGGAGCCGGAGCATACCGGCATCGGCGGCGGCTCGCTGGGCGGGCTGATTGCCCTGCTTGCCGCTTACTGGCGGCCCGACGCCTTCGGCGCGGCCGCCGCGATCTCCCCCTCGCTCTGGTACGAGGGGGCGCTCGACTACATCCGGCGCGAGCCTGCGCCGGATGCGAGGCTGCGGCTGTACCTGTCGGTCGGCACCGCCGAGGGCAGCCTCAAGACGAACCGCCAGCGCGGCATGGCCGCCTCCGTGCCGGAGGCGGCCCGCATCCTGCTGGCGAAGGGCTTCCCGGCGCAGCGGCTGCGCCTGGAGCTGGAGCCGGGCGGCACGCATGACGCCATGTTCATGGCGCTGCGCTTCCCGGCCGCGCTCCGCTTCCTGTTCGGCGGCGGAGCCGCGCAGCCAGCCGATCCGGCACGGCACGCCGAGGCGGAAGCGGCGGAGCCAGGCGGTCCGGCACGGCACGCCGAGGCGGAAGCGGCAGAGCCAGCCGATCCGGCACGGCACGCCGAGGCGGAAGCGGCAGAGCCAGCCGATCCGGCACGGCACGCCGAGGCGGAAGCGGCGGAGCCAGGCGGTCCGGCACGGCACGCCGAGGCGGAAGCGGCTGCATCCCGCGCCGCGCTGGCCGGATCGGCCGCTGCAGCTCAGAGCGCCTCGGCCATCGCCGCCGCATCCGATCTTCCGGCAGCGGCCTCGCAGACGGACGGGCAGACGGCCGCGCTGCCGTCCCGCTACTCCGTGCCGGGCACGGAATGCTTCCCTCTGACGAGCCGAGCCGGCCTGGAGTACCGCATTTTCGTGCATGTGCCGGTCAAGCCCGCCCCTCCCTCCGGGTATCCGCTGCTGTGCGCCGTCGACGGCAACTCCGTCTTCGGCTCGCTCGCGGAGGCGATGCGGCTGCAGACCCGCCATCCGAAAGGGCTGCCGCCCGGCATCGTCGTCGGCATCGGGTATCCGACCGAAGAGCCGTTCGCGACCGAGCGGCGCTTCGTCGATCTGACGACTCCCGCCGAGATGGAGGGGCTTCGCCCCGACGGCTCGTCCTGGCCCGCGAACGGCGGAGCCGAGGCGTTCCTCGACTTCCTGCAGGCGGAGCTGCTGCCGGAGCTGGAGCGGCGCTATCCGATTGATCCGCGGCGCCGGACGCTGTCCGGCCACTCGCTCGGCGGCTTTTTCTCGCTCTATGCGCTCATCCGCCGTCCGGGGCTGTTCCGTTCGCATGTCGCCGGCAGCCCGTCGCTCTGGTGGAACGAGCGCATGCTGCTGAAGCTGCTCCCCGAGCTGGAGGCCCGCCTGCAGTCGGGCGGCTCGGCGGCGCTGATGCTCGCCATCGGCGGCGAGGAGAAGGGCTCGATGCTGCAGGACACGCGCGAGCTGCGGCGGCGCCTGCTGCCTCTGGCCGAGTCCGGCCGCCTGCGGCTGACTTACGCGGAGTTCGAGGACGAAGGCCATGTGAGCGTGCTGCATCCGCTCCTCAGTCCGATGCTGCGCTTCGCTTTCTTGGACAAATGAGCCGCAGAGGCCAGCCAGCAGCTGCCGGCTGGCCTCTCCTTCGCTTCGCCGGCTAGTTCCACCCTCCGCCCGCCGCCATTCGTCTCCCGGCTGCCCGTCCCGCTTATGCCGCCGTCCGGCTTGCATGACAAGCGGCTTCTCCGGTGCGCGAAGGGCTGCTGACGACGAATCAGATCGTTAGAAGCCCCGAATGGGGCAGCTCCAACATCTAACGACGCGTGAGGAGCTTAGCCATGCAAAACGGCCGAAAAAACGTGCGGAAAGAGGCTAAAGGCTGTTCTAAGCCTCTGACACGTCGTTAGATTTTGGGAGACGCGAAAAAAGCGGTTCTAAGCGTCTGAGGAGTCGTTAGCATCGGATGGAAGGGCAGACGTCTCGCGGAACAGCAGGAAAACGTCTTCTGCAGAAACCGTGAACCGACCCGGGGAGGATCGAGAACGGGCTGGAGAGCCGTCGACTGGCCATTCCCGACAAAGGCTTCCCACAGGTTGACCATGGACAGGGCACTAGCAGCAGCCTATCCGCTTTGATTCTAGGCATTCGTAGAAAGCTTCTCTGGCTGCGGCGCTTCCTAGTGCCATTTTCACCACTAGGAAGCGCGCTTCCCTGGCCTCCACAGATGAAGAGTCGACGATGTACTAGAGCCTAGGAATTTTCCCTTCTTTCGCTCTCCAGCCCCATTCTCCGCACGTTGCACGCCTTCAAGGGACCCTTTCCATCTCTACGTTCTCGTTCTTCGTCGGACAATCCTGTCCATGCAACTGGGGCAATGGCGTGCATACCCAAGCGCATCCATTCTGTCTAAAATGAATTGAGAATGATTTTCAATTAATGCTTTCGCTGCAAATGGGGGATGTCTTTGCTTCAAACACGGCTTCAACAAATAAGGCGGCTTCGAGGAGCCAGCGCTGCCGTCGTCAAAGGCGCTTCCGCTCGTAACGGCGCTTTCGTCCGCAAAGGCGCTTTCGCTCGCAATGCCACTTCCGCTGTCAAAGGCGCGATCGCCCGCAATGCCACTTCCGCTGTCAAAGGCGCGATCGCTCGCAAAAGCGCTTTTGCCGCGCTGCTCGCGATCGCGCTGCTGCTCGGCGGCTGCGCGGCGGGCGCAGGTACGCCGTCCGGCTCCGGCAGAGCGGAGGGCGGCGAAGCTGCCGCTGCCGAGGCGGCCAAGGCCGCTGCCGCTGCCGAAGCGGACGGAGCCGGCCCGGACGCGGCGGGCTGGGCCGGCATCGAGCCGCTGCCGGCCGCCGACGCCGCCGAGGGGCTGCAGCTCAGCCGCGACGCGGTCAAGCAGCTCAAGCAGGCGGCCGAAGCCGGCGACGAGGCGGCATGGCGCGAGCTGGCCGTCCGCCTCGCCGGACTTTGGCTGACGCTCGAGCCCGACTTGAAGAAGCTGGACGAGGCCAAGGCCGAAGCGGCCCAAGCCGACATCGGCCGGCTGCTCCAGCCGGATCCGGCGGCGCCGGAAAGCCCCGTCGACGTGTCGTACCGCCTCTATCAGACGTACCGCGACCTGCAGGAGAAGCTGCAGGGACCGGCGGCTTAAGCCGGCCTTGTGCAGCGCGCCCTCTCCGGCTCTCGCTCCGGAGCCGGACCCTAGCCCAGGCGCAAGCGCCTAAGTCTTCAGCAGGGCCTTTGCCCCGCGTTCGTCCCGTGCTTGCGCCACGCTCGCTCCGCGCCTACGGCACGCTCGCCACGCGCCTGCGCACGCTCGTCCCGCGCCTGCGCACGCTCGTCCCGCGCCTGCGCAACGGCATCGCCGAGTCCGCATCTGCGCTTCGCCCGGATGCTGCTCTGCCGGCCCATTCTCAAGCACCGCCCATTCCACTCGCAGAAAGGTGATCTCCTACCCATGACTCTCGCTCGCAACCGATTCCTCGCCCTCCTCCTGAGCCTCGCTCTCGCGCTCGGGCTGCTCCCGGCCGCAGCCGCCGCAGCGGCTCCAGTCGTCGCGGTCAAGATCAACGGCAGCGCCGCCAGCTTCGGCTCCGTCAAGCCGTCGATCATCGACGGACGCGTCTATTTGCCCGCCGCCGCTTTTGCCGTCAAGCTGAACGCGACGTACCAGGTCGACGCCAAGACGAAGAAGTGGATCGTCAAGCGCGGCACGCGCACGCTCGGCTTCACCCCCGGCAGCGTCAAGGCGACGCTGAACGGCAAAGCCTACACGCTGGCCGCCGTGCCGGTGACGAAGGGCAAGGACGTGCTCGTGCCAGCCGCTTCCCTGTCCGACGCGCTCGGCGTCTGGACGTCGTGGAACGGCTCCGCCAAGACGCTGTCCGTCCTGACGCAGAAGACCGTCAAGCACGCCATGGGCTCCACGACGCTGAAAAGCGTGCCGCAGCGCGTCGTCGTCCTGTTCAACGGCATGGTCGACACGAGCGTCCTGCTCGGCGTGAAGCCGGTCGGCGCCGTCGAGTCGTACCTGCAGCAGCCTTTCTACGAGTACCTGCGTCCAAGCCTGATCGGCGTAAAAGACCTCGGCGACGAGACGCAGCCCAACCTCGAGGCGATCGCCGCCCTCAAGCCGGACCTCATCATCGGCTCCAAGCTGCGCCACGAGAAGATCGACGGCCAGCTGAACAAGATCGCGCCGACCGTCATGACCGAGGATGTCTTCAGCTGGCAGGACAACCTGAAGTTCGCCGCCGACGTGCTGAACAAGCAGGCCAAGGCCGACGCCTTCCTCGCCAAGTGGGCCTCCCGCACCGCCGACTTCAAGAAGCGGATGGGCGCCGACATCGGCAGCACCGAAGTGACCGTCATGCGCATCAACTACAACGGCACGGCGCGCTTCTACCTGGAAGGCTTCGCCTCCAACATCCTGCGCGACCTCGGCTTCAAATTCCCGAAAGCCCAGACCGACGTGACGAAGGACATCTTCAACATTCCGTCCAAGGAGCAGACGCCGCTGCTCGACGCCGACTACATCTTCGACTTCACGGTCGATTGGGACGGAGACGGCGCGATCTACAAGACGCAGAAGGAATGGATCGACAACGCGCTCTGGTCGAACCTGCGCGCCGTCAAGAACAAGAAGTACTACAAGGTCAACGCCGTCAACTGGAACCTCTCCGGCGGTCCGCTCGCGGCCGACAAGATGCTCGACGACCTGTACTTCTACTTCAACATCGACTAGCCCAGCCTCCGGATCAAAAAAAGCCCCGCTTGCCGCGAGCCCGTCCGAAATCGGGCATCGCGGCAAACCGGAGCCCAATGCCGTCCCGCCTCGCGCCGATTCGCGCGGGGCGGGATTTTCCGCGCCATGCGGACGCCGCCCGGACCGATCCCGGCCGGCCCCGCCGCGCGAGACGGCCGCCCGTCCTGATCGGCGCGGCCCCAGAACAGGAGCGATCCCTCACGATGAATTCCACCGGACTGCCCGGCGCCGCGCTCAAGGCCGCCGGGCTGGCAGCCGGCGCGGCGCTGCTGCTGCTCGCCTTCGCCGCCAACATCATGCTCGGCTATACCCGCGTCAGCCTCGACGATGCCTGGGCAGCCGTGACGCGCTACGACGAGACGTCCATGAGCCAGGCCGTCATCCGCCTCACCCGGCTGCCGCGCGCGCTCATCGCCGCGGCCGTCGGCGCAAGCCTCGCCGTGGCCGGCGTCATCATGCAGGCGATCACGCGCAACCCGCTCGCCTCGCCGTCCATTCTCGGCATCAATTCCGGCGCCGCGCTCGCCGTCGTCTTCGCCCTCACCGTGCTCCGCATCGAGAGCCAGACCGGGCTCGCCTGGGCGGCCTTCGGCGGCGCGGCCGCCGCCGCGGCGCTCGTCTACGGGCTGAGCGCCCTCGGCAGCGACAGCCTGTCGCCGCTGCGCATCGTGCTCGCCGGTGCGGCGATGAGCGCGCTGTTCGCCTCCGGCACGCAAGGGCTGCTCGTCCGCAACCAAGCCTCGCTGCAGGACGTGCTGTTCTGGCTCAGCGGCTCCATCGCCGGGCGGCCGCTCGGCATCCTGGCCGCCGTCGCCCCTTATATGCTCGCCAGCATGCTGGCCGCATGGCTGCTGGCGCGCCATCTCAACCTGCTCGCCGCCGGCGAGGAGACGGCCAAGGGCCTCGGCCTGCGCGTCCCGCTCGTCAAGCTCGCGGGCGGCGCCGCGATCGTGCTGCTCGCAGGCGGCTCCGTCGCCGTCGCCGGGCCGATCGGCTTCATCGGCCTCGTCATTCCGGTCGTCGCCCGCTTCTTTTCCGGCCTGGACCACCGCTGGATGGTGCCGTACAGCATGCTGCTCGGCGCGGTGCTGCTGCTGGTCGCCGACGTCGCCGCCCGCTACCTGATCATGCCGCGCGAGCTGCCGGTCGGCGTGCTCACCGCGGCCGTCGGCGCGCCGTTCTTCCTCTATATCGCCCGCAAAAGGAGGCGCATCGCATGAGCCGCCGCAACCGCGTCCGCAAAAGCGCCTGGACATGGCCGCTGCTGCTCGGCGGAGCGCTGCTGCTCTCCGGCTTCGCCTATCTGCTGCTCGGGGAGACGTACATCCGTCCCTCCCTCATGCTGCAGGCTCTAGGCGGCGCGGCAGCCGCCGAGCATGTCGTCATCGTGCGCGAGTTCCGCCTCCCGCGCCTCGTCGTCGGCGCTCTGGCCGGCGCGGCGCTCTCCGTTGCCGGCACGCTGCTGCAGGGCGTGTTCCGCAATCCGCTGGCCGCGCCCGACCTCGTCGGCATCACCGGCGGCGCGGCCGCCGCGGCGGCCGCCTTCCTGACGTTCCGCCCGGCGGAGGTCAGCATCCATTGGCTGCCGGCGGCCGCGATGGCGGGAGCGGCGCTGCTCGCCGCGATCGTCTACGCCGCCGCCTGGAGGAGCGGCGTCGAGCCGGGGCGCCTCATTCTCGTCGGCATCGGCATCGGCGCGCTGTCGTCCGCCTTTACGAGCACGATCCTGCTGCTGAGCTCCGCCTATACCGCCACCGACGCGTACATCTGGCTTAGCGGCACCGTCTACGGCACGTCGTGGCAGCATGTGCTGACGCTGCTCCCGTGGACCGTCCTGTTCCTGCTGCTCGCCCTGCGCAGCGTCCGCACGCTGAACGTGCTCATGCTGTCCGACGAGTCGGCCGCCGGCGTCGGCAGCCATGTCGAGCGCAGCCGCAGGGGACTGATCGCGATCAGCGTCGGCCTGGCGGGCTCGGCGGTGGCAATCGGCGGCTCGATCGGCTTCGTCGGCCTCATCGGCCCGCATCTGGCCCGTCAGCTCGTCGGCCCGTCCGCCTCGCGGCTGCTGCCGACGGCGGCGCTCTGCGGCAGCCTCATCGTCGTGCTCGCCGATCTCGTCGCGCGCACCGCCTTCCTGCCCTACGACGTGCCCGTCGGCGTCTTCACCTCCGCGGTCGGCGCGCCGTTCTTCCTATATCTGCTGTATCGCAACCGGCGGACCGGCCGATGATTCCGCTCCAAAAAAAGGGACGAAGCGAGTTGTCGCTTCGTCCCTTGCCCGTTCGTCGGTCGGCACGCGGCTCGTTCGTCGGTCGGGACGCGGCTCGTTCGTCCGTCGGTACGCGGCTCGTTCGTCCGTCGGTACGCGGCTCGTTCGTCCGTCGATGCGCCGCTCGCCGCTTGTCCGTCCGCTCGTCCGCCCGTTCACTCGTCGATCCGCTCGTCCGTCCCTTGCCCGTCCGTTCTTCCGCTGCGCCCCGCCCTCAAAGAGGGCGGTCGTCCCGCTCCAGATCGACGACCAGATGCGGGCATCTCCGCTGCAGCTCCTCGACGAAGCGCTCCCTGTCGCGCGGCGCGATCGGGTACCGGTCGTACGGCCCCGCCGCCAGCTCGAGCCGCCGCAGGGCAAAGAGTCCGATCGGCCAAGCTGATGCAGGCTGGAGATGCAGCAGCTTGCGATAAGGAAGACGCTTGACGATCGGTCCGATCTGGAGCACCAGCTCGTCCTCCTCCAGACGATAGGACGTGCCGAGCCAGATCCAGGCGAGCAGCCCTGCGGTCAGCAGCACGGCGGTCGCCACGGCCTTGGAAGCCGGGCCTCCGCCCTCGGTCCAGCCGATCCAGCCTCCGAGCAGCAGCAGCGCGATCGCCAGCCAGCTCGCGCAGGCCGGGCCGAGCTCTCTTTTTGGCATAAATTTCATCGAACTTCCCTTCCGCTCCTTATCCGTAAAATATTACCATAACCAGATTTTGATTGTACCATAGGACCGAGAGCAGCGGGCAAAGATCTTTTTGAAAAACTTTCTCAAAAGGACTTGATAACAATAATCATTATTGAGTATAGTAAGGAAAGCGAAACGAAAAAGACAGCCGCTGGCACGGCTGCCTGATGAAGAAGATGGTATCGGGTTATTTCGCTTCAAAGGTTTTGCAGTCGGTTTCTTCGGAGTTGCTCGCTTGTCCACGGTTGCTGGTCACATAAATGGACGATGCGTTGCATTTGTTGCCGGAAGCCCAGTTTTTGCAGCTATCCACTTCGCACAGTACGTCTTTAGCCATGAGGTTCACCTCCTGTAGCGTGGATGGCCGTTCCCTTGCATCGATTCAAGCTCGTCCGGAATTGGATTCCGCGCGGGCTTTTCCTCGTTCCAATGGACCGGTGTCCCTTCCATCATAGTCCAACTCGCGGCATCGCGCAAGGCCGCTTCGTTTCCCGCGTCAAAAAAAGCCGAAGCCCTCCCGGGGCTTCGGCTTTTTTTGGCGGGCGCGGAGGCAGCAGGCAGCCGGGGCCGGCCAGCCGCTCCAGCGGCCGTTGACGAGCGTGAGCCTGGTGCCGCCGCGCAAAGCGCCGCTTAGGAGGACAGGAACGGATACACGAGCCTGCGGATCTGATAGATCGGAAAATCGAGCACGACGGTCGTGCCCTTCCCCGGCTCGCTCTCGAACCGGATCTGGCTGCCGTGGGCGTCCATGATGCGCTTGACGATCGCGAGGCCGAGGCCGCTCCCGCCTTTTTTGGTCGTGTGGAAAAGCTCCCCGAGGCGCGCCAGCTGATCCTCGCCCATGCCTTCGCCGGTGTCGGCGATCTCGATGCGCTGGCGGCCGTTCCCGGCGCGCAGCCGGACCTCGATGAAGCCGCCCTGCGGCATCGCCTCGGCGGCGTTGCGGAGCACGTTCAGCAGCACCTGCTTGATCTGGTTGCGGTCGCCGTAGACGAGCTCGGCTCCGCCATAGTCCCTTTTGATCCGGATGCCTTCCTGCTTGAACTGGAACTCCATCATCTGCAATGTCTCTTCGACGATCGCGTCGGCCGGCTCCGGCCGGAGCTGCGGCGCCTTTTGCTGGCCGAGCGCCATGAAGTCGGTGACGATCAGCCCGATCCGGTCCAGCTCGCTCAGGATCAGCTCGTAGTGCTCGCGCTTGATCCGGTCGGCGGTGAACTGCAGCATGCCGCGGATGACCGTCAGCGGATTGCGGATCTCATGGGCGATGCCGACCGCGATCTGTCCGGCGAGCACCAGCTTCTCGGAGCCGTGCAGCATGTCGTCGGCGCGCTTGGCGTCGGTCATGTCGCGCAGCATCGCGACGATGAACAGCAGCCGTCCGTCCTCCTCGGTCACCGGCAGGAAGTCGCCCATGTAGTGCCGCTGGCCATCCTTGCTTTTCTCCTTGATCGCGCAGGCGAGGACGGGCTCGGTCCCCTGCTGCACGATCATCTCGCGAAGGGAGGGGCCGATGATCGGCAGCTCCTCGCAGCGATCCCCCTCGGCCGGGCGCTCCAGCTCCATCAGCTCCACGCTGCGGGCGTTCATCGAGACGATGCTGCCCGCAGCGTCCACCAGCACGACGCCGTAGTACGGCGTCTGCAGCAGCGCCTGGGTCAGGATCGCCTGGCGGGCGTTCTGGCGCCGCAGCTCCAGCTCCCGCTCCATCGAGGCGGTCATCGAGCGGAGCAGCGCCATCAGATGGGGATGCACGCTGTCCGCCTGCAGCATGAAGCTGATGCCGCCCCACGGACGCTCGGGATGCTCGCGCAGGTACAGCGGCGCGCTCAGGCAGGCGGTGTCATGGAGCGGCTCGTGGTAATGGTCTGTCCCGACGAGCTGTGCCGGACGTCCAGTCTCCATGCAGGCGGCGATGGAGCTTGGCCACATGTCGCGCGTATAGCCGACTCCCGGGAGGATGCCGTATTTGCAGCCGAGCAGCTCCTCCATCGACTCGTTGCCGCAAAAGCCGAGCAGATGCCCCTCCGAGTCGTTGACCGCGATCAGAATCGGGTCATCGGGAGCCGACTCCAGCAGCTCCTCGGTGAGGGACCGGCATATATCGAGCAGCTCCGCGTAGCGCTCCTGCTGCTCCCGCAGCCGCTGCGGCGAGTAGCGCTGGCGGAACTGCGGCATGACGGAAGGGTCCATGCCGGCGTCCCGGCAAGAGCGCTTCCATTGTTCAAGGGTATTCATCGCATTCTCCTGTAGCGGCGGAGCAGCCGCCCCGCCGATTCATCTTCAATACGATAACCATATCACATTTTATCGCTTCCACGGAGATAAATTAATCGCCATTGCCGTGCGAGAGCAAACGCTTGCTCAGCAGCGGCGCAGCCGGGATTCGAGGGCATGGAGAAGGATCCCGGGAGCGGGAGGGCGGGCGGAAAAGCGCGCAAAGAAAAAAGCCCGGCACGAAGCCGGGCTAGGACGTGTTGGCAAACCCGCTCAGGGGCATCTATCACCGCTTTTTGCCCCCTGCTTGGTCACGCAGGCTCGATGTACCCCCGGTACGCCTTCGCCTCCGTTCCTCGCAGGGACCAAAAATTCGGCCCTATCGGCTTCCTTCAGAGGTTGCAAACACGCCCTTGGGGCTGGAAGGCGACCGACGGTCCGGACCGCGCTCCGGGGCGGCATGCCCCGGACCTCGCCGCGGATGGCGTCAAGGCAGCGCGAGCTTGCCCATGACCGCGGCGCGGGAAGCTCCCGTCACGGAGGGAAGGCTGTTCGGGATGCCGAGCAGGAAATGGTAGCCGAGCATCGCGAACAGCACCGCTTCCTTGGCGTCGCCCGGGATGCCGAGCTCGCCGGAGTCGATGACGCGCTGCTCCGGCAGCCGCTCCGCGAGCATGCGCATGAGCGTACGGTTGCGCGCGCCGCCGCCGCTGACGATGACCTCGTCGATGCGGACTTGCGGCAGGACGAAGCGGCGCAGGGCGCCTTCGATCGAGCGCGCGGTCAGCGCGGTCACCGTCGCGGCCGTATCGGCCGCGGACAGTCCGAGCGATGCGGCGCGGGCCAGCAGCTCGGCGGCATAGTCGGAGCCGAACAGCTCGCGGCCGGTCGACTTGGGCGGCGGCTGGAGGAAGTACGGATGCGCCAGCAGCTCGGCGAGCAGTCCTTCAGACGGCGCGCCTTGAGCCGCCAGCGCTCCGTCTGCGTCGTAGGCGAGGCGGCCGTCCGTCAGCCGCTGCACGACCCGGTCGATGACCATGTTGCCCGGTCCGGTGTCGAAGCCGGCGACGTCGTCCGGACCGGCTCCGGCCGGCAGCACGGTGCAGTTGCCGATGCCGCCGATGTTCTGCAGCAGGCGCCCGCGCTGGGGATGGCGCAGCAGCACGAGATCGCCGTACGGCACGAGCGGCGCTCCTTGGCCGCCGAGGGCCATGTCGGCCGGGCGGAAGTCGCCGACCGCCGGCACGCCGGCGCGGGCGGCCAGCACGGACAGGTCGCCCAGCTGCAGCGTGGACGGCGCCAGGAACGGCGAGCCGGCCGGCGGCTCCGGCATATGCCAGACGGTCTGGCCGTGGGAGCTGACGAAGTCGATGTCGGCCATCGCGAGCCCGGCCTCGTCTGCGGCGGCGCGCGCCGCTTCCGCGAAGCGGCCGCCGAGCCAGGCGTTCATGCCGCACAGGTCCTGCACGTCGGCCGCTCCCGGCTCGCACAGCCGCCGCAGCGCCTCGCGCAGCGGCTCGTCGTACGGCTGCGTATGGAAATGCAGCAGCTGCGCGGTCGTATCCAGCCCCTCGCCCTCGAAGCGGACGACCGCCGCGTCCACGCCGTCGAGCGACGTGCCGGACATGAGGCCGACGGCGAGCGCGTAAGGCCTGCGGGGGCGCCAGCTCAGCATGGCGCGCCCTCCCCGCCGCCTGCGGCTGCGGGCAAGGCGCGGCGCGCGAGCAGCACCGCGCCGCTCGCCGCATCGCGGCTCGCCGCCGTCAGGCGCAGCTGCGGCAGCCGCTCGGCGAGCCGCTCCGCGAAGGCGTCCCGCACCGGCGCGCAGCGCAGCAGCACGCTGCCGAGCGGCGCCAGCTCGCCGCGACCGAGCCCGAGGCGGACCGCGACCGCTTCGGCGAGCTCGGCGAGCGCGCCGGCCGCGCGGCGGGCGATGCCGAGCGCCGCCGCGTCGCCCGCCTCGCAGGCGGGCTGCAGCAGCGGCGCGAGCGCGGCGACGGAGCTTTTGGGACGCGCGGGGTCGTACACCCAGCGTACGAGCTCCGGCAGGCTGCCCGGCTCCAGGCCGAGCTGGCGGAACACGGGCTCGGCCAGCGCCGTCGGCCGCGAGCGCCCGTCGGCGGCGCGCACGATCGCGGCGAGCATGTCGCGGCCGATCGCGTAGCCGCTGCCCTCGTCATCGATCAGATGGCCGAAGCCGCCGGCGCGATGCGTCTCTCCGGCCTCGCTCCGGCCATAGGCGATCGAGCCCGTCCCGGCGATCAGCGCGATGCCGGGACGGCCCTCCAGCGCGCCGGCGAGCGCCGTCTCCTGATCGCCGGCAAGCGTCAGCTCGCCGCGGAACGCCAGCGCCGCCAGCGCGCCGGTCAGGCGCTCCCGCGCCTGCGGGTTGCTGATGCCGGCCGCGCCGACGGCGAGCGAGACGCAGCCCGCGAGCGGCAGTCCGCGGCGTCCCAGCTCGCGCGCCGCCTCCGCGAGCGCCTCCTCGGCCGCGCCTGCGCGCTCGCCGTTGATGTTGAGCGCTCCGACCTCGAAGCGCGCCAGCTCCGTTCCGGCCGCATCCTCCGCGCATACGGTCGTGCGCGTGCCGCCGCCGTCCAGCCCCAGCCAGTAGTCCATGTCTGCCCCTCCCTCTCCGCCGCCCGGCGCGCCGCGCCGGGGCGAAAGCTCCGTTCTAATACAGGTGGTACGCCGCCTTGCGCGCGGCGAACGCCTCGCTGTCCGCGGCGAACCGCTCCAGCAGCGCGTCTGCGTCCGCGGCGCTCTGCATGCCGCGGTACAGGTCTCCGCCGGCCAGCAGGTCGATGAACGGCCGGCCGCCCTCGCGGTACGGAGCGAGGAACTCCGCCTCCGGGAACATCGAGCGCACGGCGAGCAGCAGCCGCACGCCGACCTCGAGCGGACGCACCGCGTCCGTGTCCGTCACATGCACCTGCACGCCGCGGCACAGCGCGCCGGCATGCTTGGACGAGCTCGGCTGGAAGTAGGACGGCCGGAACCGGACGCCCGGCAGCAGCAGCGCGTTCATCTCGGCCGCGAGCCGCTCGGCGTCGACGAACGGCGCGCCGATCTGCTCGAATGGCGCGGCCGTGCCGCGTCCCTCGGACAGGTTCGTGCCCTCGAACAGGCAGGTGCCCGGATAGAGCAGCGCCGTCTCCCAGCGCGGGATGTTCAGCGAAGGCGCGATCCACGGGCGGCCGAGCGCCGGGAAGCGCGCTTCGCGGGACCAGCCGCGGCAGCTCACGACGTACAGCTCCGCGCCCCAGCCCTGCTCGGCGTTGGCCATGACGGCCAGCTCGCCGGCCGTCAGGCCGTAGCGCACCGGCAGCGGATAATCGCCGACGAAGGAGCTGTAGGCCCGGTCGAGCAGCCCGCCCTCGAGCGTGACGCCGTCGAGCGGATTCGGCCGGTCGAGCACGACGAACGGAATGCCCGCCGCCGCGCAGTCCTGCATCGCGTACAGCATCGTGTAGACGTAGGTGTAATACCGCGTGCCGATGTCCTGGATATCATAGACCAGCACATCGATCTTCTCCAGCATGTCCGGCGTCATCCGCTTGGAGTCCTTGCGGTACAGGCTGTATACCGGCACGCCCGTCCGCTCGTCGATGTAGGTGTCGACCAGCCCCCCGGCGGCGATGTCGCCGCGCACGCCGTGCTCCGGCGAGAACATCGCCGCGAGCCCGAAGCGCTCCTGCAGCACGTCGATCGTCGACCGCCACTCGGCGTCGATGCCGGTCGGGCCGGTAATGAGCCCGATCCGCCGTCCTTGCAGCACCGGAGCGGCCTCGCCGATCCGGTCGATCCCGAATTCAACCGCCATGAGCTACAGCTCCTGCTGGCGCAGGCGCATCGTTTCCGCCGGAATCATGAACGTCTCCGCATACAGGCCGCGCATCTCGCAGCCGCGCACGCGCGCCAGGCTCTGGTAATAGTCCATGTAGGCGAACGACTTGCTGCCGGTGACGAACCAGTGCGTGGACAGCGCCTCGATCCACAGGTCGAACGCCTGCTGGTCGAAGCCGACATAGACGTACGGCACGTAGCCGACCGCGTCCTCCCAGTTCTCGCCGTAGTACAGCTTGCCCGCGAAATGCGCCGGACGCTCGCGCTCCATCGCCTTGAGCCCCGCGAAGAAGCGGGCGTCGTTCACGATGCGATGCGTCGTCGCATGGTCCTTGTGCATGCTGTTGCAGTGATGCGTGATGATGATGTCCGGCTTGATCTCGCGGATGACGTCGCAGACGCGCAGGCGGATCGCCTCGTCATCCGGTATTTCGCCGTCCGGAATTTCGAACACGCGCGCCTCGCCGCCGAGCATGCCCGCGAACGTATGCGCCTCGCGCACCTTCTGCTCGCGGTATTCGTGCACGTCCTGTCCCTCGGGCACGCCGCGCTCCCCGGCCGTCAGCGCCAGCGTCGCGATCTTGTCTCCCTTGAGATAATGGCTGGCCAGCACGCCTCCGGCGACCAGCTCCACGTCGCCGACATGCGCTCCGATGCCCAGTATCGTCAGCTGCTTTCTTTCGCTCATGATCCGATCCCTTCCTTTCTCATGACGGCGAATGTTTTCGCCGTCTTGAATCCGGCTTTGTCGTAGATGCGCAGAGCAGGGTTCTCGCTCCCGGTAAACAGCGTCATGTAGTCGGTGCCGATCGATCGGAACGCCTCGCAGAGCGAGAAGAACAGCAGGCTGCCGAGCCCGTGCCCCTCATGCTCCGGATGGACGCCGATGCCGGCAAAATAGCCGCGGCCGCTCGGCTCGCGCACGACCGGACCGGCGAAGCCGACGAGCCGGCTGCCGTAGACGGCCGCGACGACCGGCACGCCGCGCGCGGCGCAGTCCGCGATCTCGCGCTGCCAGAGCGGATTGCCGAGCGCGTCCAGCAGCTCCTCCAGCCCCGTGTGGCGGGTCGGATCGAGCCTCTCGACGGCATAGCCTTCGGCGGCGGCGCGCGATCTTTTCAGCAAAATATCCTCCGGCACGTCGAACTGCGCCAGATCCAGGTGCATCCCGTGCTGCAGCGAGCGCTCGGCATAGCCGGCCTCCAACAGCAGCCGGTGCAGCGCGCCGCCCGCCGGCGCTCCCGGCGCGTTGTTGTGCTCGTGGCCGGGCGTGCCCGGCACGAGCCACGGCAGCCGCATCGGGTTGAAGAACAGCACGTCGGCCTGCGTCTTGCCGAGCTCGGCGAAGCGCCGCTCCAGACGGGACAGCAGCTCCCGCCGCAGTCTGTCCGCCTCGGCCTCGCCGAGCGCGGCGTCCGCCAGCACGCAGGTGATGTAGCCGGCCTGCGCGCCGAGCGGCAGCTCGTCGCCCGTGCAGCCGATCGCCAGCCCCCGCAGCTCGCCGCCAGCCTCGGCGACGAACGCGGTACCCGGGTCGAACTGCGGATGCTCCGCGATCAGCGCCGCGAACCCGGCTTCATCCAGCGGCTTGTAGCCGTCGCGGACGGCTTCCCGGTTCCAGAGCGCGAGCGCGCCCCGGCGGTCTTCCTCGTTCCAGTTGCGGATCGTCATGATGATTCCCTCCTGCCGGCGCGGCCGGTCGGGCCGGCGATGCGCCAGCTGCATCAAGCGGAAGGGCGGCCCGCAGGGGGCCGCCCTCTGCGACATCGGCTCAGCCTTTGACCGCGCCGACGGTCACGCCTTCCAGGAAATACTTTTGCAGGCTGAAGAACAGGATGAACATCGGCAGCGCCGATACGGTCGCTCCCGCCATCATCGGCGCGAAGTAGGTCGTGTTGGCGAAGCGGAAGTTCTTGAGGCCGACCTGGATCGTCTGCATGTCCATCGTGTTCGTGACGAGGAACGGCCAGAAGAAGGTGTTCCACGACTCCATGAAGGTGAGGATCGCCATGACGGCCATGACTGTCTTGGACAGCGGCATGACGATGCGCGTCAAAATCTGGAACTGGCTGCAGCCCTCGACCTTGGCGCTCTCCAGAATCTCCTTGGGGATGGAGCTCATGAACTGCTTCGCCAGGAAGATGTTGTACACCGTGACCAGGCTTGGCGCGATCAGCGCCCGATACGTATTGGAGATGTCGAAGACGTTCACGATCAGGATGTAGAGCGGCACCTGCGTCACCTGATATGGAATCATCATGGCGCCGAGCAGGATGGCGAACAGCACCTTGCTGCCCCGGAAGGAAATCTTGGCGAACGCGTAGCCCGCCATCGTGGCGAACACGACGTTGGACACCATCGTCACGGTCGCGACGAGCAGGGAGTTGGCGAGCCAGCGGTACGAGTACTCGCTGTAGTTGAAGAAGAACTTATAGGACTCCAGCGAGAACTTTTCCGGCCAGATCGAGTAGCTGACCGCGCCCGCCTCGATCGGATCTCCGAAGGAGGAGATGATCATGAAGTAGATCGGAAACAGCGTCGCCAGCGCGAACAGCAGAAGGAGGATGATGATGACCGCATTGCGGGCGCTCTTCAGGAGAGAGTTGCCTAAGTGATTGTTGTATAAGCCCATGTCCTGGCCTCCTTCCGCTTAATATTCCACGTCCTTGCCCAGGAACTTGAACTGGACGAAGGCCATGATGGCGATGACGAGCGCGAGCACGAGCGATTGCGCGGCGGCGTCGCCGAATTCGAAGTACTTGAACGCCGTGTCGAAGATGAGCAGGCCGACCATCGTCGTGCTGTGGTCCGGTCCGCCGCCGGTCATCAGGTAGGCGTTCTGGAACACCTGGAACGACCCGATGACGCCGGTGACGAGCAGGAACAGCGTCGTCGGCTTGAGGCACGGGATGACGATATGCCACATCTTCTGCAGGAATGAAGCTCCGTCGATGTCGGCGGCCTCGTAATAGCTGTTGTCGATGCCCAGCAGGGCGGCGACGTAGATGATGATGCTGGTGCCGTGGCTGGACAGCCAGCTCATGAGCACGAGCGAGAACATCGAGGTGGAGCTGGAGCCGAGCCAGTTCTGGCTGGGGATGCCGAATGCGCCGAGCAGCTGGTTGAGGATGCCGCCCTGCATCGGATCGAAGATCCACAGCCAGACGACGGACAGCGCGACGCCGGAGGCGACCGCCGGCAGGTAGTAGATGGCCTTGAAGCTGGTCTGCATCCATTTGCGCAGCGGCATGATGAGGATCGCCACGCCGAAGCTGAGCAGCAGCGCCACCGGAACGGTGAGCAAGGTGTAGATGACGGTGTTGCCCATCGCTTTCCAGAACAGCGCGCTCTTGAAGACGTTCTCGTAATTCTCGAATCCGACATAGGTGGAGCCGAGCGGCTGATAATTCTGGAAGCTGATGATGAAGGCGCTGATGACGGGATAAGCCGTGAACATGGCGTAGACGACGAGGGCGACGGCGATGAAGGCGTACGCCCACCCGCCATCCCCGCGGTTCAGCCGGTTACGGGTTTTGATGGTCGAAGCTTCTCGTGCCATGATGCAGGACTCCTTTCCGCTTCCGCTGATCGGGCATGGGGGACTTTGAAGCAGGTCCGATAAAAGAGATCGGATAGCCGCGGGGGGCGGCTATCCGAGGCAGGAAATCAGTCTTGTACGACTCCGTCCGCGCCGAACGTATCGATCGCGGCTTTCTTCACGTCCTCGTACATTTTTTCCGGCGTCGTCTCGCCTGCAAGCAGCGATTGCAGCTTCGGCACGATGACTTCCGTCTCCAGCTTGATCGCCTTGGCCGCGAGCTCGGCCGGGATGTCCGGACGGGCCGGCGCCGCCGTGGAGAGCAGATGCTCGACCGCAGCCTTGTTGTAGTCGCTCTGCTTGCTCTCGATGCTCTTCATCGCTTCGCGGGAGCTCTTCGTGATCGGCGCGGAGAACAGCTCGCTGTTCGTCGTCGCGGCGACTTGGCCGCTGGCCAGGAAGTAGGCGGCCTTGGCGACGTTCGCCTTATGCTCGGCCGTCGGCTCCTTCTTGCCGCGGAACGTGACGTAGCCGTCGACGATCGCGTTGGCGACCGCAGGCTGGCCGGCGAAGGAAGGCACCGGGAGCACGACGTAATCCGTCTTGATGCTGTCCTTGACGGCGCTGCCGTCGTTGGCGTCGAGCTTCTCGTTGTTGAGGCGCGAGGAGTTCTCGAACACCGCCATGCCCTTGCCCGTAATCATCGTCTGGCCGGTCAGGAACATGTTCCAGCGCTTGCCGGCGTCGATGGAGCTGAGCTCCTTGGGCATCGAGCCGTCGTCGATCATCTGGCGGATGTTCGTGAGCAGCGTCAGGTAGTTCTTGCTCGTGTAGGCGTACTTCAGATCCTTGTCGAAGGCGGCCGGCATGCCGGCGTTCTTGACGAGGATGCCGAGGTAGTCCTTGGAGGTGACGCCGGCGGTGGCGAAGACGAAGCCGTAGCGCTTGGTCGTATCGCCTTCCTTCACGACGCCCTTCTTGATCGCCTCGCGGAACTCGTCGAACGTCCAGCCGCTCTGCTGGATCTTCTTCCAGTCGATGCCGGCTTCCTCCAGGAACGGCTTGTTGCCGCCGATCGCATGGACCTCCATGTAGGCCGGGAAGCCGAACAGGCCTTCGCCGTTGTACATATATTTAAGCGGACCTTCGTCGAAGTCGGCGATCATCTCCGGCGTGACGACGTCCTTGATGTCCATCACCATGCCCATCGGGACGTACTTGGCGATGCCCTCCGAGCCCATGAAGGCGATGTCCGGCGGGCTGCCGGCGTTGACCTGGGTATCGAGCTTCTGGGTCATGTCCTCCCAGCTGGCCGGCTCGATCTTGAGCGTGAGGTTCGGATACTGCTTGTTGAATTCCGTTTCCATCTGCTTGAAGTTGGCCTGGAAGTTCGCCGATACCGGCGGCAGCAGCGCCGTAATCGTATCCTTCGCCGCCGCGGCGCCTTCTCCTCCCGTGTTGCCGGCCGCGTTGCCAGCCGGCTCGTTGCCGTTGTTGGAGCCGCAGGCGCCGAGCACGCCGGCCGCGACGGTGAGAGCGAGTACACTTGCCGTCAATCTTGATCTTTTTGTCATGGTTCAAGATCCTCCCTTTTTAAATAGACAAGTTCGTATATGGGAATCGCATGACGCAGTCGCCGGCTTCGTTCAGCCCGCTCCGGCGCAGATGCGGATTGCCTCCTTGAGATTGCCGGAGCTGTGCTGCAGCGCCTGGCGCGCTTCCTCGGGCTCGAGGCCGGTCTGAAGCATCATGATGGCGAGCTTGGTGTCCTTCGACGCCCGCTCGAGCGCGTCGGCCGCCTGAGCCTCGCTCGCGCCGGTCGCCCGGACGATGATGCGCAGCGAGCGGTCGTGCAGCTTCTTGTTGCTCGCCTTGAGGTCGACCATGAGGTTGTTGTACGTCTTGCCGAGCTTCACCATCGTGCATGTGCTGAGCATGTTGAGCACGAGCTTCTGGGCGGTGCCCGCCTTGAGCCGGGTCGAGCCCGCGATCACTTCATTACCGACGACCGGAGCGATGCAAATGTCGCAGACTTCGGCGACTTTCGTGTTTTTATTGTTCACGAGGCCGATCGCCGCCGCTCCGATCTCCTGCGCCCGCCGCAGCGCCTCGATGACAAACGCCGCGCTGCCGCTGGCGGAGATGCCGACGACCGCGTCGCGGCGGGTGACGCCGATCCGGTCGATCAGCGCGCGGCCCTCGTCGCCGTCGTCCTCGCAGCCCTCGACCGCCGTCCGCAGCGCGACGTCTCCGCCGGCGATATGGCCCTGGACTAGGGCCGGGTCCGTGCCGAAGGTCGGCGGACACTCGGAGGCGTCCAGCACGCCGAGCCTGCCGGATGTGCCGGCTCCGATGTAATATAATCTGCCACCCTGCGCAAGAGCGGCATGTATGGCGTCGACCGCTTCCATGATGCGCGGAATCTCCGCCTCGACCGCCTCGGGCACCTTCGAGTCCTCCCGGTTGAGCAGCCGCAGCATCTCCTCGGTCGAGCACTCGTCGATCGACATCGAATCGGGATTGATCCCTTCCGTAGTCAGGCCGGCAAGGTATTCGTTCATTTTCATTCCCCTAACCTGCGATCATCTGGAAGCGGTTACCTCAAGCCTCCGTCCGATCTTGATAAACTTCGTATGACGTACCCCAATCGTATCGAAACGCTCCGAATTGGTCAATAGTTTTTGAAATTTATTTTTATAGTGGAACTTAATGTTGGAGTTTTAATACAGAATTTTGTCAAAACGAAAGGGTTTGTGGGAGTTAAGTTAACATAGTTCGTCCCGGCTGTCAGTCGCTGTCGGAACGCCAATTTCAGGGAAGCGGTTGCGGCTTCGGCCGGGAAGCGGTTGCAGGATCGGCCGGAGAAAATCCTGCCTCAGGGCGCATGGAGAGGATGCTCCGCGGGCGATCGTTTTATGCGTTTAGGTGGATGGGGGGCGGGGACGGAATTCCTGGGGATGTTCGCTGACGCCGCTCCAGGGACGGAACCTCTTTCCGATTCCGCTGAAGCCCAGATTCCTCTGATCTCCTTTTCCGAAACGGAAGGAATCCGGCCTTCAAGGGAACCGCTGCCGCTTCTCCAAGAGGTTTCCGTCCCCTCCGCTCCCTGCCTCACGCCTACCTCGAAGGTCAGTTACTCGATTACTTAAACCCTGCCGCACGCCTACCTCGTATCCCAGTAACTCGATTTTTTCGACTTAACCCCTGCCTCACGCGTATCTCGAAGCCGAGTTACTCGGGTTTTCCGCGTATCTCCCCCATCCGAACGCACATCCGACCCGAGTTACTCGGTTTTTCCGCGTATCTTCCCCATCCAGACGCACATCCGACCCGAGTTACTCGGGTTTTCCGCGTACCTCCCTCATCCAGAGGTCAAGTCCATAATTGTGTGTAAAAACACTTCTCGGTAGAAAATGGAATCGGGTTTAAAGGCTGTCCGTCGCTTCCGTCATGGTGGTGCTGGTTTCCTGCTCCTCCGAGCCGGCGCCCTGAGTGACTTTCTGCTTCTTCCACGCCTTGAAGTCCGTCATGTCCATGTACGGCTTCTTCGTCATCCAGTACTCGTTCTCTTCCATGAGCATGGCTCCGATGAGGCGAAGGACGGAAGCGCGATTGGGAAAGATGCGGATGACCGTCTCGCGCCTGCGGATCTCCCCGTTCAGGCGCTCCATGCCGTTGGAGGTGCGCAGCCG
>NZ_KE383862.1:0-492 GCF_000422485.1 Paenibacillus pasadenensis DSM 19293
GAGTCATGTGTAGGCACTCTCCTTGGAATGTTGGTCTCGACAACTTCCATTCTAACCGAGAGTCCTACCATGGCTTTCCTTTTTATGGTCAGGAGCATTTTACACAATTATATGGACTTAACTCATCCAGACGTCATCCGACCCGAGTTACTCGGTTTTTCCGCGTAACTCCGCCATCCGGACGTACATTGAACCCGAGTTACTCGGTTTTTCCGCGTATCTCTCCCATCCGGACGTACATTCGACCCAAGTTACTCGGTTTTTCCGCGTATCTCCCCTATCCGGACGCACATCCAACCCGTGTTACTCGATTTTTCCGCGTTTCTCCCTCATCCGGACGCACATTCGCCCCGAGTTACTCGGTTTTTCCGCGTAACTCCGCCGTTCGGGCATTCGTTCGAGCCGAGTTGCTCATTGTCCTGAGTGCTGCAACCCGGTTTTGTCGGGTTGCAGCACCTCGAACACGCTGGACCGACTCTGCAACCCGATTTT
>NZ_KE383862.1:846-77194 GCF_000422485.1 Paenibacillus pasadenensis DSM 19293
CTGGGCCGACTCTGCAACCCGATTTTTCCGGGTTGCAGCAAGCCGGAGAGCCGACAAAAAAGCACCCGCCGGTCCATACGGCGGATGCTCAAGGGAAGGCCATGCCCGGACAGCTCGCCGGACATGGCGGCGCCAGGCCCCAGCGCCGCTAGCGGCGGCGGCGCTTGCTGGCGATGATGTTGCGGCTGCGGGTCAAATAATGCTTGACCTCCTGATAGTCGGCGCTCGCCACGCCGGTGAACAGCATGTCCACCACCGTCAGCATGGCGATGCGCGAGCCCATCGCGCCGCTGCGGATCGTCACCTCCGGCGTCGAGATGCTGAGCAGCAGGTCGGCCCGCTCGGACAGCTCGCTTTTGCCGTATTTGGTGATGGCGATCGTGCGCGCTCCCGTCTTGGACACGATGTCGAGCGCGTCGAGGATCTCCTCGGTGCCGCCGGAGTTGGAGATGAAGATCGCCGCGTCCTTGTCGGAGACGAGCGTCGCCGCCGTGAGCTGGCTGTGCCCGTCCAGATAGGCGTGGCAGTTCTTGTTGATGCGCGTGAACTTCTGCTCGGCATCGAGGCAGATGAGTCCGGAAGCCCCGATCCCGAACAGGAAGATGCGGCTGCAGGTGCGAAGAACCTGCACCGCCTGGTCGACGGCGTCGCGGTCGATCAGGCTCAGCGTATCTTCGATGGAGCGTATATTGTTGCGTGCCGTGTTGGAAATGATCGTCTGCAGGTCATCTCCCGGCTGGATGTCCGTGTACTGTCCGCTGTCCGGCTCTTCCTTGCCGCCCATCGCCGCCGAGATGCTGACGATGAAGCTGCGGTAGCCGTTGTAGCCCATCGTCTTGCAGAAGCGCAGCACCGAGGCGTCGCTCGTGCGGCTGCCCATGGCAAGGTTCTTGATGGAGAGATGCGGAATCTCTTCCTTGTTTTCCAGAATGTATTCGGCGACTCGCCGTTCGACAGGAGTGAGACTGTCCTTGCGTTCCCGGATCTTGATCAATACGTTGTCGTTGATAGCCATAAGCCGCCTCCTGCCGTTGATCTGATACAGCGCCATAATCGTATACGCTAGAACCGGGAATTACAAGAGCGGCAGAGGGGGAAAAACCGAGGAAAACGCCGATTTGCTCAGGAAAATCGCCGTCATTCGTCCATAAAATTATATTTTGATTTTTTATTATTTTTTGAAATATTAATTTAACTTTACGCTCGACACCCTCGCCTCCTGTGCTACAATAGCGTCACAGAGCGAGGAATCAGAGCGGCTTCGCCGCCAGAGGGAAAGGGATGGATAAAGGATGAAGATCGCGATCATCGGAGCAGGCAGCACCTATACCCCGGAGCTGATGGAGGGCATCATCAAGCGCAGCGGCTCGCTGCCGGTCCGGGAGCTGGCGTTGATGGACATCGACGCGCGCAAGCTCGACATCGTCGGCGACCTGAGCGCGCGCATGGCCGCGGCGGCCGGCATGGACTGCCGCGTCGTCAAGACGCAGGAGCTCGACGAGGCGCTGAGCGGAGCGGACTTCGTGTTGGGCCAGATCCGCGTCGGCAAGCTGCCGGCGCGCGTGCTCGACGAGCAGATCCCGCTGAAATACGGGATGATCGGCCAGGAAACCTGCGGCATCGGCGGCTTTTTCAAGGCGATGCGGACGATCCCGGTCATGCTGGACATCGCGCGGAGGATGGAGACGCTTTGTCCGGACGCTTGGCTGATCAACTTTTCCAACCCGGCGGGCATCCTCACGGAAGCGATCCTGAACCACAGCAAGATCAAGATGCTCGGCCTGTGCAACGTGCCCTACAACATGACCAAGAGCATCCGCTCCAAGATGGAGCTGCCCGAGGCGCGCCTCACCTACGTCGGCCTCAACCATCTGAGCTGGATCACCGGCATCGAGCAGGACGGCCGCGACTACCTGCAGGACGCGCTCGCCCAGGGGCTGAACAGCGAGACGATGAAGAACATCCCCTCGTCGGGCTTCAGCCAGGAGCTGGTGCAGACGATCGGAGCGATCCCTTCTTCGTACCTGGAGTATTACTACTTCAAGAACAAGAAGCTCGACCTGCTGAAAAAAGCCGAGCAGTCGCGCGGCCAGCGCTGCATGGAGATCGAGGAGGAGCTGCTGGGCCTGTATGAGGACGCCAAGCTCCACACCAAGCCGGAGCTGCTCGCCTCGCGCGGCGGCGCCAACTACTCCGAGGTGGCGATCAGCCTCGTCGACGCCATCTGGAACGACAAGCAGGAGGAGCATGTCGTCAACCTGCTGAACCAAGGCGCGCTCGACTTCATGGAGGATACGGACGCGGTGGAGATCACGGCGGTCATCGGCAAGGACGGCGCCAAGCCGATCCCGGTGCGCGGCCTCGACAACGCCCATATCCGCGATTACATGCGCATGGTCAAGGCGTACGAGCGCGAGACGGTGGAGGCGGCGGTGAGCGGCAGCGAGGAGGCGGCGATGCGCGCGCTGCTCATGAACCCGCTCGTCGGCGACTACGATGCGGCCCGCGCCTGCTTCGACGAGCTGAAGGAAGCGCATCGGGACTATCTGCCGCAATTCCGCTCGTAAGCGGGCGGCGAAAGGAGCATTGACCATGAATGGAACTCCTTCGTACGTGCTCGGCGTCGACGGCGGCAACACCAAGACCGACTATTATCTGTACGATCTCGACGGACGGAGGCTCGGCTCGCTCCGCACGGGCACCTGCAGCCATGAGCAGTTCAAGGACGGCTACGCCGGAGCGAAAAGAGCGCTCGCCGAGCAGGCCGGAGAGCTGCTCGGCCGCCATGGCCTGGAGCCGGGCGATCTCGCCGCGGCGGCATTCGGCCTGGCGGGAGCCGACATCCCCTCGCAGAAGCGGGAGCTGGACCGCGTCATCCGCGAGCTCGGCTACGGCCGCTTCGAGATGGACAACGACAGCTTCCTCGGCATCAAGGCCGGCAGCCCTTCCGGCGCAGGCGTCTGCTCGATCAACGGCACCGGCGCCTGCACGGGCGGCATCGACCCGTCGGGCCGGCGGCTGCAGGTCGGCGGCGTCGGCAGCGAGCTGTCCGGCGACGAGTCCGGCGGCGCCTACCTGGCCCGCCGCGCGGTGCGCCTCGCCTACGACGAGCTGTACCGCGTCGGCGCGCCTACCGCGCTGACCGCCCCGGCGCTGCGCCTGCTCGGCGCGGTCGGACCGGAGGAGCTGCTGGAGCGGGCGCTGGAGGCGATGCTCTCGCGCTCCCTGCCGGCGACGGAGCTGGCGACGCTGCTGCTGGAGGCGGCCGCGGCGGGCGACGGCCCGGCGCTCGCGGCCGTGCGGCATTCGGCGCGGCAGATGGCGATGTCGACGGCCGGCTGCGTGCGCGGCCTCGACTTCGAGAGCGGCCCGGTCGACGTCGTGCTGGCCGGCTCGGTATGGGTGAAGGCGGCGCCGCCTATCCTGCGCGAGCTGTACATGGAGACGGCGCGCGAGCTGCTGCCGCAGACGGAGCTGCGCTTCCGGCTGCTGGAGGAGCCGCCGGCGGCGGGCGCGGTGCTGTGGGCGCTGGAGCTGGCCCACGGCCGGCCCGCTTCCGAGGCGCTGCGCGCGCGCGTGCTCGCAGGGATGCGGACTTGATGGCGCGCTCAGCCCGCGTCTGACGGGCTGGGCGCGGTGCGGCGGCGGCGAGGCCGATCCGACGGTGCGCTCAGGCCGCGATTGACGGGCCGAGCGCGGTGCGGCGGCGAGACCGATCCGACGGCGCGCGTCTCTGACGGGCGCGGCACGGCACGGCACGGCGGAGGAGCCGCCGGCGGCGGGCGCGGAAGCCCGCGCCTGACGGGCTGGGCGCGGCACGCCAGCTGCGGGGCGCTCAAGCGCCAGGCCCCGAAAGAAGCTGCAAAAGAGGCTGCAAGTCCGATCCGGTTCAGCGGATCGCTTGCAGCCTCTTTTTTTAACCCCGGATGCGTCCTCCCTGCCGGGCAGGGCGAGGAGCCGTCCACGCGGATCGGCCGAACGCCCTCATCCGCCGCTGCGCGCCGCTTCGATCTGCGCGCGGTGATGCTCGTCGTGCTCCAGGAATTCTTCGAGGATAAGAGCCAGCGAGTAAGGCCGCCCTGTGTGCGGATCCCGCTGAGCGCCGTTCACGAGCAGCGGACGCTCCAGCACGGCGGGATCAAGCTCCCGCAGCCTGCGGCACAGCTCGCGCCTCGTGGCGGCCAGCTCGCAGAGCAGCCGCTCCCGCGCCACGCCGGAGTTGGCGTATTGGTAAGCGAGGGCATTGAACGGGTCGAACGCCGGAAAATGGATGCCGCGTCCCGCCTCGACCTCTGTCAGCACCGTCTCCAGCAGATAGCGGTCCCAGTTCTGCAAATGGGAGATCACCTCCGCGATCGACGCCTTGCCCGGCCGCATCGGCCGGAACCAGTCGAAATCGTCCAGTCCGGCCAGACTGCCCGCCCAGTCGGCCAGCGACTCGCTGCGCTCGATCGTCTCCCGCGCCCCGCTCAATAGCCCATCTCCTTGAGCAGGCCGGACAGCACCTGCAGCCGCTCGCCGATCAGCTCGCCGTCGTCGCTCAGCGCCTGGCTGAACAGCCGGATGTCCTCGTCGATGCGCTCGTTGTCCGTGCATACCGAGACGGTCATCGCGTCTCCTTGCAGGCCGATGCGGTCCAGCACCGGCTGCTCGGGATCGTAGAGCCCCTCATACCGGTATGCTTCGCGGAAGTGGACCATGCCGCTGGCGACGAGGATCGCCAGATCGAGCACGCGATGCAGCGGCAGCTCCTCGGACTGGCGCGACCATTTGCCGCCCGTATGGCGCCATACTTTGGCCGAAATGTCGACCTTGCCGCGGTCGTTCCACTGCGCGAGGCCGAGCGACAGGCCCTTCGCTTCGGAGTCAGGCGCGTAGCGGCCGTCGACCTGGCTGTAGTTTTCAGAGACGAGCACCGGCTTGTGCTTCAGCGTCGTCGGAATTTTCATGTTCATCGCGAAGGCCTCCCGGGGGAATGGATGTGGACGGCAGAGTTTTGATGAGTGAATTTCAAATTTCGATTTAGTAATTTACTAAATTATAAACGTTCGCTCTTACTATAGACCGCCGGAACGCCGATGTCAAACTCAGGCTTCGTCACCATCTATTCCCGAAGGAGACCCTGTCGATGAATGAACCGATGCTGCGCTTGAACCCCGGTGAAGCCCTCGCCAAAGAGACGGCGGGCTCTTCCGGCGTTTCCGGCGCTTCTGGCGCTTCTGGCGCTTCCGCGCCCCCGCCCGGCCGCGCTTTCCCTCGCACCTCCGCCAAAAGCGACTGGCGCAGCCTCGCGTTCTGGATGCGGACAGCCGCCTGCGCCACGCTGGCCTTCGGCCTGTTCCAATGCGTCGTCGGCATGATGAACTTCGGCCTCGGCACGCTCGCCGGTCTGCTGGAGGTCGCTGCCGCCGTCTGGATGCTGCGCCTCGCCGCGCAGGCGATGCGGATCGAGCAGTCCGCCGAATCGCCGGCCGAAGTGCGCCAGCTGTCGCGGCTGCTGATCGGTTACTTCCGGCTGCAGCTGCTGTTCACGGTGGCATTCGGCTTTGCCGTCGCGATGCTTGTCCTGACCGTCATCCAGTTCCTCACGGACTGGGACTGGGCCATCCATCTCGTCCAGCAAGGCCGCCAGGCCGACCGATGGATCGCGCGGCTCGAGCGCTGGTGGCACGTCGTGGCGGGCTGGTTCGAGTAGCGCGATCCTCTTGCAGAATGCCTCTGTTCATGCTAAAAAAGGAGGAATCTCGATCGAAGCCCTCCCATTCGGATGGGGAAGGCGGAAGGAGCTGCTCGGTTGGAAATGTTGGTTATATTCGGCGCCGCTTATGTCATGCCCGGGCTCGCCTTCTTCTTCATGCTCGCGATCCTGCAGCTGTTCGCCAAGGAGAAGTCCGATGCGCTGAAAATCGTGGCGTCCCTGCTGTTCGGCGCGATGATGTGGATCTTCTCCATGTCGATCTATATCGCCGCGGGCTGAGCCCTCGGAACGAAAAAGAGCATCGCTCCGGCTAACGCCGGGGCGATGCTCTTTTGGATGCAGGCATGCCTGCCTCATGGACCTTTCGTTCGGACAGCCGCATGCGGTGGAGAACGATGGGATGATCGCACGAACTGCATTTATGCGGCCGGCCGCATCGCCTAGGAAGCCTAACGATACGGAGAAGCGCTATTTCAGCTTATTCGCCTGTTCTGGAATTCTAACGATACTCTCGCGCTCTATTGCTCCCGAATAGGAGGAAAAACACCGAACTAGCGGCCCATAGCGTCGCTCCGTATCGTTAAAAATCCATTTCAGCGGAATTGAGCGAAATAGCGCTTTGTCGTATCGTTAGCGCTTCGACGGCGCCCAAGCCAAAAGCGACGCGCTTCGTCCGACACTCGACGTTCGACGCACCCCCGACGCAGCGGGCTTGCGCCAAGTCGCCGCCCGCGCTCCCTGCGGCACCGCTGCCCCGGCGCGTGCCACCCGCGCGCCCGCTAATGCCGGTTGCGCGGATCGAGCGCGTCGCGCAGGGCGTCGCCGACGAAGTTGACGGCCAGCACGGTGACGATGATCGCCACGCCCGGCGGCACCCACAGCCAAGGCTGCGAGGTGAGCACGGTCAGCGACTGGGCGCTCGCCAGCATGTTGCCCCAGCTCGCGTCCGGCGGCTGCACGCCGAGCCCGAGGAAGCTGAGCGCGGCCTCGTCGAGGATCGCGCCGGCGACGCCGCTCGTCGCGTAGATCAGGATCGGCGCGACGGTGTTCGGCAGGATGTGGCGCAGCAGGATGCGCGTGCGGCTGAGGCCGAGCGCGACCGCCGCGGTCACGTAGTCCGCCTGCTTGATCGCCAGCACGTTGCCGCGCACGAGGCGGGCGACCGCCGGCCAGCCGAGCAGGCCGAGGATGAGGATGATGTTCGTCAGCCCCGGACCGACCAGGCTCGCCACGACGAGGATGAGCATCAGGTACGGGAACGCCATGAAGATGTCGGTGACGCGCATGATGACGTTGTCGATCCAGCCGCCGGCGTAGCCGGCGATCAGGCCGAGCAGCGTGCCGATCGCCGCCGCGATCGCCATCGCGCCGAGGCCGGCGGCAAGCGAGACGCGGGCCGCGTAGATGAGCCGGCTCAGCATGTCGCGGCCGATCGGGTCGGTGCCGAGCCAATGCCGCAGCGACGGCCCCTCGCCGAACGAGTCGGTGACGGCGTTCGGGTCGTACGGCGCGATCAGCGGCGCCAGCAGCGCCGCGAGCGCCATGACGCCGAGCGCGATCGCGCCGGCGACGCCGAGCTTGTGGCGCTGAAAGCGCTGGAGGAACATCCGGCCCGGTACGGCGCCGATCTCCGCCGCCGGCCCCGCGGAGCCGGGACCTTCTTGCCCCGGCCCCGCTCCCGGCAACCGCGACGCGTCCCGGTACGGCCCTAGAGGTCCCGATGCGGCCGCCTCAAGCCCCCCCGGTCCCGGCTCCGGCTTTGCCGGCCCGCTCTGACCGCGCCCCGCTCCCGACAACACCGGACCTGCCGTTCCCGGCATCGCCGGTCCCCGGCCCCGGCCTACGGAGAAATACCTTCGGAACAGATTCATGCCGCCCCCTCCCCCTCGTAGCTCGTGCGGACGCGGGGATCGACAGCCGCATAGATGAAGTCGGTCGCCAGATTGACGGCGATGACGGATACGGCGGCCACCAGGTTCAAGCCCATGAGCGTGGAATAGTCGCGGCTCATGATCGACGACAGCGTCAGCTGCCCGATGCCCGGCCAGGCGAATACCTGCTCGACGACGACTGCGCCGCCGAGCAGCACGGACATCTCCAGCCCGATGACGGTGACGATCGGGATGAGCGCGTTGCGCATGGCGTGGCGGCCGACGACGAGCGTCTCGCGCACGCCTTTGGCGCGGGCGGTGCGGAGGTAGTCATGGCCGAGAATCTCCAGCATGCTCGAGCGGACGTAGCGGATGCACCGCCCTGCGACAGCCGCCGCCAGGACGAGCGCCGGCAGGATCAGATGCCGGAGACGATCGACGAAGCCGCCGGAGCCGCCAAGCTCCGTCATGCCGCCCGAAGGCAGCCACTGCAGCTGGATGGCGAACAGATAGATGAGGCCGAGGCCCAGGAAGAACCCGGGCACGGACAGGCCCAGAAAGGACCCGGTCGAAGCGAGATAGTCGAGCTTGGAATATTGCCGCGTCGCGCTCAGCACGCCGAGCGGCACCGCGACGAGCAAGCCGAGCGCGAGCGCCGTGCCCATGAGCAGCAGCGTCGGCCCCATGCGGTCGAATATCACCCGCGTCACCGGCTCGTAGGTGATGAGCGAGTAGCCGAGATCGCCGTGCAGCAAGAGATTTTTCAGCCACAGGCCGTACTGGACGTAGGCCGGCTCGTTCAGCCCGAGCGCCAGCCGCCGGGCTTCCGCCGCCGCGGCCGGCAGCTTGGGGCTGACCAGCATGTCCACCGGATTGCCGGGAGCCATGCGCATGATGATGAAGTTGATGACCGTGACGCCCAGCAGCACGGGCACGGCGGTCAGCAGCCGCCGCAGCACATAAGTCAGCAATGCCTGCACCTCGAATCGTTAACGCCCGCTCGCGTTTACTTCACGTCCCATTCGTATACGTTGATGAACATGCCGAAGTCCTTCGGCTCCGCTCCCGATACTCGCTCGCTCACCGCGCCAAGCGCCTTGGTCGCATAGATCGCCGGCATCGGCACGTCCTGCGCGATGATCTTCTGCAGGTCGCTGTAGGACTGCTTGATCTTCGCCTCGTCGGTCTCGGCGGCGATCGCGTCCAGCAGCTTCTCCGCCTCGGCGTTCTTGTAGCCGCTCGGATTGCCTTCCTTGAGGAAATAGGCGATGTCCGGCAGCGGGTTGATCGGCGTCAGCGACACCGTGAGGATGCCGAGGTCATAGTCCATCTTGACGAGATTGTCGATCAGCGTCGCCAGATCCATCATCTGGATCTTCGTCTGCACGCCGGCGGCGCGCAGGTTCTCGGCGACGATGTTGGCCGCCTGCTCGAGCGTGGCGTCGCCCGACAGGACGTACAGCCGCAGCGTCTTGGCGCTGTCCCAGCCGGACTCGGCGAGCAGCGACTTGGCCTTTTCGGGATCGTAGGCGGCTGGCTGCACGCTCTCGTCGCGGTACGGGCTATAGCTGGTGAAGTAGCTGTCCACGACCTCGCCCGCGCCATGCAGCAGCTTGTCGACGATCTGCTGGCGGTTCATCGCGTAGCTGATCGCCTGGCGCTGCTTCGCGTCCGGCACGACGGCTTCGTTGATGTACATGAACTGCGTCGCCAGCGGAGCCGCCTCGACCGTGCGGATGCCCTGCAGCCCCTTGACCTTCTCGTAGTCGCCGACCGGGATGACGCCCGCCGACGGGATGTTCATGTCGATCTCGCCGCTCTGCAGCTGGGCGGTGACGGCGTTGCCCTGCAGCACCTTGAAGTTCAGCGAGTCCAGCTTCGGAGCGCCCTTGAAGTAAGCGTCGTTCGCCTCCAGGCGCACGAACTGGTCGCGGTTGTATTCGGCCAGCTTGAACGGACCGCTCGTCACGTCCGGCTTCTGCATGAAGTCGCTCTTGGCCAGCTCCTCCGGCGCGATGTCCGCAAGCGCGGACTGCGGGAGCGTGAGCAGGTTCTTGCCGATCGTATCCTGGAAAATGCTCAGCGTCGTCGGCGCCTTGACCGTCACCGTCAGCGTGCGCTCGTCCACCTTCTTGACGCCGCTGATCGCGCTCTGGCCCTCCGGCAGGAAGCCGGCGTCGTCCAATCCCTCGATGATCGCGAACAGGTAGGCCAGATTGGAGGCGACCTTCGGGTTCGTCATCAGGCCGAGCGTGAAGATGACGTCGTCCGCCGTCACCGGCTTGCCGTCGGTCCAGGCCGCTTTTTCGTTCAGCTTGATCGTGAACGTCTTGTTGTCGCTCGTCTCGATCGAGTCCGCCAGCATCGGCTTGTACTGCAGGTCGGAGTCCAGATCGACCAGCGGCGGGAACAGCAGGCTCGCGACATAGGTCGAGACGAGTCCGACCGGCGCCAGCGGGTTGATGTTGCTCGGCGCGTAGGTGACGCCTACCGTCACCGACTTGGCGCCACCGGCAGCAGGAGCCTCTGCGGACGGCTCATTGGCCGGCGCATTCGCGTTCGAGCAGGCCGATACGAGCGCGAGGCTGGCGGACAGCACCAGCGCAAGCGCCCCTTTTCCGATTCGTTTCATGTGGATGTCGACTCTCCTTCATCATTCTAATTCCGATTGAACAACTTTGATTTTATTCAGTATCCGGTTTTCTTGGACATCTTGTCAATAGAAGATAGCGAAAATTGTCGAATCCTCATTATTTTTGGATTATATTGTCGAAACCATCCGAGCGGGAAGAAAAATCTCCCTGCTCCCGAGCGCAGGGAAGGACCGGACAAGGCTGCGCGCAGCCTTCCGGTCCTTCCCGCGGCCCTCAGGCGGGCTCGGCGTTTTCAGCTCAGGCGAGCCGCTCCGACGGACTCGGCGTTTCAGCTCAGGCGGCCCGCTCAGGCGGACTCGGCGTTATCAGCTCAGGCGAGCCGCTCCGACGGGCTCAGCATTTCAGCTCAGGCGAGCCGCCCCGGAGCTCACGCCCGCTCGCTTTTCCAGAGCACGTTTTTCTCCCCCGCGCGGATTTCCAGCGGCAGCCGGTTGGAGCGCGGAGGCAGCGGACAGTTGAAGGCGGGCGAAAACGCGCACGGAGGCAGGAAAGCGCGGTTGAAGTCGAGCTTCACCGGCTGGCCGTGCTCAAGCGGTCCGTCCACCAGCAGCATCCGTCCCGGTCCGTACGTCTCGGGTCCGCTCGTGCGGTCGGCGAACGTCACGATGAGCGCGTCTCCCGAGCGGAACGGCACGAGGCGGAACGTCTCCCCGTCCCTCTCCGCGACAATCTCGCCCGGCGATCCGTGCCGGCGCGTGCGGCCGTCCCGGTCTCCCTGGTGCAGGAATTCGGCCGTGCCGTCCGCGGCCGCCTCGAACCTGCCCGTCCATACGGACGCCTCGTCCTCGGGGTAGACGTCGATGCCGCCAAAGCGGGCGAGCCGCTCGGCCTGCGGATCCCACACCGCGAGCAGATGAGGCGATCCCGGCTGCGAGGTCGCGGCGGCGGCCCTTCCGTCAGGGAAATGGAGCGCCGCTCCATCCTCTTCCAGACGAATGACGCCGGCGGCCGCAGCGCCTTCCAGCCGCGCTCCGTCCTCGGGCGCGAGCTCCGCCGTCAGCCCGCCATCGGCCGGCGACCAGACGCCGGGCAGTCCTTCGATGCGCGCCGGCTCCGCCAGCTCATGCAGCGCGACCAGCGACAGGTCGCCCCGCGGGCCGGCCGCGGAATCGAGCCTCCATTGCCGCCAGGCCCGCAAATCCATCGCGCCCCTCATGGCTGCTCCGCGGCAGCCGCCGGCGCTTCCAGGCCGAGGAACCGCCTCAGCTCCGCCAGGAACGCCTCGTGCTCCTCGATGAACGGCATATGCCCGCTGCGCTCGAACACGGCCAGCTCCGAGCCAGGGATGAGCCGATGCATCTCCTCCGCCTGCGACAGCGGCGTGATCCAGTCGTAGCGCGCGCCGACGATGAGCGTCGGCATCGCGAAGCCCGGCAGGGCGGCGCGCACGTCGTACTGCGGGATGAAATGCTTGAATGTATAGTTGGCGACCTCCATCGAGCCGATCGGGCGGTTGCCGGTCTCGCGCATCACCTGCTCGTCGCGCACATGGAAGTAGAGGTCGTAGTTGACGTCCCACCAACGGATCAGATGCGCCTCGTCCTCGATCCGTCCCTCGAACAGCTCGGGAATGACGGCCAGCTGCTCCGGCGTGGCGATGCGGGAGGCGAACTCCAGCGCCGCCGGGTAGAACTCCCGGCTCGGCGCCGTGCAGATGAGCAGCAGCTTGTCCAGCGAGTCCGGGTAGCGCGCCGCGAACACCTGCGCCACCATGCCGCCGAAGGAGTGGCCGAGCAGATGGATGCGCCCGAAGCCCAGATAGCGCCGCAGCTCCTCGATATCGTCCGCCAGCTGCTCCAGCGTGCAGGTCGCCGGATCGACGCGCTCCGACTGGCCGTTGCACCGCTGGTCCAGGTAGACGATCTGCAGCCCGTCGGCCAGCGGCGTCAGCCACGGCTTGAAGTCGGAGTGGTCGCTCCCCGGTCCGCCGTGGATGGCGAACAGAGCCGGGCGGGCTTCCATGCGCTCCCCGACCGGCACGTAGCCGGAGCCCTCGATATCGAAATAAAGCCTCGTTCCGTTGATTGTCGCAAACATCTTGTCGCTTCACGATCCTTCTGCGTTATGGCTTGTGCCTCAGCCCCGGCTGAAGCAATATTCATAAATTATGTCGAATAAACACGAACCAAGTCAACTGAATCGGACGTCATCCCTAATTTTCCATATGCGCGCCCTCCAGAGCGAGCGGCCTCGCGAGCAGGATGGACGAAAAAATCCGCCCGGACCCAAGGCCCGGACGGATCAAAACCGGCTATTCCTCCTCGTGCACGACCCGCACCGCGGCCGTCGCCCGCAGCGTCGGACCGTTGTCGGAGGAGGCGATCGCCTCGCTCACGATGAGCCCCTCCGGCGCGTCATCCGGGATGCGGTACGGCAGCCGCAGCGTCTGGTCCGCCCCGATCTCGAACGACTCCGTCGTCAGCCGCAGGCCGAACAGCGGCAGCTGCAGCACGCCGTTCACGAACGGCACGTTGCCCGTGTTGGCGATGCGGACCGTGAAGACGACGGTGCCTCCGGGAGCGGCGACCTGCGGCGAGACGGATTCCGTCAGGAGCGCGTCGTTCCGGATCGCCGCCACGATCGGCACGAGCACCTGGCGGAGCGCGGTCTCATTGGAGAACGCCGTGGCGAAGCTGTCGAACACCGTTCCGCCGCGCGTCCTCGCCGGCGGCGTGAACGGTACCGTGAACGTGCGGCTGTCTCCCGGCGGCAGCACCGGAATGACGGCGGCGAACTCGGTCAGCGACTCCAGCACGCGCACCCCGGTCAGCGTTTGGCTGGAAATGTTGCGGACCGTGATCTCGATGAGCGTGCTTCCCCGGTACGGCACGGGATTGGGCGCGGCCCGGCTCGTCAGCTCCAGCAGGAAATCCGGCAAGGCGACGAGCACGGACAGCGAATCGGTCACCGGCTGCAGCTGCGCGGGCACCTCCGGAGCGGTCGCCGTCACCGTATTGACGAGCACCGTGCCCTGCCGTGTGCCCGGCGGCACCGTATAGATGAAGCTCGTCACCGCCGTCTGGCCCGGCGCCAGCGCCGGAATCGCCTGCGAATAGCCCGCCAGCGAATCCGCGACGACGATCGACGTCGCCGGACTCGGTCCGGTATTGGTGACTTCGGCGGTGAACAGGATCGGCTCTCCCGGACCGGCGACGAGCCGGTCGGACAGCTTGCGGATCGCCAGCGTCGTCTGCTGCGGCGGATCCGTCTGGACGACGGTCTGGTATGCCGCCAGCTGAGCCGGCGTCTGATCCGACGAGACGGTCAGCACGTTGTCGATGACGCTGCCGTTCGCCGCGCCCGCAGGCACGGTGATGCCGACCGTGCGGATGACGGACGCCCCGGGCGCAAGGCTCGGGACTGTCTCGGCAAAGCTCGCGGCCGGATCGGACAGCAGCACGTTCGTCTGCGTCAGCGACGTCGTATTGACGACCGTCAGCGTATAGGCGATGACATCGCCCGGAGCAGCGACGGTCCGATCCCCCGATTTGGCGATCGCAAGGCCCGCCGCCACGATGTCGACGAGCGTCGACGCTTCGGCCGGATCGGCTCCAGCCGCCGTCGCCTCCGCCAGGTTGAGCACCCTCGAGCCGAGCGGCGTCCCGACCGGAATGACATACGGCGCCTCCACCTCGACGATCTCATCCACGGCGAGCGAAGGAATCGTCTCGTCCAGGCCGGTCAGCCGATCGACGAGGCGGACCGGACCGAGCGGCACGTTGCCGAGATTGCCGACCTGGATGCGGAACACGACCGGCTGCCCCGGAGCGGCCGCGGCCGGCGAGACCGACTTGACGAGGCCGATCGCCCGCACCGCAATGACTTCGGCGGACGATTCGGCCGGCAGCGGGCTCGGCGTCTGGTCCGACGTGACGAACGCCGTGTTCATGTAGACGCCGGGCGGCGTGTTGAGCGGCACGAAATAGGTTGTCGACACCTCGCGCGCCTCTCCGGGGCGGAGGATGGGGATCGTCTCGTCGAGCAGCGTCTGGCTGTCGACGACGCGCACGTTCGTCAGCTCGACGTTGCCGAAGTTCGTGACTGTGACGACATATGTCAGCGTCTGTCCGGGACGGGCGACGTTCGGCGTTGTCGTCTTGACCGCGCTCAGCTGCGCGGCGGCCAGGATCGTCAGCGAGACGCCGACGAGCTGGGGACTCAGATTGTCGCCCTGGATGCGCGCCAGGTTCGTCAGGAAGCCGGGCGGCGTCAGCGGCGGGATGACGTACGGCCAGTTCAGCACGAACTCCTCGCCTGCGACGATGCGGTTGATGCGCTGCTCCAGGCCGAGCAGCGGATCGGTCAGCGTCAGGTTGACGAAGTCGACGTTGCCGAGGTTGCGCGCCCGGATCGTGAAGATGACCGTGTCGCCCGGCGAAGCCTGCGCGCGGTCGACCGACTTGGTGAACAGCAGCGAGGGCGCCTCGGAGACGAGCACGTCGTAGCTCGCCGTCTTGGGAGCGAGATCCTGCGGCTGGACGGTCGCCGTATTGGTCAGTACGCCGGGCGGAGCCTGCGCCGGAATCGTGTACGTTCCCGCGACGGCCTCGCTCTGGCCCGGATCGAGCTGCGGCAGCGTCGTGCTGATGCCGATCAGCGGGTCGTTTACGGCGATGTTCGTGATCGGGTAATTCCCCGTATTGGTCACGACGATGGAGAACTGCACCGTATCGCCCGGCGAAGCCTCGTTGCGGTCGCCCGTCTTGACGACGTCGAACGTCAGCAGGCCGAGGGCGGTAATGACGACGCGCCCGTCGCCTGCCTGCACGCCGGCCGTCGTCTCCGCATCGTAAGCGGTGCCGAGAAAAGAGGAACCGCCGCCTGCGGAGCCGTCGTTGCCGTTGCCCGCACCGCTGGCGCCGCCGCCATAAAAGCCGCCGCCTCCCCCTCCGCCGCCTTCAAAGCGATTCCCCGTGCCGCTGCCGCCTTGGCCGAGGACTCCCGGCGTACCGCTGTTGCTCCCTCCGACTCCTCCCGCTCCGCCGGCCGTCTGCGTGCCGCCCTTGCCCGGCGCGACTGTATCGTCGCCCGTGCCGGAAGCGCCCTGCAGGCCGCCTCCGGCAGCTCCCCGAAAGCCCTGCGTAGGACTGGTCAAGGTTCCGACGCCGCCTCCCCCTCCGGCGCCGATCAGGATGCGGTTCGCCAGCGTGCTCCCGCCTTGCCGCACGTCGCTGGCTCCTCCGCCCCCGCCGCCCGAGGCGGAATTGTCGAAGCCGGGTCCGCCGTTCCCGCCGCCGTTGAAGCCTCCCGCCGTCGCCGGCCCGTTCAGCCGGCCGTCCTCGCCTTTTCCGCCGACAGCCACGACGAGCGGCTCGCCGGGCGTCACCCGAAACGTGCCGGCGGCGTAGCCACCATTTCCGCCGATGCCCTGCGTCGTGGCCGTCCCGCCCTGCGCGCCCCAGCATTCGATCCGAATCACGCCTACGTCGCCCGGCACGTTCCATGTCTGCTGCGCTCCTGTGAAGTTAAATACGAACTGCTCTCCGATCGCCGTCATTCGCGCCCATCCCCCCTTGTCCCGGCCGCTCGCGGGCCGAACATCTTCCTATGCGTATGATGAAGGCGGGTTGGCCTAGTACGGCAGTCGGGGAATCGCGCGCCTCGGCGTCAGCGGCCGGCTCACTTGATCCGGAACGTCCTCGCGCCGAGACGGCTTACGAGCCCTAGCGCCGCCGCGGCATACAGCGCCAGCAGCAGGGCGGAGCCGGCCGCCAGCGCCGGCAGCTCCGGCCGCAGCAGCAGCACGAGCCAGCAGCCCGCCGAGAGCGCCATGTTGACGAAGTGGAACAGCGGGTTTTTGGCGTCCAGCTCGGTCGAATACGGCTGGAGCAAATAGTAGAGCGCCAGATGATGGACCGAGAACAGCAGCGCCAGCGACAGCACGAGCGCCCAGAGCAGCAGTAGCTCTTCGAGCGGCAAGGCGGCTCCCGCGACGGCCGCGGCGGCCGTCAGCGCGGCGGCCGCGGCCGCTCCCGTCAGCAGGTTCATGGCGGCCAGGCGGACCAGGCGCAGGCGGAAATGCTTGGGCGCCGCAGCCCGGTAAAAGGCGTACCGCATCAGCGGCATGTCGCAGTTGTAGAACAGCGCCCGGCAGATCCGCTCTCCGACGGAGAGCAGGTACAGGCCGAACGGCAGGTACACGGCCAGCGAGGCCGGGTCCCATGAGCCGGGCTGCGGACGCAGCACGGCCAGCACGGCGCAGCCGGCCGCTCCCGCTCCCGCCACGATGGCGAGCCGCACCAGGAGGGGACGGCGGACGAGCCGGCGATGCCGGGAAAAGAACAGCGCGTTCAGATAAGCATAGCCGCTCGAGCCCGAGGCGCTGCCGCCCCGATCCGGTCCAGGCTCGCCGAGATCGTCCTGCTTGACGGCCACATCCGCCTTTTTCGCTTCCGCCATCATCCGCCCGAGATCGAGCAGCGGATCGTCCCGGCGGGTCGCCGCCTCGACCGCCTCGCGGTAGCGGGGATAGCGGGCGAGCCGCCAGACTGCGGCTGCGCCGAGCAAGGCGATGAGCGCGGCCAGGAGCGCCGCAGGCAGGGCAGGCAGCCGCAGGTCCGGCGCCAGGCCGAGCAGCGGCGGGCCATAGGCGAGAGCGAGTCCGACGAGGATCGACGCCCAGATGAGGCCGTTCTTTTTGATCAGCACGATCCCGGTCCGCTCGAACAGCAGCAGATGCCCGTACTCGGCCGCGAGCCGCCACATCGTGATCGACAGCGCCAGCAGCGCCCCGCCGAGCATGGAGCCGCCGACGAGCGGGAGCAGGACGGCGAGCGCGATCAGGAACGACAGGAAAAAGACGACGTATCGGTACGTCAGCGTCGCCTTCATGTAGAGCTCTCCGGGAATCCGCATCAGCTTGACCGCGACGAACTTGTCCCGCTTCGGCTCGAGCACCCGCGCGTTCCACAAGCAGGCGGTGAAGAAGCTGAGCGGCAGCAGGATCGCCAGCGCGGACGGCAGCAGATCCGCCGCATGCCCGGCCTCCCGCATCCAAAGCGCAGGGAGCACGACGCAGAGGCCGACATAGATCAGCTTGTTCGCGACCGCCCACAGCAGCTCCAGCACGATCGCCGCCCAGGAGGCGGCGCGCTTCCAGCCGCGCCGGGCATAGAGCGATTCGGGCACGCGGGAGCCGATCCACGGCAGCCGCCGCATGTAATAGACGAGGCGGTTGGCGAACGAAGCGACCTGGATGGCCCGCAGCAGCCGGTAGACGCTACTCATCGGCCGGTCCGTCCTGCAGCAGCTCTACGACCTGCCGCTCGAACTCCGGACTGCGCAGCAGCTCGGACTGCACGGAGGACAGCGAGCCTTGGTTCAGCACGACGAGCTCGTCGCACAGGTCGGTAGCCAGCTGCAGGATATGGGTGGAGAAGATGAGGATATGATCCTGCTTCATCTCCCGCAGCATCTGCTTCATCTCCAGCGCCACGATGACGTCGAAGGAGGTGAGCGGCTCGTCGAGCAGGATGACCGGAGGCTTGGCGATGAAGAAGAGCAGCATCTGCACCTTGTTCTTCATCCCATGCGAATAGCCCTTGATGAGGCGATGCCGGTCCTGGCCGTCGAAGCGCATCCGGTCGAACCAGGCATCGATGTCCACGCCTTCCGTCCGCCGGTCCGGATTCGCTTCGAGGTAAAACTTCACGAACTCGTACCCGGTCAGAAACTCGGGCAGGATCGGCAGCGAGTAGACGTAGCCGACATCCGTCTCGCGCAGCTCCCGCCTGCCGCCGTCCTCTTCCTCCAGATACGCTTTCCCGCCGTCCGTCTTCAGCTCGCGGCTGAGGCTGTTGAACAGCGTCGTCTTGCCGGCCCCGTTCCGTCCGAGCAGGCCGTAGATCTTGCCTTTCTCGAACGAGTACGATACTTCCCGCAGCACCGGCTTGCCGTCGAACGTCTTGCTGATCCGCTCCAGAATGAGCTTCACGTCGATCCCTCCTTCAAGGTTCTGATCGTCTGCATACGCAAGAGCGGCGCCCGGCGATGCAGAAAACGAGGCCGGAAACGGAAACAGCCGCACTCCCCTGCAGGGGAGTGCGGCTGTTGAACGCGCTCGGCTTAAAGCTTAGCTTACTCCGGGAACTCGGCCGGCACCGGCTTCGCCTCGTCCTGCTTGCCGGTTTTGCGGCCCGACAGGAACCAGCCGCCTACGGCGACGGCGACGAGCACGCCGTAGAAGATGAGCTTCCAGCCGGTCGACTCGGCAAAGTCATGCGGGATGACATGCAGCGAAGGATGCGCCAGCGTGTGAACCGCCAGCTTGACGCCGACCCAGCCGACGATGACGAAGGCCGCGATCTCGAGCGAAGGCCGCGCCTCCAGCAGCTTCACGAAGGCATTGGCCGCGAAGCGCATGATCAGCAGGCCGATGAATCCGCCCAGGAAGATGACGGCGAAGTGGCCTCCGTCCATGCCGCCGATTTGCGGCAGCGGCGTCTCCGGCAAGGCGACGGCGAGCGCGACGGCAGCGAGGATCGAGTCGACCGCGAAGGCGATGTCCGCCAGCTCGACCTTGATGACGGTGCCCCAGAAGCCGGATTTTTTCGGCTCGGCGGCCGTATGCGGCTCGACTTCCTGCTTCGCTCTCTTGACGATCACCTTGCGGTAGATGTGGTTGGCGGCGATGAACAGCAGATAGAGCGCGCCGATCGCCTGCACCTGCCAGACGTCGACCAGGAACGAGATGATGAACAGCGACGCGAAGCGGAACACGAACGCCCCCGCCAAGCCGTAGAACAAAGCCTTCTTCCTTTGCTGTTCCGGCAGATGCTTGACCATGATGGCCAGCACGAGCGCGTTGTCCGCCGCGAGCAGGCCCTCCAGCGCGATCAGGACGAGCAGCACCCATCCGTACTCCATCAGCAATGCGAAATCCATGTCCTTTCCTCCTTTGAATGAAATCGGATGTGCCCGGAAGAATGCAAAAAGACCCTTGCCGATGAGGAAACAGCCTCATGGACAAAGGTCTCACCAACAGCGCCGAATTATGCGGCGCTGCCAATAAAGCCGGAGAGCTCGCGCTCTCGGATTGACGACTTTACTGTACCAGTTACTCCCCTTCGGAGTCTTATGCGATTAGGCCGAGCGTTGCAATCAGAACGGTATACGCGCGCTTGCAGAGCTTGGTTTCACTTCTTGCGAAAAAAAAGATTCTCTTCTTTCTACCCGCGGTCCGGGACGCCTAAACCGGGGGGCGTCACCTCTGTCTGGGCGGGCGCATACGCTAGGCTATGCCCAGAAAACGGAGGTCATGCCCATGCATCCGTACGACTCCGCGCCAACGCCGGCACCGACGCGCGTGTACCACTGCGAGTCCGACCATCATGAAACGCTGCTCGGCGTCAAGCAGCGCCTGCAGGCGCTGTGCGCAGAGCACGCCTACCGCCTCGTCAAGGTCGAGACGATGGACGGCGACGTCTACGAGGGGAAGATCGTGCTGTGCGACCGCAGCATCATGTTCCTGCAGCTGTCGAACGAAGGCCTCAGCCGCGCGTTCCTGCCCGGCCCGCCGAATCCGTACTTCTACAACAACGTCATCCTGCCGCTCGTCCTGTTCGACCTGCTGGCCATCACGCTGATCTAAAGGAGGAAGTTGCATGGCGCTATTGTTTCCCCCCAACCAGCCGGGCGGCCTCGGCGGCCTGTTCCCGGGCACGCCGGGTCCGCCTCCATTCCCCGGAGGCGGAGGCGGCTTCCCTGGACCGCCTCCCGGACCGGGTCCAGGCGGCTTCCCCGGTGCTGGCGGAGGCTTCCCGGGACCTGGCGGAATGCCGGGCGGGCCGGGCGGCGGACCGCAGCCGCCGTCCTCGCCGCCGCCGCAGGCGATTCCGATCAAGCCGCTGACGGCGGGAGCGCTGGCGATCGACCCCGGCGCCATCTCCGGCTGCGTGCTGCGCTACACCTACGTCTGGCCGTCGAACGGCCCCGGCTTCTGGTTCTATCCGGTGTTCGTCGGCCGCACCTCGGTGTCCGGCTTCCGCTGGAACGGCCTGTTCTGGATGTTCTCCGGCCTCGACCTGAGCCGCATCGACTCGTTCAGCTGCTATTGACCGAGGCAGCCCTGCCTTTCGCAAAAGCCCCCGTCTGCCGGCGCTCGCCGGCGACGGGGGCTTTTGCCGCCGTCCGAAAAGAGAGCGCCGAAATTGCGGCCGCATCGGGCGCCCGTTCAAAAGGAGAGAAGGCGGGGTCATTCCTGCCGCCCCTCTTTTTCGTGAGCCGAGTCAAGCAGGCTCTGCAAGCATGCGATCCCCCGCATCTGCTCGACGAGCACCCCGTCCAGGTAATGAAGGGACTGAAGCGCAATTTCCTTGGCCTGCGCCGCGTCATGGTTGTCGAGCTCGGACAGGACCTTGCGAACGACATCCAGGGAATAGACGACTCGTTGAACCGTGCGGATGACGAGCAGCTTGCGGATGTCCGAGGGGCGATAGATGCGGAACCCGTTGTCGGGCCGGCGCTCGGGCCGAATCAGTCCTTCCTTCTCCCAATGCCGAATGGCGGAAGCGGATACCTTCGCTTCCTCGGCGGCTTCTCCGATCGTATACGAGCTTTTACCGCCGCGCAGGGACGGTTCATGCAGCGCTTGGAGATCAAGCATCTCCACCGTTCTTTGGACCGTTTCCTTCTCCGCATGGAGGCGGACTTGGGCCTCGTTGAGCAGCCACAGGACATCCAGCTTCTTTCCCTGCTGGACGAGCGGCATGATGCGCCGGACCAGCTCCATGCCGAATCCGGGAATCAACGCGCGGATGCATTGAAAATAGGCTTCATGTTCCCGGGTGTAGACGCGATACCCGCTTGCCGATCTCTCGATCCGAGGGACGAGCCCCCAGGCTTCGTAATGCCGCAGCGCGCTCGTGCTGATATTCAGGCTCCGGGCGATGTCGATTCCTCTCATCCCGCCTCCTCCTCCCCCTATCATGGAAGGTTCAAGCATATGACGGCTTTACAGTCGTTTTTCCAGGCAGCACCGGATTTAAACCCGACCTACCTTAGCATTTGCACCAATAGTATACGATGGAAGTACATTCTCTTCAAAGGAAGGTGCCGATCCCCATGAACAAGATCATCCCCATTTTGCCTTGCCCGTCTCTGAAGGATCAAATTTCCTTTTACGAAAAGCTGGGCTTCACCCTGGCCTACATCTCCCCTCGTCCCCATTCCTACGCGGTGCTCCGGCTCGGATCGCTCGAGCTGCACTTTTATGGAAGCAAGAAGACGGTCCCGAGCGAAAATCCTCAGATGTGCTATGTACAAGTCGATGAAGTCGATCTCGTCTATGAGCAGTTCACAAGCTCGATAAAAATGGCCTTGGGCAAAATTCCTCGAACCGGCGTCCCTAGAATTTCCAAAATGAAGCACTTGAAGGAGGATCGGCGGTTCATGATGACGGATATGGGGGGAAACACGCTCTTCATCGGGACGCCGAACGAGGAGCTGCACGAATCTCCCGCCTTTTTCCGGAACCTTGCCAGCGATGAGCATGCCCACTCCTTCGGCATCCTTTACGATTTGATGTATTCCAAGGAGGATGTCTCCTCCGCCTCTGCCATGCTGCAGAAGTTTTTTCCGTCAGATCTGACGTCGATGGAGGTCGAGGAGCTCGATCTGGCCAAGCTGTTGCTGGTGGCGATGGATATCCAGCTGCACCAGCACCAAGCTGCAGATCCGCGGCTCGGCGACAAGCTCGACGAGCTGATCGCCGCTCATGGAACCGATTCGGCAGATTGGAACCGGATCTCCCGGCAGCGGTCCATCCTGGACGAGAAGTAAGGCCCGCTGCTGATTCCTCCCCCGCCCGTTCGGGTACAATGAGGGCAAACCGTCTTCTCCTGCCTGTCCGGCGGAGCGGACTAGGAGGAGATCGATTTGCTGACGACCCTGCATCGAAAAGGACTCGGGACGGCCGCCGCCGTCCTGCTGCTTTGCGGCTGCGCCCCGTCCGAGCAGCTGCGGCAGGACGGAGGAGCCGCGCCGCCTGCCAGCTCGTCCGGAGCCATACCTTCCGCCGCGCCGCCCTCGGAGGCGGCGGAAAGCGCGGATCGCTTTCCCTATGAGCCGACCGTCCTCGCAGAAGGATTGGACCTGCCGTGGGAGATCGCCCTTGCTCCGGACGGCCGCATCTTCTTCACCGAGCGCCCGGGAGCGCTGCGGGTCATCGAGGATGGCCGGCTCCGCGAGGAGCCGCTGCTGGAGGTCGAAGGTCCGGATGGAGGAGAAGGCGGCTTGCTCGGCCTCGCTCTTGATCCGGCTTTTGCCGACAACGGCTACGCCTACGCCTACCACTCCTACGAAGAGCAGGGCCGCATCCTGAACCGCGTGCTGCGCCTGCGCATCGAAGGCGGCAAGGCGGCCATCGACCAGGTGCTGCTCGATTCGATTCCGGGAGCGGTCAATCATAACGGCGGCCGGCTGCGCTTCGGCCCGGACGGCATGCTGTACGCGACGACCGGCGACGCGTCCGAGCCGGAGCTGGCGCAGGATCCGGACAGCCTGGCCGGCAAGATCCTCCGGCTGCAGCCGGACGGGTCGGTTCCGGCGGACAACCCTTTTCCCGGATCGCCGGTCTACAGCCTCGGCCACCGCAACCCGCAGGGCCTCGCCTGGCATCCAGAGAGCGGCGAGCTGTACAGCTCCGAGCACGGCCAATCGGCGCATGACGAGATCAACCGCATCCGCCCCGGCGCCAACTACGGCTGGCCGGACGTGGAGGGCGACGAGAGCGGCGAGGCCGCAGACGGCCAGCCGCTGCAGGTTCCGGCCGCGCATAGCGGCGACGAGACGTGGGCTCCGTCGGGCATGGCCTTCCTGACAGACGGGCCGTGGAAGGGCCGGCTGCTCGTCTCCGCGCTGCGGGGAGAGCGGCTGCTGCAGGCTTCCCTTGCGGCGGACGGAAGCGTATCGTCGATCGAGCCTTTCTTCGAAGGAGAGTGGGGCCGGCTGCGCTCGATCGTCGAAGCCCCGGACGGCACGCTGTACGTGCTGACGAGCAACCGGTCGCGCGGCAACCCGGCGGACAACGACGACCGGATCGTCGCGCTCGTTCCGCAGCCGTCGCCATCGCCGTGACGATCGCTACAAGGCGCCAGCGCGCGCTTGGAGCATGCCCTTCGCGATTCCATTCGCCGCCTCGCTTTGCGAGGCGGTTTTTGCGCTTGCCCTCAGGAGGACGGCGAGATGCGCTTGCCTCCGGCGGAGCGCGCCCGCCAGGCCCTCGCCCGGCGCAGCAGCGGCGCGCGGCAGCGCGTCCACAGCAGACGGAAGAGGAGGTAGAGCAGCAGCGCGCCGAGGACGCTGTTCAGCAGGGCGCCGGTCAGGAAGTCCAGCCCGGCCCCGCCGAGCTCGCCCAGGCTCTCGACCGTTTCGTCGTAGCGGAGCTCCTCTGCCGGATCGGCGAGAATGTCCCGAACCTCCGGGTCGGCGGGCTGGCGCAGCCCTCTGCGCACGGCATGTCCCACGGCATAATTGACGTAGAACAGAATCGGCCATAACAGCGTGCCGAAAAGGACGGCGAACATGCCGGCCGCCATATTGCCGCGGCACAGCCGCAGCAGCGCCAGCGCCAGCAGCACGTCCGCGCCGAAGGTCGGGAACCAGCAGGGCAGGAACCCCAGCGCGAAGCCGAGCGCGACGCGATGGGAGCCTTGCCGCTGCCGAAGCAGGCGAAGCGTCTGGTAGACCAATCCTCTCTTGAGCGCCGCAAGCTTCATTCGATCCCCTCCCTTGCTTCGAAATCTCGCCCCATCTTACCAAAAGCAGGCCAAGCGAAGCCAGCCGCAAGCGGCGAATGGTTGCGCACCGGCTACGGCTGGGAGCGCGTACTCTCTTTTCTTCTAGAATAATTTCCCTTATTCTGTCTCAAATGACCATCTCCGATTGTCATATCGGGTAGAACCGACTTCAGGATAAGAGGTGCTGCATGGAATCCGAACCGAACCTAGCGTCATGGGAACAACTCGTCAAGCTGCATCGCCAGCCGCTCTTCTCTTACTGCTATCACATGCTGCGGCATAAGCAGGAGGCGGAGGATGCCGTGCAGGAGGCCTTCTTTCAAGCCATGCGAAGGCCCAGGGGCATCGCCGACATCTCCAATGCCCGCGCCTGGCTGTACAAGATCGCCCATCGCCACTGCCTCAATGTCATGAAGCGAAAGAACCGCCTGAGCTTCCTGCTCGCTCTGGTCAAAAGGGAAACGGAAGCGGCCAGCGACGCTCCCCCGCCAGGAGCCCATCCGGTCGAGGAGCTGCTGGCGCTGCTCTCCCCGCTTGACCGGTCGATCGTCGTGCTGCGGATCGTGGAGGAGCGCTCCTACGAGGACATCGCGGAAATCGCGCAGACGACCGCCGGGGCGGTCCGCAAGCGTTTCGAGCGGGCGCGGCGGACCATCAGACAGGCCTGCGGGCCGGAAGGAGGAAGCAGCCATGATGCCCAATCGAAAGCCCGTCCCGTTTCGTTCCTTTGAGGAATTCGCCTCCGCGCTGCGCCAGGAGACGATTCCTTCTCCATCTCCGCTGCAGCTGCCGCTTCCTCATGCGAAAAGGACGCGCTCGCTCGGCCGCCGGCTTGCGCTCTGGATTCCAGCTGCGCTGCTCGTGCCGCTCAGCGCAGCCCTGCTCCTGCTCGCTCTCTCCTGGACGGAAAGGACGGAGCGGCCGGAGGAGCGGCCGGCATCGGCCAATCCTCCTGTCCTGACCGAGACGCCGGACGAGCAGCAGGCCAAGGATGAGAAGGCCCGCCTGCTGATGGAATCCCCCGGCTACAGGCAGTTGAAGCGAAAGGCGGAGGCCGGCCTGCAGCCGGGTGAGAGCGCGATTCTGCTGGTCGCCGAAGCGTATGAGATCGATCGCTATTATGACCCGCTGAACATCGAATTCCGCTTCTCGTCGATCGAGGAGCTTCTGGCGGCCACCGACACGCGCTTCCCGCTCCCTTCTCCGCCAGCCGGCAGCCGCTTTCTGGAAGGAAGAGTCCTCTTCGAGACGTCGGAGCAGCTCGACATCGAGCAGCTCGAAGCGCTCTACGCGGAAGCGAAGGCTTCCCCGGAAGGCTACGCGCTGCGGAAAACGAGCCTGAGCCGCGATGCCGGCTGGATCAGCCTTTCCTACTCCCGCACGGATGTGGAAGGGATGCCCGGCATCGAGGTGAACATCCGTCCAGGAGCGAACGGAGCTATGAACAGCCTGGATCCCGACCGCTTGGAGCCGGTGTCGATCGGAACGCATCAAGCGTGGTTCGATCCTTCCCTTCCGAAGCTGACGTTTGTCGACGACTCCGGGGCCGAACCGCTGCTCATCCATCTGATCGGCCGCACTCGCGAGCAGGATGCGGAGGCCGACAAGAACGAACTGAGCGCCATGGCGGCCAGCATGCTGCCGTGAGACGCTCCGCTTATCGGCAGGCTTTATGGCTGCGACGTGGATCTATGAACCTGGCGCGAGTCAGAAGCGCTTTCGACTCCCTGGTCGGGTCGATACGCCCGAGTTTCGCCAACCAAGGCACTTTCGACTCCCTGGTCGGGTCGATGCACCGGATTTTCGCCAACTAAGGCACTTTCAACTCCCTGGTCGGGTCGATGCACCAGGGTTCCGCCAACCAAGGCGCTTTCGCTTCCCTGGTCGCGACGGATTGGCCGGAGCGGCTGCTCGACTGCGCAGCCTTCGACCCGACCCGCTTGACCTTCGTCAGCGTGCTCGGCCTCAGCTACTACTTGCCGCAGGAGGCGTTTCTCCGTCTGCTGCGGAAGCTGGCGAACCTGCTGCCTGCAGGCAGCGGCTTCGCGTTCGACTACCCCGACGAGCTGACCTTCACGCCAAAGGCCTGCGAGCGCGCCCGCAAGCAGGTGATGATGGCGGCGCAGGCCGGCGAGCCGATGGTCTCCTCCTACTCCTCTGCCGAGCTGGAGTCGCTGCTGGAGGAGGCGGGACTGCTCGCGTACGAGCATCTGACGCCTGCTGACATCGACGCCCGGCTGCTCGCTGCCTGCAACGCCAGCCGGACGGGCGAGCCGCTGGCCGCCTTCGACAACGTCCATTATTGCCTGGCGGTCAAGCGGTCCTGAGTTCTGCCTGATATGCGCCGCAGGCCGATGACGCCCCAACGGCAAAAAAGAGCTGCGGCATCTTGGCAGATGCGGCAGCTCCTTGCGTTGGTCGAGTCTCGCTCATGAAGGGATTGGAGGAGATCTTGTTGGTTATACCGGCGGAATCTGTGGGATCGGTGGGATCGGCGGGATCGGTGGAATTGGTGGGATCGGCGGAATCACTGGCGGAACCGTCAGCTCGACTACGCCTGCGCAAGAGGTCTGCTCCAGCACAGCTCCGGAAACATCCTTCCAAGCTCCCGGCTTGAGCGTCACAACGACGGTTTGACCTGATGCAAACGTCGCCTCGGGAAGCTGCACAAGGAAAGTGGAGGTCATGGAATCCCATATTACGAAGCTGGATTGAATCCAGCCCGGAGCCGATTCACCGCCGATGGAGATAGATTCCAGCAAATCAGCGGTATTTGTCAGGGAGGTCGTGTCGGCATGCAGTTCTCCGCTTGCACGAAGGCTCAACTGGCCTACACCGGCATGGAGCGGACCCAAAGTGACCTCAACGGCAGGTTCTGGAATGTAAACCGCCACAGCGTAACGGATAACGCGATTGTCTGCATCGGTGGCCGCCACCAGGATGAGCGGATGCTCTGTGTCGAGGTCAATGTCTTGGCCGGATGCATAATCGACGCCATCGAAAAAGGCTCCCGACGCCGGAGTATACACATTTTCCCCAACTGTGCGGATACGCCATTTCTCTGCGCCTACGCTGCTCGGGTTCACCAGCGTCAGCTTGGCCGTGCCGGGAACGGAACCTGCTGAAACATAGAATTGCGTATGCAGCAGCTGTTCTGCCGCCACACCGATCTGCGCGGCCGTCAGCGCGATGTCGCTGAACCGGACGACTGCGCCGGTGGAGGCGTTGACCTCATAGACGCCGATATGCTCGCCCTCATAGACGCCCCGAATATCGGCGCCCGTCTCATATTCGCTGCCGATCTCGGCCGCGGAGGATCCGACCTTCGGCGTCACGAACGGACCTGGCTGATGGACGAAACGCAGGCCGTTGCCCGAGACCGCTTCGTAGACGAGACGCACCGAGCCGGCTACCGTTCCGGATTCCACCGTAAGCCCCGTGATGGCTGGCGCCGGGGTCGGTGTCGGCGACGCGGTTGGCGTCGGTGTTGCCGTCGGTGTCGACGACGCGGTTGGCGTCGGCTGAACGGTCGGCGTTGCCGTCGATGTCGGCTCCGGCGTCGGCCACACGATAGGCGGCGCTGCGCTCGGCGTCGGGCTTGGACTTGGCGAGGCGCTCGGCGTCGGCGTCAGGCTCGGCGAAGGAGTCGGCGTTGGCGTGGCGCCACGCGGAACGTATTGCTCCTTCGCCTCATAAGCGCCCAGCACGAGCAGATCGCGGGTCGCGTTGGAGCCTCCGCCGAATTTTCCGTCCGCGCCGTTGCTCAGCAGCTTCAGCTCCAGGGCGAGCTCGACGTAGCCTTTGGCCCAGTCCGAAACGGTCTGGTCGTCCACGCCGGGAGCCGACTTGGCGTCGTCATCCTTGCCAAGGCCCCTCACCAGGAACGTGGCGAGCTGCTCTTTCGTGACCTTTCCTGCCGGGTCGAACCTTCCGCCGCCATATCCTTCCGCGATGCCCGCGTTCTTGAGGGCCTCGATGTAAGGCAACGCATAGCCGTTTCCCTTGTCGTCCGGCTTGACGTCACTGAAGCTGGACATCTTCAGGCCCGAGTCGACCTTCAGGCCGAAAATCAGCGCAGCGACCTTGGCGAACTGGGCGCGGTTCATTTCGCTCTTCAAGTCGAACGTGTCCTGGCTCACGCCGTTGAACACGCCCGCGCTGAGCAGCGCGTCAATCTTCGCTTTCGTCGCGGCATCGAGATCCTGCAAGTCTTTGAAGTCAGCCGATGTTTTGGCCGCGAGCGCAGTCGTTCCCGGCAAGCTCAGCGCCAGGGCGAGCCCCAGGATCAGACTCCTGCTTTTCCTCATTCAGACTATTCCTCCCTTTTTTAAATCAAATCTTTCAAAGGGATCTATCGGCATAGGCCGGAGGTCTTATAAGAGGCGAGGCGAAATCATTCGCCGCCCCGCATCATCCGCCGCGAGCTCGACGACAGCCGGCCCAGATCCGCGGCGAGCATCCGGACCTGCTCGCGGAGCACGGGCGCTTCATCCGTGCCTTCCCAGAAGCGGCTGACGAAGTGCAGGAATACGTCTACTTTGCGGAGCTGCATCAGCAAAGGCACCGCTTCCATCTCCTCGCGGGACAGCCGGACGACGCCGCTGAAGCCGCGCCAGAACGCTTGCGCCGCCGCCTCTTCCTCCGGATGTCCGACGAGGCCGGAAAGAACGACCGCCGGCTCCATCGCCCGCAAATCCCACGCGCAGAACTCGAAGTCGAGCAGCGCGGCTACCTGCCGGCGATCCGCCTGCCGCAGCAGCAGGTTCGACGCGTTCAGATCTCCGTGCACGAGCTGATGCGGCAGCCGCTCCAGCTCCGCCAGGCGACCGAAGATGTCTCCGCACGCCTCATATAGCGCCCCGAGCTCCGCAGCCAGATGGCGGAAAGGCTCGGGCGGATCGAAGCACAGCTCGCGCAGCGCTTCGTCAGTGCAAAGCGGATAGGCCGCTCTCAGCTCGTAATACGGGCGATACGCCGGAGACAAGCTCGGGCGGACGCCGGCAAGCGCCGCCGACAACAGGCCCGCCGCTTCGCCGAACGACGCCTCGTAGCCCGACTCCTCCTCCGCCGGGGAGTCGCCTTCGATATAGCGGAACAAGCAAGCGAGCTTGGAAGGGTCGTCCTCCGTCTCGGCCACGGTCGCCCCGTTCCGGGCCGGGATCGGCTGCGGCACCTGAAACGGCAAGGAGAGCTCCGCCAGCCGCTTCAGCACCTCGTGCTCGAACTCGATCTTGTCCCGGTCGCGATGCGTCTCGTAGATGCGCAGCACCGCGCGCCCGGCACTGCCTTCAACAAAATACGTGCTGTTGTTCCACCCGCCGCTCCGCCGCCGCAGCGTTCCGCTCCACTCCGGCCACAGCCGGCTCATCCAGGATTCCATCATCCGCATCGTTGTCGCTCCTTCATCCGGTCCGGGAGCCTTCATGCCAGCGCTGGCAGGATCCGGCTGAACGACTGGAAATTCTCCGGGCGGAATCCGGCCAAGCGGCAGAGCCTGAGGTAGCTGTAAGCGTATTTGCCGTAATGCCCGTGCCGGCTGTCCGCAAGGGCTTCTTCCCAATAAGACGGCTCCAGCGGATTACGCGCGCCGGCCACGGCGTTTGAAGCGGATTCCGTCTCTTCCTTTTCGAGCGCATTCGCATAAGCCAACAGGGCTGTTCTTTTGAAAAAAGACTGCTCCAGAATCGGCCCGTGCTCCTCCAGAGCCTCGGCACTCAAGGCCCGCTTCAGCTCCACGACGGCATGTCCGTGCGTCAGCAGATGGCCGAGCTGCATGTCTCCTCTCTCCATCCGTTCCGGTCTGGAGAAAGCATGGAACAGCTCCAGTACGGATGATGGAGCAAGCTCAGGCTGATTTTCCGCTTCCGGCACCTCGCCGGGTTGAACGACCGTATGGATGCCGTTGATCGTGACATAACCGGGACCGGAGTCGGCAAAGCCCTGCAGCATCGTCGCCATCGCGTCGAACAGCTCTTGCGTCGCCGGAATGCCGGAGCGCTCGATCAAGTCGAGCATGTAGGACGCGTAGATGGCATCGTGGCCAAGCGAGTTGTCTTTGCCGCCATTTCGAATCAACACGCGCAGCAGCTCCGGCCGAAAGCCGATCTTCGGCTCCCCTTCATCGTCATAGATGCCCTGGTTTCCCTTCTCCTTGACGATCTGATCGAGATTGCGGCGGACCAAAGGCTCCAGACCCCCGGGCAGAAGCTGCTCGTCCAGCAGCCGGGCCATGGAGAGGACCGCGCACGCCCAGTGGCCGTCCCATAGGTTCGACGAAGCCGACTCAATCATCTTTTGACAGGCCCACCTGCCGTAGAACGCTGACTTTTCCATTCTCCTCCCCCTCCTTAAAGGTTAAGCATAGCGGGAAAGGCGCGATTTGAACATGCCGGCGGCTCGTCCAGCAGGACAGCCAAAAGGCCTGCGCCAGCTGCCCCCTAGGCAGCCGTCACAGACCTCTGTGCTGACCTTCTCATCGACAAGCGTTCGCTGCGGAGCAGAGCCTACAGCGCCTCCACCAGCATGGAGACGCCTTGCCCGCCGCCGATGCAGAGCGAGGCGAGGCCGAGCCGGCCCTCGCGGCGGCGCAGCTCATGCAGCAGCGTGACGAGGATGCGGGCGCCGCTCGCGCCGATCGGATGCCCGAGCGCGATGGCGCCGCCGTTCACGTTGAGCTTCTCCGGCGGCAGCTCGAGCTCGCGGCCGACGGCGATCGCCTGCGCCGCGAACGCCTCGTTCATCTCGAACAAGTCGATGTCGCCCATCGACACTCCTGTCCGCTCCAGCAGCCGGCGCGTCGCGTGCACGGGGCCGAGCCCCATGAAGGCCGGGTCGAGCGCGGCGCTCGCGTAGCCGCGAATGGCGGCGAGCGGCTTCAGGCCGAGCGCGGCCGCCCGCTCCGCCGACATGACGACGAGCGCGGCCGCGCCGTCGTTCAGGCCGGACGCGTTGCCGGCCGTGACAGTGCCGCCCGCGCGGAACGCCGGGCGCAGCCGGCCGAGCGACTCCGCCGTCGTGCCGGCGCGCGGATGCTCGTCGGCGCCGACCGACAGCGGCTCGCCCTTGCGGCGAGGGACGGCCACCGGCACGATCTCCTCGGCGAAGCGGCCGGCCGCGATCGCCGCCTCGGCCTTTTGCTGGCTCCATGCCGCGAACTCGTCCTGCTCCTGGCGGCCGATGCCGTACTTGTCCGCGATGTTCTCGGCCGTCTCCCCCATATGGATGTCGCCCATCGCGCACCAGAGCCCGTCCCGGATCATCGAGTCGACGAGCTTGGCGTCGCCGAGGCGCAGGCCGGTCCGCCCGCCGGGCAGCAGGTAGGGAGACTGGCTCATCGATTCCATGCCGCCGGCCACGACGATCTCGGCGTCGCCGAGCCGGATCGCCTGCGCGGCCAGCATGACGGCCTTGAGGCCGGAGCCGCACACCTTGTTGACGGCCGCCGCTGGCACCGAGGACGAATAGCCGTTTTTCAGCCACGCCTGGCGAGCCGGATTTTGTCCCACTCCCGCCTGCAGCACGTGGCCGAGGATAACCTCGTCCACCTGCTCCTGGCCGACGCCCGCCCGGGCGAGCGCCTCCCGGATCGCCGCCGCGCCCAGCTCGGGCGCCGGCACCTCGGCGAGCGCCCCCTGAAAGCTGCCGATCGGCGTGCGGACGGCGCTGACGATGACCGCTTCATGCAAGCTCGACATCACGCTCTCCCCCTCTCCAATTCCGCTGCGACCGCGTAGCGGGCCTCGGTATGGTCCCGCACCTGCTCCAGCGTCGCGCCCTCCTGCAGCTCCACGAGCACCATTCCCTGCTCGGTGAAGTCGAATACGGCCAAGTCCGTGATGAGCCGGTCGACGACCCGCTGCCCGGTCAGCGGCAGCGTGCAGGCGGCCTTGACCTTGGACTCTCCGTGCTTGCTCATATGCTCCATGACGACGACGACGCGCCGCGCTCCGTGCACGAGATCCATCGCGCCGCCCATGCCCTTGACCATCTTGCCGGGAATCATCCAGTTGGCGAGGTCGCCCTGCTCCGACACCTCCATGCCGCCGAGGATCGCGAGCTCGACGTGGCCGCCCCGGATCATGGCGAACGACTCCGCGCTGTCGAAATAGGACGCGCCCGGCACGGCCGTCACCGTCTCCTTGCCCGCGTTGATGAGGTCGGGATCGGCCTCGCCCTCCAGCGGGTACGGCCCGATGCCGAGCAGCCCGTTCTCCGACTGCAGCAGCACCTGCATGCGGGCCGGAATATGGTTGGCGACCAGCGTCGGCATGCCGATGCCGAGATTGACGACCATGCCGTCCTGAATCTCCTGCACCGCCCGCATGACGATCGCGCTTCGGCTGCCGCTCATCGGCCTTCCCTCCCTTGGACTTGGACGCCTGCGCCGCGCACGGTCAAGCGCTCGATCCGCTTCTCATAGCCGAAGCCCTGGACAACCCGCTGCACGTAGACGCCCGGCGTATGGATCTCGTCCGGATCGAGCGCGCCTGCCGGCACGATCTCCTCGGCCTCCGCGATCGTGATCCGGCCCGCGGCTGCCGCGAGCGGATTGAAGTTGCGCGACGTCTTGCGGTAGACGAGGTTGCCGAGCGTATCCGCCTTCCACGCCTTGACGAGGGCGAAGTCGCCGACGATGCCTCGTTCGAGCAGGTAGGTCCGGCCGTCGAATTCCTTCTGCTCCTTGCCGTCCGCGACGACCGTGCCGACGCCGGTCGGCGTGTAGAAGCCGGGGATGCCCGCCCCTCCGGCGCGGATGCGCTCCGCGAGCGTCCCTTGCGGGACGAGCTCGACCTCCAGCTCCCCGCTCAGGTACTGGCTCTCGAACGTCTTGTTCTCCCCGACATAGGAGGAGACCATCTTGCGGATCTGCTTCGTCCGCAGCAGCAGCCCGAGCCCCCAGTCGTCGACGCCGCAGTTGTTGCTGACGGCCGTGAGGCCGCTCGTCCCCTGCTCGACCAGCGCCTGGATGAGCGTCTCGGGGATGCCGCATAGGCCGAATCCGCCGACGATCAGCGTCGATCCGTCCGGGATATCGCGCACGGCGTCCGCAGCCGAAGCCCATGTCTTGCTCATAAGTTCCATCCTTTCTGTTGTCGCGCCCCGGCCCTCCCGCTCTACTGCGCGGTGTAGCCGCCGTCGATCAGCAGCGTCGCGCCGGTGACGCCGCGCATCCGGTCCCCGGCGATGAGCGAGGCGAAGTCGGCGATCTCCTCCACGGAGAGCAGCCGCTTCTGCGGAATGAGCGAGTACAGCACGTCCTCCAGCACCCGCTCCAGCGGAACGCCGCGCGTGCGGGACAGGTCCTCGAGCTGCCCGCGCACGAGCGGCGTGTCGACGTAGCCCGGGCAGAGCGCGTTCACCGTGATGTTGTGGGCCGCGCCCTCGAGCGCCGCCACCTTGGTCAGGCCGATCAGGCCGTGCTTGGCGCTGTTGTAGGCCGCTTTGCCGGCGAAGCCGATGACGCCGTTGATCGACGCCATGTTGAGGATGCGGCCGTACTGCTGGCGCTTCATGATCGGGAACGCATGCTTGATGCCGATGAACGCCCCCGTCAGCATGACCCGCAGCATGAAGTCGAATTTCTCCACGGGGAATTCCTCGATCGGAGCGACATGCTGCAGGCCGGCGTTGTTGACGAGGATGTCCAGCCGGCCGTAGGCCGCCTCCGCGCGGGCGATCGCCTGCGCGTACTGGCCTTCGTCGGTGACGTCGCAGGCGAGGCCGAGGCACTCTCCGCCTACGTCCTGGAGCGAGGCGGCCGCCTGCTCCGCCGCCTCCCCGCGGATGTCGGTCAGCACGACCGCCGCTCCCTCCGCCGACAGCTTGCGGGCAATCTCGAGTCCGATGCCGCTGGCCGCGCCCGTGACGAGTGCGACCCTTCCTTTCATCTCCGGCTGCATATGGATTCAGGCCTCCATTCCTCTGATGCTGTGAAGCGATCTAGACGATGACGGTCAGCACCGCGGCGAGCGCGAATACGACGACCGTCTTGATGATCGTGATGGCGAAAATGTCCTTGTACGACTGGCGATGCGTCAAGCCGGTAATCGCGAGCAGCGTGATAACGGCGCCGTTATGCGGCAGCGTGTCCATGCCTCCGGACGCCATCGAGGCGATCCGGTGCAGCAGCTCGGGGCTGATGCCCATCGCGTTCGCCGCATCGAGATACGTCTTGCTCATGACCTCCAGCGCGATCGACAGGCCGCCGGAGGCGGAGCCGGTGATGCCGGCGAGCAGGTTGACCGAGACGGCTTCCGACAGCAGCGGCGCCCCGTTCATGCTGTGGATGCCGTTCTGGATCGCCTGGAAGCCGGGCAGCGTCTTGACGACGTTGCCGAAGCCGACCTCGGAGGCGGTGTTGAAGATCGCCAGCAGCGCGCCCATCGCGCCTGCCGTCAGGCCGGCGGCGAGCTTGCCCTTCACCTGGCGGACGTTGATGCAAAGCGCGGCGATGACGCCGACCGTCAGCGCGATGATGAGCGCCCAGATCGAGGAGACGGACTTGACGTTCGCGATGTTGAACGACTGGAGCAGCTCCTCGTCATACCACGTCGTGACGGTCAGCGCGCCGCGGCTCAGCAGGAAGTTCAGCACCAGCACGAGCGCCAGCGGCAGCAGCGCCAGCCACAGCTTCGGATAGTTCGTCTCCTCCGCCGCCTCGGGCTCGTTCTTGTGGTTGTCGCCGTAGCCCTCGCCGGCGAGCTCGGCCTGCTTGCGGCGGCGCTCCAGCCAGTACAGGCCGGCCGCGAAGATGAGCGCGCCGCCGATGATGCCGACGACCGGAGCCGCATAGGCGTCCGTCCCGAAGTAGGCGGTCGGGATGATGTTCTGGATCTGCGGCGTGCCGGGCAGCGCGTCCATCGTGAACGTGAACGCGCCGAGCGCGATCGTGCCGGGGATGAGCCGTTTCGGGATGTTGCCTTCCCGGAAGATGGCCGCCGCGAACGGATACACGGCAAAAGCGACGACGAACAGCGAGACGCCGCCGTACGTCAGCACGGCGCAGGCGAGGACGACCGCCAGCATCGCCCGCTTGCTGCCGAGCGATCTCACGATCGCGTGGGCGATCGACGAGGCCGCTCCGCTCAGCTCCATCGCCTTGCCGAAGATCGCGCCGAGCAGGAAGACCGGGAAATACGTCTTGATGTAGCTGGCCGCGTTGGTCATGTACACCTCGGTGTAGCTCGGCAGCAGCGCCTTGCCCGAGATGACGACGGCCAGCAGCGTGAAGATCGGCGCGAATACGATGACCGGGAACCCTCGATAGGCGAAAAGCATGAGCAGGCCAAGCGCGAGCAGGATGGCGAAAACTTCTAGGAACATAGACATGGCTCCTCTGCCTCGGGTTGTAAAACGCTTTCATTTCGTTCCGTCTCAGTTTACAACCTGCTCGGCGAAAAGGTAAAATTCAGACATCGAATCATTGCCATTCCATAATTCTATGAATGGAGCTATTCGGCTTGGAACTTAGACATCTTTCCTACCTGCTGGAGATCGCCAAGCAGCAGAACATGACCAAAGCGGCCGAGACGCTCCATCTGTCCCAGCCGACGCTCAGCAAGATCGTCCGCTCGGTGGAGGACGAGCTCGGCGCCCCGGTGTTCGACCGCTCCGGCAAGCAGCTCAAGCTGACGGACTCCGGCGCCGCCGCCATCCGCCAGATCCCCGCCGTGCTGCGCGCCGTGCAGGATCTGCACACCGCCATGGACGACGTCGCGGAGCTCAAGACGGGCAGCATCGCGATCGGCCTGCCTCCCGTCATCGGCTCCGTCTTTTTCCCCCGCGTCATTCCTCCCTTTCAACGGGAATTCCCCAATGTGAGCTTCCAGGTGACCGAGGAGGGCGCGAAGAAGATCGAGTCGCTGCTGCTGAGCGGGGAGCTCGATATCGGGGTCGTCGTCGGCCCTGTGAACGCGCAGGCGTTCCACTCCGTGCCGTTCATCCGGCAGCGGCTCGCGCTGCTCGTGCACGAGGCGCATCCGCTCGCCGGCCGGGAAGCCGCGTCGATCCGGGAGCTTGAGCAGGAGCCGTTCATCCTGTTCTCGTACGGCTTCGCCGTGCGGCAGCTCGTGCTGCGCGCCTGCCAGGCGGCCGGCTACGAGCCGCAGATCCTTCATTCCAGCTCCCAGTGGGACCTCATGGCGGAGATGGTCGCGGCCGGCGTCGGCATCTCGATCGTGCCCGACGTCATCTGCAGCAAGATCACTGACCCGCGCATCCGCTTCGTGCAGCTGGACGATCCCGTCATTCCCTGGCAGCTGGACGTCATCTGGCCGAGGGACAATTACGTGCCCCATTCCGTGCGTTCGTTCATTAAGTTCATTCGATTGTCGGAAGGAATGAAAGAGTGAATCGGAGGCCCCGCAACCGGGAAAGATGACCAAAAGCGTGTCGAGCCGGCCACAATTGGCGGCGGAATGCGATGATTTTTCGAGGAAGCGAGGGATGTCTACTTGACAGTCATTCTCAACAAAATTAATATTAGATTGTAATCATTATAAAAACACTCCAAGGAGGAACCATATCATGTCCCTGATCGGAACTGAAGTAAAACCTTTTAGCGCGAAAGCGTACCAGAACGGCAATTTCATCGACGTAACGGAGCAGAACTTCAAAGGCAAATGGAGCGTCGTCTGCTTCTACCCGGCCGACTTCACCTTCGTATGCCCGACCGAGCTCGGCGACCTGCAAGACCAATATGAAACGCTGAAATCGCTCGGCGTGGAAGTATATTCCGTCTCGACCGACACGCACTTCACGCACAAGGCTTGGCATGACAGCTCCGAGACGATCGGCAAGATCACGTACATCATGATCGGCGATCCGACGCACACGATCTCCCGCAACTTCGACGTGCTGATCGAAGCGGACGGCCTGGCCGACCGCGGCACGTTCATCATCGATCCGGACGGCGTCATCCAGACGGTCGAGATCAATGCCGGCGGCATCGGCCGCGACGCGAGCGCGCTCGTCAACAAGATCAAAGCCGCTCAATACGTGCGCAACAATCCAGGCGAAGTCTGCCCTGCGAAATGGCAAGAAGGCGGCACGACGCTGAAGCCTAGCCTTGACCTCGTAGGCAAGATCTAAGGGGCATTTCCAATGGTACTTGACGGAGATATCAAGGCACAGCTAGCCCAATACATGGGACTCATGGAAGGCGACGTGCATATCCAGGTCAGCGCGGGCACCGACGCGGTGTCGCAGGACATGCTCGGCCTGATGGACGAGATCGTCGCCATGAGCCCCCGCATCCGGGTGGAAAAAGCGGAGCTGCCGCGCACGCCGAGCTTCAGCGTGAACCGCCCGGGCGAGGATACGGGAATCGTCTTTGCCGGCATCCCGCTCGGCCATGAATTCACGTCCTTCGTGCTGGCGCTGCTGCAAGTCAGCGGCCGCGCGCCGAAGGTCGACCAGAGCGTCATCGATCTGATCAAGGGCATCAAGGGCGAGTACAAGTTCGAGACGTTCGTCAGCCTGAGCTGCCACAACTGTCCGGATGTCGTCCAAGCCCTCAACGTCATGAGCGTGCTCAATCCGGGCATCTCGCATACGATGATCGACGGCGCGGCGTTCAAGGATGAAGCGGAGGAGCGCGGCGTCATGGCCGTGCCGTCCGTCTACCTGAACGGCGAGGCGTTCGGCGGCGGCCGGATGTCGATCGAGGAGATTCTGGCCAAGATCGTCGAAGCTCCGAGCGCGGAGGAATTCAACGGCAAGGAGCCGTTCGACGTGCTCGTCGTCGGCGGCGGCCCGGCCGGCGCAAGCTCCGCGATCTATGCGGCCCGCAAAGGCATCCGCACCGGCATCGTCGCCGAGCGCTTCGGCGGCCAGATCATGGACACGGTCGGCATCGAGAACTTCATCAGCACGAAGTACACCGAAGGTCCGAAGCTGGCCGCGAGCCTCGAGGAGCATGTGAAGGAGTACAACGTCGACATCATGAAGCTTCAACGGGCGGTCCGCCTGGAGAAGAAGGATTATGTCGAGGTCGAGCTCGAGAACGGCGCCGTGCTGCGCAGCAAGACGGTCATCCTGTCGACCGGAGCGCGCTGGCGCAACGTCGGCGTGCCGGGCGAAGCCGAGTTCAAGAACAAGGGCGTGGCGTACTGCCCGCACTGTGACGGACCTCTGTTCGCCGGCAAGGATGTCGCGGTCATCGGCGGAGGCAACTCCGGCGTCGAAGCGGCGATCGACCTGGCCGGCATCGTCAAGCATGTGACCGTGCTGGAGTTCAACACCGAGCTCAAGGCCGACTCCGTGCTGCAGGACCGCCTGTACTCGCTTCCGAACGTCACGGTCATCACGAATGTCGCGACCAAGGAATTCACCGGCACGGACAAGCTCAGCGGAATCACGTTCACCGACCGCGAGACCGGCGAGGACCGCCACATCGAGCTGCAGGGCGTATTCGTGCAGATCGGCCTCGTGCCGAACACCGAATGGCTCGGAGGCGCGGTGGAGCGCAACCGGATGGGCGAGATCATCGTCGACGCGCGCGGCGCGACGTCGCTGCCCGGCGTGTTCGCGGCAGGCGACTGCACGAACAGCCCGTTCAAGCAGATCATCATCTCGATGGGCTCGGGCGCGACCGCGGCGCTCGGCGCGTTCGACTATCTGATCCGCAACTAATAAGAACCGTTTCTCGGCAGAGGGGAGCCTGATCGCTCCTCTCGACCCGGGGAGCGGTTTTTTTTGTCACGCACGATAAAAGGACAGCACCCAACAGACCCCGTTCCGGTCGGAGACGATGGCCAGCAGGCCGTTGAACGGAGCCTCGTACAGCTCCGTGACGATCGCCCCGCCGGAAGCGAGGGCTCCATAGACGCGGCGGAACTCCTCCTCCGTGCCGAGCTTGAGGAAGATCCGGACATAGTCGCCCTTCTGAACCGGCTTCGCCGCTTGAACGTCGGCGAACTTGAGGGCGACTCCATCTACGTGCAGATCCGCGTTCAGAACCGTTTCTCCCTGCCTTCGCAGAATCTCGACCTCTCCTCCAAAGACGCCTTGATAAAATCGGATTTCCTCCGCGCAATTCTCCACGACGACAAACGGAGCTGCAGCCAGCATCGTCATCCTCCTCCTTGGTTTGAAAAAGCCAGGTTCTTCAGCAGGCGGACCTTAGCCTCTACAGCCCGGTCAAGTTGCCGAGCACCGTCTTCAGCAGACGGATGAACATGGCGTACTCCGCTTCGTCGATGCCTGCGGCGGTCTTGGTCCGAACGCGGTTCAGCGCTTCCTGGACCTGAGGCACGACCTCTCGTCCCGCCTCCGTCAAATAAAGCAGCTGAAAGCGCTGATCCGCAGGATCCGCTTCCCTTCGGACATACCCTTCCGCCTCGAGCTTGGCGATCGCCTTGGCCGTCGTCGTCTTGTCGACCAGCAGCTTCTCGCTCAAGGCCTTTTGCGTCAACGGCTCCTGCTGCGCGATCGCCATGAGGAACATGTACTGGCCGCTGCCGATGCGATGCGGCGCCAGCTCGGCGGAGATCAGCACCTGCATGTGACGGTAGATCGCCGAGATATAAGGGCCATGCGATTCCGAGCTGTCCTTGCTTTTGAGCGCCCAGGGCTCGCTCATGGCAATTCCCCCTTCCCCTCCAGATATGATGCTATTGCAACTAATTGGAGTTTATCTTAGTTAGAATGCTATTGCAACTAATAAATGGGTTGGCTTGTCCCTTGCAGCCGCCGGCAGCGGCAAGCACGCCGTATCGTCTCTCGGACGATGGAAGCCCAAATAGCCGCAGCTCGAATGAGCTGCAGCCTTTTGGGCTGTTTTACGACGATCAAAGCAGATGCATCTTCGCCTCCGCCTCGTCCCAAGGCACGGCGTACCCGCTGCCTTTGGCGCAAAAGATCGAGGAGGACGTATACAGCGGGTCCGCGTCCTTGCGATACCCTTTCCGCTGGATCACCTCCGGCGTATTGTGGCACTCGTCGTAGCCTCCGAATACGCAGCGGATGGCGCCCCGCCCATGCGTGAACGAGGCCAGCTCCGCCGCATAGTTCAGAAATGTCGCCACCGGCGCCCGGCCCGTGACGACCGCATGCGCGTCCGTCGTCTGCGGCGGATCGAACTGCCCGCTGGCGCGCTGGATATCGGACAGCACCCGTCCCAGCTCGTCCAAGCCGACCTTGATCTTGAAGGTGTAAAAAGGCTCCAGCAGCACGTTGTCGGCCTTTTCCAGCCCCTGCCTGAGCGCGCGGAAGGCGGCCTCGCGGAAGTCGCCCCCATGCGTATATTCCTTGTGCGCGGCGGCCCGCAGCAGCGTAATCTTGAGGTCGGCGACCGGCATGCCCGTCAGCAGGCCGCGATGCTCCCGCTCGTAGAGATGCGTCTTCACGAGGTTCTGGTTGCCGACGCTGAATTCGTTCGGATGGCAGACGCTCGCGAACGCGATTCCGCTGCCCCGCTCGCCCGGCTCGAGCCGCAGATGCACTTCCGCATAATGCCGAAGCGGCTCGAAATGCCCGTATCCGGTGACCGCGGCGCGGATCGTCTCCTTGTACAGAATTTCCGGGCTGCCGAACGAGACGTCCATCCCGAACCGCTCCCGCACCACATGCCCCAGCACCTCCAGTTGAATGAGGCCCATCACATGCACATGAATCTCCTGCAGGCTCTCCTCCCAGACGACGTTCAGCGACGGGTCCTCCGCATTCAGCATCCGAAACGCGCTCAGCACGTCCTTGACGTGAAGCGTCTCCGGGAACGCAACCTTCGTCATCAGCGTCGGCGCCATCTCGTAGGCCGGCTCGTCCCTGCAAGCGCCGAGTCCTTGGCCGGCCTCGACGGCGGACAGTCCGGTCACGGCGATCAGCTCGCCCGCCTCCGCCTGCTCGAGCGCATGCGACCGGCTCCCGTTGAACGCCAGCAGGCGCGTCACCTTCTCCTCCTGCCGCTTGCCGCCGCTCTCGTAGGCCAGCTCGTCCCGGACCCGCAGCGTGCCGGCCAGCAGCTTGATGAAGGTCAGCCGCACGCCGCTTGGATCATGACGGATCTTGGTCACGCGTCCGGCGAACGGCGCCTCCTTGTCATAGGCAGCGGTCGTCAAGCCGTGCAGCAGCTCCAGAAATTCGGTTACGCCGATATCCTGCAGCGCGGAGCCGCTCGCGCACGGGAACAGCCTTCCTTCGCGGACGAGTCCGCGCAGAGCCTCCAGCCAGTAGGCCGGGTCGTCCCGGCCTTCCAGGTACGCCTCCAGCAGCGCCTCGTCCCGCTCGGCCATCCGCTCCCGCAGCGGCTCTCCGACGATGCCGTGCGCAAAGCTGTCCATGACCGGTACTGCGTCCGGCGTCAGATGCAGGCGGATCTCGTCCAGCGTCGCTTCCGCGTCGGCGCCGACGCGATCCGTCTTGTTGATGAAAAAGAACGTCGGAACCCGGTGCTTGCGCAGCAGCTGCCATACCGTCTCCGTATGTCCCTGGACTCCCTCCGCCGCGCTGACGATGACGATCGCGTAGTCCATCGCCAGGACGGCCCGCTCCATCTCCGGCGAGAAGTCGACGTGTCCGGGCGTGTCGATCAGATCATAGGCCGAGCCCTTGTACGACAGCTGCGCTTGATCGGCAAACACCGTAATGCCCCGCGCGCGTTCGATCTCGTGGCTGTCCAGATAGGCGTCCTTATGGTCGACCCGTCCGCGCGACCGGATGCTGCCCGCATGGTAAAGCAGCTGCTCCGCAAACGTCGTCTTGCCCGCGTCCACATGGGCGAACAGGCCGATGGTCATCCTCATGGCGGCATCCCCCTTCCTTATTCGGTCAGCAGCGGACATGCTTCCGCTTGAAGCCGATCCGCCCTTTTTCCAGCTGACTTTGAATCTGCTCGGAGGCGTTCAACAGCTTGCGCTTCGCGCCGCTCCCGCCGATATCCACCGGACCGATCTGCTGCGCGATCCCCACCGCCCGCTCATGCAGCGGCACGTAGGACACGCCGACCGTGTACACGAAGTTGTTCATCGAGATCTTCGCCCGCTTGGGCGCGTCGTGGATCGTCCGCTTGGCTTGGTCCAGCAGGCCGGCCAGCTTCTCTTGCGAAAAGGCGGCGTCCGGACGGTTGCCGAGCAGCCAGCAGTAGCAGCTCCAGCCGGCCGACATGCGCAGCTCGTCGCCGCTCGCGATCCAGCGGTCGGCTACCTCCTGCGCGATGTCCGACTCCGCCAGCGTGACCGCGACCACATAGTCCGACAGCATGTAAAAATAAGCCGTCTCGATCCAGCGATCGAAATCGGCTGCCGACATGGCGTCGGGATCGGCGATGACGCCGGCGAAGTACATGGCGTCATAGTTGCCGGTCGCGTAGAGCTGCTCGGCGAGCGGCTGGTTCCGCTTGATCTTTCGGTAGAGAGGCTTCATCTCGCCCGTAGCCACGCCGAACAAGGGCTCATGCGCGCCGTTGCCCAGGTACATCTTCTTCAGTCGTTCCTTGCCGAGAGCTTCGAGCTCGTGCAGGACGGTTTCCAGATCCATTGGTTTCAGCTCCTTTGCATGGAAATGAACTGGCGATTCCAGCTATAATAAGGCCGTTCCGCTTATTGTTCGTTCGTTGGTTGCAGTCGATTCGAGAGGAGGCAGGCAGAGATGCCGCAATTGATTTTCAGAGGAATTCCAGCCGAGGGCATACGCGCGATCAGCATCCCTCTCGTAGAGGAGATGGCGGCGATATGCCGATGCGGCACCGATAATTTCACCTTGGAGTGCCTGCATGTCACGGCGATCTTCGACGGGAAATATACCGATTCCTACCCGTTCATCGATGTATGGTGGTTCGAGCGCGGGGACGAGATTCGAGACAAGATGGCCGAGGCGATCGACAGGCATGTCCGCTCGCTCGGCATCCCCGATCTGGAAATTTCCTTCCGGGTCGGCCGGGAGGACAATTTCTACATGAACGGCCGCCGGTACGGCTCCTAAAAAGGAGCCGTACGCGTACGGCAACTACTTTTTGCGTACCGCGAACCACAGCTCGATGTAGTTGAGGCCGTCCTTCGTCCCGTTCATCTCGAACTCGATTCCGTCCACCTGCTCGTAGCCCGCCGTTGGGAGCCATTCGGTGTAGAAGCGACGGTAAAGCGTCTCGATCGTCTCTCCGAACTGCTCCCACGGATGCGGCTCCGACGGGAAGATCGCCCATGTATGCGCGGGAATCGTCGCCGTAGCGTAGCCGTCCGTATCGCTGGCCTCATCCTTGAAGGCGCAGAGCATGTAAGGAAACGTATCGGGCCCGGTTTTCCGGTAGCTGCAGACCGCATTCACTGCGTATAGATTGGGGCTCACGAAGGACGGCAGCCCGCCTGCACGCTCTTCAAGCCGCTTCGCCTCTCCGTTCGCATGGCTCTGCTCCCACAGCCGGGCCGGCGTTTGGGGCGCATCCCCGCCTCCATCCGTGCGGAATACGCGTTCCAGGCCGAACACCTCGAACTTTTCCTTCGTCTCGATCCGATAATTCATCGCCTCTGCCCCCTTGATCGTGATGAGGAAGGACAGACGGGGATAGGCTTTGAGCTCCATGCCGCCCTGGCGGGCCATAGCCGGCGTCATTCCATGCAGCGCATGGAACGCCCGCGCGAACGAGACCGGCGAGTCGTACCCGTAGGTCAGCGCGACATCGATGATCTTCGCCGCCCCGCCTTGCTGCAGCTCCAACGCAGCCAGCGTCAGCCGTCTGCGCCGAATGTACTCCGCCAGCGTCACATCCGTAATGAACGAGAACATCCGCTGAAAATGATACGTCGAGCAGCAGGCCCTGCGGGCCGCCTCGCTCAGCTCGATCTCCCCGGTCAGGTTCTCCTCGATGTAGTCCATCGCCCGGTTCATCCGCTCCAGCCACTCCATCTTATCCCTCCTCTCTTGATCCAGTATAGGGGCAGCCGAGATCGGCCTCGCAACGATTCGTGCACCAAGAAGTTGCCTCACTTGAGTTCTTTTTGCTCCTGCCACTTCAAAGCACGCTGTTCCATTTCGCTGACGAAGGATTTGCTATCCTCCATTATACGACGATCCTCGTCCAAGGCATGCGAAAAAACCTTCCGAATCCGCCGGAACGGCGAATCGGAAGGGTGGAATGCCGCGTGCTAGGCTCGCTGGACGGCGCTGAGCGTGCGCAGGCCCGCCGCGTAATCGTCGAGCTTGGCGTAAAAATCGCGAAAGACGGCATCGCGATCGATGAAATAGGCCGATCGGATCAAATGGCGCGACGAATTGAAGCTCCAGGTGACGTTGTCGGTCAGCAGCGGACTGTGCACGATGTGGCTCCATACCGCCTGGGGCTGAGCCAGAAAGGCGACGGCGGACAGATCCCAGATGACGCGAGAGCGGCCGAAATGGTCGTCGCTGCAGCTTTCATAGCGCTCCGCGAGAAAATCGCCGATCGCTCCGCGGCCGCGTACGCGCTCGTTCACTTCAGGCAGCGTGGTCAGAAGCTGCGAGGCGACGCCCATGCACGGCACCAGGACAAACGGAACGCCGCTGTCCAGAAGCACGCGGACCGCATGGACATCCTGCTGCAGATTGAATTCATTCGCATCCGGCCAGTGCAGCGCATGTCCGCCGAGCCAGACGACGACGATCTTGCGGAGGATCGACGGCTCCAGCAAGATCGCCGAAGCGACGTTCGTGATCGCGCCGATCGCCACGACATACAGCGGCTCGTCATCCGGCATCGCCTGCGCGCGCGCGACGAGATCTCTGGCTGCCGGGCTGTCGACCGGCTCCTCCGCGCCCGGCAAATACCGCTCCGACCCGCGAAACGCGTATCCGTCCGTCGGCAAGCCGAACCGGCTCAGGATGCGCTCGATCTCCTCGTAGCTTTTTTCCATCCCGTCCTGCGGTCCGGAGGACAGCTCGTTGAAAAACGGCGCCGCGTACACGGCCTCGAGCGATACCTTCTCCGGCGAAAGCAACGCGTACGCCAGCGCGAACTGATCGTCGATCTCATTGAACGTATCGGTATCAAGCACCATCCTCGCCCTGCCCTGCGGAGCCGCCAAGCGCTCCAGCCGGAACGCTTCCTCTACCTTTGGATATCGACTCATGACGGTCCATCGCCTCCCTGTCATTTTGGCTGCCTCTGCTTCACAATGATTCGAACTTGAGCTAATCTTAACGAATCATGCCTCGGTTACCTATACCGATCTGGCTTTAATCTTGCTTGAAGTGGCTAAGGGAGGACGATGCGGGTGATCGCGCAAACGGTGTTTTTATTTCAAGCCGCCCATGAGGCGGGCAGCTCGGTCGGCATGCATCAGCACGGCTGCTGCGAGCTGGTCTACTATGCGAGCGGGAGCGGAACGACCCGCATCCATGACGTCGCCTACCGCTACGGTCCCGGCTCCTTCGCGGTGATCCGTCCCGGAACGCCGCATGACGAGAAGCGCGCGGCCGATACGAGCGTCGTCTGCGTCGGATTCCAGCTGCCGGACCGGCAGCTGCCCGCACCTCAAGAGGGCTTGTACCAAGACGCTCCGGAGCGGCCGCTCGGCCGGCGTCTGGAAGGAATGCTGGACGAACTGGCGGGCAAGCGCGCCCATTACGCGCTGCAGCTTGACCTGGAGCTGAGCTCGCTGCTCATTCAGCTTGTCCGGAAGCAGCGGGACCCGGCGGCAGCCGTGGCGGACAGCGGGCATTGGCTTGCTTTCGCGCTGCATTATATCGACGAGCATTACCGGGAGCCGATCCGCCTCGAGCAGCTGGCCGCGATGTCCGGCTACAGCTATCATCATTTCCGCCATTGCTTCAAGCAGCGGTTCGCCGTCCCTCCGCTTGCCTACGTGCTCGGAAAAAGACTGGACGAGGCGCGCCGGCTGCTCCTGCATGCCGACCTGTCCGTACTGGAAATCGCCCTGCACTGCGGCTTCTCCAGCGACGCGCAGCTGTGCGCGATGTTCAAGCGCAGATTCGGCATGACGCCGGGGCAGTTCCGGCGCAGCGTCTAAGCCCCTGTCCCGCCAGCCGCCGGACAGGGGTGAATCCGTCTTGCCCGGCCGCTAGCAGGGCGATTGACGCTCGGGGCGGCTACGTCGCGTCGAACAGCAGCCGCTCGGCCTCTCGATGCAGCTCCCAGATATCGCAGGTTTGATTTCCGAGGATGATGCTCGTCGTCTCGGCATCCGGATAATAAGCGAGCATGGCGGCGACGCCTGCGTTCGCTCCGTCCTTATACATGCACACGAGCTTCCCTGCCCCGTCATAGACGAAATGGAAGCCATATCCGTTGACGACCGTGCCTCGTCCGTACGACTTGGCAAGGCGGGCCTGCGGCTTCATGATCGCTTCCGTCCTCTCGCGGGAAAGGAGCCTGCCGCCCGCCAGGGCGCGCATGAACGTATCGAGATCGCCGACCGTCGTATAGGCTCCTCCGTCCGATGTGCCGATCGGCGGGAAGGAATAGACGTTTTTCCTCCATTTGACCTGTCCATATTCGTCATACTCGGCCTCATACCCCTCCGCGACGGCGGCGTCGCCTTCGTCCTTGGCCGCGAATGACGTATCGTCCATGCCGCAGGCGCGGAACACATGACGATCGACATAATCGCGGTAGCCCATGCCCGTGGCCTGCTTGATGGCGAGCCCAAGCAGCACGTAAGCGCAGTTGTTGTAGCTGACATCCGTTCCCGCTTTGAATTTCGGCTTCTTGTAGGCGAATTGCGGAATGAAATCGGCGTTATGGCGGATCGAGTAGTTGGGCTTGCTGACGAACAACGCTTCGTAGCTCTCGCCCAGCTCCTCGTCCGCGTCATCGGCGATGCCGGAAGTATGGGTAAGCAGGTGTGCGAGCGTGACGTCCTCCGGAATGCAAGTGCCGGTCAAGTCGACTCGATCCACGATTCGATCGTCGAGGCCGAGCATTCCGCAATCGACCAGCTGCAAAACCGCGACGGCCGTGAACAGCTTCGTGACGGAGGCCGTATCGAATTTCGTACGCATTCCGTTCGGCACTTTGAACCCCCGATGCGCGTAGCCGCAGGCGCGTTCGAAGAGGGTCGCCTCGCCTCCCCTGATGAGGGCGGTTCCTGAAAAATGATGATCATGAACGTACTGCTCAAATAAAGACTCCAGTTTATCCACCATGCGGAATCGGCCCCTTTTTGTTTTTCTCGATTTTACCATTGCCGGAGCCGTCTTCATGTCCAAAATCGGTTATACCCGTTTTGGCTCACTTCCCCTCCCCGCCTCCGCCTCGTCCCAAGGCGCCGCTGCCCTTGGCGCAAAAGGATTCTCGTCGAGAAAGAGCGAGCGTGCACGACGGGGGCGGACGGACATAGGCAAAAACGGCACGGCGGGGGCGGAATGCCCCTGCCGTGCCGTTTCTTCGTACCTTTTTTCTGTCCGACTCCATGCAGCCGATCCAGCTTGCGGAACTGGCACGGCCAGGGCATTCTTGCCCTTAGCAACGCTAGTTCTGTGCTTCTATAAGCCTCCCGTCACGATCGGAATCTCGCTGTTCTTCACTTTTAGTAAGCACGGCTTTCTTGTCCATCATCAAATAAACGCTCTCGGAATTGTAGCTCAAGCTCCCCTAGACATCGTACCGCCTCGCCTAGTGCATGCCAGTCCCCCCGAACGGCTAGGGAATGACAATGACCGAACATTTCGGACTGCATTAATTTCAACTCGGACAGTCTAGCATTTCCAGGTTGAAAAAACTCGCTATAGTTCAATGCCCGCCTTGCACCTACTGGAAAGGCAAAATGCGTTAAGTGACCTTGCAGTCCCGGGTCAATCTTCTCTCCCTTTAAGTGTTGCTGCAAGGCTGTGAAAGCATCGCCCCCTGTTTTCCAGCCCTGTTTCAAAGCGATGTGATCAGCGTCCAAATACACTTCTCGGAAATAAAGTACGGCTTCGTGGTATATTTCATTCGATGTTCGTTGTCGCAGTCGCATAGGCGATGTCCAATAATGATAGACTAGATCGCTTGGATAAAACCGATACTGCAATCGGTTTGTTTTACTCGCTTGGACCAAGTCGCGAACAGGCAGCTTGGCAAAAGGATATCCCGCTGGATCATGCAATCGTAACCACCCGTCCTCCAGCCCAAAAGCCAGCACATAATGGTCGCAGCCATGTAGATCGTGATGATTTGGCATATAGCTAAGAAAACCCATGTCGAGCGGCCCAATCAAGATCGGATGATCCTTAAGCTCCGCGGATAGTTGATCCATCATTCCAACTTCATCCATCCCTGAACGTTCATTGTATGTAAATCCCAAGATGTCCAGTGCCTTGCTGACTCCCAGATGAGGAATTCCATTAGAGAAGAAAATCATATTATCCTCTTCAAACCAAACTGCCCCTAGCCCAACACCAGTCAACACCTCAATTAGGCTCGCCGAAACCTGTTCTCCGATGCTATCAAGCAGCATCGATGTGGAATTTGCATAGCAATACTGACCGTTTCCGACATAGGCAAACATAACCTCTCATCCTTTCTCGATGGGCAGACAAAAATCAAGGATGACAACCGCTCCTTGCAGCTCCGTATGGTATATCTCGAGACAAGGCCGGTTTGCCAATAAGCAATCGCTATCCGGAAGCCACCGCCCGTACATGTAATCTACAACATGTCCAAGCTGAACAATCACTTCCTCCTCGGAGCTTACATCCGTAAGCCTAATCGTATAAACTGCATACAGGCCTCCCGGAACATCCTGAATATCCACCTCCTCATGACCAAAGTTGTCTGTTAGCCCAGCAGGGATGGTATATGCAGCATCATATCTGCAATTTTCGCTCTCCGTAATATCATGGTTGTCATACGTAATTCCGACTTCCATGGATCTTCGCAGATCCAGATTGTTCTGTCTCAGCCACGCTTGGGTTTTGTTAAAGGACTCGACGATCTCCTTGCTGTATATCCCTTTGCTAAACCCGTATCTGTGTCGGACATAAGCCACATGCAGATCCGGCAACCTCTCGATCCTGACTTGCGCTACATTTATTTGTTGGACATCTACGGCTGATACGTCTTCAGAATAACGTTGTGTATCCAAAACTTCTTGCCCGTTCTTGCGGCAAAATTGACTATTCTTGCGATGTTGTCCGTTTTTGCGATAGTCTCGCGCACTTACTCCGAAATGCTCGGAAAACGCCCGTGAAAAAGTGGATAATGACGTAAAGCCGCAGGCAGAGGCGATCTCAGTTATTGATAAATCGCTGCGGTTCACCAAATACTGCGTGCTTTTCTCCATGCGGATTCGCTTCACATACTCGTTGACGTTCTCACCAACAATCGCTTTAAAAATGCGGTGAAAGTGGAAGGGAGAGAACGCTGCTATTCGTGATAAAGAGGCTAAAGAAAGATTCTCTTCCAAATGATTTTCAATATAGTTCATGACCTTATTGATTCTGCTTACATAGTCTCTACGGTTCATATATTCCCTCGCATCATCGTGGCGTAGAACCGCTGTAGAGGTTCTTACGCTGATATTCCTTCGTAAAATAGTAGTTCGTTTACTTGGTTGCGAGCTCCTACCAAACAAAGTTAAATTGCGCGTCTCGTAGAGACCTTTCTTTTAAACCGTATCTATCGATACCGCCAAGCCAGGGGATGCCGGCAACGCCAGCCAACAGCAGGTGGATTGCTCTGGAGGGCGGTCGGACTCTTGCTCTGCACAGAAGGCTGCGACGACCTGACCCAACCGCCGAACTGCGGCTGGTTCCGTGGTTCCTGCAGCTGCTTTCCTCGAATTCTTGTCTGCAAGCTGTTTGCAGAAAAGCCCAAAGAGGGCTGCAACAGGTCCGCCTCACGGCAACCTGTCACAGCCCCCCAATCCGCGTCCGACGCGGTCTATCGACTCTTACTTATCCTCCGTCGCGATCGGATTCCCCTCATACGAGATCCAATCGCTCCAGCTCCCCGCGTACAGCCTTACGTTCCCGTACCCGGCGGCTTGCAGGGCAAGCACGTTCGGGCAGGCGGTCACGCCAGAGCCGCAGTAGACGATCAGCTCGCGGTCCTGCGGGATGCCGTCCAGCGCGGCGGAGAGCGCGTCGCCGCTCTTCCAGCGGCCGTCCTCGTTCAGGACGCCCTTCCAGAAGCGGTTGACCGCCCCCGGGATATGCCCGGCCGCGCGGTCGATCGGCTCCTCGAGCCCCGCATAGCGGCGCGGCTCGCGCGAGTCGATCAGCAGCGGCGCGCTCTCGGCGGCCGCCGAGCCGCTTTCCGCTCCCGCGCCAGCGGCCGAGGACCATGCCTCCGGCTCCGCGGTCCGCGAGGCGGCGCGTACGGCGTCCACGTCCGCCAGCAGCTCCGGCCGCACGCGCGCCCGGAACGCTCCCGGCACGACGACGCGCGTCGCGTCCGTGACCGGATAACCCGCCGCCTGCCAGGCGGAAAACCCCTGGTCCATCACATAAACCGCGTCATGGCCGAGCCAGCGCAGCAGCCACCACAGGCGCGACGCCATCGCGCCGCCCTGGTCGTCGTAGGCGACGACGCGGCTGTCCGGGCCGATGCCCGCGCGGCGCAGCGCCGCCTCAAGCTCGGCCGGGTCCGGCAGCGGATGGCGGCCGCCATGCTCGCCGACCGGGGCGGACAGATCCCGCTCCAGGTCCAGGTAGACGGCGCCCGGAACATGCGCCGCCTCGTACGCCTCGCGGCCGGACTCGGGCTTGCCGAGCGCGAACCGGCAGTCCGCGATGACGAGATCGGGCTCGTACATGCGGGCGAGCAGCCATTTCATCGAGACGATCGGATTCGGTTGATTCATCGTGCCTCGCCTCCTGCTTGATGAGATTGAGGATCGGACTTGAGCTTGAACGCCGGGTTCAGGCTTCAGCGCTGCTTAAGCCTCCGCCGCCTGCCGCCCGCGCAGCGCCAGCAGCACCAGCAGCAGCACGAGCAGCACCGCCCCCATGACCGCCGTCAGCTGCAGCAGCCGCTGCCAGCCGTGCAGGTCGAACAGCCAGCCGCCCAGCTTGGGGAAGATCGCGCCGCCGAGGCCGCCGCAGGCGACGAGCAGGCTCGTCGTGCGGTCGGTCATGCCCGGCAGCCGCTCGTTGACGTAGATGAGCGCGACCGCGAAGATGCCGGCCATGCAGAAGCCGGCCAGAGCGACGAGCACGAGCGTCCAGGTGAGCGTGCCCGCAGTCGCCAGCAGCACGAGCGCGGCCAGCGTCGAGGCGACGGAGCCGAGCAGATAGACGCGATAGCCCGCCGCTCGCGTGGCGAAGCCGATCAGCAGCCGTCCGGCGACCATCGTCGCCCAGAACAGGCTGAGCACGGCGGAGGCTTCCGCCTCGCCGATGCCCGACCCCTTCGTCATGATGGACGGCAAATAGTTGGCGAACACCATCTCGAGCCCGACATACAGGAAAAAGAACGCCATGCCGACCGCGAGCAGCGGCCACGAGCCGCGGCCGTAGCCGAGCCAGCCGCGGCCGCTGGCGGGCGCTTCTGCCTTGGCGGCCGCCAGCGCGCCGCCAGCCGGCACGGCCGCCGGCCCGTCCAGGCCGGGAGCGACGATCGGCTCGTCCGCCTCGCGCGCGGCCGCGGCAGGCCCGTCCGCAGGCGCAGCCGCTGCCGGCTTCGCCGTCCGCGGCGTATGGGCGACCGCTTCGTCGGCCGGGCCGAACGACAGCGTCATCCAGAGCAGCATCGAGATGCCGGCGAGCGCGGTCAGCACCGGGAAGCTCATCATCCAGATGCCGTCCCGGATGAGCAGCGCCGCCAGGCCCGGCATGGCGAGCGCGCCGGCGCCGAAGGCGACCTCCAGCCAGCCCATGACCGAGGCCTTGCCCCGGGCGAATACGTCCATGATGAGCGCGCCGACGACCGCCTCGGTCATGCCGAAGCCGAAGCCGGCGACCGGCGCGGCGACGAGGATGACGTCCCACGGCGGCAGCATGCTGTAGATCGCCTCGGCCGCCGTGAGGAAGCCGAGCGCCAGCACGAGGCCGCTTCGGCGCCCGATCCGGGACGTGATGGCGGGAGCGGCGAGCACGCCCAGCAAAAAGCCGAGGAATTGATTCGTAATCCATTGGCCGGCCGCGCCGTAGCTGAGGTCATAGTTGGCCATGACCGGCTCCAGCAGCGCCCCTGCGACCACATGGGCCAGGCCGATGACGAAATAGGAGAGACAACCGAGCAGAATCAGTTTGCGCATCGCGGCTCCTTCGATGGATTCGTTGAAGTAGGATGATTCCAGTGCTTCCTATTTTACCATGACCCGGAACCGGAATGGTATAATGGCCCTGTCCGAAGATGGCTATTATGCGAACAAGCGACAGGCGCAAGGCGCCGGAGAGGAGCCCTCATGACCATCGATCCGTTCGATCCCGCCGCCGCGTGGCAGGTCGTCCCCATGACCGAGGCCCATGCCGAGGAGGTATGCCGCTGGCGCTTCGAGCCGCCGTACGACGTGTACAACAACGATCCATGGGACACGCTGAAGAAGCTCGAGATCGAGTTCGGCGATCCCAAGCTTCGCGAGGAGCAGTATGCGGCCGTCATCGATCCGGACGACGGCGAGCTGATGGGCTACGCCCAGTTTTTCCCGATCGTCGGCGTCACCCGTCTCGGTCTGGCGCTGCGGCCGGACCTGTGCGGCGACGGCATCGGCCCGTCGTTTGTCCGGCTGCTCGTGCGGGAGGCGCGCCGCCGCAAGCCCGAGGACGAGATCGACCTCGAGGTGCTGCTGTGGAACGTGCGCGCCCGCCGCGCTTACGAGAAGGCCGGCTTCCGCGTGACCGACCAGTACGAGCGGGGCACGCCGGACGGGCCGAAGCCCTTTTACTGCATGACGTACAAAAAAGGCCGCTGAGCTCGCGGGAGCAGCGGCCTTTCGCTTCCGGCGGCGCCGGCTCTATCGCGTCAGATGAGGCGGACGATGCGGGCTTCCTTGCCGTCGACCATCACTTCGATGACGTGGAACTTCGGCTTGTAGGCGACGACGCCCCCGCCGACATGCAGCACCGGCTCCTCGCCGAGGCCGTAGAACACGTCGTCCGCCAGCGCCTCCATCACTTCCCGCTTTTCCTGGTCGCCGAGCTCGCCCCACTCTTCTCCCGTCATCTCGAAAAACGAGTACGAGTCGCGAATCGCGCTCACCGCCTCGGTCAGATCATCCAAAATATCCTTGTATTCCCTCGCATGCCTGACGCCCATCCGTCATCCCTTCCTTCCTTTTCCTTCCGCAGCTTCATGGCTCTATTGTACACGGTTATGCCATCTTCTAACGCAATGTGACTATGGTTCTGCAAAAATTTCTCTAATCTCCCCTCAAGGGGGAGTCGATATATAGGAGAAACGGGACGAAGCAGCGAGAGGGCCTGCCGGCCTGCCGCTCTCCCTCATCTTCAGATTGGACGGGGTGCATTATGGAAAAGTCAACTTTCATCGGTATCGTACTCGGCCTTGCCGCCGTTCTCGTCGGCATGGTGCTCAAGGGAGCGCCGCTCCATAACCTGGCGAATCCGGCCGCCTTCATGATCATCATCGTCGGCACGTTCGCCTCCCTGTTCATCGGCTTCCCGATGAACGAGATCGCCAAATTTCCGACGCTGCTCAAGCTGACGTTCATCAACCCGAAGCTGGTCAGCCGCCAGGACCTCATCACGATGTTCGCGGATTGGGCAAGCATCACGCGCCGCGAAGGCTTGCTCGCCCTGGAGGCGAAGGTCGAGGAGATCGAGGATCCGTTCCTGAAGAACGGCATGCGCATGGTCATCGACGGCAACGATCAGGACTTCGTCCGCGACGTGCTGCTCGAGGACATCAGCGCGATGGAGGAGCGCCACAAGGCCGGCGCCCTGCTGTTCACGCAGGCCGGCACCTACGCGCCGACGCTCGGCGTGCTCGGGGCCGTCGTCGGCCTGATCGCCGCCCTGTCGGACATGAGCGACATGAACAAGCTCGCGCATGCGATCGCAGGCGCCTTCATCGCGACGCTGCTCGGCATTTTCACCGGCTATGTGCTCTGGCATCCGATCGCCAACAAGCTCAAGCGCATCTCCAAGCGCGAATCGCAGGTCAAGCTGATGATGGTCGAAGGCCTGCTCTCGATCCAGTCCGGCGTCTCCACGATCGCCATCAACCAAAAGCTGTCCGTCTACCTCTCGCCTAAAGAGCGCCTCCAAATGCAGGAATCGAAAGAAGGGAAGCTGATTGAGCAAGAAGCATAAGCACGAGGAGCACGAAGAGCATGTGGACGAATCCTGGCTCATCCCTTACGCCGACCTGCTGACGCTGCTGCTGGCGCTGTTCATCGTCCTGTACGCCTCCAGCAGCGTCGACGCCAAGAAGTTCGAGGAGATGAGCCGCGCGTTCAACATCGCTCTGAGCGGCGGCAACGGCGTGCTCGAGAGCTACAAGTCGATCGACAAGGAGGGCATGGTCGCCGACGAGAAGACCAAGGAGCAGAGCTCCAAGGACGCGCAGTCGGAGAGCACGACGACCTCCCAGCAAGTGAATGCCGCGAACCTGGACAAAGCGATGCAGGAGCTCATGCGCCAGGAGCAGGAGGATCTCGAGAAGCTGAAGAAGCAGGTCGACCAGTACATCGAGGACAAGGGCCTGACGACCTCGCTCGAGACGAAGCTCAACCAGTCCCGTCTCATGATCACGATCAGCGACAAAGCCCTGTTCCCGTCCGGCAGCGCCACGATCAAGCCGGAGGCCGAGCAGCTCGGCACGTACATCTCCGGCATCCTGCAGAAGTATCCGAACTACGAGGTGATGGTGTCGGGCCATACGGACAATCAGCCGATCTCCAACGCCCAGTTCCGCTCCAACTGGGATCTGAGCACGATGCGCGCCGTCCGCTTCATGGACGTGCTGCTGCATAACGACAAGCTCGATCCGAAGCGCTTCAGCGCGGTCGGCAACGGCGAGTACGAGCCGGTCGCGAGCAACGACACTGCCGCCGGACGGGCCAAAAACCGCCGCGTCGAGGTGTCGATCATCCGCAACTACGGCCAGCCTTCGGCCGCGCAGATGATTTCCGCCGGCTTCAAATGATCGGCTCGGCAAAAAGCCCCGCTTTTCCTGTCGCACAGGGAAAGCGGGGCTTTTTTTGATGCTCTCTTCTCGCGCGTCTTCACGATCGGCGCGGGGAGAACGGCCGGCCGCGCGACCGGTCCGCGACCGGTCCGCGAACGCCGCGGCCAGCTAGCCGGTTACGTGCCGGGACGCCCGGCAGGCGGCGACGGCTCGTAGCTCAGCTCCGAGAACAGCTCCTGCAGCTCCTCGCGGGTCAGGTCGCGCCATTTGCCGGACGGCAGGCTGCCGAGCGTGATGTTCATGATGCGCACGCGCTGCAGCCGGCGCACCCGGTAGCCGAAGGCGCTGCACATGCGCCGGATCTGCCGGTTCTTGCCTTCGGTGAGCACGATGCGGAACACCCGCTCGCTGACGCGCGTCACTTGGCAGGGCAGCGTCATGCCGCCAAGGATGCGCACGCCCTCGCTCATTCCTTTGAGGAAGGACGGCGTCACCGGCCGGTCGATCGTGACGATATATTCCTTTTCATGCTTGCCTTCCGCCCGGAGGACGCGGTTGACGATGTCGCCGTCGTTGGTCATGAGGATGAGGCCCTCGGAGTCCTTGTCCAGCCGTCCAATCGGAAAGATCCGCTCCTGATGCCCGACGAAGTCGACGATGTTGCCCTCGACATGCAGCTCCGTCGTCGACGTGATGCCGACCGGCTTGTGCAGGGCGATGTACACATGGCGGCTGTGCGTCGACAGCAGCTCGCCCTTTACCCGCACCTCGTCGCCCGCCTCCACCTGGCTGCCGAGCAGCGCCGTCTCGCCGTTGATCGTGACCTCTCCGCCGCTGACCAGCTTGTCCGCCTCCCGGCGGGAGCAGTAGCCGGTCTCGCTAATCCACTTGTTGATACGCACCTTGCAGACACCCCGTCTTCTACGCGGTCCGGCATCGCCGGCGCCGCTGCTGATGGCTTGATTGTACCATATTTCTACTCCGCTTCACCCTGGTAAGCCGGCAAAAGCACCGTCACCGACGTGCCCTCGCCAAGCTTGCTCGCGATCCGCATGCTTCCCTTATGCGATTGGATGATCCGCTGGCTGACCATGATGCCGAGGCCGGTTCCCGTCTCCTTGGCGGTGAAGAACGGATCGCCGATGCGGGGAATGATGTCCTCGGGTATGCCGACGCCTTCATCGGTGATGCAGATCGCGACCTCCCCTTCATGGGGATGGTCGATGTCGAACGTGACGTTGCCGCCGGCCGGCATCGCTTCGATCGCATTTTTGATGATGTTGATGAACACCTGCTTGAGCTGGTTCTCCTCGCAGGAGACGAGGCATGGCTCGCGGGTGAAGCGGGTGTGGAAGACGGCATTTTTGAGATGGCCCTCGCTGTCGAGCAGCGAGATGACGTCGCCGAGCACGTAGCGCACGTCCTTCACCTGGAACCGCGCCGCCTGCGGCTTGGCCAGGATGAGGAATTCGCCGACGATCAGGTTGATTCGGTCGAGCTCCGCCAGCATGATGTCGTTATGGCGCAGGCTCAGCTTGCCCGTCTCCTGCTGCAGCTGGAGGAAGCCGCGCAGCGTCGTGAGCGGATTGCGGATCTCATGCGCCACGCCGGCCGCGAGCTGGCCTACCGTCGTCAGCTTTTCCGAGCGGAGCAGCAGCTCCTCCATCTGCGAGCGGGAGGAGATGTCGCGCACGACGCTCACAAAGCCCCATGCCTCGCCCTGCGCGTCCCGCAGCGCGTTCAGCGAGCAGCTGACGCGGATATACGTGCCGCAGCGATGCCTCCACTCCTCCTCCGCGGGAGGCAGCAGCTCTCCGCTCACGAGCCGGGCGAGCTCCGCCTCCTCGTAGACGCTGTGCTGCGGATGCACGAGCTCGCGGATGTCCTTGCACAGCGCCTCCTCCTCCGTGTAGCCGAACATCTGGCAGAAGGCGCGGTTCACCTTGAGCAGGCGGAAGTCCAGGCCGATGATGACGATCGAATCGGCCGTATTCTGGATGATCGACTCCAGCTGATCCTTGATCCGCTCGTTCTCTTCGGAAGCCGCCCGCAGCTCCCCGGTATGGCGGAGCAGGTTATGGGACATGACCTTGACGCGCTGCGCGAGCTGCGACAGCTCGTCCCGTCCCTCCGCCTCGAGCGGCGTATCGAAGCGGCCTTCGGCCACGTCGCCGACCTTGCGCACGATCGCGCGCAGCGGACGGAGCACGGAACGGATGATGAGCCAAATGAGGCCCATCAGCACGAGGAATATGCCGGCGGCGCCGATCAGCTCGTTGCGGGCATGGATTCCGGACAGATGGTCGATATCGATGCGCTCCACGGCGAGGCTGATCCGGTAGGGGACGCCGTCCAGCGCGAACGGATAGCTGGTGCGCATGATATCCGTGTCCGGCACCTCGGCTTGCGCCATCGCCTGCGCGCTCTCGCGAAGCAAGCGCTTGCCCGTCTCGTCGTCAAAATAGCCGCTGGTCCCTTCGACCAGCAGCGGAGCGCCGCCGTCCTCCATGCGCCAGATGCCGATTTCGAGAATTTGCGGCTCGTATTGGACGATGAGCGGCAGCAGCTCTTCGGGCGTCCTGCCCGGGCTGGCCGAAGCGCCTTCCGACCGATAGGTCGAAAAGAGCTTCACGGTCTGATCCGCAACGCTTTTCGTGAAGCGCTCGTATTGGCGCGCCAGCTCCTTGCGGATCAGCACGTCGCTGAAAGCGAGATGAAACAGAAGCATGAGGCCGACCAGCAACGAAATGAACAGGGACAGCTTCGTTTTCAACGTCACCGCCGGATACACATCCTTTGTCGTCCGCGTCTCTTTCGATCATACCATAATTATCGAACCGCCCGATATTCGCCGACAGAAGCAAAAGACTCAAAAGCTAGCGGGACTCCAAACGGCCCTTCCATCCCCATGTGGATGATTTATAAACAGAACTATCCCCAGTCCGAGCAAGTTATCCCCATAATTACGGCGTTTTCCACAGGGGAGTCGTGGATAGATGGAAAGAAGATTCAAACAATTTATCGTTATCCACAATCTTGTGCACAACATGTTAACAAAAGAATGTTTGTTCGGGGCATAATTCGACAAATTATGACGATCCCGATTCGCTCTTGCGGCGCTCGTTTCGAGTCTTGGAAAGCTGGAGAAGGCTTTTCCACAATTGTTGTGCATAATCGGGCGGAGTTGCATTGCGGCTGCGGATCAGGCACAATGGAGCCAAACTTTACGCGGCCGCTGGCGGCCGCATCAAGGCAGGGATGAAAGCTTGCAGCATCGAGAAGAAGACGAGCGCTGGATGAGGGAAGCGATCGCCGAGGCCCGCAAGGCCGAAGCGATCGGAGAAGTGCCGATCGGCGCGGTCGTCGTGCGCGGAGGAGAGATCATCGGCCGGGGCTTCAACCGCCGCGAGACCGGGCTCGATCCGACCGCCCATGCCGAAATGCTGGCGATCCGCGAGGCGAGCGAGGCGCTCGGCGCGTGGCGGCTGCTGGAATGCACGCTGTACGTCACGCTGGAGCCTTGCCCGATGTGCGCCGGAGCGATCGTGCAAGGAAGGGTGCCACGCGTCGTCTACGGAACGCCGGATCCGAAGGCCGGCTGCGCCGGCACGCTGATGAACCTGCTGCAGGAGCCGCGCTTCAATCATGAGGCGGCGCTCGTGTCGGGCGTCCTGCAGGAAGAATGCGCCTCTCTGCTGACCGATTTTTTCCGGCGGCTACGCCAAATGAAAAAATCAAGCCCCTCGTAAGCGCAACAAAGGCCTCTGCCGATCCGAGCGACGGAATCCCACCTTCGCTCTCCCCGGTCAGAGGCCTTTTTTCATCTGCTTTTCCAGTCTCTGCTCACGTTGACGCTGCTGGAGTTCCACGATCAAGCCATCCGCTTCCTCGCTGATCGCGAGCACCACCGGATCCGTCAGGCTTCCTTTCGCCTCGGCCGCCTCGTACAGCTTCTTCCTCAGATCCTGCAAGCGCTCCAGCATTTCCTTTTTTTCCATCAATGGCCCAGCTACGCTCCTCGCCTCGGGTCGCCCCTCGTCATGTAGCTCTTATTATACCCCGTATGGCGGAAGCTTGTTTGTAGGAACTTGTCGACGGTTTCCAAGAAAATGAGCGAAATAATCGACAATGGCAGAGGGATTTTCGATCTATTTACCTAATTTATAGGACTTTTATCCCACAACTCTCGGGACCACGATGATCAGAACAATCAGTGCAAGGAGGAACAGCCAAGCAAGCGGATGGGCCCAGTTGAGCGTGAATCCGATGCCGGACCGCTTCTCCACGAACACGGACGCGTCGTTCCGATTCCAGTAAAAGGCGCCGAGCTTCCAGTTGGCGTCCTCGCCGGGAACCGGTGCATCCCGGCGGCCGCGGCCGAGCCGCATCATGCCGAATGCCGAACCGCCGGCGAGCAGCAGCGGCACGAGGCCGATCGCGCCGATCCAGACGCCATCCTGCCCTCCGCTGCCGTACAGCATGAACGCTTGGGTAGCGCCCATGAAGACGAGGATGCCGAGGCCGAGCAGCAGCATGAGCATCGACATGCCGCGGCGGTAGCGGACCTGCTGGTCGCGGTGCTCTTGCGGCGCCCCCGGGGCGAGCCTGAGCCGCGCCGCGCCGATCGTATAGTTCGCGAACAGGAACGCCGCCAGCACGGTGAGCTGCGCGAGATTCAGTCCGAACACCGCCCCCGGAGACTTCGGCTCGATCCGGTCCGGCAAGCCCTGAGCGTTGTAGTGCAGAATGACGGGATCGACGATCCGGTCGTAAAAGAGCGCCGCCGCTCCGGCGGAGATGGCGATGACGAGCAGATGCGGCAGGAACCAAAGCAGCGGATACGCAAGCCGCTGCCGGCTGCGGATCGTCAGGTCGGCCGCCCCCCGGCTCTCCTCCTCCTCCGCCCAGCCCCGCTCCTCCTTGAGCCGCGTCGTCCTGCCGTGGCTGAGCACGAACCAGCCTCCGGCCGCCGCGAGCTGCAGCAGCAGGGCGGCTACCGGCAGCGCGCTCGTCCAGACGCTCAATTCCTCCTCGGACCCGCCGCCGTTCAGCACGGCGAGGGCGGCCGCGATGGCAGCGATGAGCGCCGACAGGCCGAAGACGCCGGAGCGGTAGCTGCGTTTCAAGCGAAGCACCTCGGGATCGCTTTCTCGGCCGGCCGGCAGCGCCACGCCGAACAGGATGTTGCTCGGCGCCAGCGACGGCTGCAGCAGCGTAGCGCCCGTCGTGAGGGCATAAGTCCCCCCCAGCACGAGCCATGCGGCGAGTTCATTCGTCATGATGGATCCTCTCCTTTCAAGCTGCGGTACGCCGAGCGGCATTGCTCGACGAATTCCTCCTCCTCCATGCTGCGGCAGACCGACTCGGCGGCCAAGGAGCGCAGCTGCCGGCTCATCATGGCCCGGAATTCCGGCGTCGCCGGCACGGAACCGAGCGGCTGCACGACTGCGCCCTTCTGGCGATGGATCTGCACGTAGCCTTCCTGCTTGAGCCGCTGGTACGTCTTGTTGACCGTATGCAGATTGATGCTCAGGTCACCGGCGAGGCTGCGCACGGACGGCAGGCTGTCGCCTGAAGTCAGAGAGCCGTCCGCGATGCCCCGTACGATCTCGTCGTACAGCTGGCTATACAGCGGCAGCTCGGACTCGTAGTCGAGCGTGACGATCATCGAGAATCACCCCTCATTCCATTTGTTATATATTAAGTATAACAGATATTCAATGCATACCGCAACCCGTCGTTCTAGCGGCTTGTCCCTCCTCATACAATGGAGCATCGAGCAGAATCGGAAGGAGGAAAGCCGTGACGGATCGGACCAGATCGGGCGGACGCGACCGGCGTCCCGAAGCGGCCGGCAGCTTCGAAGGATGGGTGTATTGCCTGGACAGCGGCCGGCTGCAGCCGGCAGGCGAAGGACATTACGTCTTCCGCACCGGATTCCGCACCTGCGGTGGCGTCGTCTATCCGGTCGCCGTCCGCCGGCGCAGCCTGCGGGGGCCGCATCTCATCCTCTCCTCCTGAAGCCGGCGACGGGGGAGAGAGCGGTGATCGGGGCAGGAGAGGCAGCGCGTTCGGTTGCATCGTCCGGCGGAAGCGTGCTATATTGGTTCTGATGCGCGCCCGTAGCTCAGCAGGATAGAGCAACAGTTTCCTAAACTGCAGGTCGTACGTTCGAATCGTATCGGGCGCGCCATTCACCAATTCAATCGGACGGGAGCTGGAGAGCACATGTAGAATTTCTTGCAAGTCGGAAAGTCAGCCCGCGTTTTTCGCGTGGTTCTTTTTGACGGGCAAGAAAGCTGCATTCCTCTTCGGCTACCCGTGTCAACATGGGAGTCGGCCCTTTATGGAGCCGATTCTTTTTTTCTGCATCTTCATGCGGGCTGCGGGAAGGGGAAGGCACCTTTCTTGCAGCCTATTTTTCATGGATGCAGGAGGGTGAACCATTCGATGTCCTTAATTCAGGTTACGAACCTTACTTTCGCCTACGACGGCAGCTACGATCCCATATTCGAAAAGGCCAGCTTCCAGCTCGACACCGACTGGAAGCTCGGCTTCACCGGCCGCAACGGCCGGGGCAAGACGACCTTCCTCCGGCTGCTGCTCGGAGAGCTCGACTACGCCGGCCAGATTTCCGCGGACGTGGAGTTCGACTACTTCCCGTTCCCCGTCGACCAGCCGTCGGATCAGACGCTGGACGTCATCGACCGGCTCGTCCCGGACTATGCCTACTGGGAGCTGAAGCGCGAGCTGACGCTGCTGCGGGTGGACGAGGACACGCTTTATCGGCCGTTCGAGACGCTGTCCAGCGGCGAGCAGACCAAGGTGCTGCTGGCGGCGCTTTTCCTCAAGGACAACCGCTTCCTGCTCATCGACGAGCCGACCAACCATCTCGACGCGGAGGGCCGCCAGCTCGTCAGCGACTATCTCCGATCCAAGAAGGGCTTCATCCTCGTCTCCCATGACCGGGCCTTCCTGGACAACTGCATCGACCATGTCCTCTCCATCCAGAAGAACAAAATCGATGTCCAGAAGGGCAGCTTCTCCTCGTGGTGGGAGAACAAGCAGCGCGAGGACCAGTTCGAGCTCGGAGAGAACGAGAAGCTGCAGAAGGAGATCAAGCGGCTGACCGACGCTTCCCGCCGGACGCGGGAATGGTCGCATGCGGTGGAGAAGAGCAAAAACGGCACGACGAACTCCGGCTCCAAGCTCGACAAGGGCTATGTCGGCCACAAGGCCGCCAAGATGATGAAGCGCTCCCTGACGGCGGAGCGGCGGCGGCAATCGTCCGCGGACGAAAAGGCGAAGCTGCTCAAAAACGTCGAGAGCGCCGACAGCCTGAGCCTGTCGCAGCTGAGCTATCATCGCGACCGGCTCGTCGAGGCCGTCGACCTGTCGATCCGCTACGGCGGCCAGGCGGTGTGCTCCGGCGTGCGCTTCGACATCGCGCAGGGGGACCGCGCCGCCATCACGGGCCGCAACGGGTCCGGCAAGTCGAGCCTGCTGCGGCTCGTCTGCGGCGAGCCCGTGCCCCATGAAGGCGCGCTCCGCATCGGCAGCCAGCTGAAGATCTCCTATGTGTCGCAGGACACCTCCCGTCTGCAGGGCGATCTGACGAGCTACGCCCGCTCCTGGGGCATCGACGAGAGCCTGTTCAAGGCGATCCTGCGCAAGCTCGACTTCCCCCGCACGCAGTTCGACAAGGATATCTCGTCCTACAGCGGCGGCCAGAAGAAGAAGGTGCTGATCGCGCGCAGTCTGTGCGAGCCGGCGCATCTGCATGTGTGGGATGAGCCGCTCAACTTCATCGACGTCATCTCCCGCATGCAGATCGAGGAGCTGCTGCTTCAGCATGAGCCGACGCTGCTGTTCGTCGAGCATGACCGCGAGTTCAGCCGGGCGGTCGCGACGAAAACGATCGAGCTGTAAGCTTTTTTCTCCTTGATCTGGAATATCGAGACGTTCCTTCCGTTATAAGGAGTAGGAAGCATCAACTTGAGAGGAAGTGGCGGCATGGGGTTGTTTGACGGATTGATGGGCAATGCATCCGAGCTGAATCCGGCCGACGTGCAGCGGGAGTTCCAGCATATGCTCGCCCGCAACGAGCGGGTCGAGAAGGGCTACAAGCTGATCCGCGACATGTTCATCTTCACCGATCGTCGGCTCATTCTGGTCGACAAGCAGGGCCTTACCGGCAAAAAGACGGAGTATCACTCGTATGCGTACAAGAGCATCACGCATTTCTCCATCGAGACTGCCGGTCATTTCGATCTGGACGCGGAGCTGAAATTCTGGGTGTCGGGGAACCCGAGCCCCGTCACCAAGACGTTCAACAAATCGCTCAACATTTACGAGCTGCAGAGCGTGCTGGCCGAATTCGTCTGCAAGTGAACGGAGAGCCTCCTTGGCGGGGCTCTTTTTTCTTTACAGCTTTTTCGCGTTGTGATATTATCATTTATGCTAAATTGATGTTTTCGAGACGTGGCTCAGCTTGGTAGAGCGCTTGCTTCGGGAGCAAGAGGTCGCAGGTTCAAATCCTGTCGTCTCGACCATATTTCTTCGATACCGCCCCGCTGTCGCCGACAGCGGGGCTTTTTGCATCCTTTTTCCGCCAGGCGTCGTATGTTCCGGACCGGAAGTTTATAATAGAACCATAGACTCAGCATAGAAAGGCGGACGGATATGGGCATTTTCGACTTTCTCAAAGGGCAATTCATCGAGGTCATCGAGTGGCTGGACGGCACGGGAGACATGGTCTACCGCTTCCCCGTCTACGACAATGCGATCAAAATGGGCGCGAAGCTCGTCGTACGCGAATCCCAGGCCGCGATCTTCGTCAACGAAGGCCAGATCGCCGATGTGTTCGGCCCCGGCACCTACACGCTGAGCACGCAGAACCTGCCGGTGCTGACGGCGCTGCGCTCGTGGAAATACGGCTTCAACTCGCCGTTCAAGGCGGATGTCTACTTCGTCAGCACGCGCAATTTCACCCAGCTCAAGTGGGGCACGACGAATCCGGTGCTGATGCGCGACGCCGAGTTCGGCATGGTGCGCCTGCGCGGCTACGGCACGTATGCGCTGCGCGTCGGCGATCCGGCGCTGTTCCTGAAGGAGATCTTCGGCACGCAGGCGAGCTTCTCGGCCGAGTCGATCGCCGGCTACCTCAAGTCGCTCATCGTCTCCGGCGTCAGCGACCTGCTCGGCGAATCCCGCATTCCCGCGATCGACCTCGCCGCCTCCTACGACGAGCTCGGCCAGACGGCCGCCGCGAAGCTGCAGCCCCGCTTCGCCGCCATGGGCCTCAGCCTGACGGCGCTCACGGTGGAGAACCTGTCTCTCCCCGAGGAGGTGGAAAAGGCCGTCGACCGCCGCTCGTCGATGGGCGTCGTCGGCAATCTCGACACCTACCTCAAGTACCAGTCCGCCGAAGCGGTGCGCGAAGCGGCGAACAATCCCGGCGGCGACGCGGGAGCCGGCATCGGCCTCGGCGCCGGCATGGCGATGGGCCAGGCGCTCGGACGGGCGCTCGCCGGACAGGGCGAGCCCGCAGCCGCGGACAACGCTGCGGCCTCCGCGCCAGGCGCAGCCGGAGCGGCCGCGCGCAGCGACGGCCCGCCGTCCGGCGGCCAGCCCGCACGCGGCGGCGAAGCGCAGGCCAAGAAGTTCTGCTCCGAATGCGGGCAGCCGCTCGCTCCCGGCGCGAAGTTCTGCTCGAACTGCGGGACCAAGGTGTAGCGCGCCATGGAGGAGCAAGCCATCGCCAAGGACGCGATCCGCTTCCCCTGCTCGAGCTGCGGCGGTCCGATGCTGTTCGACGCCGACACGCAGCAGCTCAAATGCGCCTACTGCGGCCGGCTGCAGGACATCGAGGCGGACGGTTCGGCGCCGATCGAGCATGCGCTGGACGGCGACGAGGACGGCGCCTCGACGGACTGGGGCCTCGAGCAGGTCGCGGTGCGCTGCGGCAGCTGCGGCGGCGAGAGCTTGATCCCGGCGCAGCAGACGGCGGCGATCTGTCCGTTCTGCGGCTCGCCCAAGGTGCTCCCGCATGCGCAGGAGCAGCTGATCCGCCCCGAGTCGCTCATTCCCTTCCGCATCGACCGGGACGACGCGGCCGCATCCTTCCGCGCCTGGAAGAAGAAGCGCTGGTTCCTGCCGAACGCCTTCAAAAAAGAAAACACGGCGGTCCAGCTCTCCGGCATCTACATCCCCTACTGGACCTACGACGCCGACACCGCCTCCTCCTACAGCGCGCGGCGCGGCGACTACCACTACCGCTCGGTCACGCGAACGCGGGTTGTCGACGGCAAGACGCAGACGTATACGGAGATGGAGCGCTACACGGTATGGAGGTCGGTCAGCGGCCGTTACGACCGCTTCTTCAACGACGTGCTCATTCCCGCATCCGGCCATTATGACGCGCAGCTGCTCGACCGGCTCGGCAACTTCCGGCTGGACGGCCTGCTCGGCTACAAGCCCGACTACTTGAGCGGGTACATCGCCGAGCGCTATTCGGTCGGCCGCGACCAAGGCTGGGAGCGGGCCCGCCGGCGCATCGACGCCATGCTGGAGGACGACATCCGCTCAGAGATCGGCGGCGACGAGATCAGCGGCCTGAGCATCGGCACCCAGGTGGCGGGCCGCACCTACAAGCATCTGCTGCTCCCGGTCTGGAACGCCGCCTATACGTACCGCGGCAAGCCGTTCCGCTTCATGGTCAACGGCCAGACCGGCCTCGTCTCCGGCGAGGCGCCGCGCAGCCCGTGGAAGATCGGCTTTTTCACGCTCGCCTGCCTGGCGGTCGCTGCCGCCATCGCGTGGTTCGTCATGCAGCAGCAAGGTTAGCTCCGGTTCGAATCGTATCCGGCCTATTCGTTCCCATTCGGCGCAGCTGCGCCGATCCGCATCCGCTGCGGACCGCAAAAAAGCGCCCGCCCTCTCCGGAGGGCAGGCGCTTCTTTGTGCTTTATTGGGCCAAGGAGGGCTCCCGTTCGGCTGAACGAACCGGCAACGAACCGGCACCCGCGGATGGCGATGCCGCTATCAGCGGGTTGGAGGGGCCGCCGCGCCGAGCGCTTCGGCGAGCTTGTCGACCGGCTGCGCGTCCGCGGGAATCTCCTGCGTGAACGCGGCCGGCTCATTCAGCTTGCTGTACGTCGTCGCGCCGCTCAGAACGGCCTTGAACGAGGCCGCGCCCCGCGGATCCGTGTAGGAGACGTTCAGGTCCAAGCTCTGGTAAGCCAGCTTGCCGTCCTTGATCGCGCCGATGAGCTTGACCTGCTCCAGCTTGAGCTGCTCGCGCAGCTGCTTAGACAGCTCGGAGTTCGGATCGGCCAGCTCCTTGCGGCTCGCCTCGGCCTCGGCCTTGTCCAGGCCGAGCGCCTGCAGATAGGCTTCGTTCGCCAGCACGACGTCGAGCACCGCCGGCAGCGCCTGCTCGGCCACGACGGCCATCGCCTGCTCGCCGCTCGCGCCGTCCGCCTGGAACTGCACGATAGAGTCCGCCTCCAGCCCTTGGGGCAGATTCGCTTCCTCCGGCTTCAGGCTCTTGAAGTAGGTCTTCTCCTCGAACGGCTTCATGAAAGCCGCTCCCGCCTCCAGCATGAGCCGCTGCTGGACCGACGGATCGAGCTTCTGCATCGGCTCGCCCTTCTCGCTGGCGAGCTTGTCGGCATCAATGACGACGTACTTGCCGGCCAGCTCCGACGGGATGAGATTCGGCACCTGGATGTATACCTTGTCGCCCGTCATGATCATCGGCAGCGTCAGCTCCATCGGCGCCGACGGCAGCGTCAGCTTGACGGTCGCGTCTGTCCGCATCGGCTCCCGCTGGTAGATGCCGTCCATCTGAATCGTCATCCCCTTGGCCAGCTCCGCCATCAAGCCCGACAGATCCGGCTGGCCCTCCGGCTTCGCCGGCTCATCGGCGGCCGGCTGCGGCAGCTGAAGCTCCTTGAACGTCGCGGTCGACTGGAACGCGTACGAGCCAGCCGCGCTCAGCCCGGCAAGCGCCTGCTCCAGCTCCGCCTTCGGCGAAGCCTCTTCCCCCGTGCAGCCGGCGACCGCGAGCAGCGCGGCAGCGCCGAGCCCGGCAGCGGCAAGCTTCAAGGGGCGTGTCATGAACTTCAATGCATTTCCTCCTCTATCTCATTCCCATGCTCGTGAACCGACTCTCTGTATTCTACCATCGCCCGCGGCCGTTGAATAAGAGCGAGAACAAGACGGCCTGCTTTTCGCGATACGAATAACCTCCAGTATAGCAAATAAAGCCGCTCCCCTCAAAAGGGAAACGGCTCCAATCCGATCGCGGGGTCAGTCGGTCAGCCGCCTTCCGGATTATGATGATCGACATGATTCCGGTTTTTGACCTTCTTGCTGCCGGAAAGAGGCTGCTGCGGCTGTCCATGATCATGCCCCTGGCGGGAGGCCTTGCGGTCCTCGTCGGGGTTCGGGACAGGAATGCTGTCTGGCTTGCTCATGCGCGCGTCTCCTCCTTTCGTGCATTGTGAATGGAATCAAACCGAGCGGCTCAGCTCAGCGGATGATCCAGGTCGGTTTCGTTTTCATGGTTCAGATGGTCCTGGTGGCGCCGATCCTCGGTCTGCCGCTGAAGCTGGTTCGCATGATGAGCGTTGACCGGCTCCTGCTCCAGATCCTTCACGACGTTCTGCAGGTTCTTGTCCACGGCGCTTTTATTTTTGGTCATCGCTCGCTCTCCTCCCGCTACGCTTTGGTCAGGCGATGCAGAGCCTGCGCGCATTCATGCAGATGGCGGCGATAGTCGGCCACCTGCTGCTGCACGAGCTCCTTGCGCTCGTCGATCGTCTTTTTGGCTTCGTCCACATCAATGAGGCTGATCTCCACCTCGCGGCTGTCCACATAGGTCACCTTGAAGTCGTACGAATACATCTGATGCCCTGCCCCGTAAATCGTAACGCGGAGCGAGCGGTCATCCGCCTCGTCCTCGAATACCTCGCAGCGATCGGTCTCGTTCAAGACCGTCGGCAGCGTCTCCCGCCAGGCCTGCGCCAGCCGGGCCTGATCCAGCTTCAGCTCGTCAACTTTGCTCATGGTCGCCTTCCACCTCCATTCCCTAGGGTGCGACCGGATCAAGGTTTCTATGCTTGGCGGGTGCTGGAACCGCCGCTCCATTTATGCAAAAAACCGATCCCTCTTCAGGGATCGGTCGATTTTTCCGTATGGCGGAGAGAGTGGGATTCGCTCCGTCGCACAGCGCCTAACCGGCACTGATCATGCTCCTATCACGCCTGGGCCTACAAACACGATGTGTTTGCTTTACGGCCCGTTCGAATCCCACCTCGCCCTACGCAAAAAACCGATCCCTCTTCAGGGATCGGTCGATTTTTCCGTATGGCGGAGAGAGTGGGATTCGAACCCACGTGGGCTTGCACCCTAACGGTTTTCAAGACCGCCCCGTTATGACCGCTTCGGTATCTCTCCTCAAGGCAGTTACCCGAGCATTGTACCATAGGGCACTTGTCTCAGGCAACCGGCCCCGAACGGAAAGCTAGCCGCGCGGACCGATCTTTTCGATGCCGCCCATGTAAGAACGGAGCACCTCCGGCACGACGATCGTGCCGTCCGCTTGCTGGTAGTTCTCCAGCACGGCTGCGACCGTACGGCCGACCGCGAGGCCCGAGCCGTTGAGCGTATGCACGAACTCCGGCTTGCTCTTGGCGTCGCGGCGGAACCGGATGCCGGCCCGGCGCGCCTGGAAGTCCTCGCAGTTGGAGCACGACGAGATCTCGCGGTACGTGCCGGCGCTCGGCAGCCACACCTCCAGATCGTACGTCTTCGCCGCGGAAAAGCCCATGTCGCCCGTGCACAGCTGCAGCACGCGATAAGGCAGGCCGAGCAGCTGCAGGACGCGCTCGGCATTTTGCGTCATCGACTCAAGCTCGTCGTACGACTCCTCGGGCTTGGCGAGCTTGACCAGCTCGACCTTGTTGAACTGATGCTGGCGGATCAGGCCGCGCGTATCGCGTCCGGCCGCTCCCGCCTCGCTGCGGAAGCAGGCGCTGAACGCGACGAAGCGCTTCGGCAGCTCCTCGGCCGTCAGAATCTCCTCGCGGTGAAGGTTCGTCACCGATACCTCCGCCGTCGGAATGAGGTAGTAGTCGCTGTCCGTCAGCTTGAACAGATCCTCCTCGAACTTCGGCAGCTGGCCGGTGCCCACGAGGCTGTCGCGGTTGACGATCTGCGGCGGCAGCACTTCGGAATAGCCGTGCTGGTCGCTGTGCAGATCCATCATGAAGTTGAGCAGCGCGCGCTCGAGCCGCGCCCCGAGACCCGTGTAGAACACGAAGCGGGAGCCCGTCACCTTGGCGGCGCGCTCGAAGTCGAGCAGCCCAAGGCTCTCGGCGAGATCCCAGTGGGCCTTCGGCTCGAAGTCCAGCGCTGCCGGCTCCCCATGACGGCGGATCTCGACGTTGTCTTCCTCGCCTCCGCCGACCGGCACCGATTCATGCGGCAAGTTCGGCACGGCCAGCACGATCGCTTCCATCTCCTCGTCGAGAACGCGCAGCTCTTCGTCCAGCTCCTTGATCCGGTCGCCGACCTCGCGCATCTCGATGATCAGCGCTTCGGCGTCGCCGCCGCTTTTCTTGAGCTTGGCCACTTCCTGGGACACCGTGTTGCGGCGGGCCTTGAGCGTTTCGCCTTCCTGGATGATCGAGCGGCGCTTGGCATCCAGCTCGGGGAAGGCGCTGATCAGCTCCAGCGGCTTTTTGCGGTCGTTCAAGGCCTGAGCGACGCGGTCGTATTCGTTGCGAAGCAGTTTGAGATCCAGCACGAGACGTCTCACCTTTCTTTATGGGGAAATAACGGAAGGAAGGGCGGACGGTCAGCCCGTTCGCCCTGTCGCTTCCTTTGTTATGCTTGCGTCTTGGCCGCTGCCGCCTCACGGACCATGTCCGCGAAGTAGGCATGCAGCCGGTAATCGTCGGTCAGCTCCGGATGGAACGACGCTGCGAGCAGCGAGCCTTCGCGGGCCGCGACGATTTCGTCTTTGTATACCGAAAGCACGTCCACGCCTGGACCGACGCGGCCGATCAGCGGCGCGCGGATGAATACGGCGCGAATCGGCTCGTCGATGCCCTTGATGTCGAGCTCCGTCTCGAAGCTTTCCCGCTGACGGCCGAAGGCGTTGCGGACGACCGTCATGTCCATGAGGCCGAGATGGGCCTCCTCGCCGCCTTCGATTTCCTTGGCGAGGACGATCAGCCCCGCGCAGGTGCCGAACAAGGGCTTGCCCTGGGCATGGAACTGCCGGATCGCCTCGATGAAGCCGTACTTGCGCATCAGCTTGCCGATTGTCGTGCTCTCGCCGCCAGGAATGACCAGTCCGTCCAGCGCCTCCAGCTCTTCCGGACGCTTGACCGGAACGGCCTCCGCTCCGGCGGACTGAAGGCTGTGGATATGCTCGGCCACAGCGCCTTGCAGCGCCAGGACGCCAATTTTAGGGGCCATGAAGCGATTACCAGCCGCGGTCGGACATGCGCTCATGCGACGCCAGCTTGGAGATCTCGATGCCTTTCATCGGCGCGCCCAGGTTTTTGGACACTTCCGCGATCAGCTTGTAGTCGGTGTAGTGGGTCGTCGCCTCGACGATCGCGCGGGCGAAGCGCTCCGGATTGTCGGACTTGAAGATGCCGGAGCCGACGAAGACGCCGTCTGCGCCCAGATGCATCATGAGGGCGGCATCGGATGGCGTCGCTACGCCGCCAGCGGCGAAGTTGACGACCGGCAGCTTGCCCGTCTCATGCACGTTCAGCAGCAGCTCGTACGGCACGCCGAGATTTTTCGCTTCCGCGTACAACTCGTCCTTGGACAGGCTTTGCACCTTGCGGATCTGGCCCGTGATCAGGCGCATATGACGCACGGCTTCGACGATGTTGCCCGTTCCCGGCTCGCCCTTCGTGCGCATCATGGACGCGCCTTCCTGGATGCGGCGAAGCGCCTCGCCCAGATCCTTGGCGCCGCATACGAACGGCACGGTGAATTCGCGCTTGTCGATGTGGAACACCTCATCGGCAGGCGTGAGCACTTCGCTCTCGTCGATGTAGTCCGCTCCCAGCGCTTCCAGCACGCGCGCCTCGACGTAGTGACCGATACGGGCTTTGGCCATGACCGGGATGGAGACGACCTTCATGACTTCCTCAAGGACGGTCGGATCCGCCATGCGGGCGACGCCGCCGGCCGCGCGGATATCGGAAGGCACGCGCTCAAGCGCCATGACCGCCGTAGCGCCGGCCGCCTCCGCGATTTTCGCTTGCTCCGCATTCATGACGTCCATGATGACGCCGCCTTTTTGCATTTCTGCCATGCCGCGCTTGACGCGCGATGTACCTGTCTCCAACATTCCCATTTCCTCCTATAGTCTGATCAATCCGAGCGGATTATCCGAGCATGATTATCCCAAATTCTATCATCATTCCCCTTGGCGGGACAACATCTTAAAACAAATTCACGATGCCTTTGAACAAGCCGGAGAAGAACTCTCCGATGCCGCGCATCATGAGCGAGAACCAGCCCGCCTTCTCGACGTCCTCAGTCGCGACCAGATTGAGCTGCTTCGTCACGACCGAGCCGGACTCCGGATCCTTGAACTCGTACGTGACGGTGCCGATCTTCTGTCCGACCTTGACCGGCGCGACGAGCTCTCCGTCCGCCGGCAGGCTCGTCGAGGATACGACCGCCTGCGGCGTCGAGCCCTTCTTGACCATGAGCGAGAAATCCGATTCGGTCGCGATCGCTACGGTCTTGCTCTTGCCTTTGGCTAGTTTAACCGTTTCGGCCGATTCTACGACGGACTTGGGCTGCACGATCGTCTTGCGCTCCAGGTTGGTGAACGCCCAGTCGTAAAGCTTGCGCGTCTCGAGGAACCGCTTGCCCTTGTTCTTGGTGCCGTATACGACGCTGATCAGACGCGTGTCGCCGCGCTTGACGGTGCCGGTGAAGCAATAGCCGGCCGCGCTCAGGTAGCCCGTCTTCATGCCGTCCACTCCGTCATACGTATACTGGGCAAAGTTCGCATTGCCCTTGTTGCCCTCGAGCATCCAGTCGTTGTTGATCATCGGCTTGTCGTCCCGCTCGCGGAACTTGATGGAAGGAATCTTGGAATAGTCCAGAAACTCCGGATGCTCCTTGAGGATCGTCATCGCCAGCTTGGCCGTGTCCTTGGCTGCGATCAGAGTCGTATCGAGCAGGCCGGTCGAGCTGGTGAAGGTCGCCGTCGTCAGTCCGATCTCCTGCGCCGTGGCGTTCATCATCTCCACGAAGCCCGCCTCGCTGCCGCCGAGCTGCGTCGCCAGCGCGACCGTAGCATCGTTGGCCGAAGCGACGGACATCGCCGTATAAAGCTCCTTGACCGTATGCGTATCGCCTTCGGCCAGGTAGATCTGCGAGCCGTCTGCCGGCGTGCTTGCCGCTTCCTTGCTGACGGAAACCTCCTGCTCCCAGCTGAGCTTGCCTTCCTTGATCGCCTTGAGCACCATGTACTCGGTCATCATCTTGGTCATGCTCGCCGGCGGGAGCGGCTTGTCGATGTTGTAGCTGTACAGCAGCTGCCCCGTATCCGCGTCGATGACGATCGCGGCGCTCACCGCCAGATCAAGCGGATTCGAGCTCGGGTTCTTGTCCGGATAGCTTGGAATCGTTGCAGGCGCGGTGGCTGCGGGCGCATCGGCTGCGGACGCCGCGTTCGTTGCCGTATTGGTAGTCGCTGCCGCATAGGCAGCTGGAATCGTCGAAGTCGCCGCGCAGGATCCTGCGAGCAGGGAGGCCGCCATGATAGCGGAGATGACCGGCTTTGCGAGCGCCGGAGCCAATCTTGCTTTCAACGTTTATTCTCTCCTTCACATGGGTTTGTCCAGCCCTTATTGTACCATACCGTCAACGAGACAGGGGATGTTTTTGCTTCGCCCTACGGCCCCTCGATCCCGCAAGACGCAAAAAAACAGGCCGCGCTGGCGGCCTGCCGTTGTAGAAGAAGCGGTTCCGGCGAGCTTCCTCTCGCTTAGAGCGAGTAGTTCGGAGCTTCCTTGGTGATCTGGACATCATGCGGATGGCTCTCGCGCAGACCGGCGCCCGTGATGCGGATGAACGACGTGTCGTTCTTCAGCTCCTCGATCGTCGCCGTACCGCAATAGCCCATGCCCGCGCGCAGGCCGCCGATCAGCTGATGGACCGTATCGGCCAGAGGTCCCTTGTACGGGAGACGCCCTTCGATGCCTTCCGGCACGAGCTTGTTCTCGTTCTCTTGGAAATAGCGGTCCTTGCTGCCTTCCTTCATCGCGCCGAGCGAGCCCATGCCGCGATAGACCTTGAACCGGCGGCCTTGATAAATCTCCGATTCGCCCGGGCTTTCTTCCGTTCCGGCGAACAGGCTGCCGATCATGATCGCGCTCGCTCCAGCGGCGATCGCCTTGGTGATGTCGCCGGAATATTTGATGCCGCCGTCTGCGATGACCGGCACTCCATATTCGCGGGCAACCGTCGCGCAGTCATAGATCGCCGTGATCTGCGGCACGCCGATGCCGGCGATGACGCGGGTCGTGCAGATCGAGCCGGGTCCGATGCCGACCTTGACGACAGAGGCGCCTGCTTCGATCAGGTCGCGCGTCGCCTCGCCGGTCGCCACGTTGCCCGCGATGATCGTCAGCTCCGGATATTGGCCTCTGAGCGTGCGGACCATCTCGATGATATTGATATGATGACCGTGCGCGGAGTCTACGACCAGCACGTCGATCCCCGCCTTGACGAGGGCTTCTGCGCGCTCCAGCGAATCCTTGGATACGCCGATCGCGGCTCCGCAGAGCAGCCGTCCTTGCTTGTCCTTTGCCGCTTTCGGGAACTGGATCGCCTTCTCGATGTCCTTGATCGTGATGAGGCCCTTGAGCGTGTTCGTCTCGTCGACGAGCGGCAGCTTCTCGATCTTATGCTTCTGCAGCAGCACCTCGGCCTCCTGCAGCGTCGTGCCGACCGGAGCGGTGACCAGCTCCTCGCGCGTCATGACGTCGCTGATCTTCATGGAGTAATCGTGTACGAATCGAAGGTCGCGGTTCGTCAGGATGCCGACCAGCTTGCCTGCATCATCGACGATAGGAACGCCCGAGATCCGGTATTTGCCCATAAGCTCCTCGGCGTCATAGACATGATGCTCCGGCGTCAGGGAGAACGGATTGGTGATGACGCCGCTCTCGGACCGCTTGACCCGATCGACCTCTTCCGCCTGCTGGGCCACGCTCATGTTCTTATGAATGATGCCGATGCCGCCCTCGCGAGCCAGCGCGATCGCGAGCGCCGCCTCCGTCACGGTGTCCATGCCCGCGCTGATGAGCGGAATGTTGAGCTTGACTGACTCGCTCAGTCGCGTACCGATCTCCACTTCCCGAGGAAGCACTTCCGAGCGGCGGGGGACAAGCAGAACATCGTCGAAGGTAAGGCCTTCCTTAGCGAATTTCGTTTCCCACACGAATGATTTCCTCCTAATTCTTATGGCTTGCCGAATATATTATTGACCATCTTAGCAGAGGGGTCTAGGGCTGTCAAGGCAAGGAAAATCCTGCTTTCATAAGGATTTTCAAGCCTTTCCGGCACCGATTCGGACCGTTTTCGCGAGCCTTTAGGAGGAGGCTCCGGCCGGCTTGGCCGGCATCGGATACAGGCATTTCGGACTCCAGAGCAGATACTCCTTGACGCCCGCATCCTGCGCTGCGCGAATCTGCTCCCGCAGCTCCGCCTCTCCGTACACCCGGTGCGGATGAAGCCAGGTCGCCGTAAAGCTCTGCAGCCAAGGACGGATCGCAGCCGGCTGCGTCCCTCCTTGCAGCAGATGGCGGTTGCGCGCCGAAGCATCCGTCATCGCTTTATGAATGACTTCGAATGGACTCAGGTCCGGCTCTGCGATGCCGTACATCCCCGGCGAATAATGGGAAGGATACACCATCGGCGAGATCGAGTCCACGCGCGAAGCGACGGTGCGCCAGGACTGGCCGATGCCCATATCGTCCGGGGAAGAGGTCACGAGTCCAAAAACATCGGCCGAAACCTTCGCTCCTGTGCGATGGATCGCATCCGCGGCTTGTCCGAGAAAAGCGCCGATCGCCTCGCTCTTCGCTCCCGCGCCGGCTCCGTAGTCGAGCTTCGCCTCCGTCGCAGCGCCGTTGGCGGGGAAGCGGACATAGTCGAACTGAATCTCGTCGAATCCAAGCTCGGCCGCTTCCTTGGCGATAGCGATGTTGTAGCTCCATACTTCCTTGCGGTGAGGATTGATCCAAGCCTTGCGCTTCGCGTCCCGCCACACCTTCCCGTTCTTCTGGTGAATCGCCCAATCGGGCACTTTGCTCGCCAGCAGCGCGTCCTTGAATACGACCTGCCGCCCGATGACATACACGCCGGCTCGATGCAGCTGCTCGACCAGCGCTTTCGGATCGTCGATCAACGGCCTGCTGTCGGTGCCTAGCCGCTTCGCTAGCTTGACCTGGGAAGCATAGGTCATCAAGCCGTAGTCATCCTTGATGTCGATGACCATCGCATTCAGCTCGGTGCGGGCGACCAGCTCCATCAAACGCCCCATCGCCCGTCTGCTGCCTGCGGCGTAGCCGGACACATAGATGCCTCTTACCGGCTCTTCCCGCTTTGTCGCAGACGCTCTGGCCGGCGTCTCGACCGCTGCCGCCAGCTCTACGTCCGCCGGGGGCGAAGCTCGCCAGACGCCAGGCAACGAAGAAGGTACGGCCGCACCTTGCGCGTTTCGTTCCAGAACAGACGGCACGCTATTGGGCCGACCCTGCTCTTTCTCAGGACTGGTTCCATCCAGCCCCCCTTGCGAGCAGCTGGCCATCAGCAGCGCAGCAGCGGCTGCCAGTCCAATCTCCCGGCCTTTCCTGCGGCCCTTTTGCATGACGCTCCCTCCTTGAACCCATCGGTGAACGTAGTATGGACTTTATTCCCTTTAAAAACCCCATTGCTCCAGCTCCAGAAAATGATGGCAACAAGTTCAGGTCGGAACGAAGGCATGCTTGGTTCGTCCCGTTCCGGTTTATGCCCCAAATGCAAAAAGCCGCCGCATCCGAAGATGCGGCGGCTCGTGGTTGCAAGTGCTTGGCGACGTCCTACTCTCCCAGGACCCTGCGGTCCAAGTACCATCGGCGCTGGAAGGCTTAACGGTCGTGTTCGGGATGGGTACGCGTGGTTCCCTTCCGCCATCGCCACCAAACGTCCTGCTTGCTCAAGGCGTAGGCTTGCGCCCTGAAAACTGGATCGAACGAAATGCCGTGCTGACCGGCTGGTTCTTGCTAAGTAGGATAAGCCCTCGACCGATTAGTACTCGTCAGCTGCACACGTTGCCGCGCTTCCACCTCGAGCCTATCGACCTGGTCGTCTTCCAGGGGTCTTACATACTGGGAAATCTCATCTTGAGGGGG
>NZ_AULW01000057.1 GCF_000422485.1 Paenibacillus pasadenensis DSM 19293
CTGGTGCGCTCGTACGTCTGCGCCGCCAGCTGATCCGTCGCCTGGGCTGTCAGCACCTGATTCAGCACCGTCTCCAACAAGCGGGCCACTCCCGCGTCCCGATCGGTTCCGATAAACAGCTGGTGCAAAATGTCTTGATCTACGGTAATCTGGTATTGAGTCATGTGTAGGCACTCTCCTTGGAATGTTGGTCTCGACAACTTCCATTCTAACCGAGAGTCCTACCATGGCTTTCCTTTTTATGGTCAGGAGCATTTTACACAATTATATGGACTTAACTCTCCGCGGCGCCTGCTACCCGATTTCTTCGGGCTGCAGCTTCTGCTTCGCGCCACGCGGCGCCTGCTACCCGATTTCTTCGGGCTGCAGCTTCTGCTTCGCGCCACGCGGCGCCTGCTACCCGATTTCTTCGGGCTGCAGCTTCTGTTCTGCGCTACGCGGCAGCTGCTACCCGATTTCTTCGGGCTGCAGCTTCCGTTTCGCGCCTCGGGCGCTTGCGGTCAGCCCTGCGAAGCGGAATCGTCGTCTGCGGGCGAAGCATCCATCGCCGCAGCCGATTCTTCCGTCGCTGCGGGAGTTGGCGCGTCATCCGGCGGGACGGCTTCGACCGGGACGCTTTTCCCAGCGCCTGCCTCATCCGCCTCGCCCGGCTCAGCTGCCTCGCCCGACTCATCCGCCGCGCCTGCCTCGTCTGTCCCGGCCGACCCGCCTGCCGCATCCGCTCCGCCTGCAGCCCGGCCCGCCCCGGCAGCGGCCATGCGGTCCTTCATCCAGCCCGCCGCCTCGTGCAGCGAGTCGAACGTGCCCGCATCGGTCCACCAGCCCGGCAGCACCTCGTAGCGAAGCTTGCCTTGCCTGGCGTAGGCGTTGTTGACGTCGGTGATCTCCAGCTCGCCGCGTCCCGAAGGCTGCGTGACGGCGACGATGTCGAAGACGCTGCCGTCGTACAGGTAGATGCCGGTGACGCTGTAGCTCGTCGCCGGGTTGGCCGGCTTTTCCTCGATCGCGGCGATGCCTCCCTCGCTGTCGAACACCGGCACGCCGTACCGATGCGGGTCCGGCACCTCCTTGAGCAGCACCATCGCCGTGCCCGGCTCCTGGCCGCGGTAGGCTTCGACGTAAGGCTTCAGCGAGTCCTCCACCAGATTGTCGCCGAGCAGCATGAGGAACTTCTCCTGAGGAGCGATGAAAGGCTTCGCCAAATCAAGCGCTTGGGCAATGCCGCCGGCCTGCTCCTGGATCAGGTAGGTGAGGCGCGCTCCGAACGCTTCGCCGCTGCCGAGATAGTCGATGAACAGTCCCGCGGACTGCCGTCCCGTGACGAGCAGGATTTCGTCCGCGCCCGCCTCTGCCAGCGTGTGGATCGCGTAGTGGATCATCGGATATTGGTAGACGGGCAGCATATGCTTGTTCATCAGCCCGGTCAGCGGACGGAGACGGGTACCGGTCCCACCGGCCAGCAAAATGGCTTTCACTTCAGCTTCACTCCTTCGTGGATTACGGGTTCATGCCGGCCTCTCCATGCCCGGCGGCCGCAGCGCGGTCGCGGCTATGGTCGGGATAGCGGAAGCGGGGCGGCGCTCCGGCCAAACGGATCGCGTCGGCATAAGCGAGCGGACGGATCGGCTCGGACGCCACCCGGCTCGGACGGACGCGGACGGGCAGCGCCGATCCGCCGCCGGCCAGCAGCGCGGCCAGCGCGCGCGGCGGCTGCGCCAGCAGCGCCCCGTCTTCGAGGCGGCGGAGCGCCGCGCCGTTGAGCGCGAACGGCGTCCGCTCCAGCGACATCGCCGTCCGCCGCTCGCCTCCGAGCGACCAGTGCAAAAAGGCGTTGAGCCGCGTCTGCGGGCTCCACTTCGAGAAAGGCCGCCTGCAGCCGCCATCCTCCGCGAGCGCCGCCGCCGGCCGCTCCGGCGCGGCGCGCAGGACGGCCTGCAGCATCATGCGGCTCGCCGGCTGCAGCGCCTCATCGGCGTCCGCGACGAGCAAGGCCCGCGGCTGCAGCTGCCGCGCGGCTGCCGCGCCGGCGGCCCAGGCGGCCGCGCCGCCATGCGGATGCCGCAGCCGGATGCGCTGCGCCGCCTCCAGCCCGGCATCGTCGGCGGCGGACGCCTCTGCGGCGAGCTCGGCAGCGCCGGCTGGCGCTTCCGGCTCGGCGGAGCCGGGTCCGCAGCGCACGAGCACGAGCTTGCGGCAGCCCAGCTTCTCCATCCAGGCCGCAGCCGCCTCCAGCGACTCCGCGCGGGCGGAGCAGAGCACCGCGGCCGCTTCCGGCGGGAAGCTCCAGCCGTGGCCGGCGGCCGCCGGCTGCAGCCGGGCAGCGCGGGCGGACCGCGATCGGGCCGCCCCGCCTCGACGGGCTGCCGCCCTCCGGGCAGCGGCCAGGGAGCGATGCCGGCGGCTGCCCGAGGCCGGCGCTCGCTTGGAGCGCGGGCTGCGCCGCGCGTGCCGCCGGACGGGTCGGCCGGATCGGCCGACTCGGCTGGCAGCGCCGCGCCTTCCGGCAGAAGCTTGCTTTTTCGTCATGACAAGCCGCTCCCTTCCCTCGTCTCGGAACCGGACTCCAGCGCCTTGGCCTGCGCCTCGGCCAGCCATGCCGCCGCCTCCAGATGATCGCCCGTGATGAGGCGATGCAGCGGATTCGTGCGCTCGCGCTTCAACCGGCTGCGGTTGCGGCGGCCGACGTCGACATGCACGATCCGCCGGACGGCGAGTCCTGCGGCCAGCGCCTTGACCTGAGCCAGCGGCGGCACCGCCAGCGCCTCCACGCCGATGCGCTCCGCAGCCGCGCGGGACATCGCATGAGGGACCGCGGTGAGGGACGTCCCCCGCAGGTCGCTCCGTCCTGCCATCGAGTTCAGCGCATGCTTGGCGAGCACGACCGGATGGACGCGGCTGCGGCCGGTCGGTCCCGAATAGTCGTTCAGCGCCACATCGGCTCCTCCGCTCAGTACCGCCTGCACGAACGGACGCAGCTTGGCGGCGGGCAGCACGATATCCCCGTCGAGGAAAAGCAGCGCCTCTCCTCGGGCGGCGCGAGCTCCTACGCTGCGCCCTACGTCATGTCCGAGCGCGCGGGCGCAGCGCAGCACCTTCGCTCCCATGCGGGCCGCGATCCGGTCGGAGCCGTCCCTCGTGCCGTTGGAGACGACGATCAGCTCCGTGCGCGGATGGACCCGCTTCGCTTGGGCAAGCACCGCGGCGATCGTCCGGCGTTCGTTCATGACCGGGATGATGACCGATACGGCAGGAGCCGCATCCTCCTCCAGCGGACCCGGCGGCAGAAGCGGAGACGGAGCGTCCTCGCCGGATGGCCGCCATCGCGGCGGCGGATCGGCCTCGGCCTGCCGGCGGTTTCCGGCCCTCGATTCGGACGGCATTGCCTCGTCCGCTTCTCTCGCGCCGCCCAGCCTCTCGTCGGATTCGGTCCGCGGATGGGCCGGACTTTCGTCCATTCTCGCAATTCGATCGGGCGCTGCGCCTTTGCCGGCCCTCGGCCCCGCAGGCTTCGCGCGGGCTCCTCTCCGAACGCCGGAGACGCTCGCGCCCGGCGCGCGGCGCTTTTTGCGCGGCGCCGCTTTTGCCTCGGATGGCTTTTCGCCCTGGCGGCTCGGCTGCGACTCTCTCACTTTTCTCACCTCTCTAATAGCCAGCTTATGAGAGTCGCCGGCCAGGGGAAACGGCATTTGTACAGGTTGGACAGCTGCCTTGCCGGGACGCGCGCCGCATGGGGCCGGCAGCTGGCGATTCGGCTTGCTTCTGCGTGCGCGCATAGGAAAAAGGACAGCTCCATCGCCGTCATGACGATGGAGCTGTCCTTCTTTCGGTTCATCCTGCACTTGCGCCTGAACGAAGCCGCGTTCCCGCCGCAGCTCGGCTCGGCCCTGCCCGGCGGGGTGCGCGCTTTCGGGCCTTACTCCCTGCGGCCGGCGGCGATCCAGTCCAGCCGGCCGCGCGAGTTGCCTTCCTCCTGCGTGCGGATGAGCGTCACGACCGCCTCCGCGCCCAGCTTCGCGCGCACGACGGCATGGCAGAACGGCACGTCGAGCGAGCAGGCGAGAGAGTAGCCCGTGTCCCGGAACGGCTGCTGCAGCGGCAGGATGAGGTCGAGGCGGCTGCGTTCCTTGAAGTCGAAGGCGACCGTGCCGAACTGCAGCTCGCTGCCGTCCGCAACCGGACCTTGCGCAAGCTCCGCGCCCGCCTGCGAAACTCCGGGCCCGCCTTGCGCGGCGGCTGCCGCAGGCGGCGCGGAGCGGACATCCGCTCCCGCTTCCGGCGTCCCGCCGCCTGGCATCGCCTGCGGCAGCAGCCGCACCGTCGGCGAGGTGCGGATCTTCAGCGCCGGGCTGAAGCGGACCTCCTCCAGCCGCGCCCATTCCGCCGCCGACCGGCTGGACGCGTGGAAGTCCGGCTCGCTCTCTGCGGACGGGCGAGCGAGCTCCCCGTCCCCCTCGCCCGCTCTTTCGAAAGCCGCCCGACTCCGGCGCTGCGGCTCGCCTTCGCCTTCACCTTCGCTTTCGTCTTCGCGAGCGCCAAACTCCTCCGCCTCGAGCCCTCCCTCCAACGGACTCGCCACAGCGGCGAAGCCGTGCAGCTTGACCCGGCGGATGCCTCCCGGCCTGCGTCCGTCCGTGTCCTGATGCGGGCTGTCGACGGACGGCGATTCTCCCAATCCTTCCAATTCGGAATAGTCCGGATGATCGACCTGATACATCGGACGCGAGACTCGTCTCGGCCGCGGACGGCTGTCCGTCGCGGCCTTTCCTTTGGCTGAGGGCGCGCCGCCCGGCACGAAAGGCCGGCTCGCCTTGCCCGGTTTCCCATTCGTTTTCATGTCCATGCTCCTTCATCGGCACCGTTGGCCATTCTTCTGCTCTTATACTCTATGCGCCTGCCCTGCCGGGGGATGACTGCGGCTTGCTGCCGCGGCATGCGCAATAAGGAATGCGCAAAAAGGATGCTCCCGGCCCTAGGCCGAGCCGCATCCTCCTGACCGCTCTCCATCTTATCCGTTCCGATCCGTCCGGGCGGCCGCGACCGTTCAAGCTCTCCCCGCCGCATCGCCTTCTACCGGCGCTCCAGCGATGCAGCTGCAGCCCTTCCACGACCAGCAGCGCCTTGCCCTCTTTTTTCGCCGCCTCCTCCGCCGCCTTGTCGGGGAAAAGAAAATAGCAGAACATGTCGCCTTTGCGATAATTGATGCCCGACATGCCGGTACCGGAAGCCTCGTAGACGCTTCCCGCGGCTTGAACGTCCATCCTCGCCTCCAGCGTATACCCGAAGCCGCTGTCGCTTCGAGCATGGCGGAGGCCGCTCGCCAGCGTCGCTCCGCTCCAAGAGATCGTGCCGTCCGAGCGGAAGCAGGCCATCAGGAGGCCGCTGTTCAGCTCCAGATGCGACAGCCAGATCCGCTGGTCGCCGTGGCGGTACAGGTCGCGGCCGACGTTGGCGGACAGATCCGTCAGATCGAGCTCCATGGAATATTCGCCGGGCAGCGTCGAGATGTCGAGCGAGTAGCGCTCCTTGTCGCTTGCGATCGCGGCCATCCCGCCTTGCCAGATCGGCATGATGCCGTACCCGTAGAGCCAGGCTCCTGCGGCAGCGGCGACAGCGGCAAGCGCGACGAGCCGCATTCCCTTTTTCCTCTTCCTCGGCGCTTTGCGCTCGCTTCGCATCCGTATGCGACCTCCCCGACCGGCCTGTGACCGTGATGCTCGATTAGACGCAGCAGACTGGAAAAAGTTCCCCGATCTGGACACGCTTCCGCTCCGCCCGCCGATTGAGATCGCTCCCGTCCGCGGCCGCGTCCGAAAAAATCATGCTTATGCCTGCGGCAGCGAACGCCCCGCCGTCCCGGCAGCGCCCGCCTCCGCCAGCGGCTCCGACCGCCAGGCGGCATGCCAGAGCGAGCCCGTGCCGGCTCCGGTCGGCCCTGCCGCCTGGATCGCCTTCAGCGTGAACGCCTTGGCGCGGCGCGCCGCCTCCGGCAGCTCATGGCCGAGCGCCAGCAGCGCCGCGATCGCCGAGGCGGTCGTGCAGCCGGTGCCATGCGTGTGAGGCGTCGGCACGCGCGCGGCGGCGAACCGCTCCGGCCGGTCCGGCCGATCGGCGGACAGCAGCAGGTCGACCGCCTCCGCGCTGCCGGGCAGATGCCCGCCTTTCAGCAGCACATGGCGGCTGCCGAAGCGCAGCAGCTCCCGTGCGGCCGCTTCCATCGCGGCCTCGGTCGCGAGCTCGCTCTCGTCCCAGCCGAGCAGCGCGCACGCTTCCGGCAGATTGGGCGTCATGACCTCCGCCAGCGGCAGCAGCCGGGTCCGCAGCGCCTCGGCCGCCTTTTCCTCCAGCAGGCGCGAGCCGTGCTTCGAGATCATGACCGGATCGACGACGATCGGTCCCGCACCGCAGCGCTCCAGCTTGCCGGCGACGATGCCGATGATGTCGGCGGAGAACAGCATGCCCGTCTTCACCGCATCCGCTCCGATGTCGTCCAGCACCGAGTCGAGCTGCCGCGCGACCGCCTCCGCCGGGAGCGGGTAGACGCCCTGCACGCCGACCGAGTTTTGCGCCGTCGCCGCCGTCAGCACGCTCATGCCGAACGTTCCGAGCTCCTGGAACGTCTTCAGATCCGCCTGGATGCCCGCCCCGCCGCCGGAGTCGGAGCCTGCGATCGTCAGCGTTTTCTTGAATCGCCTCATGCGCGTCCCCTCCTTGGCCCGCCGGGGGCGGCGGCCGTCCTGCCCGCGTCGTCCCCGCGCCCTGCCGCTTCCGCCCGGCTCGGCGCAGACGTCCCCGCGCCGGCGCTCGGAGCGAAGGCTCCGGACGGGTGCGCCGAAAATCCGCGCCGGAAGCGCTCCGGATGGAACGCCGCGCTCGCCGCAAGCTCGTCTCCCTCCAGCAAGCCGAGCACGGCGGCGGCCGTCGCCGGCGCGAGCAGGATGCCGTTGCGGTAATGCCCCGCCGCGAACAGCACCTGCGGATAGCCGCTCAGCCGGCCGATGAGCGGACGGCCGTCGCGGGTCGCGGGCCGCAGCCCGGCCCAGCGCAGGCTCGGCCGCATGCCCCCCAGCATCGGAAAAGCCCGAGCGCTCCAGCGCTCCAGCCGGCCGATGCCTCGGTCCGTGACGTCCGTGCAGAAGCCGGCCACGTCCTCCGACGCGCCGCAGACGAGCCTGCCGCCCGACTTGCCGACCCAGTAGGCTTGGCTCGTGAACACCATATGGCGCACCTCGCCGTCCGGCACGCCGTACGCGCAGATCTGGCCGCGGATCGGGTGGATCGTCTCCGGCAGGCCGAACAGCCGCTCGAACTCCCCGCTCCAGGCGCCGGCGCACAGCACGAGCCGATCACCCTCGAAGCGTTCGCCGCGCTCCGTCGTCAAGGCGACCGGACGTTCCGGGGCGTCGCCGGGCCGCAGCTCCAGCGAGGCCAGCCCGCCCTGGCCGGCTCTGAGCCGGACGCCGACGCTGCGGCACGCCTGCTCCAGCGCCGCGGCGAGCAGCGGCGCGTCCACATGCGCCTCCGCCGGCGTATAGATGCCTCCCGCGCAGGCGGCGAGCCGCGGCTCCAGCCGCGCCGCTTGCGCCGCCGTCAGCAGCTCCGCTCCGCTGCCGGCGGCGCGCTGCCAGCGCAGCCGCGACTGCAGCGGCAGCAGATCCGCTTCATGCAGCGCCACCCCGAGACTGCCCGTGCGGCGCAGCCCCGCTTCCATCCCGCTCCGCTCCTCGATGCGCTCCACCCACTCCGGGTAGCGGCGCAGGCTGTCCAGGCACAGCTCGAAAAACGCATCCGGCTGCTCGACGTTCTCGGAGAACGGAGCCAGCATGCCCGCCGCCGCGCCCGTCGCCTGGCCGCCGAAGCCGCCGCGCTCCACGACCGTCACCTCGCGCGAGCCGTCCCTCGCCGCCTCGAACGCGCAGGCGAGCCCGATGATGCCGCCGCCGAGGATGAGCACGCGCTCCTTCATCGGCCGGCCTCCTTTGTCGCGGAACGGGCGCTGGCCATGCTTGTCCCGCCCGCCATTCCCAACGGGATCGCAGCGGCTTCTGTCGAGAGCTCAGCCGGAGCCGGAGCCGCAGCGGCGTCGCCGCCGTCGGCCCCGGCGCGGCTTGCCCCGGCCGTTCCCGCAGCGGCCGCCGCCTGGCCCGCGTCCGTTCCGTCCCGGAACGTGAACAGCTTGCCCGCCTCGGCGCTGCTCGCCGAAGCGTACGGCAGCTCCGGAATCCGGCCGGCCAGCCGGGCGAGGCGTCCCGCGCGGATCGCCAGCGCCATCGCTTCGGCCATCGCGACCGGATCGCAGGCTTTGGCGACCGGCGTGTTGGCGAGCACGCCGGAGGCGCCGAGCTCCATCGCGAGCACGGCGTCCTTGGCGGAGCCGAGCCCGGCGTCGACGATGACCGGCACCGGCGACTGCTCCGCGATGAGGCCGAGCAGATACGGATTCAGGATGCCGAGGCCGGTGCCGATCGGCGCTCCGCCCGGCATGACCGCCGCCGCGCCGGCTTCCGCCAGCCGGCGGCACAGGATCGGGTCGTCCGACGTGTACGGCAGCACCGTGAAGCCCTCCGCCGCGAGCCGCTCCGTCGCGCGCAGCGTCTCGATCGGGTCCGGCAGCAGCGTGCGCGCGTCGGCGCTGATCTCCACCTTGATCCAATTGCCGAGCCCGGCCGCGCGGGCCAGCCGCGCGATGCGCACCGCCTCGTCCGCGTTGCCCGCTCCGGAAGTGTTGGGCAGATACGTCAGCGCGCCTTCTTCCAGATGCTGCAGGATCGAGTCGTCGGCCACCTCCTCGAGGTTGACCCGGCGCACGGCGAACGTCACCACCTCCGCTCCGCTCGCCCGCAGCGCCTGCAGCATGACCGCCGGGCTCGGGAACCGGCCCGTGCCGAGGAAAAACCGCGACCGCAGCGTCTTGCCGCCGATCGTCCAGACGTCCGTCCCATTTCCTGTGCCTCCTGCAAGCCCGCCGCTTCCGCTGCCTGTCTTCGCCGCATCCGCAGCGTTCAATTCAAATCGCATCCGCTCAGCCCCCTCCTACAAAATGCACCAGCTCGACCGCCATGCCGCGCCGCAGCCGGCAGCGGCTCCACTCCTCGCGCGGCACGATCTGACCGTCCGCCTCGGCGACGATGCGGCGGCCGCTCAGGCCGCGCTCCTCCACGAGCCGCTCCAGCGTGCCGGCCGCCGTCCGATGCGGACCGCCGTTCAGCACGATGTCGACCGCCGCGGCAGCCCAACCATTCGTCTCGCCCGCCGCTCGAGCCGCAGCCAGCTCCCTCCCCGCTTCGTAAGCCTGCCCGTTCCGCCTCCCCCGCGCCGCCGCGATCATCGCCTTGAGCTCGCGGCATGCCTGGGCGGGCGACGCGCTGCCGACGATCGCGGACACGGCGCAGAGGCGCGTCGCTCCGGCACCCAGCACCTGCTGCGCGTTATGCGGCCCGATGCCGCCGATCGCGACCCACGGGATGCGCACATGGCGCGACGCTTGGCGGACGTACTCCAGCGTCACCGCGGGACGCCCCGGCTTCGTCTCGGTCGGAAAGACCGGACCGACGCCGATATAGTCGGCGCCCGCGTCTTCCGCCGCCAGCGCCTGCTCGAGGCTGTGCGTGCTGATGCCGATGATCGCGTCCGGGCCGAGCCGCTCCCGCGCCTCGCGCCAGCCTCCGTCCTCCTGACCGAGATGGACGCCGTCGGCCTCCGCCTCCAGCGCCAGCTCCGGATCATCGTTGACGATGAACGGCACGCCGTACTCGCGGGTCAGCCGGCGCAGCAGCCGGGCTTTTTCCAGCAGCTCGTCCTTCTTCGCCGTCTTGTGCCTCAGCTGCACGATGTCCGCTCCGCCATGAAGCGCCTCGCGCATGACCTCCTCCAGCGTGCGCCCGGGATGATAGTTCTCCCCCGTGATGACATAAAGGCCGAAATCCAGCTTTTTCATCCTTCCGACTCCCTTCCTGAACCTGCGGCAGCGCGCGTCCTGCGCCTTTTCGGCCTCTCTCCGCCACGCTCCGATCCAGGTCCGTTTTTGCTCCTCGTTCGCTCGCTGCCTTCAGCTGACGGGCAGATAGCGCTCGCATACTCTCAATGCCTCGTCGGGATCTCCCGCTCCTTGCACGAGCACCCTGCCATCCGGAAAAACAACAAGCCGCGCCCCCTCGTCCGGCAGCTCGGCCCGCAGCAGGTACGGATTGCGCATGACCGCGCAGCCCGCCGCCTCGAGCTGACGGCGATAAACGTCCAGCGGCTGCGGCTCGCTCAGCTCCACCTGCACCGTGTCCCGCCCGCACAGGACGGCCGACAGCGCAGCCGTCTTCCGCGGCTTGAACGCAGCGTCGACCGGTGCCGCAGCTTGCGGCTCGCTCCGTGCAAATGACGCCTCCACAGCCGGCCCTCGCGCTTCTCTCGCTGCTTCTGCCTTCCTCGAGCCGCTCCGCGAAAGCTCTCCCGCGCCGCTGCCGCCTCTCTGCGCCTGCCCCGCTTCGCCGCATGCCGGACAGGTCCGGGTCGGCCCCGGCAGCTTCAGCTCGCGCAGCGACAGCGGCCAGACGCTCGCCGTCGCGAGCGTGCGCCGCAGCTCGCCGCGGCTGCCGCTCAGCCACTTGAGCGCCTCCGCCGCCTGCAGCGCCGCGACCAGCTCCACCGCCGGCGACAGCATGCCGACCGTATCGCATGTCTCGCCGCTCTCCTGCTCCTCCTCGCCGCCGATCAGGCAGCGCAGGCAGCAGGTCGCGCCGGGCACGAGCGGCGCGCTCATGCCGGAGGCTCCGGCGACTCCGCCGTAGAGCAGCGGCACGCCATGCGCGAAGCACCAGTCGCTCAGCCGCAGCCGCACCTCGGCGTTGTCCGTGCCGTCGAGCACGAGATCGCAGCCGGCAGCCGCCTTCTCCAGCACGCCCGGCGCCGTCAAGTCGGCGACGACCGCCTCCGCCGCAAGACCGCTGTCGACGCGACGCAGCTTTTCCACCGCCGCGACCGCCTTGGGCAGGCACTGCCGCGCATCCTCCTCGTCGAACAGCATCTGCCGCTGCAGATTGCTCCACTCGACATAGTCGCGGTCGGCGAGCACGATCGAGCCGACGCCCGCCCGCGCCATATGCTGTGCCAGCGCGCAGCCGAGCGAGCCGACGCCGGCGATCAGCACGCGGGAGCGGAATAGCGCCAGCTGGCCTTTTTCGCCGATCGGCGCGAACCGCATCTGCCGCGAGAAGCGCTCGCGCCGCTCCGCGCTCAGCCCTGCGACCGCTCCTTCCTCCGTCCGACCGACCTTTTCCATCCCGCCAGCCATCCCTGCTCTCGCTCCTGGCTCCATCCGTCCGGCCCCGCCTGCGACCAACTCTCCCTCCGTCCGACCGACCTCGCCTAAGACCGCTCCTTCCTCCATCCGTCCGGCCCCGCCCGCAACCGCCTCTCCCTCCGTCCGCCTATCCTCACGCATAGAGCTTGCCGCCGCCCGCCTTGAAGGCGTCCGCCTGCTCCTTCATGCCCGCCTCGATCGCCTCCGCCGTCTCCAGCCCCTCGCGCTCCGCGTAGTCGCGGATGTCCTGCGTGATGCGCATGCTGCAGAACTTCGGTCCGCACATCGAGCAGAAATGCGCCGTCTTCGCGCCCTCGGCGGGCAGCGTCTCGTCGTGATAGCTCATCGCCCGCTCGGGATCGAGCGACAGATGGAACTGGTCGCGCCAGCGGAACTCGAAGCGCGCCTTGGACAGCGCGTCGTCGCGCAGCCTCGCGCGCGGATGGCCCTTGGCCAGATCGGCCGCATGGGCAGCGATCTTGTAGGTGATGACGCCCTCCTTCACATCCTCCTTGTTCGGCAGGCCCAGATGCTCCTTCGGCGTCACGTAGCACAGCATCGCCGTCCCGAACCAGCCGATCATCGCCGCCCCGATCGCGCTCGTGATATGGTCGTAGCCCGGCGCGATGTCCGTCGTCAGCGGACCAAGGGTGTAAAAAGGCGCCTCATCGCACACCGCGAGCTGGCGGTCCATGTTCTCCTTGATGAGGTGCATCGGCACATGGCCGGGGCCTTCGATCATCACCTGCACGTCATGCTTCCAGGCGATCTTGGTCAGCTCGCCGAGCGTGTCCAGCTCCGCGAACTGCGCCTCGTCGTTGGCGTCGGCGATCGAGCCGGGACGAAGCCCGTCGCCGAGCGAGAAGCTGACATCGTACGCCTTCATGATCTCGCAGATCTCCTCGAAGTGCGTGTACAGGAAGTTCTCCCGATGATGCGCGAGGCACCACGCCGCCAGGATCGAGCCGCCGCGGCTGACGATGCCCGTCACGCGCTTCGCCGTCAGCGGCACATAGCGCAGCAGCACGCCCGCATGGATCGTGAAGTAGTCGACGCCCTGCTCGGCCTGCTCGATGAGCGTATCGCGGAACACCTCCCAGCTGAGGTCCTCGGCCTTGCCGTTCACCTTCTCCAGCGCCTGATAGATCGGCACCGTGCCGACCGGGACGGGCGAGTTGCGCACGATCCATTCGCGGGTCGTATGGATGTTCTTGCCGGTGGACAGGTCCATGATCGTGTCCGCGCCCCAGCGCGTCGCCCACGTCATCTTCTCGACCTCCTCCTCGATCGAGGAGGCGACGGCGGAGTTGCCGATGTTGGCGTTGATCTTCACATGAAAATGCCGCCCGATGATCATCGGCTCGATCTCCGGGTGGTTGATGTTGGCGGGGATGATCGCGCGGCCGGCGGCCACCTCGCTGCGCACGAACTCCGGCTCCATGCCCTCGCGGAGGGCGATGAACTCCATCTCCGGCGTCACGATGCCGCGCCGCGCGTAATGCAGCTGCGTCACGTTGCGGCCGGGCTTCGCCCGCAGCGGCTGGCGGCCGGTCGGCGGGAACAGCTCCGCGCCTTTGGCCGCCGCCTTTTCCGCATCGAGGAAGCCATTGTCCTCCGGACGCACCTCGCGGCCGTCGTAGGCTTCCGTGTCGGCTCGCTCCGCGATCCAACGCTCTCGCAAGGCGGGCAAGCCGCGCCGGATGTCCGCGACATAGCTTTCGTCCGTATACGGACCGCTGGAGTCGTACACGCGCACCGGCTCGTTGTGCACCTGCTGTCCGCGCATGTCGCTGTCCGTCAGCGGGATCTCGCGCACCGGCACGCGCACGCCCGGCGTCTTTCCGTCGATGTAGGCCTTGCGGCTCCCCGGCAGCGGCTTCGTCAGGATGGGCATATGAAAAAAACCTCCTCGCGGTTGTGGAATATCCGCTAGGAGGCTAGAGAGCAAAGAAAGTCGTGCTCGCGCTTCGTTCCGTGACGGCTCGTGGCGAGCCGGGACAGAGGGGGCTTGGCTCGGTCTGCGACCGCCTCCAGGTTGGGGCGGGCTTCGGGAGAAGGGTTCAAGGGCAGTCCGGATGGGAGTGCTTCCCCCGCCTTCGACGCAAGGCAGCCGGCGTAGCATGCCGACCGTGCCGCCCTTGTCTCTTTTGCCTTTCCCCTTCTTATCCGAACGTCGTCGCCTCCTTCCCATCCGCTTGGCGAGGCGCAAAAAAGCCGCCTCCCGGACAGGAAGCGGCGAATGGACGCAGACCGATACAAACGTTGCGCGATTCGACCACTTTCCTACGCTGGCATGACCCAGATCAGGTTCAAAGGGACCAAAGCTTCGCTTTATCTCAGCCCTCGCGGGCGCCCCTAGTGGATATCTTGGTTTTGACTATACGCTGTCTTTTCAGGTGTCGTCAAGTTCGAACTTTTCATTCTACAAATAATAAAAAAAACCACAAGGAGTGTTCTCGCATGTGGTTTTAAACTTAAGTTTCTAATCTATTGGTATTTCAAACTAGCTCAAATCTGATCCGTTCATCAGCTTAGCCTTAAGGAGCCATTGGTACAGGGCTACGGCGGCGAATTCACGGTCAGCCGGGGCGTTGGGCTGATAATAGGTCTTGCCCGAAAGCAAGTAACCGTTCAAGACGCCCGCGTCCGTAAGCTTCTGGATGCTTTCTCTGGCATAAGCGGCCGCATGTGCCAGGTCTGTGTAAGCGACCGTTTGATCGGTCGTCAACTCGATGCCGGCAAGCTTCAATGCCCGCTCCAGGATAACAGCCAGATCCTGACGGGAGACTTTGTCATTTGGCGCGAATTTCCCCTTGCCGATGCCTTGGATCAACCCCGCTTCGCTGGCCGCCGCTACGTCGGCAGCAAACCAGTCGCCTTTTTTTACATCGGTGAAAGCAGCGAGCGCTGTTGACTTCAGACCGAGTGCCCGGACGAGCAAGGCGGTGAATTCGGCGCGGCTCAGGCTGGCATCGGGCGAATAAGTCGTCGCTGATGTACCGTTGATGATCCACTTGCCGGCCAAAGCCTCGATCACGCGAGCGGCGGCGGAGTCGTCGAGATCAGTAAAGTTCACGGTACGAGTCGCCAAGGCGTACACCGAGAAGCCAGGGCGGCTGACGGTCACCTTCGTCGTGCCGTCCGCTTGCTTGCTCAAGATGGAAGCTACGGGAGAGACGGCACCGTCTTCTTCATACAGCACTCCCGCCTCGTCAAGCTCGAAGCTGCCGGGTACAGTGAAGGTTCGGGTGATGAATAGATGGTTCGGGATGTCTACGGGCTTGCGACCGGCTGCAGTTGTCCAGTCGGCCTCAAATGAAACGGGTTGGCCGATCAGTGTGCCATTTCCTAAAGCAGTGACGAAAGCGCTGGAATCAGCAGCCGGCTTGATTTTCAATTCCAGACTGGAATTGGAGGGAGCGAGGCTCATCAGAGACAGCGGCAGAGCAACGGACGATCCGCCAGCGCTGAAGACAACCATGCTCTTCTTCGGCAAGGCTGAGAGCAGTTCGACTTGCCGGCCTGTCATTACAAGCTTGGCCTGCTCCTTGTTGGTCGAGATAACCAAGGATCCAGCGGAATTTCCAGCGGAAGCAATGGCTGCCGTCAAATCGGCGTCCGTGACGGTGACCATCATCATGCCGTCCTGAACGGTTTCGGTGCTTCTGATTGTGTGTTCTGTATTCGAAATAACCGGAGACGGTTGCACGCTTGGAGCCGGCGAGGCCGTCGGAATGCCCGGATCGGACGGAGCCGGTGACGGCGTCGGTGTTGATGACGGTGTCGGTGTTGATGACGGTGTTGATGACGGTGTCGGCGATGGCGTCGGCGTCGGAATATGAGGATTATTGGCATCCTCATCTGAGATCACAGTAACCGTAGGGTCGATTCTGGATTTGTCGAAGGTTGCCCCTTCGGCATACCGGATCGTTCCTTTACCCGTGACTTTTCCATTTACGACCAGTTCGCCGGACAAGAATAACACTTCATCTTCTGGAATGATCAGGCTGCCGTCTACGATCAGCTTGCCATAGATCGAGGTGGAAACCTGAGCGTGGTTCGGATTAAGCTCAGCTCTCGTCGAGCGATCGGTCGTGATGGTCGCCACTGCTTCTGCCGGTACGATGGAGCTGTCCAGAGTCGGAATGGTCGTGCTTCCGTCCCATTTCAGAGCCGGGAGCCGCTCCAGTGTATTGAACTTGACAAGGTCTTCCCGTTGCGAGTTCAGGACGACGGAGAGCTGCGCATCGTTGGAGAAGGTTCTCCATCCGAACGCATCGACCGAGCCGCCGAGTCTAGCTTCCTTGACTTGATTGAAAGCCCTAGAGCCTAAATAGCGAACGGAATTCGGGATGGCGACGGAGGTCAAGCCGCTGTTGGAGAAGGCCTCATCCCCAATGTAGACCAATGAATCGGGCAGGTCGACCGAAGTCAATGCTTTTGCTCCCGAGAAGCCGCCGCGGTTGATCGCCGTAATCGAGTTCCCCATGACGATTTTCTTCAGGTTGTTCATAGCGGCGAACTGATACTCATTCACGAAGGTCGGACCGGCAGGAACCGTAATTTCCGTTTCTTTGATGCCGGCAAAGGCGCTGTCGTCAGCCCATTCGATGGATTGGGGAATTTCCAGATCGACGCCCCCATTATAGCCGGGCTCTTGCTGGCCGGAATAACCGAGCGCCTGGAAGCCCACTTCTTTCAGCTTTTTCGGATAGTTGAAGCTCTTCAGGTACAGATTCTGATCAAAGGCGCGCTCCCCGATGATTTCAATCGTATCCGGAAGCACGATCTTGGTCAAAGTCGGAACGCCCTTGGTCAGAAATGCCGCGATAGAGGTTACGGTATACGTCAAATTGTTTCCGCTGTCGGTTGCTTGCTCTGGAATGAACAGCTCCGATACCGTCTTGTTGTCAAGCGCTTGGACCTCGGCCGTCGTGTCGCTGGTCGGGCGGTAGAGGATGCCATCCGCCAGGAACAGTCCCGGAACATAATCAGCGAATTCGGAACCGCCGACGGTAATGGAAGCCGAATAGTTGCTACGGCGTATTTGCCGTGCCACCGTTTTATTGGCGGCGATCACATTCGTCTTCGCGCCGATGAAGGCATCCCGGTCAATCCGCAAGGCGTTGGCTCCAACCAGAATCGAATTGGAGGTCAGTCCCCTGAAGGCTTTCTCCCCCATCACCTGCACGGAATCGGGAACGATGACATCCGCCAGTTTCGCATTGAGATCCGAATAAGCAAAAGCTTCAATTCGGGTAACCGTAGACGGAATGGTCACGGAGGTCAGCTTGGATAATTGGAAGGCGCTGGGTCCGATAGCTTCAAGCCCTTGCGGCAGCTCAATGCTCGTAATTCCGGAGCCGTAGAAAGCTGCCCTCGGAATTCGCTTGAGGTCTCCGGGCAACCGGATTTCGCTCAACTTGGACGTGTTGATAAAAGCATTTTCTCCAATGCCCTTGACTCCGTCAGGCAGATGCACCTTGGTCACCGAAGTCATCCCAAGCGCGCTATAGCCGAGCTCCTGAAAACCAGGATTGAGGATGACTTCCGTCAGCTTCTGATTGCCGGCGAAGGCATAGCGGCCGATGAATTTTACATTCTTTGGAATGTTGATCTCTGCGTTGCCCAGCCAGGAGAAAGCCTCGTCATCGATTCGCTCTACGGAATCGGGAAGAATGACCTTGGTCAGCTTGAAGGCAGAGTTGAAGGCTTGTTCCCCGATGATCTTGACTCCGTCGGGAACGATGACACGTTCTACATTCGAGGCAAAGTAGAAAGCGCGGTATCCGATGGAGGTAAGGCTGTATTCCTCCCCGCCATGCTCGATGGCTTTCGGCAGGATGATTTCTCCCTTTTTGTCGGGATAACGAGCCACAAAGGATGTAGGGTCTACCGTCTGATCTGCGATCAGCTGCACCTCGTGATGGCCGGTTACCCGATAATCAAGGCCGTCAGCTCGAAACACCTCGTTCAGATTGGCGACAATCTGGGCATGGTTGCCCGCTACGGACAAATTGCCGTGCTGGCTGTCGTTGATATAGTTGGGCGGGGTTAAATTTTCATCCGTCTCTGTCATTCCTGTCCCATCCGGCAGCTCGGTATCGACATACAGCTTTGTTGTCGCTTTGAGGCCAGTGCCGGTCATAGCGGTAACGACAGCGATCCCCTTCGACTTGGCGGAAAATGTTCCGTCCTGGCCGATCGTTCCGACTGCTTCGTCATCCACGGACCAGAAGACCGGATTGTTGCTGAATTTATCTGGCTTTACCGTGGCGTGAAGCTTGACGGCGGCACCCGCTTTCACGCTCTGCGCCGGGTCCATGACAATGGTTTGCGGACCGAATTCAACATAATCAATACTGTAATTGGAAGCATAATCGTACGTATAAATAGCGATTTTTCCAGGATTGTAGCCTTTGCCCTGCATGTATTCGGCTAGGTTGCTGATGTCCACCCTCACCGTGATGTCTGACCCGTCTTGCTCCGGAATGTAATTGTCGAGAGCGTAAATATGTCCCGAGGTGTCGGTGAACATGAGATACTTGATATTCTGATTATCGGCAACATTCAATTCCAGATAGGTCTTGCCGTTTTCGGCGTAGGTCGTCGCGCTTGTGATCGAGGGGGCAGTGTTGTCGATCGTGAAGGGAAGGACCAGCTTCTGGATCGTAGTACCGCCCGCTATCGTAGCCTTAATGGTGTAATTCAGCTTCGTATTTTCCGGAACCGGCTTGCCGTTTTTGTCTTTCCCATCCCAAGCGTTCTTGGGAGAGGTCGTCGTGAAGCTGCCGCCGTTGGCGTAAAAATAGGTTTTGCGGGCAGATCCATATTCTTCGTGCCAGTATTCGGTCTTCCCGTCCTCACTGGTTACGGAGAAGTTCATGTTCTCCGCATTTCGAAGCAGGCTGATCCGAGAGGATAATCGGCCGCCATCGGCTAGAACCGTGGAGAAGGCAAGCTTGTCCGTAAACGTTTTGGGAGTAGCCGCCTGGTTCTCGCCCAGCAGCCGTCCTACCAGACCATAGATGTCTTGATTGATCAGAGCGGTGTAGGCAGGAGACATCGGCATTCCGGCATACGGGGGAAGGTCAAAGATCGCCGGCTGATCCCAGTCGCCGTAATAGCCAAGAAACGGCAACGAGAGGTTGATTCCCTGCTCTTCCTGGCTCTCTAGCTGGACGAAGCCTTCCACATAGATGCCATTTTTGAATTGCTGCTGAAGCTCTTGTTTGACAGTATCGGATAGCGCAAGCGTTAGGGATACGTCCTTCTTGCCATGCGGCGGAACGGTGACCGCCTGGTCGCCGCTGACGACGATCTCCTCGGTCCGAAGCGTTCTCGGAGCCGTATCGAGGTAGATGCCACTTTTCACCTTGCCGGTCAGCGCAGTTGAATATACGGCGTAGGTCACCGTACGATCCGACGTATTGTTCACCGTGAAATGAATCGAATAAATCCCGTTCTCGCTCTCGCCTACCTCTGCCTTGGGGCGCTCCCCGTCGACGGTTAGATAAGCGGGAGAATGGACTGCCTTGAAGACATTGACCAGTCCGGCACCTTGCTGTCGGACCGGATAATAGTCACCGGAAGCATTCTTGATTGGAGACGCCGTGCTCATCTCAAGATTGGTGATCAGCTTCGCCTTTCCCTCGGAGCTGAGGTCGCTGAACTGCGGATTCTCGTTTAAATATTGGCGGATCAACGCCGATACGCCGGCCAGATGCGGCGTTGCCATGGACGTGCCGCTCATAAGCTGATATTTGTTGCCATTCATGCTGGAATAGATATTTCCTCCTGGAGCGGTGATCTCCGGCTTGATCTTCAGATCGGGAGACGGACCGATCGACGAGAAGGATGAGATCAATCCACCGCCTGGGTTCTCGATGATGGATTCATTGGTTTTGGAGAGGTATATCGTCATGGGATTTGCATTCGCCAGAACTTCCCCGGCGTTCTGCGCTACCCCGACAAGGGGGATGATATTGCTGTTCATTACAGCAGGAGTAACGATCGCTCCGGGTTCATTATTCACGACAATGACAGCAACGGCTCCGGCTGCTTTCGCGTTCACGGCCTTTTGCTCAAAGGTAAGCTCCTTGCCGCCACCCCGATTGATGACCACAGCTTTTCCCTTTACATCCACGCCCTGATAGTCTTCCATGAATCCAAACTTATCCAAGACGACATAGTCCAGCTTCTTGTCGTTGAACGTATTCGTAATTGGGAGCTGAGCATTCGTATTGGCATTCACGACATCGGCATAGGGAATCTTCACGCCGCCGATGTAGGTTGCCAAGGTGACGCTCGCTTCGCCTTCAGTCCCGTATGTGGCGTCAGTTACGCCGACAACCATATATTTGGACGAGAACATGACGTTTTCCGAGCTTGCTACGGACAGAGCGGAACGGACTGTGGATGGACTGCCGACGATTGCGGTGTCCGGATTATCGGCCGTATTCAGATTGAGGCCGGTCGTGTTGGAGACCGAAGACGAGCTGTCATTGCCGGCAGCGATGTCCAAATTGATGCCGGCAGCGATGACACTGGAGTAAACATCGTCCATATCCTGATCGCCGGTCGAGCGGAAGCCTGCCGCTGCGCCAAGGCTCATATTGATGGTGTCGGCTCCGAGGGCGATGGCATCCTCAAGGCCTTCGAGGATGATGTCATCCGAGGTAGAGCCGTTCCCATCCGAGAATACCTTCATCATCATCAGCTGGGCATCTGGAGCGACTCCCTTGAAAGCCTTGCTGGGGTCAGTCTGGCTGGCCGTATTGTTTCCGGCGATAATGCCGGCCACGTGAGTGCCGTGATCCATCCCGCCGCGAACATTCGTATCCTTGTTCGCATAGTCGAATGCGAATGGAACTTTGTCGCTGACATAGGTCTTGTTGCCGCCAATGTCAGCCAGCTTCGAGGCTTGCAGAACCTTGCCGCTGATGAGCTCGGCAATCTTGTCTCTCGAATACTTCAGCGACGAAGCATCGGGCATTGTTTTGAAGGCTTCATGCTCTGTGTCCAGCCCGCTGTCGAGAATAGCGACAACAGTGTTCTTTCCCGTATAGCCGGTGGAATGGACCAGATCAGCGCCGATCATGCCTGAACTGTAGGCATCCTGCAGGGACGGAGAGACGTAGGCGGTCGTGTCGGGCAGCGCATAAGTGGCCACCTCAAAAACGGAACTCACGCCTTCGATCCGCATCACGTTTTCAATTGACTTGCGAGGCAATTCAACGGAGAAGCCGTTCAGAGCGACTGTGTACTGGACAGAGTCGACGAACGAGGCGCCGGCGATTTTGCTGGCAATCGCGCTCTTCACTATTTTCTGCTCGTTCGCCATCAAGTCCTTCTCTCGCTGCGCTGCATCGCTCTGGATGTATTGCGATGGCGACAGCTCTGTGCTTGACAGGGAGTACTGGTCGATCAGCGACTTCTGCTTCAGCTTGACAATAACTTTAACTTGCTCATTCGGGTCGAGCATTCCCTCTATCTTGGCTGCTTGCTCAGCCAAATGAGAAAGATCAAGATCGGGCTTGCTCAGTTCCGCTGTGAGGACAAGACTTTTGGAGTCAGATAATCTCACGTCGCTTGCATAAGTCAACGATTGAAAGGGAAAAAGCAGAAGAGCAAAAAAGGAAAACAATGATCTCTTCCATCTAGCGTTAGACATTGTGCCAGCACCTCCTATTTAGTTTAGGAAAGTATAGCATCGACCTCCCTATAGTTCAATATGTTTCTAATTTATCATTAGACAACGGTCTAACAAATGAGCATGAAAAGAAACATCCTGCGATGCTTCTAGTAGAATGTCGATATTCAAGGAGAGCAGGCGGATGAAAAAGATGTCGCGAAATGCGAACAGAGGAAACGCCCGGCGGAAATATAGCTTCAGAAGAATACTCGTCTCAGGGACTCAAGCAGGTTTTGGACGACTTCGTGGTTCACTTTGTAGTCGATCCGCGTTCCATCCTTATATACATTGACCAGTCCTTCGTTGACCAGGTTGTTCATATGATGGGAGACCGTCGCCGGAGTAAGATTCAATAGAGAAGCGATATCCTTTCCGCACATCGGCCCCTTCTTCAGTTCGCGCAAGATGCCGATCCGGTTGTTTTCCCCGATCGCCTTAAGTTGGCTGACGATCAATTTGTCATTGTTGCCGAACGTCTTGATCAGATCGCCTATCCTGTCATACAGGACCCCAATGAACACATAGATGCGGTTGGAGTACTCGTCATCGAATAGCTTGACGGCATTAAAACAAGTGACGGAAGGAATTCGAATCACTTCTTTGTCTTTCGTATCGCCAAGAATGCTGGAGACGAGTTGGTTGCAACTGTCCGAGTGGATGTCGATCCCGGAGTAACGACGGTAGAGCTCTTCATGATTCATGTACTCGCCTTCAACCTTGGCGATCAACTCAAGCAATTGATCCGTGATCTGCTTTGCATAATGGAGGAGGAGGATGCTTATCCAGCGTTTGTGATTGGAGGTCGGGAACCTGCGCAGGTATTCCACGATATCGTGGACGCTGTTGAGCGGCTTGAAGTTATCGAATTCGTCCGATATGACCTGCGAAATGACAAATTTGCGTTTTACAAGTTCTACCTGGTCAAGCTGCTCTTCATCCGAAAATGGGTTGCCTGCTTGAGCAAAAAGATACAAATAGAAGGCAGGAGAGAAGTCAGCGGGCGACTCCACGTAAAAGAATTGATTGAAGTCCGACACGAATGAAGGAGCTTCGTAGTCGTTCAAAAACCCTTTTTTAGCCTTTTCGTAGGCTGAAGTTAGGCTTGTCGTCTCATCCTCGAAGCTGTCGATCGGGATATTATATTTCGTTGAAATCTCCTGCATGAGGATGGACGGGGAATTGCTGCTAAGATTAAGGTCCAGATAAAACTTCTCCAGCATGAAGATCGTATCGACATGAAGGCCTAATGAAAAATTGGGATTCACCGTGCCAATTCTTCCTCTCCGATTAGGATTTTTATCGTTCTTCGCGATGCCGTGCCTGTGGATCGCTTTGCTTGATTATTCATTGTAGGCCCGAGCAAACATTTTTTCAATAGATCGCTGAACGCGCACCGGCTCGCGCACGCCCGGCGTCTTTTCATCGATGTAGTCCTTGCGGCTCCCCGGCAGCGGCTTTGTCTGGATGGGCATATGAAAAAACCTCCTCGCGTTTGTGGAATATCCGCTAGGAGGCTGGAGAGCAAAAAAAGTCGTGCTCGCGCATCGTTCCGTGACGGCTCGCCCGCGAGCCGGTATTTTGATATTGTGAAATAGCTAAGAAAGATTATTACTGCAAAGGGTATAACATTTAAGCATGTAGCTATGCGTACGCTATTTTTATTGAATTTATTACGGTAATGAAAAGGGTTAAGCATTTCAAATGTAACGCCCAACTCATTCCGCTGGGTAGGACTAGAAAGAAAGATCTTGAGGATCGCCCCCAAGGTCAAAGCAAAGTTATTCAAATTGTTGAAGGAAACTAGGTATCCAATCAGTTTTAGAATTATATTGCCTCTGATTAGTCTCCCATTGCTCTAAGAATTGAGATTTGCTTGAACTCCAGTCGGGGAATTTCAATTTGAAGGTAGATACAAACAACCCCTCTCCACCTAAAAGTGCATGTTCTTCATGTGAGATAATTACGCCCCACTTACCATTAGAAGAATAAATGGCATTTTCTAAAGGTAGCGTTAAATTGCAATAATCATTGTAACTTGTGTTAGCGTCTATTACCCAATGCCCCTGTTGATAGCCCTGTTCATTAGAAGGCTTTGAAAAGCAATCCCCCTCAATTTCAGAGATAATGAATATATTTTCATTAATTGAAAGGATTGCACTCATAAGTGCATTATATTGCTTTTCATTAAGATAATAACCATCGGTTGGAAACAAGATAATTTTTTGTTCAACTTCATTTGCAAATACAGATTCAAAGGGGTTTTTATTTTTGAATACTTTTTGAAACACCTTTTCCAGTTCAGGAATACTATCTAGATTCACTTTTTTTATCATAATTAGTTCTCCGGTAAAAATTTAATCTTTCTAACACCACCTACACCATTTACGTCAATTGTTGGCGGACCTGATTTAGAATCCGCCCTATACGCAAACGTTACTCCATTCGCATCTTCACCGACGTATGTGCCTGGTTTTACTTCCTTGAAATCTTTCACTTGTGCCTTGAAGAAATCAAAGGCATCCTTTGCGTCACCATAAATTTTTCCAATATCACTTTGGTCTGCCTTAGCAAGTTTCTTCAAGTCATCGTAACTTACTTTACCCCAACAAGCATTATGTGTCCAAACGCCTAAATTGGAAACAAAGTACGTGTGGGGTCTCTGACTTTACCCAACCTTTGCCGACAATCCAGAACGGATGCTCGTCAGTTGTCGTAATGACTTCGTCGCCAACGATAATATTATACGTTTCTTCAACGTCACGTTGGAAGAGCCATTCGACTTTCTTATTTGCGGCTCAAATTAGAAAAACCGCAAGAAAGCGAAGATAACAATAACCAGGTCATTCATGATGGTATCTGACCATAATGAACCTGTAATATGTAACGCTAAAGCGTCACTAAGGTAAAAAAATTCAAGTATTTATGTGCGTACAAGCATATTAGAGGAATATCATCCGAGGGTGATGAGGGTTAAGTTCGTTCAGGACGTGCCGCCCGATTCATTCGGCACTGGATGGGGGTAAAAGAAAAACCTTGAAGGAGCATTCCCTCAAGGTCTTTGAATTGGTTAATGTTATCGTTCAGTCAGTCCATTGATATGCCAATTACTCTTTCTTATGCTCAAACTAGCTTTCGACAAATCAGGTAAAAATGAAAGCGAATAATTTTCCGGCTTAAATTCATGTGGAGATAACTCAATTTCGGCTTCATGGTCACAAATAGCATAATCAAATTTCAGTATCGGGTAAATTTCCTCAATGAAATCGATTATACTGTTAGTGGCTTTCTCCAAAGTTTGCATTGAATAATTTGGCAACAACTTTTCTTCGTCTAATGATAAAAGAATTCCCCAATAATCCTCATGTTTATCAATCTTTATTTCCGCACTTAAACGTGCGTACTGAAACAAATCAAAACATAGTTGAATTTGTCCGTAAAAAGACATACTTATTTCCCCAAGAATCGTGTCATTAACTAGTGGATTATCCAATTCAGTCCAATTATCACCATCCGCATCCTCGCAATATTTTACAAATTCAATTTGACTATTTCTTTCTTTCATTAAATCGAGTATCTTCTTAATCCTGTCCTCAATGTTCGATGAATCACTATAAACTAAACCAATGTTTATGTTACTTCCCAAATGTCATCCTCCTCATTATTTTGTAAATAAAACCTGACCGTTGTTCTTATGGAATTCAACCTGAGCATCGCTAAACTTCCAACCGCCAACATAGTTACCATTCAAATCAGTATATGCCCCTAGTCCAGTATTCTTATCATAATAGACATATACATCATTTCCTCTATATTTGGATTTCCAAACATTTGATGCACCTTGAATATGTTTTTCTATTGCTTGTTGATATGACGCCCACCCGGCTTTGTTAGAGTTTCCGTTAATCCCAAAGTCTTTAGCATGTTTCCACTCATGCTGTAACTTTTGAGTCGTAAATGAAGTTACCGGAAGACACTCAATATTATGAACCCAAATCCCTAAACTGCTTACAAAATACGTATGGAAATCGGCAACAGTAAAGTTATAGACCTTTATTTTCTCATCGTGATGTACAATTTCAATGTTGTCAATTTTTAGATGATTTCCGTTACTTTGTACTAACTCATCGCCCACCGTCAAATCAACAGCAAGTACCCAACCCTTTCCATCTACCCAAAATGGATGATTGTCAGTAGCCTCAATAATTTGATTTCCCACCGACAACTTATAGGTAGTGTCTTTCTCATTACGATGAAGGGCAGTGACTTCCTTATAATCCTGTTGGCCTGTTACTTCATCCTTCGAGAGAACCCTATCTCCGACTTCAATGTCTTCGATATTCTTCTCCCCTTCGTCTGTAATAACTTTTGTTCCTGCGGTAAAGCAATTACAAGCAGAAACAATCTTCCCGCCTATTTTCACTTCGCTGCCTAACAATTTAACACCTTTTGCTGCGACTTTGCCTCCTGGAACAATCCCTGCTAGTCCAATTACTCTATCGGCAACACTAAGGTTCTCTCCGGTCACTAAGTTTGTACCTGTTAAGGCTTCTTGTACACTTTTCACCCCACCTACAACTGGGATAAAATCAAGTGCACAATCCCCGACATCCCCCCAACTTTTAAAACCACAATGGCCTGTCGGATCAGTATAAATTAATGGATTATTGTATACATACGTGTACAAATTCAAGGTAAGCGGATTATTGAATTGACCTTCAAAGGTATCCTCACTCATAAACCGCCCCATACTTGGATCATACCAACGAGCTCTCAAATATTGAAGCTCCGTTGTTGAATCCCAAAATTCACCCGAGTATCGGAATGGATTTGCCACTTGCTCGGACACCGATAACGGATTTCCCCACATATCATAGCTGTAACGGTTAATTAGCGCACCAGTACTACTCCGAAGTTCTGTCACATCACCATGACCATTATAGTAATAAAAATGTTTTGTGGTACCACTCAAACGAGCAATAAGCTGTTTCCCACGAATATATTGAGCAACCGGTGTGATGGTGGTTCCGTTAACCGTAGCTTCCGCAATGATTTGATCGCCATCATAATAGTACCGACGAGTCGATCCATTCTCGGCACGCTCCACCATCAGACCATCGCCATTGTACTTGTAAGCAACGGGAGACTTTCCAACTACCGACGCTCCGGTCAGTTGATTAAACCCATCGTAGCTATAGCTGGCTTCCTGCAGTTTGGGCGCTTGATTGCTCACAAGCGTTTGGCGATTTCCACGCAAATCGTAGACATAGAGCTCATTGAATTCGGTGGACGTTTCAATTCGATTGAGTGAGTCATATCCATACTGGACATTCTTAGATTGCCCCGCCACTAAATCCGTTTTAGAAAGTTGATTCCCATCAGGACTCCATGTATAGGTATGTCGGTTTAAAACCGTCGATGCACCTTGCAACTGAGTCAAGTCGCTTAAATCGTACCCATTGTAATTCATCGTGGTGGATGTTCCATTTTCCAACTTGATGTCTTTTAATAATCCATTCGAATGATAGCCATATTCAGCCATTGCGGTTGTTTCAGTTTGGCCGACCTTTTGAAGCCGGTTGAGTCCGTCGTAGCCGTAGTAGAGCTTTAGACCAAATGGATCCGTCATTGTTTCTCGGAGTCCTTGTTTGTTATACGTATACTGCAATTTTTTTCCGTCTGGATAAGTAGTCGTTTCAAGTACACCAACTCCAGGCGTATAATAATATCCCGTTACACCCGTTCCGTCTGTCATGCTGGTTCTTCTACCTGCGCTATCGTACTGATAGCCGATCGAGTTTCCACCAACTGTTTTGCGTGCTAACCAATTTCGGTTATTGTACTCATAGGTTGTTGTTTGGTAGCCTTTATCAATCAGTTTGGTCACATTTCCGGCTTTATCATAAAGATACTTTTTAGATTTTCCACTTCCATCAGTATGCTGCATCCGACGGCCCAGTTCATCATACTGGCTCGTTTCTACGGTACCATCTGGGTGCGTAATTTTTTTTAAAGCACCTGCCAAAGAATAGCTGTAGGCGGTCTTTTCTCCATTTGGTTGTTTTACTTCTATTAGCCGGTTTAAGGCATCATAAGAATTGATTTTGCTAAAAGTAGAATTCTGTTCTTCAACGGCATTTCCCGCAAAGTCATATCTCCAATATCCGCTTTGCTCAAAGCCTTTACCTTTGTTTTTATCAATCTCCGTTTTAATTTTCTGTCCTAAAATATCAAAAGTAACTCTGGATCTAACTCCCGTTGGATCTTGTATAGTTTGAGTACGTTGAAGATCATCGTAGATCGTTGTGGTGGTTTCACTTTTGGGAGTCGTGGAGGAAATTAACCGATCCCACGCATCATAGGAATAAGTGAAAAATCTATCTTCCGCATCCCCCTCACCGCTTACTCTTCCATAGGAATCATATTGGTAAGATTTCAGCTTTTGGTATCCATTTGGTTTGAATACCCCTTCTTCAATCTTCCAACCAAGCTCGTTCCATCTGAGTTTGCTTTGGACTCCGGTTTCGTCTTTAAGTACCACTTCATTTTGGGCATCATTATAAATTGCTTCTGAAAATGATCCGCCTGGATTAATGATTTTCCTTATTCGTCCATAGGCGTCATACTCATAGTTCGTTCGATTGTCACGGCCATCCTCTACCCAGCTCATCTCACCTGTAGATGTATTGTATTCCGCTTCCGTTATAATCTTCTGAGTGTCTTCAATCGTACTCACGTCAATTGTTTGCTTTCTCAAAAATGCATTGTCGGATCCATAGTTATTAGTTTGAACGATAGAACGATTATCGTCTTGAATTGTCACCTTAGTTGGATTGCCGTAGGAGTCTATTTCATAATTCGTCTTAGATAATACAGTTCCTAATTGATCCTTAAATACTGTTTCCGTAATATCTCCTTGATTATTTCTTGTATATTGCACATTGAGTGCCGATCCATTATTAATTGGTATATTCATAGAGGAAAGCAAATGTGAATTATTATCATACGAATAGGTTGATGTCACTTGATTAGCATTCGTTTGAGATATGACATTCCCGTAATCATCATAAAGGACTGAAGTTTTTTCAGGAGATGATGCTTGTTGCCCTTTATAAAAGGTTTTTGTAGTCTCTTGTGGAATTGAAATTTTCCTGCCTTCATCGTATTTAAAAGTAGAGATAGTCCTTTCATCGCCGGCTGTTGTTGTAATACTTTTCGTGTAGTACACGGATTTGGAATCATTATAAACTTTACGATAATCATATAAAGTATCCACCACTAAGTTATTTTTATTCGACCGGACTGTTGTTCCGAAACTATCAATGTTTCCATTGAAGCTAGATGCCAAATCAGAATGGTAAATATATTCATTAAAATTATAGGTTCCCGAGCTAGTTATATCCTTTCTAGACGTGACTTTGTAAACTTGATCTGTTGAATACATTCCATAGCTTCTTGTCGTAGGAGATGCTTGATAAGTAAATTCTGTGCGTGCACCCGAAGGGTGTTTAATGCTCTTAAGTAAATAATACGGATTATTCACTGGATAATTTAAAGCGTAATTTGTTTCCGCATTCTTATAGTCATAAAAATACTGTGTGTCAGGACCAACCAAATGCGAGACGTCCGTTAAATATGAAGTTGGTTGAAAACTTAAATATGGGAACGGTCTAGTATAGCCCGTAGTCTGAATCGTATATCTTATTTTGTCCGCACCTTTAGTCAACCATATTCCCCAATTATCGTATGTGATTGTTATAGTATTATCTAGAGCATCAGTTATAGTTGAAAGCACTTTCCCATACTTGGAATCGTTAATATAGGAAAATTTAATAGAATTATTATAAGCGTCAGTTATTAGAATTAATCGTCCATCTCCACCAAAGTAATAGCTTTTTTTCTCTTTTGTTCTCAGGACCCTTGAAGATCTCTCATTACCCACAACAATTGAACTTTCCTCAAGCCAGCGGTCTTTCCATGGATACCCTATCAGGGTATTCCCACTAATTTCATAACTCCCCTCAATGCCCATACTTAGATAGCTAGTGTTTGTTTCACTGACTGTTTTAATGAAAGGTATATCCCAAGACCAACCAGATCCAAGAGGATATAACTGCTGTTCGTAGGGTTTGTTACGTGCAATTGTTCTCCAAAAAGAAGTTAGGTTTCCGCCAATATCAAATCTTACGTCAGATCCGGTCCAAGATGCACTTCTGTAAAAGAGACCCCGATAATCCGGACCAGCCCAATTACCAGGGTTAACCGTTGTATTAATGGCTTTACTTGATAGATAACTATTATATGCCATTGCATCTTGTAAAACAGTATATGAACCGTCGTAATTGGGCATTCCTGGTTTAATATTCCCGTTTTCATTAATTGTTCCGTTATTCCATAGATAATATCCTACTAGATGTGTCTCATTATACATGACATTAATTTTATCTGCACTCCACTGAAGTCCCCAATACCCATCTATAGTTGTTGAACAGTTACAATATGGGGCATATTCAGTCTCTTTGTTATAAGCATTGGAGGAAGTTGAACTATAAAAACGTGTAAGAGAAAATGATAAACCGTTACGTCCAGGAAGAGTTAAGTCGGTTTCTTGAACTTGTACATCACCACTCAGAGTGGAAATGGATTCCGTTCCTGAACTTAAAGAATATAAGGATTGGGGCTCTTTTATATTCACCTTTTTGATAGCGTCAATGAGTTGAGGTTCGCGCGATGGTTCGCTCATTATCATCATGGAATTACGCTTATAAGTGTTTGTACTTACAGTTCCTTTTATAAATTCCGGAAAAATCAAGTATACATCTTGAGTGACATATCTTTCACCGTAAACGACATTGATAACAGATTGATTATCAAGATACGTATCACTTTGCACAGTGCTATTAACAGTGGCATCATTGGATTCATTATTTGAAATAGCATCTTTTCCATACACATTATTTAAAGAAAAAACGAATAATAAAACAGACATAAATAATGTAAATGTTTTTTTCATAACCATTCTCCTAAGCTCATATTAGTAATACCGAGAAAATTAATACTCACACAGCTTGGTGCAAATCTCAATAAAAGTAGATGTACTACCTATTGCTCTACTTGTTCCAAATCTATCATATGCGTATATATGAGTTATAATCTGATCCGTTCCTTTTAATACATGATTCTCAATAGTTACCAGCGCCCTCCAGGTAGTCGAGTCCACCTTAACACCATCGATCCATAAGATATCATCTTGACCGTTCTTAGAAGACCAAGTAGGAAACTTCACTGATTTCACATTTTGATCCACATTATTTGCATACACAAAATATGTTTTTTCTAAATTATTACTTGATCCAGGTGTAGATACAGAAACTCTAGATGGAACAACATTTAAGGCAATTCCTTTTATATATTTCCCATCTGCATAAACATGAATGAAATAATTCCCTGTGTTGTTACCATGTTCATCAAACTTAACTGTTCCTCTCCATGTATTTGAATCCATTTTCTCTGCTAATATCCATTTTAAATCGTCTTGACCATTTATTTCAGACCAAGTTGGAATTTCTAGTTTTTTCACAGATGAAGGAACGGACGTAATAACTACATCAAAAGAAGGTGCCGATAGTTCCACATAGGATGAAGAGAGGAACTCGTACGATGTTACTTTTCTTTTTTTAATGACGTTCCCATTACCATCAAATTCATTTGTTATTCCTTCACCTATTTTATTGGATCTATTAATTAATAGATTATTCGCACTATTTGAATAAGACAAACCATCAAACGTAGACTTTAATTCTATGTATTTATCAACCACAACCCATTTTCCATTAGAGATATAGGTTAATCTCCCCATGTAAGTCCCTGCAGAAAGATCATTACTTTTATATTCTCCATTTTTAGTGTAATAATCCGGGGTTACGTTTTTCCAGCCAATTACACTATTCCACAATTCGAGCCGATTTCCCCATGCATTTTGATCAGGATATGCAACTTTCCACTTTAATGAACTGGTGCTAGTTTGAACTACATCTATGACTGGATTTAAAATATTGCTTTGCAATTCAGATTGTACGTTTGCACTACTTGAAACCGCTCTAATGTTATTCCCTAGAGAAGGAGTTGGAGTAGGTGCTGGTGCTGGGTTTTCAACTTTTGAAGGTTTGGATGGTTCGGCTCCAGTGACAATACCATTATTAAGTTGAATTATTACGACAGTAAGTAATAACAAACTCAAACATGACCTTAAAAATTTCCTTCTCATCGACTCTTCCCCTATCCATTTAAATTAGCTCTAAAAGACTAATTTCCGAGCTACTGTATACAAGATAATACATATTTTATTTTTTATCTATGACTTATTATGTCGAATAGAGTAAACATTTGATGATAAATGGATATTTTGATTAATTTGACTTAGGCCTCGTCCTAGATAAAAATTCCTGTTAATATAAATCCATACAAGGAGGGATTTTGTTGAATCAATCCGCTTTAGAGACGTTCAGCTGGCTGAATGAAAGCCGCGTTCAATTCGATTCGGACCGGATCATCCTGCATGCGCCGGAGAAAACCGACTTCTTTTGTCCCCATGGCACGGAGTCCGAAGAAGGGACGCTGCCCGAGAGCCTTCTCAACGCGCCTTTCTACTACACTGAGGTTGCCGGTGATTTCGTCATGCGCGTCAAGGTCGAGCATGATTTTACAAGTCAATACGACTCCGCCTCGATCATGGTCATGAAGGATCTGGACGTCTGGGCGAAGGCCTGCTTCGAGCTGACGGACTTCGGCACGCATGCCGTCGTCAGCGTCGTCACGAATTCGGTATCGGACGATGCGAACGGCTGCGACATCGAGGGGAACTCCGTCTGGCTGCAGGTGGCCCGCACCGGCCCATCCTTCGCGTTTCATTATTCGCTCGACGGCATCCGCTTTTTCATGATGCGGTATTTCAGCCTGCCCGTGGAGGAGACCGTGAAGGTCGGCCTGCTGCCTCAGTGCCCGACCGGATCTGGCGGAGATCGGATTTATTCGGGTTTCTCCCTTGAAAAAAGAACGGTGAAGAACATCCGCGCCGGCCAATAACGGCTGCAGGCGCAAAGGCTCGAACGCCAAAGACCGCATCCCCGAATGAAGGAGATGCGGTCTTTTTTTGCCTTGCCGGCGGTATGCTGTAACGGTACAACCCGTTCCGCCCTGGTCCGCGGCTTCGCGTTCAGCCGCTGCGGCCGCCTCGCTCCCCGCTCGCTCAGGGCCGCTTCGCCGTTTCGGCCAGCACCTCCAGCCAGCGCCGGGCCGTCGCCTGCCAGGTGAAGCTCTGCTCCACCCGCGCCCGGCTCGCTCGGCCCATCCGCTCCCGCAGCTGGCTATCGCGAAGCAGCTCGAGCAGCCGGTCGCCCAGCTCCTGCTCGATCCGCGCCGGATCGGCGAGATACCCCGTCTCGCCGTCGACGACGATCTCGCGCATCCCGCCCGCGCGCGAGGCGACGACGGGGATGCCGCTGGCCATCGCCTCGACATTGACGAGGCCGAACGCCTCGCGCGCGCCGGAAGGCACGGCGGCCATATCCGCCGCCAGGAACCAGTCGGGCACCGCATCATGCGGCACGTACGGCACGAACTGCACATGCCCGCGCAGGCGGCGCCCGAGCCGCTGCAGCATGCGGCTGTAGCGAGTCGTCCGATGCGAGCCGTAGAACGGGCTGCCGACGACGACGAGCAGCACGCTCGGATGCTCGGCGATTAGGCGGGGCAGCACCCGCAGCAGGTGATGGACGCCTTTGAGCGGGATGACCCTTCCCATGAACAGCACGACGTCCCGCCCTTGCCAGCCCCGTGCCTGCCGCAGCCGCTCGCGCCGCGCCGCTCCCTCCGGCTTCCAGCGCGACAGGAAGCGCTCCGCGTCGACGCCGATGTGCACGACGCGCACCTTGGCCGCCGCCTCCGGCACGCGGCGCACCACCTCGTCCCGCAGGAACTCGCTGTTGACGATGATGCGCTCCGCTCTGCGGAAGCTTGCGCGAAGCCGCTCCCGGGCAATCGCGTCCGCGCCGATGAACGAGGTCGAGTGCAGGTTCAGCCAGATCCGTGTCGCCGGATGCCGCCTGCCGAGCGTCAGCACGTAGCCCGGCCGGTTCTCCACCTCGATCAGATCCGGTCCGAGCCGGCGCGCCGAGGCGCTTACCGCCCGCACGTAAGCGCCCTTGTCCTGCGCCGGATAGCGGACGCAGCGGACGCCGCCGACCTGCCCGATGCGGGCCAGCCCTTTCGCGCTGCGGCCGTAGATGACCGGCTCGACGTCGGCCGCGAGCCACGGCACCATTTTCTCCACGACGCGCTCGACCGAGCTGCTGCCTGCCGAGGGGATCGGGAACGACCCCGGCGTCACGAACGCGACCTTCTGCTTCGACACGAACCTCTCTCCTTGCTCTATCTCCATTCGATAGATGTCAGCTAGATTAAGCTATTCGAGCGGACGCGGACGCGTGAGGGTCAAGCGTCATGGAGGGACAGCCGCCGCTGCGAGTCTGCGCCGGGAGCAGCGCTAGCTCTAGCGCGACCGAGGTCCGACTGGGCTGGTTGATCCATGCCCTCTTCGGTGAATATATACCCGACAGTTAAAAAAACGATGTCGATGGAAGCATCGGCTACAAGGAGGATGTCCATGAACGCCATCTCTGCCCGCAGCGCCGCCACCCCCGTCTGGCTGCGCGCCGCCAACACGGCCGCCTACATCCTGATGATCGTCATGAACGCGCTGGCGACGCTGCTGCCGCTCGGCGGCAAGACGACCAGCGAGCTGTCGGACCAATATCCCGTGCTCATCACGCCTCCGGGCTATGTATTCTCGATCTGGAGCGTCATCTACGCGCTGCTCGCCGGCTTCATCGTCTACCAGTGGACGTCCGTCGGCGCCTCGCGCGAATCGGTGCGGCGCATCGGCCTGTGGTTCGTGCTGAACGGGCTGGCCAACTCCGCCTGGATCGTCGCCTGGCAGTACGAGCAGCTCGGCCTCAGCGTCGTCGTCATGCTGCTGCTGCTCGTCACGCTGATCGTCCTTTATCACCGCACGCAGCGGGCCGGCGGCCCGAAGGCTCCAGCCGGAGAGGCGCTGCTCGTGCAGCTGCCGTTCAGCCTCTATCTCGGCTGGATTTCGGTCGCAACGATCGTCAATGTGACCGTACTGCTGTACGACGCCGGATGGGATGGCTTCGGCCTCGGCGACACGGCCTGGCTGACGATCGGGATGCTCGCCGCCGCCATCGTCGGACTCGTCATCGGCTTCCTCTACCGCGATCCGTTCTTCGGGCTCGTCCAGGCCTGGGCGCTGAGCGGCATCGCGACCAAAAGCGAGCTTGCCTCCTCTTCGTCGACGCTCGCTTGGGCGCTCGCGGGCCTGCTCGTGCTGTCCTGCCTGCTCCAAGCCTGGAGAAGATGGGGCAGCGCCTAGAGCCTCGCGCGCTTTGCGCCCGACCTTGCCGGAGAGGCTCATTGATTCTTCTCTTCAATTATGGCAAACTAGTCGGGATGGCCTATGCGAGAGAGAGGAACGCCTTTCCTTGCTCCGCAGCAGACGGCCGCGAAAGGACGTGACTTCGGAGGCATGTGGACCTGGTTCTTCCGACATTTGACGGAGCTTGGCTCTCGCAAATGGCTCTCCCGCACGACGGGCAGGCTTGCCAAATCCCGAGCCAGCCGGGGCTTCATCCCCCGCTTTGCCCGCACTTACGGCATACGCGTCGAGGAAGCCGAGAAGGCTCTGCGCGACTATGCGACGCTTAACGAATTTTTCACCCGGCGCCTGAAGCCCGGCATGCGGACGATCGATCCGGCAGCCGACTCCGTCGCCAGTCCCGTGGATGCTCTCGTGACGGGAGCCGGTCCGATCGAGGACGGCACGATGCTCGGCATCAAGGGGCAGGACTATACGGTCGAGGAGCTGCTCGGCGGCTCCCCGCGCCTTGAAAACTACCGCGACGGCTACTACATCGTGCTTTATCTCAGCCCGACCGACTACCACCGGATCCATGTGCCGGTCGACGGCTCGATCATCGAGCGCGAGCATCTGCCGGGACGTGTCTATCCGGTCAACGAGTTCGGCCTCACGCGCATGAAGAGAGTGCTCAGCCGCAACGAACGCCTCGTCACGTATTTGACCCATGGCTCTCGGGAGCTCGCCATCGTCAAAGTCGGCGCGCTCAACGTCAGCAGCATCCGCTATGCGGAGCCTCAGCGCTCCAAAGCGGTCAAAGGAGACGAGCTCGCCTACTTCGAGTTCGGCTCCACCGTCGTCCTGCTGTTCCAGGACGACAGCTTCATCCCTCGCGAGGACCTGGCCGTCGGCCTCAAGGTCCGCATGGGCGAACGTCTCGGACAGCTGGCTCCTTGAGCCGGCTTTTTTTTATTCCCGCTTTGCCGACCGCCACGCCTCCGCCAGCCGCTTCATCCCCTCCCCGATCTCCTCCTCCGTCAAATGGGCGAAGCCGAACAAGGCTCCCGGCTCGGGATGCTTCGTCTCGCCCGGCTGCGCAGTCCAGTACTTGCGGCCGTCGCTCCATCCGATCTTCCGCTCCTGCGCCAGCCGCAGCAGCCGCTCGTAGCGATCCTCTCCCGCCGTCCACGTCGCGTACTGATGCAGTCCGGCATGAGCCGGCGACCAGCGGAACGGCTGCCCCGACAGCGACGCCAGCCCTGCGTGCAGCGCCGACAGCCTCCGCCGGTACTGCCTGCGGATGCGCCCCAGATGGCGGGCGTAGCGTCCTTCCTGAAGAAAGCGCGCCAGCGCGAGCTGCTCGAGCTGCCCGGACGAATACGGCTCGTAGAACGACTTGGCGCGGACGAGCCGCGACACGAGCCACGGAGGCGCGACCGCGTAGCCGATCCGCAGCCCGCTGTACATGGTCCTGGAAAAGCTGCCGAGATAGACGACGCGCCCCTGGGCGTCCATCGCCTTGAGCGGCTCGCCCGGCCTGCCGGTGTAGCGGAACTCGCCGTCGTAGTCGTCCTCCAGCAGCAGCGCCCCTCTTCGCTCGGCCCAGGCCAGCAGCTCCGCTCGCCGCGAAGCGGGCAGCACTGCGCCGGTCGGGAACTGGCGGTTCGGCGTCACGGCGGCCAGCGACGCGTCCCAATCATCCGGCACGATTCCGAGCTCGTCGATCTTTGCGCCCAGCACCTCCGCGCCGGCCGCGAGCGCCGCTTCCCGGATGCCGCCATACCCCGGATTCTCCATGACGAAGCGCTCTCCCGGACCGATCAGCGTCTGCAGCAGCAGCGCCAGCGCCTGCTTGGAGCCGCTCGTCACGACGATGTTCGCCGGATCCGCATGGATGCCCCGCTCACGCCTCAGCAGCGCCGCGATCGCCTCCCTCAGCTCCGGGCTGCCCGCCGGCGTCAGCTCACGGCCTCCATCCTCCAGCGGCCGCTCCAGCGACTGTCGGACCGCGGCATAGAGCGCCTGCTTCCATTCGCCGGCTGGGAACAGCCGAAAGTCCGTCCGGCCCGACGCGAATCGCTGCGCGGCAGCCTCGAGGCTGTCCGCCGCATCGGGCAAAGCGGCCGGCGAAGCCGCCTCGAGCCGCTTGAACCAATCGCTGCCGCATGAGCGGGCTTGCGGCCCGATCGGCTCCTGCTCGCGCTCCTGGCCTTGTCGCAGGACGCCGGCCTCGTAGGCGGCATAGGTGCCGCTGCCTTGCTCGGCTTCCACATAACCTTCCGCCCGCAGCATGTCGTACACCTGGCTGACCGTGCCGCGGGAGAGGCCGTACAGCTCCGCCATGCGGCGCGTGCTAGGCAGACGTTCGCCGCTGGCCGATCCTCCGTCCAGAATCTGCGCCTTCAGCGATTCATACAGAGCCTCGCGCTTGCTTCTTCCTTCTTCCAGCAGCCGCTCGTAGGCGAGCCTCGGTTCCATGCGCCTCATCCTTTCCGCGACAAAGTGGTCTAATGAATTTACTATAAACCGGATCTTTTCCATTTGCCACTTTTCCCTTACCTTTAGCAGCAGAGGGCAGAGGAAATGCACGCTGCCGGGAGAGGAAGAGACAAGATGAGAAGAAAAGAATTCGATCAAAGCCGCGACCAGGCGGAGCTGGAAGCCTTCTTGCAGGAGATGAGCTTCGGGTTTCTGGCGTCGGTCCGTCCCGACGGAACGCCCGGCATTACGCCGCTGAACTTTGTGTACCGGAACGGCTCGCTCTACTTCCACGGCAGCCGCGCCGGCGAAAAAATCAAGAGCCTGAAGGCAAACGAGCAGGTTTCCTTCTGCGTCGCCCGGGAATATGCGCTGATCCCGTCTTACTTCGAGGATCCGGAGCTCGCATGCCCGGCGACAGCCTATTTCAAGTCCGTCCTGCTGCGGGGCACGGCGTCGCTCGTCGAGGATCTGGAAGAGAAGGCGGATGCGCTGCAGGCGATGATGGCCAAGCTCCAGCCGGAAGGCGGGCATGAGCCGATCCGGGCGGACGACGCGCGCTATCGGGGCAATCTGAAGGGCGTGGCGGTCATCCGCCTGAATGTCGAGCACATCAGCGCCAAGTTCAAGTTCGGCCAGAACCTGACCGAGCCCAAGCGGGAAGCCGTAGCAGGCCAGCTCGAGCGGCGCGGCTGTCCGTTCGACCACGAGACGGCTGAGCTGATGCGGCGTTACGCGCCGGATGGAGACGGACAGCCGCAGCCCGCGGAGTAGCAGGCTCAGTCGGAGAGCAGCAGGCTCGGCTCGGAGAGCAGCAGGCTCGGCTTGGAGAGCGACAGGCGCAGCTCGGAGAGCAGCACGCTCGGCTCGCGGAGCAGCAGGCTCGGCTCGGAGCGGCAGGCTCGGCTCGGAGAGCGGCAGCAGCCCGCCTCCGCTGCTTTGCCGGAGCTCGGGCGAGTCGCGCTCCCCGGACTGGAACGGCACGCCGGGCAGCAGACAAAAAAAGCTCCGTCCCACCCGAAAGGGGAACGGAGCTTTCTGTATTGCGGAATGAAGCTCGATTAGGAGACTTGACCCAGCACGCGGTCGAGGATGACGGCCGCTTGAGCGCGGGTCGCCATGCCTTTCGGCGCGAAGGTTCCATCGCCCATGCCGTTCAGGATGCCGGATTTAACCAGCTGAGCGACAGCGTTCTGAGCGTAGGAGCCGATTTTCGCCTTGTCTTTGAATGCGGACAGAGCGTCCTTGTCGACCGGCTGCTCCTTGCCCGCATACTTGAGGGCATTGGCGACCATGATCGCCATCTCCTCGCGGGTAATGTCGCGGTTCGGCTCGAACTTGCCGTTGCCGCTGCCTTGAACGAGGCCGGCCTGGACGGCTGCGGCGATGTAGCTGCCGTACCATGCATCCGACTTGACGTCGTTGAAGGACGTCGAGGAGGAGGTCAGGTCAAGCTGCAGAGCGCGTGCGATCATCGCGATGAACTGAGCGCGCGTCACTTCTTCGGCTGGAGCGAACTTGCCGTCGCCCATGCCGTTGATGATGCCCAGAGCAGCCAGCTTCTGGATCGCAGCGACAGCCCAAGTGTACTTGGCGATGTCGCCGAACTCAGGAGCCGCGCTTGGTGCAGGCGTAGCCGATGGTGCCGGCGTCGCGCTCGGAGCCGGCGTCGCGCTTGGAGAAGCGGACGGGCTTGCCGTAGGCGTCGGCGTCGCGGACGGATTCCATGGCGTCGGCGTCGAAGTCGCTTCCTTCACGTTCGTGATGCGTCCTTCGATCTTGGCGGTGATTTGGCCGCCTTTGAATGTCTTCACGATATAGTTGTAGAACTCGTCCAGGTCGATTGGACCCGGTACAGACGATTTGGCTTCGGTCAGCACTTTGTAGTTGTCGCCGCCGGCAGCCATGAAGTTGTTGACGACAGCCGTATATTCCTTGCCGTCCTCGATCGGCGTGCCGTCCGTCAGAGTCAGGCTATCGACTCGCTCGGCGACAGGCTTGTACATCAGAGCCGTATACTTGAGGCCGGAAATCTGCAGCGTCTTCGTATTGGCGGAGCCGTCCTGGTTCGTACCCCATTGCTGCTCCAGCAGCTTCTTCACTTGAGCGCCCGTAAGCGTCAGCTTGACGAGCGTATTGCCGAACGGCTGGACTTTCGCCAGGTCGCCGAACTTCACGTCGCCTTTCGGCAGGTCGGCGCGGATGCCGCCCGGATTCATGAAGGCGAAGTCCGCTGCGCTCTTGCCGTCGCCGAAGTCGGCGTGGCGCATGGCGTCTGCGATCAGGTTGCCCAGCGGCGCTTCATTGTTGTACGCGTCCGTACGGACGATGGAGCCGTCCGTCGTGCCGACCGGCTTGGTCAGCTCCGGATGCAGATCCAGGTATTTATTGACGAGCGCGACCGTATCCGCATCCGGCGTCTTGCCGGCGTGGAACGTTGTCGAGACGACAGCGGATTTTTCTTTGACATCGCCCGTCTTGGCATCGATGACGAGCTTGATGTCTTCGTACGCCGTACCGTAGGAATAAGCTTGGACGATCAGCTTGCCGTTGACTTCCTGATTGGCGAGAGCATGGTCGTCGCCGGCGACGATGACGTCGATCGGGGAGTCGGCCGGCAGCGCCTTCGCCAGATCGACGGCTTCTCCGACCGTCACGGTCGCCTTTCCGTCCACAAAGGTCGTTTTGGCCGGATCATGCGCCAGCACGACGATCGTCTGTACGCCTTGGTCTTGCAGCGCTTTGGCATAGGCGTTGACCGCTTTTACTTCCTCGGATGCTTCCATGAAGCGCACGCCTTCCGTTCCGGACGGAGCGACCTTGTTCGGCGTGGACTTCGTAACGAGGCCGATGAAGCCGATCTTGACGCCGCCGACTTCTTTCACGACGTAAGGCTCGATAAGCGTCTTGCCCGTTTCCGTGACGATGACGTTGCCGTTGACGTAGTCGAAGTCGACGCCGCCATGCACGACATTTTTATTCTTCGGATCTTGGCCGCCATACAGCTGCGCCTTCAGAGCGTCGACGCCTTGGTCGAACTCATGGTTGCCCAGAGAGCCGATGTCGAATTGCATCATGTTCAGCCATTCCAGCGTCGGCTTGTCGCGCTCCAGCGACGATACTGGAGCCGATGCGCCGACGGAGTCGCCGTTATGGAACAGGATCGTCGGCTTGCCTTCCGCCGCGTATTTCGCGCGGGCTTCCTTGAGGTAGGTCGCCAGGATGGCGGCCGTGCCCGCAGGCTTGCTGCTGACCAGAGATTCGGTATCCAGCTGGCCGTGCAGGTCATTGATGCCGAGCAGGTGGACCTCCACGTCGGAAGTCGCCTGCACGAACGGCTTCTTCAGCTTCTCCAGCTTGAAGATGCCGAAGCCTTTGTCATTGTTCGTTTCCGTGTAGGTAATGCCCTGGCTCAGGGCAGTTGCCGCTTTAGGCGTCGAAGTGAACGTCACATTGACGTTGCCCTCGATCGGCTGCAGCGACCAGTTGCCGTCTGCCGTCGGATTGATCGTTCCTTTTTCGACGATATAGTCCATCAGCACCTGGCGGTTCTCGTCCTGGGAGTCGACGATCAGCTGAGCGCCTTTGACGCCAGGGAAGTTGCCGCCGCCGCTTGCGCGGTAATTGTTCGTGACGACGATGAAGTCCTGGTTCGGGTCAAGCGGCTGGCCGTTGTACGTCAGTTCAGTGACGCGGCTGGAGCCCGGGTTGAGCGGCTTGCCGTTCGGGTCGTACTTGGCCGGCTTGGTGACGTCGTACTTGTAGTTCACGCCGTCGATGACGTCGAAGTTGTACACGGCGAAGGCCGGGTTCAGCAGCGACTGGGCCGTCGTCTTGCGGGGGCTGATCGTGTTGAACGCGCCTGCGCTCATCTCCAGCCATTCCTTGACGACCGAGCCTTTGACCTTGATCGCCTTGAGCGTGTTGTCGTACAGATACAGGTCGCTCGCGCTGCGGATCGTCAGATCGCCGGCAGCGATGTCCGTATATTCATCCGGACCGTTGCGTCCCGCCTTGAACGGCGCGCCGACGCTCAGGATCGGCAGATCCTTGTAGACGGAGTCGTTCACGGTCAGGTAGTTCTGGACGTACCATTTTTGAGCGTCCGTCACGGCCTGGACCGTCGGATCGTCCTGCACCATCGCGAAGAAGCTGTTCATCGCGGCGCTTGTCGTGCCGAGCTTCGCGCCTGTGTAGGCGATGGTCGCGTTGTGGGCGGCCGCTGCGAGCTGTTGTACCTGAAGGTCAGGAGCAACAGTCGAGGAGTTCACCTTGTCGACCGTTTTGAAGATCGACTTCGTCGAGGTCTTGGAAGCCGCTTTGTCGACGACCCATTTGCCGCCGCTTTGCACGACTTTGAGGTCGATCAGGCCGATGTTGTTGCCGCCGTAGCCGGCTTGCACGGCCGGCGTGCCGTTGATATGGCCGTTGACGTTGTCAACCTTAACCGCAGCCGTGTTGAAAGGCTTGCTCGTGCTCGGATCCTTGAAGCTGGCGTCGAGCGCCGCTTCCGTCGCCGCCGGGAATACTTTATGGGAGTGAGAGAACGTGACGGCGTCGATGCCGGGAACTTTCGTCAGGGCATTGACCGCGTTCTCTTCGCCTGCGCCTTCCGGAGCTGTCGCGTCGAAGCCCGTATGCGCCAGGGCGATGACGACATCCGCGCCTGCCGCGCGTACGATCGGAGCGAATTTCGCCGCCGTCGTGCTGATGTCTTCCGTATAGACCTTGCCTTCGAGGTTGACCTTGTCCCACTCCATGATCTGCGGCGTGACGAGGCCGATCAGGCCGACCTTGATCGTCTGCTCATTGTTGTTGGAGTCTTTCACTTTCTTTTCCAGGATGACATAAGGCTCGAAGGCATTTTCATCGTTGGATTTGTCGTTGTCGCCGTCAACTTTGTAGATGTTGGCATTGACGTAAGGGAAGGCTGCGCCCGGGAGATTCTTGTAGACGCCTTCCGCCACCGTGCGGTCGAGGAAGTCGAGGCCGTAGTTAAACTCATGGTTGCCGAACGTAGCCGCATCGTACTTGAGATAGTTCATGACCGCCATCATCGGATGGATGGCCTGAGGATTCGTCTTCAAGTCCGAATGCTTGGCCATATAGGTGCCGAGCGGCGTGCCTTGGATCAAGTCTCCATTGTCCACGAGCAGCGTATTTCCATTGCGGTTCTCATTGATCAGCGTCGCGGCGCGGTCCAGGCCGACCGTGATCGAAGCGGCGTTTTTGAAATAATCCCAGCCGTAGACGTTCGTATGAATGTCCGTCGTGCTCAAGACGCGAAGATCGATCGTCGCGTCAGCAGCCGCCTCCGCCGTTCCCGTGAACAGCACGGCTCCGCCAAGAACCTGCGCGGACAGCACATGCCGCCAGCACGGAAGCGGTCGGTTTGTTCCATTTCGGCTTCCATCTCATAAAGTGATGAGTCCTCCCTTTTTGTTTCTTGCCTCGACATTATACCAACAGAGGAAAATCGAAAATCATAGAAATCATAAAATATTCGTTGAGGTTATGTAAAGAAAAATATCACTAGTCAAAGAAAAATGACGAATATGAATAAAAATCCATCCTTATACATCGCTTTTTTTGTATACCGAAAAGATCGTTTTCCTTTTCGCATGGCAATCGAAACGCGCCATATCAAGAAAAAACAACCCTGCAGCGCCTGAAGGCGTTGCAAGGTTGTTCATTCCCCCTTGAACCGATGTTCAATATTTATGCATCGAGTCGATGTCAGATTCCGTCACGCGACGCTCCAGCACCAGGGTGATGCGGTGATGGCCGCCATCATCCGGAAGCGGAATCCGCGCCTCCGCGGACGCTTCGGACGGCTGCCCGCCGTTCATGACGACGACCGCCTCCGAGGCGTTCAGGCGATGCGGATTGAGCACGCGGATGTCCAGCCGGGACGTTCCGATGCGGTAGCGGATCGCATAGGAAGGCCACTCCGCCGGAATGCGCGGACGCACGATCAGCTCGCGCCCCTCGCGGCTGAGCCCGAGAATCCACTCCAGCCCAGCCTGGTACATCCAGCCCGAAGCGCCGGTGTACCACGTCCAGCCCGCTTTGCCGCCGTAGGTGTCGGTCGTGTAGACGTCCGCCGCCATGACGTAAGGCTCGCCGCCGTAGCGGCGCACGTCGCCGGGAGACTTGGCGTGGCTGACCGGATTGAGCAGGCGGAACAGCTCCGCCGCCTTGCCGCCCTCGCCGAGCGCGCTCCACGCGACGATGCTCCAGATGACGCCGTGCGTATACTGGGCGCCGTTCTCGCGCAGTCCCGGTGGATAGCCTTGGATATATCCGGGCGTCGGCTCGGTCTTGTCGAACGCCGGCGTCAGCAGCCGCGCCAGCATGAGGCCGCGGTCGACGAGCTCCCGGTCGAACGATCCCATCGCCTTGCGCGCCCGCTCCGGAGGCGCGCCTCCGGAGATGACGGACCAGGACTGGGCGATGGCGTCGATCCTGCATTCCCGCGCTTCGTTCGTGCCGATCCAGACGCCTTCGTCGGTGCAGGCGCGGCGGTACCATTCCCCGTCCCACGCATGCTCGTTGATCGCCGCCATGATCCGCTCGCGCTCCTTGCGGTAATGGGCCGCGCGGACCTCGTCGCCCATCCGCAGGCAGACCGGAGCGAACTTTTCCAGCACGACGCACAGGAACCATCCGAGCCACACACTCTCGCCCCTGCCCTCGTCGCCGATCGAGTTCATGCCGTCGTTCCAGTCGCCGATGCCCATCAGCGGAATGCCGTGGCGGCCGGCGGTCAGCCCCTTCTCGATCGCGCGCACGCAGTGCTCGTAAAGCGTGCCCTCCTCGCCGGAAAGCACGGTCGCCTCGTAGCGCTCATGCTCCTCCTCGGAGAGCGGCTCGCTCGTCAGATAAGGGGCTCGTTCCCCGAAGACGTCCCAGTCGTCGGTGAAAACGGCGTAGCGCGCCGACGCGTACGGCAGCCAGAGCAGATCGTCGGTGTACTTGGTGCGGATGCCCTTGTGCGTCTCCTCATGCCACCAGTGCTGCACGTCCCCCTCCAGGTACTGATGCGAGGCGTTGAGCAGCAGCTGCCGGCGCGTCAGGTCGGGCCGCGCATGGAGCAGCGAGAGCGAGTCCTGCAGCTGGTCGCGGAAGCCGTACGCGCCGCCCGCCTGGAAAAAGGCGGTGCGGGCCCAGACGCGGCAGCTCAGCGCCTGGTACAGCAGCCAGCCGTTCAGCAGCAAGTCCATTTCCTTGTCCGGCGTCTCCACCTCGATGCCGCCGAGCAGCTCCCGCCAGTGCGCCTCCGAGGCGGGCAGCACGGCCTCGCAGGCTTCGGGCGATGCATATTTGCGAGCGAGGCCGAGCGCCTCTTCCCGCGTTCCGCCCGCGCCGAGCACGACGTACATCCGCCGTTCCTCGCCCGGAGCGAGCACAAGCTCCCTCCGCACGACGCCGCAGCTGTCCGCCGCCGCTCCCGCGCGCCCGCCGAGGGCGGCCCGGCCCATTCCCGCCGGACAATACGGCCCGTGCCCGCGGCCGATGAATTCCCTGCGGTCATCCGTATAGTCCGCCGGCATGCCGCCATCCCCCGCGCCGTCCGCCGTCACCAGCAGGAACGCCTCGGCATCGCGGAACGTCTCCTGGTAAGCGTTGCGGGCCAGCAGCGCCTCCGCCTCCGCGTCCCACTCCGTGGCGATCGCCTGGACGCCGCCCGTGCTGACGCCGAGCACCCAGGCGCAATAGGCGGTCGCCGACAGCCGGCGCGGCCGGCCGGAGTCGTTGCGCAGCCGCAGCTCGGTCACTTTGACCGGATCCTGCGGATGCACGGCGACGCTCGCCTCCTGCGTCAGCCCTTCCATGCGGGTCAGCAGCCGCGTGAACCCGCGTCCATGCTCGATGCGGAACTCGCGCGCCTCGCCCGGAGCAGGAGACGCGGTCCAGAACTTGCCGCTCTCCTCGTCGCGGACGTAGATCAGCTCGCCGGCCGGATCGACGACAGGGTCGTTGGACCACGGACTGAGCTTGAACTCGCGGCTGTTGCTGAACCAGCTGTAGCCCGTGCCCCGCTCCGTGACGAGCGTGCCGAAGCGCGGATTCGCGATGACGTTGCTCCAAGGCACCGGCAGCGGCTGGCCCGGCTGCAGCCGGATGACGTAGTTCCCCCCGTCCGGGCGGAATCCGCCCCAGCCGTTGAAGAACAGCAGCTCCTCCTCCGGCTCGAGCGGCAGCGCCGAGATGCCCGTCCGCTTGCGCGTCTCCAGCGCGGCTTCGTCCCAGTCGACTAGCTGCAGCGCGAACGAGTCCGGCGGCAAGCCGACGACGTCACGCTCCGATTCGGGAATGCGTTCTCGTTCTATTCCTTCCATTAAAAGGTCGCGATTCGAATAACTATTTCGATCCGCTTCCGGAAGAACGACCCGCAGCTGCGCGCCGAGGCTCGGTCCGTCCGCCCGCAGCGTGACGCGCGCCGCCGTCTCCAGCAGCAGCGCCTGCTCCTCCGTCAGCCTCGACGAGGCGATCGGGTACAAGCCTCCTCCGACCGCATACGGCGGATAGGACACCGCCGATTGGACCGCCAGCAGCAAGGCGTCCTGCAGCGCCTGCTGGTAGCCCTCGCCGCTTTCGTTCAGCAGCACGAGGTCGAACGCGAGGCCGAGCCGGCGCAGGTAGCCGTGGCCGTTCACCAGCCTCGTCGCGAACGGCATGTCCGCGGCGTCCTCGATGCGCAGCAGCACGATCGGCAAATCGCCGGACAGGCCGAGCGGCCACAGTCCCGGCTGACCGAGGCGGTTGCGGCGGATCGCTTCGGCGCGCTCCTTGGCTTGCGGCGGAGCGTACAGGACCCGTCCGGCCAGCATCTGCATCGCCGCAGCCTCGGCCTCGTCCAGCCGATGCTGCCGCAGCGCGATGGCGCTAAGCGTCCAAGCGAGCTCGAACGCGGCTTCCCGCTTGCCGGGCGCGAGCAGCTCGCGCACGAGCTGCAGCGCTTCGCCGCGCGAGGCGGCCAGGCCGCTCACCGCGGTCAGCACCGTCCGCGCGCCAGGCTCGAGACGCAGCTTGCGGCGCATGACGAACGCTGGATCGAGCACCGCTCCGGTCGAGCCTTCGAGCTTCTCGTCCGCGCAGCGCGGAGCGGCAAGCGAGTGGCCGCGGCCGATGAACTTCGCGCGGTCCGTCTCGTATTCCGCCGGTCCGACCGCTTCGGGTCCGGCATGAAGCATGTGCACCGCCCACAGCGGCTTCTCCTCCTGCGAGCGCGGCCTCCGCCAGGCGAGCAGCGCGCCGCTCGCCTCGTCCCGGGACGTCTGCACGAACAGCTTGCTGAACGCCGGATGCGCATCGTCGACGGAGGGCGGCGCAAGCGCGAGCTCCACATAAGTGGTCACCTCGAGAAGACGCGTTTCGCGGCTTTCATTCTCCAGCGTCAGCGTCCGGATCTCCGCCGCATGCTCCGGCGCGACGACGATCGCCATCTCGCAGCTGACGCCGCCCTCGCTGCGCCGGAACTCGGCGCGGTCAAGCCGGAAGCGCGCGCTCGCGCCGCTGCCCTCGCTGCCGACGGGATAAAAGCTGGGCGACCAGAACAGCCCCCCGCTCAGATCGCGGATGTAGACGGCCGGCCCGTACGCCGGCACCACCGCGTCCTCCCGCCAGCGCGTGAAGGACAGGCCCTCGCTGCGCAGCTGGCCCGTGCCGTCGGCCGTCACGAAGGACGTGAACGTGCCGTTGGACAGCACGCAGGCTTCCGGCACCGCGGTCACCGGATGCTCGAACATGCGCGTGCCTCGGCCGTCCTCGGCCGGAGCCGTGCGGGACGCGCCCGAGCGCAGCGCCTGCGGAGCGATGACCGTCGCCCGGTCCGGCAGCCGCTCCTGCAGCAGCAGCTCCGCCGCCTGGACGCGCGGATCGGCATGGAAGCGGTCGACCATCGAGACGTCGAGCAGCAGATTGCCGAGCGTCATCAGGCTCATGCCCTGATGATGCGCCATGAAGCTTTTTACGACTCGATGGCCGGTCCCGTCCGGCAGCCGCGACGGCTGCAGGTCGACGGCCTCGTAAAAGCCGTATTTGCCCCTCGCGCCCATCCGCTCGAAGCGCTCCAGGTTGTCCATGCCCTCGGCCGGGTCCCATGGCAGCGCCATGACTGCCGCATACGGGGCGAGCACGAGCTCCTTGTCCAGCCCGCGCTGGAAGCCGAGGCCCGGCACGCCGAACGCGCGGTACTGATAGTTCATGTCGTAGTCGAATCCGTAGTAGCCCGATTCGGAAATGCCGTACGGCACGTCCTTCGACCGGGCATAGTCCTTTTGCCGCTGGACGACGGCCCGGTACGTGCTGTCCCAGAGGGAGCCGCGATACGTGCGCATGAGCAGCGCCGGCATCAGGTACTCGAACATCGTGCCCGACCAGCTGAGCAGCGCCGGCCGCCGGCCGATCACCGTCAGCGAGCGGCCGAGGCGGAACCAATGCGACGCGGGCAGCTGGCCTTGCGCGATCGCGAGGAAGCTCGCCTGCCGCGCTTCCGAGGCGAGCAGGTCGTACAGGATGTCGTCTCGCCGATCCTGATCGGCATGGTAGCCGAGCGCGAGCAGCTGCGCCTCGCTGTTGTAGAGCGGCCGGAAGTCCGTCTCGCGCGCGTAGGCGTCGAGCCGCATCGCCAGTCGGGCCGCTTCGTCCGTCCAGGGACCGCTCTCGCGGGCGGCGTATTCCTCCACGCCGGCCTTGGCCGCGATCAGATAGGCGACGAGGTTGCCGGAGTCGACCGTGGACACGTACCGCGGATGGAGAGGCTGCAGCGTCGTCGTATCGTACCAGTTGAACAGATGCCCGTGCCATCGCTCCATCCGCTCGAGCGTATCCATCGTGCGGCTCATCCGCTCGATCATCTCGGAGCTGGCGATGAAGCCGAAGTCGCGCGCCGTCACCGTGCAGGCGAGCATGAGCCCGATGTTCGTCGGCGACGTGCGATGCGCGACCCCGCGGTCAGGCTCGAGCTGCACGTTGTCCGGCGGCAGCCAATGATCCTGTTCGCCGGCGAAGTCGGCATAATAGCTCCAGATCGAGGCGGCGAGCGCGCGCAGCTCCTGCCGCTCCTCCGCTTGCAGGCGCGGCTCCGAAACGGACGGACGGCCGTTCAGCCACGTAGCGGCAAGCGGCGCGGCCAGCCAGGCGACAGCCAGGATCGCGCTCAGCGCGAGCAGGCCGGACGGCGCTCCGGATAGCCATGCCGCGGCAGGCACGAGCAGCGCCAGCGCCGTGCCGGAAGCGCGGAACGCCAGCAGCCGGCGGTCGGACGCGCGCTCGATGTCGGCGGCGCTTTTCCACTCGAGCAGCCTCCGGCGGCTGATGCCGGTCCGATACAGCGTGCGCGCGATCGCATCGGCCATGAGCGCCGTCTGATACGGCAGCAGGATCAGCAGCAGCAGCGACTGCAGCAGCGAGGCGCCGAGCCGGCCCGGATGGCGCAGCACGTACGCCGGCGCGGCGAGCGCCTGCAGCAACGGCAGCAGCGCCGTCAGCAGGGCGGCCGCCAGCAGCGCGGCGCGGGAGCCCGCCGGCAGCAAAGGCGCGAGCAGCGCGATCATATACAGGGCCGGCGGCATGAGGCTGCGGCGCAGGTTGTCGACGATCTGCCAGCGCGTGATCGGCCCGAGATCGACCGGCCGCGGCGTGCCCGCGCAGTCGCGCACCTGGCGCTTCAGCCAGCAGAGCAGCTGCCAGTCGCCGCGCACCCAGCGGTGCAGGCGCAGCTGCCACGCGCGCAGGCTCGCCGGATGGCTGTCTACGAGCTCGATGTCGGACAGCAGCCCGCCCCGCAGGAAGCCCCCTTCGAGCAGATCGTGGCTGAGCACCGTATTGTCGGGGATGCGCTCGCTCAGCAGGCGGCGGAACAGTCCGGCATGGAAGATGCCTTTGCCCGTGAAGATGCCTTCGCCGACGCCGTCCTGATACGGATCCGACACCGCGAAGGCGTACGGGTCGATGCCCGGCGTGCCGGCCCAGAGCGCGGCGAGGCGCGAGGACGAGGCGCTGTCGCTGCTGATCGCGATTCGCGGCTGCAGCACCGCATAGCCTTCCTTGACGCGGGTGCCGGCCGCGTTCAGGCGCGGCGCGTTGTACGGCAGATGCATCGTGCCGACCATGCGCTGGGCGCTGCCGAACGGCAGCTGCGTGTCCGCGTCGAGCGTGATGACGTAAGCGATGCGGGCGTAGACGGAGGCGTCGGATTCGCGATGCGTGAATGTCGTGCCTTCGTCTCCGGCGAGCAGCCGGGCGAGCTCGACGACTTTGCCGCGCTTGCGCTCCCACCCCATCCAGACGCCCTCCGCCTCGTTCCAGACGCGCCGCCGCTGCAGCAGGTGGAACGTCGTGCCGTCCTCGCCGTACTTGCGGTTCAGCCGGCGGATCTCCCCGGCAGCGAGCTCGACCAGCTCGGCGTCGCCGCTCGCATGCTCCTTCGGCGCATCGGCGAAGTCGCCGAGCAGCGCGAAGTGGAAGCGGCCGTCGCGATTGGCGAGATAATGGAGCTCCAGCCTGCGGGCGAGCTGGCGCACTTCCTCCTCCGTCGACCAAATGACCGGAATGACGATCAGCGTGGAAGCGTCCTCCGCTACCCCGTCCGCATAATCGTAGCGCAGCAGCGGACGCGTCGGCATCGTCCGGCCGATCGCGCCGTGCAGCAGCGCGACCGCCCATTCCGAGGCCGGCAGCAGGAGCAGCAGCGCCGCCCCCAGCCACATCCATGCCGTCCATGCCTGGACGGATGCCCCGCGGACGAGCAGCAGCAGCGCCGCGGCGCAGAGGGCGAACGAGCCGGCCAGCAGCGTCAAATAGACCGCGCTGCGGCGGCGCAGCAGGCCCGTCTCCGGCAAACGCCGTGAGCGGACGGAGCTGCAGATCTCGACGCGCAGCCGATGCCGGCCCTCGGGCTCGAGCAAGTAGTAGGCCGCGTACGCCGCGCGCGGCGGCAATCCTGCCGCCGGATCGTCTTGCGGAGCAAGCGCTGCGGTCGCGGCGATAGGCCGTCCTGCAGCGGACGACTCTCGCGCCGCCGCATCCGCCAAGAAGCTCTCGCCGGTCGCCTTCGCCGCATCGGCGTCGCGGCCGCCCGTCCGTCCGCGCGCCTGCTGCGCCGGCACAGCCTCCGGCAGCGGGCCGGCCGCTGCCGCCAGCGCCTCGGCCGCCAGCCGCACGGCATGCTCGGCGACGAGCTTCTCCGGCAGGCCGAGCCGCGCCGCCAGGCGCGACGCCGCGCCGCGCAGCGTCGCGCGGCTCTCGGCGTCGAGGCGCGGATACATGCCGCTCGCTTCGCCGCGCAGCACGCGCTCGGTCACGCTCAGCTCCTCGAGCAGCCGCTCCCAAGGCGTTCGCTCGGCAGCCCGCAGGCTGCCGATGAGACGGCCCGCCTGCATCTGATAGGATGCCTGCAGGCGCGTCTCGTAAGCGTTCAGCCGGGCGAGGCTCTCGCTGCCGTTGTCGAGCCGCAGCAGCAGCCAACGCCGCACCTCCTCGGAGTCATCCGCCCACTCCCGCAGTCGGGCGACGAGATGAGCGACGACCGCTCCCGAAAGCGCAATGTCGCGTCCGGCGCGGTCGAGCGCCTCGGTCAGGCTCAGCGCGTCCGGACGGCCCTTGGCGGAGATGGCGGCGCGCAGGATGCGCTCGGACGCCATGCAGGCGTCATGCCTCTGCCCGACCTCGCGGAATACTTCCGAGAGGCGGCGGAACAGGCAGCAGCGCAGCGCCAGGGGCAGCGCCCACGTCTCGGCGAGCGACAGCACGGATACTTCCTGGTAGGCATCGAGATAAGTCCGGAAGGTCGCGGAATCGTACTGGCCCGAGACGGCGTCCAGATAACCGTCGCAGACCGCCTCGGCGCGCGTATGGCCCGAGCGCCGGATCCAGGGCAGCCGGCTCAATCCGCCCTGCCGCAGCTCCTGCTCGGCATGATAGCCTTGCTCCTGGATGAATTCGGCATGGTCCAGCAGCCATTCCGCGGCAGGCTGGACGCAGCCGTCCTCGCCGCTCTGGCGGAGCCGGTCCGCGAAGCCGGTCATCGAGGCCAGCTGCCGGCCGAGCGCTTTGCGCTGGCGGACGGGCGAGCGCCCCCTCGCCGTATCGTGGGTCAAGGCAAGCTCCCGGGCCGCCTTGATGATCAAATCCATAGTCGTCATGATTCCCCCTGGGTAGCCTGAAGTGTACTTCAACTAAATATTCCCAAGGGGGGACGATTTTATAAAAAAAAGATCCGGCGGCTACCGGATCTCGGACGGACTTTTGCCCGTGTACTGCTTGAATTGGCGGCTGAAAAAAAAGATGTCGCGGTAGCCGAGCGCGTCGGCCACCTCGGTCACGTTCATGCCGCCGTGCATGAGCAGATGCTGCGCCCGCTCGATGCGGGTGCGGATCATGTACGTCTGGACGGGGATCCCGATGATCTCCTTGAACTTGATGCTGAAATACCTCGGCGAAAGGCCCGCGCGGCCCGCCAGATCCTCGACGCGATGGGAGATGCCGGGATTTTGACGGATGTAGTTGGCGATCTCCTGGATCGCCTCCGTCAGCTGGTTGCTCGCCTTGCGCTCCACCGGAGCCTGGCGGTCGTCCCGCAGCAGATGGATCATCAGCTGCTTGAGGAGGAGCCTCGCCTCCTCCTCGGCGGCGAACAGCTGGACGAGGAACAGGCGCACGTAGCGCGAGAGGAGGTATTCGAATTCCACCGTATCTTCGAGGACGCGGTGACGGGCGGGCACCTCGCCGGGGTCGCCCTCGACATCGAAGTGGATGTAGGTCAGGACGAGCGGCTTTTGCGGGTTGTGGACCGCGCTCGTATAGTCGCCGGGGCGGAACAGGAAGCAGCTGCCGGCCTCGAGCGGATAAGGCTCGTTGTTCAGCAGCAGCTCTCCTTCCCCGCTCCAGACATAGAACAGGTCGTAGTTTGCCATCGGCTTGTCCCGGCGGGGCCATTTCCAATTCGGCTCGCAGACGATCTTGGCGAAGGATGGAAGCAGGACGAACGATGAGGGCGGTACGTGCAGCATGTAGACCTCCCCGGTTTCACGGTACGTTTTTCGTCATCATACCTTACTGGAGCGACCTCCGGCAAGAAGCAGAAAGAATGCTTTTTGTCCCTCCCCGGCAAGGTCATAAAATGGTATAATGACACCCGAACGCCAATGCCTGCCGGGACTGCGCCGACGCGGCCCGGACACATCGACCCTGGAAGGACGGAAGAGGAATCATGAATCCACTTGCCCAGCAGTTGAACGCCGCGCTGGAAAAAGGCAACGCCCATGTGTACGCCATGCTGTCCGGACTTGGACGGCAGCTGTATTTCCCGAAGGAGGGCATCCTGAGCCAGTCCGCCGAGGCCAAGACCAAGGCCCGGAAGTTCAACGCCACGATCGGCATCGCCACGGAGAACGGCGTCCCGATGCATCTGAAGCTGATTCAAGACACGCTGTCCGCCTATGATCCGAAGGATCTTTACGAATACGCTCCGCCTGCGGGCAAGCCCGAGCTGCGCTCCGCCTGGCGCGAGAAGATGATCGTGGAGAATCCCTCGCTCCAGGGCCGCTCGTTCGGCAGCCCGATCGCGACGAACGCGCTGACGCACGGCCTGAGCATCGTCGCGGACCTGTTCGCGGACGCCGGCGACGCCGTCGTCATCCCGGACAAGAACTGGGAGAACTACGAGCTGACCTTCGGCGTGCGCCGCGGCGCCGAGATCGTCGAATATCCGCTGTACGCCGCGGACGGCCGCTTCAACGCCGACGGCCTGCGCGAAGCGCTGCTCGCCCGGCGGGACAAGGGCAAGGCGATCGTCATCCTCAACTTCCCGAACAATCCGACCGGCTACACGCCGGACCGCGACGAGTGCGAAGCGATCGTGGCGGCGCTTCTGGCCGCGGCGGAAGCCGGCATCCGCATCGTCGCCGTCACCGACGACGCCTACTTCGGGCTCTTCTTCGAAGAATCCGTGCACGAGTCGCTGTTCGGCCGCCTGGCGGGGCTCCATGAGCGCATCCTGCCGGTCAAGATCGACGGCGCGACCAAGGAAGAGTACGTCTGGGGCTTCCGCGTCGGCTTCATCACGTACGCCTCCGACTCCGCCGACGTGCTGGCCGCCCTGGAGCAAAAGACGCTCGGCATCATCCGCTCCACCATCTCCAGCGGGCCGCATCCGTCGCAGACGTTCATCCTGCATGCGCTGCGGCATCCCGACTTCGAAGCCCAGAAGGCCGAGAAGTACGCCATCATGAAAAGCCGCGCGAGCCGCGTCAAGCAGCTGCTCGACAGCGGCCGCTACGACGGCGCGTGGAGCTACTATCCGTTCAACTCGGGGTACTTCATGTGCCTGCGGCTCGAGGACGTCAGCGCCGAAGCGGTGCGCCAGCGCCTGCTGAACGCCTACGAGATCGGCACGATCGCGCTCGGCGATACGGATCTGCGCGTCGCGTTCTCCTGCACTGAAGAAGCGAACCTGGAGGATCTGTTCGACGCGATCCATCAGGCTGTCCAGGACATCCGTCAAGGCATCACGACCTGATCGGAGCCGGGCGGCGTCGGCCTCGATGCGACGCCGCTCGAGCGAGCAGGCAGGCAAGGCAAAAAAAGGCTGTCCCCGAGTCGCTCGGGAACAGCCTTTTTTTCGTTCAATCCTCCTCGTCCTCGCGCTGCTGCCGCTTGAGCAGCCGCCGGGGACGAAGCAGCACGTACACGGCTGCCAGCAAGGCCGCGGCGGCCGGCGCGGCAACGAGGCCGGCCGCGAGCAGCGGCACGCCGGCGGCCAGCCAGAGCAGCGCCGCCACGACCGTCAGCGCGCCGCGGTCGACTGCCGCCGCCGAGCGCAGCCGGCCGCTCTCCGGCAGCGGATACACATGCCGCCAGACGACATGGCGATGCCACCCTGTCAGCGCCGCCGACTGCAAGCCTGCGATCAGCAGGAACAGCAGCGCGCAAGCCGCGGCCGCCCAGCCGTCCAGCCAGCCGCTTTCGCCGAGCCAATAGCAGCAAAGCATGCCGAGCAGCGTCATCCGCAGCAGCATGCCGCCCAGCTCGGTGCGGGCGATGCTCAGGCTGTACAGGTAGGTGTAGGTGCTGCGCTTGCGCAGCGGGACCCTGGACGCGATCCACGACAGCCACGGACGCGAGCGCACGCTCGGCTGCAGCGACGGCACCTCGGTGAACCAGCCGAAAAAGCGGATATAGCGGCTCTCCGTCCGCCGCTCCTCCTCGATCAGCCGCTCCCACGGCAGCGCGATCCGCTTCGGCAAGCGCGAAGCGGCCCACCACAGCAGCGCCGCCGGCGCGGATACGAACGCCGCCGTCAATGCGTGCTCCTCCAGCCAGACGTAGAGCAGCCAGACGGTGATCGCCAGCCGCAGCAGCTTGAGCGCAGTCCGGCTCGCGCTCCAGGCGATCTGCCGCTCTCGCCAGGCGGCCGCCGCCGCCAGCGCCTTGAGCGCCAGCACTGCCGCCAGCGCCGGCAGCAGCTCCGGCGTCCAATTCGTCAGCTCGTCTGCCGGCACACGGGCGCGGATCGGCCAATAAAGGAGCAGGACGGCGGCAGCGAGCACGAGTCCGCCGGGCAGCGTATGCAGCCAGGAGCGCCTCAAATAGCCTTTCATCGCTGCCTCGCGAGGCAGGAGAAAAACGACATCGGCCGGCTGCAGCCAAGTGCGCATCGGATTCCAGTACAGCGCCGGCGTCAGCAGCAGCGTGCCGAGCGCGGCGGCGGGGAAATCCGCGGGAATGCGCTCAAGCAGGCCGGCATAGGAAGCCGAGCCGACGATAATCAGCGCGAACAGCGCCAGCGGCAAGCCGCTGCGGGCCATGTCGCCGAGATACGGCAGGCAGTCCTTGTAAAACGCCAGCGCCCGCCGGCGCCATTCGCGGTCAAGCCCCGCGTCCATCGGCGTCACTCTCCTCCACGACGCGGTAGAAGATCTCTTCAAGGGTATCTCCTTCCGCCCCTCGCGACATCCGCACCTCGTCCATCGTGCCCATCTCCCGGATGCGGCCTCCATGCAGCAGCATGAAGCGGTCGCAGTACGTCTCTACCGTCGACAGGATATGCGTGCTCATGAGGATCGCGGCGCCTTTGGCGCGCTCCTCCGTCAGACGGTCGAGCAGCGAGCGGATGCCGAGCGGATCCAGGCCGAGGAACGGCTCGTCGATGATGTACAGTGCCGGCTGGGCCAGCAGCGCGTTCATGAGCATCACCTTCTGCTTCATGCCCTTGGACAGATGGGCCGCGCGCGCTCCGCGCTTCGGCCCCATGCGGAACTCCTCCAGCAGCCGGTCGCGCCGCTCGGCGTACCGCTTCTCGTCGAGGCCGTACGCCATCGCGGTCAGCCGCAGATGCTCCTCCACGGTCAGCTCCTCGAACAGCACCGGCGCCTCCGGCACATAGGCGTAGGAGCCGCGGTAGCGCTCCGGATCCGCCTCCAGCGTCGTCCCGCCGATCTTGACTTCTCCGCGATGCGGGGCCATCAGGCCGAGCAGATGCTTGACCGTCGTGCTCTTGCCCGCGCCGTTCAGTCCGATCAGGCCCATCATCTCCCCTGCGCGGACCGTAAAGTCCAGCTCATGCAGCACCGGACGGCGCGGGCTGTAGCCGCCGGTCAGCCCTTTCACCTGGAGCACCTCCGCCCCAGCCTGGAACTCGCTCATCGAGCGCCGCCTCCCTTTTTTCAGCTCTTCGGCGCTTCGTCTTGTCCGCGCTTGGCTTTCAGCCATTTCGGAGCGCCTTTGTTCTTGTCCGCCTTCGCGGTCCGAGCCTTGGACTTCGCCGGCTTGGAGGCGCTGGCCGCTTTGGCCGCGCCGGCCGGCTTGGCGGGCAAGGTCGGCTTGACGAAGCTGGACGGCTGCACCTTGCTAGCCGGCTTGGCGAAGCTGGATGGCGGGACGGCGCGGGACAGCCTGGCAGCTCCGTCCCCCGCCGGCCGAGCCGCGCCGGCCGCCGGGCCGCGCCCCGCATCTTGCCGGGCAGGCGCGGCAGGCGGCGTCTCGGCGGCCTTCCTCGCCGGAGCCGCTTTCCGCGTGTCCGTCTCGCTGGCGCCGCCGGCAACCGATGCGCCGGCACGGCGCTCCGGCGCCGCTGCCGACGCCGAGCCGGCGCCTTTGGCGCGCGCAGGCGCCCCGCCGCTCCGGCTGCGCGGAACTTCGTGCGGGTCCCACAGCTTGCCTTTGTACAGCGTCTTTTCCTGAAGCTTGATGCCCAGCTTGCGCTCGTACTTCTCGATCAGGTACGTCTCGTTCGGCGCGGCCAGCGTCAGCACGACGCCCTCGCGGCCCATCCGGCCCGTGCGGCCCGAGCGATGCACGTACTGGTCGGCGTCCGCAGGCGGCTCCAGATTGACGACGAGCGGGAGGCCGGGGATATCGAGGCCGCGCGCGGCGACATCGGTAGCGAGCAGCAGCTTCGTCCGGCCCTCGCGGAAGCGGGCGAGCGTAGCGGCGCGCTTCTGCTTGTCGGCATCGCCGTAGATCGATTCCACGTCGAAGCCCTCGAACGCCAGCTTGGCCTCATAGTTCGCGATCAGATCGGTATTGTTGATGAACACCAGCGCGGACTCCGGCTCCAGCAGCCGCAGCAGGCGGCGAGCGGTATCGGTCTTGTCGCGCCAGTCGCAGACGACATAATAGTGGGAGATCGTCTCCGACACGCGCTGCTCCGGCTCGATGTCGATGCGCAGCGGCTCCTTCATCCACCGCTTCTCCAGCGTCTTCATGACGTCGGGATGCGTCGCGCTGAAGAAGGACAGCTGACGGCTTTTCGGCGTCGCCCACAGGATCGTCTCCACCTCGCCCGTCGAGCCGAGCGCGAACACCTGGTCCGCCTCGTCGACGACGACCATGGACGCCTGCGTCAGCTTGAGCTTTTTCCCCTTGACCAGCTCGTTGATGCGGCCCGGCGTGCCGACGACCAGCTGCGGATTCAGCTTCAGCTTCTCGAGCTGACGCTTCACCGCCGCCCCGCCGATCAGCTGCTGGGTGCGGATGCCGAGCGGCTCGCCGTACTCCTGGGCGACGCGCACGATCTGCATCGCCAGCTCCTGCGTCGGCGACAGGATGATCGCCTGGATCGCCTTGCTGCTCGCGTCGATGCGCTGCAGCAGCGGGAGCAGGTACGCGAGCGTCTTGCCGGTGCCCGTCTGCGAGCCTGCCGACAGGTCCTTGCCCGCGAGCAGCGGCGGGATCGCCTGCTGCTGGATCGGGGTCGGCTCCCCGATCCCGTTTGCTTCAAACCGTTCGAAAGCCGCCTCGGACAGGCCGAGGCGACTCCAGCTTTCATAGGTCATTTCGTTCGTACTCCTTCAGGTAGGACGCTATTTTTTGTTCAGCATCGGTCCGGCGATGCGGCTTGCGATTCCCGGGAACAGCTGGTACAGGCGGGTGCCTGCGGCAAGCAGCCACGGCAGGTCCAGCTCGTCGCGCGGACGCTCGACCAGGCCCGCGATGCGGCGGGCGACCCGGTCCGGCTTCATCATGATCCAGCCGATGTTGCGCACATAGGCGCCATCCGGATCCGCCTGCTCGAAAAACGGCGTGTCGATCGGCCCCGGATTGACCGCCGACACGGCGATGCCGCTGCCCGCCAGCTCCTGGCGCAGCGCGTTCGTCAGGCCAAGCACGGCATGCTTGCTGGCGGAATAGCCGCTCGACTTGGCCGTAGCCAGCTTGCCGGCGATCGAGGCGACATTGATCACATGTCCGGAGCCTTGCGCCTTCATCGCGGGCAGCGCAGCCTGCGTGCAGCGCACGATGCCCATATAGTTTGTCTCCATCATGGACCGGAATTCCTCGAGCGGCGTCTCGTCGAACCGCTTGAACAAGCCGAAGCCGGCATTGTTGATCAGCACGTCGATCCGTCCGAACTCCGCGAGCACGGACCGGAACGTCTCCTCGACCGAACGGTCGTCCGTCACGTCGAGCACGCGCGTCGCGCAGCGCCCTCCGGCGGCGGCGGCCGCTTGCCGCAGCCGCTCCTCGTTGCGGCCGCAGAGCACCGGCATCGCTCCCGCGCGGACCAGGTGGCCCGCCGTCAGCGCTCCGATGCCGCTGGACGCTCCGGTCAGCACGACAATCTTGTTTTTTCCCATGGTCATCACCTGCCCCAAGTGTACTGCATCCGCGGACAGTTGGCAAAAGACCGCTCGCGCCGGACGAACCGGAAACGGCCGTCCTCCGGCGGCGAGGCGAGCCTCGTTCCGAGAAAGCTCGGACGGTCAGGAGCGATCCGCCTCTCCTTTAGGCATCCATCCATGAAAAAAAGCTCCCCGGGGGGAGCTTTTGCAGCGCTAGGACGCCAGCAGCACTTGAATGTCCATCTGTCCGATGCCGTCCAGGAAGACGGGCACGGTCAGCGCCTTGCGCGACTCCAGCAGCTGGAGCTGGGAGCCCTGGAGCAGCGCGGGCGGCGTGATGTCGACATGCACGCCCTGGCTGGACAGCTTCGTGCTCGCGTTGCCGCTGATCATGTTGCTGAGCTCGGAAATCGCGCTCCTGCCCATGTCGTCAAGCGACGAGATCTGGAATCCGCCCATCATCGCAGACACGATCTTGAGCGCGGACACCTCGCTCATGCCGAAGACGATATCTCCGCTCACCTGGCCGAACAGCTGAATCTGAATCCAAATGAAATCCGATTGACCTCGCAGCTCCTTGAGACCGACCGGCCCCGTCTGCGGCTTGATCTGGACGACCTGCTCCAACACCATGACCGCAGATTCCAGGAAAGGATTGATAAATTCAGCTTTCATCCGCGTCGATACGCCCCTTATCCGTCAAGTATCTTCTGCTTGAGTATATAGGAGCCATTATACTAAAGATCCTAGGACAAGTATACCAATTCTTGCATATCCGCGACTATTGTCCTATGTTGTCAACCCTATGGAAGGTCTCATTTTGAATATGCCTTCCAGGTCATCCGACGCTCCGCCCGGCCGCATTCTCGCGCTTGCAGCGCATCCGGACGAGCCGCAGCCGATCGTAGACGAGCTCAATCTTCATGCCGGGCGCCGGCTCGGCTCCGTATACCTTATGCAGGATCGGCTTGAGGTACTTGTCCCCCTCCTGCGCAAGCGCCTGCCGGATGCGCGCCAGCTCCTCCGACGGCACTCCCTCAAGCTCGCGCGCGATGAGCGGCTCGAGGTCGTAGCCCTCCTGGTCGAGCTGCTCGAGGCGCTCCATCAGCTCCCGCCGGGGCAAGCCCGTGTCGGCCTGCAGCTCCTCGAGCGACTTGTCCGCGCGGATGCCCTCGAGAATCAGCCGGCTCGACTGCTGGCGATCGAGGCGGCTTTTGTATTTGTGCTCCTTTTGCTTGTACAGCCACTGCACGTACGCCTTGGAATCGAGCGCCTCCTCGACCCAGTCGAGCGGAAACGGACGCGGCTGCGCCGCCTTCTCCGTCAAAGCCAGCACCTCGGCGGAGTACGAGGCGCCCTTGCCCGGCCCCCAGCCGGGAATCGCCGCCAGCTCCTCCTCGGTCCGCGGCACGAATGCCGCGATCATGAGCAGCGTCCGGTTCGTCGCCACGAGATACGCCGACTTGCGGTCGGATGTCGCCCGCAGCCGCCGCCAGTCCCGCAGCTCCTCGTACAGCGCGGCGTCGGCATGGAGCTCGCCGTAGCATTGCAGGAGGCTGACCGTGCCGCCCCGCGCCGACGGACGCTCGTCGAGCATGCCGTCCACGAGCGGCGAGAAGCCCTCGCCCATGCGCACCGCCACGCCGTGGCGGAACGCGTTCATCATTTCTTCCCAGCTGGCGCCCTCGTACCAGAGATCGGTCGTCTCCGAGCTGCCGTGCCGGCTGCCGTTCCAGATGACCGACCACGTTCCTTGCTGCTCGCAGATGGTCAGCTGCGCCGTGTCCAGCCTTCCATCTCCAAGCGGTTTTTCGAATGAGTTCAAAAATACGATCTGCATGATGGCTCGCACCTCCGTAGAATAGGCCGATAAGGGCTGGAGAACGCAAAAAAAGCACCTCTCCCGCTCGCGTCTGCAAGCAAGAGAGGTGCTTCCTCCCGGTCAATCCTTATCTGGTAAATCCATCCTATCATAGCGGGGCCGGATTCGGCAATCGCTTTTTCCGCCGGTCCGGCGAGGCCGGGCGGCCCCTTCCCGTGCTATACTAGCTCCATCAGCGCCGGACGCCGCTCTTCGGGCGGCTCTGCCGGGCGCAAGGGGAGGAACGCATCATGCAGCTCAAAGACTACGATTTCATGTCGGACTCCACAGAGGAGACGTCGACTCGCTTCATTACGCTGATCACGCCTGGACTCAAGCGGTTCGACCTGGCCATCCTGACGACCAACCGCTTTTACGGCAAAAAGCTCGTCACCGATCTGCAAGGGGGCCGCACCGCCATCATCGGCCAGGACGACCTGGAGGAGGAAGGCTATCTCGAGCATGTGTTCAAGCTCACCGAGGAGGAGGCGTCCGAGCTCGGCGCGTTTCTGTCGCTCGTCGTAGGCGAAGTGAATTTTACCGACTGAGCGGGAAAAGCTACTACGGCACCCATCCGGGCACAGGCTTTTCAAGCCTGTGCCACCTAAGGAGGCAGCCGCAGCATGCCAGACCAGCCCGAGGACGGACGGTTCGTCGGCCGTCCCGACACCGACGCGGCGACGGAGGAATCCCGCCGCGAGAAATACACGGATCTATCGACCGTGGAGTCCAGCCGCAACGATCTGACCTTCGAGGAATTCCCCGAGGGCCCCTACGGCGCGTCGCTTCATCCGGAAGCTCCGGTCAAGGAGAGCGAATGGCGGCCGGAGCAGCGCCAGCCCAATCGCTTCGGCTACGAGAACCGCCGCCTTCATGGCGAGCAGGAGCGCGATTATCCCGGCGACGACCGCAGCGGGGCCGGCAACGGATCCGTGCCGGACGGCACGCAGCAGGCTTGAAGCGATCTGCGGGACATAGGCCCGCACAGGCGGACGTGCGTCTCGCGGATCGACAGCAGCGACGATGCCTTTCGGCCGCCGCAGCGCAAAAAAGGACTGTTCCTTGCAGGAAGGCTTTTTAGCCGGCCCGCGGGGACAGTCCTTTTTTGGGGGATGAAAATATCTTCGCGCCGCCCGGAGGTCAGATCCAGCCGATCATCGTCAGCACGAGGCCGATCAGGAAGCCGCATACCGCGCCGTTGACGCGGATCCACTGCAGGTCGCTGCCCACCTTGGACTCCAGCATGTCGACAAGCTGCTTGTCGTCGAGCTTGTTGAGGTTGTCGCGGACGAGCAGGCCGATGCGGTAATGGTTGCTTTCGATCGCCTGCACGAGCAAGCTCGACAGCCGGTCCTCCCAGCCGCGCACGAGCTCCGGCTCGGCCGCCAGCCGGTCGCGGACCGCCTTCATCGCCGCCAGCACGAAGCGGCCGCCTTTGCGCTTGTCCTGCTCCAGCACGTCCAGCAGCTTGCGGCGCAGCTCCTCCGCCTTGGCGGAAACGAATTCGGCAGCCTCGGCCGACTCCAGCTTCAGCGCGGCCCATTCCTTGGCTTTGCCCAGGCTCTCGCCGTCCTCGGCCAGGCCGACCAGCCGCGAGCGCAGCTCCAGCAGCAGCGCATCGCGCTGGCGGCTGCCCGGCGTCGTCAGATCCTTCACTCCGGACAGCAGCATATGCTGGAGCATCGCGCCCATCTTGTCCTCGTTCATGAAGCCGGCGAAAGCCTGCACGGCGAAGCCCATGAAGCCGCCGACCTGCAGCTCCTGCAGCTTGGCCTGAGCAAGCTCGCCGAGCATCTTGCCGGTGGACGGCTTGGAGATCCAGTCGATCGCCTGATCCAGCGCGTAGTCCAGCGCCTTCTCGTCCCATCCCTCGCGGATGACCGCGCTTGCAGCCCGCTCCGCCAGCGGCTGCAGCTCGATCCCTCTTGCATAGCCCGCCGCACCCTGCAGCAGCGAGGCGGCGAGCTTCTCCGCAGGCAGCCTCTCGACGACGCCTTGGAGAGCGGTCAGCACGGCCTCGCGGTTGTGCCGCTTCGCGAGCATGCGTACGGCATACCGGCCGGCGCTCTGGATCAGGTTCAGGTTGCGCAGCCGGGCGCTGATGCTCTCCTTGTTGAGCAGCTCGTTCTCGAGCGAGGAGACGAGCGCGTTGATGAGCTTCGGCTTGTTTTTGAGCAGCAGGTTCGTATGGGGTATTTTCAGCCCCAGCGGATGGCGGAACAGCGCCGATACCGCGAACCAGTCGGCGATGCCGCCGACAAGGCCGGCCTCGAAGCCGCCCTGCAGCAGCTCCACCGCGCGTCCGCCGCCGTCCGCCAGCGCGGTCGTGACCGCGAATCCCGCCGCCATGACGCCCAGCGAGGCGGTTGCCGCATATCTCGTTTTCATGATGATCCCCCGATTCGGCATTAAGCTACTTTATTGATTATAACCAAGTTGCGGGCATAGCGAAAATAGCGCGTCCGGAAATCGGCTGCCGAAAAAACGCAAACGCGGGAAAAGGCGCTTCGCCTCTCCCCGCGTTTGCGTCTGGCAAGCGCTCCGAACCGGAGCGCATCCACAGCCTTCCTTCTCGTCCTCAGTCGGCCGCGATCCAGTCGACCGAGCCGCTCGGAGGCGGTCCGAACCGGGTGCGGACGACGGCGAGAATCGCGCAGTCCGCTTCTTTTCGGCGGATGACGACCGAGCAGGACGGATGGTCGCAGCTGACGGCGAGCGAGTAGGCCGCCTCGCCGAAGCTTCGGTCGAAGGCGATGCGCAGCTCGACCTCCGCGTCCGTCTCGCCAAAGGCGAAGGGGACGATTCCATGCGCAGTCTGCCGGCAAGCGGCCAGCCTCGCTTGCGCGTCGGCAAGAGTAGCGGCCGCATCCTGGACATCCGCCTGCAGCTTTTGGCAAAGGGCCTCGGTCCGGGCCAGCGCGTCCTCCATCGTCTGGCAGCGGGCTTTCCACGTTTCCAGCTCATGCGCGAGCTCCTGCCTTCCGGCTTCCGCCAGCTGGCGGAAATGCTCCAGCACGTCTTCGTTCAGGCTGGAGAGCGCAATCGATCCCGACTGCAGATGACGGCTGCCGACCGCGCCTTCCGCCAGCTGCTCCGAGCCGACGGCTCCGAGCTCCAGCCGGCTCCGGTCTACCGCGCCTTCCGCCAGCCGGCTTCGATCCACAGCCCCTTCGGCCAAATGCTCCGTGCCGACGGCGCACGCTTCCAGCTGCTCCGAGCCTACTGCTCCGGCCGCCAATCGGCTTCGGTCCACCGCTCCCGATGCCAGCTGCTCCGTACCGACGCTGCCCGGTTCCAGCTGATCGGCTCCTACCGCTCCGGCCGCCAATCGGCTTCGGTCCACAGCGCCTTCCGCCAGCTGCTCCCGTCCGACGCTGCCTGCCTCCAACTGCTCCGAACCTATCGCTCCAACCGCCAGTCGGCTTCGGTCCACCGATCCTTCCGCCAGCTGCTCCGTACCGACGCATCCCGGCTCTAGCTGCTCCGAGCCTACTGCTCCGGCCGCCAATCGGCTTCGGTCCACAGCACCTTCCGCCAGCTGCTCCCGTCCGACGCTGCCTGCCTCCAGCTGCTCCGAGCCTATCGCTCCAACCGCCAGTCGGCTTCGGTCCACAGCGCCTTCCGCCAGCTGCACCGTTCCAACGGCGCCTCGCTCCAGCTGCTCCGTCCCAACGGCGCCTTGCTGCAGCTGCAGCCGTCCGACCGAGTCCGGCGCCAGCTTGGAGGCGGCGACGCTCTGGTCCGCCAGCTTGTCGCCCGTCACGGCCCCGGCCACGAGCTTATCCGTGGATACCGACTCCGGAGACAGCTTCAGCGAGCTGACCATATAGTCCGCCAGATGCCGGGCGGTCACCGAGCGCTCCGCCAGCACCCTGCCGTCGACCGCTCCATCCGCAAGCTGAGGGCTTGCGACCGAGCGCTCCGCCAGCGCCTGCAGCTCGACCGAGCCTGGAGCCAGATGGCGGGCCTCGACCGCATCATCGGCCAGGCGGGAGGCGTCGATCGCTTTTTCCGCGACATGATGAAGGCAGACGGCTTGAGGCGCCAGGTGGCTGCGGCCTACCGATCCTGGAGCGAGCTGGACCGGACCGACGCTGCCGTCCGCCAGATGACGGCGCTCTACCGCTTCCTCGCCCAGCTCGCCGGGGCCGACCGCCTCGGCCGCGAGCTTGCTGCGCGACACCGCGCTGTCGGCCAGCGCATCCTCCCCGACCGAGCCGTCTGCGTAGTGGCTTTCCCGCACCGCTCCGGCTTGCAGGGCGGAAGCGCCGACGCTGCGGTCTCGAAGATGCTCCTGCCGGATGCTCCCGGCCTGCAGCTGATTGGCTCCCACAGCCCCCTCGCCCAGATGGAACTGCCGGATGGAGGCGGCGCCGATCTTGGAGCCGTCCACGCTGCCCGGCGCCAGATGGCGGGCTTGCACCGCTTCGACGCCAAGCTTGGAGGCGGAGATGCTGCCGTCGGCCAGCTTGGCGGGAGTGACGGCATGATCCGACAGATGCATGGTCGTCACCGAGTCAGGCCGCAGCTTATCCGAGCTCACGCTGCCGTCCGCCAAATGCCGGTTGCCAAGCGCGCTGTCCGCCAGATGGCGGCTCTCCACGCTGCCGGGAGCGAGCTGGCCGCCTCCGACCGAGTTCAGCTGCAAGGCGTCCAGACCGACGCTTCCCGGCGCGAGATGGCGGGCTTGCACCGCTTCGGCGCCTAGCTTGGAGGCCGCGATGCTGCCGTCCGCCAGCTTGGCGGAGGTGACGGCATGATCCGCCAGCTGCACGGTCGTCACCGCGTCAGGCCGCAGCTTCTCCGAGCTTACGCTGTCATCCGCCAGCTGGCGGTTGCCGACCGTGCCGTCCGCCAGATGGCGGCTCTCCACGCTGCCGGCGGCCAGCTGGCCGCTCCCGACCGATTCCGGCTGCAGGACATCCGGACCGACGCTGCCCGGCGCCAGCTCGCGGCTGCCGACCGCATGCTCCGCCAGCTGCTGCGACCCGACCGAGCCGTCCGCCAAATGGCGGGCCTCGACGATTCCCTCCTGCAGCTGGCCGGAGCCGACCGAGCCGTCTGCCAGATGGCGGGCCTCGACGGCGCCGCCGCCGAGCTTGGCTGCCGTCACGGAGCCGTCTCGCAGCTTGGAGGCGGTCACGGCCTGCTCCGCCAGCTTGGCGTTGTCGACGCTGCCGGCCGCGAGCGCTTGCGAGCCGACCGATTCCGAGCCGTACAGTCGGCTCGTCAGGCTTCCATCCGCCAGCGTGTCGGACGAAATCGCACCCGGACGCAGATGCCTTCCTTCGATCGCGCCGTCCTCAAGCAGCGAGCCGGGCAGGCTCCGGGCCGCCAGCTTCTCCGGCGTGACGCTGCCGTCCTGAAGCTTCGACGTCGAGACTGCCCCGTCGCGGAGCTTGCCGCCGCTCACGGAGCCGTCGGCCAGATGCTCCTCCAGCACCGCTCCGTTCGCGAGCTTGCCCGATCCGACCGAGCCGTCCCGCAGCTTGATCCCGCTCACCGATCCGTCCGCGAGCGACCTTTCCGTCACCGCCTCATCGGCCAGCTTTTCAGCAGATACGCTTCCCGGCGCGAGCTTCGTTTCCGATACGGAGCCCTCCGCCAGGTCGGATCCGTATACCGAAGGCGCCGCACTCGGTCCGCGCCTTTCCTCCAGCAGCCGCTGCAGCCGCTCCTCTGCGCTTGCTTCGGGCTGCGCGACGGGCTCCGCATGCGCGGCCGCCCGAGTCGTCTGCGTACCTGCCTCCGATTGAGCTTTCACCGAATCGACAGCAGCCCGGTCCTCCGCCGCTACTGACGTTAACGTCGCCTCCGACTCCACCACCGCTTCTGCCTCGGCCGCCGCCGCAGGCATCTCCGGGGCTGCGACTGCACTCACCTGCAGCTTCTCCGGAACGGGTTCCATTTCATCGATCCAGCTGATTTCCGAAAATGTCGAATCCTCCACCTGCAGCACCTTGCGGCGCAGCTTCGGCTGCTTGCCCTTCCGGTTGTTTGCCATCGCTCTCTCCCTTGGTCCCGACATCGTCCGTTACTCACGATATGCGGGCATGCGGCCGTTCTGACCCATTTCGGGACAGCCCGCTCGACAAAAAAAAGCCCGTCCGGACGCCGTTCGGCGTGCAGGACAGGCGTGCAGGACAGGCTTAATGAAAAGGGGAAAGCGAAGGATGGACGAAGGAAGAGCGCTATCCTTCCTGCAGCCGGCTCATGAACTCCTCGACCGCGCTGTAGCCTTGCTGCTGCAAGTACCAGTTGTTGGCGGCGGCCTCGACGAGGCTCGCCACGTCCCGGCCCGGCTGCAGCTGGATCTGGATATGAGGGATGCGCACGCCCATGTAGTCGGTGTACCGCTCCTCGACCTCCAGCTCGTTGTTGAGCTCGTTGTCGCGCCACTTGGTCAGCTCGATGTCGAGCGCGATGCGCGTCTCCTCCTGGAACGCCTTGCGGCCGTACAGCCGCACGACGTTGATGAGGCCGATGCTGCGCAGCGCCAGGAACTCCTTGGTCTTGCCGTTATGCGTCCCCAGCAGCGTGCGCGGGCTCAGCTTCTTGAGCACGATCACGTCGTCGGCGACGAGCCGATGCCCGCGGCGGATGAGCGAATGCGCCGTCTCGCTCTTGCCTGCACCGGACGAGCCGCGCAGCAGGATGCCGATGCCGGACACGTTGACGCATACTCCGTGGATCGCGATCCGCTCTGCCAGCTCCTTGACGAGGAAGGCATCCATCACGGCGATGAATTCCGTCGTCGGCAGCGGCGTGCGCAGCAGCGGGATGCCCTCCTCCTCGCAGTAGCGCATCAAGTACTTGAGCCCGTCCTCCTGCTGGCCCGACGTGACGATGAAGCAGGGCGGATGGTACTTGACGATATTGCCGATGTGGAGGTTGCGCTCCAGCTCGGTCAGCTTGTGCAGGTAGGTGATCTCCTTGATGCCGAGCACCTGCACCCTTTCCATCGGAAAATAATCGAAATAACCGACGAACTCAAGTCCCGGACGATGGCCGCCGGGCTTGGTCACCTGACGATCGAGCCGCTCCTCGGCCGCCAGCACCTCGAGCTTGAAATGCTCGGCCAGCGCGCGGACCGTCACCGCTCCCATGCTCATGTCCCGTCCTCCTTTGCGGCAGCCCCGTCCCGTCCGGCGGGCGGATCGAGGGGCTGCTTGCCGATGATGCGTTCATATACGGCGAATTGCCGTTCTTCCTCGTAGCCCTCGGATTCGTACAGGCTGCGCGCCGCCGCGTTGCCATGGGCGGTCGACAGCTGGATGTACGCCGCGCCGGTTTCCATGCCTAGCCGCTCGGCCTCCCGCAGCAGCCTGCGGGCGACGCCTCGGCCTCTCCAGTCCGGATCGACGAACAGATCGTTGAGGATCCAAGCCCGCTTCAGCGAGATCGAGGAGAAGACCGGATAAAGCTGCATGAAGCCGACTGCGGCGCCGTCGGCCAGAGCGGCGAACACAGCCGACTCGCCGCGCCGGAGCCGGTCGTCGAGAAAGGCTTCGGCAAGCGCGAGCTCCGTCTCCTGATCGGGATGGCCGTAAAACACCCGGTACCGGTGGAACAAAGGCGCAAGCTCCTTCGCCTGACCGGCGCCCGCCCTCGTGATTTCGATCATGGATGATCCCTCCTGCCGTTTTCCCCACTGTACTTCAAGCTCCCTTGGAAGCTCCATGGACAATCCGGCGAAAAGGATGGACGGCGGCGCGGCCATTTACTCTAGGCCCCTGCTCGATCCGCAGCCTGAACGCGGACAGACGTCCGCCATGCCGCGGACGCCTCTGGCCGGCAAGCTCAGCCCTCGGGGCGGAAGCCTTCCTCGCGCAGGTACTCCTCCGCCTCGTCGAACGACTCGAACGCCATCTCCAGGTTGAGGCCGGCGTACAGATACCACAGGTCGTCCTCGCTGCGCAGCTCGAGCGCGTTGCCGTCGCCGTCGAGCCAACGGCTCTTGGCCATCCGGCGGCGGCGCGCCGCGCGGCTCTGCCCCGGCTCGGCCGCCGGTCCGGACGGCGGGCGGGAAAGCGAGGCGATCGAGGCCGCCGTCAGCCGCCGCAGCTCGTCTTCGTCCAGGTCGCGGATGCTGACGTAGCCCTTCTCATCCGTTTCGTACCCGTCCAGCAGCGCCGCATAAACATATCCTCCGCCATTGGGATGCAGCCGGAAGACGACGTTTTTCTTCTCATGCAGGCTGCCCTCGAACTGGAAGTTGACGCGTCCCATCGACACGTCGCTGCGCGTCAGCTCGGGAAAGCTCTTGAACAGCTCTAGCTTTTCTTCAAACGATAACATAGGATCCTCCGTATCGGTCGCGTCGCCGCGTTAGTGGCTGGCCGGGTCAGCCGATCAGGCTCATCAGGCTGCGGAACTCGAGCTCCTCGAACTTGCGCTCGACCGCGTGGCGGTCGACCGCCCAGCAGCATTCGTGCATCGCCAGCAGCACCGGCGCCTCGCAGTGAATCGTCGCCAAGCGGCGGGACAGATGCAGCATGTCGAGATCGGCCTCGATCTTGGTCCGCACCGACGCCGACAGCGAGCCGAGATTGGCCAGGATGCCGTCGATCGAGCCGTGCTCCTGCACGAGCTTCAGCGCCGTCTTCTCGCCGATGCCCTTGACGCCGGGATAGTTGTCGCTCGCGTCGCCCATCAGCCCCTTGACGTCGATGATTTGCGGCGGCGTCAGTCCGCGCTCCTCCATGAGGCTTTCCGGCGTGTACACCATGTAGTTGCCGTGGCCCTTCTTCATGATGATGACGGAAACACGCTCGTCGACGAGCTGCAGCAGGTCATGGTCGCCGGTCAGCACGAGCACCTCGTGCTCCCGGCCATGCAGCCGCGCCAGCGTGCCGATGCAGTCGTCCGCCTCGTAGCCCGGCGCGCCGATGTTCGGCACGCCGAAGCTCGCGACGACCTCCTTGACGAGGTCGAACTGCGGGATCAGGTCGTCCGGCGCGTCCGGACGGTTCGCCTTGTACAGGGTGAACTCCTGCGTGCGGAACGTGCTGCTCCCGAGATCCCAGCAGACGGCCACATGCGTCGGCTCGAAGCGCCGCACCGCGTCCATGAAGTAGCGGACGAAGCCGTGCACCGCGTTCACTGGCAGCCCGAAGCTCGTGCGCCGCACGCTGCCGCCGTAAGCGGTCGCGAAGTAGGCGCGGAACAGGATCGCCATCCCGTCCACAAGCAGCAGCCGCGAGCGCTCCGGCAGCTCCGCCTCTCCCGCCGCCTCCGGCCGCGGCTTGTCCTCGTTCCATGTAAACAGATCCATCTCTCAGCCTCCCTCTTGCAAATAGTCCGGCAGCCAGCGCGCGATGCGCGCCGCCGCCTCGATCAGCCGCGCCTCGTCCTCGACGAGCGCGATCCGCACATAGCCCTCGCCTTCGCCGCCGAACGCGTCGCCCGGCACGACGGCGACGCCCGTCTCGGCGAGCAGCCGCTCGGCGAAGCGGCGGCTGCTCGTCCGCGCGCCATCGGCCGGCTGCGGCACGGCCGCCCACAGGAACATCGTCGCCTCCGGCGGCTCGACCGGCCAGCCCGCCTCGCCGAGCGCGCGCACGAGCGCGTCCCGGCGGCTTTCATAGATATGGCGGAAGCCGGAGTAGCCCGGCTCCATCGCTTCGTCCAGCGCCTCCGCGGCCGCCCGCTGCACGGCGCCGAACACGCCGTAGTCGATGTTCGCCTTCAGGCGGCGCAGCGCTCCGACCGCTTCCCGGCTGCCCGCGAGGAAGCCGAGCCGGCAGCCGGCCATGTGGAAGCTTTTGGACATGGAGTGGAACTCGACCGCCACGTCGAGCGCGCCGGGCACCGACAGCACGCTGATCGGCCGGTAGCCGCCGTAGCCCATTTCCGAATAGGCCAGATCATGCACGAGCACGACGCCGTGGCGGCGGCACTTGGCGACGAGCGCCTCCAGCAGCTCGCGGCTCGACGCCGCGCCGATCGGGTTGCCGGGCAGTCCGAGCAGGACGAAGCGCGCCCGCTCCCACGCCTCGTCCGGCACGAGGTCCGGATCGGGCAGGAAGCCGTTGCCCGCCTTCAGCGGCAGCAGGATCGGCTCCGCGCCGGCCAGCGCCAGCGAGGCCGCATAGACCGGATACCCCGGATCGGGCACGATCGCGGCGTCGCCCGGCTCGCACAGCGCCAGCGCCAGATGCGCGAGGCCGTCCTGCGAGCCCATGAGCGCAAGCAGCTCCTCGTCCGGATCGAGCTCGACGCCGAACCGATGCCGCATCCACTCAGCCGCCTTGCGGCGGAAAAGCTCGCTCCCATGCGAGGACGGATAGCGGTAGGAGGCCGGATCGAGCGCCGCCTCGCTCAGCGCCCGCATGACCCGCTCGCTTGGAGGAAGGTCCGGGCTGCCGATGCTCAGGTCGATGACGTCGATTCCGGACGCCTCCGCGCGGCTGCGCCACGAAGCGACCTCCGCGAACACGGAGGAGCCGAGGCGGCCGAGCTTGGCCGCTCCGACCGGCTTACTCATGATGCCAGACCGCCTTGTAGTCGTCCGGCTTGTAGCCGACGGTGGCGCGGCTGCCGTCCGTGACGATCGGCCGCTTGAGCAGCATGCCGTTCGAGGCGAGCAGCTCCAGCTGCTCGCGCTCGCTCATGCCGGCCAGCTTGTCCTTCAGGCCGAGCTCCTTGTACACCTCGCCGGAGGTGTTGAAAAACTTCTTCAGCGGCAGGCCGCTGCGCTTCACCAGCTCGGCGAGCTCGTCCGCCGTCGGCGGCTGCTCGCGGATCGGCAACCGCTCGAGCTCCCGGCCCGCCTGCTCCAGATCCTTGACCGCCAGCCGGCAGGTGCCGCATTTGCTGTATTCATAGATGGTCAATTTCTTCTTGTCGCCCATAAGTTCGATTCACGCCTTTCGTCGTTCGTCAGCCCGTCAAGTCGGCAGCAAGCAGCTCCCGCTCCAGCGCTTGCAGCTCCGGCGGGAGCGGAGCCTCGAAGCCCATCTCCCGCCCCGTCATCGGATGCACGAAGCTCAGCTCCGCCGCATGCAGCGCCTGCCTGCCGGCCGCCTCCTCCCAGGAGCCGTCTCCGCCGCCGTCCGCGGCCGGTCCGTACATCCGGTCGCCGATCAGCGGGCAGCCGATCCAGCCCAGATGGACGCGAATCTGGTGGGTGCGGCCGGTTTCCAGCCTCAGCCGCAGCTTGCAGGCCCGTCCACCGCCATAGGTCCGCTCCGTCTCGTAACGCGTCGCCGAGGCATAGCCCGCCGGCGTGACGATGCGATAATGCGGCGCGGCCGGATCGCGGTCGATCGGCGCGTCGATCCGGCCGAGCGCGATCGCCGGGCTTCCGTACGCGTAAGCGACATAGCCCTTGCGGATGCGGCCGTCGCCATGCTGCTCGGACAGCTGCTGGTGCACATACGGATTTTTGGCGATCAGCACGAGTCCGGACGTATCCTCGTCGAGCCGATGCACCGGTCGGAAGCGCACGTTCTCTCCGCGCTGCTGCCAGTGATGGACGGCCGCGTTGGCGAGCGTGCCCGTATAATGCCCGTGCGTCGGATGCACGACCATGCCGGCCGGCTTGGAGGCGAGCAGCAGCCAGTCGTCCTCGTAGACGATCTCCAGCGGCAGCGGCTGAGCCAGGATGTCCTCGGAGCGCTCCTGCTCCATGCGGATCTCGCAGACGTCGCCGGCCGCGACAGGATCGCCGGAGTAGGCCCGCGCGCCGTTGATCATGAGCCCTTTTTCCGTCAGCTTGAGGCGGGAGAGCAGCTTGCGCGAGACGCCGAGGCGGCGCTCCAGCAGCTTGGACAGGCGCCAGCCATGCTCGGCCTCGCCGGCGACGACGGCGATCGGCTCGTAATAGCCGTGCGGGGGGACAGACCCCTGCACGTAGCGCGGATCGGTCCTAGCGGTCGCCACGAAACACGTCCGCTCCCCGCGCATATTCCGCATCCGGCTGTCCGGCGCGGAAGTTGGCCGCTCTCGCAGCCGCGAAATAGTAGTCCGAGAGGCGGTTCAAGTAAGCTTGCACCGGCGGATGGACCGCCCTCTCCCCGGCCAGCGTCACGACTCGCCGCTCCGCCCTCCGGCAGACGGTGCGGCATACATGCAGCGCCGCCGCGAGCGGCGTTCCGCCCGGCAGGACGAAGCGCCGCAGCGGCGGGCACTCGCCGTCCAGCTCGTCGATCCACCGCTCCAGCCGCGTGGCCATCTCCTCGTTCGTCTTGAGCTGCTCCGGCCGCGGAGCGGCATAGCTCAGATCGGAGCCGCAGTCGAACAGCTCGTGCTGGATCTCCTCCAGCATGTCCGCCAGCCGCCGCATGGCGGGCTCGGCGAGCGCCGCCGCGCGGGCGGCTCCCGTGAAGGCGTTCAATTCGTCGATCGTTCCGTACGCCTCCACCTGGGCGTCGTCCTTGCCGACGCGGCCGCCGATCAGCGACGTCGATCCGTCGTCGCCGGTTCTCGTATACAGCTTCATCCGATCGTCCCTTTCTTCTCTTGTCGATAGGCACCATTATACCATACCGCAGCCTTCCGCCGATTCCCCTCCTCCTACCGCCGCATCAAAAAAACGGGACCGGATTGCCCAGCATGGAACGGCAATGGCTTTGGACCGAACCGCTTCGCGCGGTGATGAGGCCCGGGACCGGGCCGCTTCGCGTGGCGGTGAGGCCCAGGACCGCACCGCTTTGCGTGACGGTGAAGCCCGGGACCGGGCCGCTTCGCGCGGCGGTGAGGCCCAGGACCGCACCGCTTCGCGTGACGGGGACTCGTTCCGATCTCCCTGGAGCCCAGATTCCTTCGATTCCATTCCCCAGCAGGGGTGGAATCCGGCCTCCAAGGGAACCGCTGCCGCTTCTCCACGAGCTCCCCGCCCCGCTTCGCTTCGGGTCCCTGCATGATGCGCCGCTTCGCTGGCAGCTCAGCCAAGCCGTCGCTTCGCGGTCAGGTAACGTATCCAAGGAGAGTTGCAGGCCAGGGACGACACAGCCTGTTCGATTTGAAATGAAGTGTGACCACATCCCACACGCCAATGGCAACGAGACGAATTTACGCTCCCAAGGGCGTGGACTCATGCATGCTCGCTGCTTGGCCGCGCAACCGATCTCGTTCCACCTTACCCACGCCAGAGTTGCTCGGTTTTTCCGCGTAACTCCTCTTGTTCCACAGTTAAGTCCATATAATTGTGTAAAATGCTCCTGACCATAAAAAGAAAAGCCATGGTAGGACTCTCGGTTAGAATGGAAGTTGTCGAGACCAACATTCCAAGGAGAGTGCCTACACATGACTCAATACCAGATTACCGTAGATCAAGACATTTTGCACCAGCTGTTTATCGGAACCGATCGGGACGCGGGAGTGGCCCGCTTGCTGGAGACGGTGCTGAATCAGGTGCTGACAGCCCAGGCGACGGATCAGCTGGCGGCGCAGACGTACGAGCGCACCAGCGAGCGCAAGGGCTATCGCAACGGCAGCTACGAGCGC
>NZ_AULW01000058.1 GCF_000422485.1 Paenibacillus pasadenensis DSM 19293
CAGCCGGTCAGCACGGCATTTCGTTCGATCCAGTTTTCAGGGCGCAAGCCTACGCCTTGAGCAAGCAGGACGTTTGGTGGCGATGGCGGAAGGGAACCACGCGTACCCATCCCGAACACGACCGTTAAGCCTTCCAGCGCCGATGGTACTTGGACCGCAGGGTCCTGGGAGAGTAGGACGTCGCCAAGCACTTGCAATCACGAGCCGCCGCATCTTCGGATGCGGCGGCTTTTTGCATTGGGTCGAAATGTAACCGCTATACTTGCTTCTTGCCGTCTGATTCTGGTATACCTGCATCAAGGGTTTCAATTTGAAAGGAGAGTCAGCATGGGAACAACGAACGGGCTTGCAGAGAGCTTCGCTCAGGCCGCGCATGTCGTCACCGGCAGCAGCAAGCGCTCGATGCGGATGCTGACGCAGGCTTTCGACGAGATGGACGTCGACCAGGCAAGCGACATGTACGGGAAAGGAGAGGTGATCGAAGCTTTCCAAACGAAGCTGGCGAAGCTGCTGGGCAAGGAAGCGGCGGTCTTTTTCCCAAGCGGTACGATGGCGCAGCAGATCGCCCTGCGGATCTGGTGCGATCGCAAAGGCATTCGCAAGGCGGCTTACCATCCGCTATGCCATCTGGAGATTCATGAGGAAAAAGGATTGCATGAGCTGCATGGCATCGAGCCGGTGCTGCTGGGCGATGCGGACCGGCTCATCACGCTGCAGGACGTGCAGGAGATGGGGAACGTCGGCTGCCTGCTGCTTGAGCTGCCGCAGCGGGAAATCGGCGGGCAGCTGCCTCCGTTTGAGGAGCTGGAGGCGATCTCGGCCTGGTGCCGGGAAAACGGCATTCCGCTTCATCTGGACGGGGCGCGCCTGTTTGAGATCGTTCCGTATTACGGACGCTCGGAGGCGGAGATCTGCCGCTTGTTCGACAGCGTGTACGTCTCTTTTTACAAAGGTCTCGGAGGCATCGCGGGCGCGGTGCTGGCCGGAGATACGCAGCTCGCGGCCGAGGCCAAGGTGTGGAAGCGCCGGCATGGCGGCGATCTAATCAGCCTCTATCCGTATATCGTCAGCTCCGACTACTATCTGGATCTACGTCGGCCGAGGATGAGCCGGTATTATGAGGGCGCCAAGGATCTGGCCCGCCGCCTGAACGGCGTGACGGGACTTCGCACCGTACCGGAGACGCCGGTGTCGAACATGTTCCATCTCCATGCGGAGCTGCCGGCGCAGCAGGCTGCCGATCTGTTCGAGCAGGCCGCTCGGGAGACGGGAGTAGCTTTGGTCGGATATGTCAAAGAAAAAACGGCCACCTCTTGCGTCAGCGAGCTGTCGATCGGAGACCGATACGAGGACGTGCCGCCGGAAAAGCTAGAGCAGGCGCTGTCGCTGCTCGATCTGCTGTTCCGGGAGGCCGGCTGCGAGGCTTCGGAGTCCAATTAACAGATGCGGGCTGCGCGGCGGGCTCCGAGTCGAAGGAACGGGCGACATGCCGTGTCCGGCGTGACCGGACACATATAGGCAGCGAAACGCAAGAGCCATATTCAGATGAGGCTCGTCGTAAGGAAGAACATGGACCAAAAAAGGAGGAGCGAGCATGGAAATTCGCAAGCTGCGTCCGGAGGAAATGGACGAGCATCTGAAGCTGAGCCAGTACGCCTTTCAATACGTCATGTCGCCGGAGGAGCTGGAGAGGGCGCATCGGACAAGAAAGCCTGAGCAGCTGTGGGTAGCGGTCGAGGAAGGGCGGATCCGCTCGCAAGTGCTTGTCCTGCCCTTGACGGCATACGTGCAGGGACGCAAGTTCGCCATGGGCGGAGTGGCGGCCGTCGCGAGCTGGCCGGAGGAGCGCCGGAAGGGCCATATCGCGCAGCTGCTGCGCCGTTCGCTGGAAGAGATGAAGGAGCGGGGGCAGACGCTGTCCATGCTCGCTCCGTTCAGCATCGGGTTCTATCGGCGCTTCGGCTGGGAGCTGTGCGCCGACCGGATCCGGTTTACGATCCCGAGGGACAAGCTGCCTCCGCGCAAGCTCACGCCGGGCTTTATCGAGCGGGTCGATCCGGCTCAGCCGGACATCCGGCAGTCTTTGCAGGAGCTTTACGAGGAGTATGCCTCCGGCTTTCAAATCGCGCTCTCCCGGGAGTCCGACTGGTGGGACGACTCGGTGCTGCGGCGCAAGTCGGGACATGCGGCGATTTACCGCTCCGAAGGCGGGGCGGCCGAAGGCTATGCGCTGTACCAGGTCAAGGAGCGCAAGCTGACCGTACATGAGCTTGTCTACTTGAGCGAGGAAGCGAGAGAGGGGCTTTGGACCTTTTTCGGCCAGCATGACTCGATGATCGACCAAGTCCAGTTCGAAAGCTACAAAGGTGACCCGCTGCCGTTCCTGCTGCCGGATCCGCGCATCGAGCAAGCCGTGCAACCCTACTTCATGGCGCGGATCGTCGATGCGGAGGCGTTCATCGAAGCGTATCCGTTCCTGCCGGGACCGGCAAGATCGTGGACGATGATCGTGGAGGATGAGCATGCGCCATGGAACGACGGCAGCTGGGAGCTGGCGGTCGACGAGCGGGGAAAAGGCTCGCTGCGCAAGCTCTCCGGACAGCCGGCGGACAACGGGGCGCCATTTGCCGAGAGCGCTGCGGCAGTTGCGCTGCGCGGCGGCATCGGCAGCTGGACGGCGCTGTTCACCGGCTACGCCGGTCCGCGGGAGCTCTTGGCGGCGGGCGGCCTGACGGGGCCGGCGGCGGAGCTGAAGGCTTTGGCCGAGCGCATGGAGCCGCGCATGCCGAATTTGATGGACTTTTTCTAGGTATAAAGAGGAACGACTTGTCCCAAGCTGGTAAAAGGCATGGGACAAGCCGGTTTTCCGCCGTGCGGCTTCCTTGCCTGGAGCGCTTGACGTTTCAGAGAAAAAGCGTATAATTAAGTCATAAGTCAAAGAAAGTCAAAGTCAGTTGCGGCGCCCCGCCTTTCCGGATCAGATTCCGGCGAGCTAGCGGAGCTTTCTCGTACCAGCGGATGTTTCGTCACGCTTTCAGGGGAATGCTACAGGGATGCAATTCGGGCATTGGCTTTTTGGCTTACCGCCATTTTTCATCGTACAGGTGCCAGCATAGGGAGGTTGGTGATATGCGAAATATTTCCGATGCCCTGGAGCAGCACTTGAAGCTGCTGCTGCAGGAAAGTCCCGACGGCGCGGTCGAGATCCAGCGCAACGAGCTTGCGGACCGGTTTTCCTGCGTGCCGTCCCAGATCAACTACGTCATCAGCACGCGCTTCACGCTCGAAAAGGGCTATCTTGTCGAGAGCAAGCGAGGAGGCGGAGGCTATATCCGCATCCAGCGCATCGAGCTGCCGGCGATGAAGGCGATTCATGGCCATATCCATCATACGATCGGCTCGCAGGTCGACCAAAATGCGGCAGACGGCCTGATCTACCAGCTGGAGGAAGCGACGATCATTTCGAGGCGCGAGGGCAATCTGCTGCGGGCGGCCGTCTGCAGAGAGACGATCGCCGTCAAGCTGCCGCAGCGCGACGAGCTGCGGGCCCGGCTGCTGAAGGCGATGCTGATCTCGCTTTTGGGTAAGGAATAGGGAGCGCAAGGAGGGGATGACGGCATGCTTTGTCAGGAATGCGGCAAAAGGCCGGCTACGCTTCATTTTACGAAAATCATCAACGGCGACAAGAACGAGTTCCATATTTGCGAATCCTGCGCCCGCGAGCGGGGAGAAGGGCTGCCCGGATCGCCGAACGGCTTTTCGATCCATAGCCTGCTGTCGGGGCTGATGGACTTCGATCCCGCCGGCAAAGGCAGCCTGCAGGGGCAGACGCCCGCTCCGCCGCCCCGCTGCGAGGAGTGCGGCTTGACCTATCCGCAGTTCAAGAAGCTCGGACGCTTCGGCTGCAGCTCGTGCTACAAGCATTTCGGAGATCGGCTCGATCCGCTGTTCAAGCGGGTGCACGGCAGCACGGCGCATGTGGGCAAGATTCCGCAGCGCTCGGGCGGACGGATCAAGACCCGGCGCGAAATCGACCGGCTGCGGCAGGAGATGCAGAGCTCGATCCAGAATGAAGAATTCGAGACGGCGGCCAAGCTCCGGGACGAGATTCGACTGCTGGAGAAGCAGCTGCAGAGCGCCGAGCCCGGCTGAGCGCATGGAGCAGAGGCGGATTCGATCTCGAATTCGCGAAGTCGAGAGGAGGATGGGATGTGGCAGCAGGCCGCTTTGCGCAAAACGCGCTGAGTGAATGGATGAAGGGCGAAGGCCCGGACTCCGATATCGTTTTCAGCAGCAGGGTGCGGGTGGCTCGCAACCTGAAGGGCTTTCCATTCCCGATCCTGGCTACGGGCCAGCATGCGGCGGAGGTCAAGAACAAGCTGATCGCCGTCGCCAAGGAAGGAAAGCTCGATGCCGTCGGCACGTTCGAGACGGTCGATCTGGCCGAGCTGAGCGAGCTGGAGCGCCGCGTGCTGGTGGAGAAGCATCTGATCAGCCCGGCGCTCGCCGGCGAGTCGAGAGCGGGAGCCGTCGTCGTCAGCGACAACGAGGCGATCAGCATCATGATTAACGAAGAAGACCATCTTCGCATTCAATGTCTATATCCGGGCTTCCAGGTGCAGGAGGCGTGGCGGCTTGCCAGCCGGATCGACGACATCTATGAAGAGGCAACGGAATATGCTTTCGACGAGAAGCGCGGCTTCTTGACGAGTTGTCCGACGAACGTCGGCACGGGCATCCGGGCGTCGGTCATGATGCATCTGCCGGCGCTCGTCATGACCCAGCAGATCAACCGCATTCTGTCGGCGATCACGCAGGTCGGCTTGGCGGTAAGGGGGCTGTACGGCGAAGGCAGCGAGGCGCTGGGCAACTTGTTCCAGATCTCGAACCAGATCACGCTCGGCCAGTCCGAGGACGAGATCATCGACAACCTGCACGGCGTCGTGCGTCAGATCATCGAGCATGAAAAGGCGGCGAGGCAGCGGCTGCTGCAGGAATCCAGGCTCCGCCTGGAGGACCGCGTGAAGCGCTCCTACGGCATCCTGTCGCATGCCGCGATCATGGATTCCAAGGAGTCCGCGCAGCGGCTGTCCGACGTGCGGCTCGGCATCGACCTGGGACTGATTGGCCACGTATCCCCGCAGGTTATGAATGAGTTGATGGTCATGACGCAGCCGGGCTTCCTGCAGCAGGCATTCGAGGAGAAAATGAATACGGAGCAGCGGGACATGCGGCGCGCGGAGCTTATCCGCGGGCAGCTGGCATCCCGATCCCAAGACGGAGGTGCTTACGAATGATGTTTGGACGATTCACGGAACGCGCGCAGAAGGTGCTGGCACTGGCCCAGGAAGAGGCGGTGCGGCTTGGACATAACAATATCGGCACGGAGCACATCCTGCTCGGCCTGATCCGCGAGGGCGAGGGCATCGCCGCCAAGGCGCTGATCGCGCTCGGCCTCGGTCTCGAGAAGATCCAGGACGAGGTGGAGTCGCTCATCGGACGCGGGCAGGAGCAGCCGAGCAACATCGCTTATACGCCGCGCGCCAAAAAGGTCATCGAGCTGTCGATGGACGAAGCCCGCAAGCTCGGCCATACGTACGTCGGCACGGAGCATATCCTGCTCGGCCTGATCCGCGAGGGCGAGGGCGTCGCCGCCCGCGTGCTGAACAACCTCGGCATCAGCCTCAACAAGGCGCGCCAGCAGGTGCTGCAGCTGCTCGGCAGCAGCGAGGCCGTCTCCAGCAATCACGGCGCTCCGGCGAACGTGAGCACGCCGACGCTGGACGGCCTGGCGCGCGACCTGACGGCATCCGCCCGCGAGAACAACCTCGATCCGGTCATCGGCCGCAGCAAGGAGATCGAGCGCGTCATCCAGGTGCTCAGCCGCCGCACGAAGAACAATCCCGTGCTGATCGGCGAGCCCGGCGTCGGCAAGACGGCGATCGCCGAGGGCCTCGCCCAGAAGATCGTCGCCAACGAGATTCCCGAAACGCTGCGCGACAAGCGCGTCATGACGCTCGATATGGGCTCGGTCGTAGCGGGCACGAAGTACCGCGGCGAGTTCGAGGACCGGTTGAAGAAAATCATGGATGAGATCCGCCAGGCCGGCAACATCGTGCTGTTCATCGACGAGCTGCACACGCTGATCGGCGCAGGCGGAGCGGAGGGCGCGATCGACGCCTCCAACATCCTCAAGCCGGCGCTGGCGCGCGGCGAGCTGCAGTGCATCGGCGCCACGACGCTGGACGAATACCGCAAGTACATCGAGAAGGACGCCGCGCTCGAGCGCCGCTTCCAGCCGATCACGGTCGACCAGCCGACGCCGGACGAGGCGATCCAGATCCTGCATGGCCTGCGCGACCGCTACGAGGCGCATCATCGCGTGAAAATTACCGACGAGGCGATCGAGGCGGCCGTCAAGCTGTCGGACCGCTACATCACGGACCGCTTCCTGCCGGACAAGGCGATCGACCTGATCGACGAGGCGAGCTCCAAGGTAAGGCTCCATACGTACACGATTCCGCCGGATCTCAAGCAGCTCGAAGGCCGGCTGGACGAAGTGCGCAAGGAGAAGGACGCCGCCGTGCAGAGCCAGGAGTTCGAAAAAGCGGCCGCGCTTCGCGATACCGAGCAGAAGATCCGCGAGGAGCTCGATACGACGAAGAACAGCTGGAAGGAAAAGCAGGGGCGCACCGATTCCGAAGTAACGCCGGACGACATCGCTCAGGTCGTCGCCGGCTGGACCGGCATCCCCGTCGTCAAGCTGGCGGAGGAGGAGACGCAGCGCTTGCTCAAGATGGAGGAGATCCTGCACGACCGCGTCATCGGGCAATCCGATGCGGTCAAGGCCGTCTCCCGCGCCGTGCGCCGCTCGCGCGCCGGACTCAAGGATCCGAAGCGCCCGATGGGCAGCTTCATCTTCCTCGGCCCGACGGGCGTCGGCAAGACGGAGCTCGCCCGCGCGCTGGCCGAGGCGATGTTCGGCGACGAGAACGCGGTCATTCGCATCGACATGTCGGAGTACATGGAGAAGCATTCGACGTCGCGTCTGGTCGGAGCGCCTCCGGGATACGTCGGTTATGAAGAGGGCGGCCAGCTGACCGAGAAGGTGCGCCGCAAGCCGTACTCCGTCGTCCTGCTCGACGAGATCGAGAAGGCGCATCCGGAAGTGTTCAACATTCTGCTGCAGGTGCTCGAGGACGGGCGTCTGACCGACTCCAAAGGCCGCGTCGTCGACTTCCGCAACACGCTTATCATCATGACGTCCAACGTCGGCGCCGATCAGATCAAGCGCAACTCGACGCTCGGCTTCACGGCGAGCCATGACGCGGGCCGCGAGTTCAACCAGATGAAGGACAAAGTGATGGGCGAGCTGAAAAAAAGCTTCCGTCCGGAGTTCCTGAACCGGATCGACGAGACGATCGTGTTCCACTCGCTCGATCAGGAGCATATCGCCCAGATCGTGACGCTCATGTCCGACGAGCTGCGCAAGCGGCTGCGCGAGCAGGAGGTGGACTTCGAGCTGACCGACAAGGCGAAGGAGTTCCTCGCCAAGGAAGGCTTCGATCCGGCGTATGGCGCACGCCCGCTGCGCCGCGCGATCCAGAAGCACATCGAGGACCGCCTGTCCGAGGAGCTGCTGATGGGCACGATCAAAAAAGGCTACATGCTCGTCATCGACGAGGAAGACGGCGGACTGACCGTCAAGCCTCATCCGGAGCATAAGCTTCCGGAGGAGGAGCCGGCCGCGAAATAAGCGGCGGCGAAGGCTGGCGGGGCCTGGCGCCCGGATCGCCGAAAGGCGCTTCGGGCGGAACAAGGTCAAGACGAATCGAAAAGGCCGCTCTCATTCCCGTTTCCGAGGAATGAGAGCGGCCTTTTTGGCGATCCTAGGGCAGAGGGGATCGGCGGTCCGCTAGACGAGGAACGGCAGCGCCAGCATGCCGAGGAAGCCTCCGCTGATGCTGAGCCAAAGCAGGGCGTAGCGGTCGCGCAGGACGCCTTTGCGAATGCAATGAAGCACCAGGCCGATAAAAAGAAGCGTCAGAGCGATAAGGGCGAGCTGAAGCAGATCGGACATGAGCGCATTCCTCCTGTTGCCGCTGCCGTGCGGGCACGGTCGGGCGGCCATTTGCTATCAGCATGGCCCAACGCAGAGCGAAATATTCGTATTGACGAAACGGAAAAGCGGTGCTATGATTCTTTTCATAGTAATTATATAGGAATTATAAACAATCGACCGGAGCAACCGGAGACGCAAGCCTGCAGCGCGAGAAGCCTGCCGCTATGCGTCTTTTTTGCTTATCGGAAGCGGAGCCGACCCTATGCTGAGGAGGCCTCCCGAGTACGGCTGCTTGGATGCGGCCGCGCCCGCGGAGGCTTTTGCCGTTTTCCGGCCGGTCTTGCGGGAGAGAGGAGCTTGGGGATGGAGCAGAAGCAAATGCAATGGAACGCGGCGGTTCAGGGAGCGGCTGTTGAAAAGAGGAACCGCAGAAGGAGCCGCACGGCTGCCGCGCTCGCCACGGTGCTGTCGGCCGCGGTGCTGCTGACCGGATGCGGCGGCAACGAGGAGAAGAAGGCTGTCGCCGCCGGCAAGGACGGAGAGCCGGAGACGCTGGAGCTGAGGTACCAGGGCTCGGTCGGATCGGTGACGTTTCCGGAGCTGGCCGAGGATCTCGGCTATCTGGCCCCGGTCAAGCTCAAGTGGATCGGCAATACGACGAGCGGCCCGCAGGACATCCAGACGGCGGCGACGGGCCAGTCCGACTTCGGCGGAGCGTTCAACGGCGCGATCATCAAGCTGATCTCGGCGGGCGCGCCGATCCGCTCGGTCATCAGCTACTACGGCATGGACGAATTGACGTACAACGGGTATTTCGTGCTGGAGGACAGCCCGATCCGCAGCGCCCGCGATTTGATCGGCAAGAAGGTCGGCATGAATACGCTCGGCGCCCATGCTGAATTCGTGCTCAAGGAGTACCTGAAGCGCGGAGGGCTCAGCGACGACGAGATCAAGCAGGTGACGATCGTCGCGCTGCCGCCGGTCAATACAGAGCAGTCGCTGCGCGCGGGGCAGATCGATGTCGCCGTGCTTGGCGGCATCCTGCGCGACCATGCGCTGGAGCGGGGCGGAGTGCGCAAGCTGTTCAGCGATTTCGAGCTGTTCGGGGCGCAGAGCGCAGGCACGATCGTTTTTACGAAAAAATTCATCGCAGACAATCCGAACACGGTGCGCAAATTCGTCGAAGGCACGTCCAAGGCGATCGAATGGGCGCGCACGCAGCCGAGGGAGACGGTCATCCAGCGCGCTCAGGACATCGTGGCGAAGCGCGGCCGGGAGGAGAGCGGAGACAACCTGAAGTTCTGGAAATCGACGAGCGTCGCCGGCAAGGGCGGCACGATCCGTCCGGAGGAGTTCGAGATCTGGCGCAAATGGCTGGAGGCGAGCGGCGACAAGAAGGCGGCCGGCGTGAAGCTCGAGGACCTGTACACGAACGAGTTCAATCCCTACGCGGAGGAAGACGAGAAGGACACCGGCAAGTAAAACGGCCCAAGCCGAAAAAGGAGAGGGATGCGGATGAGCGAACGGCGGGAAGACGGCAAGCGGGAGGCTCGGCAGGCGGAAGGGCAGGCGGAAGGGCAGGGCGAAGCGTCGGAAGCGGGAGCGAGAGGGGCGGCGGCGACAGCGGGACTGGACCGGGAAGCGGAGAGCCGAGGAGAGGAGAGCCGAGGAGCGAACGGAGCGTCCCCGACATCGGAACCGGTCCGGGAAGCGGCCAAGATCCGGTTTCAGGACGTGACGAAAAAGTTTCTCGTGCGCGAAGGCAAGGAGGTCAAGGAGTTCACGGCCGTCGACGGGCTCGATCTGGACGTGCGGCCGGGCGAGTTCATGGCGGTCGTCGGGCCGAGCGGATGCGGCAAGTCGACGCTGCTCGACCTGCTCGCCGGCCTGTCCCGCCCGACCTCGGGGCAGATCCTGCTCGACGGGCGGCCGGTGACGGGACCGGGCATGGACCGCGGCATCGTCTTCCAGCAATATGCGCTGTTTCCGTGGCGGACCGCGCAGGCGAACATCGAGTTCGGCCTGGAGGCGAAAGGAATCGGAGCCAGGGAGCGGCGCGAGCGGGCCCGTCACTATTTGGCCCTCGTCGGCTTGAGCGGCTTCGAGGGACGTTATCCGCATGAGCTGTCCGGCGGCATGAAGCAGCGGGTGGCGATCGCGCGCAGCCTTGCCTTCGATCCGGAGGTGCTGCTCATGGATGAGCCGTTCGCGGCGCTCGACGCGCAGACGCGCGAGAGCCTGCAGGCGGAGCTGCTCCGCATCTGGGAGCAGACGGGCAAGACGATCCTGTTCATCACCCACGGGATTGACGAGGCGGTCTATCTCGGCCAGCGGGTCGCCGTCATGACGGCGCGGCCGGGGCGCATCAAGCGGATCGTCGACATCCCGCTCGGGCGGCGCTCCGAGGAGGAGGATACGCGCTCCGCGGCGGCGTTCGGCGAGCTGCGACACGAGATCTGGAGCGAGCTGCGCGAGGAGGTGCGGCTCTCGCAGTCGCAGGACGGCGCGCCGACGGAGGAGCGCGCCGCCAGGTAGCCTCCGGCGGCCGAGTGCCGGAGGCTTGCCCAGAGCGGATTTTCGGGCGGACCGGCTGACGGAGGAGCGGATAAGGGCGCGGACCGCTGCGGACGCGCCGACAAGCGAAGGGAGCGATGGCAATGAGCGTGAACAAAGCGGCGGCAAGAAGCATCCCGTCCCGGGCTGCGACAGCGCCGGAAGGCGCTGCGGCTGCGGGCCGGGAGACGGCCGGGGCCGGACGCGCCGCTGCGGCGGATCGGCCTGCGGCCGAGAGGCTGGAGGCGAGCCGGAGGGGCGGGAGCAGAGCAGCGGCGACGGCCGAAAAGGCCGCGGCTGCGGTCGGAGCGTCCCGGCCTGCGGCGGCGCGGCGGGCGTCCGCATGGACGATCGGCAAGGCGGTGGCAAAGGCGCTGCGGGGCTCGGCGGCGATCGCCGCGCTGGCTCTCGTCTGGGAGACGGCTCCCCGCCTCGGTCTGGTGGATGCGACGTTCCTGCCTCCGCTGTCGGAGGTGCTGAGGGCGTGGGGAGAGCTGGCCGTCTCCGGCTCGCTGCTGGAAAACTTCCAGGCGAGCATCGTCCGGTCGGTCAGCGGGCTGCTGCTGGCGGTCGCGATCGCGATCCCGCTCGGGCTGGCGATCGGCTACTCGCGGACGGCGGCGCTGCTGCTCGGGCCGGTGCTGGAGCTGTTCCGCAACACGGCGGCGCTGGCGTTGCTGCCTGTATTCATCTTGATCCTCGGCATCGGAGAAACGTCGAAGATCTCGATCGTGCTGTTCGCCTGCACCTGGCCGATCCTGCTCAATACGGTGAGCGGCGTGCGCGGCGTCGATCCGCTGCTCGTCAAGTCGGCGCGCTCGCTCGGGCTACCGCCGTTCCAGCTGTTCTGGAAGGTCATCCTGCCGGCATCGCTGCCGTCGGTGTTCACGGGCATCCGGCTGGCGGGCGCCTCGTCGATTCTCGTGCTGATCGCCGCCGAGATGGTCGGGGCCAAGGCCGGGCTCGGCTACCTGATCAACTATACGCAGTACAACTTTCAGATTCCGGAGATGTACGCCGGCATCCTGACCATTTCCGCGCTCGGGCTGCTCATCAACCACGGGCTCGTGCTGCTGGAGCGCCGCTTCTCCGGCTGGAAGGCGAATGCCGAGCGCTGAATAAGCGGACGGGATGGACGGCCGGCGCGTCGTCATGCAAGCCATCGAACGAGGAGGAACGATAGATATGGCAAGAAAAGAAAAGCTGCGCCTCGGCGCATTCCTGATGATTCCGGGTCATCATGTCGCTTCGTGGAGATACGAGCACAGCAACGCCGAGGGCGTGCTGGACTACGGCTTCTACCGGCAGGCGGCGAAGACGGCGGAGCGCGGCAAGTTCGACATGGTGTTCCTGGCCGATGGCTATGCCGTCCACGAGCGCTTCCCGCAGGCGCTGGAGCAGGCGGTGCAGGTGCGGCTGGAGCCGCTGACGCTGCTGTCGGCGCTGGCCGCGGACACGGAGCGGATCGGGCTGGCCGGCACCGTGTCGACGACGTACAACGAGCCTTTTCACGTCGCGCGCAAGTTCGCCTCGCTCGACTACATCAGCCGCGGGCGGGCCGCCTGGAACGTGGTGACGAGCAATACCGAGGACGAGGCGCGCAACTTCAGCCGCGACAAGCATCTGCTGCATGAGCTGCGCTACGAGCGGGCCGAGGAATTCGTCGACGTCGTGCGCCGGCTGTGGGACGGCTGGGAGGACGGCGCGCTGCTGGCGGACAAGGAAGGAGCGCGCTTCGCCGACCGCTCGAAAATCCACCGGACCGACCATCAGGGCAAGTGGTTCCAGGTGCAGGGACCGCTCAACGTCGCCCGTCCGCCGCAGGGCCATCCGGTCGTCATCCAGGCCGGCGCCTCGGAGCCGGGCAAGGAGCTGGCCGCCCGCACGGCGGAGGTCATCTTCACCGCTTGGCAGACGCTGGAGGAGGCGCAGGCGTTCTACCGCGACGTGAAGGGCCGGCTCGCCCGCTACGGCCGGCAGCCGGCGGATTTGAAGATCATGCCGGGCGTCTTTCCGATCATCGGACGTACGGAGGAGGAGGCGCGCGAGAAAAAGGCCCGGTTCGAGGAGCTGATTCCGGTCGAGGCCGGCGTCGCGCTGCTGTCGGGGCTGATCAGCTTCGACCTGAGCCCGTACCCGGTCGACGGGCCGCTGCCGGAGCTGCCGCAGCTGGAGCAGGTGAACGGCGGCAAGAGCCGCTTCCTGCTGCTCAAGGATATCGCCGACCGCGACGGGCTGACGATCCGCCAGCTGTACCAGCGCATCGCCGGGGCGCGCGGCCATCGCGAGATTCTCGGCACGCCGGCGCAGATCGCCGACCAGCTGCAGGAATGGTTCGAGAACGAGGCGGCGGACGGCTTCAACATCATGCCTCCTTACCTGCCGGGCGGGCTGGAGGACTTCGTCGACCTCGTCGTGCCGGAGCTGCAGCGGCGCGGCCTGTTCCGGACGGAATACGAAGGCGAGACGCTGCGCGACCGCCTCGGCCTGCGGCGTCCGGACAACAGCTTCGCCGTCAAGTCGGCCGGCAGCAGCGCGAGCGCCGGCTGAGGCGAGCTGGCTTGCGGCCGGCTGGAGGGCCCCTGAAGGGGAGCTCTCCAGCCGGCCTTTTGGCGTGCGCTGCTGCTGGTCCAGCCCAGTCCAGCCCGCAGCCCGGCCAGCGTCGACCTGCATCGGCCAGCGTCGACCTGCATCGGCCGGCGTCGGCCAGCGTCGGGCGGCGGCTGACGGAAGCAGGCGCTGGTCGAGGCGCACGCCAAAGGGCCGATGAGGGCGCCTCAGCCCGGCAGCCACAGCGGAGAAAGGGCTCCAAGCAGCTGCGCGGCGGCGACGGCGGCCCAGAGCAGGCCGGCCGCGAGCGGACGGCGCCGGCTGCGCAGCTGCAGCGCCGCGCCGATCCCGAGCAGGATGGCGGAGAAGAGCAGAAAAGCTTGCATGCAGAAAACCTCCCGTCAAGAAGCGTCGATAGATCCAGTCTAATCGGCGCTTCTTAACGGGAGGCTTTTGAAGTTCTTAGGAAATTCTTAAAGCGGCAGGCGCACGATGAATTCGGTCCGGCGCTTCGAGCTGGCGGCCTCGATGACGCCGCCGTGCAGGTCGACGATGCTTTTGACGATGGCGAGGCCGAGGCCGCTGCCCCCGGTCTGGCGCGAGCGGGAGGCGTCGACGCGATAGAAGCGGTCGAACAGCCGCGGCAGATGGCTCGGCGGGATCGGCTCTCCGTAATTGCGGAAGACGACCTCGGCCATCAGCGCTGCGGTTTCGTTCGGCATCGCCGCCTGGTCCGCCGCTGCGTCAGCTTCTTCTTCATCCGGCGAAGCCGATCCGGCTGCCGGACGTACATAAATATCGACTGCGCCGCCGGAGGCTCCGTAGCGGATGGCGTTGGTCAGCAGATTTTCGAATACGCGCAGCAGCAGCTCCGGATCGGCCTGGACGAGCAGCGGCTGTCCGGACGGATGGACCCGGCAGGCCATGCCGGCTTCCTCCAGCAGCGGCTCGTACTCGTCGGCGAGCTGGCGCAGGAACGGATTCAAGTCGACCGGCTCCGCCTGCAGCGGCATCGACCCGCCCGCGACGCGCGTGTACTCGAACAGGTCGTCGATGAGCTTGCGCAGCACGAGCGCCTTGTCGTAGGCGATGTCGACGTACTGGCGCAGCTCCAGCTCGTCGCGGTAGCGGTCTTTCTGGATATATTCGAGAAAGCCGAGGATCGACGTGAGCGGCGTGCGCAGGTCGTGCGAGACGCCGGTGATGAGGTCGTTCTTGGCCTGCGCGGCCGACCGCTCCTCCTGCTGGGCGATGGCGAGCCGGCGAGCCATCTCGTTGACGCTGCGGGAGACGGCCCCGAGCTCGTCGGCGCTGTCGTCCTCGATGCGATGCGCCAGGTCGCCGCCGGCGATCTGCTGCAGCCCGTCCGTGATGGCGTCGAACCGCTGCAGGAAGCGGCGCGACATCCAGAAGAACAGGCCGAGGAACAGCGCCGTTCCGGCGGCGAGCATGATCGGCAAGGATCCGATGCCGTTGATGGCGGCGACGAGCAGGCGGGTAATGGGAAAGGAGCGGCTCGGGTTGTAGCGCAGCAGCAGCTCCGAGAGGAAATAGCCGAGCCAGACGAGCGCGGCCATCGCCGCCAGGCTGAGCGCGAAGCGCAGCAGCAGCTTCCACAGGAACGTCTGCAGCATGCGGGTCATCATCGGCCGAGCTTCTCCAGCTTGTAGCCGACGCCCCAGACGGTCTTGATGTAGCGCGGCTGCCTCGGGTCCGCCTCGATCTTCTCGCGCAGCTTGCGGATATGCACCATGACGGTGTTGGCCGACTCGTAGAACGGCTCCTGCCAGACGAGCTCGTACAGCTGCTCCATGCTGTAGACGCGGCCGGGGTGGCGCAGCAGCAGCTCCAGGATGCCGAACTCGCGCGGAGTGAGGCGGATCTCCTCGTCCTCGACGGTCACCTCGCGCGTCATCGTGTCGAGCGCGATGCCGTCATGGCGGAGCACCGTAGACGGCTGCGCCGCGGCGCCGGTCTCCGCCGGACGGAGCGCGGCATAGCGCCGCAGCTGGCTCTTGATGCGCGCGACGAGCTCGAGCGGGCTGAACGGCTTGGTCACATAGTCGTCGGCGCCGACGCTCAGGCCGTGGATCTTGTCGATCTCCTCGCTTTTGGCCGACAGGAAGATGATCGGCATCTGGCGGCGCTCGCGGATCGCGAGGCAGATCTCGATGCCGCTCGCGCCGGGCATCATGATGTCGAGCACGACGAGATCGACCGGCTCGCGCTCGATGATCGCCAGCGCCTCCTCCCCGCTTGAGGCGGTCCGCAGGCGCACCTTTTCCGATTGGAGATAGAGGCTGATGAGCTTGATGATCTCGGCTTCGTCGTCGATGATCAGCACCGTCTGCTCGTTCATAGGCGTTCGACTTCCTTTCGATCGGCCGCCTTTTCCGCGGCTCGATCAGCTTTTTTGCCCGTTCGCCTTTATGGAAGGGGCTTGAAATGGTAAACTTTGAAGGATACGTCATACGTTCAAGGAGCCTGATGTGGCCAAGGTAAAAATCAAGTTCGCCTGCACGTCGTGCGGCACGGAATCGCCCAAGTGGCTGGGCAAGTGCCCTGGCTGCGGCGAATGGAACACGATGGTAGAGGAAAAGGAAACGGTTGTCAAGACGGCCGGGGTCGGCTTGTCCGCCCCGATGTCCCGCGGGACGAAAGAAAAGCCGCGTTCCATCATAGATATCAATACGGGTCAGGAGCCCCGCATCGAGAGCACCATCGGCGAGCTGAACCGCGTGCTCGGCGGCGGCGTCGTGCCGGGCTCGCTCATCCTCGTCGGAGGCGATCCCGGCATCGGCAAGTCGACGCTGCTGCTGCAGGCATCCCATGCCTTGGCCGCGGCCGGACTCAAGGTGCTGTACATCTCGGGCGAGGAGTCGATCCGTCAGACCAAGCTGCGCGCCGACCGGCTCGGCGCGCTCGCCGAGTCGCTGTATGTACTGTGCGAGACCAATATGGAGCATATTAACGAGGCGATCGAGTCGGTTGGACCGGATTTCCTCGTCATCGACTCCATCCAGACCGTCTACGATCCGAGCGTGCCTTCGGCTCCGGGCAGCGTCGCCCAGGTGCGCGAATGCACGGCGCATTTCATGCGCTCGTCCAAGATCGGCGGCATCGCGACGGTGCTGGTCGGCCATGTGACCAAGGAAGGCGCCATCGCCGGTCCGCGCCTGCTGGAGCATATGGTGGACTGCGTCCTTTATTTCGAGGGAGAGCGGCATCATTCCTACCGGCTGCTGCGGGCGGTCAAAAACCGCTTCGGCTCGACCAACGAGATCGGCATCTTCGAAATGGGCGAGGACGGCCTGCGAGAGGTCGCCAATCCGTCCGAGCTGTTCCTGTCGGAGCGCCCGCTCGGCGTCTCCGGCTCGACCGTCGTCGCCAGCATGGAGGGGACGCGCCCGGTGCTCGTGGAGCTGCAGGCGCTCGTCGCGCCGACGCATTTTCCGTCGCCGCGGCGGATGTCCGCCGGCTTCGACCATCACCGGATGGCGCTCATCATCGCCGTGCTGGAGAAGCGGATGGGCCTGTTCCTGCAGACGCAGGACGCCTATCTCAACGCCGCCGGCGGGGTGCGGCTCGACGAGCCGGCCGTAGACCTGGCGGCGGCGGTCGCCATCGCCTCCAGCTTCAAGGACGCGCCGACGAAGCCGGACGACGTCATTTTCGGCGAGGTCGGCTTGACCGGCGAGGTGCGCGCCGTGTCGCGGGCGGAGCAGCGGGTCAAGGAAGCGCAGAAGCTCGGCTTCAAGCGGGTGATCCTGCCGGAAAAGAGCCTCAAGGGCTGGAAGCCGCCTGACGATATCAAGATCGTAGGCGTCAATACGGTTGCGGAAGCGCTCCGCGCGGCGCTTGAATAGGGGGACTACCATACCGATGAAGGAAACCAAAGAGAACGAGATCACAAACCAGCTGCTGCAGCTGGTCGCGCCCGGAACGGCGTTCCGCGACGGACTCGACAACGTGCTGCGGGCCAAGACCGGCGCGCTGCTCGTCGTCGGCTACAGCCCGGAGGTGATGGAGGTCGTCGACGGGGGCTTTTCGATCAACTGCGAGTTCTCGCCGAACTATCTCTACGAGCTCGCCAAGATGGACGGCGCGATCATCCTCAGCGAGGACCTGAAGCGCATCCTTTATGCCAATACCCAGCTCATCCCCGACTCGTCGATTCCGTCGATCGAGACGGGCATCCGCCACCGCACCGCGGAGCGGGTCGCCAAGCAGACCGGACGGCTTGTCGTCTCGATCTCGCAGCGGCGCAACATCATCACGCTGTACATGGGCAGCCTGCGCTATTCGCTCAAGGACATGGGCGTCATCCTGACGAAGGCCAACCAGGCGATCCAGACGCTCGAGAAGTACAAGGCGGTGCTCAAGCAGTCGTTCACGAACCTGTCGGCGCTGGAGTTCGAGGAGCTCGTGACGCTGCAGGAGGTCGCGCATGTCATCCATCGCGTCGAGATGGTGCTGCGCATCAAGATGGAGATCAAGCGCTACGTCAACGAGCTCGGCACGGAGGGCCGCCTCATCAGTATGCAGATGGAGGAGCTGATCGGCGGCGTCGAGGAGGACGCTTGGTTCCTGCTCAAGGACTATGCGCGCGACAACAGCGACGAGCGGCTGCGCGAGGTGCGCGCGGGGCTCAAGAAGCTGAGCAACGACGAGCTGATGGACGCCCCGCATGTGATCCGGCTGCTCGGCTATCCGCAGGGCGCCGCGATCGCCGACGAGGCGGTGCAGCCGCGCGGCTATCGCCAGATGTACCGCATCCCGAGGCTGCCTCTGGTCATCATGAACAACCTGATCGAGCGCTTCGGCAACCTGCCGAACATCGTCATGGCGACGATCGCCGAGCTCGACGAGGTGGACGGCATCGGCGAGGTGCGCGCCCGCGCGATCAAGGAAGGGCTGCGCCGCATCCAGGATCAAATGTTCATTGACAGGCAAATCTGATTCCCCTAGAATGGGGGAATGCCATGCGGCCTGAATGGATGAACGTGGAAAAATTTCCATGCCTGACTTCAAGCTTCGCCGGGCATAGTAGAGATGAGGTGGAAGCAAGTGTTCGCAAAGTCGTTGCCGAGCCTTTTTACGATAGGAAACCTGTTCCTCGGGATTGTGTCGATCATTCTCGTGTTCAATGATAAACCGGAGATGGCGGCGATGATGGTCATCATCGCCATGCTGCTCGACGGCGTGGACGGACGCGTCGCCCGCGCGCTGGGCGTGACGAGCGAGTTCGGCAAGGAGCTCGATTCCTTGTCGGACGTCATCTCCTTCGGCGTCGCGCCGGCCTTCATCATGTACGTCGTCGCCTTCCAGGAGCTGAACTCCGACGCGGCCTCATGGATCGTCACCGCGATCTTCCCGATCTGCGGCGCGCTCCGGCTGGCTCGCTTCAACGTCGTCAGCAACGTCGCGCCGGGCTATTTCATCGGCTTGCCGATTCCGGCCGCGGGCGGAATCCTGGCGACGCTGGCGCTGTTCCACAACGACATCCAGCCATGGGTGCTCATGGCGAGCACGCTCGGCCTGGCGCTGCTCATGGTCAGCACGGTCAAGTACCCGAACTTCAAGAAGATCGGCCTGCCCAAGAGCGCGATCTGGAGCATCCCGGTCGTCGTCGGCATCGCCGTCGTGCTGGGCATCGCGTTCCCGGACCAGCTGAGCAAGATCATCTTCGTGCCGCTGCTCCTGTACGCGCTCTACGGCCTAAAAAAAAACGTTAATGTCCAAGGACGTCTTCGCCGCCGCCGCCGCGCGCAGGGCGACGAGGACCTCGAGGAGCGTCGCCGCAAGCGGCGCAGCGTCTAGGATCGCGAGATCCTCGAACGAAAAAAAATCCAGGCATCCGCTGCAAGCGGACGGCCTGGATTTTTTGCTTTTCAAGCGGATCTAGGTGAGATTGAAGACGCCGAGCGTAGAGCACTTGTCGGATTCGGCCTTGACGACCTCGTCCAGGTCGATGTCCAGCAGGTTGCAGAGGGCGGACATGTAGAACAGGTTGCGGCCGAGCTCCGCCTTGAGCACGTCTCGGCAGTTCTCGCATACGGCGCCGTCCATGTGGGACTCGAGCAGCCGCTTGGCCGTCTCCAGCTCCGGCTCCTCGGAATAATGCTGCCTGGACGCCTGGATCTCGATGCAGCCGCATTCCGTGACGGCCTTGGCCACGGCGCGGTTCACCGCCGCTCCGGTCTGGCCGAACTTGGACAGCACGTCCAGCACGCTGCGGTGGCGCAATATCAGTTCCGATACCTGCTCCTGAAAATCGTGAAGCGTTGGTGCGCTCATCGTACCCACCTCTTTCGCGAAGGTTTCGTTTGAAGTAAAGGCTATCCCCATTATACAGCGCCTCCTTCCGAAAACAAAAAGCATTTGCCCATTATGAGAAATCCTTCATGACGTCAGGCAGCGGCTGCCGCCCTTCCTTTCCATGCGGCCGCGCGCCGTGCCGCTCGGGCGGTTTAGCCTTCGCCAGATTGGAACATACTGGCTAATGGAGGTGGCGACTAAGCTATGGTAAAACGTATTCTGCAATTACTCGGACTTGTATTTGGCGGCATGCTGGGCTCCCAGGCGGGCATCGGCGCCGGTGGCAGCCTCCCGGCTGGCATGGGCTACAGCGCCTTGGCCGGGAGCTACGGCTCCATGGGCTATTATCTGGGACTCGGGGTCGGCGCGTTCTGCGGCCTGCTGCTCGCGACTGCGCTCGCCGGGCAGGCGCAGCGGCTGCTCGGGGAAGGCGCGCGGCGAGCCGCCGAGCTGCCTGCGGCCGACCTGCTCGCCGGCGCGGCCGGACTGACCTGCGGCCTCGTGCTGTCGGCGCTGCTCTACCCGTCGGTCTCGCGCCTGCCGGAGTCGGCGGCGATGATCGCGCCCGCGCTGCTGACGCTCGGCCTCGGCTATGTCGGGTTGACGGTCGGCCTTCGCAAGAAGGAGGAGCTGACCGCCGGACTGACGGCGCTGCTGCAGCCGAAGGCGGCGCCGGAGCCGGAGAAGGTCGAGCCGGTCAACTTCGAAGAGCATAAGATCATGGACACGAGCGTCATCATCGACGGCCGGATCGCGGACATCTGCAAGACCGGCTTCATCGAGGGCACGCTCGTCATCCCGGAGTTCGTCCTGGAGGAGCTGCAGCATATCGCCGACTCGTCGGATCTGCTCAAGCGCAACCGCGGCCGCCGCGGCCTCGACATCCTGAACAAGATCCAGAAGGAGCTCGACGTCAAGGTGCTCATCTACGAGGGCGACTTCGAGGATGTGAGCGAGGTGGACAGCAAGCTCGTGAAGCTGGCGAAGCTGCTGCGCGGCAAGGTGCTGACCAATGACTTCAACCTCAACAAGGTGTGCGAGCTGCAGGGCGTGTCGGTGCTGAACATCAACGACCTCGCCAACGCCGTCAAGCCGGTCGTGCTGCCGGGCGAGGAGATCGTCGTGCAGATCATCAAGGACGGCAAGGAGCATGGACAAGGCGTCGCCTATCTCGACGACGGCACGATGATCGTTGTCGAGGGCGGACGCGACTACATCGGCATGACGATGGAGGTGCTCGTGACGAGCGTGCTGCAGACGTCGGCGGGAAGGATGATCTTCGCCAAGCCCAAGCTGTTGGAAAAAGCGCTGTAACGAGGTATGATAAGGAAATGAACGTTACAGCGGGATGTGAGCAAACATGAAGGACGGCAAGGAGCCGGCGAAGCGGGCTTCGGGGCTTCGTCCGCAGAGCGGGGCGGCCGCCGGCGAGGCTGCGGCTGAGGCTGGAGCGCCGGGCGCTTCGGAGCCGCGCTGGGGCGCGGTCGTCGTCGCCGCCGGCCGCGGCACGCGGATGGGCACGGCCGAGAGCAAGCAGTTTCTCGAGCTCGGCGGCAAGCCGCTGCTGATCCATTCGCTGGAGCTGCTGCAGGGGATGGACGAGGTCGCCGAGATCGTGCTCGTGACCGGAGCTTCGGATGTGGAGCGGTGCCGCGACTGGTGCCGCTCCTATCGCTTGTCCAAGGTGGCGGCGGTGCTGGAGGGCGGCAGCGAGCGGCAGCACAGCGTGCGGCTCGGACTGCGCGGTCTCGGGACGGAGTGGGCGCTCGTCCACGACGGGGTGCGGCCGCTCGTCACCGCTGCCGCCGTGCGGGCCTGCCTGCGACGGGCCGAGCAGACGGGAGCGGCCGTGCTGGCCGTGCCGGTCAAGGACACGATCAAGCAGGCGGACGAGCACGGAGTCATCGTCGCCACGCCGGACCGAAGCAGCTTGTGGGCGATCCAGACGCCGCAGGCTTTTCGCCGTGTCCGGCTGCTGGAGGCCCATGAGCAGGCGCTTGCGAGCGGCTTTCTCGGCACGGACGACGCGATGGCGGTAGAGCGGCTCGGCGATCCGGTGTCGGTCGTCGAGGGCGAATATACGAACATCAAGATCACGACGCCGGAGGATCTCCCGTACGCGGAGTTCCTGCTGGCGCGGCGGGAGAGGGGAGCGGAATCATGATTCGGATCGGACAAGGCTTTGACGTGCATCAGCTGGTGGAGGGACGTCCGTGCATCATCGGCGGCGTGACGATTCCGTTCGAAAAGGGGCTGCTCGGCCACTCCGACGCGGACGTGCTGCTGCATACGGTGGCGGACGCGCTGCTCGGCGCGCTTGCGCTCGGCGACATCGGCAAGCATTTTCCCGACACGGACCCCGCGTTCAAGGACGCGGACAGCCTGAAGCTGCTAGAGCAGGTGTGGGGGCTGATCAAGGAGCGGGGCTGGCGCCTCGGCAACCTCGACTGCACGATCATCGCCCAGGCGCCCAAGATGGCGCCGCATATTCCGGCGATGGTCGAGATCATCGCGCGCGCGCTCGAGGCGCAGCCGGATCAAGTCAACGTCAAGGCGACGACGACCGAGAAGCTCGGCTTCCCCGGACGCGGCGAGGGCATCGCCGCGCAGGCGGTTGTCTGCCTCGTGCAGGGTGTGCTATGATGGCACTTATTTTAAGAGGCTGAACGAAAAGGGGAAACCGACATGGCACAAAACGAAGTCCGCGTCCGCTACGCGCCGTCGCCGACGGGACATCTGCATATCGGCAACGCGCGCACCGCGCTGTTCAACTACCTGTACGCCCGCCGCCACGGCGGCAAGTTCATCGTGCGCATCGAGGATACGGACGTCAAGCGCAACGTGGCCGGCGGCGAGGAGAGCCAGCTCAAGTTCATGGCCTGGCTCGGCATTACCTGGGATGAGAGCGTCGATGTCGGCGGCGGCTATGGCCCGTATCGGCAGACGGAGCGGCTCGACATCTACCGCGAATACTGGCAGGACCTGCTGGACCGCGGCCTGGCGTACCGCTGCTACTGCACCGAGCAGGAGCTCGAGCAGGAGCGCGAGGAGCAGGCCGCGCGCGGCGAGACGCCGCGCTACTCGGGCCGCCACCGCGACCTGACGCCGGAGCAGCAGGCCGCCTTCGAGGCGGAAGGCCGCGTGGCGAGCATCCGCTTCCGCGTGCCGGAGAACCGGACCTACGAGTGGAACGATATGGTCAAAGGCACGATCCGCATCGACACGAGCGAGACGGGCGACTTCGTCATCGTCAAGAAGGACGGCATTCCGACGTACAACTTCGCGGTGGCGGTCGACGACCATCGGATGAAGATCTCCCATGTGCTGCGGGGCGAGGACCATATCTCCAACACGCCGCGCCAGCTCATGATCTACGAGGCGCTCGGCTGGGAGCCGCCGCTGTTCGCGCACATGACGCTGATCGTCAACGAGCAGCGCAAGAAGCTGAGCAAGCGCGACGAGTCGATCATCCAGTTCATCGAGCAGTACGAGCAGCTCGGCTACTTGCCGGAGACGCTGTTCAACTTCATCGCGCTGCTCGGCTGGTCGCCGGAGGGCGAGCAGGAGCTGTTCACGCGCGAGCAGCTCGTCGAGGCGTTCGACGCCGACCGGCTGAGCAAGAGCCCGGCGGTATTCGACACGAACAAGCTCGCCTGGATGAACGGCGAATACATCAAGCAGCTCGAGCTGCCGCGTCTCGTCGACCTGTGCCTGCCGCATCTGCAGCAGGCGGGCCGCGTCAGCGCCGAGCCGGACGCGCGCGAGCGCGAGTGGGCGGCCGACCTGATCGCCCTGTACCGCGAGAAGCTGCGCTGGGGCGCGGAGATCGTGCCGCTGACCGAGCTGTTCTTCCTCGAATCGTACGAGGACGAGGCGGAGGCGCGCGAGGTGCTGGCGGAGGAGACGGTGCCGCAGGTGCTGTCGGCGTTCCTCGCGGGCATCCAGACGATCGAGCCGGAGGCTTGGAGCGAGGAGGGCGTCAAGGCGCTCATCAAGTCCGTGCAGAAGGAGACCGGCTGCAAGGGCAAGGCGCTGTTCATGCCGATCCGCGCCGCCGTCACCGGCCAGACGCACGGTCCGGACCTGAACCGCACGATCGTGCTGCTCGGACGCGGCAAAGTGGAAAGCCGCCTGCGCGCGCGCCTGCAGGGCTGAGCCCGGAGCGGGCACCTTGCGCTTTGCCGCTTATGGAGTATACTAAAGGTAATTCAAGCACCGATACCGACCGGCTTTGAACAGGATCGGATCGCCATGCCCGGGATTGCAGAGAGGACCTCCGCCATGCAGCCGGCCCGCCCGTTTTCGCGGCGCCGCCGAGTGCAGCGGCGGCTGCGAGAGGTCCATCCCGGCGGCGAATCCGCTGCACCTGCGAGCCTTGCTCCGAGCCCGCTCCCTGCGGTCCGCCACGCGGCCGACACAGGCGAGCCGGGGGTAGGCGGCAACGTCCGGCCTTCGTTACAGGCCCGAGAGTCAGGATTGTCCGCGCCGCGGACGGTTCTGAACCGCAGAGTGGAACCGCGCCATCGACGCCTCTGCAGCCCTTGGGCTGCAGAGGCTTTTTTTCATCCTGACGCACGTCCTGTCGTCAAGGCTGAAGGGGGGCTAGAGACATGATTCGCCACATCAAATCCGATATTCGGGCCGTATTCGACAACGATCCCGCCGCGCGCAGCATTTTCGAGGTCGTCTTCACGTACTCGGGCCTGCACGCGATCTGGGCGCATCGGATCGCGCACGCGCTGTTCAAGCGCCGGCTGTTCACGCTGGCGCGCATCGTCTCGCAGGTGAGCCGGTTCATGACCGGCATCGAGATCCATCCCGGCGCCCGCGTCGGCGACCGGCTGTTCATCGACCACGGCATGGGCGTGGTCATCGGGGAAACCTGCGAGATCGGCGACGATGTCGTCATTTACCAGGGGGTCACGCTCGGGGGCACGGGCAAGGAGAAGGGCAAGCGCCATCCGACGATCGGCAGCAACGTCGTCATCGGCTCCGGCGCGAAGGTGCTCGGCTCGTTCCGGGTCGGCGACAACTGCAACATCGGGTCCAACTCGGTCGTGCTGAGAGAGGTGCCGGACAACAGCACCGTCGTCGGCAACCCCGGGCGCATCGTCAAGCGCAACGGCCTCAAGGTCGGGGATCGGCTGGACCATGCGAAGCTGCCCGATCCGGTCATCGAGATGTTCCGAAGCATGCAGAACGAGATCAATCTCCTGAGGACGCAAGTGAGCGAGCTGCGCGAGAGCGCGGCGGAGCGGGACGTCCGGGAGCATCATGAGCGGCAGGTCAGGCTGCCGGTAGGCGGAGGGGAGCAGCAGCGATGAGTCTGCAGATCTACAATACGATGAGCCGGAGGCAGGAAGAGTTCATCTCCCAGCAGCCGGGTAAAGTAAAGATGTACGTGTGCGGCCCGACCGTATACGACTATATCCATATCGGCAACGCGCGTCCGGCGATTTTTTTCGACGTCGTTCGCCGCTACCTGGAGGCGGTCGGCTATGAGGTCGACTACCTCGTCAACTTCACCGATGTCGACGACAAGCTGATCCGCAAGGCGGAGCAGCTCGGCACGACGGTGCCGGAGGTGGCCGAGCGCTTCATCGAGGCGTTCTACGAGGACACGGAGCGGCTGGGCGTACGCCGGGCGACGCGCAATCCGCGCGTCATGGAGCATATTCCGCAGATCGTCGCCTTCATCGGCGAGCTGGTCGACAAGGGCGCGGCATACCCGAGCGGCGGCGACGTCTATTTCCGCACCAAGTCGTTCGCCGCATACGGCCAGCTGTCCCATCAAAACCTCGAGGAGCTGCAGCTCGGCATCCGCATCGGCATCGACGAGCGCAAGGAGGACCCGCAGGACTTCGTGCTCTGGAAAGGCGCCAAGCCCGGCGAGATCAGCTGGGAAAGCCCTTGGGGAGCGGGACGGCCGGGCTGGCATATCGAGTGCTCGGCGATGGCCCGCGAATATTTGGGCGATACGCTGGACATCCACGGCGGCGGCCATGACTTGCAGTTCCCGCATCACGAATGCGAGTGCGCGCAGTCGGAGTCGCTGACGGGAAAGCCGCTGTCGCATTATTGGATGCACAACGGATTCATCAACATCGACAATCAGAAAATGTCGAAGTCGCTCGGCAACGGCATCACCGTGAACGAGCTGCTGAAGCGCATCAAGCCGGAGGCGATCCGCTACTTCATGCTGTCGGGCCATTACCGCGCGCCGCTCAACTTCAGCGACGACACGGTGGAGCAGGCGCTCGGCAGCGTGGTGCGCATCGCCAACTGCCGCGTCAACCTGGAGCATCGGCTCGGCGCCGTCGATCCGGACGGCTCCGGCGCAGCAGGCTGGCATGCGCGGCTGGACGCGCCGGTCGGCGCGCTGCGCTATGAGCCGCAGACGGGAGACGAGCCGTTCGACGGCCGGCTGCGGGGACTGCGCGACCGCTTCGCCGCCAAGCTGGACGACGACTTCAACACGCCGGACGCGATCACGGTCTGGTTCGAGCTCGTCGCCGAGGCGAATGCGCTGCTCAAGCTGCCGGTCGCCCCGGCCCCGGCGCTGCGCGCGCTGCTCGGCCTGATGGACGTCATGGACGGCGTGCTCGGCCTGCTGCCGCGGGCGGACGAGGCGGCGGGACTGCTGGACGCCGAGGTCGACGCGCTCATCGCCGAGCGCACGCAGGCGCGCGCGGACAAGAACTGGAAGCGCGCGGACGAGATCCGCGATCTGCTGGCGGAGCAGGGCATCCTGCTGGAGGATACGCCGCAGGGCATCCGATGGCGGCGCAAATGAGCGGCGGCATCGATCCGAAGGCGGCCGGCGCCGCTCCGCTCGGTGAGCAGACGTTCCAGCCGCTGTCTTATGAGGCGCCTTCCAAGCGGCCCGAGCTGCTGAACCCCGTCGTGCTCGCCTATGCCGGCGATGCGGTGTTCGAGCTGCTCGTCCGCCAGCATCTCGTCGCCGGAGACCGGCTCAAGCCGCAGCAGCTGCATCGCGCCGCGACCGGCATCGTCTCGGCCAAGGCGCAGCGCCGCTGGCTCGAGCTGTGGGCGCCGATGCTCGACGAGGAGGAGCAGGACATCGTGCGCCGCGCGCGCAACGCCAAGTCCGGCCAGCCTCCGCGCAACGCCGATCCTCACGACTATCGCCTGGCCACCGCCCTCGAAGGGCTGGTCGGCTATCTATACTATCAAGGCCGGACCGAGAGGCTCCGGGAATTGATGGCGGCCGTGTTCGCAGCGCTCGAGGCGGACCGCCAAAAGGAGAACATGAATGAGCACTGACAAACCGAATCAAGAAACCGAGCCGGCGCAGGACTGGATCGCCGGCAAGCACCCTGTGCTCGAGGCGCTCCGCTCCGGGCGCGAGCTCAACAAGATCTGGATCGCCGATACGGTGCAGAAGCCGTCGGTCGGTCCGATTCTCGCCGAAGCGAAAAACGCCGGCATCGTCGTACAGTTCGTCGACAAGCGCCGGCTCGACCAGCTTGGCCTCGGCGTCGCGCATCAGGGCGTCGTCGCCCAGGCGGCGGCGTACCGCTACGCGGAGGTGGACGAGCTGCTCTCGCGGGCCAAGGGGAGCGGCCGACCGCCGCTGCTGCTCATCCTCGACGAGATCGAGGACCCTCACAACCTGGGCTCGATCCTCCGTACGGCCGAATGCACGGGCGTGCACGGCGTCATCATTCCGAAGCGCCGCTCCGCCGGCCTGACCGCGACCGTGTGGAAGACCTCGGCCGGAGCGGCCGAGCATGTGCCGGTGGCGCGCGTGACCAACCTGGCGCAGACGATCGAGACGCTCAAGGAGGAGGGCATCTGGATCGCGGGCGCGGACGTCAGCGCGAGCCAGGACGTGTACCGGACCGACTTCAACCTGCCGCTCGCGCTCGTCATCGGCAACGAGGCGAAGGGCATGGGACGCCTCATCCGGGAGAAATGCGACTTCCTCGTGAAGCTGCCGATGCTCGGCCAGCTCAATTCCCTCAACGCCTCCGTCGCCGCCGGCGTGCTGATGTACGAGGTCGTGCGGCAGCGCGGGAGCGTCTAGTCCGCCGTGGCACGGCAGCCGGACGTCCTGCTGGTGGACGGCTACAACATCATCGGCGCCTGGCCGGAGCTGGAGCGCCTCAAGGAAGCGAACCTCGAGGAAGCGAGGGAGCGGCTGCTCCATCTGCTCGCCGATTACCAGGGCTTCACCGGCATGGAAGTTTATGTCGTGTTCGACGCCCATCAGGTGGCAGGCAGCCGTTCCGCCTACAAGCAGCATAAGATCACGGTCGTCTTCACCAAGGAAAAGGAGACGGCTGACGAATGCATCGAGCGCTTGTCCGGGGAGCTGCGCAAGCGCAGCCGGAGCATCTACGTCGCGACGTCGGACTCCGTCGAGCAGCATGTCGCCTTCGGCAAGGGCGCTCTCCGGCTGTCCGCGCGGGAGCTGCAGCTGGAGCTCGACCAGAACCGGCGGCAGATCGCCCGCTCGCTGAAGGACGATACGCCCAAAAGCCGCAATACGATCGACGGAAACCTCAGCCTGGACGCCCGGATGAAGCTCGAACGGATGAGGCGCGGAGAGTGACAATCGTCATTGCGTTAAAAACATGTAAATAAAATTGCCGCGGAGATAGCGGTTTCAATCCATTCGAGCCCGATTCCAACCACTTTTATCCATTATAGAACGCTCGTTTGCGTTGACGATGTCAAGAGACGTCTTGTATACTTGGCTTATTCTTTTTTGGGAAATATGACCGCCATCAAATGCTACCAATAGACTAGCTGTGCACGCTTTGCAGGCCGGAGGGATTGTTTGTGAGCATCGACCTCAGAGAATGGAGTACGCATGATTATGACTGCCGAACGGATGAGGACGTCGTCGAGGCGGTGCGCATAGGCGACAGCGAAGCGCTGGAATACCTGATCAACAAGTACCGGAACTTTGTCCGGGCCAAAGCCCGCTCGTACTTCCTCATCGGCGCCGACCGGGAGGATATCGTGCAGGAGGGCATGATCGGACTCTACAAGTCGATCCGCGACTTCCGCGGGGACAAGCTCGCTTCCTTCAAGGCGTTCGCCGAGCTGTGCATCACCCGGCAGATCATTACGGCCATCAAGACCGCGACCCGCCAGAAGCATATCCCGCTCAACTCCTATGTTTCTCTGGACAAGCCCATCTACGACGAGGATTCCGACCGTACGCTGCTGGACGTCATCTGCGGCACGCGGGTCAGCGATCCGGAGGAGCTCCTCATCAATCAGGAGGAGTTCGTCGGGCTGGAGGACAAGATGTCCGAGATTCTCAGCGATCTCGAGCGCAAGGTGCTCATGCTGTATCTCGACGGACGCTCGTACCAGGAGATCGCCGTCGATCTGGACCGTCACGTCAAGTCCATCGACAACGCCCTTCAACGGGTGAAGCGCAAGCTGGAGAAGTACTTGGAGCTGCGCGACGTCAGCATCTGAACCGCCGGCCCTCGAGCCGGCACGACCCTGCGGGGTCTTTTTTTGTTATAGAATTCTATGAGACTGTCGATACTGGTACGGCGAGGAACAGCTGCGGGCGGATTCGGAAGACCCGATGCTTTCATTTTCCGGTCCCGGAGCGAGCGCGGGCGAGAGGCGACTTCGCGCGCGCGGCGCGGCTTCCCGGCGCTGCCGGCCCCTAGGAATTGCGTTGACATGCAAGAATCCCGTATGATAAGGTACTTAGAGTGACTCGGATCAGGCCTGAGGCCTCTTTGAGTCCGTTCGCACGTTGTGCGGCATTCATTTATGCGATCGGGAGGTGACTTTAATGCGGGTTATCATTACCCTGGCTTGCACGAGCTGCAAGCAGCGGAATTACACCAACACCAAGAACAAGCGTAATCACCCCGACCGTATGGAGATGAGGAAGTTCTGCAAGTTCTGCAATGAACACACTCCTCACCGCGAGACAAGATAGTCATGGAGGTGGGACCAGATGGCTTTTCTTGCAAGGATCAAGCAGAACTTCGGGTCAACATTCGGTTTCTTCGCAGACAGCTGGGCTGAGCTTAAGAAAGTACGCTGGCCAAACCGTAAAGAGTTGACAAGCTATACGCTCGTCGTGCTCGTGACGATCGTGTTTGTGACGATTTACTTTTGGCTTCTTGACATCGGGATCTCGTCATTGGTTGAACTGATCGTTTAAGAAGGGTCCAAAGGTGGATTGGAATGGAAAAACGATGGTATGTGGTTCATACTTACTCGGGCTATGAGAACAAGGTGAAGGCCAACCTCGAGCGCCGCGTCGAATCCATGGGCATGGAGGACAAGATCTTCCGCGTGCTTGTTCCGATGGAAGAAGAGATCGTGAACAAGGACGGCAAGAAGAAGACCGTCATGCGCAAAGTCTACCCGGGCTACGTCCTGGTAGAGATGATCCAGACCGACGATTCGTGGTATGTCGTCCGCAATACGCCCGGCGTAACGGGATTCGTAGGCTCGACCGGATCCGGCTCCAAGCCGACGGCGCTGCTTCCTGAGGAAGTGGACGCGATCCTCAACCATATGGGGATGTCGGAACCGAAGCCGAAGATGGAGTTCGAGCTCAAGGAAACCGTGCGCGTGACCGTGGGTCCGTTCGCCAATTTTGTCGGAGTCATCGAAGAGATTCAGCTCGACAAAAACAAGCTCAAGGTGCATGTGAACATGTTCGGACGGGAAACCCCGGTTGAACTTGACTACACGCAGGTCGAGAAGGTATAATGAACCGGTTGTTTCCGGCTTTCCAGGGGTTCTCTGGAGGTCGGGGCGCGAGCGATCGCGCAGCGTTATAGTTGGATCGCAGGAGGTGTAACTCATGGCAAAAAAGGTCATCAAGCTGGTCAAGCTGCAAGTTCCGGCAGGCAAAGCCAACCCGGCTCCGCCAATCGGTCCTGCACTCGGTCAAGCAGGCGTCAACATCATGGCGTTCTGTAAGGAATTCAACGCGCGTACGGCGGATCAAGCCGGCCTGATCATTCCGGTCGTCATCACCGTATTCGAAGACCGTTCCTTCACGTTCGAGACGAAGACTCCTCCAGCTGCCGTACTGCTCCGCGTAGCAGCAGGCATCGAGAAGGGCTCCGGCGAGCCGAACAAGAAGAAGGTCGCTACGGTCAACCGTTCCAAGGTTCGCGAGATCGCGGAACAAAAAATGCAGGATCTCAACGCTGCATCCGTAGAAGCTGCAATGCGCATGGTCGAAGGTACCGCCCGCAGCATGGGCGTCACGATCGTCGACTAATCGCGTCCGGCGATCTCGGATCGCCGCCCTGAGCGGAACGATCGGTTTCGCTGTGGGAGGAGCGCCTGCTAGCAGCGCGTTCCGCTACTTACCACACAAGGAGGAAGTTCAACATGGCCAAGCATGGCAAGAAGTACCTGGAAGCCGCCAAGCTGATCGACAGCGAAGCGACTTACGAGCCGGCCGAAGCGATCGAGCTCGTGAAAAAAGCTGCAACCGCCAAATTCGACGAGTCCGTCGAAGTGGCAGTCCGCCTGGGCGTAGACCCGCGGAAACAAGACCAGGCCGTACGCGGTGTCGTCGTACTTCCGCACGGTACCGGCAAAACGAAGCGCGTCCTCGTATTCGCCAAAGGCGACAAAGCGAAGGAAGCCGAAGCTGCAGGCGCTGACTATGTCGGCGATGCGGACATGATCAACAAAATCCAGCAAGGCTGGTTCGAATTCGATGTCTGCGTGGCTACGCCTGACATGATGGCCGAAGTCGGAAAGCTCGGACGGATCCTCGGCGGCAAGGGCCTCATGCCTAACCCGAAAGCCGGTACGGTAACGTTCGACGTGACGAAGGCTGTTCAGGAGATCAAAGCCGGTAAGATCGAATACCGCCTTGACCGTGCAGGTCAAATCCATGCTCCAATCGGCAAGGTATCGTTCGATGCGGGAAAGCTGAACGAGAACCTCAAAGCGCTGCTTGACGCGCTGAACCGTGCGAAGCCGGCTTCGGCCAAAGGGGTTTACCTGAAAAACATCGCGGTATCTTCGACGATGGGACCTGGCGCTCGCGTCAACGTGTCCAACTTCCGCTAAGAGCTGCGATTCCAACTTCAGAACACGCATGCCTAAGACAGTAGGCGCCCTCCGGGCTTAATCTCCTACCGAGGTGTTATGATAAACGTTTCTCGGAAACGGACCATCATGGCCTTCGCTGTCTTGGCGGAGGCCTTTATTCATGCCCGGCATGATGAAGGTCGACCGATCGAAGGATGCACGAGATATTACTACGGGAGGTGTACACCAAAATGGCAAATGCAAAAGTAATCGAGTCCAAGCAGCAGCAGGTGGAAGAGATCTCCTCCAAGCTGAAAGCTAGCACGACGACGGTTGTGGCTGACTACCGCGGACTGAACGTGGCTCAAGTAACGGAACTGCGCAAGCAGCTTCGCGAAGCGGGCATCGAGTTCCAGGTTCTCAAAAACTCCCTCGTCCGCCGTGCGACGGAATCGGCTGAAATGGCCGCGCTGAACGAAGTTCTGACGGGCCCGACGGCAATCGCCTTCGGCGGCGACGACGTTGTCGCTCCGGCCAAGATTCTCAACGACTTCGCCAAAAAGAACGACGCCCTGAAACTGAAAGGCGGCGTGCTCGAAGGCCAAGTCGTAGGCGCGGACCAAATCAAGGCGCTGGCTGAGCTTCCGTCCCGCGACGGTCTCCTGTCCATGCTCCTCAGCGTCCTCCAAGCTCCTATGCGCAACTTTGCCCTCGCGGTCAAAGCAGTCGCAGAAAAGCAAGAGGCGGAAGCGTAAGCGAACGCAAATGCAAGCCGGCTTAGCCGGAATCGGATAGACCCAAAAAAATAAAACCCCAATGGAGGTTCACCCATGAGCAAAGAGCAAATTCTTGAAGCCATCAAAGGCATGAACGTTCTGGAACTGAACGATCTCGTTAAAGCAATCGAAGAAGAATTCGGCGTAACGGCTGCTGCACCTACGGTTGTAGCTGCTGGCGGCGGCGCTGCAGAAGTTGCCGAGCAATCCGAATTCGACGTTATCCTGACGAGCGCAGGCGCTTCCAAAATCAACGTCATCAAAGTCGTTCGCGAACTGACGGGCCTGGGCCTGAAAGAAGCGAAAGAAGTCGTTGACAACGCTCCAAAAGCAATCAAAGAAAAAGTATCCAAAGAAGACGCTGAAGCCGTTAAAGCGAAGCTTGAAGAAGCTGGCGCTGCGGTAGAAGTGAAGTAATAGCTGCCCCCGCGCAGCACGGAACCCCTTGGAACCTTTCCGGCTCCAAGGGGTTCTCTTTCTAATTAACGCGAAGGGAGCCATCCGGCATGGCGGAGCACTACTATTCCAAAACGCCCGATGCCAAGGAAAATCGGCAGCAGCATCAGACGACGCTGCGCGGCTTTTCGTTCCGGTTCTGGACGGACAACGGCGTGTTTTCCAAAGGGGGCATCGATTACGGGAGCCGCTTTCTCATCGAACAGATGCAGATCGGAGAAGCGGACCGGGTGCTGGACGTCGGCTGCGGCTATGGGCCGATCGGACTGACTGCCGCCCGGCTTGCGCCGAAGGGACAAGCGGTGCTGCTCGACATCAACGAGCGGGCGGTCGAGCTGGCGCGGGAAAATGCACGCAGCAATGAAATTGCGAACGTCGACATCCGGCAAAGCGATTTATACGAAGCGGCAGCCGGCTTGGAAAAGTTCGATGTCATCTTGACGAACCCGCCGATTCGCGCGGGCAAGGCGGTCGTGCACCGTATTTTCGAAGAAGGGGCGGAGCTGCTGAAGCCCGGCGGAAGCATGTGGGTCGTCATTCAGAAAAAACAGGGAGCCCCGTCGGCGGAAGCCAAGCTGCAGCAGCTTTTCGGCAAAGTCGTCGAGATCGGCAAGGACAAAGGCTTCCGCATTTTCAAGGCGATCAAGGGCTGACAGGCGCAAGCAGAAAGCGCGTGACTTGAAAAGAGACCCTATTCTCATTTTTCTTGACTCGCCCAAACGGTTGTGTTAATATTATAAAATGTCAGCATTAAAATAGGCGGAATCTCTTTAGTCCGCTAAAATGTCAAGAATTTTTTATTTGATGCCGCGCGCATACAAATCTGGTTTTTGACGTATAATGTTTAGATTTTGGGCAAAATTACATGATAGGAGACCGTCTCTCCTGCGGTGGCTCATCCGTGGAGAGGCCGAGGTTCCAGGCCGGAAGCATGCTCTTTTTTCGAACCCTATTCGATAAGGGCTTTTCTTTATTTACCACGCCGATCCTTGATTTCAAGCAGGAAGTCGATGGTGAACGGGCTGTGCGGTCTAGTCATGAGTGCGCTTATCAAGCTGAGAAGCAGACATGAGGGGTGAGGTTAAGTTGGCAGGACAACTTGTTCAGTATGGTCGACGCACGCGTAGGAGCTATAACCGGATTCACGAAGTGCTCGAGGTTCCGAACTTGATTGAAATCCAACAAAAGTCTTACGAGAAGTTTTTGGACAGCGATCTGCTGGAGCTCTTCCAGGACATTTCGCCGATCCAGGACTTCACGGGAAATCTTTCGTTGGAATTCATCGATTACAGTCTCGGAGAGCCGAAGTATTCGGTCGATGAGTCGAAAGAACGCGACGTTACGTATGCCGCGCCGCTGCGCGTTAAGGTAAGGCTCCTTAACAAGGAAACAGGCGAGGTCAAGGAACAGGAAGTGTTCATGGGCGATTTTCCGCTGATGACCGAGACGGGCACCTTCATCATCAATGGTGCGGAGCGCGTCATCGTCAGCCAATTGGTACGCTCACCCAGCGTCTACTTCAGCACGAAGGTCGACAAGAACGGCAAGCGCACCTACACGGCTACCGTCATTCCGAACCGGGGCGCCTGGCTGGAGCTCGAGACCGACGCCAAGGACATCATCTATGTGCGCATCGACCGTACCCGGAAAATTCCGGTAACGGTGCTTCTTCGCGCCCTCGGCTTCGGCACCGATGCCGAGATTCTGGACTTGCTCGGACAGGACGAGTACATCAAGAATACGCTGGACAAGGACAACACGGACTCGACGGAGAAAGCTCTGATCGAGATCTACGAGCGCCTTCGTCCGGGCGAGCCGCCGACGCTGGACAACGCCAAGAGCTTGCTCGTCGCGCGCTTCTTCGACCCGAAACGCTATGATCTGGCCAACGTCGGCCGGTACAAGATCAATAAAAAGCTTCATATCAAGAACCGCCTCTTCAATCAGCGCCTGGCGGAAACGCTTGTGGACACCTCGACTGGCGAGATTCTGGCCGAAGCCGGCCAGATGATCGACCGCCGCCTGCTCGACGAGCTGCTCCCTCATCTGGAGAACAAGCTCAGCAGCAAGGTGCACCAGGTCGCGGGCGGCGTCATGGATGCGAATAGTATCCCACTCCAGACGATCAGCGTATTCGCGCCGAACGAAGATGGCAAAATCATCAAAGTCATCTCCAACGACGTCATCGACAAATCCGTCAAGCACATCACGCCGGCGGACATCATTTCGTCGATCAACTATTTCATCAACCTGCTGCACGGCGTAGGCAGCACGGACGACATCGACCATCTCGGCAACCGCCGCCTCCGTTCCGTAGGCGAGCTGCTGCAGAACCAGTTCCGCATCGGCCTCTCCCGCATGGAGCGCGTCGTGCGCGAGCGCATGTCGATCCAGGACGCCAACGCCATCACGCCGCAGGCGCTCATCAATATTCGTCCGGTCATCGCGTCGATCAAGGAGTTCTTCGGCTCCTCGCAGCTGTCGCAGTTCATGGACCAGACGAACCCGCTGGCCGAGCTGACGCATAAGCGCCGTCTGTCCGCTCTCGGACCGGGCGGTCTGACACGCGAGCGCGCCGGCATGGAAGTCCGCGACGTCCACCATTCCCACTATGGCCGGATGTGCCCGATCGAGACGCCGGAGGGACCGAACATCGGTCTGATCAACTCCTTGTCCAGCTTCGCCCGCATCAACGAGTACGGCTTCATCGAGGCTCCGTACCGCTGGGTCGATCCGAAAACGGGCGTCGTCACCGAGCAGATCGCCTATCTGACGGCAGATGAAGAGGACAACTACGTCATCGCCCAGGCGAACGCGCTGCTCGGAGAAGACAGCCGGTTCATCGACGATCAGGTCATCGTCCGCTACAACAAGCAGGCCGACAACATCCTGACGATGCCGACCGAGCGCGTCGACTACATGGACGTCTCGCCGAAGCAGGTCGTTTCGGTCGCGACGGCGCTCATTCCGTTCCTCGAGAACGATGACTCCAACCGCGCGCTCATGGGCTCCAACATGCAGCGGCAAGCGGTGCCGCTCCTCATTCCGAAGGCGCCGCTCGTCGGCACCGGCATGGAGCACAAGTCGGCCAAGGACTCGGGCGTCTGCATCGTGTCCAAGCACGACGGCGTCATCGAGCGCGCCTCGGCCAATGAAATCTGGGTGCGCCGCGTCGAGAACGTCGACGGCAAGCAGGTGACGGGAGATCTCATCAAGCACAAGCTGCACAAGTTCACCCGCTCCAACCAAGGCACCTGCATCAACCAGCGTCCGCTCGCCCGCAAAGGCGATATCGTCAAAAAAGGCGACATCCTCGCGGACGGCCCGTCCACGGAGCAGGGCGAGCTCGCGCTCGGCCGCAACGTCGTCGTCGCGTTCATGACCTGGGAAGGCTACAACTACGAGGATGCGATCCTGCTCAGCGAGAAGCTGGTCAAGGAAGACGTATACACGTCCATCCACATTGAGGAATACGAGTCCGAAGCCCGCGACACGAAGCTCGGACCCGAAGAGATCACCCGCGACATCCCGAACGTCGGCGAAGAGGCGCTTAAAAACCTCGACGAGCGCGGCATCATCCGCGTCGGCGCGGAGATCAGCGCCGGAGACATCCTCGTCGGCAAGGTAACGCCTAAAGGCGTGACGGAGCTGACCGCGGAAGAGCGCCTGCTGCACGCCATCTTCGGCGAGAAGGCGCGCGAGGTCCGCGACACGAGCCTGCGCGTGCCGCACGGCACCGACGGCATCGTCGTCGACGTCAAGGTGTTCACCCGCGAGAACGGCGACGAGCTGCCGCCGGGCGTCAACCAGCTGGTGCGCGTCTACATCGCGCAGAAGCGGAAGATTTCCGAAGGCGACAAAATGGCCGGACGCCACGGCAACAAGGGCGTCATCGCCCGCATCCTGCCGGAAGAAGACATGCCGTTCCTGCCGGACGGCACGCCGGTCGAGGTCGTTCTCAACCCGCTGGGCGTTCCTTCCCGGATGAATATCGGCCAGGTGCTGGAAGTCCACCTCGGCATGGCGTGCAAGCGCCTCGGCATCCACGCGGCTACGCCGGTATTCGACGGAGCGCGCGAGTATGACGTCTTCGACACGATGGAAGAAGCCGGCATGCAGCGCAACGGCAAGACCGTCCTGTACGACGGGCGGACCGGCGAGCGCTTCGAGCGCGAAGTTACGGTCGGCGTCATGTACATGATCAAGCTGGCGCACATGGTCGACGACAAGATCCACGCCCGCTCCACGGGTCCTTACTCCCTCGTTACGCAGCAGCCGCTCGGCGGCAAGGCCCAGTTCGGCGGCCAGCGCTTCGGCGAGATGGAGGTATGGGCGCTGGAGGCATACGGCGCGGCGTATACCCTGCAGGAGATTCTGACGGTCAAGTCCGACGACGTCGTCGGCCGCGTCAAGACCTACGAGTCGATCGTCAAGGGCGAGAACGTGCCGGAGCCTGGCGTTCCGGAGTCGTTCAAGGTCCTCATCAAGGAGCTGCAGTCCCTCGGCATGGACGTCAAGATCCTCAACGAGAACGAGGACGAGATCGAGATGAAGGAAATCGACGACGAGGAAGAGGGCACGGGCGACAAGCTCAACCTGAACCTGGAAGGCGCCGAAGCAGGCGTGGAATAAGAGCCATACTTGAATGAAGGAGGGTTGCTCCTTGTTGGACGTGAACAACTTCGAGTACATGAAGATCGGCCTTGCATCGCCGGAAAAGATTCGCTCTTGGTCCCGCGGAGAAGTCAAGAAGCCCGAGACCATTAACTATAGGACGCTCAAGCCGGAGAAAGAAGGTCTCTTCTGCGAGAAGATCTTCGGACCGACCAAGGACTGGGAGTGCCATTGCGGCAAGTACAAGCGCGTGCGCTACAAAGGCGTCGTCTGCGACCGCTGCGGCGTAGAAGTCACTCGCGCCAAAGTCCGCCGCGAGCGGATGGGCCATATCGAGCTCGCCGCTCCGGTCTCCCATATCTGGTACTTCAAAGGCATCCCGAGCCGGATGGGGCTGGCGCTGGACATGTCGCCCCGCTCGCTCGAGGAAATCATCTACTTCGCCAGCTACGTCGTCACCGATCCGGGCGAGACGCCGCTGGAGAAGAAGCAGCTGCTCTCCGAAAAGGAATACCGCAGCTACCGCGAGAAGTACGGCTACGGCTTCCATGCCGGCATGGGCGCCGAGGCGGTCAAGAAGCTGCTCCAGGACATCGACGTGGAGCGCGAGCTCGACCAGCTGAAGGAAGAGCTGCGCACGGCCCAAGGCCAGCGCCGCAACCGCGCCATCAAGCGTCTTGAGGTCATCGAGGCGTTCCGCCATTCCGGCAACAAGCCGGATTGGATGATCCTCGACGTGCTCCCGGTCATTCCGCCGGAGCTCCGTCCGATGGTCCAGCTCGACGGCGGCCGCTTCGCGACCTCCGACCTCAACGACCTGTATCGCCGGGTCATCAACCGCAACAACCGTCTGAAGCGCCTGCTCGACCTTGGCGCGCCGGACATTATCGTACAGAACGAGAAGCGGATGCTGCAGGAAGCCGTCGATGCCCTCATCGACAACGGCCGCCGCGGCCGTCCGGTCACCGGACCGGGCAACCGTCCGCTGAAGTCCCTCAGCCACATGCTGAAGGGCAAGCAAGGCCGCTTCCGGCAAAACCTGCTCGGCAAGCGCGTCGACTACTCCGGCCGTTCGGTTATCGTCGTCGGCCCGAACCTGAAGATGTACCAATGCGGTCTTCCGAAGGAGATGGCGCTGGAGCTGTTCAAGCCTTTCGTCATGAAAGAGCTCGTGAACAAAGGCCTCGCGCATAACATCAAAAGTGCGAAGCGCAAGGTCGAGCGCGTCAGCGCCGAGGTGTGGGATGTGCTCGAGGAAGTCATCAAGGAGCATCCGGTCCTGCTGAACCGCGCTCCTACGCTTCACCGTCTGGGCATCCAGGCGTTCGAGCCGATCCTCGTCGAAGGCAAGGCGATCAAGCTGCATCCGCTCGTATGTACGGCCTACAACGCCGACTTCGACGGCGACCAGATGGCCGTCCACGTGCCGCTGTCCGCCGAGGCCCAAGCCGAAGCGCGCCTGCTCATGCTGGCTGCCGGCAACATCCTCAACCCGAAGGACGGCAAGCCGGTCGTCACGCCTTCGCAGGATATGGTCCTGGGCTCCTTCTATCTGACGATGGACAACAAGGAAGCTCTCGGCTCCGGCTCCGTGTTCGGCACGGTCAACGAAGCGATCTCCGCCTACCAGCGCGGCATTGTCTCGCTGCATGCGCGGATCTTCATTCCGGCGAAGGTGCTTCGCAAGGACGCCTTTACGGAAGAGCAGAACCGCTCGCTCATCTCGACGACGGTCGGCAAGGTCATCTTCAACGAGATCTTCCCGAGCTCGTTCCCGTACATCAACGAGGCGACCAAGACCAACTTGATGGACGGAACGCCGGATAAATACTTCGTCTACGAAAAAGGCGCGGATCTGAACACGTTCCTCGACAACGTGCCGCAGATGGGCGCCGTCGGCAAGGAATATCTCGGCCTGCTGATCGCCGAGTGCTTCCGCCTGTACCATACGACGCGCACGTCCATGATCCTCGACAAGATCAAGGAGCTCGGCTTCACCTACTCCACCCGCGCGGGCATCACGGTCGCCGTCTCCGACGTCATCGTGCCTCCGGAGAAGGTCGAGATTCTCAAGGAATCCGACGAGAAGGTCAAGATCGTCACGAATCAGTACCGCCGCGGCCTGATTACGAACGAAGAGCGCTACGACCGCGTCATCGAGATCTGGAGCAAGACCAAGGACCAGATTACGGACATCCTCATGAAATCGATGGACCGCTACAATTCCATCATGCTCATGGTCGATTCCAAGGCACGGGGCAACAAGTCGCAGATCACCCAGCTGGGCGGCATGCGCGGCCTGATGGCGAACCCGTCCGGCCGAATCATCGAGCTTCCGATCAAGTCCAACTTCCGCGAAGGCCTGACCGTCCTCGAGTACTACATCTCGACGCACGGCGCGCGTAAAGGTCTTGCCGATACGGCGCTTCGTACCGCCGACTCCGGCTACCTGACCCGCCGGCTCGTCGACGTCGCGCAGGACGTCATCGTCCGCGAGGACGATTGCGGCTCGGACAAAGGCATCACCGTCTCCAAGATCCAGGACGGCAAGGAAGTCATCGAGGACCTGTTCGACCGCATCGAGGGACGCTACTCGTTCGAGACCGTCCGCCATCCGGAGACCGGCGAAGTCATCGTTGCCCGCAACGACCTGATCGATGCTACGAAAGCCGATGCGATCGTGAACGCCGGCATCGAGAAGCTGCAGATCCGCTCCGTGCTGAGCTGCCGCGCCCGCCACGGCGTCTGCAAGATCTGCTACGGCCGCAACCTGGCGACCGGCAAGCATGTCGAGATCGGCGAAGCCGTCGGCATCATCGCGGCGCAATCGATCGGCGAGCCGGGAACCCAGCTCACGATGCGTACATTCCATACCGGCGGCGTTGCGGGCGACGACATCACGCAAGGTTTGCCGCGTATCCAGGAGCTGTTCGAGGCGCGCAACCCGAAAGGCCAGGCCATCATCAGCGAGCTCGACGGCGTCGTCAAAAGCATCCGCGAGACGAAGGACCGCCGCGAGATCGAAGTCCAAGGCGAAGCCGAGTCGAAAGTGTATCCGGTCAGCTACGGCTCGCGGATCCGCGTGATCGAGGGCCAGCATCTGGAAGCCGGCGACGAGCTTACGGACGGCTCCATCGATCCGAAGGAAATGCTGCGCATCAAAGGCATCCGCGGAGTGCAGAATTACATTCTGCAGGAAGTCCAACGCGTCTATCGGAACCAGGGCGTAGAAATCAACGACAAGCACGTCGAGGTCATGATCAAGCAGATGCTGCGCAAGATCCGCATCGTCGATGCGGGCGACACGAAGCTGCTGCCGGGAGCATTCGTCGACGTGCATGAATACGAGGCAGCCAACCGCGAGGTGCTTCTGTCCGGCCGCGAGCCGGCGGTCGCCAAGCCGGTGCTGCTCGGCATCACCAAAGCCTCGCTGGAGACGGACTCCTTCCTCTCCGCAGCTTCCTTCCAGGAGACGACCCGCGTCCTTACCGACGCCGCTATCAAAGGCAAGGTCGACCAGCTGCTTGGACTCAAGGAGAACGTCATCATCGGCAAGCTGATTCCGGCGGGTACGGGCATGAACCGTTACCGCAGCATCCGCTTCGTCGGCCAGGAGGACGAAATCCAAACGACCGGCGAGGAGCTCGGCGAGTCGGTCGCGGTCGAGTCCTAAGCCCAAGGCGGCAAGCTTCTCCAGAGCGGCAGCTGACCATGCCATGCGGTCAGCTGCCGCTGCTGCGAGGCTTGACATGCGGCGCGAAAGAATGGACGAGTCTTCTTGACATGGACATTCGACTAGTGGTAGTATATCGAAGTGTGCCTGTGACTGAACTCTTGTACATGGTTAGGGATGGTGAATCCTTTGGCTTACAAGATTGGCACGAAACAGACGACCAAGACGTTGGAATCGCGTCAAGCGATCGGCGTTTATGTGGCTCGGGATGCGGATCCTAAGCTCACTCGCGGCATTGTCGCGCAGAGCGAGAAGGACGGCGTGCCGGTCAGGTGGTTCGACAGCATGGCGGAGCTCGGCAAGGAATGCGGGATCGACGTCGGCGCTGCGATGGCCGCAGTCGTACTGGATGAAAAGTAGGAACGATGTTTTTGCCGGCAGGAAGATCGAGATTTCGGACGACTGCGCAGGCAAAAACTTTTGTTTGTCCAAAGATGAACCGCCTGGACCTGTGGGCTTAAATAATGAGCAGAATGCAGTTCAGCGTTTCATGAATTATGGGAAGGGGGTGGCAACCGACATGCCAACTATCAACCAACTGGTCCGCAAAGGCCGTCAAGCTAAAGTGGTCAAGTCCAAATCGCCAGCACTGCAACGGGGTTTCAACGCCCTGAAACGTGAGGCTACGGAAATCAGCGCTCCTCAAAAACGTGGTGTCTGCACCCGTGTAGGTACGATGACTCCGAAAAAACCGAACTCCGCGCTTCGTAAGTATGCCCGTGTTCGTCTGACGAACAAAGTAGAGGTAACGGCTTACATTCCGGGTATCGGTCACAACCTCCAGGAGCACAGCGTCGTGCTGATCCGCGGCGGACGTGTAAAAGACCTTCCAGGCGTACGCTATCACATCGTTCGCGGCGCGCTCGACACGGCAGGCGTGAACAACCGTAAGCAAGCTCGCTCCAAGTACGGCGCGAAGCGTCCGAAAGTGAAGAAATAAGATTCGATTCATTTATACCAATAAGTATGAGGGAAAGGGGGACTTGCTACATGCCACGCAAAGGTCCTGTAACAAAACGCGACGTACTGCCGGATCCGATTTACAACAGCAAGCTCGTTACGCGTCTCATTAACCGCATCATGATCGACGGCAAACGCGGTGTTGCTGCAACACTGCTGTACGATGCCTTCAAACTGATTCAAGAACGTTCCGGCAAAGATCCGATGGAAGTGTTCGAAGCAGCCCTGAAGAACATCATGCCTGTACTGGAAGTTAAAGCTCGCCGCGTAGGCGGCTCGAACTACCAAGTGCCGATCGAAGTGAAGCCTGAGCGCCGTACCGCTCTCGGTCTTCGCTGGCTCGTGAACTACTCCCGCAATCGCGGCGAGAGAACGATGGAAGAGCGTCTGGCTGCTGAAATTCTCGACGCATCCAACAACACGGGCGCTGCGGTTAAGAAGCGCGAAGATACGCACAAAATGGCAGAGGCGAACAAGGCGTTCGCTCACTACCGCTGGTAGAATCCTAAAGCAGTACCAATTTGAAAGGAGACATTCCAATGGCAAGAGAGTTCTCCTTGGCAAATACGCGTAACATCGGGATCATGGCGCATATTGATGCGGGCAAGACCACGACCACGGAACGGATCCTGTTCTACACAGGCCGTACCCACAAAATCGGCGAAGTGCATGAAGGCGCGGCGACGATGGACTGGATGGAGCAGGAACAAGAGCGCGGCATCACGATTACGTCTGCCGCGACGACTGCTCAGTGGAAGGGCAACCGCATCAATATCATCGACACCCCGGGACACGTTGACTTCACCGTTGAAGTCGAGCGTTCCCTGCGCGTATTGGACGGGGCGGTTGGTGTATTCAGTGCGAAAGAAGGCGTAGAACCTCAGTCCGAAACCGTATGGCGTCAGGCTGACCGTTACAACGTTCCTCGGATTGCTTACATCAACAAAATGGACATCATCGGCGCGGACTTCCTGAATGTCATCAAAGACATGCGGGAACGCCTGCAAGCCAATGCTGTTGCGATCCAACTGCCGATCGGCGCCGAGAACGATTTCGTCGGCGTGGTCGACCTGGTGGAACGCGTCGCCTACAAATACAAAGACGACCTCGGCAAAGATCCGGAGCAAGTCGAGATCCCAGCCGATCTGGTCGATCAAGCAGAAGTACTCCGTGCGGAACTGGTTGAGAGAGTGGCCGAGCTGGACGAAGAACTCATGATGAAGTATCTGGAAGGCGAAGAAATTTCCGTTCCAGAACTTAAAGCAGCGCTCCGCAAGGGCGTTGTCGAAGTGAAGATCTTCCCTGTCATCGCTGGCTCCTCTTACCGTAACAAAGGCGTGCAAATGATGCTGGATGCCGTAGTCGACTACCTGCCGGCTCCGATCGACGTTCCAGCGATCAAGGGCACCCTTGAAGACGGAACCGAGACGACTCGCGAGTCTTCCGACGAAGCGCCGTTCGCGGCTCTCGCATTCAAGATCATGACGGATCCGTTCGTCGGAAAACTGACCTTCTTCCGCGTTTACTCCGGCGTATTGAACTCCGGTTCCTACGTTGTCAACGCCACGAAGGACAAGCGCGAGCGGGTCGGCCGTATTCTTCAAATGCATGCGAACAGCCGTCAGGAGATCAGCTCGGTCTACGCCGGCGACATCGCCGCAGCCGTAGGCCTTAAAGATACGACGACGGGCGACACGCTTTGCGACGAGAAGAATCCGGTCATCCTTGAATCCATGAACTTCCCTGAGCCTGTCATCCAGCTCGCGGTCGAGCCGAAAACCAAGGCTGACCAAGACAAGATGGGCATCGCTCTGCAGAAGCTCTCGGAAGAGGATCCGACGTTCCGCGCTCATACGGACGAAGAAACGGGTCAAACGATCATCGCGGGCATGGGTGAGCTTCACCTGGAGATCCTCGTTGACCGCATGCTCCGTGAATTCAAAGTAGAGACGAACGTCGGCAAGCCGCAAGTCGCTTACCGTGAGACCTTCCGTCAAGCGGCTAAAGTCGAAGGCAAATTCGTTCGTCAATCCGGCGGCCGCGGTCAATTCGGCCACGTATGGATCGAATTCGAGCCGCTCGAGCCAGGCAGCGGTTTTGTCTTCGAGAACAAAGTCGTCGGCGGCGTCGTTCCTCGCGAATTCATCGGCCCGACTCAAGCGGGTATCGAAGAGGCCATGAAAAACGGTGTCCTCGCCGGCTTCCCGCTCGTCGACATCAAAGCTACGATCTTCGACGGTTCGTACCATGACGTCGACTCCTCGGAGATGGCGTTCAAGATCGCAGGCTCCATGGCCCTCAAAGCCGCGAAAGACAAATGTAAGCCTGTCATTCTCGAGCCGATCATGAAGGTCGAAGTCACGATTCCGGAAGAGTACATGGGCGACGTCATGGGCATGCTGAACTCCCGTCGCGGACGCATTGAAGGCATGGATTCGCGCGGTGGCGCGCAAATCGTACGTGCCAAGGTGCCTCTTGCCGAGATGTTCGGTTACTCCACGACTCTGCGTTCCGGTACTCAAGGACGCGGCGTGTTCTCCATGGAGCTGTCGCACTATGAAGAAGTTCCAAAATCGATCCAGGAAGAGATTGTCTCCAAGAGCAAATCGGAGTAATCTCAAGATAGGTTCGCTGTGACAGGCCGTGCCTGCCGCTCGAGCGGTGAACGGTCTGTCACCTAACATAAACTTTCCTGACCTTGAAGGAGGATTAAGTTCAATGGCAAAGGCTAAATTTGAACGTACTAAACCCCACGTTAACATTGGCACCATCGGTCACGTCGACCACGGCAAAACGACGCTGACGGCTGCCATCACGACGGTTCTTTCCAAAAAATACGGCGGCGCGGCAATCGCGTTCGACCAAATCGACAAAGCTCCAGAAGAGCGCGAGCGCGGCATCACGATCTCGACGGCACACGTCGAGTACGAGACGCCTAACCGCCACTACGCTCACGTTGACTGCCCAGGCCACGCCGACTATGTTAAAAACATGATCACCGGCGCAGCTCAAATGGACGGCGCGATCCTGGTTGTATCCGCAGCTGACGGCCCTATGCCGCAAACGCGCGAGCACATCCTGCTCTCCCGCCAAGTCGGCGTTCCTTACATCGTCGTATTCCTGAACAAATGCGACATGGTTGAAGACGAAGAGCTCCTCGAGCTGGTTGAGATGGAAGTTCGCGACCTCCTCAACGAGTACGAGTTCCCAGGCGACGACACGCCGATCATCCGCGGCGCTGCTCGTGAAGCCCTGCAAAACCCAGACGGTCCATGGGCTGATAAAATCATCGAGCTCTTCGAGCAAGTTGATACGTACATCCCGACTCCTGAGCGCGACACGGCGAAGCCTTTCCTGATGCCAGTCGAGGACGTGTTCACGATCACGGGCCGCGGTACGGTTGCAACTGGCCGTATCGACCGCGGTACGGTCAAAGTCTCCGACGAGGTCGAAATCATCGGTCTTGCTGAAGAATCCCGCAAATCCGTCGTTACGGGCGTTGAAATGTTCCGTAAGCTGATGGACTCCGCTCAAGCTGGCGACAACATCGGCGCCCTGCTTCGCGGCGTTGACCGTAAAGACATCGAGCGCGGACAAGTTCTGGCCAAGCCAGGCTCCGTTAAGCCGCACACGAACTTCACGGCTCAAATCTACGTCCTGACCAAAGAAGAGGGCGGACGCCACAAGCCTTTCTTCACGGGCTACCGTCCACAGTTCTACTTCCGCACGACGGACGTAACGGGCATCATCAACCTGCCGGAAGGTACGGAAATGGTTATGCCTGGCGACAACATCACCGTTACGGTTGAGCTGATCGCTCCAATCGCAATCGAAGAAGGCACGCGCTTCTCGATCCGCGAAGGCGGCCGTACGGTAGGCGCTGGCGCCGTAGCAACAATCCAAAAATAAGCTTTCTGCAGCGTCAGCTGCAGCTTGCAAAATCCCCTGCCTCTCAGGCAGGGGATTTTTGTTTGAACGATTGGATTCGATTCACTCCATTATTATAGAAGAAACACGATCCGATCGAAGGAATCGAGGATGGAGCGAAAACGGCTTCCGGCATGGGAAAGGCAATGCAGCGCGGCAAGCTGGCATTTCCATGTTGCAATCGCCCATCCAACGTGATAAACTATTGTCTGTTGGTCTGTGACGTTGCGATGATGCGGGAGGTTGCTGACACACCCGGCTCCTTTGCCATGGAGCGTGTGGGAGGAGTTCTCGCGGAGTATGTCCGATACTAAATTGGGCGATAGAAGGAGGGACTTATATGGCAAAGCAAAAGATTCGTATTCGCTTGAAAGCATACGATCACCGCATTCTTGACCAGTCTGCAGAGAAAATCGTGGAAACCGCAAAACGTTCCGGAGCAGGTGTTTCTGGACCGATTCCGCTTCCGACGGAAAAGCAAATCATCACCATTCTCCGTGCAGTACACAAGTACAAGGATTCGCGCGAGCAATTCGAGCAGCGTACGCACAAGCGTCTGATCGATATTGTGAACCCGACTCCGCAAACGGTTGATGCGCTGATGCGTCTGGACCTGCCGTCCGGTGTCGATATCGAAATCAAACTGTAAGTTATCCACAAGCGAAAGCTAAGTGAGAACGAAAAGAGGTGTCAACATGAAGGGTATCTTAGGCAAAAAGATCGGTATGACGCAAGTGTTCACAGCTGAAGGTAACGTCGTGCCAGTCACGGTTATCGAAGCCGGTCCATGCGTCATCCTGCAGAAGAAAGACCAAGAGAACGACGGCTACGAGGCGGTTCAACTCGGCTTCTCCGACAAAAAGGAGAAAAACGCGACGAAACCTGCTATCGGCCATGCGAAAAAAGCCAATACGGCTCCTAAGCGCTACATTCGTGAAATTCGCGGCATTAACCTGGGCGAATATGAAGTTGGCCAAGAAATTAAAGCCGACGTATTCACGGAAGGCGAATTCGTTGACGTAACTGGCGTATCCAAGGGCAAAGGCTTCCAAGGCGTAATCAAGCGCTGGGGACAAAGCCGCGGCCCGATGGCGCACGGTTCCCGCTACCACCGCGGACCTGGTTCGATGGGCTCGATCCAAGCGAACCGCGTTCCAAAAGGCAAGCGCCTGCCAGGCCATATGGGCCACGAGACGATTACGATTCAAAAGCTTGAAGTCGTACGCGTCGATGCAGAGCGCAATGTCCTGCTGGTTAAAGGCTCTATTCCGGGCCCTAGAAACAGCTTCGTAAAAATCAAACAAACGGTGAAGAAATAAGCACCGCCTGAAGAAAGGAGGAACAAGCTATGCCTAAAGTAGCTATCTTCAACGTGAGCGGCTCCCAAGTCGGCGACATCGAACTTTCCGAGCATGTCTTCGGCATCGAGCCTAACTCGCATGTCCTGCATAGCGCCGTTCTGCTTCAGCAAGCAGCCGAGCGCGCTGGCACGCACAAGACGAAAGGACGCTCCGAAGTACGCGGCGGCGGACGCAAGCCTTGGAAACAAAAAGGCACCGGCCGCGCTCGTCAGGGCTCGATCCGCTCCCCGCAATGGGTTGGCGGCGGCACTGTCTTCGGACCGACTCCGCGCAGCTACAGCTTCAAGCTGCCTAAGAAAGTTCGCCGTCTGGCGATTCGTTCGGCACTGTCTTCCAAAGTCATCGCAAGCGAGCTGATCGTTCTCGATCAACTGAGCTTCGAAGCTCCGAAGACGAAAGAGTTCAAAGCCGTGCTGAACAACCTCAAAGTCGGCCGCAAAGCGCTTGTCGTTACGGCTGAATTCGAGAACAACGTGGCTCTGTCCGCCCGCAATATTCCTGGAGTGAAGTTCGTCGCAGCTGATGGCATCAATGTTCTGGATGTGCTGTCGCACGACCAACTCATCATCACCAAGGATGCGGTCGAGAAAGTACAGGAGGTGCTTGCGTAATGAAGGATCCACGCGATATTATCAAGCGCCCGGTGATCACGGAACAAACGACTGAGCTCATGGGAGCAAAACGCTATGTGTTCGAAGTCGACATCCGTGCGAACAAAACCGAGATCAAATCTGCTGTCGAGCAGATCTTCAATGTAAAGGTCAGCAGCGTAAACACGCTGCGCGTGCCGGCTAAGCCGAAGCGCTACGGCCGTCATTCCGGTTACACGTCCGAGTGGAAGAAAGCCTTCGTTCAACTGAGCGAAGACAGCAAAGAGCTGGAATTCTTCGAGTCGGTCTAATCTGACGAGACAAGGAGGGAAACAAAGTGCCAATCAAGAAGTACAAACCGACTTCCCCGGCCCGTCGCGGCATGTCGGTCTCGACATTTGAAGAGATCACAACGAACGTACCGGAGAAATCGCTCCTGGCGCCGCTTTTCAAAAAAGCCGGCCGCAACAACCAGGGCAAAATTACGGTTCGCCACCACGGCGGCGGACATAAGCGCAAGTACCGCATCATCGACTTCAAGCGCAACAAGGATGGCATCGTAGGACGCGTAGCGACGATCGAGTATGATCCGAACCGCACCTCGAACATCGCGCTGATCCACTACGTCGATGGCGAGAAGCGCTACATCATCGCTCCTAAAGGCCTGAAAGTCGGCGACCAGATCGTTTCCGGTCCATCCGCCGACATCAAAGTGGGCAATGCGCTTCCACTGGAAAACATTCCGGTCGGTACGCTGATCCACAACATCGAAATGAAGCCTGGCAAAGGCGGACAACTCGTTCGCGCTGCCGGTACGGAAGCTCAGCTCCTCGGTAAAGAGGATGCATACGCGGTTATCCGTCTGACTTCCGGCGAGGTTCGCCGCATTCTGAAAACTTGCCGCGCTACGATCGGATCTGTTGGCAACGAGGATCACGAGCTCGTGAAAATCGGTAAAGCCGGCCGTTCCCGTTGGCTGGGCAAGCGTCCTGAAGTTCGCGGCGTCGTCATGAACCCGAACGATCACCCTCACGGTGGTGGTGAAGGCCGCGCTCCGATCGGACGCAAATCGCCTATGTCTCCTTGGGGCAAACCGACCCTCGGCGCCAAAACGCGGAAGAAGAAGAAAGCATCGAGCCAATATATTATTCGTCGCCGCACGAAATAATAATCGCTTGAGCGACTGCGCGTGACGTAAGTCTGCGTCACGCTAACGTCTCGAGGAAGGGAGGAACCACTTCATGGGTCGTAGTTTGAAAAAAGGTCCTTTCATCGATGGGTACCTGCTGAAAAAGGTTGAAGAACTCAACGCTGCGAACAAAAAGACGGTGATCAAAACTTGGTCCCGCCGTTCCACGATCTTCCCGCAATTCATCGGACACACGCTGGCTGTTTACGACGGCCGCAAGCACGTGCCGGTCTATGTGACGGAAGACATGGTCGGACATAAGTTCGGCGAATTCGCACCGACTCGTACCTACAAAGGTCACGACGACGACAAGAAAACGGGCAGACGCTAAGCCGCTGCCTTTCCATAATCAAGCTGTTTGAGAGGAGGTACCTGTCATGGCAGAAGCAAGAGCACATGCTAACCAAGTCCGCATCGCGCCACGCAAGGCTCAGCTCGTCGTTGATCTGATCCGCGGCAAGCAAGTCGGCGAAGCGATCGCGATCCTGCGCCACACTCCGCGCGCCGCGTCCCCGATCGTTGAGAAGCTGCTGAACTCGGCAATCGCCAACGCGGAGCACAACTACCAGCTGGACGTGAACAATCTGGTCGTATCCCAGGTATTCGTCAACCAAGGTCCGACGATGAAACGGTTCATGCCGCGCGCTATGGGACGTGCAAGCCGCATCAACAAGCGCACCAGCCACATTACGCTGGTCGTATCCGAAAAATAAGGAGGGATAACGAGTGGGTCAAAAGGTAAATCCGGTTGGTCTCCGGATCGGAGTCATCCGGGATTGGGAATCCAAATGGTACGCGGGTAAAGACTTCGGCACTCTTCTCATGGAAGATGTTCGAGTTCGCGAATTCCTTAAAGGAAAACTTAAAGACGCTGCTGTATCCCGCATCGAGATCGAGCGCGCGGCGAACCGCGTCAACGTCACGATCTACACGGCGAAGCCGGGTATGGTCATCGGCAAGGGCGGCTCCGAGGTGGAGAACCTCCGCAGCGAGCTGACTCGCATCACGGGCGGCAAAAAAGTCCACATCAACATCTCCGAAATCAAGCAAGCGGATCTGGACGCAACGCTCGTTGCCGAAAGCATCGCTCAACAGCTGGAGCGCCGGACTTCGTTCCGCCGCGCCATGAAACAAGCTCTGCAACGTTCCATGCGCGCAGGCGCAAAAGGAATCAAGACTTCGGTCAGCGGCCGTCTCGGCGGCGCAGAGATCGCTCGTCAAGAAGGATACAGCGAAGGCACCGTTCCGCTTCATACGCTGCGCGCCGACATCGACTACGGCACGGCTGAAGCCCATACGACTTACGGCCGCATCGGCGTAAAAGTGTGGATCTACCGCGGTGAAATCCTTCCTTCTAAAAAGAAAGCAGCCGTCCAGGAAGGAGGCAACTAATCATGTTGGTACCTAAACGCGTCAAACACCGCAAAGAACAACGCGGACATATGAAAGGTCGCGCTAAAGGCGGCACGGAAGTTCACTTCGGTGAATTCGGCCTGCAAGCGCTCGAACCGGGTTGGGTCACCAACCGTCAGATCGAGTCCGCTCGTATCGCTATGACCCGTTACATCAAGCGTGGCGGTAAGGTCTGGATCAAGATCTTCCCTTCCAAGCCGATCACCCAAAAGCCTCTCGAGGTGCGGATGGGTAGCGGTAAAGGTAACGTTGAGAAATGGGTTTCCGTCGTGAAGCCTGGCAAAGTGATGTTCGAGCTTGCCGGCGTATCCGAGGAAATCGCTCGCGAAGCAATGCGCCTTGCGGCCCACAAGCTCCCGGTTAAAACGAAGTTTGTGAAACGCGAAGAAGTGGGTGGTGAAGCAAATGAAAGCTAGTGAATTCCGCAACCTGACCACTGATGAGCTCAACCAAAAGGTTGCCGGCTTTAAAGAAGAGCTGTTCAACCTCCGCTTCCAACTGGCTACGGGCCAGCTGGACAACCCGACGCGCATCAGCGCCGTTCGGAAAGAAATCGCACGTGCCAAAACGGTACTGCGCCAAAGAGAACTGGGAATCAGCAGCTAATTCAGCCGCGTGCTTATACACGCCCAGCCTGAGGAAGGAGGATGAACATGAGCGAACGCAACAACCGCAAAGTTCAGATTGGCAAAGTGGTCAGCGACAAAATGGATAAAACGATCGTGGTGGCTGTAGAAACCTACAAAAAACATGATCTGTACCATAAACGCATCAAGTACACGAAGAAATTCAAAGCCCATGACGAGAACAACACCGCGAAAATCGGTGACACGGTTAAAATCATGGAAACTCGCCCGCTGTCGAAAGACAAGCGTTGGAGACTGGTCCAAGTCGTAGAAGAAGCCGTAATCCTCTAATACGATTCGACCATCAAGTTTGAAAGGAGGACATTTCAATGATTCAACCTTTTACACGCCTTGCGGTTGCTGACAACTCCGGCGCGAAAGAACTGATGTGCATCCGCGTACTGGGTGGTACGGGACGTCGTGTAGGACACATCGGTGATCTGATCGTTTGCTCGGTCAAACAAGCAACACCCGGTGGCGTTGTCAAAAAAGGCGATGTAGTCAAAGCGGTTATCGTTCGCACGAAGCGCACGGTTCGCCGCAAGGACGGTTCCTACATCGCATTCGACGAGAATGCAGCTGTTGTCGTGAAGGAAGACAAATCCCCTCGCGGTACCCGTATCTTCGGGCCAGTTGCGCGCGAACTTCGTGAAAAAGACTTCATGAAGATCGTATCGCTTGCACCGGAAGTTATCTAATCTAGCTGCGTGATTCAAGGAGCAGGAGGTGTAACACATGCCAAAGGTTAAAAAAGTTCTGGAATCCCACAACAACAAGCTGCACGTGAAAAAGGACGATACCGTTATCGTCATCACGGGCAAAGATAAAGGCAAAAAAGGCCGCGTCATCGCAGCTTACCCTCGTGAGAACCGCGTTCTGGTCGAAGGTGTGAACATGGTGAAGAAGCATTCGCGTCCTTCCCAAGCGAACCCTCAGGGCGGCATCATCGAGCAAGAGGCTCCGATCCATGTATCCAACGTGATGCACGTGGATCCGAAGAGCGGAAACGTAACCCGCATCGGCTACAAAGTGCTGGACAACGGCAAGAAAGTCCGCGTTGCGAAGCGTTCCGGCGAGGTTATCGACTAATTATTCTTTACGGAAAGGAGGACCCTTTACCATGGCAGCAAGAATGAAAGAGCGTTTCCTGAACGATGTGACTCCTGCTCTGATGCAGAAGTTCAACTACTCGACTGTAATGCAGGTGCCGAAGATCGAGAAAGTCGTCATCAACATGGGCGTAGGCGAAGCAGTCGCCAACTCCAAAGTGCTTGATACGGCCGTCGAAGATCTCCGCCTCATCTCCGGTCAAAAGCCGGTTATCACGCGCGCGAAGAAGTCGATCGCAGGCTTCAAGCTTCGTGAGAACATGCCGATCGGGGTTAAAGTAACGCTGCGCGGCGACCGCATGTACTACTTCCTCGACAAGCTGTTCAACACCGCGCTTCCGCGCGTACGCGACTTCCGCGGCGTATCGACCAAAGCTTTCGACGGTCGCGGCAACTACACCCTCGGTCTTAAAGAGCAGCTGATCTTCCCGGAGGTCGAATACGACAAAGTCGATAAAGTCCGCGGCATGGACGTCGTTATCGTAACGACGGCGAAGTCGGACGAAGAATCCCGTGAGCTGCTGACCCAACTGGGAATGCCGTTCGCGAAGTAATCGCCAATCAGGAGGTGTAATACCAAAGTGGCTAAAACTTCGATGAAAATAAAGCAACAACGCACGCCGAAGTTCAAGGTTCGTGCCTACACGCGCTGCGAGCGCTGCGGACGTCCTCACTCGGTTCTGCAGAAGTTTAAAATTTGCCGGATTTGTTTCCGTGAATTAGCATACAAAGGCCAGATTCCTGGCGTGAAGAAGGCCAGCTGGTAATCCGTCTTAGTTAGGGAAGGAGGTACACAAGAATGGTTATGTCTGATCCGATCGCAGATATGCTTACCCGTATCCGCAATGCGAATCTTGTCCGTCATGAAACCGTTGAAATGCCCGCTTCGAAAATCAAGAAGCAAATCGCTGATATTCTGAAGCGTGAGGGCTTCATTCGTGACGCTGAATATATCGAGGACAGCAAGCAAGGGATGATCCGTATTTTCTTGAAATACGGCTCCAACAACGAGCGCGTCATCACGGGCCTCAAGCGCATCAGCAAGCCTGGCCTGCGCGTCTACACGAAATCGGGCGAAATCCCGCGCGTACTCGGCGGTCTCGGCATCGCGATTATCTCCACGTCCAAGGGAGTTATGACCGACAAGGAAGCTCGTCAAGGCAAAGCTGGCGGCGAAGTCGTCTGCTACGTCTGGTAATCTAAAGCTACAGCGATAGGAGGTGCAACAATGTCCCGTATTGGTCGAAAACCCATTACTGTCCCTAGCGGAGTGAACGTCTCCCTGGACGATACGGTGATCACGGTAAAAGGACCGAAAGGTTCCCTTAGCCGTCCGGTCCATAAAGATATGAAAGTTAACCTGGAAGAGGGCACGATCCTCGTGGAGCGTCCTTCCGACAACAAGCTGCACCGCTCCTTGCACGGAACGACCCGCAGCATCATCGCGAACATGGTCAGCGGTGTAACGGATGGCTTCTCCAAAAACCTCGAGCTCGTCGGCGTCGGCTACCGTGCTTCGAAGCAAGGCGAGAAAGTCGTCCTGAACGTCGGCTACTCCCACCCGGTTGAAATCGTGCCTGCACAAGGCATCGAGTTCGAAGTCGTGGGCAACAACAAGATCACGGTTCGCGGCATCGACAAAGAGCTTGTCGGCGCGACAGCGGCTAAGATCCGTGCCGTACGCGAGCCAGAGCCTTACAAAGGCAAAGGCATCAAGTACGAAGGCGAGCGCATCATCCGCAAGGAAGGCAAGGCCGGCAAGAAAAAGTAAGCATGATCGCATGCTGACGATAGCAGCACCACGAACGAAGAAGGGAGGATCCCTCAATGATCACCAAAGGCGACAAAAACAAAGCCCGTCTGAAACGCCATCTGCGTGTCCGCAAGAAAATCAACGGCACGGTAGAGCGTCCTCGTCTGTCGGTATACCGTTCCTCCAAGCACATCTATGCTCAACTGATCGACGATGTGGCTGGCGTAACGATCGCATCGGCTTCCACGCTGGACAAAGAGCTTGCTGAGAAAGTGAGCAACGGCGGCAACGTGGAATCCGCAAAGCTGGTTGGAGAACTGATCGCGAAACGTGCCAAGGAAAAAGGCCACGAAGCGGTTGTCTTCGATCGCGGCGGCTACCTGTACCATGGACGGATTCAAGCACTGGCTGACGCAGCTCGCGAAGCTGGTCTCCAATTCTAATTTTCTGACAAGGGAGGTATATCGACTTGCGTATTGATGCAAATGCGCTGGGTGAACTGCAAGAGAAAGTGGTTCACATCAACCGCGTAGCGAAAGTAGTCAAAGGCGGACGCCGCTTCAGCTTCAGCGCTCTGGTCGTTGTCGGCGACGGCAAAGGCCATGTAGGCGCCGGCATCGGCAAAGCTCAAGAGGTTCCAGACGCGATCCGCAAAGGGATTGAAGATGCGAAGAAAAACATGATCTCGATCCCGCTCGTGAACACGACGATCCCGCACCAAGTGCTCGGTCACTTCGGCGCTGGTCAAGTTCTGCTCAAACCGGCTTCCCAAGGTACCGGCGTTATCGCTGGCGGCCCTGTGCGTGCCGTGCTCGAGCTGGCAGGAGTCGGCGACATCCTGACCAAATCCCTCGGTTCTTCCAATTCCATGAACATGGTCAACGCAACGCTCGAAGGGCTCTCCCGCCTGAAACGCGCTGAGGACGTTGCCAAGCTTCGCGGAAAAACGGTTGAAGAGCTGCTGGGTTAAGGAGGGAACACGATGGCTAAATTGCAAATCACCCTCGTCCGCAGTCTGATCGGCCGCAACGAGAAGCAACGCGCTACAGTCGCGTCGCTCGGTCTTCGCAAGATCCGCCAAACGGTTGTTCATAACGACAGCCCCGCGATTCGCGGTATGGTGACCCACGTGAGTCACCTGGTTAAAGTGGAAGAAGTATAAGAGACGATCAAGCATCGTCTATCCATAGATTTACAAAGAGCAACAAGGAGGTGCAACGAACGATGAAACTGCATGAACTCAAACCAGCTGAAGGTTCCCGCAAAGCTCCATACCGCAAAGGCCGCGGTATCGGCAGCGGCAACGGCAAAACCGCAGGCAAAGGCCACAAAGGTCAAAACGCACGTTCCGGCGGCGGCGTCCGTCCGGGCTTCGAAGGCGGTCAAAACCCGCTTTATCGTCGTCTGCCTAAGCGTGGTTTCAACAATCCTTTCCGCAAAGAGTACGCGATCGTCAACATCGAAGAGCTCAATGTATTTGAAGCTGGCTCCGAAGTTACTCCGGAAATTCTTGTCGCTAAAGGGATCGTAAAAAATCCTCAAGCCGGCATCAAGATCCTGGGCAACGGCGAAGTAACGGTTAAGCTGACGGTTAAAGCAAACAAGTTCTCTCAATCTGCGGTAGAGAAAATCCAGGCTGCCGGCGGTCAAACCGAGGTGATCTAATTGTTCAAGACGGTTTCAAACATTTGGAAAGTGGAGGACCTCCGGCGGAGAATCCTCTTTACCCTTTTCATTTTGCTTGTATACCGCATCGGTTCCTTCATTCCGGTGCCCAACATCGACAAGGACGTCTTCACCCAACTTGACAACTCAGGCTCAGATCTTTTTGGCTTGCTGAACACGTTCTCGGGCGGCGCGCTCTTCCAATTCTCGATCTTCGCGATCGGCATCATGCCGTACATTACGGCGTCGATCATTGTCCAGCTGCTTTCGATGGATGTCATTCCTAAGTTCGCAGAATGGGCAAAAGAAGGCGAGAACGGAAAGCGCAAGCTGGCGCAGATCACTCGCTACGGTACGATTGGGTTGGGTCTTGTCCAGGGTTTTGCAACAGCAGTTGGTTTCAACCGCATGTACAACTACCAGATGGTTCAAGACGCGAACTTCGCGGTATACGCGATGATCGCGATTGTCCTGACGGCAGGTACGGCATTCCTGATGTGGCTCGGAGAGCAGATTACGGAACGCGGCATCGGCAACGGCATCTCGGTGATTATCTTCGCGGGTATCATCGCTGGCCTGCCGGGCCATATCCGCAAAATCTACACGACGTACTTCGTCGATAAGACGGACCAGGTATTCCTGGGCGTCCTCCAGGTGCTGGCCATTCTGGTTGGGATCATCCTCATGATTATCGGCGTCATCATCGTCCAGCAAGGGATTCGCAAAATCCCGGTGCAATACGCGAAGCGTGTTGTCGGACGCAAGATGTACGGCGGCCAATCGACGCACATTCCGCTCAAAGTGAATGGCGCGGGCGTTATCCCGGTTATCTTCGCGATCTCGCTGCTGATGTTCCCGTCCACAATTGCGCAGTTCTGGGCCAGCCACGACTGGGCTCAATGGATCATCACCCACCTCGCACCGGATAAGGCGCTTGGAATGGTGATCTATGTTATACTGATTATCGGCTTCACCTTCTTCTACACCTTCGTGCAGATCAATCCTGTACAGATGGCGGACCAGATGAAGAAGAATGGCGGCTACATCCCTGGCGTTCGTCCGGGCAAGCCTACCTCGAGCTACATTACCCGCGTCATGTCGAGAATCACGTTGTTCGGGGCGCTGTTCCTGGCCATCATCTCGATCCTGCCGGTGTTCTTCGGCTCGTTGTTCGGTCTTGACCGCACGATTCAGCTCGGCGGTACTTCGCTGCTGATCGTTGTCGGCGTCGCGCTCGACACGATGAAGCAGATCGAGAGCCAGCTGATCAAGCGTCACTACAAAGGGTTCATCAATAAATAACACGAGGCTTCGAACGGGCGGCTTGACGGCTCCACTTGGGGAGCTGCAGGTCAGCCCGCGCGTGCCTATAGTGCCAAAGCGAGGACGACAGGATGAACATTCTTTTCATGGGCCCTCCGGGAGCCGGCAAGGGTACCCAGGCCGAGAGAATCGTCGAACAGTTCAACGTTCCTCACATCTCCACCGGAGACGCATTCCGGCTGGCGATGAAGCAGGGCACGCCGCTTGGTCAGAAAGCGAAGGAATTCGTCGATCAAGGACTGCTTGTTCCGGATGAAATTACGAATGGCATCGTACGCGAGCGACTGCTGCTTGCCGACTGCGAGAAGGGCTTCCTGCTGGATGGCTTTCCGCGGACGCTTCAGCAAGCCGAAACGCTTGATGTCATGCTGGCCGAAATGGGCCGCAGCATCGATCATGTCGTCAATCTTCATGTCGATCGCGGACTTCTGCTCGCCCGGCTCACCGGACGCCGCATCTGCAAAACCTGCGGCGCTACCTATCATGTGATGTTCAATCCTCCGAAGGTGGAAGGCATCTGTGACAAGGATGGCGGAGAGCTGTACCAGCGCTCGGATGACACGGAAGAAAAGGTCGGCACCCGCTTGGACGAATACATCTCCAAGACGGCCCCGCTTCTGGAATACTACAGCGGCAAAGGTCTGCTGCGTGAAGTGAACGGAGAGCAGGAAATCGATCAAGTCACCGCCGACATCGCCGGTCGTCTGCGGGGTTCGAACGAATGATAATTTGCAAGTCTGAAGCCGAACTGCGATTCATGAGAGAAGCGGGACGCATCGTGGCCGAAACGCATCGCCTGATGGCGGACGCGGTACGGGCCGGGGTTACGACCCGTGAGCTGGATGACATCGCCGATCGCTACATTCGCAGTCAGGACGCAATTCCATCTTTTAAAGGCTACAATCAGTTTCCTGGCAGCATTTGCGCTTCTGTAAACGAAGAACTGGTGCACGGCATTCCGGGCAGCCGCAAGCTCAAGGACGGAGATATCATCACGCTGGATATCGGCGCCCAGTTTGAGGGCTACCACGGAGATTCGGCTTGGACCTATCCGGTAGGCGACGTCACGGAAGAAGTTCGACGTCTGCTGGAAGTGACCGAACGATCGCTGTACGCCGGGCTTGAGCTGGTCAAACCGGATGTTCGGCTGTATACGGTCTCGCACGCCATTCAAAAAGTGGTGGAGGATGCGGGCTTTTCCATTGTACGCGAGTATGTCGGGCACGGAATTGGAAAGGATCTTCATGAAGAGCCGCAAATTCCGAACTACGGCATTCCGGATCGCGGACCCCGGCTGAAGCCTGGAATGGTGCTGGCCATCGAGCCGATGGTGAACATCGGGGAGCGCTACGTCCAGACCTTGTCGGACAATTGGACGGTTGTAACGGTTGACGGCTCCTGGTGCGCTCATTACGAGCACACGGTAGCGGTCACGGAGAACGGTTGCGAGATTTTGACGAAGCTGCCGGAGGCGAAGTAGGGTCTTGGATCCGCTTGCTCAGATCGGACGCCTGGTCAAAGTGCTTCGAGGCAAGGACGAGGGCAGCCATGCGGTCATCATCGGCGTCTTGGACGAGAAATTCGTCCTGATCGCGGATGGAGACGGGCGTCGCTTCGACTCGCCGAAGAAGAAGAACATGCAGCATCTTCAGTTACTTCCGGCTCTCAGCAGCGAAGTTTCGGACAGCATGTCCGAGACGGGCCGGGTGACCAACGCCAAGCTAAGATTCGCCATACAGAAGTACACAAGCCGAAAGGAGAATGAGGATGGCCAAGGAAGACGTCATTGAAGTCGAAGGTACGGTAATCGAGCCGTTGCCAAATGCCATGTTCAAGGTTGAACTGGAGAACGGCCACCAGATTCTCGCTCATGTATCCGGCAAGCTCAGAATGCACTTTATCCGTATTCTGACCGGAGACAAAGTGGTTATCCAGTTGTCGCCTTACGATCTGTCCAGAGGACGCATCACCTATCGGAAGTAGGCCTCGTGCCTGCAGAGGAAGGATTCGGGAGGTAATTCACAATGAAGGTCAGACCTTCGGTTAAGCCGATCTGCGAAAAATGCAAAGTCATTCGCCGCAAAGGCAACGTTATGGTCATCTGCGAAAATCCGAAGCACAAACAAAGACAAGGTTAAGAAGGGAGGAAACGATTCATGGCACGTATTGCTGGTGTAGACTTGCCGCGCGACAAGCGCGTTGAAATCGCGCTCCAATACATCTTCGGTATTGGCAAGACGACGGCTCAGAAAATTCTGGCCGAAACGGGCGTCAGCGCTGCGACTCGCGTACGCGACCTCACGGAAGACGAAGTGAGCAAGCTGCGTGAAGTCATCGACAAATCCGTCAAAGTGGAAGGCGATCTCCGCCGCGAGATTTCCCTCAACATCAAGCGCCTCGTCGAAATCGGATGCTATCGCGGTATCCGTCACCGTCGCGGCCTGCCGGTTCGCGGACAACGCACGAAGACGAATGCGCGCACGCGCAAAGGTCCTCGTCGTACGGTAGCGAACAAGAAGAAATAACAAGGGGGGATAACGAACAATGGCTAAAGCTAAAAAAGTCGTACGTACGAAACGTCGCGATCGGAAAAACGTCGAGTCCGGCGTTGCCCACATCCGCTCGACGTTCAACAATACGATCGTTACGATCACGGATCCGCACGGCAATGCGATCTCCTGGGCGAGCTCCGGCAATCTTGGTTACAAGGGCTCCCGCAAAAGCACGCCTTTCGCCGCTCAAATGGCTGCCGAAGCCGCTGCGAAAGCCGCTATGGAGCATGGCATGAAAGCCGTCGAGGTTATGGTTAAAGGTCCGGGCGCAGGCCGCGAAGCCGCGATCCGTTCCCTTCAAGCCGCTGGCCTTGAAGTCAACCTGATCAAAGACGTAACGCCGGTTCCTCACAACGGCTGCCGTCCGCCGAAACGCCGTCGCGTATAGTTCGTCGAAGTCTGTGGTATCAAATTGCGACAACTTGTGAATAATGGTTGTGAAGGTTTGGCATACTACAAGATTTGACGCCATGGAACGTTATAGATACGGAGCGACGTTTTGAAGGAGGGTACACTAGTGATTGAGATCGAAAAGCCGAAAATCGAAACCGTAGAGCTGAGTGACGATGGAGCATATGGCCGATTTGTCGTCGAGCCTCTCGAACGGGGCTACGGGACGACTCTCGGAAACTCGCTTCGCCGCATTCTGCTCTCGTCGCTTCCCGGCGCGGCAGTGACGTCCGTTCAGATTGACGGAGTGCTTCACGAGTTTTCCACGGTTCCAGGAGTCATGGAAGACGTGACCGAAATGATCCTGAACCTGAAGGGCCTGTCGCTCAAAATCCATTCCGACGAAGAGAAGGTACTGGAAATTGACGCAGAAGGCGAAGGGAACGTTACCGCGGGCGACATCCGTGCGGACAGCGATGTCGAGATTCTCAGCCCTGATCTTCATATCGCAACCTTAGCTTCCGGCGCACGGCTCCATATGAGGATTTTCGCCAATCGCGGCCGCGGTTATGTGCAAGCCGACCGCAACAAACGCGAAGACCAGCCGATTGGCGTCATTCCTGTTGATTCGATCTACACGCCAATTACCCGTGTCAACTATAGCGTCGAAAACACTCGCGTCGGCCAAGTCACCAACTATGACAAGCTGACGCTTGAAGTGTGGACCGATGGCAGCATCCGTCCGGAAGAGGCCGTAAGCCTCGGCGCTAAGATCCTGACCGAGCATTTGGACTTGTTCGTCGGACTGACCGATGAAGCCAAAGACGCGGAAATTATGGTTGAGAAGGAAGAGGACAAAAAGGAAAAGGTTCTCGAGATGACGATCGAGGAGCTGGACCTGTCCGTTCGTTCCTACAACTGTCTCAAACGTGCAGGCATCAATACCGTGCAAGAGCTGACCATGAAAACCGAAGAAGACATGATGAAGGTCCGCAACCTGGGCCGCAAGTCTTTGGAGGAAGTTCAAGAGAAGCTCGAAGAACTCGGTTTGGGCCTCCGCACAGAAGAATAGCATCAAGGAGGGGAAATCGATGGCATACTCGAAACTGGGACGCGACGCAAGCGCTCGGAAAGCTCTGTTCCGTGACCTTGTGACCGACCTTTTCCTGTACGAGCGCATTCAAACGACGGAGGCGAAAGCCAAAGAAGTGCGTTCGATCGCAGAGAAACTCATTACGAAGGCAAAGCGCGGAGATCTCCACGCTCGTCGTCAAGTGGCCGCTTACGTGCGCCGCGAGACGATCGACGGAGAGCAGGACGCGATCCAAAAGCTGTTTGGCGAACTGGCGGGCCGTTACACGGAGCGCGCAGGCGGTTACACCCGGATCCTCAAGCTGGGACCTCGTCGCGGCGACTCTGCGCCTATGGTCTACCTGGAACTGGTTGACCGCGCTTAATCCAGCGACTGCCGCCCGCGGGCAGCAGGCAAAAGGTGGACCGATGAGGCCACCTTTTTTCTTTTGTCCATAATCGGGTTCATGGACAAGCTCAAGGAGTAGATTGCAGCAAGGAGAGAATGCGGCTTGCGAAACATTCGGATGAAGATCGCCTACGATGGAACTCGCTACAACGGATTCCAGACGCAGCCGGGAGGCAACACGATCCAGGACATCATCGAGTCGGCGATCGAGACGCTCACCGGAACCCGGACGAGGATCATCGGATCCGGAAGGACGGATGCGCGCGTGCATGCGGAGGGCCAAGTTTTCAATTTCCATACCGACTCCCGAATCGCGGTCGAACGGTGGGCGCTTGCGCTCAACAGCCGTCTGCCCGAAGATATTCGGGTCGTGGAGTCGGCGGCGGAAGTTCCCGATGCTTTTCATTCCCGGTTCTCGGCCAAGCGCAAGACGTACCGCTACTCGATCTGCACGGGAAAGTTCCACGACGTGTTTCGCCGGAACTTCGAATTCCATCATCCTTCCCCCAAGCTGGATGTCGCTGCGATGCGCGAGGCTCTCCGTCATTTGCAAGGCGAGCATGACTTCACCTCGTTCACGACCAATCATGCCGACGAGAAGTCTCACGTGAGGACGATATACAGCGCTGTGCTGAAGGAAGAGGAAAAGCGGCTGGAGCTTTATTTGACGGGCAACGGCTTCCTTTACAATATGGTGCGGATCATAGCCGGCACGCTCATCCATGTCGGACAAGGCAAGATTGCCCCGGCTGCGATTCCAGGCATGCTGCAGGGACGGAATCGTCTGCTGGCGGGACCGACTGCGGTCGCTCACGGACTGACGTTGATCAATGTCGAATATGGCGATGCGGAGAAGTAAAAATCCTTGCGCTGGGCTCTCCTTTATTGTAATATATAACTTGTGCTTTCTTATTGGCTCTCCCACAGCCCCGCATAAGAATTGCACCTACATCCATGAAATAGGCAAGACAAGCAGCATCCAACATGACTACGAACTGTAACCGAAGATTGACCATAAACGAAAGCCAACCATTGAAGGAGGATCTCCCATGCGCACCACTTATATGGCGAAGACGAACGAAGTCCAACGCAACTGGCACGTCGTCGACGCATCCGGCCAAACGCTCGGCCGTCTGGCCAGCGAAGTCGCCAGCCTGATCCGCGGCAAGCACAAGCCTCAATTCACGCCTCACGTTGACACGGGCGATTTCGTCGTCGTCATCAACGCAGAGAAGATCGTCCTGACGGGCAACAAATGGAATGACAAGAACTACTACCGTCACTCCATGCATCCGGGCGGCCTGAAAGTTACGCCTGCCAAAGATCAGCTGAAAAAGAAGCCGGAATCCCTTGTGGAATATGCGGTACACGGCATGCTGCCGAAAAACCGTCTGGGCGACAAAATGAAGCTGAAGCTGAAAGTATACGCTGGTTCGGAGCATCCGCACCAAGCTCAAAATCCGGTAGCTTACGAGCTGCGCGGTTAATCGAAGGAGGACCCTACAATGGCTCAAGTCCAATACTATGGCACTGGTCGTCGTAAACACTCCGTAGCACGCGTACGTCTCGTGCCGGGTGAAGGACGCATCATCATCAACAAGCGCGAGCTGGACGAGTACTTCGGTCTCGAAACGCTCAAGCTGATCGTGAAGCAACCGCTCGTTCTGACCGAAACTGTCGGCAAATACGACATCATCGTACTTGCGCATGGCGGAGGCACTTCCGGCCAAGCTGGCGCGATTCGTCACGGCATCTCCCGCGCTCTGCTGAAGGCAGATCCGGAGTTCCGTCCATCTCTGAAGCGCGCTGGTTTCCTGACGCGCGACCCACGTATGAAAGAACGGAAGAAATACGGCCTGAAAGCAGCTCGCCGTGCTCCTCAGTTCTCCAAACGTTAATCGAACGTACAGCCTTTCCCGATTCATCGGGAAAGGCTTTTTCTTTTTCGACAGGGTTTTATGGGCAGGCTATAATAAGACAGGATGCAGTCTTGTCCTTTTGCGAACGACCAACATCACGGGAGGTACATACGATGACAAAAGCTTTGCCGGTTTATTTCAACCATGACGGAGGCGTAGACGACCTCGTCTCGCTTTTTCTTTTGCTGCAGATGGAGCAAGTCGACCTGATCGGAGTGTCGGTCATTGATGCGGACTGTTATGTCGAGCCAGCCGTTTCCGCCAGTCGCAAGATCATCGACCGTTACGGGCGTGCCGAGCTCAAGGGACTTGAAGTGGCGCGCAGCAATTCGAGGGGGAAAAATCCGTTTCCGAAAGACTGGAGGATGCATGCGTTCTATGTCGACGCGCTGCCGCTGCTCAACGAGCGCTCCGATGTCGTGACGAAGGAAGCCGCCAAGCCGGCGCATCTGGATTTGATCGAAAAGGTGTCGAAGTGCCCGGAAAAGGCGACGCTGCTGTTCACCGGCCCGCTTACCGACCTGGCTCGCGCGCTGGACGCCGATCCTTCGATCGAAGCCAAGATCGAGAAGCTGTACTGGATGGGCGGAACGTTCCTCCCGGACGGGAACGTGCATGAACCGGAGCATGACGGAACGGCGGAGTGGAACGCGTTCTGGGATCCGGAGGCGGCCAAGCGGGTATGGGATAGCGGCATCAAGATCGAGATGGTCGCTCTGGAAAGCACGAACAAAGTTCCGCTGACAGTAGACACGCGCAAAGAGTGGGCGCAGCTGCGCCGATTCGAGGGCATCGATTTCCTCGGCCAATGCTACGCGACCGTTCCGCCGCTAGTGCATTTCGCGACCAATTCCACGTACTACCTGTGGGATGTGCTGACGACCGCCATCATCGGCAAGCCCGAGCTGGTCTCTTCTCATGAAGTGGCTTGCGATGTCCTGGCGGATGGTCCATCGCAGGGAAGGACCATCCCTTCCGAGGGCGGACGAATCGTAACTGTCGTCGACGATGTCGATCCGGAGGCCTTCTTCCGTTATTTGACCGATCTGGCTCGGGGCGCCGACCGTGACGGAGTGTATCGAATCGTATAAGGACGCCTTATCCAGAGGATAAAGAATCCTTATCTGACGCGGAAATTCGGCCATTTTGCCCTCAATTAAGCAATTGAACATTAGAGGTCTACCCCGTATAATTAAAACCATACGGACTTACTTGGTTTTAACATAGGGGAGGGGACCGGACATTGAACTTGCTGGAAAAAGAGGCGCTGATCGCCGAACAAGCCGTGAAGCTTGAAACCGCATCGCCGGAGGAGATCCTGAAATTTGCCGTCGAGACGTTTCCCAATATAACGTTTGCTTGCAGCTTTGGAGCGGAAGATGTCGTGCTGGTCGACATGCTGCACAAAGTAAGCCCGAAGACGGATGTTTTTTATCTCGATACGGATTACCACTTCAAGGAAACGTATGAAACGCGCGATCGCATGGAGCAGCGCTACGGGATCCGTTTCGTCCAGGTGAAGCCGGTGCTCACGCCGGAGGAGCAAGCGGCTCAGCATGGCGCGGAGCTGTGGAAGAGCGATCCGAACGCCTGCTGCAACATTCGCAAGGTCGAGCCGCTGACGCGCATCCTTTCGCAATACGAGGCGTGGATTACCGGCATTCGCCGTGACCAGGCTCCGACTCGCGCCAACGCGAAAAAGATCGAATACGACACGAAATTCGGCCTCGTCAAGTTCAATCCGATCGCCCATTGGACTTCGGACGATGTATGGGACTATATCCGCAGCAACGACATCATCTACAACCCGCTCCATGACCGCAACTTCCCGAGCATCGGCTGCGAGCAGTGCACGCGTCAGGTCGCGCCGGGCGAAGACCCGCGCGCGGGACGCTGGTCGGGCAGCGACAAAACCGAATGCGGCCTGCACAAGTGAGCCCAAGGGAGGATAACGGAATCATGTCTAGCATCAAGCCCCATGGCGGAGTACTCGTCAACCGGATCGCCGCCGGCGAGCAGCGGGAGCAGCTGCTCGTGGAAGCAAGTCAGCTCACAAGCCTGACGGTAGACAGCTGGACCGTCTCCGATCTGGATCTGATCGGCGTCGGAGCCTTTTCCCCGCTGGAGGGCTTCCTCACGGAGGCCGATTACCATTCAGTCGTCGAACGGATGCGGCTCGAAAGCGGCATCGTCTGGAGCATTCCAATTACGCTTCCGATCGACGAGCAGACGGCAGCCGAGCTGAAGATCGGCCAGCGGGTCGCGCTGAAGGGCGAGGATGGCGTCGTTTATGGCCTGCTCGACGTGGCAAGCATCTACACCGTCGATCAGCGCCGCGAAGCGGTGCAGGTGTTCAAGACGGACGATCTGGAGCATCCCGGCGTCAAAAAGCTGTTCTCCCGCTCCAGCACGTACGTGGGCGGTCCGATCACCGTCCTGAACCGTCCGCAGCCGGAGAAGTTCGGCGAGTTTTATTTCGATCCGAGCGATACCCGTCGCATCTTCGCCGAAAAAGGCTGGAAAACCGTCGTCGGCTTCCAAACCCGCAACCCGGTCCACCGCGCCCATGAATTCATTCAAAAATGCGCGATGGAGATCGTAGACGGCCTATTCCTGAACCCGCTCGTCGGAGAGACGAAGTCGGATGACGTGCCGGCCAACGTCCGTATGAAGAGCTATGTGGCGCTTCTGGAAAATTACTATCCGGAGAGCCGCACGTTCCTTGGCGTCTTTCCTGCAGCGATGCGCTATGCCGGGCCGCGCGAAGCGATCTTCCATGCGCTCGTGCGCAAGAATTACGGCTGCACGCATTTCATTGTCGGACGCGATCATGCGGGCGTAGGCGACTACTACGGCACGTACGAGGCGCAGGAGCTGCTCAAGACGTTCGCGGCCGAGGATCTCGACATTACGCCGCTTTATTTCGAGCACAGCTTCTTCTGCAGGAAATGCGGCAACATGGCGACCAGCAAAACGTGTCCGCATGACAAGTCGGAGCATGTCGCGCTGTCCGGCACCAAAGTCCGCGAGATGCTGCGCGCCGGCATTTGCCCGCCTCCGGAGTTCTCCCGGCCCGAGGTCGCGCAGATCCTGATCGAGGGCATGCAGGAGCAGCCGGCGCATTCCTAAGCGGCAGCGCCCCTGTTCGAGGCATGAAGCAGCACCCTGTCCCATATAGTGGATGATAGCGATAGGCTTGGATAAGCCTGAGCCGATCATCGACGCGGGATGGGGTGTTTTTTATTATGCAGGACGTTCGAGATAAAATAGGCCGGGAAGGAAGGCATGGACTGTATCCGACTCGTCGACGGCTCGTCGTCTGGATCAGCTCGCGCGGCTGGTCCCGAATCGGACTCGCCTCGCTGATGCTGCTTGTCCTCGGCGGACTGCTGCTGACGCAGCTGCCTTCGGCCAGCATCGGAACGACTTGGACGCTTCCGCTCAGCGGCAAGACGGTCGTGCTTGACGCCGGGCATGGCGGTCCTGACGGCGGGGCGGTCAGCAAGAGCGGGCTGATCGAAAAAGACCTCAATCTGGCGATCGCGCTTCAGCTGCGGGATTATTTGCAGCAAGCCGGCGCGATCGTCTATGTGACGAGGGAAGGGGATCAGGATCTGGCGGGAGCGGAGACCAAAGGATACAAAAGCCGCAAGACGGAAGATCTCGTCGCCAGAGCGCGCTTCGTGGAGGAGAAGAAGGCCGATCTCATGGTCAGCATCCACATGAACAGCATCCCCTCGCCCAGATGGTCCGGGGCGCAGACGTTCTATTATCCGAACCATGAGGGCAACCCGGCGCTTGCCTATCTGATCCAAGACGAGATCAGGCTCAATCTGGCCAATACGAATCGTTCCGCGGCCAAGGCGCCGAATACGGTTTATCTCCTCAAGGCGGTCAAGACGGCTCCAAGCGCTCTTGTCGAGGTCGGATTCCTTTCCCATCCCGGAGAAGCGGCGCGGCTGGCCGACGGCACGTACCAGCGGCAGGTCGCGGCCTCCATCTACAAGGGGATCCTGCGTTACAGCAGCGGCGAGCGTCCAGCCGGAACGACGGACAAGGCGGCGCGGCCGTAAGGAAAGCGGAGCTTCCGGTATGCTATACTAGGAGCATACCCATTCGAAGCGGCCGGCGCGAAAGTCCGCCGCTTCGATGCATGCCGGAAGGTGGAGACCGCAACTATGCTCACACGCGAACAAGTATTGGAAGCCGTGAATGCTGTCACGGCTCGCTTCGCGGACGGAACGACCGTCCGCGACATTATGGCCAAGGACCGTCAAGCTTCGCTGACGGTCCTCGTCCCGAGCGGCGCCGAGCGCGCGCCGCTGGAAGCCGCGCTGCGCGAAGCGCTCGCGCAGGCAGGGGCCGAGACCGCGCATCTGCGGTTCCGGCCCCTGGAAGCCCCGGCAGCGGCGGCGCAGCCTGCCGCCCCTGCCGGGGCCTCCCCTGGCGCGGCGCCGAGCGCTGCCGCCGCGCCAGGCGCTGCAGGCGCCGCCCCCGTGCGAGGCCACGGGGCGGGCCTGGAGGGCGTGCCGCTGCTCTCCGCGGAGAGCGGCACGGAATTCATCGCCATCGCCAGCGGCAAGGGCGGCGTCGGCAAATCGACCGTCACCGTCAACCTCGCGGTGGCGCTGGCCCGCAGGGGCAAGCGCGTCGGACTCGTCGACGCCGACATCTACGGCTTCAGCGTGCCTGACATGATGGGCATCGAGGAGCGGCCGGAAGTCGTCGACGGCCGCATTCAGCCGATCGAGCGCTTCGGCGTCAAGGTCATCTCGATGGGCTTTTTCGTCGAGGACAACAGCCCGATCGTATGGCGCGGGCCGATGCTCGGCCGCATGCTGCGCAACTTTTTCCAAGAAGTCGAGTGGGGAGAGCTGGATTACCTGCTGCTCGACCTGCCGCCGGGCACGGGCGACGTCGCTCTCGACGTGCATCAGATCCTCCCGCAGAGCAAGGAGATCATCGTGACGACTCCGCATGCGACAGCGGCGTTCGTCGCTGCCCGTGCCGGCGCGATGGCGCTGCACACGGAGCATGAGATTCTCGGCGTCGTGGAGAACATGTCGTATTACTTGAGCCCATCGACGGGCGAAAAGGAATATGTGTTCGGCAAAGGGGGAGGAGCCCGCCTCGCGGAAAACCTCCACACCGATTTGCTGGCGCAGATTCCGCTTGGCGCTCCGGACAACCATGTGTCGGAGCGGGACTTCTCCCCTTCCGTCTACAAAGCCGAAACCGAAACGGGACAGCTCTACCTGGAGCTGGCCGATCGGGTCATCGCCAGGACCTGGTAAGCCCGCCCGCCTATATCGTAAAAAAAGCAGTCCCCTCGGGTAGGGGACTGCTTTTGCATTCGAGCCCGCATGAGCCTACGTCGATGATTCTTCGCTGCTCTCCTCGCTGCCTTCCTCGCCGCCGCCCTCTTCTCCGCCGCTCCCGCCTTCCTGGCCGCTTCCCGAAGAGGACTTCGTATCGACCTTCTCCTCCGGCTTGACGCGCAGCTCTTCCTGAACCGCCTTTTTCAGCAGATCCAAAATCTCCACGCGGAAGAGCGGATTGGACATCGACTCCTGCATGATCGTCATGACCTGCTTGCGATACTGGCCGCTCATCAGCACCTCAAGGATCATCTTGTCCATTTCCGGCGTCTTCATGGCGGCAATGAGCTCTTTCTGATATGCCGGGTCCTTCATGAGCTCCTTATGGATATCCTTGTTCTGCTTGTTGACCGCCTTGGCGAATTCGCCGGCAAAGCGCGTATCGGTCATCATCGTCTTGATGACCTTGTCGTAGTCCGGCGACGTAATCGTCTCTTTCACCGCCATCCGCACGCTTTCGGCGTCCTGCATCGACAGCATCTTGATGCCGCTCTCGCTCGTGCCTGAGGCGCTCATCTGGCTTTCTTGAAGCGCTTTTTGCGCGTCCTCGGTTTTCAGGATGTCGATCACCATCGATTTCATGTCTTTATAGCTCAGCTGCTGCCCGCCTCCGCTTTGCGGTTCGGCGCCGCAGCCGGAGAGAAGGGTTGCGGACAAGGCAGCGAGTAAAATACCGTACAAGGCCCGTTTCACGTTCATGCGCTTGAGGCTCCTTTCCTTCGCTTGCCGGTCCGGGTGGAGCTTGGAGCCGGCGGGGATAGGTACAGTATGCGCGGAGGAGCGGGGGAATATCAGGGCCAAGCCTTAGCTTTTTCACCCGTTCATGGTAAGATAATGATCAGATCGAACTCGGTTTGGGAGGATGCAGCAACAATGACAATCCGCAAGTGGTTTTTCCTGTTCTGGACGACGATGGCTATCGGAGCGGGCGCCACGCTCGTCACCGGCCTTGCGATGCAGCTCATGGATCAGACGCTCCGAGCCTACGGCTGGTCGGGCGCAGGCTTCAATACCTTCAATATGGTGCTCGTCGGACTGCTGATCGGCGCGTTCAGCCAGATGGGCTTTTTCGCGTATCTGACCGTCAATTACATCGCCCTCAGCGTTTTCCGCAAATCCTATCTCTGGAGCGCTCTGCAAGCGTATACGACCGTGTTCGCGCTGGGATTCCTCGTTTATGTGCTGTACCAATCCCGCGAGCAGACCGGAATGGTGCTGTTCTGGGCGCTGCCGATCGTGCTGGCGGCCGTCGCCTGGGGCGTCGGCTACTGGAAGACCCGCTTGACCAACAACAAGGCATTCATCCCGACGCTGTTCCTCATGATCGTCGTGACCTCCATCGAAGCTTGGCCGAGCTTCCAAGGCGAGGGGGGAGAGGTCAGCGCGAGCGCCATCTGGTTTATGATGATCCCGTTAGCCGCATGCAATGCCTACCAGATCCTGACCTTGCAGCGGATCACGTCTTCCCCGGACAAAAAAGAAGCCGCCTCCGCGCGCGGCGCGAAAACGGCTTGAATCGAATTTCCTACATGTCGAAGCTGACGGGCTGAGGCTCCGTCGTGACGCCATTGTCCCGGACTTCCTTGCCGCTCGCCTCCGTCTGGCTGATCAGCTGGGAGACGCTGACGAACTCATAGCCCTGAGCGCGGAGCTGGTCGATGATGAGCGGGAGCGCCTCATGCGTCTGCTTGACCGAATCGCTGGCGTGCAGCAGCACGATGTCGCCGGGGTGAGCTCGCTTCATGACGCGGTCGACGATATTTTGCGTGCCGATGTTCATCCAGTCTTGGGAGTCGGTATCCCATTGAATCACTTTGTAGCCCATATTCTCCGATGCCTGAAGCACCCGCTTGTCGAAGTCTCCGTTCGGGAGACGGATGAGCTGCGGTGCTTTTCCCGTTTCCTGGGTCAAGATGGCGTGGGCCGTCTGCAGCTGAGCCTGCAGCTCCTCGTCCGTCAGCTTGCTGTAGTTGTCATGCTTGTTGCCGTGGCTGCCGATTTCGAAGCCGTTCTCCTGAATGGCCTTCACCAGCTGGGGATGGGTCTGCGCCCACGGGGCGGACAGGAAAAAGGTCGTATTTTTGACGCCCTTCTCCTTCAGGATGTTCAGGATCGGCTCGGCCCGCTTGTCGCCCCAGCTGATGTCGAAGGTGAGCGCGATCACCTTCTTTTCGGTCGGAACATTGTAGATGGCGGCCGGCTGATCATCCGCGAATACCGTGATGTGGTCCTTTTCCGTATAGATGACACCTGCGGCGAACACGACGGCTGCGAACAGGAAGAAGTACCGTCTGATCTTGCGGCCGTTGAATACATAGAACGAATTCATCTCGCGTCTTGTCTCCTCTCCTGGGAAGCTGGCATCGAGGCTTGGTCTAGTACAAGATATGCTCGGACCGTTCAGATATGCCGCTTTGGCCGCGGCAGAATCATGTAATAAAGTTTCCATTATTTGAGCATAACAGTAAGGCTGTACGGCAAGGCTCGGGATTTGAATCGATTGCGCCTAGGAGGACGGTTAATGCTCGGAATACTGTTCAACGAGAAAGAATGCAAAGAACTGGACTATGTTTTGCGCAAGGAACTGGATGAAATGCTGCTCGATCTGGGCGATTCGAGGCTGGACGGCGAGATCAAGCAGGCGATTACGAGGCGATACCGCATCGTCTTTCGGATGTTCGCCCGCATCGCCACTCCGCGGGAGCTTTCCCGGTATGCGCTCAGGGTCAAGCATAACCAGCAATAAGGCCGTTTGAGGCATGATGGATAAAAAGCGAAATAAAGGGTTGACGCCCTTGGACAGGCTGTGGTAAATTAATTCTCGCCCCTTCGAAAGGGACTTGAAAACGAAACACGGCAATGCGGTTCCAACAAGCTGTTTTAAAAAAACAACTTGCAAAAGAATGCAGAGCTGTGATAAAGTATGAAAGTCCTTGCTCGAAAGAGCGAAGGGAAAGAATTTGTTCTTTGAAAACTGAACAACGAGTGAAGCAAGTCAGCATCATAAATGAGCAAGTCGAACTACCTTTATGGAGAGTTTGATCCTGGCTCAGGACGAACGCTGGCGGCGTGCCTAATACATGCAAGTCGAGCGGA
>NZ_AULW01000059.1 GCF_000422485.1 Paenibacillus pasadenensis DSM 19293
GGTGCTGGCCTTCCCGGAGGCCTACCGCGTGCGGCTGCGCACCTCCAACGGCATGGAACGCCTGAACGGGGAGATCCGCAGGCGCGAGACGGTCATCCGCATCTTTCCCAATCGCGCTTCCGTCATCCGTCTCATCGGAGCCATGCTCATGGAAGAGAACGAGTACTGGATGACGAAGAAGCCGTACATGGACATGACGGACTTCAAGGCGTGGAAGAAGCAGAAAGCCACTCAGGGCGCCGGCTCGGAGGAGCAGGAAACCAGCACCACCATGACGGAAGCGACGGACAGCCTTTAAACCCGATTCCATTTTCTACCGAGAAGTGTTTTTACACACAATTATGGACTTGACCCTCCGACGCGCCTCCTACCACCGAGTTACTCGATTTTTCCGCGCAACCGCCACTCCGACGCGCTTCCCACCACCGAGTTACTCGGTTTTTCCGCGTAACTGCCGCTCCGACGGCCTTCCAACTACCCCGTTACTCGGTTTTTCCGCGCAACTGCCTCGCCGTCGCACTTCCAACTAACCAGTTACTCGGTTTTTCCGCGTAGCTGCCACGCCGGCGCGCCTCCAACTAAGTTTTCCGCGCAACCGCCGCGCCGTCGCGCCTCAAAAGCCGCCTACCCCATCTGCCCGTACAGGCTGAACATCGGCAGCATGATCGCCGCGACGATGAGGCCGACGACGCCGGCGAGGAAGACGATGAGCAGCGGCTCGATGAGCGACTTCAGCCGGTCGACGGTGTTGTCGACGTCCATCTCGTAGAAGTCCGCGACCTTGGCCAGCATCTCGTCGAGCGCGCCCGTCTCCTCGCCGACCGCGATCATCTGCGTGACGAGCGGCGGGAATACCCACGACTGCTTGAGCGGCTCCGACAGCGGATTGCCCCGCCGCAGCGAGTCGGCGCTCAGCCGCAAGTAGCGGGCGATGACGCGGTTGCCGACCGCCTCCTCGACGATCTGCAGCGACTGCAGCATCGGCACGGCGCTCGCATACAGCGAAGACAGCGTGCGCGACACCTGGGCGATCGCGCCCTTTTGCTGCAGCTTGCCGAACACCGGCAGCTTCAGCTTCACGTAGTCGAGCGCATACGCTCCGCGCTGCGTCCGCTTGAACCCGAGCAGCAGCGCCAGCAGCAGCACCGCCGCTCCGAGCCACAGGTACCATTCGTTCTCGATGCTGGCGCTGAGCGCCATGACGACCTTGGTGATCGCCGGCAGCTCCGCGTTCATCGACTCGAACATGCTGACGAACTGCGGCACGATCGCCTTGAGCAGGTAGATGACGGCCGCGACGGCGAGCAGCCCGACGATGACCGGATAGGTGAGCGCCGACTTGATCTTCTCCCGCGTCACATGCCCCTTCTCGAAAAACGTCGCCAGCCGCTCGAGCGTCCCCTCCAGGTCGCCCGACTCCTCGCCCGCCCGGATCATGCTCGTAAACATGACGGGGAAGATGCGCCGATGCTCCATCGCCGCCTGCGAGAAGCTGCTGCCGCGAAGCAGCGAGGCATGGACGTCGCGCAGCGCCTTGCGCAGCGGCTTGCTCTCTGTCTGCTGGGAGAGGATGTCGGTCGCCTGCACGATCGGCACGCCGGCCCGGACGAGCGTGGCGAACTGCCGGCAGTAGACGATGAAGTGGGCCGGCTTGACGGGATTGCCGATGTAGATGTCCATCTGCAGCAGCGAGCTGCGATGCTCCTCCAGCGCCAGGACGACGAGCCCGCGGCGCCGCAGCTCCTCGACCGCCGACGACTTGTCCATCGCCGTCAGCATGCCCTTCAGCTGCTTGCCGGCGGAGCTTTTGACATGATAGTGAAACTGCGCCACGCGCTACTCCCCTCTCTCCTGCAGGTAAGCCCTCGCGTCGGCCGGATCGGCCGCGCCCTGGCGCAGCAGCTCCTGCACGCTGCTCTCCAGCGTGGCCATCCCCTGCTGCCGGCCCGTCTGCATGACGCCGCGCAGCTGATGGACCTTCTCGGTCCGGATCAGATTGGCGACGGCCGGCGTGTTGACGAGGATCTCCGCGGCGCAGACGCGCCCGCGTCCTCCCGCCCGGCGCAGCAGCCGCTGGGCGTGCACGCCGATCAGCAGCGAGGCGAGCTGCGCCCGGATCTGGCCTTGCCTGTCCGCTCCGAAAGCATCCACGATCCGGTCGACCGCCTGCGGCGCGTCCGCCGTATGGAGCGTGGACAGCACGAGATGCCCCGTCTCCGCCGCCGTCAAGGCGGCCGCCATCGTCTCCGCGTCGCGCATCTCGCCGACGAGGATGACGTCCGGCGCCTGCCGCAGCGCGGCCCGCAGGCCGCTGGCGAAGCTCGCCGTATCGCGGCCGATCTCCCGCTGGTCGATCAGCGAGCGCTCCTGCGGGTACACATGCTCGATCGGATCCTCCAGCGTGACGATGTGCAGGCTGCGCGTCCGGCTCAAGTGCCCGACGAGCGCCGCCAGCGTGGACGACTTGCCGCTGCCGGTCGGGCCGGTGACGAGCAGCAGCCCTTGCCGCCGCTGCGCCCAGTCCGTCAGCATGCGCGACAGGCCGAGCTCCTCCAGCGTCGGCGTCCCGTCCGGCAGCACGCGCGCCGCGAGCCCGAGGCCGCCGAGACGGCGGAATACGTTCAGCCGGTAGCGGCTGCCGTCCGTCTCGCAGGCGAGATCGGCCTCGCCCTCCGCGTCGAAGCGCTCCCTGCGGCTGCCGAGCAGCGGCAGCAGCAGCGCCTCCGCTTGCTCGCGCCCGAGCGGCGCCGCCAGCGAGACGGCTGGCGCCAGCGCCCCGTCGATTCGCAGCAGCGGCGGCGCTCCGGCCGCCAGATGCAGATCCGAGGCGCCCCGCTCGCGGGCCTCGCGCAGCAGCTCCCGCAGCAGTCCCTGCGGTTCGTTCATATCGGTCCAGCCTCCTTTTGCCCTTGCAGGCGCAGCCTGATGCGGTTCCCCGCGCGAGGCCGGCCGAGCCTGGCGCGCCGGCGCCCTGCTGCCCGCCTCGGACGCTCCATGGTCCATCCTCAGCGCAGCGCCGCCTCGCGCATCACTTCCTGCACGGTCGTCTGTCCCTGCAGCACCTTGTCCATGCCGTCCTGCAGCAGGCCGGCCAGGCCGGCCCGCTCCGCGGCTGCCCGCAGCTCGAGCACCGAGGCGTCGTCGCCGATCATCCGGCGCAGCTCGTCCGTCACGGCCAGCACCTCGTGGATCGCGATCCGGCCGCGGTAGCCGGTCTTGCTGCAGCTGCCGCAGCCGGCGCCGCGGTACAAGCGGTCCGTCTCGATGCCGTAGCTGCGCAGCAGGATCCGCTCCTGCTCGGTCGGCTCATGCGCCTGGCGGCAGTCCGGGCAGATTCGCCGGACGAGCCGCTGCGCGACGACGCCGACGAGGGAGCTGGCGATCAGATAGCTGGCGATGCCCATGTCGCGGAACCGGGTCACCGTGCTGACCGCGTCGTTCGTATGCAGCGTCGACAGCACGAGATGGCCGGTCAGCGACGCCCGGATGGCGATCTCCGCCGTCTCCGAGTCGCGGATCTCGCCGACCATGACGATGTTCGGGTCCTGGCGCAGGATCGAGCGCAGCCCGGCGGCGAACGTCAGCCCGATCGCCGGGTTCACATGCACCTGGTTGATGCCTTCCAGCTGGTATTCCACCGGATCCTCGACGGTGATGATGTTCTCGCTGTCGCGGTTGAGATGCTGCAGCGCCGAGTACAGCGTCGTCGTCTTGCCGCTGCCGGTCGGCCCGGTGAGGAGCACGATGCCGTAAGGCGACTCGACCATTCCTTTGAACAGCCGGTAGTTGTCCGGGCTGAAGCCGAGCTGCTCGATGCCTTTGACGCCGACGCTCAGATCGAGGATCCGCAGCACCAGCTTCTCGCCATGGATCGTCGGCAGCGAGGAGATCCGGATGTCCACCGTGCGGAAGTCGACCTGCATCTTGATCCGGCCGTCCTGCGGCAGCCGCCGCTCGGCGATGTTGAGCTTGGCCATGATCTTGAGACGCGCCGTAATGTAGCCCTGCATCGCCTTGGGAATGACCCGCTCCGTGCGCAGCTCGCCGTCGATCCGGTACCGGATGAGCACCTGCGTCTCGCCCGGATCGACATGGATGTCGGACACCTGCAGCTGCACCGCCTGCTGGATCATGCCGTTCACCAGCCGCACGACCGGCGAGTCCTCGTCGGTGATCTCCATCTCGCCGATCTCGTCCTGCGTCGGCAGCTCGCCCAAGATCTGGCTCATGGAGTCCTGCAGGCCGTAGAAGCGGGCGATGGCGCGCTGCAGCTCCTCTTTGGTGGAGATCGCCGGCTCGATCCGGAAGCCGGTGCTCATCCGCAGCTCCTCGATCGCGAAGTAGTCGAGCGGATCGGCCATCGCCACCATCAGCTTGCCGCCCTCTTTATGAAGCGGGATGACTTGATAGCGGCGCGCCAGGCTCTCCGGGATGATCTGGGCGATGGAAGGATCGATCTGGTACTTGAACAGGCTCACATGCGGAATTCCCAGCTGGAATTCCAGCACCTCGATGAGCTGCTGCTCGGTCATGTAGCCTTGGGCGATGAGCAGATCGCCCAGCTTCTGTTTCGTCCGTCCCTGCTCGCGCAGCGCCTCCTGGAGCTCCGTCTCCGTAATGACGCCGCTCTCGACCAGCAGGTCGCCGAGCCTTTTCCTCACCCTGTTCATCCCGCTTCCCCGCCTTCCTCTCTCCCCGCCGTCGCGGCTTGTCCTCCTAATTATCGAAAGGAAATATCGATAAGTTTAGGTCTTTAGTCTCAACTCGAAAAATAAATGAACGATTTTTCATAAATCGCATAGATATTATCGTTTAATCAATAAATATCGTCTTTTTATTTCAATATGTGAATAAAACCAGGTCTTTAACTTCCAATATGTGTTTTTTCGATGTCGAATCGATTATAATCAAACTATCCAAAATTAGTCTATATGAACTATGACCTTTTTCCGTATTCCACCATTCCATTCTGGAGGTAGATGCTCCCCATGGCCGCCCGTCTCCGCTCCGCGCTCTGCGCCCCTTTGGCGATCCTGCTGCTGCTGGCATCGCTGCTGTCGCTCTGGCCGCCATCCGTTCCTTCGGCGTCGGCGGCATCCGCCGCCAAGATCCGGCTGCTCGAACTGACGGACGCCGGCACGTCCGATCTGAAGCCGCTGCTCGGCTCCGCCGACTACGAGATCACGACGATGAAGATGAAGACGTTTGTCGCCTCCCGCGTCGACATCGACGGCCTGTACGACGCCGTCTACATCGGCAAGGGCAAGTACAATCCCGAGTCGATGTCCTATCTGTCCACGTCCGACGCACGCAATGCGGCGCATGACACGTCCAAGAAGCTCAACGACATCACGAACCTCAAGGCGCAGGAGCTGATCGACGGCTACGTCAACCGCGGCCTGCTCGTGCTTCTCTACAGCGACAAAGCGACGTCCGACGGCCTGCTGTATCAGCCGGCCCTCCCGAACGGAGAGTCAGGCGTGCTGAAAAAAAGATTTTCCATCTACCAGGAGAGCGGCAAGCAGCGGGAAAACGTGCTGTTCCTCGACAAGCAGGGGCTGAGCGCGATCGCCTCCACCTTGAAGCAGAACAAGTACGCGCGCCTGCTCTCGCTGAGACCGGAGCTGAACGTGACGGAGGCGCCGACCGACTATGTGACGAATCCGTCCCATTTCTACCGCGCGGGCGACACGCTCGTCTTCCGCTACGAACAGCCGGCCGAATCCCGCCTGCGCGCGAACCTGTACCTCAACCTGGACGCGTCGCTGCGCTTCCAGGCGGAGCAGGTCGTGGCGACTTCCGACGCCTCCGGGCCGTCCGGCGAGCTGCGGTACCGCATGCCGCGAGGCTACTCCGGGCTGTACTATTGGAAGCTGGAGCTGGTCGAGCTCGAGACCGGGCTGAAAAGCTACGCCTCCGGCGCCGTCCGCTTCCGCGACCGCCAGACGGAAATCAGCGTCCTCCAGGTGCTGCCGGGCAACGCCAACAGCGACTTGACGAAGGACACGGTGCTGAAGCAGAGCTACCTGAGCACCGAGGACTACCGGATCGCGCTGAAGACGGCCACGATCCAGGCGTTCAACACCAAGGGCGGCCCGTACGGGTACGACTCCATCGGCGGCAAGTACGACATGCTGATCTTCGGCTTCAAGGACTCGTACAACGGCAGCGCCCCGATCAGCGAGACGGCCGCCAAGGCCGTCAAAGACTTCATCGAGACCGGGCAAAGCGTCCTGTTCACTCACGATACCGTGTTCATCTCCGACGGCACGACCGACAACGTCTGGACGCGGAACTTCAAGCCCGTCACCGGACAGACCGGCCTCCACACGAACATCGGGCTGGGAGCGCCCAAAACATCCTCGACCGTCGCCAAAGTCAACGACGGCCTGCTGACGAAGTTCCCGTTCAACCTGGATGCCGGCACGCCGTCCGTCGCGACGACGCATGACCAGTACTTCATGCTCGATCTGGAGGATCCGACGCTCGTGCCGTGGTACAACATCACCGGCGGCACGCGGGACAACAGCGACAGCTGGAATCATTACTACACCTATTCCAAAGGCAACGTCACCTACTCCGGCACCGGCCACCAGGGCGACAGCGGCACGTTCCCCGATTGGGAGCAGCGCCTGTTCGTCAACACGATGTACCGCGCCTTCATGGGCTCCAACCATAAGCCGGAGCTGGCCGTCCACGCTCCCGCCGCCTACTCGGCCCAAGCAGGCAACTACATCCCGCACTACCAGCAGATCCCGGTCAGCTTCACCGCGGAGGATCCCGACTACAAGGACCGCCGGATCAGCGCCAAGGTGGAGTTCCTGTACACGGGCACGGACGGCAAGCCGGTCGTCCGCACGATGTCCGAGAACGCCTCGCTGCTCTCGGGCACGCTCGTATCCGAGTCGTATCCGAATCCGCTGCCGCAGGGCGGAGAGCTGACGGTACGCATCACCGCGACCGACCGGCAAGGCGCCTTCTCGACCGAGTCGGTGCGCGTCGTCGTGCGGCCCGTGACGGCCGGCCTTCAGGTCGACCGCTCCGTGACCGGCACGTTCAAGGAAGCCTATGTCGAAAAGGGCAAGGACTTTACGCTGAGCTACGTCGTCCGGCCGCAGCCGGTGACGGCGGCCAAAGGCCAGTCGGATCTCGTCATCGCCGCTCCGGCGTTCCAGGAAAAGCTGCCGCCGAATCTCGAGCCGGTCTCGCTGCCGCCCGGATTCCAGAAGAGCGGCACGCTCGCAAGCGGCTACACGGTGACGGGCACGCTGCCCGACATCCGCTACGCCGCCGATCCGTCCGGAGACGGCACGCGCTACGCGGCGGAGCCGGTTCCGTTCTCGATCACGGCCAAAGCCGCCGCGATCGGCAGGCTGCCGCTCGACCAGGCGACGCTGACGTACCGCAATCTCGGCCAGATCGCAGGCACGTCGCTCCGCTTCAACGCCCTCACGCTCGAGGCGATCGTCAAGCCGACCGCGCTGTCGCTGCCGGCGGAGGTCGACATCGCGTTCGGCCAGAGCTACAAGCTGCTGCTGACGATGGAGCCCGCGGAAGCGTCGGTCATCGGCTTGAAATGGACGACGAGCCAGCCGGCCCATGTATCCATCGAGGAGAGCGTCATCGGCGGCATCATGGTGAAAGGCTTGAAAATCGGCCAGTCCTCTGTCGTCCAAGTGACGGACGAGCTGACCGGCCTCAGCGCCAGCACGAAGGTGAATGTCATCCAGCCGGGCTTGTCGCTGAGCACTGCGGACGGAGGCTCCGTCTACACGCTGGGCAGCCGGATCGGACTGAAGTCGGTGCTCACCAAGGTGACGAGCGACGTGGTGCCGAGCGGCGCGCAGGTCGAATGGTCCGTCAGCCCGCAACAGGCGGGTGCGGAAAGCATTCGAGAAAGGCAGCGCACGCCGGGCGTCTGGGAGTGGACGTCGGGCTTTTATCCCTCCAGTCCCGGAACGTACACGCTCCGAGCCCGGCTGACCGTGCAAGGGCTGAACGACAAAGGCGAGCTCGTCTCCCGAACGTACGAATCTCCTGAGCCTGAGCTGAAGCTGGACATCGTCGCCCCCGACCTGCAAGTGAGCGGTCCGGCCGTCGTCGTCGCCGGCGACAGCGCGGCGTCATGGACCCGTAACTGGGGCGCCAGGCGGCCGGTCGGCACCGATGCCCCAGGCCGGGCTCTGACCTACGCCTGGAGCTGGGAGCCGTCCGCAGGCCCATCGAAGAGCCTGCCCGCCGACAGCGGCTATCAGAGCGTTCGCATGGATCCGTCCCTGACAGGGAGCGGCCATGTAGCGCTCAAAGTCACTCAGCCGCTGCAGGCCGGCGAGACGCCGATCGAGCTGGCCAAGGCGGCCCAGCCGGTGCGCATCATCGCCAAGCCGGCTCTTGCCGCCGGCAAGAGCGAGCTGCTGCCGGGCGAGCAGACGCAGCTGTCGCTCCGCTGGGACGGCGTCGCCGCGGCCGACATCCCCGAGCATACGGTCAGCTGGACCGTCAGCGGCTCCGGCACGCTCCAGGGCGATGCCGCGAACAGCCGCACGCTGACCGCCTCGAAGCCCGCGGGAAGCAGCGGCAAGGCGAAGGCAGCGGCCATCGTGACGATGGCGACGGGCTATTCCTTCACGGTAGAGCGGGAGCTGGGCGTGTTCGCGCCGGAGCTGGCGCTGTCCGCGCTGCCGGAGAGGCTTGCGGCGGGCCAGCAGCTGACGGTATCCGCGAGCTGGAGCCCGGCCTATAGCGGCAGCCTGTCCGCTCTGATCTGGAGCCTCGGCGGCGCTCCGGCCGATCGGGCGACGCTGGCGCCGATCGCCGGCAACCCCGCCAAGGCGCTGCTGTCCGCGGTCAGCCCCGGCAGCGCGACCGTGACCGGCTCGATCGAGCTGGGCTCCGGCTATCGCTCCAGCGTCTCCAAGTCCGTTCTGATCGGGGACTTCTCCCTGCCTGCCGCCCTAACGCTCGAGCAGGGCGCGCAGCTGCCGCTGCGGACGAGCGGCCTGCAGGCGCAGCCGTCCTCGCTCGCAAGCGAGATCCTAGGCGCCCTGCGCTGGGGCAGCAGCTCCCCGGCCGTCGTTTCGGTCGACGCAAGCGGCCGGCTGACCGCCAAAAAGCCGGGCTCCGCCGTCATCAGCGCTGTCTGGCGGGCGAACGGACTGCCGGGCGGCTCGCTGCAGCGGACGATTGCAGTGACGGTGAAGGCGCCGTCCGGCGAACGCCTCGGCGATCGCTATTGAAGGATGGCAAATGAAAAAACGGGACCAAGCGGAGATTTTCTCCGCTTGGTCCCGTTTTTTTCATTTGCCAGGAGCGGGCCGGCCCTCGGCCGCCCGATCCGTTCAGCCGTCCTGCGGCAGGAGCCGCAGCGGGCCGGTCGTCAAGCGGACCTTGCTCACCCGCGGCAGCGCCGCTTCCTGGCTGGCGAACACCGAGCTGTTGTAGTCGATGATGAAGCGGGCCTTTTCCTTGCCGAGGCTGCTCTGCTCCTGAAAGCTCAGCCGCTGCCGCGCCTCGTCCTCGACCGTGGACCCGAGCACGGCGTTCAGCGTCAGATCGCCCTTGGCGAAGAAGCCGCCGCGCATCCAGAAGGCGCTGCCGACGCCGTACAGGCTGGCCGAGCTCTCCGTGTAAAGGAACGCGTCCAGCACCTGTCCGTCCGCCTCGGCTCCGCTGCCGAATCCGGCTCCGACGGGCTGGAACGAGCTCACCCGGTACAAGTCGATCGGCCCTCCGCCGATCAGCACGAGCTCCTTGCGCGGGGCCGCGCCGCCCGGCTGCAGCCCGCGGATCGCCCCGTCGCGGATGTCCGTCCGGCCGAGCACGTAGACGGTGGCGTCGACATCGACTTGACCGGACAGCGTCATGCTGCCGGTGACGAGCACGTTGCCGCGCAGCCGCAGCGGGCTTGCGCCTTTGCCCGAAGCGCCATCCGCGCCGTCTTCTCCGCCGCCAGAGCCGCTCCCGCCGGGCTCCGCTCCTGGATCGGCGGCTTCATCGGCGCCGATGGCCGGACCGCGCAGCTCCAGATCGCCGTCCACGATCAGCCAGTTATGCTTGCCCTTGGAGGCAAAGTCGATCGCCGGAACGCTGGCGTCGAGCACGAGCGGCCCCGTCACGACAGCCGATCCGGCCAAGCCGGGAGCGCCGATCGAGGTCAGCCCTGCGCGGAATTCGGCCAGCTGCCGTTCGTGCTCGGCCACGGCGAGCTCATACTCGGTGACGGCCTGCTCATACTCGAGCCGAGCCTGCTCGTAAGCCTCAGGATCCGGACCCGCGCCAGGCGCCGCCGGGTCCGCCGGGCTCCCGCCCGGATCGGAAGGCTCCGGTCCGAGCAGGATGTCCGGCACCGCCGGCTCCTCCGCCGTCAGAGCCGGCTGCGCGCCCAGCCGCTCGTAGCGGGAGGCGTAGCTGGATTCCAGCAGGTCGACCAGCGCTGCAGCACCGCCCGACGCGTAGACGTTTTCGATGACGGTCCGATCCTGCTTGCCCGCCCCCTCGCCGAGCGAATCCCGCACCTTGTCCAGGAAGCTCGAACGGACATCGATCGAGACGAACTTTTGCGGAGGCTCGACGCGGATGCGCTGGCCGAGGCCATGCGTCTTGTCCCGGTCCACGCCGTCCGCTCCGGCCAGGCTCCGGTCGTACACCGCCATGTAGCGGTCTACGCCATCGGGATACGAGACGCCGTAGCCATAATGCAGCCTGCCGCCGTCGCCGGCGATGATCCAGCCGCTGTCGTCCAGCGGCCGGCCGTCCGCCCCGAGCATCGGGTCGAGAAAGAGGAACTGGGAAACCTGCGTCCGCCGCTTCCCGGCATAGACGTAGTCGGCCGTGTCGCTCAGCTGCAGCGCCTCTCCGGCGTACAGATTGCCGCGAAAATAAGGAGCGCCCCCGATCGTCACGACGCCTTCGGAGCCGAAGGCGTACTTGAGGAAATCCGGGTACGTGTCGAGCATGACCTCCTGCTGAAGCCGGCGCTTCGCCCCGTCCACCTCGGCCTCCGCGGTCACGACGAGCGAGTATTGGTAAGCCGCGCTGCCGGCGCTGCCCCGCGAGAGGCATTCGCCGTCGTCCGCGCAGCGGACGCTGACGACCTGATAGAACGGACGCGCCGCATCGAGCCGGCTGCCGCCGCTTCCTCCCTGAGCCAGCTGCTCGTTGAACGCATCCGTGAAGCCGGCCAGCTGCGAGCCGAGCGATTCCGGGTCGATGAAGCGGCCGTTGAACCGGTCATAGATGGCGGCGATCGCCTCGTCGAGCCCCTTTTGGGCGAGATGCACGCTCTGCACGTTCTCCTCGCTGCGCTCGGTCCGCATCGCGCCCCCGAGGCTCGCTCCGAGCACGGCGACGCCGAGCAGCGACAGCAGCAGGATGAGGAATACGACGAGCAGCAGCGAGGAGCCTTTGTCCTCCTTCATGGCCGAAGCCTCCTAAAAGCCGAATTTGCTTGCCAGATCGAGCGAGTACACCCGCCCGCCCGCTTCCCGCAGCAGGCGGAGCCGAATTTCCAGCAGACCGCTCGAGCACTCCCCGCCGCCGTCCGGACAGCGCAGCTCGATCGCCGAGCGGCCCTCGCCCTCCGTCGCCAGCTCCGAGCCGAGCTCCAAGGGCGTGTCCCCGATATACAAGCGGCCCTTGCCCTCGGCATCGCGGCGGATCGCCACCTGCTCGGATCGCGCCTGGCCGCTCCCGTCCGCGGCCGCCTGCATGACGATGCCGCTGCCCGCGGCTGCCTCCGCCTGTCCGATCCGCTCGGCGCCGAACGCGTACAGCCGCGCCATGACGGCGCTCATCGCCGAATCCGCATCCTCGCGCAGCCCGTTCTGCGCCTGCACGCGTCCGTAGGCGTCCGTGCCGAAGGAAATCGTGGCGTAGATGACGCCAAGCACGAGCGACAGCAGGCTGAGCGCGGCGATGAGCTCGATGAGCGTGTAGCCGTCCTCGCTGCGGCGCAGCCGTTCAACGAATCGTTTCATCAGTCAGATATCCCTCCACTCGCACCGAATCGCTGCGGCCGCCCGTCTCGGCGGCGACCTCCACCTGGACCGGCAGCAGATAGGCGGACAAAGCCTCCGCGCCGCCGCCGGCCGCCGCGGATCGGCCCTCGTCCTCCGCATCGGGACCGATGTCCAAATACGGCGTCAGCTCCGGCTGATAAGAGATGCGCACGACATAGGCGACTTCATTCACTTCCGGACGCAGCACATGGAGCAGCACGGCCGGGTCGCGCACCAGCTCCGCGTAGTCGGCGCAGTCCGACTCGCAGCGGGAGCCGTCCAGCACGGCGTAGCTGCCGCCTGCGTCCGGCACGGCCAGATAGTCGCGCAATGGAGCGAAAGGCTCCTTTTGGATGGAAGCCAGCGCGTTGCGCGCCAGATGGACGGCGATCGTCTTGCTCTGATTCTGCTTGCTGTAGCTCATGGCTTGGACGAAAAAGCCGCTGAGCGTCAGCGCCACGACCGACAGGATGACGATCGAGGCCATGATTTCCAGCAGGGTGAAGCCCTGTTCCTCGTTCACTCGCCGAAGCATGCCATACCTCCCGATTCCCGGATAACCCGCATCCCTTGAATATCGACCGGGAAAGGCTCGTTCATTAGGCCGAAGGTCTTAGGAAAGGAGGTCCTAAGGCCTTTTTTTATCGCCTTGCGGATATGTTCTGGACGAACAGCAAAAAGAGCAGCATCCGGTTAGGGATGCTGCTCTCTGCGTCGTCCTGTCGAAACCTATACGCGTTTGGCGCCGCGGCCGCCGCGCTTGCCTTCCGTGTTCTTCTTCAGGGACGAAATCCGTTCTTCGCTGTCTTTTAGGAAACGGGACATCTTATCCTCGAAAGAGGGCTTGCCGAACGCTGGACGACCGCCGCCGCCCTTGTTGAACGGCCGGCCGCCGCCACCGCCGCCAGGGCGTCCGCCGCCGAAGCCGCCGGGGCCGCGAGGAGCGCCGCCGCCGGGACCGCCAGGACCGCGTCCGCCGCCGAAGCTGCCGCCGCCGCCTTCACGGTTGAAGCGCTCGCGCGCAGGAGGCGCGCTCCCTTCTGGACGGTCGATCGCCTGCTTGATGGACAGACCGATCTTGCCGCTCGGATCGATGTTGATGACCTTGACGGTCACGACATCCTCCAGCTTCAGATGATCCTTGACGTCCTTCACATAATTGTCGGCAATCTCGGAAATGTGCACGAGGCCGGTGACACCCCCCGACAGATCGACGAATGCCCCAAAATGTGTAATGCCTGTCACTTTTCCCTGTAGTTTGGCGCCCACTTCTATTGCCATAAAATAAAATGTTCCTCCCTAAAAGTTGTGCGAAGCATGTTAACTGCCGCTACCATGCACTTCCCTGCATTAGAGGGCACGCTTGGTCTCAATTATACCGTAAGGCCAAAAGCAAGGTCAACAGACGGATGTCCCGGTCTGTCCCCGCCGAGAGCCCGTCATTCCGGGGCTGTAAGCAGCTCCTCGCCAGGCTTGACCCATCCCTGCTGCTTGCTCGCGAGCTGGGAAATATATTCCGGATCGTTGAGCTGCTTGATCTTGGCCTGCAGCTCATCGGTTTGCTGATGCAGTTGCTCCAATCGGTCCTTGGCGAGCGACAGCCGTTCCGCGGTCTCCGCCTGGCGCTGCGTTTGAGAGAACAGGGCATATCCTGCCCACGCTAGAATAACCGTCATCGCCACCAGCCACAGCTTGAATCTTCTGCGCGCGCCCGTCGTTTTCGGACTTTCCATCACGTGAATCCTCCCGTCTCTTCCAAGGGTTCGGCTTGTAGGACCGGAGCGAATCCAATCACCTGCGGAAAAGCCGCTTCCAAGCCTGCTTGAATCCATTCGACACTCGGGCCGCCTTTTCCTTCCATTCCCAGCGGACCATGAGCTGCCCCAGCTGCCTGCCGATCGGACGCAGCAGCGGACCCAGCATCCAGAGGATCAGAATTCCTGCAGGACGAACCAATTGTAGCACAATGCGGAAAAGGAACAAAGAAAAGGCGATCAAAAAACCTGTCAAAACGCGAACTAAGCGGTAGATCCCTATCAAGGGACGAATGACCAGCATGTCCGTCAGACGGACAAGCCAGCCGATGACCGCCTTCGCCGCCGCGATCATCCATTTGGTGAGCCCGACCACCAGTCCGCTGAACAGCAGATAATGAAGGCAAAGCCCGATGCCGAGCCCGAGATAGACGTACGCCCGCACCTCGCCGTCGTTGCTGGCGTACAGCACCCGGAATACGGCCAGCGCCGCGATCATCCAATAGGCGACGTCCAGCGGCGGCAGCATCCAGCGGGGGAAGCGCAGCTCGCGGGACACGACGCGGTAGCCGTCGAACGCCGTGCCCATGAGCACGCCCGACAGCAGCATCAGCGCCATCGTGAGGCCTTGGGTCTCCAGCGTCACTTGAAGATCTTCCCGAACAGGCTCTTGGACTTGGCCTGCTGCGTGCCGTCCAGATAGGCGAGCGTATGGATCAGACCCTCGATGGCGACCAGGCCCTGCTCCAGGCTGAGATGCTTCATATGCAAATTCTGGCCGCGGATGGCCAGAAATCCGAGCTCGGTCTCCAGCAGGAACTCCTCGTTGTCGAAGCTCTCGACGTTCAACACGCCCGTTATCTCCAGCAGCTTGCGGTTCAGCATCTTCACTTCCTGCCGCTTCTGCCCTTTCATCGGTTCACTCATGCCTCGTCCCCTCCTTATAAGCCTATGCTTATTAGGAGGGGACGAGGTTTAGAACCTATAGGAGTGGGGGGTAAGCTTCATTACCCGCGGCTCCGGCGGGCCAAACAGGCCGCGAAATTTTTTTTAAGATCAGGCGTCATGCCCCTTCTACGGATCGGCCCCGAGGGCAGGGACAATGAAAAAAGACCCCTCGCAAGGGGTCTTCAAAAGGCAATGGCTGGAAGCTGCGGCGCCGGGCTAGAAGCCCAGGCCGTCGTCCTCGCGCTCGCGCGCTTCTTCCTTGAGCAGCGTATAGAGCGTAGCCGCTTCATCCTTGCGGGTCGTCTCCGCCGTGCGCTCGACGCGCACGGTGATGTACTTTTGCCCGTACTGGATGCGCAGCTCGTCGCCGGCTTTGACGGAGCTGCTCGGCTTGGCCTCGCGGCCGTTGATCCATACGCGGCCCTGCTCCGACACATCCTTGGCGACGGTGCGCCGCTTGATGAGCCGGGAGACCTTAAGGAATTTATCGAGCCTCAATTACTTGATGGCTTCTTTCAGCTTGTTGCCGGCTTTGAATGCAGGAACCTTGGATTCCGGAATCGTGATTTCTTGGCCCGTTTGCGGGTTGCGGCCCGTACGGCCGGAGCGGGTGCGGGTCTCGAACGTGCCGAAGCCGATCAGTTGAACCTTGTCGCCGGAAGCGAGCGCTTCGGTGACTTCGCCGAGGAAGCCGTTCAGGACGGACTCGACGTCGCGCTTGGTCAGGCCGCTTTTCGTTGCGATGCTGTTGATCAGGTCGTTCTTGTTCATGATTGTTTCCTCCCGGAATAAGTAATGGATTCGGTTGAAGTGCATGTGCGCTGCCTCTCGGCAGCATCAGGGTCGAAACAAGAAGGCTCGGCCGCAGCGCGCGGGAAGCGTCCCGGACGGAAGCCGGCGGCGCCGCTTTTTTTCGAGGGATACGTAATTCGTGCCCCCGATGAAAAAATCCTGCTGCATTCGGAATTTTTTTTGCAGAATTCCGTCGAGAACGGGCGAACGATGGCGCAAAGGAGGCCGAATTCCAAGCGGGCGAATCTATAACCCTCTCTTCTTGGCTTCCTCCCACCAGCGGTCCATCTCTAGTAGATCAGTCTGGTCAAAAGATTTGCCGTTTATACGAAGCTGCTCCTCGACGTAGAGAAAGCGCCTCTTGAACTTGGCGTTCGTCCGCGCCAGCGCCTCCTCCGGGTCGGCGCCCAGGAAACGCGCGGCGTTGACGACGGCGAACAGCAGGTCGCCGACCTCTCCGGCGCTCGCCTCGGCGTCGCCAAGCCCGGCCGCCTCGCGCACCTCGCGCAGCTCCTCCTCGATCTTGGCCAGCATCGGCTCCAGCTCGTTCCAGTCGAAGCCGACCTTGGACGCCTTCTTCTGGAGCTTGTAAGCGGCCAGCAGCGCCGGCAGATCCTTGGGCACGCCGTCGAGCACGGAGCTGCGGTCCGCGTCGCGGCCCTTGATGCGCTTCTCCTCCGCCTTCATCCGCTCCCAGCTGGCGAGCGCCTCGCCCGCATCGGATGCGCCGTCCGCGCCGAACACATGCGGATGGCGGAAGATCAGCTTCTCGTTCAGCTCCTGGATGACGTCGTAGACGGTGAAGGCGCCCGTCTCCTCCTCCATCTGGCTGTGCAGCATCACTTGCAGGATGACGTCGCCGAACTCCTCGCGCATGCCGTCCGGATCGTCCGCGTCGATCGCCTCGAGCGCCTCGTACAGCTCCTCGATGAAGTTTTTGCGGATCGACTGATGCGTCTGCTCGCGGTCCCACGGGCAGCCGTCCGGACTGCGCAGGATGGAGACGATCTCGTGCAGCCGGTCGAAGCTGCGGCTGCGCAGCCGCTCGTCGTTGCTGGCGGGCACGTAGACGAGGCTGAGGTTGCCGTAGTCCTGTCCCCGGTCAAGCTCGTAGAGCGGCACCGTGACGATGCGCTCCTCCCCGGCGACGCCGAGCGCGTGCCCGATCGTCACCGGATGCTCCTCGGGATAGCGCTCCATGAGCGTCAGCTTGACGTCCGAGGCGGTGAAGCCGTCGTACACCTGGCCGATCAGCGTATGCAGCTGAGGCTGCAGCAGATGCGGCTGCAGTCCGGCCGCGTCGAGCAGCTGGAAGCCCTCGATCGGGTCGAAGCCGAGCCGCGTGAAGGCGATGTCGAGGAAGCTCTCGCCCCCGAGCACGGTCAGCTCGACGCCTTCGCGGGGGCAGCGCTCCCGCAGCAGCTGCACGGTGCGCTCGGCCACCATCGGATGGCCGGGCACGGCGTAAAGCACGGCTCGGCCCAGGCCGGCGGCAGCCGAAAGTGTAACGGCGGCGTTAGGCGGTACGGCGGCGGCGTCCGGCGGTACGGCAGCGGCGTTAGGCGCCACGGCAACGGCGTTCGGCGGTACGGCAGCGGCGTCAGACGGCACGGCAGCGGCGTCAGACGGCACGGCAGCGGCGTCAGGCGGCGCAGCGGCGTTCGGCGGCACGGTAGCGGCCTCAGGCGGCGCAGCGGCGGCGTTCGGCGCCACGGCAGCGGCGTTCGGCGCCACGGCAACGGCGTTCGGCGGTACGGCAGCGGCGTCAGACGGCACGGCAGCGGCGTCAGGCGGCGCCGAGCCCTTGGCCAGTCGGATCAGCTCGTCCGCGATCGCGTCGTACACCTCGGGGAACGACTCCGACTGCTCGTACAGCCGGTCGAAGGAATGGATCGGCACGCCGGTCTCGCGCAGCATGTCCATCATCGGATGCTTCGCGGTGCGGACATAGATCGCGTCCGCGGCTTGCAGCCGCCGCCAGATGCCCAGCGTCAGCTGGTCCGGGTCGCCGGTGCCGAGGCCGGCTACCGCGATCGACGGCACGGCTCCGCCGGAGCGGTTGAGGCTCGAATCGGATGTCATGGCGCGGTTCCTCCCTGTGGCAGGCGCGGCCCTTGCTCGCGCCCTGCGGCATAAGCCCCGGAAACCCTTCCGGGGCCGCCTCCTTTAAGACTTTACTTGGCTTGAAGCCAGGAATCAAGCGGCATCGTTCTCATTAAGGGAATATATGTAAGAAATAAGGCGGGACGAGCCGGCGCAGGGGCGGAGGCGCCGCGTTCGGCGGGTCAAGGCACTTTCGACTCCCTCGCGAGGGAGGTGGCACCGCGTTCGGCGGCTCAAGGCACTCTCGGCTCCCTCGCCGGGGCCGGGGGCGTCGAGATCGGCGAATCAAGGCACTCTCGACTCTCTCGCGGGGGCGGAGGCGCCGAGATCGGCGGGTCAAGGCACTCTCGGCTCCCTCACGGGGGCGAAAGCGGCGAGATCGGCAGTTCAAGGCACTTTCGGCTCCCTCGCGGTGACGGGGGCGCCAAGCTCGGCGGCTCAAGGCACTTTCGGCTCCCTCGCGGGGGCGGAAGCGCCGAGATCGGCAGTTCAAGGCACTCTCGACTCCCTCGCGGGGCCGGGGGCGCCGCGTTCGGCGGCTCAAGGCACTCTCGGCTCCCTCGCCGGGGCCGGGGGCGTCGAGATCGGCGAATCAAGGCACTCTCGACTCTCTCGCGGGGGCGGAGGCGCCGAGATCGGCGGGTCAAGGCACTCTCGACTCCCTCGCGGGGCCGGGGGCGTCGAGATCCGCGGGTCAAGGCACTTTCGGCTCCCTCGCGGGGGCGGAGGCGTCGAGTTCGGCGGGCTAAGGCACTCTCGACTCCCTCGCGGGGGCGGAGGTGCCGTGTTCGGCGGGTCAAGGCACTCTCGGCTCCCTCGCGGGGGTGTCGAGCTCGGCGGATGCCCGCATGGGTCCGCCTTACGGCATCAGCCGCCAGCGGCGCAGGCGGGCGGCCATCCGCTCGCCGCCCGGCAGCAGGCGCAGCTCGGCGGCGCTTACGGCGCCGAGCAGCAGCAGCGCGGCGCCGTAGACGGCGGCGCCGAGCAGCACGCCGCCAAGCGTCTGCGCGGCGGCGGAGGCGCGCGGCGCCAGCGAGGCCGCGCCGGCGGCGAGCTCGGCGAGGCGCGCGCCGGCAAGCGCCGCCGCGGCAAGCGCCGCGAGCGCGAGCGCGCAGGCGGCGAGGCGGCGCAGCCGCGCGGCCGCGCGGCGCGCGGCGGGCGGCGCCGGAGCGAGCGCTGCCGCGGTGCGCGCCGCCGCGAGCGCGCCGAGGCCGGCGGCGAGCGCCGTGGCGGCGATGCCGGCGGCGGCCGCGCCGGCGATGCCGAGCGGCGGCACGAGCGCGGCGTTGAGCGCGGCCTTGGCGAGCGCGGCGAGCCCCAGCAGCGCGGCCGGCAGGCGCAGCGCGCCGAGGCCCTGCAGCAGCGGCGCGGCGACCGCGCTGACGGCGGCGGCGAGCGCCGTGCTGCCGACGAGCGCAAGCGTGCCGGTAGCCTGCGCGTCGGCGTAGAACATCACGTTGAGCGGACGCGCCAGCAGCGCGAGTCCGAGCGCGGACGCCGCGCCGACGAGCGCCGACGAGCGCAGCCACAGCCGGACGAGCGCCGCCGCCTGCGCCGGATCCGAGCGACGATGCCGCACGAGCTGCGGCACGAGCGCTCCGGCGGCCGCGCCGGCGACCATCGCCACGAGCTGGATGAGCGGCTGGCCCCGGCTGTACAGGCCGAAGGCCGCCATCGCCTCGGCCGCGTCCATGCCGCCTCGCAGCAGCCGCGGCACGGTGAACGCGTCGATCGCCCCCAGCACCGGCGCGACGATCGCTCCGAGCGCCGCCGGCAGCGCGAGCGCACCGAGAGCGCCCATCTCGCGGGCGAGCGGACGCAGCCGCGAGAGCCCAAAGACCCGAGAGGCCCGTAACGCCGGCTCTCTGCCCCCTTCCTCGCTCGCCGTCCGCACCGGAGCCGCGTCCGAGTCGGATCGCCGCCCGAAGCCAGTCAGCCGGCCCACTCCACGAACGCTATCCGCATCCAGAGGAGGCGAAGCTCCCGTTGCAGCGCCTGTCGCCGACGCCCCGCGCCGCAGGAACACGGCCAGCAGCGCCAGTCCCGCCGCGCCGCCGAAAAACGACCCCCACATCGCGCCGGCGGCGAGCCGGTCGTCGCCCCAGCCGGCCGACCAGCCGATGCGCAGCAGCAGCAGCATGGCGGCGACGCGCACGACCTGCTCGACGAGCTGCGACCAGGCGGTCGGCCGCATGTCGCCAAGCCCCTGCGTATAGCCCCGCAGCGCGGCCAGCGCCGGGGCAAACCAGAGCGCCGACGCCACCGCGCGGATCGACAGCTCCGCAGCCGGGTCGCCGACGAGCGCGGCGAGGCGATCGGCAAGCAGCCACAGCGCGGCGAAGCCGGCCGCCCCAAGCAGCGATAGCAGCGTCACTCCGGCCGCGGCCGCGCGCCGCGCGCCGAGCCGATCGCCCTGCTCGAGCAGCGCCGCCGTGCGGATCGAGACCGCCACCGGCAGGCCGGCGGTCGCCAGCACGAGAATAAGCTGGTAGAACGGATAAACCGCGTTGTAGATGCCGAACACGCGGTCTCCGGCGACGTTCTGCAGCGGAATTTTCTGCAGCGTCCCGATCAGCTTGGAGAGCAGGGCCGCGCCGGCCAGCAGCGCCGCGCCCCCGAGCGCCCCGCGGCCCCGCCCCGCCTGTTGCTCCTTGTCGTCCATCGTCCCGTTCCTTTCGACTCGTTCGTTCTCCTCATTATAGCGGCGGGCGTCCGTATGAGCCATGCTTCGGGCGCATAGGCTGGGAAAGGACGTTTTTCGGCATGATTCCGCAAGGAGGCAGCAGCCAATGGAAATGGAACGGCATCCCGTCTGGACGGAATGGCAAAAAGCCAGCCTTTACCGCATGCTGGCCGACTATCACCGCGACTCCGAGCCCGCCGCGGCGGGCTCCTACGAAGGCCTCTACCGGGAAGCCGTGAAGCGGCTCGCCGGGCTCGTCCGGCTCTACGGCAATCCGTTCGGAGAGCCGCTCCCTGGCCTCGGCGCCGCCGCGCCGGGCTGGCCGCCGGAGGCGGCGTTCTCCGGCATGTCGGGCGGCTTGCCGCCCTATGCGGCGCCAGCGGCGGCGTACCCGGCCGGCGCTTATGCCGCGCCGGCCGATTTCCCGCCCTATCCCGCGCAGGCGGCGTACCCGCCGCCGGACGCCTATTCCGCGGCGGCCGCTCCGCCAGGGTCGGCCTGGCCGTCCTACGCCTCCGGAGCTCCGTCGCCCTGGCCGGGCTATGGCGGCCCTTTGCCGACCTCGCCTTGGCAGCCGTTGTCCGGCAGCGGTCTGCCGGGGCTCGCGCCGCCGCTGCCCGGCGGCTATGGACCGCCCCTCTCGCAGCAGCCGGCCATTCCGGAGCCGTACGGCTGGAGCTTGGCGCCCGGATCGGGGGCCGCGGCCGGCCATCCCGGTTGGCCGGGCATGCCAGCGCCGGCCTCCAGCGCCGGCGCCGCCCCGCCAGCAGCGGGCTGGACCGCGCCTCCTCCGGCCGCCGCGCCCGCTTCGCCGGCTCCGCAGCCGGCATCGTCCGCTCCCGACCCGCCGGACGCGGCTGACGATTCCGGCTCCTTCGCGGAATTCGCCGGCCCGGGCATCCGCCCGCCCGCGGCCGAATCCGCTTCGACGCAGGCGCTGCCCCGGCCGAGCTCCTACGCGCGGCTGCGGCTGATCCACGCCGCTCCCGGACAGCCGACGCTGGCGTTGCAGGCCGGCGAAGCCTTTGCGCAGGCAGGCTATCTCTCCGCCTCCTCCTACGCGGATGTGCCTGCCGGTCCGCTGAGCGTCGGGCTGTCTCCCGCCGCTTCCGCGCAGCCCCAGCCGGCAGACGGCGGCGACGTCTTCGAGCTGTCGCTCGAGGCGGGCCGGAGCTATACGGCGGCGGCTTGCCCTGATCCGGAGGGAGACGGACTGCGGCTGCTCGTTTTTTTCGACGGCCAAGAGCTTCGCGACGACTGCGTCAAGCTGCGCCTGCTCCATCTCGCCCGCACCGGCCCCGTCGACCTGATGGTCCGCGACGGCGGCACGCTGTTCCGCAAGGTCGCGCCGGGAAGCGCTTCGTCCTACATCACGCTGGCTCCGTCCGAGCCGGAGCTTGAGCTGACCGAGGCGGGCTCGCTGCGCCTGCTTCATGCCGCGCCCCCGCTGCCGCTGCCAGGAGCGACAGCGCTCACGCTGCTGCTGGCCGGCGAGCCGCCGCAGCTGGCGGCCTTCGAGGACGGCTGAGCTGACGCGGACCGCGCGGACTCTGCCGCGTCCCGTTCGACGGCAAACAAGCTTCCGCTCGGAATTCCACCGAAAAGGAAGCTTGCCTGAACGGCGGTATTCCGCCTACTGCTCCATCTGCTTGGCGAGGAAGCCCGCGGCCGTCTCGGCCATCTTGATTTCCATCTGCGCCATCTTGGTCGAATCTTCCTTGCTTGCCAGCACGACCGTGCCGATCGGATCGCCGCCGGCGATGATCGGAGCCGCGACAAAGGAGGTGTAGGTTTCCGGAGCGTTCTTGATGATCTCATGCTCGCCGCTGGCGGTTTCGGTGGCGGTCTTGCGGCTGTCCATCGCCTGCTCCAGCAGCTGGCCGACCGGCTTGTCCATATAATCCTTCTTGGAGGCGCCGGCGACGGCGATGACCGTATCTCGGTCGGAGATGAGCGTGATGTGGCCGGTGCTCTCGCTCAGCGATTCGGCATATTCCTTTGCGAAGTCTCCGAGCTCGCCGATTGGGGAATACTTCTTGAGGATGACCTCGCCGTCGCGATCGACGAAGATTTCAAGCGGATCTCCCTCGCGGATGCGAAGCGTACGGCGGATTTCTTTCGGGATGACGACGCGGCCGAGATCGTCGATTCGACGCACAATTCCAGTTGCTTTCATTGTCATGTTGCCCCACTTTCCTCGAAGAATGGTAAGTCCACTGGATGCCTAGCTCCGACTGATTTATTTCGTGAGTTGGGATTGGATCGTTCAGGCGTTCACCTTCGAATCTGACCATAGTATTCATCCGCTCCCAGTTTCTTATGCACCGCGCCAGCCCGCGCCGGCAGAGGCCGGAAAGGCGATTTTCGCCTTTTACGGCGCGGGTTTCCGCCCTCCCTGCACAGGCTGGGAAATGCACCCACAACGGCGGATGGGGGTGCCGGTACCGCTTGAGGACAGGCCTCCCTTGGATGCGGGACGCGAACAAGCCAAGACCGCGCGGCTTCCGCTGATGCGCGCGATCCTGGCTTGCCTTGCCGGGACAAAGGAAACGTCCGCAGCCTCTTCTTTCCTGCCCGATCATCCCGTTCCTACACCGTCAAGTACCGGCGTACCGTCTCGTCGTCCAGCGCCTCGAGCTCCCCTTGCCAGGCGATGGCGCCTTTTTCGAGGATATAGACGTAATCGGCGACGCTCCGCACGAACTCGAGGCTTTGCTCCACGAGCAGGATCGCCGTCCGTCCGTCGGACTTGATCGAACGGATCACGTCGCGGATGTCGTCGACGATCGACGGCTGGATGCCCTCGCACGGCTCGTCGAGCAGCAGCAGCTCCGGCTCCGCCGCCAGTACGCGCGCGAACGCCAGCTGCTGCTGCTGCCCCCCGCTCAGGTCGCCGCCGCGGCGGCCGTACATCGTCGGCAGCACGGGGAAGCGCTCGACTGCCGCCGGCGGGATGTCGTCGCCGCGGCGCTTGCCGCGCGCGGCCTCCAGGCCGATCAGGATGTTTTCGCGCACGGACAGCTGTCCGAAAATCTCGCGGCCCTGCGGCACGTAGCCGATGCCGCTGCGCGCCCGCTCGCCGGGCGCCTTGCGCGTCAGGTCGCGGCCGCCGTAGCTGACCGTGCCGCCGCGCGCCTTGAGCACGCCCATGACGCTCTTGACGAACGTCGACTTGCCCGTGCCGTTGCGGCCGAGCAGGCAGACGACCTGACCGGGACGCACCTGGAGCGTCACGCCGCGCAGCACGGCGCTCTCGCCGTAGCCGGATTCCAGCTTCTCCACCGTCAGCATGCCGCTTCCCTCCTTTTGCCCAAGTACACCTCGGCGACCCGGTCGTCGGCCTGCACCTGGTCCATCGTGCCCTCCATGAGCAGCCGCCCTTCATGCATCACGGTCACGAGGCTGGCGAAATTCCGTACGAACTCCATGTCATGCTCGACGACGACGACCGCGCGGTCCTTGGCGATCTCCTGCAGCAGCTCGCCGGTCTTCTCCGTCTCGCGGTCGGTCATGCCCGCCGCCGGCTCGTCGAGCAGCAGCAGCGACGGCTCCTGCAGCAGCAGCATGCCGATCTCGAGCCATTGCTTCTCGCCATGCGACAGGCTGCCGGCGCGAGCCCGCTGCCTGCCGGCGAGGCCGACCGTCTCGAGCTGAGCGGCGAGCCGCTCCCGCTCGGCCGCGGCGAGCTTCGCCCGCAGCGTCGCCAGGATGCCGCGCTTCTGCTTCATCGCCAGCTCCAGGTTCTCCTCGACCGTCAGCGTTGGAAAGATCGACGGCGCCTGGAACTTGCGGCCGATGCCGAGCTCGGCGATCTGGTGCTCCTTGCGCCGGGCGAGGTCGATCCCGTCCCGGTAGAGGATGCTGCCGCCGGACGGCTTCACCTTGCCGCAGATGGCGTCGAGCAGCGTCGTCTTGCCCGCGCCGTTCGGTCCGATCAGGAACCGCAGGCCGCTCGCCTCGAGCGAGAGGTTCATGCCCTGCACCGCCTTGAAGCCGTCGAACGACACCGTCACGTCCTTACACTGCAGAATAGCCTTTCCGCTCATGCTCGGGCACCTCCTTCCGCCTGCGGACGATCCGCCTTGCCTTGCGCCAGCCGTCTACCGCCAGCCCGGCGATGCCGCGCGGCAGGAAGACGGTCGTGACGATGAACAGCGCGCCCATGAAGAACAGCCAGATGTCGGGATACGATTCGCTGAACGCGCTCTTGGCTCCGTTCAGCAGCAGCGCGCCGAGAGCGGCTCCGATCAGCGTGCCGCGGCCGCCGATGGCGACCCACAGCACCATCTCGATCGACGGCACGATGCCCATCATCGACGGCGAGATGATGCCGACATGCAGCACGAACAGCATGCCCGCGATGCCGGACAGCGTCGCCGACAGGACGAACACCCCCATCTGGTAGCGGGACGGATCGTACCCGAGGAAGCGGACGCGGTTCTCGCCGTCCCGGATGGCGCGCAGCACCTTGCCGAAGCGGCTCTTGACGACGATCCGCGCCAGCACGAACGTCGCCAGCAGGACGCCGGCCGTCACATAGTAGAGCGCCAGCTTCGTCTCCGGCGCGGCCAGCGAATGGCCGAGGATCTGGCCATACCCGGTAATGCCGTTGGTGCCGCCCGTAAACGCCTGCTGCCCGGTGATCAGCGTGACGCTGATGATGACGAGCGCCTGCGTCAAAATCGTGAAGTAGACCCCCCGGATGCGGTTGCGGAACGTGAAGAAGCCGAGGAACAGCGCCACCGCAGCCGGTATGGCCATACCGAGCAATACCGCTCCTCCGAAGCTCTGGAACGGCATCCAGAACCACGGCAGCTTGGTGAGGCCGCTCCAGTCCATGAAGTCCGGCAGCCGTCCCCCGCTCGCCTGCAGCTTCAGGTGCATCGCCATCGCGTAGCCGCCGAGGCCGAAGAACACGCCATGTCCGAGGCTCAGGATGCCGGTATAGCCCCACAGCAGGTCGAGGCCGACCGCGGCAATCGCGAACGCCAGGAACTTGGCCAGCAGGTTCAGGCGGAAGTCGCTCGTGAACAGCGGCGCGGCCAGCAGCAGCGCGGCGGCCAGGAAATACCACATCGCCAGCCCGTACCGGGAGGCGCCCGTCTTGATCATCCACTGCGTCATGTCTATCGCCTCCTTAGTCCAGCGACCGGGTGCGCATGGCGACGAATCCCTTCGGCTTCCATTGCAGGAAAGCCACGATGCACAGGAATACGAGCACCTTGCCCAGCGATGCGGTCGTCCAGTATTCGAACAGCGTGTTCGTCATGCCGATGCCGAGCGCGCCGAACACGGTGCCGACCAGCTTGCCGACGCCGCCGAGCACGACGACCATGAAGGCGTCGACAATGTAATAGGTGCCGATCGTCGGCCCGATCGGACCGATCAGCGTCAGCGCGCAGCCGGCGATGCCCGCGAGGCCGGAGCCGATCGCGAACGTCAGGCTGTCGACGCGCCGCGTCGAGATGCCGAGGCAGGCCGCCATGTCGCGGTTCTGCATGACGGCCCGCATGCGCCGTCCCGCCGTCGTGCGGTAGATGTACAGGAACATCGCCAGCAGGCAGACGGCGACAAGCGCGAGGATGAACAGCCGCTTGTACGGCAGCACGAGCCCTTGCGTGACGGATAGGCCGCCCTCCAGCCATGACGGGCTTTTGACGCCGACGTTCGGCGCGCCGAAGATGGAGCGGGCGAGCTGCTGCAGCACGAGGCCGACGCCCCAGGTCGCCAGCAGGCTGTCGAGCGGGCGGCCGTACAGGAAGCGGATGAGCGTCTTTTCCAGCAGCAGGCCGATCAGGAATGCGGCTGCGAAGCTGGCCGCGATCGACAGCAGGAAATACTGGCTGAACCAGGAAGCGGGCAAATAGGATTGGAACAGCTTCTGCGTCATGTAGGTCGCGTAGGCGCCGACCATGATCAGTTCTCCGTGGGCCATGTTGATGACGTTCATCTGGCCGAACGTGACCGCCAGGCCGAGCGCGATCAGCAGCAGGATGGAGCTGACGCTGATGCCGTTGAACAATTGCAGCCAAAATACGTCCATGCGCGGCTCTCCTCTCTCGCGCCGGGGCCAGCAGGACCGCCGCCCTCTCGGGACGGCGGCGCGGCTGGCCCCGACGCTTGGGTGCAGGATGAAATCGATGCGGCTCGGCCGGCGGCGATGCTTAGCCGCCAGCCCGGTGGCGGCTAGCTGCCAACCCGGCTGCGGCTAGCTGCCAACCCGGCTGCGGCTAGCTGCCAACCCGGCTGCGGCTAGCTGCCGGAGCTCAGGCCCGAAGCCCAGGCGTATGTCTTGAGGTAAGGGTCCGGCTTGACCGGCTCGCCGGAGCTCCACACTTCCTTGAACTGGCCGTCCGCCTGCACCTCGCCGATGCGCACCGTCTTGTACAGATGCTGCGTCTCGCCGTCGATCTTGACCTTGCCCTCCGGAGCGTCCCACTCCAGCTCCTTGGCCGCTTCCTTCACGGCCGCCACGTCGGTGGAGCCGGCCTTTTCGACCGCGGCCGCCCACAGGTACACCGCATCATAGCCGGCCTCGATCGGGTCGGCCGTCACGCGGTCCGCGCCGTATTTGGCCTTGTAGGCTTCGACGAACGTCTTGTTCTCCGGCGTATCCGTCGTCTGGTAGTAGTTCCAGGCGGCCAGATGCCCCTCCAGCACATCCGCGCCGATGCCGCGGATCTCCTCTTCGGCGACCGAGACCGACAGCGTCGTCAGGTCGGCGGCGCTGATGCCGGCGTCCTTGAGCTGCTTGAAGAACGCGACGTTGCTGTCGCCGTTCAGCGTGTTGAACACGATGTCCGGCTTGGCGGCCTTGATCTTGCTGATGATCGTCGTATAGTCGGTATGGCCGAGCGGCGTGTACTCCTCGCCGGCCAGCTCTCCGCCTTCCGCCGCGAGCTGCGCCTTGATGATCTTGTTGGCCGTGCGCGGGAACACGTAGTCGGAGCCGAGCAGGTACATCTTCTTGCCGCGGTTCTCCAGCAGCCAGCTGACGGCCGGCACGATCTGCTGGTTCGTCGTCGCTCCGGTATAGAAAATGTTCGGCGAGGACTCCAGTCCTTCGTATTGGACCGGATACCAGAGCAGCCCGTTCAGCTCCTCGAACACCGGCAGCATCGCCTTGCGGCTGGCCGACGTCCAGCCGCCGAATACGGTCGCGACCTTGTCCTCGGACAGCAGCTTGCGCGCCTTCTCCGCAAAGGTCGGCCAGTCGGAGGCTCCGTCCTCGACGACCGGAATCAGCTTTTTGCCAAGCACGCCGCCTTTGGCGTTGATCTCGTCGATCGCCATCATCTCGGCGTCCTTGACCGATACCTCGCTGATCGCCATCGTGCCGCTGAGCGAGTGGAGGATGCCGACCTTGATCCCATCGCCGCTTTCCCCCGATGAAGCGCCAGCCGCCGGAGAAGCTGCCGGAGACGCGCTTCCCGCAGCCGGTTCATTCTGGCCGCAGCCGCCCAGCACGAGCGCCAGCGATACCGCCGCCAGCAAGCCCTTCCCCATATGCCTCTTCTTGATCTTCGTTCCCGTCTGTCTCATCTCTCTCCACTCCCCTTCGCGAATCCGAACGTTATGTATGGGCTTCGTTCTATCGTTCGTGATTGTAGTATAGGCGGAGGACAAATTCGATGTCAATATATCTAACATAAAAATATGGAAATGAGGACTTTAGGCCTTGTTTTCGACAATTCGATTCCAAATCCGGACGAAAAACGAATCGAACCTGCCTTGAAAGCATCGGTTTGATTATCAAACGTGTTTAACCGCCTCATTAACGTCAGATTATCTGACGCATAAACAAAAACGAATCATCCTTTTGCTCGCGAGCGTCATGAACCTGGGGGTTTCAATCAACGCGACGGCCTAAACCTGCTCGATGCTGCGGCAATTGTTGCGCGGCCGGCGCCACCGGCTGCACCATGAAAAAAGCGTCTTTTCGGGGCCAGGGGCCGCGAAAAGACGCTTCTAGCTTGCATGGAGCAGGTTTTGCGCGCGATTGCCGGATCGCCGGCGGGCCAGACGCATAGCGCGCCGTCCGCCATCCATCCGCTTAGCTGCCGGTATTGCTCGCCGCATCGGGCGCGGCATTTTCCGCGCCGGCATCGTTCGACGGCGCTTCGGCGTTTTCTCCCGCTCCGCCGCTGGCGGCCGGGCTCGGCTCCGGATCCTTGAACTCTTCTTTTTTGGTGATGAGTCCCGGAACCTCGTTCTGCATGTAGTCGTTCAGCTGCGTCTGGGCGAGCGTCTGCTTGATCTCTTCCTTGGACGCCTCGAACGTCGGCAGCTCGCGCTTCTCGACCTGGATGACGTGGTAGCCGTACTCGGTCTCGACCGGCTCGCCGACGACGCCGATCTCCTGGGCGATCGCCGCCTTCTTGAAGTTCTCCACCCAGCCGCCGGCCGCCTGGTCGGCGTACTGGCCGCCATTCTCGGCCGAGCCCGGATCCTCGGAGTATTCCTTGGCGAGAGCGTTCCAATCGGCCCCGTCCGCCTCCAGCTTCGCTTTGGCTTCCTTGGCGCGGGCGAGAGCGTCTTCCTTGCTGCGCTCCTTGCCTTCCGGATCGGTGAAGCCGACGAGGACGTGGCGGAGCGTGACCTTGGTCAGCCCTTCCTTGTTCTCGTCATAGTATTTTTGCGCGTCGGCATCGGTCACCTTGGCGGCCATCGCGTCGGACACGCCGATCGACAGCCTGATGAAGTCCTTGATGTCCTGCGCGGTAATGTTGTTGTCCTTCATGTTCGTTTCGAGCGTTTCTTTCGTGTAGGCTTCCTCGATCTGCTTGTACTGCTCGTCCGCCTCCGCGGCGGCCTTGTCCTTCACTTCCTTGGAAGCGTCCTTGTACACGAGCTGGTAGCCGATGTACTGGTCGAGGATCATGTTTTTGTAGGCGGCCATGTCGAGGTAGGCGGCTACTTGCGGATTCACGACGCGCAGCACGCTCGTGAATGTCGTGAAGTCCTTCTCGCTCACCGTCCCGCCCTTGTACTCGGCGATCGTCTTGCTGTCGTCTCCGCCCGCGGAGCCGTCCTCTTTTTTGCCGCACGCGGCTAAAGTGAACGCCAGCACCGCCGCCAGCGCAAGCAGAAGCATGCGGCTCGCGGCCGGGCGCTTGATGGAAATCTTCATAATGGTCTCCTCTCGGTTCGTTCAGGCATGGGTCCAGTTTACCAGATGTGGACCAGCCGCGCATTAACGTCGCCTTAAAGACGCCGCGAAAAAGCCGGAGCCCGGCTTCGGGCCCGGCTCCGGCTCCTCTGTCCTGCGGCGGCTACTTGCCCGCCGCCTGCGCCGCTCCGGCCGGGAGCAGCGCTTCGCCCCAGCGGCGCAGCAGGCGCAGCGTCAGCTCAAGCCGCTCGGCGCTGCCGAGGCCCTTGCCGCGCAGCGTCAGCTCCATCGGCTCGCCCTTGCCGCCTCCGCCGATGCGGCGGAAGCGGTTTTCGAACTCGAGGCACAGCCCGTCGATCGTGCGCGTTTCGGCGCTGCGGGAAGCGGCCTCGCTGAATTTGAGCGTCCACTCGTCGTTTTTGTTCGCGCTGATCGACGCGATGCCGTAGCGGGCGCCGTACACCTTGAGCCGGCCGACGTCGAGCAGCGTCGCGACCGCGTCCGGCAGGTCGCCGAAGCGGTCGGTCAGCTCGTCGAACAGATCGTCCGTCTCCTCCAGCGAGGAGAGCGCCGCCACTTTTTTGTAGATCTCGATCTTCTGGATGCTGTCGTAGATGTAGTCCGACGGCAGATAGGCGTCGAGGCTGAGGTCGATGACGGTGTTGACCGGCTTCTCCTCCGCTTCCTCCTCGCCGTACATCTCCTTCTTGCGCCGCGCGATCTCGTCGGCCAGCATCTGCGAGTACAGGTCGAATCCGACCGAGGCGATGAAGCCGTGCTGCTCCGCGCCGAGCAGATTGCCCGCGCCGCGGATGGCCAGGTCCCGCATGGCGATCTTGAAGCCGGAGCCGAGCTCGGTGAACTCCTTGATCGACTGCAGCCGCTTCTCTGCGACCTCGGTCAGCACTTTGTCGCGCTGGTAGGTGAAGTAGGCGTAGGCGATCCGGTTGGACCGGCCGACGCGCCCGCGCAGCTGGTACAGCTGGGAGAGGCCCATCTTGTCCGCGTCATGCACGATCAGCGTGTTGACGTTCGGGATGTCCACGCCCGTCTCGATGATGCTCGTGCTCACGAGCACGTCGGATTCGCCGTCGAGGAAGTCGAGGATCGTCTTCTCCAGCTCCTGCTCGGACATCTGGCCGTGGCCGACCGCAACCTTGGCCTCCGGCACGAGCGAGCCGAGCAGCTCGGCCATCTGGTAGATGCCCTGCACGCGGTTGTACAGGTAGTACACCTGGCCGCCGCGCGCCAGCTCGCGCTCGATCGCCTCGCGCACGAGCGCGGTGTTGTACTCCACGACGTACGTCTGCACGGGGAACCGGTTTTCCGGCGGCGTCTCGATGACCGAGAGGTCGCGCACGCCGAGCATCGACATATGGAGCGTGCGCGGGATCGGCGTCGCCGTCAGCGTCAGCACGTCGACGTTCGTCTTGAGCCGCTTGAGCTTCTCCTTGTGGGAGACGCCGAAGCGCTGCTCCTCGTCGACGATGAGCAGGCCGAGGTCCTTGAACACGATGTCCTGGCTGAGCAGCCGGTGCGTGCCGATGACGACGTCGACGGCGCCGCTCTTGAGCCCCTTCATCGTCTCGGTCTGCTCCTTGCGCGAGCGGAAGCGGCTCAGCACCTGCACCTTGAACGGGAAGTCGGCGAAGCGCTCGCGGAACGTCTCGTAGTGCTGCTGGGCGAGGATCGTCGTCGGCACGAGGATCGCGACCTGCTTGCCCTCGATCGCCGCCTTGAACGCCGCCCGCACGGCGACCTCCGTCTTGCCGTAGCCGACGTCGCCGCAGAGCAGCCGGTCCATCGGACGCTGGGTCTCCATGTCCTTCTTGATCTCGCGGATCGCCCGCAGCTGGTCCGGCGTCTCGTCGTACGGGAACATCGCCTCGAACTCGTTCTGGTACGCGGTGTCCGGCCCGAAGCCGAAGCCCTTGGCCTCCTGGCGCTGGGCGTACAGCTTGACGAGGTCGTCGGCGATGTCCTTGACGGAGCTGCGCACCTTGTTCTTGACGCGCGTCCACTCGTTGCCGCCGAGCTTGTAGACCTTGGGCTCCTTCTCCTCCGACCCGACGTACTTCTGGATGAGGTCGATCTGGTCGATCGGCACGGACAGCTTGTCGCCGCCGGCGTACAGGATATGCATGTAGTCCTTGTGGATGCCGCCGATCTCCAGCGTGCCGATGCCCATGTACTTGCCGATGCCGTGGTTCTGGTGGACGACGTAGTCGCCGACCTTGAGCTCGGTGTAGCTCTTGATGCGCTCGGCGTTGTCCATGTTCTTGTCGACGCGGCGCGTCTTGCGCTGCTTCTGCGTGAACAGCTCGCCCTCGGTGATGACGACCAGATGCGAGCCGGGCAGCTCGAAGCCGCTGCCGAGGCTGCCCTCGAGCAGCTGCGGCGGCTCGATGTCATAGTCGCCGAGCACGCGGCGCAGCCGGTCCATCCGCTCGCCGCTGCCGGCCAGCATGAGCACCTGGGCTCCCGCCTTCTTCCAGCGCTCCATCTCCGCCCCCAGCACGTTCATCTGGCCGTGGAAGTTCTGCATGCCGCGGCACATGAAGTTCAGGATGTTCTGCGGCTGCGAATGCGGCACCTGGCGCAGGAACAGCGACAGCAGCAGCGTCGGGAACGGACGGTGATGCAGCACGTCGTCGCTCTCGCGCGCGAGCTTGAAGCTCGGCAGCGACTTGCCCGTGCCGAGCAGATGCGCCTGCCACTCCGCCTCGTCGCGCTCGAGCTGGCGGGCCGTCTCGATGAGGCGCGTCGGCTCGTCGAGGACGAGCAGCGTGTCCTTCGGCATGTAGTCATAGAGCGTCTGGCGCTCCGGGTAGAGCAGGGCGATGTATTTATAAAGTTCGGGGAAATAGATCTGCTGCCGCAGCCGCTCCAGCTCCGCGCCGAGCTCGGAGCGCAGCCGGTCCTTGGCGGTGCGGTCGGTCATCCGCTCGAGCTGCTGCTCCAGCAGCTCGGAGGCATGCTGCGCGGCCGCGGCGAAGCGCCGCCCGTCCGCGATCAGCTCCTGGCACGGCGTCACCGTATACGCTTCCAGCTTGGCGTTGGAGCGCTGCCCCTCGGGATCGAACGTGCGGATCGAATCGATCTCGTCGTCGAACCACTCGACGCGCACGGCCGATTCGGCCGTCAGCGGGTAGAAGTCGACGATGCCGCCGCGCACGCTCAGCTCGCCCCTGTTTTCGACGCGGTCGGCGCGCACGTAGCCGAGCGCGTTCATCCGCTGCAGAAACGCCTCCATCGGCAGCTCGGCCCCGACCTGCAGGTCGATCTTGGCCTCCGCCATCACGTCCCGCAGCGGCAGGAAGCGGCGCACCCCGGAAAAAGGCGCAACAACGATCCCGCGGAAGCCGCGGGACAGGCGGATCAGCGCCTCCATGCGCTGGGCGAGCATCTCCGGGCTGGAGACGGCCGACTCGGCCGCGACCAGCTCGTTCGCCGGATAGAGCAGCACGTCCTCGCCGCCGCTCAGCTCCTGCAGATCCTCCACGATCTTCTGCGCGGAGAACATATTGTGGGTGACGACCAGCATCGGCTGATCCAGATCCCGTTGGAGCGCCGCCATGAGCACCTGGCGGGACGAGCCGGCCAGGCCCGAGACCATCTGCTCCTTCATGCCCTTGCGGAAGCCGGCGAAGACGGACTGGTAGTCGCGGTCGGCGGCGAATGCCTCGATTAACGCTTTCAAATGGAGCACCTCTCTTTCGCTTGAGCCCGCTTCCCGCCGATCCCCCGGACGCCGCTCCTGCCGGAGAGCATCCGGAGCCGGAGACGGCAACAAAGGCCTCCTGATCCGCGAGGGGCCTTGGGGCGACAACGGGCAGCAGCACGCAAAGAAGCCTCAGCTACCCGCCAAGGCTCTTGCCTATGTTGTCGTACTTGTGTACTTGTTGTCGAAGGGAATCGAATCCGCTACTGCAGCGGGCTGGATACGAGAAGCAGCTCCGGATGCCGCAGCGCCGCCTCGCTGCAATAGTCGCAGACGAGCTTGACGACCATGTCGCCTTGCGGATTATACGCTATTATATCGCTGCGTTCCTCGAGGGTCAAGAAATGCAGGCCGAGCCGGTTCTCCGGAATGCCGTGCAGGCTGGAGATCGTGCCAAGCGGCGTCCGGCAATGCCGGCACTCGTAATGAATCGCCATGAAAGGGGCCTCCTGTCCAAGGGTTTGGCTCCAGTATGCCCACTTTCTGGCTCTTTTAACGCAGTCCGCTAGCCGTTGAACTTGCCCATCGTGTCGTCGAACGGGTGGACCAGCGCATGCTCCGCCGCGTCGCAGGCCCGTTCGGTCATCGCCAGCACCGCCTCGCGCTCGCTTTTGGGAAAGTTGGAGAGCACGTAGTCGGCGATGACCATGCCGTTCGTCGGCCGCGAGACGCCCATGCGGATGCGGTTGAAGCTCTGCGTGCCCATATGCTGGATGATCGACTTGATGCCGTTATGGCCGCCCGGGCCGCCCTGATAGCGCAGCCGGATCTTGCCCGTCTCCGTGTCCATGTCGTCGTAGACGACGATGACATCCTCGAGCTTCGCGTCGAAATACTTCATGAACGCCTTCATCGACTCGCCGGACAGGTTCATGTACGTCATCGGCTTGACGAGCCACACCTTCTCGCTCCCGACGCGGCCGTCGCCGATCAGCGCGCGGCACTTGGCCTGCGTCACCTTGATGTCCCATCGCTCGGCAAGCGCGTCGACCACCTTGAAGCCGATGTTGTGGCGGGTATCCGCGTATTGCGGCCCGGGATTGCCGAGCCCTACGATCCATTTCATTTGTCGCTGCACCTTTCTGTTCGTCGTCTACGAACCACTGTACCATATCCGCGGCCGCTTCGCCCACTGCGGACCGCCGAGCCTCTCCGGCAGGAACGGCCGGTCCGGCAGGCCGCTGCCGCCCTTTCCGTCCGCACAAAAAAGCGCGCCCCGTGCGGGGCGCGCCGTGCGGCCAAGCTCTATTCTTCGTCGACCGCGTTCGCATCCTCGGAACGGGCCGCCGCCTTCTCGTCTTCCTTCGCCGATTCCTCGGCCTCGTCCTCGGAAACTTCCTTCTGCGGCGCCAGCACGCCGGCGATGATCTGCTCCGGATCGGTGACGAGCTGCACCTTGTCCGGCAGCTTCAGCTCGCCTGCGGACAGGTTCTCGCCGACCCCGAGGCCGGAGATGTCCGCTTCAAGCGACTCCGGAATATCGTTCGGGAGGCATTGCACCTCGACCTCGTGCAGCGTCACCGACAGCACGCCGCCTTCGCGGACGCCTGTGGAGTCGCCGGTCAGATCGACGCGAACCGAAGCCTTGATCTCCTCGTTCATATTGATCTGATGCAGATCGACGTGGATCAGCCTGCGTGAGAGCGCGTCGCGCTGCACGTCCGTAATCATGACCGGCTGCTTGCCGGCCTCCGGAATCGAGAGCTCGATGATGGCATTGGGCTGGGAGCGAAGCAGATGAAGCACTGCCTTCTCCTCCAGGGAAATAACCGACGAAGATTCGAGCTTTTTGCCGTACACGACTGCCGGAACCCGGCCCTCCTGGCGGAGCTTGCGAAGGCTTCCCTTCGACGCGTTGCTGCGGGCTTCGGCTTGCATGGTAATCGCCATGATTGTCTTCCTCCTCTTTAGGTCCCTTGCACCTGTGGACAAGATGTCCAGCTTTCCCTAACTATACCCATGCGCGGCGAGCTTTAAACACGGAGGCGGTGGAAAGAAGAGCTTCCGCGCATCCGCCGGCGCCCCCGGACGTAAGCAACCGAAGTCCGCAAAAACGGTCAAACCATTCCGCTCCGCTCCGGCTATGCTGGAATCAGAGGAGGCAAAACGATGACGCAGCAGCAGAGCATCCAAAAGGCGATCCGCTACATCGAAGCCCGGCTGCACGAGCCGCTGGGGCTCAAGGACATCGCCGCCGAAGCCGGATTTTCGGCCTATCATTTCCACCGTCTTTTCCGCGAGCAGACCGGCCACAGCATCGGCGGATACTTGCGCATGCGCCGGCTGGCGCTGGCATCGCGCAGGCTGCTGGAGGAGGAGCTCGGCATCCTTGACCTCGCTCTTTCCTGCGGCTTCGAGAGCCAGGAGGCGTTCACTCGGGCTTTCAAGCGTCTGTACGGACTGCCTCCAGGCCGCTACCGCCGTCTGTTCCGCCACCACCACTCTACACTCGAAAGGATTGATCCTTCCATGTCGACGAACGAAGCCCTTGCCGGCAGTCCCTTGAAAGGCTGGTTCCTCAGCGGAAGCCATCCGCATCAATACCGCATCTCACTGGACCGCTCGATCATCCATCAAGGCAGCGCCTCCGGCCATCTCGAATCGCTTGGCGAGACAGCTCCCGGCGGCTTCGCCACGCTTATGCAGCAATTCCGGGCGGACGAGTACCGGGGCAAACGCATGCGCCTCTCCGGATTTGTCCGGACACGCGGAGCAAGCGGCTTCTGCGGCCTCTGGATGCGCGTCGACAACGCGGCTGAGGACGTCCTGCAGTTCGACAACATGAACGATCGTCCGCTGGCCGGCGACCTCGACTGGAACCACTACTCGATCGTGCTGGATGTCCCCGAAGAGAGCGCGGTCGTCTCGTTCGGACTTCTGCTGTACGGTCCGGGCCGCGTCTGGTTGGACAGCCTGCGTTTCGAGGAGGTCGACTCCAGCGTGCCGACGACAGGCCAGCCGGCGGTTCCGGAGCTGCCTGCCGGTCCCGTCAACCTGCGCTTCGAGGACTGAGTCCGGCTGTCCGGCGGCCAGCGCCCCCGGACGACCAAAAAAAGCCGTCCCGGCCGGGACGGCTTTTTGGCCTGACAAGACAGGAGGAACGAATCGCTCTGTCCTCGTGTCTTTTGGAGCGGGCCCTTCGCTCAGCTTTTGCCGCGCTCCTTTTTCGCCTTGGCGCGGGCGCGGATCTTGTCCGCGTAGCCCGGCTTGTTGACCTGGCGCTCGCGCGCGATGGCCAGGTCTCCGCCCGGCACGTCATGCGTGACGGTGGAGCCGGCGACGACGTACGCGCCGTCGCCGATCGTGACCGGCGCGATCAGGTTGACGTTGCTGCCGATGAAGGCGTCGTCGCCGATGATCGTCTTGGACTTGTTGAAGCCGTCGTAGTTGACCGTAATCGCGCCGCAGCCGATGTTCACGCCGCTGCCGACCTCGGCGTCGCCGACATAGCTCAGATGCGACACCTTGCTCTCGTCGCCGAGCACCGCGTTTTTGAGCTCGACGAAATCGCCGATCTTGCACGCCTTGCCGAGCTTGGAGCCCGGGCGCAGGTTCGCATATGGACCGATGGAGCTGCCCTCGCCCGCCTCCGACTGGTCGACGGTGCTGTAGCGCACCGTGACGCCGCTCGCGAGGGTCGAGTCCTTGATGTCGGCTTGCGGTCCGATGACGCAGTCCTCGCCGATGACCGTGCGACCGCGCAGCACCGTTCCCGGATAGATGACCGTATCCGCGCCGATCTCTACGCCGTCCTCGATGTAGGCCGCCGTCGTGTCGATGAACGTCACGCCGTTCACCTGGTGGCGGCGCACGATGCGGGCCTGCATGAGGCGCTCCGCCTCGCCGAGCGCGATCCGGTCGTTGACCCCGATCGCCTCCGCCAGATCGGACGTGCAGTACGCCTGTACCGTCTCGCCGCCGGAGACGAAGATGCCGACGACGTCGGTCAGGTAGTATTCGCCCTGGGCGTTGTCGTTGGTGACGCGGGCGAGCGCCTCGAACAGCTTGCGGTTGTCGAAGCAGTACGTGCCGGTGTTGATCTCCTTGACCGCCGCTTCCGCCGGCGAGCAGTCCTTCTGCTCCACGATGCGCGTCACCGCGCCCTCGTCGCCGCGGATGACGCGGCCGTAGCCGGTCGGATCGGCGAATTCCGCCGTCAGCACCGTCGCCGCCGCTCCGCTCGCCTCATGCAGCTCCAGCATCGCCTCGATCGTCTCGGCCGTGACGAGCGGCGTGTCGCCGCAGATGACGATCGTCGTGCCTTCCTTGCCGGCCAGCAGCGTCTCGGCCTGGCGCACGGCGTGGCCGGTGCCCAGCTGCTGCTCCTGCAGCGCGAACCGAGCCCGTCCCTCGAGGTAGCTCTGCACCTGGGCCGCTCCATGTCCCGTCACGACGACGATTTCCTGACAAGCCGCCTTTTCCACCGTATCGACGACATGCCCTACCATCGGCTTCCCGCATACGGGATGCAGCACCTTGTACAGCTTCGACTTCATGCGCTTGCCTTGTCCTGCAGCAAGCACGACCGCCATCCGATTCACAGCTGACCGACCTCCCTGATTTCCGTTGTTCTCGTTTGACTAGCATTCCTATATATATATCCCATCCCACGCAAAAAAGAAAGGGAGCCCGAAGGCCCCCCAACCATGCTGAACTGTTCCGGCCCCGATGGGATCAGGCGCCTTCTTCGATTGCAACTTCCTCTTCCGTTGCGGCTCGCTCATACTCGGCGAGCACAGCGGCTTGAATTTTCTCCCGGGTGGTGGAAGAGATGGGGTGGGCGATATCCCGGAATTCCCCGTCAGGCGTACGCTTGCTCGGCATCGCGACAAACATGCCATTGTTCCCGTCGATGACGCGAATGTCATGAACGACAAATTCATTATCGATGGTGATGGATGCGATAGCCTTCATACGACCTTCGGAATTAACGCGGCGGAGTCTGACATCAGTAATCTGCACTTGTGTTCACCACCTTTGCCTATCGAAGACTTGGTGTATTATTCCACAAATCCGTACCGATTCCTTCTTGATTCTGCCAATTCAGAGCCGTTTTATAAAATAAATTTTGGAAATAAACGAAGTTCGGGATCATTCGACATCTGTCGATGCGATCAGCTCGATTTCGACAAGGACATCCTTCGGCAGACGCGCCACTTCCACGGCCGAGCGGGCCGGCTTGTGGTCGCCGAAGAAGGAAGCGTACACCTCGTTGACCGCCGCGAACTGGTTCATGTCCTTGAGGAAGACGGTCGCCTTGACGACCTGCGCGAGCGAGGAGCCGCCTGCGGCCAGCACGGCCTCCAGGTTGCGGAACACCTGCCGCGCCTGCTCCTCGATGCCGCCCTCGACCAGCGTGCCGTCCGGCAGCAGCGGGATCTGGCCGGAGGTGAACAGCAGTCCGCCGAGCTTCACGGCGTGGGAATACGGTCCGATCGCGGCCGGAGCGCCGGCGGCGATGATCGGTTCAAGCTTGGACATGGAGAGCAGCCCCCTATTCGGTATCGAAATAATTGCCCGGCACGATCGTCGTCTGCTTCGTCTTGAGGTCGACGGCCGTCAGCTTGGCGAGCGACACATAGTCCTCGAGCAGCCGGTCCTCGGTGCCGACCTCGCCGGACTCGACGAAGACGCCGACGCCCGCGACCGTCGCATTGAATTCATGCAGCAGGTCCATCATGCCCTGAACGGTGCCGCCGGCCTTCATGAAGTCGTCGATGATGAGCACGCGCGACTGCTCCTTGAGCGCGCGCCGGGCGAGCGACATCGTCTGGATGCGCTTGTTGGAGCCGGAGACGTAATTGATGCTCACGGCCGAGCCCTCGGTCACCTTGTTGTCGCGGCGCACGATGACGACCGGCAGGTTGAGGCAGGAGGCCGTCGCGTAGGCGAGCGGGATGCCCTTGGTCTCCACCGTCATGATGACGTCGATCGGCCGATCGGCGAAAGCGGTCGCAAAAATGCGGCCCACGTCGTTCAGCAGATTCGGCTGGCCGAGCATGTCCGTCATGTACAGGTAGCCGCCCGGAAGCACCCGCTCCGGCTGCTCCAGCTCCCGGCATACCCGCCGGACGATGTCCAGCGACGCCTCGGCGGCCATCCGCGGGATGAACTTGACGCCGCCCGCCGCGCCGGCGAGCGTCTGCAGCTGGCCGATGCCTTCTTCCTCGAATACTTCCTTGATGATGGCCAGATCCTCGCTGATCGAGGACTTGGCCGACTGGTAACGATCCGCGAATGCGGTCAGAGAAATCAACGTATGGGGACGATTGAGCAAATACTGGGTCATCTCGACCAATCGCGCGCTGCGCTTAAGCTTCTTCACCTTGGGGTCCCCCTGGCTAAATCCGAATATTGTAAAGACAATATACCATCTTTATACGGATTTAATCAAGATTGGACTCCGGGAGATGTGAGCATTCTTACCACGTACACTTCCTTGCAGAAGCCGCGCAGCCCGTTGTAGATGCGCGCCAGCTTGGCCTCCTTGGAGACGAGGCCGAATACGGTCGGCCCGCTGCCCGACATGAGCACGCCGTCCGCGCCGAGCCGCAGCATGCTTTCCTTGAGCATCCGCACCTCCGGGTACAGGCGCAGCGTCACGTCCTCCAGCACGTTGCCGAGCTCCTCGCAGACGCCGGTGAACGATCCTCCGCGGATCGCGTCCAGCATGCGCGGCACCGACGGATGGCGGTCGATCGCGCTCACCCGGAAGCGGCCGTATACGTCCGCTGTCGAGACGTTGATCGGCGGCTTGGCCAGCACGACCCAGCAGGACGGCGGATTCTCGATCGGCTCCAGCTTCTCTCCCCGGCCCGTCGCCAGCGCCGTCCCGCCCGTCACGCAAAAGGGCACGTCCGAGCCGAGCTCCGACCCGAGGACCGCGAGCTCCTCGTCCGGAATGCCGAGCCGCCACAGCCGGTTCAGGCCGCGCAGCGCCGCCGCCGCATCGCTGCTCCCGCCGGCCAGGCCGGCCGCGACGGGAATCTTCTTGTCCAGATGGATGTAGACGCCCTTCTTGACGTCATAGCGCTCCTTGATCAGCCTGGCCGCCTGGAAGGCGAGGTTCTTTTCGTCCAGCGGTATGTACCCGGCTTGGCTGGAAATGATGATGGCATCCCGCTGCAGCTCTTCCATCTCGAGCCGGTCGGAAAGGTCCACCATCGTCATGATCATCTCCACCTCGTGGAAGCCGTCCTCGCGCTTGCGCAGGACGTCCAGCAGCAGATTGATCTTGGCCGGCGCCTTCTCGTAGATTTTCATGTCGTCCGATCCACCCGTTCGTTAGATAAACTGCATCTATTATAGCATCCGACCGGGAGAAAAGCGAAAAGGCGGCCCGCCGCTGGACGCGTCCGGATCCGCCTCGTTCCTGCTATCGCTGCTGGCGCGAAGCGGCCTGCTCCGCCATTTGGATGGCCCGCTTCACCATGTTGCCGGCATCCTTCGCCTTGATGCCGCCCCAGCCTTCCTGCTGGACCGTATCGTAGAAGCCCAGATCCTTGGCCAGCTCCACCTTCAGCTGCTCCGACATCGTGCTGCGCCTTCTGCGGCTCATGCTGCATGCCTCCTTTTCGCTCTCAGGTGCGGACGGCAAGCTCTTGCCGCTATCGCCCTCCGTAGTATGAGGGAACGCCCAGCCGAGTATGCGGAGGAAAAACAGCCAAAAAAAAACGCGCTGGCAGCGGCCGCGCGCGAAGGTTTCCCCGTGAAACCTGATCTATTCGTCAATGCAGCGGGTTGATCCGCACCTGACCTTCGTCATTGCAGACGGTAACCTCGACCGAGTCCGTCAAAATATCCGCATAGCTGTAGGATACCCGCTTGAATGCGTGCTGATCCTGGTCAAGCTTCACGATGAAAACAGATGGGTAGGTTTCTTCCAAAACACCAGAACGTTCAACCGTCTTGCGCCGGCCTCCATTGGCCCGCAACATGATCTTGGCTCCAATATGAGCTTCCATGCTGCGCTTGATTTCCGACAAAGCATTTCTAGCCATTGGCACTACCACCTCTTTCCTTGTCCATTATAGCCCAAGAAGGATGGCAATGTCAAATAAACGAAAATTATATCATCGTACCAACTTTAGTGTCAATGAATATTTTTCGACTTTCTCAAGGCGCAAGAGCGGGCTTTCACCCTCCCATATAATAAGGATTCGGCTTGACCTGCTTGACCTCGATCGGCTTCGGCAAGCCGACCCGATAGCGTCCCATCGTCTCGATGCCGCCGACGCCATCGATGCCCGAAATCGTGCCGTGGATGACATCCGGCAGGTTCACGCATTCGCGGATCGACGTGTAGCTCGCCTTGATCGCGATGTAGACCGGATCGAGCGCATGGATCAGGATGCGGCCGGGCGAGCTGGCGAAGTTCGCTCCGGACTGCAGCAGCGCCTCGTAATAGGACTGGCAGGCGCCGGCCACGACGACGAGGTTGTCGCGGTTCTTGTCATATTCGCGGGCGACGTGCACCGCGTTGACGAAGTTCTGCGAGTTCTTGTAGCTGCCGATGCTGTACAGCTCGCTGCGGCCCGGCGTCTTGAGCAGCCCGTCATGGCCCGTGATGACGACGATGTCCGGCTTGACCTGCGGGAGCAGACGATAGAGCAGGTCCGCCATCTGGTTCTCCGCCACGTGCAGCCCTTGAGCAGGCACGTTCATCTGGTTGTACAACTGCATGCTCTTGCGCATGTAGTTCGCATCTCCATCGAGATGCAGCACCTTGCCCGGCAGGTCGAAATACGCATGCTTCTCTTCCGGTCGGTAGTCGAGCTCGCTGGCGAAGGCATGGTCGATGAGTTCCGCGCTCATGCGCCGGTTCGAAGCCTTCACCTTGCTTCTCAGCGATTTCGTGACGCCCAGCTCCTCCGGGTTCGCTACCTTCTCCAGGTCGGCGAGCGGCGCGTCCGCGAGCAGACGGTAATCCGATCCTTTAAGTATGGCCGTATCCCCATAAACCGCCTCCACCCGGAAAAGCACGTCTCCTCCATAGGATCGCCGAACGACAAAATCCCCAGTTTCCACTGTGCCATCACCTCTAGCCTCAGCCTATGGGCAATGAGGGCGAATGGTGACAGCCGGATCGGAAACCGGGGGGTTCAAATCATCAGGTCAGGCTTGCTTCAGGCCTTCCCGCTCGAGGGCCGCCGCGAGCGCGGCATACTCCGGCAGCGAGAGCGTCTCGCCGCGGCGCACCGGGTCGATGCCCGTCTCCTGCAGGACGCGGGTCAGCTCCTCGCGCCGGTTTTTGCCGAGCCAGGACGACAGGTTGTTGTGGATCGTCTTGCGCCGCTGCGCGAAGCACGCCTGCACCGTGCGGAAGAAGAAGTCCTCGTCGGCCACCTCGACCGCAGGCTTGTCCCGCATCGCCAGCTTGATGACCGCCGAGTCGACGTTCGGCTGCGGGATGAACACCGTATGCGGCACGATGCAGACCAGCTCCGGCACCGCGTAGTACTGCACCGCCACGCTGAGGCTGCCGTAGGCTTTGGTGCCCGGCTTCGCCGCCATCCGCTCGGCGACCTCCTTCTGGATCATGACGACGATGTTCTCCAGCGGCAGCCGCTGCTCGAGCAGCTTCATCAGAATCGGCGTCGTCACGTAATAGGGCAGGTTGGCGACGACGCTGACCGCGCTCGTCTCCGCGAACTTGTCGCGGAACAGCTGCTGCAGGTCGAGCTCCAGCACGTCGGCATGCACGACCGAGACATGCTCCTCCGCTCCGAGCACCTCCTGCAGGATCGGGATGAGGCGCTGGTCGATCTCGACCGCGGCGACCGCTTTCGCCTGGCGGGCGAGCTGCTCGGTCAGGGCGCCGATGCCGGGACCGATCTCGAGCGCGCCTTTCGTCTTGTCGAGCCCTGCGGCCGACACGATCTTGTTCAGGATGTTCGGGTCGATCAGGAAGTTCTGGCCCAGGCTCTTCTTGAAGGAGAATCCGTGCCGCTCGATGATTTCCTTCGTCCTTCTCGGTGTCGCTACATCGGTCATGATCCGATTTCCTCCTTCATCTGCTCCAGCGCCTCGCGGAACTCCTTCCGGCTGATCCGGAAGCTTGCGCAGCGCTTCATGAACTGCTTGCCGTTGCAATAGCCGATGCCGAGCCGATTGCCCATGAGCAGCCGGCGCCGCGCGGCATCCGGATGGACGAGCAGCCCCGCCTCCATCAGATCGGCATGGGTGATTTCCGGCTCGCCGGCCGCGCCTTCCGTACGCACGGATGCGAGCGCGCGCCGCACCGCCTCCGGCGAAGCGTTCTCGACGCCGATGTCTCCGCGGTAAAGGGCGTCCTCCTGAGGCAGGAACGCATGCTTGCAGCCGGGAATGCGCTGAGAGACGATCTTGCGGATGCGTTCCCCGGCGTGGTCGGGGTCGGTGAAGATGATGACGCCGCGCCGCTCCATCGCCAGCTCGATCCGGCGGAGCACCTCCTCGCCGACAGCCGAGCCGTTCGTCTCGATCGTATCGGCCTCGACGGCCCGCTTGACCGCCGTCGTGTCGTCCTTGCCCTCGACCACGATGATTTCCTTGATCACTGGCTTGTCTCCTTTGGTTCCGCTTGCTTGCGACAGGGTAAAAGATCACAACTAGCTTTGACCCTTTCGCCGTCCCTTACTCCCCGCTATTTCCTTATAAACGCCCAAAACGGGCCGCTGAAAAACAGCGGGCCCGCTCGCAAAAGATCAGCTCAGCTTCGGCTTGGTCGGTCCAAGGACATAGACCGTATAGCCTCGCTTCTTGCCGAATTTTTTCACGTAGGATTCACTTTCGTAGAACACGTCGATTTTCTTGCCGTTGATCGCTCCGCCCGTATCTTCGGCGCGGCGGAAGCCGATGCCTTCTATATACACCCACCATCCCAGCGGGATGACGTCCGGGTCGACTGCAATGGTGCGCCCTTCGGACACTTTCGCTCCGGAGGCGGTGACGCCGTAACCGGGGTCGCCTTTGGATTTGCCCGTGGAGGCGAATCCGGCGGTATACGCGGTCAGGGTAACGTTGGTGAGAACTTTCTTGGCTTTGAGATCGAGACCGGATTTGGTCTGAGCTAGGGCTGGAGATGAGGATGCCGCGGTCAGGACCGCTGGCTTCGGTTTGGGCTTTTCCTTGGTTCCCACCGCCACGACCTTGCTGACGGCTTGTTTCTCCATGGATTTGGCGAGCAGAGTCTTCGTGACCAGTTTGCCGTCCTGGTACACCTTTTCGAAGGTTTTGACGAGTTGGCCGTTCTGGCCGGCCTTCACCATCTTGAGCTGCCCCTTTTCCAGGGTAGCGTCCTGCTTGCGGACGACGGTGAACGGGATGTCGTGCTTGGTCGTAATCTGATGCTTGTCGATTCTCATGACGCGGATCGTCATGTTGGCTTTCAGCTTGCTTTCGGAGCTCGGGAATACTTTATCCTGCTCCCGTACGGCAATATTGGATTCTCCGATCGCCGCTTCCACGGTCTTTTTGGTGGTCTTCACCTGCAGGGCCTTGCCGTCGGCAAGAATCGTCACCGGCACCGCCTGGTCGATCACGATGCGGTCGCCCTCCTGAAGCGCGGCGCCGAGCGGAATCGACAGCTCGTCATGCGGTCCGACCGCGATCGCCTGCTCCTCCAGCAGCTGCTGGAGCGAGGAATGGCTCGTGCTTACGATTTTCTCCTGCCCGTTCAGCACCAGAGAGACGCTTTTTTCCGACGTCCCTTTCAGCAACACCAAAAACATGAAAGTCATTGCGAGTGAGATCGTTATGCTAAGGATAATCAAACGCAGGTTGTCATGCTTCCATCGCCATTGGAAAGACTTGCTGGATGATCGTTGTACATGGGTTTCCTTTAAAGGGATAGCGCCCACTTCTTCGGTCCTCCTTACATAGCCCCGCCGCCTCGTGTTACGCATGATAATTCAAGACGCGACTATTAGGTTTTGTACGTGCCGAGCAGCACGCCGCTGGCAGCCTCGCCTCACCTCCACCGTTAACCCTATGTCGACGTATAATTCATTATTCAAACAAAAAGAAGCCGTCGACAGAGGATCTGTTTCGTGGCTTCCCGGGTGGTCACGATCAGGTGGAAGTGGAGCACGAGGTTGATCTCTCTTATATGCGCTTACGAGGTTAGCTGACGGGTTCGGGCAAGAGAGCTGCCCTATCGGCTCAAGGACCCTGCTCGTGGTCCCGGCGAATTTACCCCTGGAAAAGTACAGCTTGTCTGGCGGTCAAGCGTCATCCCTTCGGTATGTACGGCTTGCGTCCCCTTCTGCTGCGATGGTTCCCCCGCTCCCCCCGTTCGGGGAGATTAAGCGAATGATGAAAATCCTGCATCACTCAAAGCTCTGTGTTGAATCATACCGTTTCCTTCAAGCGATTGTAAAGACACGATAAAATCCTCTGAGATTCAAAATCGAGGGTTTTCGGGCGATGACGGACGTTTTATTCAAGGAAAGGTCAATCTTTCTCCTCCACAAGTCTTTTTTCATCCGATATCACGCCATTTTAAGAAATTTGGAAACATTTTCTTGCATTTGCCGATGTGATGGAAACGATTTCTTCTACAGATTTACCTTTTATTTCCGCAGCCGTTTCGGCCACGAGCGTGACGAAAGAGGTTTCGTTCCGCTTGCCGCGATGGGGGTGCGGAGCGAGGTAAGGAGAGTCCGTTTCGAGCAGCAATCGGTCCATCGGCACTTGCGCGAGCACCTCTTTGGGAACCCTTGCATTTTTGAACGTGACCGGTCCGCCGAAGGAGATGTAGAAGTTCATGTCGAGGCACTGCTTCGCCGTTTCCCAGCTGCCGGAGAAGCAGTGCATGATGCCTCCGACCTCCTCCGCTTTCTCCTCGCGGAGGATGCGGACGACATCCTCATGGGCGTCGCGGTTATGGATGACGATCGGCTTGCGGCATCGCTTGGCGATCGCGATCTGGTCGCGGAACGCCTGCTGCTGGACCTCCTTCGGCGAGGTGTCCCAGTAATAATCGAGCCCGATTTCTCCGAGCGCGGCGACCTTCGGATTGCTCATCAGCGACTCGATCCAGGCCAGATCGCCCTCGCGCAGATCGGCCGTGTCGGTCGGATGCCAGCCGACGATGGCGTAGACGAAGGGATAAGATTCGGCAAGCTCCAGCGTCGTCGGGATCGTTTCCCGGTTGAAGCCGACATTGAACAGCAGCTCCACGCCGGCTTCCCGCGCGCGCTGAATCGCTTCGGCGCGGTCGTTGTCGAATTTCGGTGAGTCCATATGGGTGTGCGTGTCGATGATTCCTTTCATGGTTCGACTCCTTTCATGCTTCGCCGCTCTGCTCCAAGCCCAGACGGGCCGCCGTACGCGGCTTCAGCTTATGCCGGATCCGTCCGGCGGCTTCTTCATCATAATACAGGCGGTAATGGCCTCGGTGCATGCCCGTGATCGAGGGAACGACATCGGAGCGCAGCGAGATTTCCGTTACGGCTCCGCTCGGCTCGAGCAGCAGGATGGGTGGCTTGCCCCTTCCTCCATCGGTCAGGCCCTCGGTCGCGGATCGATACACATGATAAGGAAGATCGTACGGGAAATCAATTTCAAGCTCATAGCCCGGATCCATTCCCGCCGCCGCCATTTCCTCGAAGCACAGCTGCGCTTCTGATTCATGCTCTTTCTCGAAGGTTATATACTTGTACAATTTGCGATGAAGGAACCGCGAGCACAGCTGCGACAGCAGCTTGTCCTCCTCTTCCGTCCATGCCACGAACGCCGTCTGCACGAGCGCCTCGTCGAGCTTCAGGTAGGAAGGAACATCGAGCTGGCCTTGGAACAGCTTGACGATCGGATCCGGAATCCACCCGAACGGATAGCCCGAGCGGCACAGCTCCTGGGCGCGAAGCAAGATTTTCCGGAGGATGATCTCCGAGCTGCGGGTCACCGGATGGAAGTACACCTGCCAGTACATCTGATACCGGCTCATGAGATAATCCTCCACCGCGTGCATCCCGCTCCCCTTGACGACGATCCGCCCCTGATGGGGCCTCAGCACGCGCAGGATCCGGTCCAGATCGAACGTGCCGTAGTTGGCTCCGGTAAAATAGGCGTCCCGGAGCAGGTAATCCATCCGGTCCGCGTCCATCTGGCTCGAGACGAGATTGACGACGATCGGCTTCTCGTAGTTCTTGCGGATGACCGAGGCCACCTTGCTCGGAAAATCGGCCTCCACCGTGCGCAGGAGCCGGTTCACTTCCGTCTTTCCCTCTATTATATGGCAGCTCCATTCCTCATGGTCGAACTCCATCACTTCCTCGATCGAGTGGGAGAACGGTCCATGCCCCAGATCGTGAAGCAGGGCCGCGCACAGACAGAGCAGCTTCTCTTCCCTCGGCCAATCCGGGTACTCGCTCCGCTCGAATTGCGAGATGATCCGGCGGGTAATCTCATATACGCCCAGCGAATGGCTGAAGCGGCTATGCTCCGCCCCGTGAAAGGTCAGGTAGGTCGTGCCGAGCTGGCGGATCCTCCGCAGCCGCTGAAATTCCGGCGTATCGATCAGATCCCAGATCAGCTGATCTTGCACGTAGATATACTTATGGACAGGATCCTTGAACACCTTTTCTTCTTCCAGCCTCGCCATTGCCCCACCTTGCTTTCTGTTCATAGTTTCGACAAAAACCCCAGGTTTTTGTCGAATGATGTCGCAAATATATTTCCAATTGAAACTTGTCTATAGTAAGATAGCCTAAGTTGGAACCCCTTGTACCGCCTGCAATGCCTTATTTCTTCGCGAATCGCGGCCAAAAAGGCAGGTTGACTGTTTTGGGAATGGTTGGTATGATAGGGATCATAAAAAGTAGCTTTTTGTCGAAACATGACGATACATGAACCTACGAAAGGGGTTAAGTTGCCCTATGATGAAGTCTACCGGAATTGTACGTAAAGTCGATGAGCTCGGACGCGTCGTCATCCCGATCGAACTGCGCCGCACCCTCGGAATCGGGGAGAAGGACGCCCTGGAGATCTACGTGGACGGAGAGCGCATCATGCTCAAGAAATACGAGCCTGCCTGCATCTTCTGCGGAAACGCGGAGAACGTCGCTTACTTCAAAGGAAAGATCGTCTGCAATTCTTGCCTTTCCGAAATGCCTTCCCCTGTGACAAAATAGAATAAATCAGGTATACTAGGTTTTAGCAACTTAACCCAAGGTATTTCTAACCTTTTTATACTCCTTACTTGCCTTCCTGAACCGCTCGCGGCTCAGGAAGGTCTTTTTTTATTTACGCATGACTTCATTATAGACGTCGCGCTTGGAGAGGCCCCGGTCGGCGGCCGCCTGCTTGATCGCCTCCTTGCGGTCCTGGCCAAGACGCTCATAATGCTCGACATGCTGCTCGAGCTCCAGCGCATGCCACCATTCCGTGCCGGCCTCGACTTTCTCCGCCTCCCCCTCGGCGATGACGAGGCAGTATTCGCCCAGCGGCTCCTGCTCCTCCAGATGGGCGATCAGCTCGGACAGCCTTCCCCGCGCCGCTTCCTCATGGCGCTTGGTCAGCTCGCGGATCATCGCCGCCTCCCGGTCGCCGAGCCGCTCGAGCAGCGCAGGCAGCGTCTTGCGGATGCGATGCGGCGACTCGTACAGCAGCAGCGTTCCCGGCAGCGCCTTCAGCGGCTCCAGCCATTTCTCCAGCGACTTCTTGTCCCGCGGCGGGAATCCCGCAAAGGTGAAGCGCTCCGTCGACAGCCCCGACATGATCAGCGCCGACAAAGCGGCGTTCGCTCCAGGCACCGGCACGACCGGGATGCCCCGAGCGGCCGCCTCGCGCGCGAGATCCGCTCCCGGATCGGAAATCGCCGGCATGCCGGCATCGCTCACAAGGGCAATCGAGCTCCCTTCCTCGAGCAGCCGCAGCAGCTCCGGTCCGCTGCTCGCCTTGTTGTGCTCGTGATAGCTGACCATGCGGTTGTCGATCTCGAAGCGGCTGAGCAGCTTGCGCGTCTGCCTCGTATCCTCCGCCGCGATCAGCGCGGCTTCCTTCAGGATGCGGATCGCCCGCATCGTCATGTCCTCCAGATTGCCGATCGGCGTCGCCACCAGGTACAGCGTTCCTTTATCCGTCGGTTCGAAGCTCTTCTGCAGCTGCATCCGGCTTCCCCCTTCCTTGATGAAAATAAATGTCCATGATCTCGTCGCTGTACTGCCCGTCGTCCTGATACACGATCAACGGCGGAAGCAGGCGCACGGACGGGCGTCCGCCGCGGACAGCCTCGATCAGCACCATGTTGGCCTCCGAACCGGCATGGGGATGGACGAAACGGATCCGTTTCGGCTCCAGCTTGTGACGGGTCATGGCCGAGACGATCTCGATCAGGCGACCCGGACGATGGACCATGGAGACTCGCCCCCCGGTGCGGAGCAGGCGCGCGCATTGCTCGACGATCTCTTCGAGCGTGCCGTTCATCTCATGGCGGGCCGCCGCCACATGCGGATTTTCATTGCGGTCGCCGCTCGCTGGAGGCAGATAAGGCGGGTTCACCGTCACCGCGTCATAGCTGCCGTAGCCGAGCTGCTTGGCGAGCAGCCGCAGATCGCCTTCGACGATCCGGATCCGCTCCTCGAGCCCGTTGAGGGCGACGCTTCGCCGGGCCATGTCCGCCAGGCGCGGCTGGATCTCCACCGCGTCGATGCCGGCTTCGCAGCGGGTCGAGAGCAGCAGCGGCACGACGCCGTTGCCGGTGCACAGATCGACGATTCGGCCGCGCTTCGGCACGCCGGCGAAGCGGGCCAGCAGCACCGCATCCATCGAGAAGCTGAACACCTCCCGGCTTTGGATGATGCGGAGCCGATGGGTCAATAGATCATCCAGCCTTTCGCTGGGCAGCAAATCAAGCTCCATGATGCATAGCTTCTCCTTCCAGGATAAAATCATAAATGGTCCATGACGACAAACAGGACCCGCAAGCGGGTCCTGGAAGGGTTATTTGTTCAGGAAGGAGAGGCAGAACAGGCAGTCTCCCTCGGTGCGGAGATGACCGTAGTTCACGTTGCAGATGTGGAATCCTTCGTAATAAAGGCGGGCCAGATTGTCATGCCCTTCTCCGACTGCAGGCGCATCCTCCCTATCCGCTTCGTCCGTCAGGACGGCCGCCGCCGCAGTAACGGCTTGCGCCGCTCCGGCCGGATCGGCCTTGCGCCGTTCTCCGTGCGGATTCGTTTCTTTTTTGAGCACCTTGCGCAGCTGGCGGTTCTCGATCGTCAGCTGCTGGTTCGCTTCGAGCAGCTGCTTGACGCTGAGCTTCAGCTCTCCCAGCTCTCGATGGAAGGCGCCAACCGTCGCTTCAAGCTCCTCCAAATGCAGGAAAAGATCTTTTTTGTCCAAGAACTCACACCCCAGAGCTTTGCTGCAAATCATTCAAGCCCGGCTGGCGCCGGCCTTACTTGACTACAACCTCGTCGATCGGCATTTCCTTCGGCCGTCCGCCTTGATCGAAGAGCTGGACGAACACCTTCTTGGACGAGGCATTGATGCCGGTGACGCGTCCCTCTCCATGCGAGGTGACGACCGTCTTGCCGACGGAAGGCATTTCTTCCCGGATGCTCTCGTAGTTATCATGCTCAAATTTCAAGCAGCACATCAGCCTGCCGCATAATCCGGAAATCTTGGTCGGATTGAGCGAGAGACTCTGATCCTTGGCCATCTTGATGGACACCGGATCGAAGTCGCCGAGCCAGGACGAGCAGCAGAGCACGCGTCCGCAAGGTCCGATGCCGCCCAGCATCTTGGCTTCGTCGCGGACTCCGATCTGCCTCAGCTCGATCCGGGTCCGGAATACGCTGGCCAGATCCTTGACCAGCTCGCGGAAATCGATCCGGCCTTCGGCCGTGAAGTAAAAAATGATCTTGTTGCGATCGAACGTAAATTCGACATCGACCAGCTTCATCTTGAGGCCGTGCGCGCGGATCTTGTCCAAGCAAGTCGCGAAGGCGTTCTGGGCGGCGCCACGGTTCTCTTCCACGACTTTGGCGTCCTGCTCGCTGGCGATGCGAATGACTTTTTTAAGCGGGAGAACTACGTCTGATTCGTCTACTTGTTTCTGTCCGACTACGACTTTGCCGTATTCCACACCCCGGGCCGTTTCCACGATGACATGATGGTCCGTGCCTACGGGGTGATCGACGGGATCAAAGTAATAGATCTTGCCCGCTTTTTTGAAGCGGACACCGACGACATTATACAAGGATTAACCCTCCTGTAGACGTACCATTAATTGCTCGAGGGCAAGCTGGGGAGCGACGTTCGCCTTGATCATCCCCGCTGCCCCCATCGTATGCTCCATGCACGAAACCCAGTAAGCCGCCGGCTTCGTAAAGGCATGGGCGCTTATCCAATCCACCTGATCTATGAAAACCATCTTGTCAGACCTTCCGGCCTGAAAATGAATCATGTCTCTGTACCATAACACCAATAAGGACAAAAGCAGCTGCGGATCGGCACCCAGGTCCGTCTTGGACAGGCGCTGCTGGACGGTGACCAGAGCCGCAGTGAATCGAGACAAGCTCTCCTTGCCTAATTGTATCACTACATTTCGGATTTCTGCAAACCCAACTTGCGCCGTCAAAGCCCTTGAGGCATCCTTGCCGGAGGCCAGATGGACGGCCGCCCGCGCGAGCAGCGGAGGCTCTCCTTCGGCGACGAGCTGCTCCAGCATCTCCTCCGTGGAGTAAGGAAGGAAAGGCACGGGCTGGCTGCGGGAAGCGATCGTCGGGAGCACCGATCCGGGATGCGTCGCCAGCAGGATCGCCACCGTCGGCGAGACCGGCTCTTCCAAAAACTTCAGCAGGCTGTTGGCGGCCTGCGGCGTCATGGCATCGGCCTTTTCGATGAGGTATACCTTGCGGCTGCCTGCATCGGCCGTCCGATAGGCCATCTCCCGCTGCAGCTCCTGGATCTGGCCGAGCTTGACCGACTGGCCGTCCGGCGCGATGCGATGCAGATCCGGCTGGTTCCCGTGCTCGAACTTGCGGCATTCGAGGCACTCTCCGCAGGCGTCATCTCCGCGGGAAGTGCAAAAAAGCGCCTGCGCGAACGCAAGCGCCGTCTGCAGCTTTCCGGTGCCGTTCGGCCCGGCGAACAAATAGGCATGGGACACCTTGCCGGTGCGCAGCGCATGCTGAAGAATCTGCTTGGCCTTGCCCTGGCCGGGGATATCGGAAAGTTTCACGGATCGAATCCTTTCTATTTAAAAAAGCAGGTTGATGAGCAAGCCGCGGATATCGCCCACGCTCTGCAGCAGCTGCATCCGCCCCTGCTCCGTCTGCAGCAGCTCCTCCGCCATCGCGAGGAGGCTCTCGTCGACCTCGTCGAGCAGCTTATGCCGCTTGATTCGGCCTCTGCGGTCCATGCTGCGCACGTCCTTGATGCCGACGCCGCGGCGCACCGTCAGCTCGAGGAACTGCTTGACCATCGCCTTGTACGTCTGCAGCTCGCGCACCGTCATGGAGCGGGCGAGCCGGTCTCCCTGCGCCTGGATGTCCTGCAGCTTCTGCTGCAGCTCCTCCCGCGTCCGGCTGCCGTTCTGCTGGTGCATGACGTCGGCGAACGATTTCGGCTGCACCGCGCGCCCGGCTCCGCTGCCCGAGACGCGGTCCTGGCCGAGAGGACGGTACCCTGGATCGATTTTCATGCCAACCCTCTCCTGTCAGAAATGTTCGAAGCGCTCGACCGGAAGCACGAACACCGCCGCGCCTCCCACCTGGACCTCGACGGGAAAAGGAATATACGAATCCGTCGTGCCGCCCATCGGCGACACCGGAGTGACGAGCTGATCGCGCACCTTGCAGTTGGAGCGGATGCAATGAAGCACCTCGTGCACCCGTTCATCCTCGATTCCGATCATGAACGTCGTGTTGCCGGCCTTGAGGAAGCCCCCTGTGCTGGCGAGCTTGGTCGCCCGGAAGCCTGCGCTTACCAAGGCGTTGGAAAGGCGGTTGCTGTCTTTGTCCTGTACAACGGCGATGACGAGCTTCATCCTCATCCCTCCTGTAACGTTTCCGTTAAAATTCGACATGCTTCAGATGGAATCCTGCTGCCGGGGCCAAAGGACCCTCATCGCTTCTTCCCGAATGGCATCGGGCGCCGCCGAGGCGTCCAGCCGGAACATCCGCCGGGGCTCTTGCTCGTGCAGCAGCCGATATCCTTCTCTGACGCGGCGATGGAACGACTCCGCCTCCAGATCGAGCCGGTTGACCTCCCGCTCGCTCGAAGCGGCGATCCGCGCCAGCCCGAGCTCGGGCGGCACGTCGAGCCACAGCGTCACGTCGGGCATCCATTCGCCGATCGCATAGCGGTTGATGCCGCGCACTTCCTCGATGCCGAGTCCTCGGGCGTAGCCCTGGTACGCGAGGCTGCTGTCGATGAAGCGGTCGCAGATGACCCATTGCCCCGCTTCGAGCGCGGGCACGACCTTTTCGACGAGATGCTGCCTGCGGGCAGCCGCATACAGCAGCGCTTCCGTCCGGGCATCCATGCTCGTATGGGACTTGTCGAGGATGACCGCGCGGATCTTCTCGGCGATCGGAATTCCACCGGGCTCGCGGGTCGTCAGCACGGACTGTCCTCTTGCTTCCAGCTCCGCCGCGAGAGAGCGGATCAGCGTCGTCTTGCCCGCTCCTTCTCCGCCTTCTATTGTAATGAAGATTCCTTTAGACACGTTCATGCTCCCTGCATCTGGTTTCCCTTTATCATACCATAGATCGGGCGCGAAACCGCGCGGCTCCGCCGAAAGGCTTATTGTCGCCTTACCCGGATCCAGCCTCGTTCAGACGCATTTTTACCCTGAAACCTCGCTTCTTTCAGCCGCTGCATGCTTGCGATTGCCCGATCCGTAAGCGGCTCTCCCTCCAGCACGAGCGGTATTCCCGGCGGGTAGGGAATGATCGTCTCGGCGCTGATGCGGCCAGCTGCCTCCAGCAGCGGCACCAGCTCGGTTTCCCTTTCCTCCGGCGGGAAGCGTTCCAGCCTGGTCGGCTTGGAGAAAAGAAAGGCAGCCTCGTTCGAGCCGGCCTCGGCATCATCTCCGGAGGCAGCTTCTGCGCCATGCGCCTGTTCGCTATCCGTATCCGATTCGTCATCCCGCGCCTCTGCGCGGCCGAAGGCTCTTTCCACCGCGGACAATCCCTCGTCTACGAGCGCTTCCAGCTCCGCAAGAGCGGCCAGGAGCCGCTCCGCTTCCTCGATGCCGGTACGCGCGCCGACGAGCAGCACGACATAGGACTCGTCGGCCATCTCCGCCCAGATGCCCCGTTCCTCCAGCTGCCGCAGCAGCTCGAAGCCTTGGATTCCGCCCAGCCGGTCATGAACGACCAGTCGCAGCGGGTCCGTGCGAATCTCCCCGTCCTCAAGAAGATCCTCCGCAAGCCCCCATCGCGCGCTTCGGCGAATGCCGCTGCGGATCGCCGCCGCAGCCTCCAGGCCGGGAGCGAACCACTCTTCCCCGTGCTCATCGAGCAGTCCGCGCGCGAGATCGAGCGAAGCCATAATCGGGTACGATGGAGAGGAGCTCTGCAGCGCGGCGAGCATCGCCTTCACCTTCCGTCGATCCAGCCTCTCTCCCTGCATGTGCAGCATCGCCCCCATCGTCATCGCGTGAAGCGTCTTGTGCGTCGACTGGACGACGGCATCCGCTCCGGCCTGCAGCGCTCCTGACGGCAAGCTCGGGTGAAGGCCATAATGCGCGCCATGGGCCTCGTCTACGAGCAGCAAGCATCCGGTCCGATGGACGAGCTCCGCATAAGGATGCAGGTCGCGCGACCAGCCGTAATAGCTCGGGGTGCTGAGAAAAAGCGCCTTGGCCTGAGGCCAGCTGCGAAGCGCTTGTTCGACCGCTGCCAGCTCGGGCAGCTCCGTCAGGCCGCTTGCCGTCTCGATGCGCGGCTCCAGAAAGACGGCTTCCGCGCCGCTCAGCCGGATGCCGTTCAAGACAGATTTATGGACATTGCGCTGGACCAGCACGATGTCCCCTGGCCCCGTGCAGCCGAGCAGAAGAGCGAGATTGCCGGCCGTGCTTCCTCCGACGAGGAACGCCGTCTCCTCGGCTCCGAAGCGGCGGGCAGCAAGCTGCTGCCCCTGCTCGATGGCTCCGGACGGATCATGCAGGTCGTCCGTATCGCTCAGCTCCGTCACATCCATAGGCAGCAGTCCGCCTAGGGCGGCTAGGAACGATGGCGCTCCGTCGTCGCTCTCGTCGTTCCAGCGTTCCGATGCCGCCAGCGATCTCGCGATTCCTTTGTGGCCAGGGACATGAAAAGACAAGGGCCGGGCAGCGGCGTGCCGCTGCAGCATGTCTACGATCGGCATCATTCTCTTCAATGAAACGGCTTCCTTTCCCGCTCAACGGATCTTTTCCTCCATTGTAGCGGTCCGCCCGTCCAAAAAAAAGCTCCCGCCATTCATGGCGGAAGCTCAAGCATTTTTATGGATCCAGATCTGTCTCATCTGATGAACGTAGAAAGGATATTTCTCATCCAGCACATCGGTTTGCACCATTTCCCTCTCGCAGCTCCCGCATATGAATTCAGTCACGATTCGCAATCCTTGGTCATGGGGTTTCAGCTCGCCGCATACGATGCAGTTGCACATGGCTTCCTCATGCATCACCCATCCGCCTTTCTTTCCTTGCAATGATAGTAGCATTATGTCCTTCATTCTAGCAATTCATACCTGCGCTTCGCTATAATAAGCAAGAAGATGACATCGGCCCATCCGCGCTTCTATAAGATATGCCGCTCCTCGCCAAGGGTGATTGGCGCATCCGGTCCACGGCTGGCGCCGTTCCGAGCAGACGGGCTTCATTCCAAGGAGGATTCCATGTTCCAGCCTCTATCCGAGCAGAAGGAAGCGACCATCTATCAATATAAGCTTGTCCGCAAGCTAGCCTTCGAGCAAGGCTTTCAGCGGTTCTACTACATCTCCGGCGCGACCCTTGCGCTCGCGCTTCTTATCGCCGATCCTTGGCCGTCGCTGCTCGGCCTGATGACGGGCTTTATGTTGATTCCCGCCTTGCATGCGGCCATTATCCGCATGGCTCTCCTGCGCAGGCATTCGCTGGAGTCCACTTCCCGCCGCTGGCAATGGAGATGGAAGCTTCCCTTTCCCGGCTATATGCCGGTGCTGCCTATGGAACTGTCCGTCTTCCAGCGGCTTCAGCTCCACAAGCTTTGGATCGGAGCCTGCGCCATCGGAGCTTTCTACCCGTGGCTGTCTCCATGGCTGCTCTCCGCTTATCTGCTGCTTCATCTATGGCTGCTGGCTCCGCTCGTCTATGCCATCGTCCGCCTCCATAAGGAGAACAGGGACGGCGTCATCAAGCTCCCCTTCGAGGAGCCGTTCTTCTCTTACTATCATCGTTAGATCAGGCCGATGCCTGGTCTTCTTTTTTATAACCTGAAGAAGATCGAATGAAGCTCGATCCATGCAAAAAGCCGCCGCATCTTCGGATGCGGCGGCTCGTGGTTGCAAGTGCTTGGCGACGTCCTACTCTCCCAGGACCCTGCGGTCCAAGTACCATCGGCGCTGGAAGGCTTAACGGTCGTGTTCGGGATGGGTACGCGTGGTTCCCTTCCGCCATCGCCACCAAACGTCCTGCTTGCTCAAGGCGTAGGCTTGCGCCCTGAAAACTGGATCGAACGAAATGCCGTGCTGACCGGCTG
>NZ_AULW01000060.1 GCF_000422485.1 Paenibacillus pasadenensis DSM 19293
TACGTCTGCGCCGCCAGCTGATCTGTCGCCTGGGCTGTCAGCACCTGATTCAGCACCGTCTCCAACAAGCGGGCCACTCCCGCGTCCCGATCGGTTCCGATAAACAGCTGGTGCAAAATGTCCTGATCTACGGTAATCTGGTATTGAGTCATGTGTAGGCACTCTCCTTGGAATGTTGGTCTCGACAACTTCCATTCTAACCGAGAGTCCTACCATGGCTTTTCTTTTTATGGTCAGGAGCATTTTACACAATTATATGGACTTAACTCGTCGGAGTGGCAGTTGCGCGGAAAAACCGAGTAACTCGGGTAGTGGGAAGCGCGTCGGAGTGGCGGTTGCGCGGAAAAATCGAGTAACTCGGTGGTAGGAGGCGCGTCGGAGTGGCAGTTGCGCGGAAAAACCGAGTAACTCGGTAGTTGGGGATGCGTTGCCAGAGCTGCAACCCGAAAAAATCGGGTTACAGGTGCTCGAAGTCGCGGAAAAGAGGCTGTAACCCGAAAAAATCGGGTTACAGGTGCTCGAAGTGACGGAATAGAGGCTGCAACCCGAGAAAATCGGGTATAGGTGCCCGAAGTCACGGGAAAGAGGCTGTAACCCGGAAAAATCGGGTTACAGGTACGAGCCCGATCTCTATTGCAGGGCATGCAGTGAACCCTGGATGCCCTGAGGTTCAAGTCATCATTTAATTAGGAGGAATAAACATGACAGCGATTTTGAAGAAGTTGAAGAAGGACGAGAAAGGCTTCACTCTGATCGAGCTTCTGGCCGTTATCGTCATTCTGGGGATTATTGCGGCGATTGCGATTCCGTTGATCGGAAATATACTGGAAAAGAACCGGGCGAAGTCTGATTTCCAAACGGCAAGACAAATTTATGATGCTGCCCGTTTGTACGTAACGAACGAAAAGAATGGCGACTTTAAAGACGCTGAGGTACCGGTTGTGACAACCGCAGCTACAGATGATGATCTCCAAGATAAAGGTTATTTAGATAAAAATATCGCGCTTCCAAGCACGAAAGACAAAATCAATGGTGGACTTGTGAAATTCCAGTCAGATGGACAGTTGCTGTACGTTTCAATAGTGACAGGAAGTGGAGCTAGCGCAGCAACAAAATTTTACAAGGGCAGTGATGTACTTAAAGGCGAAGGCGAAGTAAGCACAACGGCACCGACTTCCCCCTAACCCATGACCCTCCTCATCTCCCTCTACCTGTTCGCGCTCGGACTCGCCTGCGGCTCGTTCTTCAATGTCGTGGCGCTGCGCGTGCCGCTCGGCCAATCGGTCGTGCGACCGCCGTCCGCCTGCCCGCACTGCGGGCATCGGCTCGCGGCGCGCGAGCTCGTCCCCGTGCTGAGCTACGCGCTCAGCCGGGGGCGCTGCCGCAGCTGCGCGGCGCCAGTCTCGCCGCTGTACCCGGCAGGCGAGCTGGCCGCCGCGCTGCTGTTCGTCTGGGCGTACCTGCGGTTTGGCCTGACGGCGCAGGGCCTGATCGGCCTGCTGCTCGCCAGCCTGGCCGTCATCGTGACTGTGTCGGACATCCGCTACATGCGGATTCCGAACGCGGTGCTGCTGGCGTTCTTGCCGCCGCTGCTGCTCCTGCGCCTGCTCGAGCCGGACGGACGCTCCTATGCGGAGTACGCGCTCGGGGCGATCGCCGGAGGCGGCGTGCTGCTGCTAGTCGCGCTGCTGAGCCGGGGAGGCATGGGGATGGGCGACGTCAAGCTGCTGGCGCTGATCGGACTCGCGCTCGGCTGGAAAGGCGCGCTTCTGACGCTGCTCCTCGGCAGCTTCGCCGGAACGGCGGCAGGACTCGTCCTGCTGCTGCGGCGGCGGAGCAAGCTGCGCCAGCCGATGCCGTTCGGCCCTTTCCTCATGCTCGGCGCGCTGATCGCGTACGGGTACGGGGATGCGCTGATCGGCAGCTACCTTCAATTATTCAAGTAGGCAGGATGTGATAAGGATGCCCGCACTAGGCAGAAAGCGGATCGGCATCGCGATCGACGCCGCCGGAATCCGTTACGCTCCGCTCGGCAAGAAGGGACTGGATCCGGAGCAGGCCGGATTTTTTCCGTTCCCTCCGGGACTGATCGCGCAGGACGCCATCGTCAACGAAGAAAGCCTGCGGCTCTCGATCCGGGAGTGGGCGCGGGAGCGCAAGCTGCAAGGCGCGGTCGCCGTGCTGGCGGTGCCGACCTCCCAGGTCATCGTACGCAGGATGGCGCTGCCGGCGGCGAGCGACCGCGAGCTGCGCCAGCTGATCCATCTGGAAGTCGAGACGGTCATGCATCTGCCGTTCGAGCATCCGGTCTATGACTATGTCCTGCTCGAGCAAGGCGAGGAAAGCGCGCAGGCGCTCGTCTACGCGGCGCCCCGCAGCTGGATCGAGCCGCTGGTCGCGATGCTGCGGGAGGCGCGCATCCGCGTCGTCGGCACGGGCATCGTGGCGACGGCGCTGCAAGGAGCGGCGGGCTTCGGCGACGAGCCTCCCTGCGAGCGGATGCATGTCCATCTAAGCGGAGCCGCGGCGGAAATCGCGATGTTCCACGAAGGCAACCCGGTATTCGTGCGCTCGATCGAGGCGGACGGCGTGGACCAGGAGCTGGGCGGCCTGCGCATCGGGGAGCTTACCGCCGAGATCACGCGCATGCTCAGCTTCTATGAATTCGGCTTGCAGGAAGGCCGCTCCCGCATCCGGCAGGCGGTCATCACCGGTGCCGGCAAGCAGGCGGAGGCGCTGCGGCAGTCGCTGGCCGCCGCTTTGCCGGAGGTGGAGTTCCGCGGCGCCGAGCCTGGCAGCCTTGCGGCCGAGAGCCTGGACGGCCGCGCGGAGCCGTACGTCGTGCCGGCCGGGCTGCTCGTCCGCGGATCTGGCATCCTCCGGCTTAACCTGCTGCCGCGCGTCGACCGCGAGCAGCGGCTGGCGCCGCTGGCGGCGGCGCTGCTCGCGGTCGCCTGGATCGCCTGCGCGGCGCTGCTCGGCTACAGCTATGTCGGCGAGCGGCAAGCGGCGTCCGACGCGCAGGAGCGGCTGCTGGACGCGAGCCAGCAGCAGCTGGCGCTGCAGCGCCAGCTCGACGGGCTGAACCGGCAGGCCAGCGGAGCGGAAGCCGATCCGTACGAGCAGGCCGAGCAGATTCGGGCCCAGCGGCGGGATGCAACCGGCTACGTGCGCGATCTCGAGTTTTATTTGCCGACGGGGGCGGAGCTGCAGAGCATCGCCTACAGCAGCGGAGGGCAGCTGAGCGTATCGGTCCGGCTGGGCGGCATGAAGGATTCCTCCCGCTATCTGTTCGATATCCGGCGGATCGAGTGGCTGGACCAGGCGACGCTGACTTCGATCAAGCAGGAGCAGACAGGGGCCGAGAACGACGCGACGCCGACGTATGCAGCGGCCTATACGATCGTCCTGAAGCCGACCGAGCCTACGAAGGAGGGGACCGCCGATGGCAGCTAGACGCAATTCCTGGATTTTGCTGCTGTCCGCGATCCTCTTCCTCGGCCTGCTGCTGTTCTTCCTCTACGGGCTGAAGCCGGCGGAGGAAAAGGCCGCCTCGCTCGAGGCGGAGCTCGGCACGCAGCAGAAGCTGAACGACATCCTGATCGCCAAGCTCCAGGAACGCCGGGAGGAGGCGGAGATTCGCCCCGTGGAAGGCGTCCAGGCGGAGCTGCCGTACTGGGACAACACAGAGCAGCTCGTGCTCGATCTCGAGCAGCTCGGCGCCGAAAATGGCGTGGAGCATGTGTCGATCGCCTTCAGCGGCGATCTGGCCGCCTCCCGTCCGCTCCGCTCGGATCCGTCCGCCGATCCGGCCGCCGAGCGCTCCGCCGCTCCCGGCGAAGGCGCCCCCGCGGCCGAAGGCGATGCCGCCCCGTCCGCCGACGAGCTGGGCCTGGCGGCCGGCGGCTCCCCGTCCTCGGAGCCGCAGCCGGCGGGAGCGGCGGCCGCAGGGCCGCTGCGCCTGCAGGTGTCGGCCGTCGTCAAGGGAACGTACGACGCCGTGCTGAAGTACGTGCAAAGCCTGCACGGACTGACCCGCCTGACGACGCTGGAGTCGCTGGAGCTGAGCCGCAGCTCCTGCGGCTGCGGCAGCGAGCAGGAGCTGACCGTGCCGCTGACGTTCGCCGCCTATTTCCAGCCGACGTACCGCGACCGGGTCGAGACGCCGCTGCTGCCTTATGCGGAGTCCTCCGTCGCTTCGCCTCCGCCGCGCTCCTGAGCGCGGCTCGATGATTCTCCTCTCCCGCCCTCCGGCAAGAAGCGCTTCGATGCGAAGCGCGCCTTGCCGGAGGGCTTTTTTCGCGTCGCGCGGACGAAAGCGGGTAAGGAGGGAAGAGAGATTCGTCTTTACAAAAATAGTGGATCTAATCGGCTCTTGAGCAAGCGGCCCGATTAAGTCCCCGGAGGAGAGACCCCAACGTGCATGAATGCCTGAACGGCCATGAGACATTCGGCCGCCTCGACCGCGAGCTGCAGGACAAGCTCGTCGATCAGTTCGAACGCCTCATCAACGCCGAAGCCAAAGTGCTGTCCCAAGGAACGGATGAACGCGGCAAGACCGTCTACAAGCCATTGCTCGACCGATTCGATATCGTGCTCGTCAGCTTCATCGGCATCGGCCATCTCATGAACGAGCCCCATTATGCCGTCGTGTGGGACGCGCCGGCGCACAGCTCGAACCTGAGCGTTTTTCCCCTGAGCAGCAAGGTGAAGCATCCGAAGTTCGCCATCGGTCCGGTCGACACGCTGCCGGCCGAGGATACGGCGATCATGATCAACCAGCTGACGACCGTGTCGCGCCGGAGCCTCATCGAGCCGGTCAAGAAGCGCAACGCTGCGGGCCGGCTCGTCAACGTGTCGCTGACCGTCCGGCAGCAGCGGCAGGTGCTGGCCTTGTTCCATGAGACGCTGCTGAAGCAGCCGACGCTGAGAAGCGTCATCGAAAAGGAGCTGGGCAGCCATATCCCGTTCGGCCTCAGCGACGACAACCGCTCCGATCTGGAAGTCCCGGTCGCCTACGGCCTGCACCACAGCCTGCTCCTCTACCAGCTCCCCTGGAGCAAGACGATGAAGGCGATTCCGCTCCAGGCGATCGAGATGCCGTTCGGGGAGCGGAGGAGGCTCGTCCGCGGCCTGATCTCGCGCGATCCGCTCCAGCAGGCTGAGGCGGAAGCCATCCTCGCCTTGAAGCAGACCGGACAGATGGCCGCCGAAGCGGCGGTCGGACAGCTTTCATAAGCATTGACAGCCTACAGCCGACGCGCTATCATAGGATACGAATGTTCTACATAGCTCCCGTTCGGGAAAACGAAACATGATTTCAAACGAGCTCGTTCGAGCGAAAAACCCCCAAGGCATCCGCCTTGGGGGTTTTCTTTTTGCCCCCCAAAGCCTCATGCCCTCGAGCTTCTCGCGGCTGGCCCGCCCCGGCCCGGCGTCGTGCGCGGACAGCATCCGCCCCCGAGGCTTCGACTCCGCCGTCCCCCGATTCGCCTTATACCCGCGTATGCCAAAAACTTTTCCCCTCCGTCCCATCAATCCCGACACGAACCCACTGCGATTCGACGCGTCCCGAGTGAAGCTAAACGGGGTGAAGCACCGCATCATCCGCGCGAGGGGAGCTTCGCCGCGGCTGCCAGGCCGCTCTCCGAACGACCCGGAGCGCTTGCGGGGCAAGGGCTCGCGCCCCCAGCCGACAGCGCGGCGCGGGCGGCTCGACCCGGACGCGCCGCGTGTCGGAAAAAACTTTCGGGCAGAAGCCTTGTTCTGACAAACTTCATAAAAACCGGCCCCTATAATCAGACCTACACTAAGGCGGAAATGGTGGTGCCGAAATGAAGGAAAAGGCCAACGTTGTTTTGTTCCCCGGCCAGCCTCGGACAAGCCGCGCGGCGGAGGCGCTGCGCAGAGGGAGGGAAAGGGCGGCCCAGTGGAGAGTATTCCAGCTGATCGCCGCGAAGCGCTGGACGATCCTGCTCGCTGTCGTCGGCTTCCTGCTCGGTCGGGCGGTCATCCTGGAAAACCTGATGCCGTTCGCTCCCGCGTACTTCGCGGTCATCTACTTCCTGCGCAGGGACATGTACAAGCTGACGGCCGTGTCGCTCGTCGCCGGCAGCCTGCTGGCGGCGACGCCGAGCGCGATTCCGATCGCGATGGAGATCGCGGTGCTGTTCCTGCTCCTGAAGGGACTGGAGGTGTACGAGAAGGCGGAGCTGTCGCAGGCGCCGATCCTCGTGTTCCTGGCGACGCTCGTCGTGAAGCTGTTCGGGGCGTTCGTGCACGGGACGCTCGGCTGGTACGACCTGATGATGGTCGGCGTAGAGTCGGCGCTCGCGTTCGTCCTGACGCTGGTGTTCGTGCAGGCGATCCCGGTGCTGACGATGACGCGCAAGAGCAACTCGCTCAAGAACGAGGAGATCATCTGCCTCATGATCCTGATGGCGTCGGTCATGACGGGGGCGGTCGGGTGGAGCATCCAAGGGCTGTCGCTCGAGCATATCCTCTCCCGCTACATGCTGCTGCTGTTCGCCTTTGCGGGAGGCGCGCCGCTCGGGGCGTCGGTCGGCGTCGTCGCCGGCCTCATCCTCAGCCTCGCCAATCTGAACGCGGTCGTGCAGATGAGCCTGCTGGCTTTCTCGGGACTGCTTGCGGGGCTGCTGAAGGAAGGCGGAAGGATGGCCGTCGCGTTCGGCATGCTGCTCGGCACGTCGATCCTTTCCTTATATGTAGGCGGAGGGATGGACGTCATGGCGAGCACCTGGGAATCGGTCGTCGCCGCCGCGCTGTTCCTGCTCACGCCGAAGCTCGTCGTGAAGACGATCTCCCGCTACGTGCCGGGCACGAGCGAGCATGTGAAGTCGCAGCATGAGTATGCGAAACGCGTTCGGGAAGTGACGGCGCAGCGGGTGACGCAGTTCTCGGAAGTGTTCCGCCAGCTGGCGAGCAGCTTCGGGCAGCTCAATACGGCCGCTCCGCAAAAGCCGGCCGAGGAGGAGCTCGAGCATTTCATGAATGCCGCCTCCTCCAAAGTATGCGCCAGCTGCCACCGCAAGGACATGTGCTGGAGCTCGAAGTTCATGGACACCTACAAGATGATGACCGAGATGATGACGACGATCGACGAGGGGGAGTATACCGGCAAAAAAGACATGCCGAGGACGTGGACGAGCCATTGCAGCAAGACGCATCCGGTCATGAACGCCCTGCAGCAGCAGCATGAGCGCTACAAGCACGATCTGCACTGGAAGCGGCAAATCTTCGAATCGCGTCAACTGGTCGCTGACCAGCTGGCCGGCGTCTCGCAGATCATGGAGGATCTGGCGAGGGAGATCCAGCGCGAGGGGCAGCAGCTGCATCTGCAGGAGGAGCAGATCCGCGACGCGCTGGAGGCGCTCGGGCTGTCCATCCACGGCATCGACATCATCAGCCTCGAGGAAGGGAATGTGGAGATTGAGGTTTATCATACTTTCCCGCAGGGACACGACGAGGGCCGCAAAATTATTGCGCCGCTGCTCAGCGACATTCTGGGCGAGCATGTGGCGGTGAAGGCGGAGCGGGAGCCGCTGAAAAACGGCGAGCCCCGGCTGCTGCGCTTCGGCTCGGCCAAGGAGTACGAGGTCGCGACCGGCATCGCCGGCGCGGCGAAGGGCGGCGGGCTGCTGTCGGGAGACAGCTTCAGCACGGTCGAGCTCGGCAACGGCAAGTTCGCGGTCGCGATCAGCGACGGCATGGGCAACGGGGAAAGGGCGCGGCTGGAGAGCAGCACGGCGCTCAGCATCCTGCAGCAGCTGCTGCAGTCGGGCATGGACGAGCAGCTCGCGATCAAGTCGGTCAACTCGGTGCTGATGCTGCGCTCGCCCGACGAGATGTTCGCCACGGTGGACGTGGCGCTGATCGACCTGTACACGGCGCAGACGACATTCATGAAGATCGGCTCGACGCCGAGCTTCATCAAGCGCGGCAGCGAGGTCATCCCGGTGGCCGCCAACAACTTGCCGATCGGCATCCTGCAGGACATCGACGTCGACCTCATCCGCATGCAGCTGCAGCCGGGCGACACGCTCATCATGATGACGGACGGCATTTACGACGCCCCGGGCCATGCGGTCAACAAGGAGCTGTGGATGAAGCGCATCATCCAGGAGATGGCGACGGACGACCCGCAGCTGATCGCGGACATGCTGCTCGAGCGCGTCGTGCGGCAGTATAAGGGCGAGATCGTGGACGACATGACGGTCGTCGTGGCCCAGGTGGACAAGCATCTGCCGGAGTGGGCGACGTTCCGCTGGCCGGGCCTCAGCAAGCTGGAGCGGCCGCGCACGGTGAGCTAGGGCGGCAGGCAGGCGGCGAGGCAGAGCGGAGACAGGACGGAGCGCCCGCGGCATCGGCCGGCAGGGACGGACATCTGGTGGAGGACGACCGGCAGGGACGGGTCCGCGATGGCCGATGCGAGGCAGGGAAGGGCCGGCATCCGAGGGATGACGGACGTTAGGGACGGACATGTAATCGGCGATGCAAGGCAAGGACGGACGGACATCTGGTGGATGACGGGCGTTAGGGACGGACATGGCGGCGCCGGGCCGCATGGCGCGAATCGCGTACGGCAGAGCCGCAGAGGGCGGTCCGCCGGAACCTTGAGCATAGATCAACCGCTCGACCAATCAAAGGAGGAATTCGATCATGACCACTCTTATCCGCAGAAACCCGGGCAGCGCCCGTTCCCGCAAGAAGCGCGAAAGCCTGCAGCAGAAGCAGCAGCAGAGGCTCGAGGAGCAGCTGCGTCTGCAGGAGCAGCAGCAGCTGGAGGCGGCGCGCCGCCGCCGGGAGCAGGAGCGGGAAAAGCGCCGCGAGGCGGAGGCCCGGCTCGAGGAGCTGCGCCTCGAGGAGCTGCTGATGCGCGAGATGGAACGGATGCGGCTCGCGGCGGACAAGAAGCGCGGCAAGCGGCTGTGGACCGCGGAGGAGCGGATGGCGCAGCGCGCGTTCGCCGCGGCGCTCATGGAGACGGCGGCGGCCGCGCAGGCGGAGCGCGAGGCCGAGCGCTCCGGCTATGCCGAGGGCTGGATGCCCGCGGCAGCCGCAGCCGGCGGGCGCCGCCCGGGCGGAGCGGGCGGCGCGAGGACGGCGGCGGCGGAGCGGACGAGCTCCCGCGCGCAGCTGGAGCTCGTGGCGAAGCCGCCGGCGCAGCCGCACGGCGGCGGGCGTGGCCGCGCCGCCGGAGGCATGGCGCCGCCGGGCACGGGCGGCGCGGCGGAGGCGCGGCAGGGGGATGCCGCGCCGGGAGCCTTGCCGCTGGGCCGGGCGTCTGCCGGCCAGCTGGAGCGGCTCGCCCCCCACGTGCTTGCGGCGGCGGGGAGCGGGCGGCGACGAAGCCGCGCCGCCCAGGCGCTCCGAAGGCGGCGCGGACCGGTGCGCAGCCCATGCGGCGGCGAGGAAGGACGCCTGCGGCTCGTGAGGCCGGGGCGACCTCCGGGAAAGGAGGCGCGCGGCGGCAAGCCCCGCTGAGCCCGGCGCCGGAGCCGGGAGCGACAACCGAATAGCTTCCCGAACTTATCCATTCGACGCCGAGCCTCGCCGGGTCCGGAGCGGTCAGCCGTCCGCCCGCCGCGCCAAGGCTCCGCGATTCCATATCTCGCTCGGCGCCTCATCCGGCGCCGAGTCCGCCCTACCGAGCGGGCGCCTTATGCGGCGCCCCGAGCCAGCGCTCATCGAGCGAGCGCCTTTTAAGGCGCATAGAGCCAGCATCCTGGCCGGCGCCTCATGCGGCGACGCGCCAGACCTTGCCGACCGGCAGCCCCCATTCGGGCTGCCGGTTTTTTTCATTGCCTTCTCCTGTCAGGCGTCGGACGGAGAGGGGCGGCGAGCGCTCAAACGGGCTGTCCGCTGCCGTTCGGGACCTAGGGTTCAACGAAGGACAAGACGGCCTTTGCATCCCGTTGCCCCTTGCGCGAAGCGAACAACCCGGCCCTCGCCAAAATTTTAGTTCAAAATGAAGTGGCCGCTGAAAACCTGACATTTCACCATCGGAAGCCTGAATTCATATGAATTTGAAAACATTCTGCATCTATTTTCATTCATCTTTGAATCAATTTGCATCTCATTTACAAAAAACTAATGATATTCATGATGAATATTCATCTATGCAAGCTAAAATTTTCCGCTATAATAAACGCAATATCCTCTATTATCCTCAAGGAGCTGACGAATTTGCCTTCTCACCCCAACGCCGACTTCATCGAGTTGTACAATCCTACAAGCGAGACGGTGAGCCTTGCGGACTGGAAGCTCGACTATGCCAGTTCCACGGGCATTTTCCCCGCGACCACCCCGAACAGCAATGTTCTCACGCTTTCGGGCTCCATTCCTCCCGGAGGCTACTTCCTGACCAAGCATTCCGGAGGAGCGAACGGAGCGGCGCTGCCGACGCCGGATGCGACCGGAACGCTGAACCTGGCCGCCGCTAGCGGCAAGGTCCGCCTGTCCAACGCCACTGGCGCCGTCGTCGATCTGGTTGGTTACGGCACGGCGGCGAATCTGTTCGAAGGCGCAGGCCCGACGGGCAATCTGTCCAACACGACCGCGGCCAGGATACGGACAACAACGCAACCGACTTTGAAGTCGGATCTCCGGCTCCGCGCAACAGCGCCTCCCCGTCCGACGTGCCGTCGGTCGTGACGGTCCAGCCCGTGACGGGCAGCCCGGCTCCGAACGCATGGCCGGCCGGCACGGCGGTGACGCTGTCGACGGCGACGGCTGGCGCGTCCGTCTACTACTCGACGTCCGCCGATTCCACGTATCGCGCTTTCACCAGCCCGATCGTGCTGACGGAGTCCGTCACCTTCCACACCTATGCCGCCAAAGAAGGCGCAGAAGGAAGCATCTCCCGCGACCTGGCCTATGATGTGCTGGCCAAGCAGTCGGTCGCCGACGCCCGCCTCGCTCCGGTCGGACGCAACGTCTGGACGGAGGGCGTCGTTACCGCCGTTAACGGCAGGGAAGTCTATCTCCAAGACAATACCGCCGCCATCGTGCTGTATGACTATCCGGACCAGCTCCGCGCGGGCGACCGGGTCAGCGTGCAGGGCGAGATGGTCCACTACAACAACCTGCAGGAGCTGAAGCCTGCAGCCGGACTGAGCCTCGAGATCCTGGAGCGCGACCAGCCGGTGCCGGCGATCCGCGCCGTCACGCCGGAGCAGCTGGCCGCTCCGGCCGGCGAGGCGCTGGAAGCGCAGTTCATCTCCATCGACAATGTGACGATCGGAGCGAAGTCCGGCAGCACCTGGTCGGCCAAGCAGGCCGGCTCCGACACCAGCTTCGCCATCTTCTCCAGCTCGGCCAAGGTCAAGGAAAATGCAGCCTTTGACCGCGTCATCGGCGTCGTCAAGCAGTACCAGGGCATCTACCAGCTCGTGCCGCTGCATGACGGCATGCTGGTCGACCAGCTGTTCACCGTGCTCGCGAGCCCAGCCGGCGGCATCGTCGCTCCTGGAACCCGCGTGGCTCTGAGCGTGCCGGCCGGCGACCTGCCGATCCGCTACACGACCGACGGCTCCGAGCCGACCGCATCCAGCCCCCTTTACGAGGAGTCGATCCTCGTCGACCGGGCGATGACGATCCGGGCGTTCGCCACGGACGGCGAGCAGCGCACCGAGACGCTTTCCTTCTCCTACCAGCTGGCGGGAGAGGTCGGCATCCGCGACATTCAAGGCAAGGGCCACGCTTCCCCGTTCGTCGGCCAGACGATCCAGGGCGTGAAGGGCGTCGTCACGCAGCTCGGCTACAATCTGGCGAGCGCGACCCCGTCCTACAAGGGCTTCTACATCCAGACGCTGGAGCCGGACAATGACCCGGCCACCTCTGAGGGACTGTTCGTATACAGCACGGATGCGTCCAAAAAGCCGGCTGTCGGCGATGTCGTCGAAGTCAGCGGCAAGATCGACGAGTACAACGAAGGGCTGCCGGCGAACCTGACGACGACGCAGCTCGCGCTGGCCAGCATCTCCGTGCTGGAGAGCGGCCATGAGCTGCCGGCTCCGGTCGTGCTCGGCGCCGGAGGGCGCGTCATTCCGACGCCGACGATCGACGATGACAATATGACCGTCTTTGATCCGGAGAACGATGCGATCGACTTCTTCGAGTCGCTCGAGGGCATGCGCGTCCAAGCTCCGGCTCCGGTCATCACGAGCCCGTACTGGATCAGCAGCGGCCTGTACACGATCGCGACGCGCATCGACAACGGCGGCGCCGATCTCGTGACGCCGGCCGGCGGCCTGGCGCTTGGCGCGTACAAGGACTACAACCCGCAGCGCGTCCTGATCCTCTCGTCCAATCCGGGCTTCGAGGTCGGCACCGGCGACCGCTTCGCCGGCGACGTCGTAGGCGCGCTCGGCTACCATGCCGGCAACTTCAAGCTGATCCCGGCGCCGGGCAGCCTGCCTGCGATCGAGACGAGCTCCTTTGCCCAGGAGACGACGACGCTGCAGCCGGAGGGCGACAAGCTGCTCGTCGCCAGCTACAACATCGAGAACTTCTACCCGGGCGTCAAGGCGGAGAAGATCGAGAAGCTCGGCGACTCCATCGCCCATAACCTCAAGGCGCCTGACATCATCACCGTCATCGAGATGCAGGACCGCAACGGCGAAGGCGAGGGAGACATCGTCGAAGCGGACGCGACGAAGCTGATCGAAGCGATCGCTGCCAAGGGCGGACCGACGTACACATACGTCGATGTCGCTCCGGTCTACGACATGGACGGCGGCGCGCCGCACGGCAACATCCGCGTCGGCTTCCTGTACAACGCCGAGCGCGTACAGCTGGCGGACAGCGTGCAGGGCCGCAAAGGCGGCTCAACGGAAGCGACGGCCTACGATGCCGCTTCCGACTCGCTGACGCTCAACCCGGGCCGCGTCGACCCGGCGAACGACGCGTTCAAAGCCTCGCGCAAGCCATTGGCCGCGCAGTTCGTGTTCCAGGGCCGCAAGGTGATTGTCATCGCGAACCATTTCAACTCCAAGGGCGGCGACCAGGGGCCGTTCGGCGCGGCGCAGCCGCCGATCCTGTCCAGCGAGACCCAGCGCCACAAAATCGCCGCCGTCGTGAACGGCTTTGTGAAGACCATCGTCCAGGCGAATCCGGAAGCGAACGTCGTCGTCACCGGCGACCTCAACGACTTCCAGTTCACCAAGACGGCAAAGGTCCTCAAAGGCGGCGAGCTGGCGAACCTGATCGACACGCTGCCGGCCGAGCAGCAGTACACGTACACGTACGACGGCAACTCGCAGGTGCTCGACCACATCCTCGTCAGCCGCAACCTGCTGGTCGGCTCCAAGGTCGACGTCGTTCACCTGAACGCCGACTTCCCGGAATCGCGAGGACGCGTCTCCGACCATGATCCGGTGCTCGCGCAGATCGATCTGACGCCGGCGCCGAAGCCGGACTTCCGCATGACGCTGCTGCATACGAACGATACGCATGCCAACCTCGACACGACGAGCGCGCCGTCGTCCGTCGCCCGCCGCGTGACGGCGGTCAAGGAGCAGCGCGCGAGCGCGGTCAATCCGCTGCTCGTCGATGCGGGAGACGTGTTCTCCGGCACGCTGTATTTCAACAAGTACGAAGGCATGGCCGATCTGGCGTTCATGAACCTGATGAAATACGACGCCATGACGTTCGGCAACCATGAGTTCGACAAAAACGCCGATGTGCTGGCCCGTTTCGTGCAGGGCGCGGCGTTCCCGTTCGTCTCGTCCAACGTGGACTTCTCTGGCGAAGCGGCGCTGCAGGCGTTCGTCCGCCCGGCGGCGGGAGCCGGACAAGCGGCAGCAGGCAAGATCTATCCGACGATGATCAAGGAAATCGGCGGCGAGCAGATCGGCCTGATCGGCCTGACGACGCCGGACACGGCCAACATCGCGTCTCCGGGAGCGGTGACGTTCGCCGATCCGGCCGTTAGCGCCGCAGCCGCCGTCAAGCAGCTGCAGGAGCAAGGCATCGACAAGATCATCGCCCTGTCCCATCTCGGCTACGAGGAGGACATTGAGCTGGCGCAAGCGGTGGCAGGCATCGACGTCATCGTCGGCGGCCACTCGCACACCAAGCTCGAGCAAGCGGTCGTGGACCGCACGTTCGCAGCGCCGACGCTGATCGTGCAGACGGGAGAGAAGGGCCAGTTCCTCGGCCGCCTCGATGTCGCCTTCGACAAGGAAGGGGTCATCTCCGAATACGCCGACAAGCTCATCTCCATCGAGGAGAAAAACGGCAGCGCCTATGTACTGGCGAACGATCCCGAAGCGGAGGCGCTGCTGAAGCAGGACTACAAGCCGGGCATCGACGCGCTCGGACGCGAGGAAGTCGCGAAGTCGACCGTCGTGCTGAACGGCGTCCGCGATGACGTCCGCACCAAGGAGACGAACCTCGGCCGCCTGATCGCCGACGGCATGCTGAGCGCAGCCCGCAAAGCGGGCGCGAACGCGACGCTCGCGCTGCAGAACGGCGGCGGCATCCGCGCCTCGATCGAGGCCGGCACGATTACGCTCGGCCAGGTGCTGACGGTGCTTCCGTTCAACAACGATCTCGTCACCGTCAAGCTGACCGGCAAGGAAATCCGCGAGGCGCTCGAAAACGGCGTTTCCAAGCTTCCGGCCTCCGATGGACGCTTCCCGCATGTGGCGGGCATGCGCTTCTACTACGACTCGCTCAAGCCTGCCGGCTCGCGCGTCGTCAAGATCGAGACGCTGCAGCCGGACGGCAGCTACATCGCCATGAAGGAGGACGCGACCTACGAGCTCGCGACCAACGCCTTCACCGCGCGCGGCGGCGACTTCTACGACTCTCTGGCCAAGGCCTACAACGAAGGCCGAGTCGTGCCGCTCTATCTGCCGGACTATGAAGTGATGGAAACCTATCTGAAGGAAAAGAAAACGATCGATGAGAGCACGGCTCCGGCGGGCCGCATCATCGACCTGAAAGGCAGCCCGCTGCCGGTCGATCCGACGCCAACGCCGACATCGACAACAACGCCGACGCCAACGCCGACAGCAACACCGACAGGCACGGCGACGCCGCAGCCGACGGCTTCGACAACGCCTGCGCCTACAGCCAAGCCAGGGGAGATCGCCGCCCCGCTGCAGCTGAGCGAACAGGCGGGCCTGACCGTCGGAACCGTGACCGTCGGAGCGGAGCAGGCGCTTGCCGCGCTGCAAGCCGCAGCCGACGGCAAGCTGACCATCGCTGCATCCGCAGCCGGTTCCTTCGACCGGACCGAGGTGACGCTCGCTTCCGGCACGGTCGCCGCCCTGCTGGGCGCGCCGAGCTTCCGCGAGGCAGCCGTATCCTCGCCGCAGGGCAGCTACGTCCTTACCCGCGCGCTGCTGGAGTCGCTGGCCAAAGGTGCCGCCGACGCCGCGCTGACCGTCAAGATCGGCAGCGGCCAGGCAGGCCTCGACCTCGCCAAGGCTGCGGGACTGCCGGCAATCGGCGCTGCCGAGTACGAGCTTGCGCTGACGGTCGACGGCAAGACGTCCGAGCCGAACCGCTTCGGCTCCTACGTTCCGCGCTCGCTCAGCCTCGCTGACACTGCAGCCGTGACGGCGATCGTGCGCCTCAGCTCCGACGCCTCCGGCCAGCTGGCCTACGTGCCGGTCCCGTTCATCGTGCAGGACGGCCAGATCGTCTTCTTCAGCCGCGGCAACAGCAGCTATGTCGCCCTGGGCGGCGCAGCCGCCGCCTTCGCCGACATGCGCGGCCACTGGGCCGCCGCGGCGGTGCAAGAGCTGGCCGGCAAGCGCATCGTCGCCGGCAAGACCGCTTCGGCGTTCGCTCCGGGCGATGCCGTGACGCGCGCCGAGTTCGCGGTGCTGCTGGCCCGCACGCTCGGCCTGACCGCCGGCTCCGCCGCATCGTTCACCGACATCGCGGCGGGAGCCTGGTACGCGGACGGCATCGCCGCCGCTGCCGAGGCGGGCCTGATCGGCGGCTACGAGGACGGCAGCTTCCGTCCGCAGCAGCGCATCACCCGCCAAGAGATGGCGGTCATGACGCTGCGCGCCGTGCAGCTGGCCGGGCGCCAGGCCTCCGCTCCGCAAGCGGAAGCCGTCGCCTTCGCCGACAGCGGCCGCATCGCCTCGTGGGCCCAGGCAGCAGCGGCGGAGCTTAGCCGCTACGGCCTCATCCAAGGCGACGACCAGGGCCGCTTCCAGCCGCTCGCCGGCGCGACTCGCGCCGAGAGCGCCGCGCTCCTGCAGCGCCTGCTGGCCCAAGCTTCGTTCGAATAGACATCCCTGTAAAAACGAACCGCTCCTCGGGATTTTTCCGAAGAGCGGTTCGTTTTATTGCGTTCAATGAGAGTTTCCTTTGATCCACATGTGCTGAAATGGAGGCAGCTGCATCTTTTAGGTGATGGAAGACAATCTAGAGGAAGGGACTTCCCGATGACTCCATTATCCAACAGGTAAAATTATTAACAGTTAATGAGAACTACTTTTCGGAATTTAGGACGAAGAAGACCGTCCCCTAAGGGGACGGTCTTCTCTTTTAAAGTACGTTTAATCTTTTTAGGACCGCAGTGGACAAAGTCCAAAGGGCATTGTTTAAGGCGCTCCAGACATTATAGCATATATCTTTAGATAAATGCAATAGTTTATTGTGAGTCATTTTCTCGGCTTGCAGCTGCTGTATTAGTTGCCTGCTCCATTAGTTTGATAGCCGACGAATATCTGGGTGTAAACAGTTCCAAAATTTTATTATCGATTAAATCTAAAAATGGTGCGGGCAATTTAAACACTTTATCAGCAGCTCTTCTTGGCTTGTAGATCCGTAGTTTGCTAATCGGTTGTAATTGGTTTGGAATAGCAAAAGCCTCTTTTCCATTAAGATCTTCCAAAACTCCTATATATATTTCATGCTTATGTAAGATACTCCTAGGTTGGCTATTCTCAAGAGATCCGAGAGGCACGACATTTACGACCGGATTTGATTTCTCATTTTCATCCACTACGACTGCATAATGAAGTCCCCCGATTTCCGATCCTGGATTAAACCCAAAATTGACAAAGATGATCTCTCCACGATTATATTTTCGGAGCTTCGATGGTTCAAAACCTGTTTCCCACTTTAGGTACTTGTTTTGAGTTTCCATCCATTCCAAAAATATTTTTCCTCGTTTTAGTCCCATATTTTCAATGGTACGTTCTAAATCAGCGATTCTCTCCTTTAAAATGCTATGCCAATGAGCGTCTTCCTTTAAAATCGTCATCTCTTACCTCCTCTATGCATGTGAATTGAAAATATCATGCAGATCCAAATATTACAAACTAATCTGATTTTGATTTCCTTGTATGAATGTTGCGCCCGCATCCCTTGACATTCTCCCGCATAGGTTATATGGTTAGTTACATGAGTAATTAACCAATGTGGTGGTGAGGCAAGTTGAGCTTTCTCAAGGATGACGGGAGGCCGATCTTTCAGCAGATCGCGGAGAAGATCGAGGACGACATCGTAGACGGATCGCTCCCGGAGGAAGGGCAGGCGCCTTCGACGACGCATTTCGCCCAGTTCTACGGCATCAATCCGGCGACTGCGGCCAAGGGCGTCAATCTTTTGGTGGATCAAGGCATTCTCTACAAGAAGAGAGGGATCGGCATGTTCGTGGCGGAAGGGGCGCGGGAGCGCTTGATGGAAAGACGCAGGGAGCAGTTCTACGAGCAGTACGTCGTGCCGCTGCTGCGCGAGGCGGAGAAGCTCGGCATCGACAGCGGCCGGCTGGCGGCCATCATTCAGGAGAAAGGGAGGGGCTGAGCATATGATGACCGTCAAGGACCGGACGCAGGCCGCCTACGCGCTGGAGGCCGACCGGCTGACCAAGAGCTACGGCGCCCAGAAGGCGCTGGACGGCGTGAGCCTGAAGCTGGAGGCCGGCCTCATCCACGGCCTGCTCGGGCGCAACGGCGCGGGCAAGACGACGCTCATGAGCATCGCGACCGCGCAGCTGTTCGCCACGTCCGGCGAGGTCCGCATCTTCGGGCAGCAGCCGTACGAGAACCGCGAGGCGCTCAGCAAGATCTGCTTCATCAAGGAAAGCCAGAGATACCCGGATATGTTCCATGTCGAGGACGTGCTGGCGACGGCCCGCGCGCTGTATCCGAACTGGGACGAGGCGCTCGCCGGCGAGCTCGTGGAGTCGTTCCGCCTTCCCCGCCGCAAGAAGATCAAAGGCTTCTCGCGCGGCATGCTCTCCTCGGTCGGCATCGTCGTCGGGCTGTCGAGCCGGGCGGAGCTGACGCTGTTCGACGAGCCGTACCTCGGCCTCGACGCCGTCGCGCGCTCGCTGTTCTATGACCGCCTGATCGAGGATTACGCCGAGCATCCGCGCACGGTCGTGCTGTCGACCCATCTGATCGACGAGGTGAGCCGGCTGCTGGAGGCGATCCATGTCATCGACGGCGGCCGGCTGCTCCTGAGCGAGGATGCGGAGTCGCTGCGTTCCCGCGCCTACCGGGTGAGCGGCTCGGCCGCCAAGGTCGACGCCGTCACGGCGGGCCGGAGAGTGCTGCGCCGCGAGACGATCGGCGGCTCGGCTGTCGCCTCGGTGCTGGCCGGCGAGCCGGGCGAGAACGGCATCGGCCGGGCGCGTGAGGCCGGGCTGGAGGCGGAGCCGCTGCCGCTGCAGCAGCTGATTGTCGACCTGACGGCCCATGCGGCCCGCGGCAAGGAGGAATCGGCATGAATCGAGGACTGAAAAGCATCCTTACGATGTATCGGAGAGACAAATTCAACTGGCTGCTGCTGCCTTGGCTCATCCTGCTCTCCAGCTTCACGGTGAATCTGGTCGTCGCCTTCTCCATAAACCGCGGCGGCGGCGAGCAGTCGTTCACGACCGGAGGACTGCTGTCGATCATCATCTACATGTTTATCGTCGGCATGATTTCCGTCTACTGGACCTTCAACTTCGCGCTCAGCCTGTGCATCAGCCGGCGCGACTACTTTACGGGGAGCGGCATCGCCTTTCTCGCGATGTCAGTGTTCCACGGCGCGCTGCTGACGGTCGCGACCTCGATCGAGCAGGCGATCGGCGGCTGGTTCGGCATGCACTTCTTCGTCATTCCCTACACGACGGACGGTCCGTTCTGGCAGACGTTCGCGGTCTATTTCACGGCGCTGCTCTTCGCGGGCTACGGCGGCTTCGTGTCCGGCAGCTTGAGCCGGCGCTACGGCAAGCGGGGCAACTTCCTCTTGTACGGCGGCGCGTTCATCCTCGGCGGCGCGTTCACCACGATCGCCTCGCTGCGCGGCTGGTGGGTTCCGATCTTCGACTGGATCTCCGGCCTCCAGATCAGCCTGCAGGGAGTCTGCCTGCTGCTGCTCGCGCTGGCCGTCCTGTTCGCGACGCTGTCCTGGCTCATGCTGCGCCGCTCGTCGGCGAGAGCCTGACCTCCCTTTGCCGCTTCCTTCGGGGAGCGGTTTTTCTTTTCTCCACCGGGTTCGCTAAGCATAAGCGAGCCCGGTTTTTCTTTTCCCTACCGGGTTCGCTTATAATAGAGGAAAAGAAACGACGAGGAGCCCGCAGGCTCCCGCCGGAAGGAGCGCGAAAGAGCATGGCCAAGCTGTCGGAACCGTTCCGCCTGAAAGGGCTGGAGCTGAAAAACCGGATCGTCATGGCGCCGATGTGCCAATATTCCGTCGAGGAGCAGGACGGCACGCCGAACGACTGGCATTTCGTCCATTATGTCTCGCGCGCGGTCGGCGGCACCGGCCTCATCATCATGGAAATGACCAACGTCGAGCCGGACGGCCGCATCACCAGCCGCTGCCTCGGCCTGTGGGACGACGCGCAGATTCCGGCCTATGCCCGGATCGTGCGGGAATGCCAGCGCTACGGCGCGCGCGTCGGCGTGCAGATCGCCCATGCCGGGCGCAAGGCGACCGACGCCGAGCAGCCGGTCAGCAGCTCGCCGATCCCGGTCGAGCCGACCGGCTGGAAGACGCCGCGCGAGCTGACGACCGCGGAGGTGCGCGGTCAGGTCGGCCTGTTCCGCGAGGCGGCCCGGCGCGCGGTCGAGGCCGGATTCGACACGATCGAGCTGCACGGAGCGCACGGCTACCTCATCCATCAGTTCCATTCGCCGTCGCTGAACCGCCGCACGGACGAGTACGGCCAGGACAAGCTCCGCTTCGGATGCGAGGTGATCGCGGCTGTGCGCGAGGTCATGCCGGCGGACATGCCGCTCATCCTGCGCTTCTCGGCGACCGAATACATCGAAGGCGGCTACGAGCTCGACTACGGCCTGGAAATCGCCCGCCGCTACAAGGAAGCCGGCGCCGACATCCTGCATGTGTCGAGCGGCGGCGAGGCGCCGCCAAACGGCAAGCGCCAGCCCGGCAACTATCCGGGCTACCAGGTGCCGATGGCCCGCGCCGTGCGCGAGGCGGCCGGCATCCCGGTCATCGCGGTCGGCATGCTGGACGAGCCGGAGCTCGCGCAATCGGTCGTGCAAAGCGGCGACGCCGATCTTGCCGGAATCGGGCGCGCGCTGCTGCGGAATCCGTACTGGGCGGTCGACGCGCTTCTCAGGACCGAGGGGCTGCGCACCGAGCAGCCGGCCTACAAGCGCGGCTACCCGCTGAAGTAGCGCCCGGCCGGACGGCCGCCCCGGGCGCTCCCGCTGGCCCCGATCCGCCGCGCCGCAGGTCTAGATCTCTCCCGATGGGGCAACACTGAATGATAGAGTTCAATCTATCAGCGGGAGGGATTGCGATGAAGCAGATTCTGCTCATTACGGACGGCTGCTCGAACGTCGGCTTGAATCCGGTCGTGGCGTCGGCGGAAGCCTTTGCGGAAGGAATAACGGTGAACGTGGTCGGCGTGCTCGACGGAGGCGACCTCGGCGAGTACGGGGCCAAGGAGATCCAGGAGATCGCCCATGCGGGCGGCGGCATGAGCCGCATGGTCAGCACGCGGCAGCTGTCGCAGACGGTGCAGATGATGACGCGCAAGACGGTCGTGCAGACGATCCAGCAGGCGGTGCAGAAGGAGCTCAAGTCGGTGCTCGGCGGCACCGGCGCGCTCGAGGACCTGCCGCCGGAGCGGCGCGGGGAAGTCGTGCGCGTCATCGACGAGCTCGGCGAGACGAGCCGGCTGCGCGTCGCCCTGCTGATCGACGCCAGCGCCAGCATGAAGCCCAAAATCGCCGCCGTCGAGGAAGCGATCCGCGACCTCATGCTGAGCCTGCAGTCGCGTCAGGGCGAAAGCGAGCTGGCGGTATTCCATTTCCCGGGCGACCGGCACGGCGACGACGCGGCGCTCGACCGCGAGTGGACGAGCGACCTGAGCGGCGTGCAGGCGCTGTTTCCCAAGCTGCAGATGCGGGGCACGACGCCGACGGGACCGGCGCTTCGCCAGGTGATCCAGTACTATCGCGACAGCGCCGGCGACCGGCGAAGGGGCGGCGAGGAGGACGAGATGAGGAGTGGCTACGTCGGCTAAGCTTGATCTGGACCGGGGCATGGTCATTACGGGCAAGTGGCGCCGCCGCCGGTACCGCGTCGAGCGGATGCTCGGAGAAGGCGCCAACGGCAAGGTGTACCTGGTCCAGCAAGAGGGCCGGCTGCTCGCGCTCAAGGTCGGGATGGACACGGCGGACCTGCAGTCGGAGATCAACGTGCTCAAGGCGCTGGAGAAGCAGCAGCCGCGCGGCGGCGGGGCGAGCCCGTACCTGCTGGACGTGGACGACCTGAAGCTCGTCTCCGGCAAGGAGTACCCGTTCTACGTCATGCGCTACGTGCGCGGGGCCAAGCTGCCGGCTTTTCTGGCCGCGAGCGGCGACGAATGGTTCCCGCTGGCCGGATACAATCTGCTGCTGCGGCTCGCCGAGCTTCATGCCTCCGGCTGGGCATTCGGCGATCTCAAGATCGACAACGTGCTCGCGGCCGAGTACGGGCGCGTCGAGCTGATCGATTACGGCGGCGTGACCGCCTTCGGCAAGGGCATCCGCCAGTTCACCGAGATCTACGATCGCGGCTATTGGAACGCCGGCACCCGCGCTTCGGATGCCGGATACGACCTGTTCTCGTTCGCGGTGCTGTGCGTGCAGCTGTTCGCCGAAAAGGAGCTGCATCGGGCCGCCTCCGGCACGCTCCCGCAAAACCGCAGCGCGGGCGACGTGCTGAAGCTCGCCCAGGACGCGCCGCAGCTGCGGCCGTTCTCCGGCTGGCTGGCGCGCGCGCTCGCGGGCGGCTTCGCCGACGCGGCGGAGGCGTCCCATGCCTGGAAAGCCGTCATGCACCGCGTCTCCCGTCCCGCGAAGCCGGTGCCTTGGTGGACCAAAGCGCTGTTTCTTGCCGCCGCCGCAGGGCTGGCGGCTTCGGCGTTCTGGCTGGGCGGCGGGCTCGGCTAGAGCGAGAGGATTCGACGACAAGGAGGAAGCGTCATGGCATCAACCGATTCCGGCCAGCCGGACCGTACGCGCCTGGAGCCGCTGAGGCCGCCGGCAAGCGCCGGCGATCCGGACCGCGTGCATCGGGAGCTGCTGCGGATGGGCGCGGACGAGCGGCTCTGGGAGCCGGGCGACACGGTGCTCGTCGCCGTGAGCGGCGGGCCCGACTCGATGGCGCTGCTGCATGCGCTGCATGCCGCGGCGCCGCAGCTCGGCGTGTCCGTGGCCGCGGCGCATGCCGATCACGGGTTCCGCCCGCAAGCCTCCGCGCGCGAGGCCGAGACGGTGCGCGGCTTCTGCGCCCGGCTCGGCGTGCCCTGCGAGACGGCCGAGCTGGACGTGCCCGCGCATCTGGCAGAGCATGGAGGCAACAAGCAGGCGGAGGCCCGGAGGCTGCGCTACCGCTTCCTGCTGGAGGCCGCCGAGCGGGCGGGGGCGACGCGCATCGCGCTCGCCCATCATGCGGACGATCAGGCGGAGACGGTGCTCATGCGGCTGCTGCGCGGCAGCTCGTCGGCAGGGCTGTCCGGCATTCCGCTGCGGCGGCAGGAAGGAAAGGCGGAACTGATCCGCCCCCTGCTGCGTATACATAAGCCGGACCTGCTGGCCTACTGCGAGCGGCATGGCGTTCCGTACGAGGAGGACGCCAGCAATCGCTCGGCCGACTACACGCGCAATGCGATTCGGCTGGAGGCGATGCCCTATCTGGAGACGTTCAACGGACGGCTCGCCGAATCGCTCTGCCGGACGGCCGAATCGGCGTCGGCCGAGTCGGACTACCTCGATGCCAGGACCAAGGAGGTTTTCGCCTCGAGCGTCGTGTCCGAAAGAGGCGGTTTGACGATGTCCGGCGCGGCTTTTGCGGCCCTCCACGTCGCTTTACAAAGAAGATTGATTAAACTAATATTAGATTATCTTGCTCTGGAAATGGCGCCCTCCAGCTTTGACGAAGTGGAGCGGATCCGTGTCGGCGCGCTGTCCGGCACGCCTGCGAGCTGGCGGGTCGACCTGTCGAGAGGACTGCGGTTCCGACGGGAATACGGCCGGCTTGCCTGGACCCGCCGCGCGGACGAGGAGCCGCTGCCCTACGCGGTCGAGATCCCGGAGCCGGATGGCGTCTGGACGATCGCGGAGGCGGGGCTGGAGATCCGGTTCAGCGCCCATCGCCACACGAGGGACGGTACGGCGCGCTTCGCGGCTTCGGACGCGGACGCGCGGACCGCTTTTTTTGATTGGGACAAGCTGGAGCTCCCGCTGCTTCTCCGTCCTCGGCGCAGCGGCGACCGGATGCGTCCGCTGGGACTAAACGGCACCAAAAAGGTGCAAGATATGTTCGTTGACGGGAAGCTGCCTCCTTCCAGGAGGCCCTTCCTTCCGCTGCTGTGCGACGGCGGCGGACGCATCCTTTGGATTCCGGGCCTCCGCCGCTCGAGCCATGCGCTCGCGGACGAGGGCACGCGGCTGATGCTGCGCGCCGAGGTTCGGCCGGCCGGCGGGTCGAGTGAGCCCGCCGGCGAATAACCGGACTTATTCCGCTCATAAGAATAGGATTAGACGATTCGGGAGGAACCATCATTGCATAATGACATTCAAGAAATTCTGCACAGCGAAGAGGAGATCCGCGACAAGGTCAAGGAGCTCGGAGAGATTCTGACCCGGGACTTCGAGGGCCGCAATCCGCTCGTCATCTGCGTCCTCAAGGGCGCGTTTATTTTCATGGCCGATCTGGTTAAAGAAATACGCGTGCCGCTGGAAATGGACTTCATGGCCGTCTCCAGCTACGGAGCCTCCACCAAATCCTCCGGCGTCGTCAAGATCATCAAGGATCTCGACGTCTCCGTCGAAGGCCGGGACGTGCTCATCGTCGAGGACATCATCGACAGCGGCCTGACGCTCAGCTATCTGATCGACGTGCTGGAGCGCCGCAACGCGAAGTCGGTGACGGTCGTCACGCTGTTCGACAAGCCGTCCGGACGCTCGGTCGACCTCAACGCCGACTATACCGGATTCACCCTTCCTCATGCTTTTGTCGTAGGCTATGGACTGGACTATGCCGAGTACTACCGCAACCTACCGTACATCGGCATCCTCAAGCCGGAAGTCTACCGCAAATAAGCTAGAGTCCGCGAGGCTCTGAGCCCGCTTGGGTTCTGTTGAGATCGCCGGAGCGGCTATGGTAAAATATTTGAAGCGTCTTGAGAGGAGGTAGGGGATGAATCGAATCATCCGGAACACTGGATTTTACCTGCTTATTTTCCTGGTAACCGTCGGAATTGTGCAGTTCATCAGCGGTCAGGACGATAACACCGAAAAGATCTTCTACAGCGAATTCCGCCAGGAGCTCCAGGCGGACAACATCAGCAAGCTGACCGTGCAATTCGACAGTTACACGTATCTGGTGACCGGTGAATACAGAAAAGCGCCAGCGGGGGCTGAAAGCGAATCACTGAAGTTCTACACCTACACGAGTGCCGAGGAGTTCGCGGCCAAAGAGATCGACGACGCCGCGAAGCAGAACGGATTCGACTACGATTACAAGCCGATGAAAGGTCAAAGCATCTGGCTCACGTTCCTGACCTCCATCATTCCGTTCGTGATCATCTTCATCCTGTTCTTCTTCCTGATCAATCAGGCTCAAGGCGGCGGCGGGAAAGTCATGAACTTCGGCAAGAGCAAGGCTCGTTTGTATAATGAAGAGAAAAAGCGCGTGACGTTCGAGGACGTCGCCGGCGCCGACGAGGAGAAGCAGGAGCTCGTCGAGGTCGTCGAGTTCCTCAAGGATCCGCGCAAGTTCGCCGCCGTAGGCGCCCGCATTCCGAAGGGCGTCCTGCTGAACGGACCTCCGGGCACAGGCAAGACGCTGCTTGCCCGCGCGGTCGCCGGCGAAGCAGGCGTGCCGTTCTTCAGCATCTCGGGCTCCGACTTCGTCGAGATGTTCGTCGGCGTCGGCGCTTCCCGTGTCCGCGACCTGTTCGAGAACGCCAAGAAAAACGCGCCGTGCATCATCTTCATCGATGAGATCGACGCCGTCGGACGCCAGCGCGGCGCCGGCCTTGGCGGCGGCCACGACGAGCGCGAGCAGACGCTCAACCAGCTGCTCGTCGAGATGGACGGCTTCGGCGCCAACGAGGGCATCATCATCGTCGCCGCGACGAACCGTCCCGACATCCTCGATCCGGCGCTGCTCCGTCCGGGCCGCTTCGACCGCCAGATCACGGTCGACCGTCCCGACGTCAAGGGCCGCGAGGCCGTGCTCAAGGTGCATGCCCGCAACAAGCCGCTCAACAAGGACGTCAAGCTCGACGTCGTCGCCAAGCGGACGACCGGCTTCACCGGCGCCGATCTGGAGAACCTGCTCAACGAGGCCGCGCTGCTCGCGGCGCGCCGCAACAAGAAGGACATCGCCATGATCGAGATCGACGAGGCGGTCGACCGCGTCATCGTCGGCACAGAGAAGAAAAGCCGCGTCATCAGCGACCGCGAGAAGCGGATCGTCGCTTACCATGAGGCCGGCCATACGATCATCGGCTACTTCCTCGAGAACGCCGACATGGTGCATAAAGTGACGATCATCCCGCGCGGACGCGCCGGCGGCTACGTCATCATGCTGCCGAAGGAAGACCGCATGCTGATCACCAAGCAAGAGATGCTCGACAAGATTACCGGCCTGCTCGGCGGCCGCGTCGCCGAGGAGCTGTTCATCGGCGAGATCGGCACCGGCGCCTACAGCGACTTCAAGCAGGCGACGAGCATCGTGCGCAGCATGGTCATGGAATACGGCATGAGCGACAAGCTCGGCCCGATGCAGTTCGGCAGCTCGCAGGGACAGGTGTTCCTCGGCCGCGACATCGGCCACGAGCAGAACTACTCCGACAAGATCGCCTATGAGATCGACCAGGAGATGCAGACGTTCATCAACGAATGCTACGAGCGGGCCAAAAACCTGCTCACCGAGCGGAGCAAGGAAGTCCACCTCATCGCACAGACGCTGCTGCAGCAGGAGACGCTCGATCTCGAGCAGATCCGCAACCTGCTGGAGACCGGATCGGTCGAAGGCAACGGCGTAGGCGGCGAGGGCGGCGAAGGCTCCGAGCCAGGCGGCGAGCCGACGATCGACTCCATCGGCGGCGTCAAGGTCCGCATTCAAGGCCGCGAGCCGGGCGATGCCCCAGGCGGCGAAGGCATCCGCGAAGGCTCCGATGCCGCGCCTGCCGATTCGGACGCCGGCGGCGAGCCGGGCCCGACAGACAAGGCGTGACAATCGAACTATTCGGCGCAGCCCCCATGCACATTTGTGCATGGGGGCTGTTGCTTCTGTTCAAGGCGTTCGGGTATAATAAGCGAGGGTCAGGGAATAATGAGATCAACTTGATGGAAGCCAAACCATGCATTGCGCACAAATATGTAACGTTGATGTTAGATATTTATGCTCGAATATGCATGATCATCCGAATTGCTGTCATAAACCGACATTATATTCGGAATTTTATTTTGTAATGGCTTTCATTATGTCAGGATTAGTTACATTTTCTCGTTGACTCTTGATGAATATAGGCTATACTATCTATATCCAACCAATAACCTATGGTGAAGAACAGGGGAGAAAGACAAAGATGAAATGGACAAGCAAACCGTTCCATGTACTCAGCGTTTCCGCTCTGGCACTGATGCTCGTCGTTAGCGGCTGCGGCTCGAAGAGCAACAACTCCGAGACAAACAATGGCGGCGCGGCAGCGAACACCGAAAATGCAGGCGCAGGCAGCGATGCCGGCAAGGACTTCAAGATCGGCATGGTTACCGACGGCGGCGGCGTGAACGACAAATCGTTCAACCAATCCGCATGGGAAGGCCTGCAGCAGCTCGAAAAGGACACCGGCGCCGAGATCAAGTATCTGGAGAGCAAGGGCGAGAGCGATTTCGAACCGAACCTGAACCAGATGGTCAAAGCGGGCTATAACCTGACGTGGGGCATCGGCTTCATGATGAACAAAGCGATCACGACGGTCGCGACGCAAAACCCGGAAGCAAAGCTGGCGAGCATCGACAGCGAAGTGAGCGCTCCTAACGTCGAGTCCGTCATGTTCGCTGAGAACGAAGGCTCCTTCCTCGTCGGCGTCGTCGCAGGCCTGACGACCAAGACGAACAAAGTCGGCTTCGTCGGCGGCGTAGAAGGCGATCTGATCAAGAAGTTCGAAGCGGGCTTCGTGGCAGGCGTCGCAGCCGTCAACCCGGATGCCAAAGTAACGGTCCAATACGTCGGCGACTTCACCAAGCCTGACCTTGGCAAAGCATCCGCTGCGACGCTCTACAACGACGGCAACGACATCATCTACCATGCTGCAGGCGGCAGCGGCAACGGCGTCTTCACGGAAGCCAAAGACCGCGTCTCCAAAGGCGAAAAAGTATGGGTCATCGGCGTCGACAAAGACCAATCGATCGAGTTCGGCAACGACATCACGCTGACGTCGATGGTCAAGCGCGTCGACCAAGCGGTGCAAATCGTATCCCAGGAACTGATCGACGGCAACTTCAAAGGCGGCACGACACGTACGCTGACGCTGAAGGACGGCGCTGTCGGCCTGCCGGAGAACAACCCGAACGTATCCGAAGACATCATGGCTAAAGTCAAGGAATACGAGACGAAAATCGTGAACGGAGAAATCACCGTTCCTGCGAAATAAGACACGCTTCAAATGGAATCAGACAAGGCCAGCCCCAGAGCCGGCCTTGTTCTTTTTCGCGTAAAGGGCTTGAGGGCAAGGAAAGGAGAGAGAGGCATGGGACAGCAGCCTATCGTGGCAGAGTTGAAAGGGATTACAAAGCGGTTCCCGGGCATCGTCGCGAATGACAACATCAGCCTCCAGCTGCGCAAAGGGGAAATCCATGCGCTGCTCGGCGAGAACGGAGCGGGCAAGTCGACGCTGATGAATATCCTGTTCGGCCTGTACCAGCCGGACGAGGGCCATATCGAGATCGACGGCAAGCCGGTCGTCATTGACGGCGCCGGCAAGGCCATCGAGCTGCGCATCGGGATGGTCCATCAGCACTTCAAGCTGGTCAAGCCGTTCACGGTCGCGGAGAACATCATCCTCGGCAACGAGCCGACCAAGGGCATCAAGGTCGACATCAAGGGCGCGGGCGAACGCGTGCGTCAGCTGTCGGACCAGTACGGCCTGAAGGTCGATCCGCACGTACGCATCGAGGACATCACCGTCGGCATGCAGCAGCGCGTCGAGATTCTCAAGACGCTGTACCGGGGCGCCGACATCCTGATCTTCGACGAGCCGACGGCGGTGCTGACCGTGCAGGAGATCGAGGAACTGATCGAGATTCTGCGCGCCCTCGCTCGCGAGGGCAAGTCAATCATCCTTATTACCCATAAGCTCAAGGAGATCATGGCGATCGCCGACACCTGCACGGTCATTCGCCGCGGCAAGGTCGTCGGCTCGGTCGCGGTCAAGGACTCGAGCGAGCGCCAGCTGGCCGAAATGATGGTCGGACGCTCGGTCAACTTCCAAGTGAACAAGGAGAAGTCCAAGCCGGGCAAGGCGATTCTCGAGGTGAACGGCCTTACGGTCCAAGGCGAGCACGGCAAGGCAGTCGTCGACAACGTCAGCTTCCAGATCCGCGCCGGCGAGATCTATGGCATCGCAGGCGTCGACGGCAACGGCCAGACGCAGCTTGTCGAAGCGATCACCGGCATGCGCCAGGCAAGCGGCGGCTCGGTACGCGTCCACGGGCAGGAGCTGCTCGGCTCGTCGGTGCGCCAGGTGACCGAGGCAGGCGTCTCGCATATCCCGGAGGATCGCCACAAGCATGGCCTCGTGCTCGATTTCTCCGTGAGCGAGAACATGGTCCTGGGCAATTATTACCGGGCTCCCTACACGCGCAGCGGCATTTTGAACTACAAGGCGATGGACGAAAACGCGACGAAGCTCGCGGCTGAATTCGACGTGCGCATGTCGAGCATCCATACGGAGGCGCGGTCGCTGTCCGGAGGCAATCAGCAGAAGGCGATCATCGCCCGCGAGCTGACGCGCGATCCGGAGCTGATCATCGCCGTGCAGCCGACCCGCGGCCTTGATGTCGGCGCGATCGAGTTCGTGCACAAGCAGCTGATCGAAGCCCGCAACGCCGGCAAGGCGGTGCTGCTCGTCTCGTTCGAGCTCGAGGAGCTGTACGGCCTCTCCGACCGTCTCGCCGTCATCTACGAGGGCCGCATCATGGGCCAGATGGATGCCGACGAGAAGAACGAAGAGCAGATCGGCCTCATGATGGCGGGCAACGCCCTCGGCAGCGCCGCGTCCGATACCGCCCTTAGACAGGGGGAAAGCTAAGTGCAAGCGTTCAACAAGATCTTCACCAAGCAGGAGACCTATGTGCCGTTCGTCGCGATCGTGCTCGGCCTGCTCGTCGGCGCCATCGTCATGTGGCTCGGCGGCTACAACCCATGGGAAGCGTACGGAGCGATGCTCAACAAGATCTTCGGCTCGAAGTACGATTTCGGCGAAGCGATCCGCCAGGTCACGCCGCTCATCTTCACCGGTCTCGCGGTCGCCTTCGCGTTCCGTGCCGGCCTGTTCAACATCGGCGCCGAGGGCCAGTTCATCACCGGCATGACGGCCGCCACGTGGATCGGCATCAACCTCGACCTGCCGTGGTTCATCCACATGCCGCTCGCCGTCATCGTCGGCGGCATCGCCGGCGCGCTCTGGGCCGGCATCGCCGGCTGGCTGAAGGCTTCGCGCGGCGTCAACGAGGTCATCTCGACGATCATGCTCAACTGGATCGCCTACTACCTCGCCAACTACATGGTGCGCGTCGTCATGGTCGAGTCGGGACAGAACCGCTCCAAGGACATCCAGGAGACGGCCTCGGCCTCGATGGACTGGCTCGTCAGCATCCTCGACAACGCCCGCGTCCATTGGGGCACGCTGGTCGCGGTGCTGTGCGCGTTCGTCTTCTACTATATCCTGTGGCGCACCCGCCAAGGCTATGAGCTGCGCGCCTCCGGCTTCAATCCGGACGCGGCCCACTATGCCGGCATCAACGTCAAGGGCAGCATCGTCAAGGCGATGATGATCTCCGGCGCGCTCGCCGGCCTGGGCGGCGCGTTCGAATCGCTCGGCGTGTTCAAGTCGATGGCGGTCATGAACGCCTTGCCAGGCTACGGCTTCGACGGCATCGCCGTCTCGCTGCTCGGCGGCAACAATCCGTTCGGAATCATCTTTGGCGGCTTGCTGTTCGGCTTCCTCAGCTACGGCTCCACCGGCATGAGCTTCGAGGCCGACGTGCCGAACGAGATCATCCGCATCGTCATCGGGGCGGTCATCTTCTTCGTCGCCAGCCACGGCATCGTCAAATGGTTCCTCAAGCCGTTCTTCCGCAAACGGCGCGAAGAAAGGAAGGAGGCGGCCTAGATGGATACAATCGGTCTTCTGCTCAATACGACGCTGGTCTTCTCGACCGCTCTCATTCTGGTCGCGCTCGGCGGCATCTTCTCGGAGCGCTCGGGCGTCGTCAACATCGGCCTCGAGGGCCTCATGATCATCGGCGCCTTCAGCTCCGCCGTCTTCACCTATTACGGCCATGAGTGGGGCCTCGGCGGCGCGTCGGCCTGGTTCGGCGTGCTGATGTCGATCGTGCTCGGAGCGGCGTTCTCGCTGCTGCATGCGGTCGCGACGATCACGTTCAAGGCCAATCAGGTCATCATCGGCGTCGTCATCAACATCCTGGCGCTCGGCCTGACGGTCTACCTCGTCAAGAGCTTGTTCAATGGCTCGGGCCAGACGGAGAACCTGTCCGGCATCGCGTTCACCAAGTACAACGTGCCGTTCCTGTCGGACATCCCGCTGATCGGCGACGCGCTGTTCAAGGCGTACCCGACGACGTACCTGTGCTACCTGCTCGTCTTCGTCAGCTGGTACGCGCTTTACCGCACGCGCTTCGGCCTGCGCCTGCGCTCGGTCGGCGAGCATCCGGGCGCGGCCGACACGGTCGGCATCAGCGTCACCAAGTACCGCTACATCGGCGTCCTGCTGAGCGGCGCGCTCTCCGGCCTCGGCGGCGCGACGATCTCGCTGACGACGACGTACGACTTCTCGCACACGACGATCAGCGGCCAAGGCTTCATCGCGATTGCGGCGGTCATCTTCGGCCGCTGGCATCCGATCGGCGCGGCCGCAGCGGCGCTGTTCTTCGGGTTCACGCAAGCGCTCCGCTTCCAGGCGGGCCTGTTCGACTGGTCGAAGTCGATTCCGAACGAGTTCCTGTACATGCTGCCGTACGTGCTGACTTTGCTCGTGCTGGCGATCGCCGCAGGCAAGAGCCGGGCTCCGGCCGCAGTCGGCGAGCCTTACGATCCCAGCAAGCGCTGATTTTCCCCAGCTTCCCGCACTTGCGGGGAGCTTTTTTCTTTCCGTTTCAATTTCCTGGGAAATGGTCTTGAAATCGCTTGAACCGTCGGTTGACAGTGTACCCGGCGAAGTGTAAATTAGGTGTACTGATTCGTCACTTCTTTGTAACATGTGAATCATTTCACTTGCTTGAAACGGCTTCCGTTCCCTATTGAGACGGGGACGAATGCCGCATACTATACGGGTCGGCTCGGCGTGACAATCGGCTGGCGACTCGATGGACCGAAGGAGAGGAAGCGCCGTGGAAGCACTGGCTCTGGAACGCAAGGCAGAGCAAAACCGGGAATTGCGGGAGAGGCTGCTGCAGCTCAAGAAGGAGCGCAACGCGATCATTCTCGCCCACTATTACCAGCGGGACGAAATTCAGGAAGTGGCCGATTTCCGGGGGGATTCCTTTTTGCTCGCCCAAAAGGCCGCTGAGACGGATGCGGACACGATCGTATTCTGCGGCGTGCACTTCATGGGGGAGAGCGCCAAGATTCTCGCTCCGAACAAGACGGTCATCATTCCCGACGAGCGCGCCGGCTGCCCGATGGCCGACATGGTCAACGTCGACGGGCTCCGCAAACTGAAGGCCCAGCATCCGAACGCCAAGGTCGTCACGTACATCAACTCCTCGGCCGAAATCAAGGCGGAGACCGACATCTGCTGCACGTCGGCGAACGCCGTCAAGGTCGTCAACTCGGTCGAAGGCGACGAGATCATCTGGGTGCCGGACAAAAACCTCGGCCACTACGTCCAGCAGAAGACGGACAAAAAGATGATCATCTGGGAAGGCTACTGCAATACGCATGACATGCTGACTGTCAAGGACGTCGAGGAGATGAAGGCCAAATATCCGAACGCGGAGTTTGTCGTCCATCCCGAATGCCGTCCGGAAGTCGTCGCGCTCGGAGATTTTGTCGGCAGCACGACTGCGATCATCAAATACTGCAAGGAATCGCCGAACAAGGAATTCATCGTCGGCACCGAGGACGGCACCGGCTACCAGCTTCGCCTGGACAGCCCGGACAAGACGTTCCATTTCGCCACGAAGTATCTCGTCTGCCCGAACATGAAGGTCAACAACCTGAAGAAGCTCGTGCGCTGCCTGGAGAACATGTCTCCGCAGATCTACGTGCCGCCGCAGGTTGCCGACAAAGCCCGTCTGTCCCTGGAGCGCATGCTGCTGGTCAAGTAGCCATGCGCTACTCCCATGTTCGGAGGAGAACCGACCTATGATTCCTAGATATCTGGTGGAGCTCGACCTGGACGCCCTGCCTGTCGTCGAGAAGGACGTCATCGTCATCGGGGCCGGCATCGCCGGCCTTTTCACCGCCCTGCGGGCGAGCGAGCGCGGCTCGGTGCTCATGATCACCAAAAAATCGCTCCTCGACAGCAATACCCGCTACGCCCAGGGCGGCATCGCGGCCGTCATCTCCGACGAGGACAAGCCGGAGTTCCATCTTCAGGATACGCTCGTCGCCGGAGCCGGGCTATGCGACGAGGACGCCGTCGGGGTGCTCGTCCATGAAGGGCCGAAAGGCATCCGCACGCTCATCAACATGGGCACGCAGTTCGACCGCGAGAACGGCGAGTTCGCCCTGACCAAGGAAGGCGCGCACAGCCAGCGCCGCATCCTGCACGCCAACGGCGACGCGACCGGCTACGAGATCGTGCGCGCGCTGTCCGAGCGCGCGCTGGCGAACGAGGACATCGAGGTATGGGACGACCATTTCGCGATCGACCTCATCACGCGGGACGGCGAATGCTGCGGCGCGCTCGTGCAGAAGCCGGACGGAAGCCGGGTGTTCGTGCGCGGCAAGGCGACGATCCTTTGCACCGGCGGCACCGGGCAGATGTACCGCTATACGACCAATCCCGAGGTGGCGACCGGCGACGGCGTGGCGATGGCCTACCGGGCCGGCGCCTACATCCGGGACATGGAGTTCATCCAGTTCCACCCGACGACGCTCTGTTATCCGGGCGCGCCGCGCTTCCTCATCTCCGAGGCGGTGCGCGGCGAGGGAGCGGTGCTGCGCAACATCCACGGAGAGCGCTTCATGGAGCGGTACCACCCGCAGCTGGAGCTCGCGCCGCGCGACGTCGTCGCCAACGCGATCGTCAGCGAGCTGGAGCAGACCGGCGCGACATTTGTCTATCTCGACGTCACGCATGAATCCGAGGAGATGGTGCGCCATCGCTTCCCGACGATCTACGAGACCTGCCTGCAGTACGGGCTCGACCTGACGACGGACTGGATCCCGGTCGCTCCGGCCGCGCATTATACGATGGGCGGCGTACGCACCGATCTGAACGGGGAAACGAACATCCGCCGCCTGTTCGCCTGCGGCGAGGTGTCTTCGACCGGCGTGCACGGCGCGAACCGGCTGGCCAGCAACTCGCTGTCCGAGGCGATCGTGTTCGGCCGCCGCATCATCCACCGCATCCACGAGCTGCCTCCGCTGGAGGGCGAGGTTCGCGTGCGCGAGGAGCGCGCGGGCCATGACGCCGTGTCGCGGCAGGCCGTCGTCGAGAAGCGGCTCAAGCTGCAGAAGGTGATGGTCCGCTACATCGGCCTGCGCCGCAGCGCGGACAGTCTCGCCAAAGGACTGGGCGAGCTGAAGCGGCAGCTGCCGTTTTTCACGACGGAGATGACGAAGCGCGAAGATTTCGAGTTTGCCAATCTGCTGACGAACGCCTTGCTGACGGCGGAATCCGCCGCGGCGCGCGAGGAAAGCCGCGGCGCGCACTACCGCGTGGACTTCCCGCAGCGGGACGACGGGCGTTGGCGCAAGCATACGGTGCTGCATCGAGTGCAGGGCCAGACGGAGGAGAAGATCGATGATGCAGCGATCCGCTGAGCACGGACTCGGCTTGGAAGGATACGATACGGGACTGCGCGAGAGCATCCGCGCCTGGCTGGCCGAGGACATCGGCACCGGCGACATCACGACGCGCTCGACGATTCCGGCGGACAGCGTGATGAAGGCTGTCATCCACGTCAAGGAAGACGGCATCGTCGCCGGACTGCCGGTCGCGCAGGCGGTGTTCGGCGTCGTCGATCCGGAGCTCGTCTTCACCGCGCTCGTACGCGACGGCGATGCCGTAGCCAAGGGCACGGTCATCGCCGAGGTCTCGGGCCGCACGCACAGCATCCTGACGGGTGAGCGCCTGGCGCTCAACCTGATGCAGCGGCTGTCCGGCATCGCGACGAAGACGAGGCAGTTCATCGATGCGCTCGGCGGCCTTCCGACGCGCCTCGTCGACACGCGCAAGACGACGCCGGGCCATCGCCGCCTGGAGAAGTACGCGGTGCGCGTCGGGGGCGGCTCGAACCACCGGTTCGGCCTGTACGACGCCGTCATGATCAAGGACAACCATATCAAGGGAGCCGGAGGCATCGAGGCGGCCGTGGCGGCCGCGCGGGCGGCGATTCCCCATACGATGAAGATCGAGGTCGAGACCGAATCGCTGGGCGAGGTCGGCCAGGCGCTCGACAGCGGAGCGGACATCATCATGCTCGACAATATGGAGCCGGAGCTCATGCGCGAGGCGGTCGCCCTTATTCGCGGCCGCGCCCCTCATGTCATCGTCGAGGCGTCCGGCGGGGTCTCGCTGGAGACGGTGCGAGGCATCGCGGAGACGGGCGTGGACGTCATTTCCGTCGGCGGGCTCACCTACTCGTTCCGCTCGCTCGACATCAGCCTCGACCTCGGCGGCAAAAAAGGGAGGGCGTAAGCGGTGATCGTCGTCATTGACGTAGGCAACACGAACATCGTGCTCGGCATCTATCGCGGCAGCGAACTGCTCCATCACTGGCGGATGAGCACGAACCGCTCGGCGACGAGCGACGAATACGGAATGATGGTGTACAACCTGTTCCACTATGCGGGCATCTCGCTGGACGAGATCCGCGGCGTCGTCGTCTCGTCGGTCGTGCCGCCGCTCATGCGGACGCTCGAGCAGCTGTCCACGACCTATCTCAAGCATGCGCCGCTCGTCATCGGCCCCGGCATCAAGACCGGGCTGAACATCCGCTACGAGAATCCGCGCGAGGTCGGCGCCGACCGCATCGTCAATTCCGTCGCCGGCATAGAGAAGTACGGCGCCCCGCTCATCGTCGTCGACTTCGGTACGGCGACGACGTTCGACTACATCGACGAGAGCGGAGCGTACCTTGGCGGAGCGATCGTCCCCGGCATCGGCATCTCGACCGAGGCGCTGTACCAAAAGGCGGCGAAGCTGCCGCGCATCGAGCTCGTCAAGCCGCGCAGCGTCATCGGCCGCAATCCGGTCACCTCGATGCAGGCGGGCATCATTTTCGGCTATGCGGGCCAGGTCGACGGCATCGTGCGGCGCATCCGCAAGGAGTTCGACAACCATCCCCGCGTCGTCGCAACCGGCGGGCTCGCCGATCTGATCGCCGCGGAGTCGGAGACGATCGAGCGGGTCGACCATTTGCTGACGCTCGAGGGGCTGCGCCTCATCTACGAGCGCAATCAGGACTGACTTCATCCATCGACGCCCCTGTCCGGCTTGGACGGGGCGCCGATTCATTTTACCGGGACGAATCCGGACAGGAGGGATCGCATGAGCGACACGACGAAGGACTATCTGGTGCGCGGGACGGCGTGGGGCGGCAAGATCCGCGTCTTCGCCGCGCGCACGACGGAGCTTACGCGCGAGCTGCAGCGCCGCCACGGCACGCTTCCGACCGCATCGGCCGCGCTCGGCCGCACGGCGGCCATCGGCGCGATGATGGGCATCATGCTCAAAGGCGAGGAGAAGCTGACGCTGCAGGTCAAGGGCGACGGACCGATCGGCGCGATCGTCGTCGACGCCAACGCCCGCGGCGAAGTTCGCGGCTACGTCGACAACCCGCAGGCGCATCTGCCTCCGAACGCGCAGGGCAAGCTGGATGTCGCCGGCGTCGTCGGCACGACCGGCTATGTGCATGTGACCAAGGATCTCGGGCTCAAGGAGCCGTACCGCGGCAGCGTGCCGATCATCTCGGGGGAGCTCGGCGAGGATTTCACCTATTACTTCGCCTCCTCGGAGCAGACGCCCTCGGCGGTCGGCGTCGGCGTGCTCGTGGACGTGGACGGCAGCGTGCTGCATGCCGGCGGCTTCATCATCCAGCTGCTGCCGGGCCTCAGCGACGCGGAGATCACCCGTCTCGAGCATGCGCTCGGCCATCTGCCGCATGTGACGGCGCTGCTGGACCAGGGCGAGACGCCGGAAGAGATTTTGCGCTGGGTCGTCGGCGACGAGCTGACGGTGCATGAGACGCTGCCGGTCGGCTTTGCCTGCCCGTGCAGCGAGGAGCGCGTGGAGCAGACGCTCGTCAGCCTCGGCGAGGCCGAGCTGCGCCAGCTGATCGAGGAGGACGGCGAGGCGGAGGTTCAGTGTCATTTCTGCAATGAAGCGTATGTGTTCGATCGCACCAAGCTGGAGAGGCTGCTGCAGGAAGCGACTTCGGAAAGCGGGAAATAGAGGGAAGCGGAGCATGGGCAGAGACAAGGCGTTGAAAACGATCATCGGCCTTCAGGCGGCCTGCATGATCGTGCTGGCCGCGTTCGTGCTGGCGGGGCAGCTGCGCGGCGAGCCGGTCCTCGTGCCTGTCGGAGCGCAGGTCGGGGAGAACGGAGAGGACGGAGGCGACGGTACGGCCGCTGTCGTCGGCAGCGATGTGATCGCGGAGTCGGAGCTGGCGGCGCGGCTGCGCGATCAGTACGGGGAGAGCGTGCTGCAGACGATGATGATCCGCTCCGCGCTCGATCAGGAGAGCGCCAAGGCCGGCCTGGCCGTGACGGAAGCCGAGATCGAGGCGGAGCTGCAGGCGCAGATGGAAGGCTACGGCGACGAAGAGGGCTTCTACCGCGAGATGGAGAGCCAGTTCGGCCTGGACCGGGACGAGGTATATGAGGAAGCGATGTACCGCCTCCTGATGGAAAAGTGGATGACCCAAGGCATCGTCGTCAGCGACGCGCAGGTCGATGCGTATCTGCAGGAGCATGAAGCGGAGCTGCGGCCGGCTCCGCGCGCCCATCTGCGCTGGATCGTCAGCGCTTCCCGCGCGGAAGCCGAGGCGCTGCTCGGCCGGCTGGAGGCCGGCGAGGATTTCGCCGAGCTGGCCCGCCGGCACTCGCTCGACGAAGCGACGGCGGAGCTCGGCGGCGATCTCGGCGTCGTCGAGGAAGGCGACCCGTTCCTCGATCCGGGCGCGGCGGCCGCGGCGGCGGAGCTGGCGGAGGGCGAGCTCGGCGGGCCGGCGGAGGTAGAGGGCGGATTCGCCCTCGTGCAGCTGCTGGAGCGCGAGTCGCCGCCGGCGCTGGACGAGCAGGTGCTGCGCTCCAAGGTGCGGCGCCTCATCGCTCTCGACGAGGCGGGCTCGCTGAAGGAAGGCGAGCAGCGGCTGCTGCGTCAATACGGCGCTCGGACGGGCGCCGACGCCTCCCCGCAGCCGGCCCCATCGGCCAGCGGATAGCGGTTTTGCGTTAGACTTTGACATTGGCCAAAGGTCTCTTCATCGCAGGCTTGACAAGGGCCGAAAGGCCTTGTTAAGATAGAAACAGCTAATAACCTACTATTTTAGTCGGAATATAGATGAGGAGGCAGTTGGACGATGGCCAGAATTGTGCAGAATGTGACCGAACTGATCGGAGATACTCCGCTTGTCCGCTTGAACCGCTTGGTGCCGGAAGGCAGCGCGGAAGTATATGTGAAGCTTGAGTATCAGAATCCGGGATCCAGCGTCAAGGACCGCATCGCAATCAGCATGATCAACGTCGCCGAGGAGCAAGGCCTGATCAAGCCGGGCGTCTCGACGATCGTCGAGCCGACGAGCGGCAACACGGGCATCGGCCTGGCCATGGTCGCAGCGGCCAAGGGCTATCGTGCCGTCCTCGTCATGCCGGAGACGATGAGCCTTGAGCGGCGCAACCTGCTGCGCGCCTATGGCGCGGAGCTCGTGCTGACGCCGGGAGCCGAGGGCATGAACGGCGCGGTCAAGAAGGCCGAGCAGCTCGCGGCCGAGAACGAAGACTACTTCCTGCCGCAGCAGTTCAAAAACCCGGCGAACGTCAAAATTCACCGCGAGACGACAGGACCTGAGATCGTGGAAGCGATCAACTCGCTGGACGGCAAGCTCGATGCGTTCGTCGCCGGCATCGGCACGGGCGGCACGATCAGCGGCACCGGCGAAGTGCTCCGCCAGAGCTTCCCGGACATCAAGATCGTCGCGGTCGAGCCTTCGGCATCTCCGCTGCTGTCGGGCGGCAAGCCGGGCGGCCACAAGATCCAGGGCATCGGCGCCAACTTCATCCCGGATATCCTGAACCGCGACATCTACGACGAAGTCATCACCGTCGAAAATGAAGAAGCGTTCGACTACGCTCGCCGCGCCGCCAAGGAAGAGGGCCTGCTCGTCGGCATCAGCTCCGGCGCCGCCATCTCCGCCGCGCTGCAGGTCGCAGCCAAGCTCGGACCGGGCAAGCGCGTCATCGCGGTCGTTCCTTCCAACGGCGAGCGCTACCTGAGCACCGCGCTGTTCAACTTCGAGAACTAATCCTTCATTTCCGGCCGCCGGCCTTTCCTTCGGGAGGGGACCGGCGGTTTTTTCATTGAAAAGAAGACGTCCTGCAGACAAGCCATTTCGCTGCGCAAGCCGAGCCTTTCTCCGATCCTTCTGGAAGCCAGCCCATAGGCAATAGTTGAAACCGAAGAGCGAAGCGGACGGGGGCTCGTGGAGAAGCGGCAGCGGTTCCCTTGGAGGCCGGATTCCTTCCTTTCTGGGAGAATACATTCACAGGAATCTGGGCTCCAGGGAGATCGGAACGAGTTCCCGTCCGCGAAGCGGGAATCGGTTGCGTTCTACTCTTGATTTTGCACCGACGACACGATACGATCAGGCGATAGACAGAGAGCGAGCACGGAAGGCGAGGTAGGCGCAACGAATGAAGGGGAACATCTGCATCTCATGGGAGCAGTGGCAGGAATGGCTGCGAGACGGAACGAGCTACGCGTCGCTGCCGGTGCTGGCGCGAATGGACCTGCCGTACGGAGAAGCGCTGCCGGCTTCATGGGAGGCGGCATGGCACGAGCAGGAGCCGTATTCGATCCTGCTCGAAAGCGGCAAGACGGGCCGCTATACGTATCTGGGCCGGCAACCGGCGGCCGTGCTGCGGGCCAAGGGCGGCGAGGCGCAGGTATGGACGCGCAGCGCTGCCGGCGGCTACGAGCCGTCGCAGGCCATCGCCGCCGATCCGCTCGAGGCGGTGCGCCGCTGGATGGACGGGCGCAAGGCGCCGCGCCTGCCGGGCGGTCCGAAGTTCGCAGGCGGCATCGCCGGCTACTGGAGCTACGACGTGGCGCGCGCCATCGAGCGGCTGCCGGAGCTGGCGGCCGATGACCTGGAGCTGCCCGAGGCGCTGTTCCTGCAGCTGGACGAGCTGTGGATCCATGACCGCGAGCGGCGCTGCGTTTATGCCGCCGTGCAGGCTCCCCTGGCCGCCCTGGCGGGCGAAGGCTCGGAGGCCGCCGCCGGCGAGGCGGCCCTCAGATTAGCCTACGACGCGGCTGCCGCCCGCGCGCTCGAGTTGCTGGAGCAATGGGCCGCCTGGGCTTCGTCGCCGGCTTCGCTGCATCATGCCGGCTCCCGCCGGGAGCTGCTGGAGCGGACGGAAGCGGGCGCCGAGCTTCCTTTCCCGGACGTTCCCGCGGATGCGACCAGTCCTTTTCCCCGCGAGCGGTACAAGGACGCCGTGCGCGCCATCCAGCGCTACATCGCGGCAGGCGACGTGTTCCAGGTGAACCTTTCGCTGCGGCAGCAAAAAGCCATGGAAGCCTCGCCGGAGGAGCTGTACGAATGGCTGCGCCTCATCAATCCGTCGCCGTACATGGGCCTGCTGCGGACGCCGGAATTCCAGCTCGTCTCCGCTTCGCCGGAACTGCTCGTCGAGCTCGCGGACGGGAAGCTGTACACGCGGCCGATCGCCGGCACCCGCCGCCGCGGCCGCACGCCGGAGGAGGACGCCGAGCTGGAGCTCGAGCTGCGCACGAACGAAAAGGAGACGGCCGAGCATATCATGCTGGTCGACCTGGAGCGCAACGATCTCGGCCGGGTGTCCCGCTACGGCACCGTGCGCGTCGAGGAGCTGATGGTCGTGGAGCGCTACTCGCATGTGATGCATCTCGTCTCGCAGGTGAACGGGGAGCTCATGCCGGGCCGGGACGCGTTTGACGTCATGCGCGCCGTCTTCCCCGGGGGCACGATTACCGGAGCGCCCAAAATCCGCACGATGGAGATCATCGAGGAGCTCGAGCCGGTGCGCCGGGGGCCGTATACGGGCTCGATGGGCTGGATTGACTATAGCGGGGATATGGAATTTAATATTATTATCCGCACGATGGCGGTCAAGGACCGCGTCGCGCACATCCAGGCGGGCGCCGGCATCGTGATCGATTCCGATCCCGAGCGGGAATACCGCGAATCGATCAGCAAGGCAAGGGCGCTCTGGCGCGCCTTCCACTACGCCGGGCTGCACGGCTCGGCATCAATCGACAGGGGGATGGACGCATGATCCTGGTCATCGACAACTACGACTCCTTTACGTACAATCTGGTGCAGTATCTGGGAGAGCTCAAGCAAGACATCCTCGTCAAGCGCAACGACGAGATCACGCTGGACGAGATCGCCCAGCTCGCTCCGGACCACATCCTCATCTCTCCGGGGCCGTGCTCTCCCAACGAGGCGGGCATCAGCCTCGCGCTGATCGAGCGCTTCAAGGGCGAGATTCCGATCCTCGGCGTCTGCCTCGGCCATCAGGCGATCGGACAGGCGTTCGGCGGCGAGGTCGTGCGCGCGGAGCGGCTCATGCACGGCAAGACCTCTCCGATCCACCATACGGGCCGGGGCGTGTTCCAAGGCCTGCCGTCCCCGTTCACGGCGACCCGCTACCACTCCCTCATCGTGCGCCGCGAGACGCTGCCGGACGAGCTGGAGATTACGGCCGAGACGGCCGAGGGAGAGATCATGGGGCTGCGCCACAAGCGCTACCCGGTGGAGGGCGTGCAGTTCCATCCCGAGTCGATCATCACCGAGAACGGCCTCTCCATGCTGCGCAGCTTCCTGGCGGAAAAGGCCCCGGCTTCGAAATGAAGATCGCCTATAACGGAGCCGTGGTGAGCGCCGGAGATGCCCGCATCTCGGCATTCGACCACGGCTTTTTGTATGGCATGGGCCTGTTCGAGACGTTCCGCACCTACGGCGGCAGGCCGTATTTGCTGGAGCGGCATCTGCGGCGGCTCGCCGAAGGCTGCCGGGAGCTGCGCATCCGGTACGAGCCGGACGCGGAGCGGCTGGAGGCGCTGATCCGCCGGACGGCGGAGGCGAACGGGCTGCCAGGCGACGCGTACGTGCGGCTGACCGTCTCCGCCGGAGACGGCGGCCTAGGCCTGCCGGCGGGAGATTACGAGGAGCCGCAGGAGCTCGTCATGGTCAAGCCGCTGCCGGCGGCGGCTCCCGGCTTGTACGAGCGGGGCCGGGAGCTGCGCCTGCTGCGGACTCCGCGCAATACGCCGGAGCTCGCCACGCGGCTGAAGTCGCTTCATTATATGAATTGCATCGCCGCCAAGCGGGAGCTGGCGGATACGGATGCGGCTCCGGGAGCCGAGGGCCTGATGCTGACCGCGGACGGCCGGCTCGCGGAAGGAATCGTCAGCAATCTGTTTTTTGTCGCAGACGGCGAAGTCCGCACGCCATCGCTCGACACGGGCATCCTGCCCGGCATCACGCGGGAGCGGGTGCTCGAGCTGGCGCAAGCCGCCGGTCATCCCGTCCGCGAGGGACGCTGGAGCTGGGAGGCGCTGCTGGAAGCCGACGAGGTGTGGACGACGAACTCGGTGCAGGAGCTCGTGCCGGTCACGACGCTGGCCGGATTGGACGGAGAGCCCGCACATCCGCGCGCCGGCCGCGCTGCCGGTCCGGTCGTCCGCGAGCTGCTGGCGCAGTATCGGGAGGACGCCGGCTCGCGGCCTTCTGCGGACACCTGAAAGAGCTGCAAATGAAGCCGCCGTCGGCGGCGAGGAGGCAAGCCTATGTATAGAAGACAACCGGAGCATGCCGTTCCCGAACGGAGCTACGAATGGGCGGACGGGACGAAGCTTGCCGTCGGGAGGCGGACGCTCGTCATGGGCATCCTCAACGCGACGCCGGATTCGTTCTCGGACGGCGGCCGGCATCACGAGGGAGACGCGGCGCTGGAGCATGCCCGGCTCATGGCGGAGCAGGGCGCGGACCTGATCGACGTAGGCGGCGAGTCGACGCGGCCGGGCTTCACGCCGGTGCCGCTCGAGGAGGAGATCCGCCGCGTCGTGCCGCTCATCCGGCGCCTGCGGACGGAGCTGCCGGAGCTGCCCCTCTCGATCGATACGTACAAGCCGGCGACGGCGCGCGCCGCGCTCGAGGCCGGCGCCCATATCATCAACGACATCTGGGGGCTGCGCGACGATCCCGAAATGGCGCGGGTGGCGGCCGAGTTCGGCTGTCCGGTCATCCTCAGCCACAACCGCGCGGCGCGCGACTACCGCGACCTGGTGCCGGACGTCATCGCCGATCTGCAGCGCAGCGTGGAGATCGCGCTGGCCGCAGGCGTGCGGGAGCGGGACATCTGGCTCGATCCGGGCATCGGCTTCGCCAAGACGCATGAAGACAACCTCGAGCTTATGGGCCGGCTGTCGGAGCTGTCGGAGCTCGGCTATCCGGTGCTGCTCGGCACGTCGCGCAAGCGGTTCATCCGCGATACGCTCGGCCTGCCTGTGGACGAGCTTGCCGAAGGCACGGCGGCGACGGTCGCGCTCGGCATCGCCCAAGGCTGCCAGATCGTGCGCGTGCATGATGTCGGCGCGATCAAGCGCACGGCCGCAATGATGGACGCCATGGTCTACGAAAGGATGGGACGGTAATCGAATGGATACAATGACACTTACTGGCATGCGCTTCTACGGCTATCACGGCGTTTTCCCGGAGGAGAACAAGCTCGGCCAGCAGTTCCGCGTCGATCTCAGCCTCAAGCTGGACCTGGAAATGGCCGCCCGCACCGACGAGCTGGAGCACTCCATCAACTACGCCGAGCTGCATGCGCGGACCAAGCAGATCGTGGAAGGGCCGCCGTTCAAGCTGATCGAGGCGCTGGCCGGGCGTATTGCAACGGTGCTGCTGGACACTTATACTGGCATTAACGAATTGACCGTTCGCGTCACCAAGCCTAATCCTCCGTTCGAGATCTTCTTCGACGGAGTCGTCGTCGAACTGGTCCGAAAGCGGGATGAGCATGGACAAATCGTTCCCGCCTAGCGGGCCGGCCGCCGAAGCTCCGCGCGCAGCGGCTTGCTCCGCCTACATCGCGCTCGGCTCCAATCTCGGAGACCGCAGCGGGATGCTGGCGCGCGCGCTGCAGCTGCTCGACGCCTCGGACGGCATTTCCGTCGCCGACGTTTCCTGCGCCTACGAGACCGACCCGGTCGGATATGCCGATCAGCCGGCGTTTCTCAACATGGCGGCCCGCCTGTCGACGACGCTCGATCCGCTGGCGCTGCTGCGGCGGATGCTGGAGCTGGAGCTGGCGCTCGGACGGGTGCGGGAGTTCCGCAACGGCCCGCGCGTCATCGACCTCGACCTGCTGCTGCACGCCGATGCCCGCATCGATACGCCGGAGCTCGAGCTGCCCCATCCGCGGATGCTGGAGCGGGCGTTCGTGATGACGCCGCTGGCGGACGTGCTGGAGAAGGATCATCCCCTTCTGGAACGGGCCGAGGCGATGGCCGAGGCGGCATTACGGGAAGGAAAGGAAGGCATTGCCCGATGGAACACGATCAACTGGCGCAGCGGGTCCGCGCCTTCCGGAAGCTGAAAGGCTACACGCAGCAGGAGCTCGCCGACAAGCTGGACGTCTCGGTCGCCGTGCTCGGCTCGCTCGAGCGCGGCACGCGCAGGCCGGAGCCGAAGCTGCTGGCGCGCATCGCCGACACGCTCGGCATCGATTATGAAGAGTTGACGGCCGCGGCCAGCGGCGGTCTGCGATAGAAAAGAGGTAGGCAACATGCTTAAGATAGGCGATATCCAAATGAAGAACAATGTCGTGCTCGCGCCGATGGCCGGCGTCTGCAATCCGGCGTTCCGCCTGATCGCCAAGGAGTTCGGAACCGGGCTCGTCTGCGCGGAGATGGTGAGCGACAAGGCGATCGTGCACGGCAACAAGCGCACGCGCGAGATGCTGTTCGTGGATGAGCGCGAAAAGCCGCTCAGCCTGCAGATTTTCGGAGGCGACCGCGACTCGCTCGTGCAAGCGGCCAAAGTCGTCGACAAGGAGACCAACGCCGACATCATCGACATCAACATGGGCTGCCCGGTCCCTAAAGTGACCAAATGCGACGCCGGCGCGCGCTGGCTGCTCGATCCGAACAAGATCTACGACATGGTCAGCGCCGTCGTCGACGCCGTCCAGAAGCCGGTCACGGTCAAGATGCGCATCGGCTGGGACAGCGAGCATATCTTCGTCGTGGACAACGCGCTCGCAGTCGAGCGTGCAGGCGGCAAGGCGGTCAGCGTCCACGGCCGGACGCGCGAGCAGCTCTACACCGGACATGCGGACTGGAGCTATATCCGCCAGGTCAAGGAAGCGGTCGGCATCCCGGTCATCGGCAACGGCGACGTGAACTCGCCGGAGGATGCCAAGCGCATGATCGCCGAGACCGGCTGCGACGGCGTCATGATCGGACGCGCGGCGCTCGGCAACCCGTGGATGCTGTATCGTACGATCCATTACCTCACGCATGACGAGCTGCTTCCAGAGCCCAACGCCCAGGAGAAGATGGAGATCGCCATTCTTCATATGGACAGGCTCATTGCGCTCAAGGGCGAAGCGGTCGCCGTCCGCGAGATGCGCAAGCATCTGGCCTGGTACCTCAAGGGTCTCAAGGGCGCGGCCCGCATCAAGGACCACATCATGGAAGAAACGAGCCGGGACGTCATGGTCCGGATTCTCGAGAGCTATATCGAATCTCTCCGTCAGGAAGAAGCGTCGGCGGCGGTCTAGCGCCGCCGCTTCGGACTCGGAGTCCGTTCCGGCATCCGCCAGTCCTCCGAGCTTCAGAGGCGCCACGGGTGCTTTTTGCTTGGACAGGCGCAGGGCAAGGACGCCATGCGCTCGCATTGACACGCCGGGAGCAATTGCATATAATCTTGCAATATAATCCTGCACCGACTGTTCTTGGGGCCGTCCGGCGCGCGTTTGCGGCCCGGCTACCTCTTTCATGATCTGCGTGATCCATCAGCAGGGTGCCAAGCAAATACGCCACGACAGGAGAATCGGCAATGAGCGACAAAGAAGTGATTCTGACTCAGGACGGACTCAAGAGGCTTGAAGAGGAACTGGAGAATCTCAAATCGGTCAAACGCCGTGAAGTGGCCGAGCGGATCAAAGTCGCGATTGGATATGGCGATATCAGCGAGAACTCCGAGTATGAAGATGCCAAAAACGAGCAAGCTTTCATTGAAGGCCGCATTATTACGCTGGAAAAGATGCTTCGCAACGCGCGCATCATCAACAATGAGGATATCGGCGTCGACACGGTGAGCGTCGGCTCGATCGTGACGGTCGAGGACCTGGAGCTCGGCGACACGATGGAGTACACGATCGTCGGCACGGCCGAGTCCGATCCGCTTCAGAACAAGATCTCCAACGAGAGCCCGCTCGGCAGGGCGATTCTCGGCAAGAAGAAGGGTACGACCGTGGAAGTAAGCGTTCCTGCTGGCGCCATTCAGTACCGTATCGTAGACATCAAGAAATAAGCGGCTCCTACAACCGATCGGCAAGCACAAGCTTCCTAAATGTTAGGGAGCTTTTTTATGGATAAGGGCAACGACAAGGAGATGAATGGAATTGAATCAGGAAAACGGCACGGTGGAAACACAGGAGCAGGACCTCAGCGAGCTGCTGCGCATTCGGCGCGCGAAGCTCGACGAGCTGCGCGATCTGGGGGTCGATCCGTTCGGCGCGAAGTTCGAGCGCAGCGCGACCGCGGGCGGAATCGCCTCCGCCTACGGCGATCTGAGCAAGGAGGAGCTGGAGGAGAAGGCGATTCAGGTGAGCTTGGCGGGCCGCATCATGCAGAAGCGCGGCATGGGCAAGGCGGCATTTGCCCATATCCAGGACTTGACCGGACGCATCCAGATCTACGTGCGCCAGGATACGGTCGAGGCGACTCAGTACCAGGCGTTCGACCTGCTCGACATCGGCGACATCGTGGGCGTCAGCGGCACCGTGTTCAAGACCAAGACGGGCGAGATTACCGTCAAGGCCGCGGAAGTGACCGTGCTCAGCAAGTCGCTGCTTCCTCTGCCGGACAAGTTCCACGGCCTCAAGGACGTGGAGCAGCGCTATCGCCAGCGCTATGTCGACCTGATTACGAATCCGGACGTCCAGCAGACGTTCATCCAGCGCTCCCGCATCATCCAGTCGATGCGCCGCTATCTCGACTCGCTCGGCTATCTGGAGGTGGAGACGCCGACGCTCCACGCCATCGCAGGCGGCGCGGCGGCCCGTCCGTTCATCACGCATCACAACGCGCTCGACATGCAGCTTTACATGCGGATCGCGATCGAGCTGCATCTGAAGCGCCTCATCGTCGGCGGACTGGAGAAGGTCTACGAGATCGGCCGCGTCTACCGCAATGAAGGCATGAGCACGCGCCATAACCCGGAGTTCACGATGATCGAGCTGTACGAGGCCTATGCCGACTACAAGGACATCATGTCGCTGACCGAGAATCTGATCGCCCATATCGCCCAAGAGGTGCACGGCAAGACCGTCATCGAATACCAGGGCCAGCAGGTCGATCTGACCGTGCCTTGGCGCCGCGTCTCGATGATGGAGCTCATCAAGGATGCGACCGGCGTCGACTTCACCGAGCAGCTCTCTCTGGAGGACGCCCAGCGTCTGGCCAAGGAGCATAAGGTCGCGATCGAGCCGCATATGACGTACGGGCATATCGTCAATGCCTTCTTCGAGCAGTTCGTGGAGCATACGCTCGTCCAGCCGACCTTCGTCACGGGCCATCCGGTCGACATCTCGCCGCTGGCCAAGAAGAACGACCAGGATCCGCGCTTCACCGATCGGTTCGAGCTGTTCATCGTCTCGCGCGAGCACGCCAATGCGTTCACGGAGCTCAACGATCCGATCGACCAGCGCCAGCGGTTCGAGGCGCAGCTCGTCGAAAAGGAAGCCGGCAACGACGAAGCGCATGAGATGGACGATGACTTCATCCGCGCGCTGGAGTACGGCATGCCGCCGACTGGCGGCCTGGGCATCGGCATCGACCGGCTCGTCATGCTGCTGACCGATTCCCCGTCGATCCGCGATGTGCTGCTGTTCCCTCATATGAGAAACGAATAAAGAAACGGGCGTGCCGCCTGATGCGGCGCGCCTTTTTCGTTCTTAAAAAGAATTTCAAAAAACACTTGCATCTCTATGGGCGGGCGTGATATATTATCTAAGTCGCCGCTGAGAGGCACGACGAACTAAAGCAATAAAGCATGATTTGTTCTTTGAAAACTGAACAACGAGTGAAGCAAGTCAACGTTCGAAGCTTTTCTCATCCTTGGATGCGAAAACTTCATAATGAGTCATCGAACTACCTTTATGGAGAGTTTGATCCTGGCTCAGGACGAACGCTGGCGGCGTGCCTAATACATGCAAGTCGAGCGGACCTCATCCTTCGGGACAAGGTTAGCGGCGGACGGGGGAGTAACACGTAGGCAACCTGCCCTCGAGACTGGGATAACCTCCGGAAACGGATGCTAATACCAGATACGCGGTCTTCCCACCTGGGGAGATCGGGAAAGACGGAGCAATCTGTTACTCGGGGATGGGCCTGCGGCGCATTAGCTAGTTGGTGA
>NZ_KE383863.1:0-32689 GCF_000422485.1 Paenibacillus pasadenensis DSM 19293
CAACCGCCTCTCTTTTCCGACAGCCCCTTATCCATAGATTCGAAAGGAGCCTATCTATCAATGAAAGCCATCCGCATCCACGCCATGCGCCGAACGAGCCTGACGGCGCTCGCCGTCATCGCCGCCGCGGCGCTGCTCGCCTCCTGCGGCAAGAACGAGCCGGCCGAGCCGGCGGAAGCCGCGGCCGGAGCCGGCGGCAAAGAAATCGTCGAGTTCAAGTACCCCGACAACCCCGGCTTCGACCTCGTCTATCTGGCAGACGAGCTCGGCTACTTCGACGGCACGTCCACCCGGCCGAAATATGTCGGCAAGATCGCCGCGCCGCAGATCATCCCGCTCGTCGGCACCGGAGACATCGACTTCGGCTCGCGGATGGTGCCTCTCGTCATCTCGGCGATCGCCAGCGGCGCCGACATCAAGGTCGTCTCCGCCGGCGGCAAGACGCTGGAGGACGCTCCGCACATGAAGTATTTCGCCCGGGCGGACTCCGGCATCAAGACGGCCAAGGACCTCGAGGGCAAGACGATCGGCATCAACAGCTTCGGCGCCTGCGCCGAGTTCGTGTCCAAGAAATACTTCAAGGAGCAGGGCGTCGACGTGAGCAAGATCAAGTTCCTCGTCGTGCCGGACGACAAGCAGGAGCAGACGCTGGAGCAGGGCGGCATCGACCTGGCGATCATCCACGCGCCGTTCTCCGGCCGCGCCGGCAAGAACGAGAAGTTCACGCAGCTGTGGAGCGACTACGACCTCGACGGCGGCCTCGGCGGCATGGCGCCGTACAGCGCCAACGGCGAGTTCGCCCGCAAGCATCCGGAGGCGGTCCGCGACTTCGTCGCGACGATCGCCAAGACGGCCAACTGGGTGAACGACCATCCGGAGGAGGCGAAGGCGATCATCGCGAAGCGGCTGAACATGAACGTGGAGTACATCGACCGCTTCGCCTACGTCGAGGACCTGGTCGTCACCGAGCCGCCGATCCAGTACTATATCGATATTCTCGAAGAGAACGGCAAGATCGACAAGGGCAAGGTGAAGGTGAAGGACGTCTATACGAACGAATTCAACCCGAACGCGTCCGGCTCGGCCTAGCGGCATAACGTCAGAACGGACTAGCGTCGCACCGCCATAACGCCATAACGTCATAACGCCATAACGCCATAACGTCATAACGCATAGCGGCCAAGCGGTCTGCCCGAAAAGGAGAAGATGCTCATGGCTCGACCCTCGTCCGCCTTCTCGGCGGGACGAATCGTAGAACGGAGCGCGGCGATCGTCGCGTTCCTCGTACTCTGGGAGCTGCTGCCCCGGCTCGGCGTCATCAGCGAGGCTTACCTCAGCCCGTTTTCCGTCGTGGCGGCCACCGTCTGGGAGCTGCTGAGCAGCGGAGCGGCATGGGAGCATGTGTCGGCCAGCCTGAGCCGCTCGCTGTCGGGCCTGCTGCTGGCGGCCGCGGGAGGCATTGCGCTCGGCCTGCTGATCGGCTGGTTCCGCCGCGTCGAGGCGCTGCTCGATCCGCTGCTGCAGCTGTTCCGGCAAATATCGGCGTTCGCCCTGCTGCCCGTATTCATCCTCTTCCTCGGCATCGGGGAAGCGTCCAAGACGGCGATCATCCTCTGGGCGTCGTTCTGGCCGATCCTGCTGAACACGGTGGGCGGGGTGCGCTCCGCCGACAAGCTGCTGATCGACTCGGCCCGCTCGATGGGCGCGTCGCAGGCATACTTGTTCTTCCGGGTCATCCTGCCGTCGGCGGCTCCGAGCATCTTCACCGGCATCCGGCTCGGCGGAGCGAACTGCATCACGGCGCTCGTCGCCGCCGAGATGATCGGGGCTTCGGCGGGACTCGGCTTCTACACGCTCAACTCGCAGGAGATTTTCCAGATCCCCGACATGTATGCCGGCATCCTGCTGCTCGCGGCGATGGGCCTGCTGCTCAATTACGTTCTGGCTTGGGTGGAAAGGCGGTTCACGCGCTGGCGGAGAGGTCTGGCCGCTCATGGCTGAGGAAGGCCGGCCCGACCGGCAGCGCTGGAGCGATCCGCTGGCATCGGCTTCGCTGCCGGCCGGACCGTCTGCGCGGCAGGACGGAGGCGGCGCCTCGGACCGCGCAGCGGCGGAGGCTGCCGGCGGCGCCTCGCAGCTTGCGGCGGCGGAGGAGAGCGGCGGACGCCGGCGCGGCGCTCGGCTGCGGTCCGGCGAGCGGCCCGGCGGCCAGACTGGACCGGCATCGCCTTGGCGGCTGGCCGCGCTGGTCGCCGCGAGCATCGCGCTGCTGGCGCTCGCAGGCTTCGGCAGGCTGCCCGGCCTCGCCGGCGGAAGCGCGGGCGGCCTCGGCAGCAGCTCCGGCAGCGGAGAACCCGCATGGGCGGATCGCAGCCTCGACCCGAAGCGGCTGACGATCGGCTACGTCAAAGACAGCCCGCGCGTGCTGCTGCGCGAGGACGAGGCGCTGCGGCAGGCTGCCGCGGCTGCGGGCGTCAAGCTCGCCTGGCGCGAGTACGCGGACAGCTCCGCGCTCGTGCAGGCCGTGCAGAGCGGCGAGGCCGACTTCGGCGAAGCGGACGATGCGGCGCTGGCGAGCCTGCATGAAGCCGGCGACGGGCTGCGGGCGCTGGCGGCGGAGCCGTCCAACCCGCAGGCCTATGCGATCGTCGCCCGCGAGGGAAGCGAGCCAGGCGACGTCGCCTGGCTGCGCGGGCGGACGATCGGCTACGTGCCGCGCAGCAACAGCCACGCGCTGCTGCTGCAGGCGCTGCGCCAAGCCGGCTTGTCCGAGGCGGAGGTCGAGCTGCGGCCGCTGTCGCCGGCGGAGCTGATCCGCTCTTTTCGCAAAGGAAGCCTCGACGCATGGGCGGCGCAGGAGCCGGAGCTGACGCGGCTGGAGTCGCTGGACGACCGCGTGCTCGCGGACGGACAGGCGATCGCAGGCGCCGTCGGCCTGCGCGAGCTGCTGCTGACGACGGCCGAGAACGAGGCGAGCCGCGGCGAGCTGCTGGAGGCGGTCGTCTGGGCGTACGGCATGCAGGACGAGTACCTGCTGCGCGACTATCATGACGCGGCGGAGCGGCTCAGCGAGCAGACGGACGTCACGCATCTGCAGTGGCTGCGCCTGTTCGAGCGCAAAAGCTTCGGCACCGCTCCGCTGCTGCCCGGCATCCAGGCGGAGGAGCAGCGGCTCGCCGACGCGCTGGCCGAGCTCGGCCTCCGCGCGAGCCCGATCGACATGACGGAGCTGCTGCGAGCTCCGGAATAAGATTCCCCATGCTTAATATTGAAAGAAGCGTTCCGATCGGCTCGAAAGTGCCGGGCGGAACGCTTCTTTATTTCATGAGCTTCACTCTCGCAGCGCCGGCATCATGTCGAGGCATGCAAGCCTGACAGCGGGATTGCATAGACGCTCTAGCGATACGGAGAAGCCTTATTTTGTCGAATCGGAGGTTTTTGGCAATCTAATGATACTGGCGAGCGCTATTCAGTCGTTTCGGCATGGCAAAAGCTATTTTTTGGAGCAATAAGCTCGCTGAGTATCGTTACGTTTTTAACGAGCCTCTTTTGAAGGAAATAACGTCTGTGAGTATCGTTGGAGATGCGGGTGGAGGGGGCCGACGGGAGGGCGCTGCTGGGGCGGGCTGCTCTAGAAATCGGGCTATGGTCGATTCCGCGCGATGCAGGCGTGCCGCCTTGATGCAGGCGTCCGCCTTAATCGGGCGTGCGGCGCGATGCAGGCGTGTCGCCTTAATCTGGCATGCCGACTTGATCTGGCGTGCCGCAAGGATGCAGGCATGCCGCTCGACGCTGGCGTCCCCTGGACGCAGGGCGTCGCGTCCCGGTTAGGCTCAGCCTGCTTTCTTATGGTAAAGTAATAAGATACTGCCTCATAAGGCTGTCCATTCGCTGAAGGAGCTTGATGGAATCATGGAGATTTTTCTGCTGACGATGGCGCTGCTGGTCATGATCGGAGCCTCGAACGTCATCCAGCGCCTCATCCCGTTCGTTCCGGTGCCGATCATCCAGATCGGGCTCGGCATCGCGGCGGCGTACATGCCCGTTCGTGCATCATGTGCCGTTCGAGCCGGAGCTGTTTTTCGTGCTGTTCATCGCGCCGCTGCTGTTCAATGACGGCAAGATCACCCCGCGCGAGGAGCTGTGGCGGCTGCGCTCGCCGATCCTGCTGCTGGCGCTGGGCCTCGTCTTCGCGACCGTGCTGCTCGTCGGGCCGTTCATCCACTGGCTGATCCCGGCCATTCCGCTGTCGGCCGCGTTCGCGCTCGCCGCGATCCTGTCGCCGACCGACGCGGTCGCGGTCGGCTCGATCTCCGGCCGGGCCAAGCTGCCCGGCGGCATCCTGCGCCTGCTCGAGGGCGAGGCGCTCATGAACGACGCCTCCGGCCTCGTCGCGTTCAACTTTGCGATCGCGGCGACGGTGACGGGGTATTTCTCGATCACGCATGCGGCCGGCAGCTTCATCGTCATCGCGCTCGGCGGACTCGCCGTCGGCGCGGCGCTCGGCTTCGCCGCCGTCTGGCTGCGGGTGTGGCTGCGGCGCTGGGGGATGGAGGACATCACCGTCCACATGCTGATCCTCATCCTGACGCCGTTCCTCATCTTCCTTGCCGCCGAGCATCTGCATGTGTCGGGCATCCTCGCCGTCGTCGCGGCGGGCGTCGTGCATGCCGTCGAGCGCGACCGGATGGGACCGTCGACGATCCGCCTCAACGTCGTGTCCGACAGCACCTGGTCGGTCATCCTGTTCTGCCTGAACGGCCTCGTGTTCATGCTGCTCGGCTTCGAGATTCCGGCCGTCATTACGAAAATATGGGAGGATCCGAATTACCACAATGGCCAGGTCATCGGCTATATCTTCGCGATTACGGCGCTGCTGCTGGCGCTGCGCTTCGTCTGGGTATGGGCGAGCGACCGCCGCTGGAAGCCGGCGCTGCTGACGGCGCTGTCCGGCGTGCGGGGAGCCGTGACGCTGGCGGGCGCGTTCTCGATCCCGCTGCTGCTCGGCGACGGCTCGCCGTTCCCGGAGCGCAGCCTCATCCTGTTCATCTGCGCCGGCGTCATCCTGCTGACGCTCGTCATCGCGAGCGTCTTCCTGCCGCTGCTCACCCGCGAGCCGGGGGCGGCGCCGAAGGTCGGCGCGGAGGCCGCCGCCAAGGAAGCGGAGCGGCGGGCGCGCATCAAGGTACTGGAAGCCGGCCTGAGCACGGTGCAGGCCGAGATGCGCGAGGACAACCAGGCGGCGGCGCTTGCGATCAAGGCCGATTACGCCCAGCGGCTGCAGGAGCTGCGCATCGGCCTGGCGGCCGACACGGAGTCCCGCTCGGCGGTCGTGCCGCTGCGGCTGGAAGCGCTGGAGGCCGAGCGCCGGCTCGCCCGCGAATGGCTGGCCGACGGGCGCATCACGCCGCAGCTGGAGGAGGCGTTCCAGTCGTCGCTGAACCGCGTCGAGCTGGCGCTGACGAACCGCTTCAAGCTGCTGGCGGCGCTGCTGTACGGCTTGTTCATCCGGCTGTTCACCAAGCGCGGCCGCCTGCGCAAGGCGCGTCTGAAGGCCGAGCGGGTGAAGGAAGAGTACAAGGATCTCAAGCAGGCGGCCATCGGCGCCTCGATCGAGCGCCTGCGCGAGCTTGAGGGCGAGTACAGCCCGGACCTCATCCAGGCGATGCTGGGCCATTATCGCGAGATGGCGCTGCGCCTGCGCGGAGACCGGTTCGGGCGGGGCGAGACGGGCACTGCCGCCGAGCGCCGCGAGCTGGAGCAGAAGGCGGTGCAGGCCGAGCGCAACGAGATCCAGCGGCTGTTCGAGGAAGGCGGCATCGACCGCAAGCTCGCGGCCAAGCTGCGCGTGTACGTCAATTATCGCGAGGCGAGCCTGCACGAGAACGAGCAGCTCGGCACGCACGCGGCCCACTGACGCCCGCCGCCGCATCCGTTCCTTGCAGTCCCGTCTTCGGCCAAGGCCGAGGCGGGGCTGCTTTTGCTTGGACATCCGCAGGGAAGCGGCTCTCGCGAAGAGCATGCTATAATGGCGCCAGGATCTTGAAAAGGAGCATCGTCATGAGACTGGAATTCAGCGAGAACGGATATGCCGTGTCGACGGAAGGGGTGTCGATCGAGCTCCTGCCGAAGGAATATGCCCTGCTTCAATTCCTTAGCCGCAACCAGGGGCAGGCCTTCAGCCGCGAGCAGCTCCTCGACCGCGTATGGCCGCGCGAGTATCCGGTCGAACGGACGGTTGACGACCACATCTACCGGCTGCGCAAAAAGCTGGCTCCGCTCGACGGAGTCGAAATCCGCACCGTGCGGGGCTTCGGCTATGTCCTGACCATCGGCGGCGGCGTCGGCGGCGATCCGGGCAAGCCCTCCGCGCAGGATGGAGAGCTGCAGGAGCAGATGCGGGAGATCTTCGTCAAATACCATCGCTACGGCCAGGGCAAGTCGATGCTGGCGCTGGCCCGCCAGCAGGATGTGCTCGGGTTCGAGCTGGACCCGTTCTATGCCGTCTACACCCGCTTCGTGCAAGGCGACGTGCAATGGCTGCTGGACGGCGGCGGCCTGAAGCCGCCGGAGCGGCTGTACTGGCTGCTGCTGTTTTTCCTGTTCGCCGGGAAGCCCGAGGAGAGCCTCGCCTACTGCGAGCGGGCGCTCGCTGACGGACGGCTGCCGGAGAGCCAGCATCGCGAGGTGGAGCTGCTCAACATTCTGGATCTGTATGCGGCGTCGGGCCGGCCGGAGGCCGCGCTGGAGCGGCTCCGGCACACCCGGGAGCGGATCGCCCGCGATCCCGGCTTCAAGAGCTTCGAGACGCCGGCGGCCGTCTCCGAGCTGTACGCCCGGCTCTACATGGAGACGGACGATGAGCGGCTTCAGGCTCTGGAAGCCCGCATCGAAAGGCTGCTGGCCGAACAGCCTTTCCTGAGGGAGATCGGCAGCTTCCAGATCGTCAGCGGGCTGAGGCGCCTGCGCGCCGGCGACCGCAAGGCGGGGGAAGCGAGGATCGACGAGGGGCTCGGCGTCCTGGACATCTCCGGCTTCGTGCCGATCAAGCTGTTCGGGCTGTTCCGCATCGTGCAGCTCTGCCGGCAGATGCCTGTCCCCGGCGCGGAGGCTGCCGTCCGCCGGTACGAGCGGCAGTTCGCGGAGGAGTCCGCCCGCTGCGGCCTGCCCGGCCTGCTGAGCCGGATCGGACGGGAGCTCGAGGCCGGACTGCAGGGCTGATTTCAGCGTCGCGCCCCGGACGGATTTTTTGGCGCTCCTCTGATGATCCTCTGACATTCCGCCGCTAAAGTGGATCTCAACCAACGGCTTCCCGCCGGACAGGAGAGATCCGCCATGACCCATCCATCCGCAGCAGGCCGCGGCCTGCTGGCCAACAAGGCGTACAGGCGCGTCTTGGGCGCCTATACGTTCGCCGTCTTCGGCGACTGGTTCGACATGATCGCCATCCAGGTGCTCGTCGCCTACCGCTGGGGAGCGAGCCCGCTCATGCTGGCTCTCATCCCCGTCAGCCTCGCTCTGCCCGGCATCGCGTTCGGCTCCTTTGCCGGCGTCATCGCCGACCGGGTCGACAAGCTCAAGCTGATGCGCCTCTGCGATCTGGCTACGGCGCTGCTGACGGCCTCTTTGCTGCTCGCGCCGAACCTTTACGCGCTCTTGCCGCTGCTCGCCCTGCGGTCGGCCGTCTCCTCGCTGAACGTGCCGGCCCAGCAGGCGCTGACCCGCAGCCTCGTCCGCGAGGATCAGCTGCTGCAGGCATCCTCGCTGAACGGCCTCGTGAACCAAAGCTCCAAGATCGCCGGACCGCTGCTCGGCGGACTGGCGCTGAGCGTCCTTTCACCGGGCTGGTGCATCGCCCTCAATGCCGTCCTGCGGCTGCTCTCCTGCCTGCTGCTGTTCTTCGTCAAGCCGGAGGTCGCGGCGTCCGGCGCCGCCCGCGGCGCTGGTGCGCCGGCGAGCGCCGGCGATGGCGGCCCTCCGCCGATTCCGGCCCGGCAGATGTGGCGGGAGGGCTGGAGCTTCATCCTCCGCTCGCGCCTGCTGCGCAATACGATGCTGTTCGGCCTGGCGGGCACGCTGCTCATCCAGATCGTCGACTTCCAGTTCGCCAGCCTGTTCCTCGCGATCGCCCCTGAGCGGGACGAGATGCTGGGCTGGCTCATCGCCGCGGCGGGCGCCGGAGCGGTGGGCATGATCGCCCTTATGAACCGCGCCGGAGCGAAGCTCAGCCACGGCGTCCGGCTCGGCGGAGGCTACGCGATGATCGGCGCTGCCATCGGCGGGCTCGGCCTGCTGCAGCCCGGCGTCGCCGCGCTGCCCGTCCTGCTGCTCGGCCTGCTGCTGGGCGCCGGCAACGGCATGTTCATGGTCGCCTTCAGCTATTGCCTGCAGAAGGAGACGCCTCCCGCCATGACGGGAAGGGTGTTCGGCATCCAGAGCATGGTGCTGGGCACGGTCATGATCGTGGCGCCGCTGCTCGGCGGGCTGCTCGTCGGCCTGGCCGGACCGCGCCTCATCTTTGCCGGTCTCGGCGCCCTGATCGCGGTCGTCGGCGTCGGAGGCCTGCTGCTCGCAGGCCGGCTGTGGCCGGCCTCGGCGCCCGTCCAGAGCCCGCCTCCCGTCCGCGCGGCCCAAGGCTGAGCGCCGCTGACGGACGCGCGCCGCCGCTCCTGCGTCGTCGACGCCATGCGAAAAAAGACGCCTCATCGAATCGTCATCGGCTTGGCCCCTGGGGGGCGCCGATGTCCATTCGGCGGGGCGTCTTTCCTTTTCCGCGGCGGTCAGCTCATGTTTTTTCCGTAGAAGATCTCGTCCATCTCGGCCTTGAGCTTCTCCGTGATCTCGTCCTGCTCGGCGCGGCTCAGCTTGTCCCGGGTGTAGCCGAACAAGTAATTGTCGAGGTCGAACTGCTTGAGCTTGCACTTCGTGTGGAAGATGTTCTCCTGATAGACGTTGACGTCGATCATATGGAACAGATCCTGCGCCTCGTCGGGAATGTAGTTCTGGATGGAGCTGATGTCATGGTCGATGAACAGCTTGTGCCCGGTAATGTCGCGCGTGAAGCCTCGCACCCGGTAGTCGATCGTCATGATGTCGGTATCGAACGAGGAGATCAGGTACGTCAGCGCCTTCAGCGGGCTGATCTCGCCGCAGGTGGAGACGTCGATGTCCGCGCGGAACGTGCTGATGCCCTCGTCCGGATGGAACTCGGGATACGTGTGCACGGTGATATGGCTCTTGTCGAGCTGCAGCACGACGTTGGCCGGCATCGGGCCCGGCGACTCGTCGAACGCTTCCTTGGGCACCTGGACGACCGGTCCCTCGGAGACGAGCAGCGTCACGCTCGCGCCCTGGGGCTCGTAGTCCTGCTTGGCCGTATTCAGCACATGCGCGCCGATGATGTCGGCGACATGGCGGAGGATGCCGTCGAGCCGATCCGAGTTGTACTGCTCGTCGATGTAGGCGAGGTACGCCTCGCGCTCTTCCTTCGTGCGCGTGTAGCAGATGTCGTACATGTTGAAGCTGAGCGACTTCGTCAGGTTGTTGAAGCCATGCAGCTGAATCACTTGCTCGTGCGTCAGTTTCATCCGGCAGTCCTCTCCTTCGCTGCGATAAGTCCGTCTTCCTTATTACCCGGCCGCGGCAAAATGACCCAAAGGCCCCGAGCGCCGGCGCTCAGCCCTGCGCCTTCGGCACCGGCGGCACGGCCGCATCGGCGCCGTCCTTGCCGGACGCGCCGCCGCCGGCGCGCGGCCGCCGCGAGCGGGCGGCGGCCGGATCGAGCCGGCGCTGGAGCGCTCCGAGGCCGATATCCGCTACGATCGCGAGCAGCGCGGCCGGCAGCGCGCCGGAGTAGATGCGCAGCGAGTTCTGGCCGTTGATGCCGGCGTACACCTCGCGGCCGAGGCCGTCGCCGCCGACGAGCGGCGCGATCGTGGCGACGCCGATGGCGATGACGGCCGCGACGCGCAGGCCGGTCATCATGTACGGCAGCGCGAGCGGCACGCGCACGCGCCACAGCTGCTGCCAGCGGCTCATGCCGACGCCGCGCGCGGCGTCGATCAGGCTGCCGCTCACCTGCTGCAGCCCGACGTAGGTGTTGCGCACGATCGGATTGAGCGAGTAGAGGAACAGCCCGGCCATCACGGTCGCGTTGCCGAGTCCCATCCACAGCATGAGCAGCACGAGCATGGCGAGAGAGGGCACGACCTGCAGGATGCCGGTCACGGCGAGGACGAGGCGCGCCGTCCAGCGGCCGCGCATGCACAGGATGCCGAGCGGCACGCCGGCCAGCAGGGCAAGCCCGACGCCGGCGGCGACCATCTGCACATGCTGGAGGAAATATTCGCCCATGAGCCCGCGGTTGCGCCAGAAATAGTCCGCGAAGTCGGCGAACGTCATGTCCGGTTCCGTCACTTCGGAATCAGCCCTTTCTGCTTCAGGTAGGCGAGGGCGACCTCGCGCTCGCTCTTTTTCTCGATGTCAACCTGGTAGTTGAGCCCGATCATCGTCTCCGCGTCGATCGCGCCGATCAGCGGCCGCAGCGCCTCCTTGACGCCGGGATGGAGCGCCTCCATCTCCTTGCGCATGACCGGCGAGGCGTCATAGGGCGGGAAGAAATGGCGGTCGTCCTGCAGCGTCTGGAGATCGAACGCCTTGAGCCGGGCGTCGGTGGAGTAGGCGAGCACGATGTCGACCTGCTCGTTCTTGACCGCCGTATAGACGAGGCTCAGCTCCATCGGATACGCCTTGGCGAACGAGATGCCGTACTCCTGCCGGAAAGCCGGATAGCCGTCGCTAGCCCGCTCCAGCCAGGACGTGTCGACGCCGAAGCGCATCGAGGCCGCGTCGGGCTTGATGTCGGAGATGCTGCGATAGCCTCTGGCCTCCGCGACTTGGCGGCGCACGGTGAAGGCGTATGTGTTCTCGAAGCCGAGCGGATCCATCCAGTCGAAGCCGTAGTAGCGGTCGAAGCCCTCCTGCGCCTGCCGCAGCACCTCGGCGCGGTCCTTGGTCAGGCTCTCCAGCGGGAAGTGGTTGTTGAAAATCTCGCCCGAATACAGCGTCGCCAGGTCGATGTCGCCGCGATCGAGCGCGCTGAAGACGAGCGGGCTGGCCGCCAGGTCGGGAATGACCTTGACGTCGAGGCCGGTCTTCTGCTCGATGAGCGCCTTGTACATCTCGGCGAGGATTTTCGTCTCGGTGAACGTCTGCGCCCCGATCCGCAGGTCGGGCCGGGCGCCGCAGCCGGCTCCCGCCAGCGTCAGCAGCAGGACGAGGCAGGCGCTCGCCGCCGTCCTCGCCGCCCGAGGCTTGCCGGCCAGAGCCTTTAGAGCCGTCGCTGTCTTCGGCCAGCGCCAGCCGCAGCGTCCCTTGTCCGTGCCGCGCTCGCCGCATCGCCGTGCCAGGCTCATGCCGCCGCACCTCCCCGCAGGCCGAAGCGGCGTCCGAGCGCGGATTCGAGCCAGCCGAGCAGCAGGTCGGCGGCGAGCGCCAGCGCGATCGCGCCGAGCGCGCCGGCGACGATCAGATACGGCTGGTTGACGCCCATGCCGGAGACGATGAGCTGGCCGAGGCCGCCCGCGCCGACGAGCGTGGCGAGCGTCGCCCAGCTGATGACGTACACCGTCGTCAGCCGGATGCCCGACATGATGTACGGCACGGCGAGCGGCAGCTGCACCCGCAGCAGCCGCTGGGCGGCCGAGTAGCCGAGGCCGCGCGCCGCCTCCAGCACATGCGGATCGACGGAGCGGAAGCCCTCGTACGTGTTGCGCAGCACCGGCATGATCGAGTAGAGCAGCAGCGCGAGCACGGCCGGGCGCGCCCCGATGCCCATGAGCGGGATGAGGATGGCGAGCAGCGCCAGGCTCGGGATCGTCTGCAGCAGGTTCGCAAGGAAAAAGACGGCGCTGTTCAGCCAGCCGATCCGGCTGTAGACGAGCAGCACGCCGAGCGGGAGCGAGATCGCCGAGCCGATGAGCACGGCGATCAGCGACAGCGTCAGATGCTCGCGCAGCGCGAGCAGCAGGTCCGGCAGCCGCTCGCCGAGAAACTCAAAAAAAGAGAGGCCGGCGCTCATGAGTGCTCCTCCCGATTGCCGCCTTGCGGGCCGAGGCCGGTAGAGGAGCCAGGCTCCTCCCCGTTGTCGCCATGCGGCAGCTTCTCCGCCAGATGCCGCACGACGCTGCCGCGCGTGATGAGGCCGATGAAGCGGCTGTCCTCGTCGATGACGGCGACGTTGTGCAGCCGGTGGCTCGCCAGCAGCTCGACCGCCTGCGTCAGCGGCGTGCCGGACTGCACGGAGTAGCGCACCGGCATCATGACGTCGGCGACCGTCTTGTCCTCGTCGCCGTAGCTGTCCATCACGTTGTAGATGGATACGCTGCCGAGCAGCTTGCGCTGGCGGTCGACGACGTAGAGCGAGTCGACCTTGCGCCGCTCCATCGTCGTGATCGCCTCGGCCAGGCCGCGTCCCGGATAGGTGACGGCCGGCTGCGTCACCATGACGTCGTTCACCGTCGGCCCGTCGGCCATCACGAAGCCGCCGAGATCCGGTCCGGCCTCGCGCTCGGCGACGTCCGCCGCTCCGCCGGCCTCGAGCCGCTTCTGCCCGATGAACGTGCGCACGAAGTCGTTCGCCGGACGCCGCAGCATGCGGTCCGGCGTGTCGCTCTGCACGACCTCGCCGTCCTTCATGAGCACGATCCGGTCGGCGATCTTGAGCGCCTCGTCCATGTCGTGGGTGACGAACACGATCGTCTTGTGCAGCTCCTGCTGGAGCCGCGCCACGTCCTCCTGCAGCTGCTCGCGGCTGAGCGGATCGAGCGCGCTGAACGGCTCGTCCATCAGGATGATGTCGGGATCGGCCGCCAGCGCGCGCACGACGCCGACCCGCTGCTGCTGTCCGCCGCTCAGCTCCGACGGATAGCGGTCGCGGTACAGGTCGGGCTTCAGCCCGACCATGTCGAGCAGCTCGTCGACGCGCCGGGCCGTCTTGTCCGCGTCCCAGCGCTTCAGCCTCGGCACGACGGCGACGTTGCGCCCGATCGTCATATGCGGAAACAGGCCGACGCTCTGGATGACGTAGCCGATGCTGCGCCGCAGCTCGACCGGATCGATCGAGCGGATGTCGCGGCCGCCGATCTCGACCGTGCCGCTCGTCGGCGAGACGAGCCGGTTCACGAGCCGCATCGTCGTCGACTTGCCGCAGCCGCTCGGGCCGATCAGCACGGTCATTTCGCCTTGGCGGAATTCGAGATTGATGTTCTTGAGGGCATGAAAGCCGTCGTCATAGCGTTTGTTCACGTCGCGGATCTGGATCATCGTCATCCTCGCTTCACCTCCGGATGCGGCTTCATGCCGCGCATGCGATGGGTAAAGTATGTTCCTGATGCTGGAGCTTCATCCGTCCGCTCCCTGCCTCGCCTCGCCGGCCGCCGAATTGGCGCCGCGGAATCGGAACATGCTACAATTTAGCAATCGGGGAAAGGGGGGACGGAGCATGGAGCAGCAGCTTCCGCCAAAGATGACGGTGTACCATGTCGCGGGCGTCGCGACGTATCCGTCCACCTTTTACGAATGCCGGCGCCGCCTCGAGCGGCTGCTCGGCTTGATCGGCACGGAGGCCGAATTCGAGACGCTGTTCCCCTACGGCGACTATTCGCGGAGCCTCTGGCGGCAAGTGTGGGAGGTCCGCTCCGACCTGGCGCGCCGCGTGCTGCCCTCGCGGATCGGCGGGCGCTCGATGGTCAAGGAGATCGAGCGCACCTACGGCGGGGCTGGCCCGATTCTGTTCATCGGGCATAGCGGAGGAGGGCTGGCCGCCTATCAGGCCGCCCGCCTGCTCCATCAGCGCGGCGTGGACGCCGAGCTGCTGCGCGTCGCCCAGGTCGGCTCGCCCAAGACGCCGATCGACGACGCGCTGCAGGCGTCGGTCGCGTATTTCTACGCGGTCGACGCCGCCGGCAAGCCGGACGATCCGATCACGCGCATCGGCGGCTGGGGCGGCTGGCGGTCCGTTCCCGGACGGATGCCGCAGTGGAGCCGCGTCCGCCATGCGCCCGGCCATGTGGAGGGGCTGCCGGTCATCGGCGGGCATACGAACTATTTCCGGCATCAGCTTCCCTATGTGGACGCCAGCTCGCGCAGCAATCTGGAAAAGACCGTCGACGCGATCTATTCCTGGTTGAAAGCCGGCTATTCGTCCGCTACACTTATAAAAGGTTAGCTGATTCAATAAAGAAAGGGGAATCTTCCATGCAGGCCATTATCCGCAACGAGGACCGGTACCACCGCGAGAGCGACTGGCTGAAAAGCAGCTTCAGCTTCAGCTTTGGGGAGTTTTACGACGAGGCGAATCGCAGCTTCGGGCCGCTGTGCGTATTCAACGAGGACATCATCGCCGGGGGCAAAGGCTTCGGCGCGCATCCGCACCGCGAGATGGAGATCGTCTCCGTCGTCCTGAGCGGCCGGCTGAAGCATGAGGACAGCGCGGGCAACAGCGCCGTCACGACCTATGGGGGAGTGCAGCGGATGACGGCCGGCACCGGCATCGTGCACTCCGAGGTCAATCCGGATCCGGAGGAGCCGGTCCATCTGCTGCAAATCTGGCTCGCCCCGCAGACGCGGCGGCTCGAGCCTTCCTATGAGACGAGCGTCTTCGATCCCAAGTCGGCGCGCGGCCAGCTGCTGCCGATCGTTTCCCGCGATGCGGCCGGACCGGGAGCGGCCGCCATTCATCAGGACGTGACGTTTTATCTGACCGTGCTGGACGAGGGAATGACGGTCGAGCATTTCACGCGCGAGGAGCGGCTGCTGTATCTGTTCGCCATCGACGGCCAAGTGGAGATCGAGGGCATCGGCGAGCTGTTCAAGGGCGATACGCTGCGGGCGGACGGCCTGTCGCGGCTCTCCCTCAAGGGCGGCGCGGGCGGCGGCCGGCTGCTGCTGCTGGACATGGGCGCGGGCGCGCCGGCCGGGGGAGGAGAGGGCGCATGAGCGAAAAGCGCAGCGAGAAGCTGCTCATCAAGCTCGTCATCGGCCGGACGCTCATCGACACGGCCGAGCACAAGCTCTCCGCGCATGTCGAGGAAGGCGGCCGCGGCTGGATCATCACCGTCAGCGCGCTGACGCCGCGCGAGGCCGACTATATCGGAGCGAACGTCGGCCAGCTGAACTTTTTCCACTTCATTACGGAGGCGGACGGCGGCGAGGAGCGCATCCGCAAGTTCTGGCTGTATGATCTGGACGAGCCTGCCTATCAGTACGACCCGGCGACGGGCGAGGCGATCTTCGAGGTGAACGCCAGAGTGGCGTATTCCAACGAGCGGGTGTAGACTTTAAGGACGAGCCGCTCGTCTAACGAGCGATGCCGGAACCGCCCAGGCCCAAGCGCCATAGGATGGAGCAAGACCGGAAAGGAGGGGCCCCATGGCCAACACGCATACGTACACCCGCCGCGAGGAGGTCGCGAACGCGATCACCCACGGCATCGGCACGGCGCTCAGCATCGCGGCGCTCGTCGTGCTCATCGTCTTCGCCGCCTGGAAGGGGACGGCGATGCATGTCGTCAGCTTCACGATCTACGGCACGGCGATGCTGCTGCTGTACACGGCTTCGACGCTCGTGCACAGCTTCCGCGACGGACGGATGAAGGACATTCTCGAGGTGCTCGACCACTCGTTCATCTATGTGTTCATCGCCGGCACGTACACGCCGCTCGTGCTGCACACGATCGGCGGATCGCTCGGCTGGACGCTGTTCGGCATCGTCTGGGGGATCGCCGTCGCCGGCGTCGTGTTCAAGGCGTACTTCACCAAGCGCTTCCTGTTCACGTCGACGCTGCTGTACATCCTGATGGGCTGGATCGTCGTCTTCGCCTGGGGCCCTCTTACCGCGAGCCTCGCTCCGGCGGGCCTGACGCTGCTGATCGCCGGCGGACTGCTGTATACGGTCGGCACGGTGTTCTACGTCTGGCGCAGCTTCCCGTACCATCACGCCGTCTGGCATCTGTTTGTGCTGGCGGGGTCGATCGCGCATTTCTTCACGATCCTGCTGTACGTGCTTCCCCGCTGATCGGGGAGGCTCCCTATCCTAAAAGAGCCCGCCGCTCCAGCTTCCGATCCTCTTGGGTCGGGAAGCCGAGCGGCGGGCTGTTTTGGCTGCTGCCGGTCGAAAGCTGTTCAGATCATGTCGAAGTCGATGATCCGCCAGTGATGCTTGATCGCCTGCTCGAGCCGGAGCTTGTCGCGCTCGCGGAACAGCTGCGCGATCAGCCGATGCTCGGCGTTGACCTGGCGGAGCAGCGACGCGAGCCGGCCCTTGTCGTCGCTGGCGTAGCTCTGGCGCATGAAGCCGTTCTTGAGCGAGTGGAGGCTGTCGACGAGCGGCGAGTTGCCGCAGCGGTTCTGGTAAAAGTCGTGGAATTCCGCCTGGCGGGCATAATAGCCGCCGAAATCATGGGCATCGAGATCGTCCTCGATCGCCTCGACGATCCGGTCGAGCTGCTTCCAGTCGCGTTCCTCCAGCCGTTCGCAGGCGAGCGAGGCGGCGAGCGCGTCGAGCGTGCCGAGCAGGAGGGAGTAATCCTCCTTCTTCTTGCGGTCGAACGCCTTCACCGTGAAGCCCCGACGCGGCAAGTAGTCGAGCAGATTGTCCGAAGACAGCTGGAAAAGCGCCTCCCGCGTCGGCGTGCGGCTGATGTCGAGCCGCTTGCAGATTTCCGCCTCGTTGATCTTGGAGCCGGGCTGCAGGCTGCCGTCCTGAATGCGCTGCGCGATATATTCGTAGACATGGTCCTTCAACGATTGATACTTGAGCTGCATGCCGAAGACTCCTTTGCGGCGTAATGGCGATCATCCTGCTATGTATGGTTATGCAATATAATGTATACAAATGATCTACCGTCATCATATCACTGCCTCCTTGCCTCATCAAGCTTCTTTCCGTCTGAAATGGAAATAAAAGGCGGGCCTGGGGGGCCGCCATCGGAAACGTCTGAAAATTCCGTTGATGGTTTTCGAATCCTATGTTATGATCTCTTCCATAACTCTCTCTTTTTTTTGATTCAGACTGAATATTGTATACATAGGGGTGAGCCGGCGGCGACCCGGACGCTGGGACAACCGCCCCATTCGGGCGCAGCAGGAATCGGACAAGCGCTGTCCGAATAGGATAGAGCAGCCCATTCTTTGCTCGAATTCGAGCAGCGGGGATTTTCGCTGGAAGACGCTTTTCCGCCTGGATGCCGAGGGCATGCAGGTTTTTTACCGGCATGATTTGTATACAAAATACAATATGCATATTGATGCAGACGGGAGAGGATTTATGAACTCGGCTCGCACGATTGAACTCTCGGAACGGTATGCGGCGCACAATTACCATCCGCTGCCGGTCGTCATCGAAGAAGCCCAGGGCGTCTGGGTGAAGAGCCCGGAGGGCAAGTCGTACATGGACTTTCTGAGCGCCTACTCCGCGCTCAACCACGGCCATCGCCATCCGAAGCTCGTCGCCGCGCTCAAGGAGCAGGCCGACAAGGTGACGCTGACCTCGCGCGCGTTCCACAGCACCGCCGCCGGCGAATTTTACGAGAAGCTGGCCCGCTATACGGGCAAAAGCCGCCTCATCGCCATGAATACGGGAGCGGAGGCGGTCGAGACGGCGCTGAAGGCGGTCCGCCGCTGGGCGTACCGCGTCAAGGGGGTGCCGGACGGCCAGGCGGACATCATCGTCTGCAGCGGCAATTTCCACGGACGCACGCTCGCCATCACCTCGTTCTCGTCGCATGAGGAGTACAAGAGCGGCTTCGGCCCGTTCCTGCCGGGCTTTACGATCGTTCCGTACGGCGATCTGGCGGCGATGGAGGCGGCGATCACGCCGCATACGGCGGCGATCCTCGTCGAGCCGATCCAGGGCGAGGCCGGCATCGTGCTCCCGCCGGACGGCTACCTGCGCGGCATCCGCGAGCTGTGCGACCGCCAGCGCGTGCTGATGGCCGCGGACGAGATCCAGACCGGCTTCGGCCGCACCGGCTATCCGTTCGCCTGCGACCGCGAGGGGGTCGTGCCGGATCTGTACATCATGGGCAAAGCGCTCGGCGGCGGCATCCTGCCGATCTCGGCCGTCGCTTCCAGCGATGAGGTGCTCGGGCTGTTCGAGCCCGGCTCGCACGGCTCGACGTTCGGCGGCAATCCGCTCGCCTGCGCCGTCTCGGCAGCCGCGCTGGACGTGCTGGAGGAGGAGGATCTCGCCGGCCGCTCGCTCCGTCTGGGCGGCCTCGTCATGGAGCGGCTGCGCGCCATGGGCAGCCCCGCGGTCAAGGAAATCCGCGGCAGCGGCCTGTTCATCGGCATCGAGCTGCAAGGTCCGGCGCGTCCGTACTGCGAGCAGCTCATGCAGCTGGGGCTGCTTTGCAAGGAGACGCATGAGAATACGATCCGGCTGGCGCCGCCGCTGACGATATCGGAGGAGGAGCTGGAGTGGGCGCTGGAGCGCCTGCGGCTCGTGCTCGTCGGCGACGGCCACGGACTGGATTGAAGCGGTTGACGTGAATGAATTGAATCTGACCTCGAGCTGAATTCGATTTCCATTCTATCGATAAAGGGGCAATCCGATATGTTCAGCTATGCCGAATCGTTCCACAGCCGCCCGGAAGCGGCGAAAAAAATCCAGCTGATCCATGCGCCGTTCTGGCTGGGAGGCGGAAGGGCGGGCGCCGAGCTCGGCCCGGAGAGCATCGTCGAGGCGGGCATGAAGCGCCAGCTGAAGCATATGGGCCTCGAGCTGGCGGAGGAGATCGTCGTCGATGTGCCGCGTCTCGCCGCCGAACCCGCGACCGCCGGGACCAAGATGAAATACTTGGCCGAGGTGAAGGAGATGGCGGGACTGCTCGGCGAGCAGGTGCACCGGGCGGCCGCGGGCGGACGCTTCCCGCTCGTCCTGGGAGGAGACCACAGCATCGCGATCGGCACGCTGGCCGGACTGACGGGGCATCGGGGCAATCTCGGGCTGATCTGGTTCGACGCGCACGGCGACTTGAACACGGAGGAGACGACGCCGTCGGGCAACATCCATGGCATGGCGCTGGCCGCCGCGATCGGGCGGGGCGGCTTCACGCTCGCCGACATCCCGGGGGCGGGTCCGTTCATCCGCAAGGAGAACGTCGTCATCATCGGCGCCCGCGACCTCGATCCGGGCGAAAGGGAATTCATCCGCGCGGAAGGCATCCGCTGCTTCACGATGCATGAGATCGACCGCATGGGCATCCATGCCGTCATGGAGCAGGCGATCGCCATCGCCGGCGACGGCACGGACGGCGTGCATGTCAGCTTCGACCTCGACGTGCTCGATCCGCTCGAAGCATGCGGCGTCGGCACGCCGGTGCCGGGCGGGCTGAACTACCGCGAAGCGCATTATGCGATGGAGCTGCTGGCCGAAAGCGGCCTCGCCACGTCGCTGGAGCTGGTCGAGGTGAATCCGCTGCTCGACCCGAGCCGCCGCACGTCGCGGCTGGCCGTCGAGCTGGCCGCCTCGCTGCTCGGCAAGCGGATTCTGTAAGGCGGCGCGCCCGCAGCAGGGACGATGCGCAGCCGCAGGCCAGCGCGCCAGGCGCCTGCGTGACGCCGGGGCGCGGCAGATCGCCAACTAGTTAGCCTCTCGATTGGTGTGCGGGACATCGGCGGATGGAGTGAGGTCCGTTTTTACCCGTTGATTGGTTTACGGAACGCTAGCTGAGCGGATAGCGGCAACTCGCTGCTGGCTCATACGACGCGTGAAGGAAGTTTGAGCTCGCTACGCACGGTTTTTCCGCGCGTAGCGAACCAGACCGAGGGGGCAGGGCTCGCTATGCACAGTATTTCCGCGCGTAGCGGGCCAGGCCGAGGGAGCCGAGCTCGCTACGCACAGTATTTCCGCGCGTAGCGGGCCAGACCGAGGGAGCTGAGCTCGCTATGCACAGTATTTCCGCGCGTAGCGGGCCAGACCGAGCGAGCTGAGCTCGCTACGCACAGTATTTCCGCGCGTAGCGCCCTCGATCTAGCGAGGCAATTCCTCCCGTGGCAGCTAAACCCGTCCATCTCCATCGCCGCCGCCATAGACGCGGCAGTTGCGTTCCGCATGCAACGGCATGCGTTCGGATAAGTTTGGTCTCGGAATCTATGAATAAAGATGCAGATTGATCTCGATTCGCGCCCGATCGCGATTTTTCGCTATTTTCTCAAAAAAGGGCTGGGCAGAAGGCGGGCGGGGTGTTATAATTTCTCCCATACAATATACAATGTTATGAATATTGTATACATAGCATTCAGCGAGCAAGGGGAAGAAGAGAGATTTCATTCGGGGAGGAATGAACGTTGGTCGAACAGAAGCGCAGCAAAAAGGCGAGAAAGCCGTTCCTGGCGGCAGTCGTCGCGCTGTCCGTCGCAGGCACGCTCGTATCTCCGGCTGGTTGGGCGGTCACAGCCTATGCCCAAGAAGCCGCAGTCGTCACGGAGCCGACAGCATTGCCTTACAACGTACTGGCGAGCACGTCGCTGCAGCCGGGACAAGCCGGCTACGACGCGTATGTGTATCTGAACCATCTGGCAGGCGCGATCGGTGCTCGTCCGGCGGGCTCGGCAGAGGAGCAAGCGGCCCGGGATTACATCAAGCTGCAGTTCGAGGACATGGGCTACAGCCCTACGGTCACGGAGTTCACGTATACGACGAAAACGACTCAAGGCAAGTCGAGCAACGTCGCCGCCGTCAAGCACGGCAAGTCGCCGCGCACGATCATCGTCGGCGCCCACTACGACAGCGTGAAGGCGCCGAGCAAGGGTGCCGACGACAACGCCTCTGGCGTCGCCGTCATGCTTGAATCCGCTAAAGCGGTATCGCAGCAGCAGGATCTGCCTTATACGATCAAGTTCGTCGCTTTCGGCTCGGAGGAAAACGGCCTGCAGGGCTCCAAAGCCTACGTCGCGGCCATGACCGAGGAAGAGAAGGCGAATACCGTCGCGATGATCAATCTCGACAGCCTCGCCGCCGGCGACAACATGTACGTCTACGGCAACGAAGGCGAGGCCGGCTTCGTCCGCGAGCAGGCGCTCGCCATCGCGCAGCGGCTGAACCTGGACCTGCAGACGCAGCTGGGCGAAAACGCCGAGTATCCGGCCGGAACGACAGGCGACTGGAGCGACCATGCGCCGTTCGAGGACGCGGGCATTCCGTACGGTTATCTGGAAGCGACCAACTGGAGCCTGGGCGACAAGAACGGCTACACCCAGACGGAGAAGGACGGCGAGATCTGGCATACGGGCAAGGATACGCTGGACTATTTGAACACGAACTATCCGGGCCGCATCGAGGAGCGCCTGAGCACGTTCGCGTCCGTGCTGACGCAGCTGCTTCGGGAAATCAAGGAGCCGGGCGCGAAGCTGGAGCTGAGCAGCGACAAGGCATCGCTGACGAAGAAAAGCGAGATCGAAGTCGAATTCACGGTGCCGAGAGGCTTTACCGTATCGGATGACACCTACTTGAACTGGAGCTTCGGCGGCAAGCCGCTGTCCGACTGGAAGCAGCGCGACGCCAGCGCCAAGCCGACGAGCAATGCCTTCATTTATTTGAAGGACAAGCCGGTCGTCGCAAACGGCAAGGTGACGGCGACGGTTGTGTTCGACCAGGCGTACAAGGTCAACAATCAGCCGTACGAGCAGCTGAACGTCTCGCCGTCGACGCTGCGCCGCGACTATCCGAGCCTGCTCGGCACGCATGAGCTGATGGTGACGGACAAGCAGGGCGAACGCATCGGCTCCGCGCCGATCAAGCTGAACGTGTACGACTCGTACCGCACGTACGACGAGATCCGTCCGGAGATCGACCGCATCACGGCCGAGGCCGAGTCCAAGCCGGGCCGCTATATTAAAACGGAGGTGCTCGGCAAGTCCGTGCAAGGCCGCGACATCAACTTCACCGTGCTGGCCAAGGACAAGGCGTCCGTCGACCAGTACGTGAACGAGACGCTGCCGCTCATGATGGACGATCCGGCCGCGCTGCAGGCGAAAATCCGCAGCGGCCAGCTGACCGGCTACAAGGTGCCGATCTGGATCAACAACATCCATCCGGACGAGGCGCCGGGCGTCGACGCGATCCTGAACTTCTTCGAGGAAATGACGAAGAAGGACGAGATTTCCTACGAGACGACCGATGCCAGCGGGCAGAAGCAGCAGGTGACGATCGACATCGACGAGGCGCTCGACAACGTCATCTTCCTGATGAACTTCACGCAGAACCCGGACGGGCGCTTCCTGAACACCCGCGCCAACGCCAACGGGTTCGACCTGAACCGCGACAACTCGTACCAGACGCAGCCGGAGACGCAAATCGTCGCCAGCGAGATCGCGAAATGGTCGCCGCTGTCGTTCCTGGACCTGCACGGCTTCGTGGGCGAGTTCCTGATCGAGCCTTGCACGCCGCCGCATGATCCGAACATCGACTACGACCTGCTCATCGACAGCATGGTCGAGCAGGCGGATGCGATGGGCCGCGCGGCGATCGCCAACACGTACTACGACAAGTACCATATCCCTTACCTTGAGGCGAAGAAGCTGGCCGAAGGCAAGGATGGCGAAGTGATCGCGAACGCGACCGGATGGGATGACGCATCTCCGGCCTACACGGCGGTGTACGCGATGCATCACGGAGCGCTCGGCCATACGATCGAGATTCCGGAGCTCAACGAGGAGTCGACGACGGCGCTGCTGTACACGCTGTTCGCCTCGACGGACTATGTGATCCACAACAAGGAAAAGCTGTTCCTGAACCAGCTTGAGGTATACAAGCGCGGCGTGGACAACGTTGACAGCCCGAACGTCGACCAGTATCTCGTGAACGCCGAGTACAAGCCGATCGGACGTCCGCGTCCGGAAGGCAAGAGCTTCTTCCCGGACTATTATGTGCTTCCTGTAGACGCATCGCTGCAAAAGAACGCGCTCGAAGCGGCCAACATGGCGAACTACCTCATCCGCAACGGCGTGAAGGTCGAGCGCACGACCCGTCCGGTCCTCGCCGGCGGCGAGCTGTATCCGGCCGGCACGTACATCGTGCCGATGAACCAGGCGAAGCGCAGCTTCGCGAACCTGGTGCTGTACGACGGCATCGACGTCTCCGACTTCGGCGAGATGTACGCGGACATCGTGCAAAGCTTCTCTTATATGAGAGGATTCGACCGCTATGCCGTCTATGACAAAGGCGCATTCGCCGGCGCCACGGAGCGCGCGGCCAAGGCGGCCAAGCCGGCCAGCTCCCTCTCCGGCAGCGGCGACGCCTATGTCATCCGCAGCACGAACAACGACGCGGTCCGCGCGGTGAACGAGCTGACGGCGGCCGGCAAGACGGTCACGCTGCTGACGGCCGGCGGCGCGGGCTACGAGAAGGGCGACTACCTCGTCTCGTACGAGAGCCTGAAGCCGCTGCTCGCGAAGTATTCGCTGCAAGCCGTCCGCTACCCGGGCGGAACGATCTACGGCAAGCCGCTGCCTGCGGTGAAGGTCGCCGCCTCCGGCGTGCCGGCGTTCGCCCTCAAGGATCTCGGCTTCAACGTGACGACGGACGCCGCTGCGAGCGACGTGCTCGTCAATACGTGGAACAAGCCGCTCGTCGAAGCGGGCAAGCCGTACATCGGCTACGGCCGCGCGGCGATGAGCACGCTGAAGACCTCCGGCCTGCTGCCGGGCTTCGACTTCAAGACGACGGGCAGCACGCATGAGGGCCTGTTCAAGGCGACGATCAGCCAAGACAGCCTCATCGGCGCTCCTTATGAAGCGGATGACTATCTGTATACGCAATCCGGAACGTTCGTGACGAGCGTGCCGAGCGGCTCGACCGTCGTCGCCAAGGCGAGCGGCGATCCGGACTTCTTCATCGCCGGCTGGTGGCCGGGACATGATGCGGTCAAGGGCCAGACGATCGGCTTTACGTACCACAAGGATCTGACGTATGTGACGGCATTCTCCAACGAGCTGACGAACAAGGCGCATCCGCAGGCTCAATACCGCCTGCTGGCGAACGCCATCTACAACGCGGCGACCAAAGCCGAGTTCGCGGATGCGGGCAGCATCGTCGCGCCGACGCCGACGCCGGATTCGGGCGGCCCGATCTATGTGCCGACGCCGACTCCTACGCCTAGCCCGACGCCGACTCCGTCGGCAGAGCCGACGGCTACGCCTAGCCCGACGCCGACCCCGGTCGTCGTGCCGAACTTCAAGGATCTCGGACCTGTCCTGAGCTGGGCGGGAGCGGCCATTCAGGAGCTTGCGGCCAAAGGCATCCTGAAGGGACTGACCGAGGACGCCTTCGGTCCGAAAAAGACGCTCACCCGCGCTGAATTCCTGACGATGCTGGCGCGCGCTTACGGGCTGCCTGCCGCCAGCGGCGGGACGAGCTTCAGCGACGTGCCGGCGGGAGCCTGGTACAGCGAGGCGATCGCCAGCGCCGTAGCGGCCGGCATCGTGCAGGGCACCGGCACCGGCAAGTTCGAGCCGAATCGCGCCGTAACCCGCGAGGAGATGGCGATCATGGCCGCGAACGTCTGGAAGCTGAAGGCTCAGCCTGCCGCTCCGGACACCGCTTCGACGCTTGCCGGCTTCGCCGACCAAGCCAAAATCGGCGGCTACGCCAAGGACGCCGTCGCGCTGCTCGCCAGCGCCGGCATCATCCTCGGCACCGGCGACGGCAACTTCACGCCGAAGGGCGACGCGAACCGCGCCCAGGCGGCGGTCATCGTCAGCCGCCTGCTGGCGGTATCCTAGATGCCGAGCGGAACCTAGCATGCGAAGAAAGGACTGCCTGCGGGCAGTTCTTTCTTGCTGCTAAGACAAGCAACGGATGAAGCGATGATGCGGTAATCCGATAAAGCTTATTATTTTGCTTGCAGCATCGACATGCAGGGAATAAATGCTAGTATTTTGGGTAATATTGTTAAGTCGACTGCCTAATTATGCCCGGCAGTTGTGCGGGAAGTCCGGCAATGTTATACTGGCTTCCGGTAATTAATTATTACTTTTCGTGCATAATTCATCACAACTCATAGAGGCAGGGGAGATGCAGCCAATGAAAAAGGTTTGGACGGTTACGATTGCGGCAGCGCTGCTGCTGACGGCATGCGGACAAAAGACGACGAACGAGGGCGGAGCGGGAGCGACGGCTTCGCCGGCGCCGACGGCGGAGGCATCGGCAGCCCCGGGCGGACTGCAGATGGACAAGCTCGTGCTCGGCACGAGCGCGGACTACGCGCCTTACGAATTCCACAAGAAGATCGACGGCAAGGACCAGATCGTCGGCTTCGACATCGAGATCGCCAAGGAGATCGCCAAGGATCTCGGCGCCGAGCTGGAGATCAGCGACTCGGACTTCGACGGGCTGCTGCTGGCGCTGAACGGCGGCAAGGTCGACCTGGTCATCTCCGGGATGACGCCGACGGAGGAACGCAAGCAGAACGTCGACTTCTCCAAGATCTACTATAAAGCGGAGCAAGGCGTCATCGTGAAGAAGGGCGAGGAAGGCAGCTACGGCTCCCTGGACGATCTGAAAGGCAAGAAGATCGGCGTGCAGAAGGGCTCGATCCAGGAAGGCATCGCCAAGGAAGTCGAAGGCGCGAAGCTGACGTCGCTGGCGAAAATTCCGGAGCTGATCCTGGAGCTGACGAGCGGCCGCGTGGACGCGCTGATCGTGGAGAAGCCGGTCGCGGACCAATACGTCAAGACGCAGGACAGCATCGCGCTGGCGGACGTGAAGATCGAGCAGTCGGAAGAGGAAGCCGGCTCGGCGATCGCGATCAAGAAGGGCAATCAGGAGCTGCTGGACGCCGTGAACAAGACGATCGACCGCTTGCAGGCGAGCGGCGACATCGACCGCTTCGTCGTGGAAGCGAACGAGCTCGTCGGCGAATAAACGACGGACGGAGCGTTCTATAGATGAACTTGAACTTTTCCTTTCTGGATGAGTACGGCTCGTACTTCATCAGCGGCGCGTGGGTGACGCTGCAGCTGTCGTTCTTCGGCGTGCTGCTCGGAACTCTGTTCGGCATCGGCTTCGCCCTCATGCGGCTGTCGCGGATCTGGATCGTCAAATTCCTGGCGACCGCCTACATCGAGATCATCCGCGGCACGCCGATGCTCGTGCAGATTCTCATCATCCACTACGGCCTGACGAACTTCGGCGTCAACCTGCCTGCCTTCGCGTCCGGCGTCGTCGCGCTGACGATCAACAGCGCCGCCTACATGGCGGAGGTGTTCCGCGCCGGCATCCAGGCGATCGACAAGGGCCAGATGGAAGCGGCCCGCTCGCTCGGGATGTCGCGCTGGCAGGCGATGCGCCTGATCGTGCTGCCGCAGGCGTTCCGCAACATGCTGCCGGCGATCGGCAACGAGCTGATCGTCATCATCAAGGACTCGTCGCTCGTCTCGACGATCGGCATCGCGGAGCTGCTGTACAACGCCCGCACCGTGCAGGGCAATACGTTCATTCCGCTGGAGCCGCTTATCGTAGCGGCCGGCGTCTACTTCATCATGACCTTCACGCTCTCGCAGCTGCTGGGCGTGCTGGAGAGGAGGCTGGGCAAGCGATGATCGAGATCCAGGGATTGCGCAAGTCGTTCGGCAGCAATGAGGTGCTCAAAGGCATCGACGCCAGCATCCAGAAAGGCGAGGTCGTCGCCGTCATCGGACCGAGCGGCTCGGGCAAGAGCACGTTCCTGCGCTGCCTGAACCGGCTCGAGGAGCCGACTGGCGGCACGATCCGGTTCAAGGACCGCGACGTGACCGCGGCTCAAAAGGAGCTCAACGAGATCCGTCAGAAGATGGGCATGGTGTTCCAGCATTTCAACCTGTTCCCGCATATGTCCGTGCTGGACAACCTGACGATCACTCCGTGCAAGGTCAAGGGCTTGAAAAAGGAGGAGGCCGAGCGGATCGCGCTGGAGCTGCTGCGCTCCGTCGGCCTCGAGGACAAGCGGGACGCGCGTCCCGACAGCCTCTCCGGCGGCCAGAAGCAGCGCATCGCGATCGCGCGGGCGCTGGCGATGCAGCCGGAGGTCATGCTGTTCGACGAGCCGACGTCCGCGCTCGACCCCGAGATGGTCGGCGAGGTGCTCGACGTCATGAAGCGGCTGGCGCAGAACGGCATGACGATGATCATCGTCACGCATGAGATGGGCTTCGCCCGCGAGGTCGCCGACCGGCTGATCTTCATGGACGGCGGCTACATCGTCGAGCAGGGCGACCCGCGCGAGGTCATGGCCGCTCCGCAGCATGCCCGGACCAAGGAGTTCCTGTCCAAGGTGCTGTAAGCAGCCGAGGCTGAGCCGCTTGCAGCAGCCGGTTCTCCGCGGCGGCCGGAGTCGTGATTGACGTTCCCAGGCACAGATGTGCCTGGGATTTTTTGTTTGCTGGATGCCCCCGGCCTCCGCTACAGCACGGTCAGGATGTGCGGACCGTCCTCCGTGATCGCGACGGAATGCTCGTACTGGACGCAGATCGAGCGGTCGGCGGTGCGGGCGGTCCAGCCGTCGCTGTCGACGAAGGCGCGCCAGTCGCCGAGCGTGAACATCGGCTCGATCGCCAGCACGAGGCCGTTCTGGAGCAGCGGGCCTTTGCCCGGCAAGCCGTAGTGGGGCACGGACGGCTCCTCCCACAGCTCGCGCCCGAGCCCGTGTCCGCTGAAGTCGCGGACGTTGCCGTAGCCGCGGGCCCGGGCGAGCTGGTCGACGGCCGCGCCGATGTCGCCGACATGCCGTCCCGCGACCGCCTGCGCGATGCCGAGGAAGAGCGCTTCATGGCAGTCGTGCATGAGCCGCCGGATCGCCTCGGAGACGTCGCCGACCGCGTAGGTCCAGGCCGAGTCGCCATGGAAGCCCTGATAAAAGGCGCCGATGTCGATCGAGATGACGTCGCCCTCGGCCAGCGGCCGGTCATCGGGGAAGCCATGGCAGATGACGTCGTTCGGCGCGGAGCAGATCGAGTAGGCGAAGCCGTGATGCCCTTTGAAGCTTGGAACGGCGCCGCGCTTGCGGATCATTTCTTCGACGAGACGGTCCAGCTCCAGCGTCGTGACGCCGGGCTTCACCCTTTCCTTCAGCAGCTCGTGGCACTCCGCCACGATTTGGCCGGCCTTGCGCATGAGGGCCAGCTCTTCCTTCGTTTTCAAGTTCATGGAATCCCTCCTGTTGGAAAAGATGCGGCGCCGAATGTCCCTCCCATGCAGGCCCTCGCCGGCGTCGGCTGCAGCCGCCAAGGCAGCCGCATCAGAATCCGCGCAATCGCAGCGCGGATCGATAGGCTTCGAGGCTGGCGAGCAGAAACTCGCGCTCGTCGGCGCGGAGGCCCGAGAGCGCGAGCGGATCGTCGCCCGACCGAGGAAGCGACGGAGGAACGGCAGCCTCGGCCGAGAGGCCGAGCAGGTGGTCGGACGACACCCCGAACAGGCGGCACAGCCGAACCAGCATGTCATAGTCCGGCGCATTGACGCTGTTCTCGTATTGGGAGACGGTCGACTTGGCGACGGACAGCTCGTCTGCCAGCTGCTGCTGCGTCCAGCCGAGCCGCTGCCGCTGCGCGCGCAGACGGCCGCCGAGGCCGATGCGGCCGGGGGCGTTCGAAGTCGTCATGGGTCAAGGCCTCCTTTGGCCGGACAGCCGGCATGGAATCGCCTCATTATAGCGCAGCGCGAGCGCGCGCAAAAGGCGTCCTTCTCCGAGCAGGCGGGAAAGGACGTCTTTGGCCAGGACTAGCTGCCCTCGCCGGGCAGCTTTTGCGCGTTCGGACACCAGCCGATCGGACTGCGGCACATCGCGGCGGCGAACTCGGGCTCCCGTGCCGCCAGCGCGTTGAAGTAGCCGAGCAGCACATGATTGCCGGAGAAGCTGCCGCCGCTGAAGTCGAGCTCGGCCAGCTCGCTCACATGGGCGTAGTAGTAGATCAGCTTTGTTCGCGGATCTTGATAGACGAGCGGCGGCAAATAGGTGACGATGTCGTTGCTGTTCGCCAGCCGGAAGCTGCGCGGGACAGCTTTGGCGTACGCCTCGGCAAAATCGGAATCGCCGACGCGCGGCGCGGCGAACGTGTAGACGATCGGCTTGCGGACGGGGTCGTTCTTCGCCAGATCGAGAGCGGCCAGCGTCGCGAGCGCGCCGCCGAGGCTGTGTCCGGTCAGGAACAAGGGCTTGCGCGCTCCGGTCCGTCCGAGCAGCTCCCGCAGCTGCGAGCGCAGGCTCTCGTAGAGGGAGGTGAAGCCGCGATGGGTTTTGCCGCCGTCCTTGACGATGGCGTAGTCGACCTGCTCGGCCATGAAGTCGGTCAGCCACTCCGACGTCGAGCTCGTGCCGCGGAACGCGGCGACGACCGCATGCGGCGATTCGGCGACGAAGCCGAACGGCTGGGCTGGGGCTCCGGCATGCCCCCCGGCCTGAAAGACGCCGACCACCTCGTAATCGTCGGGCAGCCGCACCTTTCCCGTTCCTTTCAGCAGCAGATAGGTTTGTCCGCACACGGCCGCAAGAAACAAAGCCGTTCGCTGATCCATGACAGGGGTGGCGCTGCTGAGTTTCACTTTTCTGCTCACGCTGCCCAGCTCCTTTGGCGCTAGAGTGCTTGTAGAGCAGTATATGCAGCAGCGCATCCGGTTGCGCCTAAGCCCAGAGCCGATGCCGGGATCTTCTTCGCTATAAAATAGAAACATCCCGATGCCCTCGTCAAAAGGGATCGGGATGTCTCGTTTAAATTCGCTGCCGCTTGCCTAGCGTCAAGGGGTCGTTCGACGTCCGGTAATGAGGGAGATGACGAACAGCACCAGGAAGACGAAGAACAGGATTTTCGCGATGCCGGCTGCGGCTCCTACGATGCCGCCGAAGCCGAAGATTGCGGCGACGATGGCGATGATCAGAAAAATAACGGCCCATCTCAACATGGGATTCACCATACCTTTCAAAGTAGAGTTGGTTGGCGCGGATCCGGATGATTCGGCTTGCCTCTGCTGGAGGCTTCCGAAGCTTTCGGATCCGCCGGACGGTTGCTTGCCGTCCGCTGATGTAGCTGTATTAACCCTGGCCTTTGAGCCCTAAACAATCGTTCCCTGAATTTGTCCGGCCTTACATCTAATCTGAATTTTTGAGCGCGCTCGCGACCCTGCCGACCTGCGGCTACCGGCCGCAAAAGCTTTCCAGCGGCCGATCCGTTGATTGGATCGACGAAGCCCGGGGTATTAACGCTTAAGTCAAAATCGGTCGATAAGAGCCGTCTGAGGAGGATATAGAACATGGACTATTTGATTGGAATCAGCGTGCTGATCATCGCCATTTCGATCGCGGTGCTCGTCGTTTATTTGGCTCAGACGCTCAAGAAAGTGCAGTCGTCGCTTGACGCGGCGAGCGGGGCGATCCGCGAGGTTCAAGGTGCGGTGCAGGAATGGAAGGGCGATGTCGACGAGCTGGTCGTAAGCGTGAAGGATCTGACTAAACAGGTCAATCACCAGATCGATGCCGTCGATCCGCTGATGGCTTCGGTCCGCGAGGTCGGCACGACCGTGCATGAAGTCGCCGCTGCCGCCCGCGAGTTCTCCACCGGCTGGACGAACCGCCTGCGCCGCAAGGCGCATGAATCGGCGGTGACGGCCGAGCTGGAGGAAAAGGGCCTGAAGTCGAGCCTGCCCGCAGCGGAAACGGACGCTCGCAGCGGCAGCGCCGCCGCTTATGCCGGCACGGCCGTGCCGCTGCGCTCCGGCGGCTCCGCTGCCGGCCAGCCGCCGAAGAAGGTTCCGGTGCTGGCCGAGGACGCTTCCGGCTCGCCCGCATGGGTCGGCTGGCTGGACGTCGGCATCCAGGCGGCGCGCCTGATCCGTTCGAGCCGCTCCAAAGCCTGATTCGTACGAGCCGCGCCGCGCGGCGGCGGCTGGACTTTGCCGGCAAGTTGCTTTAGGATAGAACCAAACGTTTGGCTATAAAGGCAGGCAGGGGGGCCGCTTCGGCTGCCTTGCTTTTGCCGCGATTTCGGGGAGAAGGAATCATCATGCGGATAGTAGTTGTCGACGATAACGCGATGAATATAACGGTCGTTCAGGAGATGCTCAAGCGGGCAGGCTACTGGGACGTGAGGGCCGCTGCCTCCGGCATGGAGCTGTTCGCCATGCTCGGTCTGGAGGAGAACGGCGCCGAGCCGGCGGAAGGCATTCCGACGCCGGACGTGGACCTCATCCTGCTGGACATGATGATGCCCCGCATCGACGGCATTGCGGCCTGCCAAGCCATTCAGGCGTCGGAGCGGCTCCGGGACATCCCGGTCATCATGGTCACGGCGATCGGGGATTCCAAAAAGCTGGCCGAGGCGCTCGATGCCGGCGCGATCGACTACGTGACCAAGCCGATCAACCGCATCGAGCTGCTCGCCCGCATCCGCGTAGCGCTGCGGCTCAAGCAGGAGAAGGATTGGCATCGCGAGCGCGATCGGCGCATCCGCGAGGAGCTGCAGCTGGCCAAAGAGGTGCAGTCGGCGGCCTTGCCGCCGAAGCTGGAGGAGAGCGGCATCGTCATCGATGCGATCTACCAGCCTTCCGAGGAGCTGTCCGGCGATCTGTACGCCTGGAACCGGATCGACGAGCATCGCTACGGCATCGCCGTCATCGACGCGATGGGCCACGGCATCTCGTCGTCCCTCGTCTGCATGTTCATCGCTTCGGTGCTGAGGGACGCGATGGTGACCAAGGTCGAGCCGGTGCTCGTCATGGAGGAGCTCAACCGCCGTGCGCTGCAGCTGCAGTTCGCGGATCAGCTCATCCAGTATTATTTCACGGCGCTCTATATGGTCGTAGACCTGCAGCGGGGCACGGTGGAGTACGTCAATGCGGGCCATCCGCCGGGACTGCTCGTGCGCGCGGGCGGACAAGGGACGGAGGAGCCGCTTTCCGGCGGAGGCATGGCGGTCGGATTGTTCGAGGGCGTCACCTTCCAAAAGCAGGTCGTGGAGGTGCAGCCCGGCGACCAGCTGCTGCTGTTCACGGACGGCCTGCTGGAGCTGGTGAGCGGACCGGAGGAGGGCCGGCTCGAGATGCTGATGGAGCGCATGGCCGGAGCCGTGCGGACGAGCGGCTCGCTGCATGAGCTGCTCCTGTCCGAGGACGGGCCTCGGCCGGACGACTGCTGCCTCGTGCAGATCGGCATCCGCTGAGCGGCTGCCCGCCTTGCCATCCGATGGAATTGAAAAAGGCCTCAAGCTCTGAAAAGCAGAGCTTGAGGCCTTTTTTTGCGAGGAGCTGCCGGCTCCTGCGCCAACACGCTCAGGACCGTAAGAACGGCATGAGGTCTCATCGGTTCGTCGAGGCTGGCATTGCCGGGGAGTCGAAAGTACCCTGGCTGGTGGAAATGAGGCGCAACGGCTCCACGAGGGAGTCGAAAGTGCCCTGGCTCGATGAGGCGTGGCAAATCGACTCGATGAGGGAGTCGAGAGTACCCTGGCTGGTGGAAACGCGGCGTATCGGCTCCACGAGGGAGTCGAAAGTGCCTTGGCTGGTGGAAATGAGGCGTATCGGCTCCACGAGGGAGTCGAAAGTGCCTAGGCTGGTGGAAATGAGGCGCATCGGCTTCGTGAGGGAGTCAAAAGTACCCTGGCTGGTGGAAATCCGGCGCATCGGCTCCACGAGGGAGTCGAAAATGCCTGGGCTGGTGGAAACG
>NZ_KE383863.1:33734-44381 GCF_000422485.1 Paenibacillus pasadenensis DSM 19293
GATGAGGGAGTCGAGAGTACCCTGGCTGGTGGAAATGAGGCGAATCGGCTCCATGAGGGAGTCGAAAGCGCCTGGGCAGAATGGAGCTGGTCATTCGTTCAGGCTCGTTTGTCGCGGCTGCGGCCCCAGGCATGCCAGAGCCAGTAGACGAGCAGCGGCGTCGGCACCTGGATCAGCCCCCATAGTCCCCAGAACCAGCGGTTGCGGCCATGCCGGGTCGCGTGGACGAACAGCCAGGTGCTTTGGGCGAACAAGGCGGCGAATATCAACACCCACCCATACAGCGGAAATGCGGACAATGCCTCCCAATCCGTTCGGTTCATACGCTTCCCCCTCCGTTCCCGGCTGCTTTTTCGTTGCGCCTGCTCTCGAGCGGCCGCCGCAGCAGGCCGGCCAGCGCGACGAGAGCCAGCACAGCGGCTGTCAGCGCGAGCTGCGCCCCGACGTAGTAGGCCGGAGCCGCTCCGGCCGCCCAGATGCCGGCGGCGAGCAGCACGGCTGCCGCCAGCCAGAAGCGCGCCAGGTCGCGCAGCAGCCGGCGGCGCTGAGCGGCCTGGACCTCGCGCACGAGAGCGAGCATCTGCTGCGGATCGGCCTCCTTTTCCGGCAGCGCTTCATCCATCCGCTTCAGCTCGAGAGAGAGGCGGCGCTCGAACGCTTCCTGCGCCCGTTCCTCGGAGCGATGCTCCTCCCGCCGCGCGGCGTCCGATCCCGCCTGCTCCACGCCCGGCGCTTCATCCTGACCATCCGCGGGCCGCGCGGCGTCCGATCCCGACCGCTCCACGCCCGACACTTCATCCTCTCCTTCCTCCGGCCGCGCGGCGTCCGATCCCGCTCGCTCCATGCGAGGCGCTTCATCCTGACCATCCTCCCGCCGCGCGGCGTCCGATCCGTCTCCTCGCCGCCGCTCCTCCCGCCGCGGCGCCTCGTCCCGGGCCGCTTTTGGACGTTCCTTGTCCTTCATTCCTCCGTCAGCTCCTTCCGCAGCTTGGCGAGTCCGTGATGGACCCGCGACTTGGCCGTGCCGGCGGCAACGCCGGACAGCTTTCCGATCTCCTCATACGAATAGCCGTAATAGTGCTTCAGCAGCACGGCGGCCCGCTGCTCGTCCGGCAAGGCGGCGAGCGCCTCCAGCAGCTCGAGCCGCAGCTCCGGATGGCTGTGCGCCAGCTTCATCCGCTCCGCTTCCGCGTAAGCGGACTGCCGCCGATCCCGCCGCGCTTCCCGCCGCTTCTCATCGAGATAGACGCGGGTCGCGATCGCCAGCAGCCATGTCGAGAACGCGGACTCGCCCCGGAACCGCCCGATGCTCTCCACGGCGCGGATCATCGTCTCTTGTGCGAGATCCTCCGCCAGCGGCCCGCTCAGGCATAGCTTGAGCAGGTACTTGCGCAAAAAGCCGTACTGTTCCCGCAGCAGCTCCGCAATCGCCCCGGCATCGCCCCGCACGGCGCGGCGGAGGCGGGGATCCTCCGTCTGACGTTTGCTCCAAGCTCCGATCTTGACCTTCTCCGCCTCCTTCCGCAGCTCCGGCGGTCAGCCGAGCTTTTCGAGAAATTGATGCCGCTGCGCCAATCGCCGCGCCGAGCGCAGCAGCAGCCAGGCGATCAGCGCGAGAGCGGCAGCCATCAGCAGCATCGCGCCGCTGCCGAGCAGCAGCAGTCCCGTCGCCTGTCCGCCGGCGAGCGCGAGCACCGGCAGCACGACGACGCCTCCGAGCTGGTACGCCTCTTGGAATCCTTTGACCTTGGCCGAGATGAGCATCGTCGCCAGCACGATGACGGCCGTCAGCGCAGGCACGACGAGCAGCATCAGCGGGAGCCAGTTCCACGTCGGGAAGATCAGGCCGCCGAACACCGGGTACGCCAGCGAGTTGACGACGATGCCGTAAAGGAGAAAGCTGCCGAACGTCAGCCCGAGCGCGGGCAGGAGGGCTGACAGCGCCTTGCCGAGCAGCAGCTGGTTCATCGAGATCGGTGCATACAGCAGCCCCTCCAGCGTCTTGCGCTCCTTTTCCCCGGCGAAGCTGTTGGCGGTGATGATGCTGGCGGCCATCGCAGGGATGAGCAGGAACATCGGTGCGAGCAGGTAGGTCAGGGCGAAATACAGCACCCGCTCGATGTCGCCCGGCAGCGGCGCGAGCTGCGCCTGCAGCGCAGGCGGGGCGGACGTGGTCACGAGCTCGAGCAGGAAATCCAAGTTGCCCATGCGGCTCACTCCTTCGGCTCCGGCCGGCAGCGCGGAGAAGCGGACGACGGAGATGAGGATCGCCGGCAGCACGCCTCCGAAGACCAGCGGCACGATCAGCATCGGCAGCCATAGCTGCACGCTTGCCTTGAGCGCGCGCATGTCCTTGAGGGCGATCGCCCAGACGGGACCGAAGCGGCTTTGACCCACGAGTTTTTCATGCCGGCTCATCAAGACTCCTCCTTCCGGATCTGGAAATAGACCGACTCGAGATCGTCGTTCAGGATGCGCGCCTCATACAGGCGGCTTTCCGCGGCCGCCCGGGCGATGAGCGCCGGCAGCTCGCCGTACGACGGCGCCTCGACGACGAAGCGGCCGCTTCGTCCCTCCCAGCCGTCCGCGCGCAGCTCGACCCGCAGGCTGCGAATGTAGCGGGAGCGCAGCTCGTCCAGCGTGCCCTCGGTCTTTTTGACGCCCTGCTCGAGAAAGATATACCGGCTGCAGACGGTTTCCAGCTGGGCGAGCACATGCGAGCAGATGAGCACCGTGACGCCTTCGCGCTCGTTCAGACGGCGCAGATAGCCGAGCACGTCCCGCGTGCCGTCGGGATCGAGCCCGTTCGTCGGCTCGTCGAGCAGCAGCACTGACGGACGGTGCAGCATCGCGCGCGCCAGGCCGAGCCTCTTTTTCATGCCGGTGCTGTACGTCCCGGTCGCCCGATCGAGAAAAGCGTGCAGAGACAGCACGTCGGCCAGCTCCTCGATGCGCTCCTCGGCCGGAATGCCGTACAGGTCCGCATAGAAGCGCAGATTGGCCCGCCCCGTCATGTCCTCGTAAAGGCCCGGCTGCTCCGTAAGCGTCCCGCAGCGACGCCGCACCTCGTCTCCATTCTGCAGCGGACTGAGCCCGTCAACGGAGATCGTGCCTTCTTCCGGCCGCAGCAGGCCGTTCAGTAGCCGGATGAGCGTCGTTTTGCCGGCGCCGTTCGGCCCGATCAGGCCGGTGATCGCTCCGGGCTCGATCTGCGCGCTGAAGTCTTTCAGCGCTGTCTTGTCTCCGAATCGTTTCGTCACCTTGTCGAACCGGATCATAGTCTATCGCCCCCTGTCTTTATTCTGCCTATAAGTCGTCTGCGGGAGCCGATTCGTTCAAGGGGAGGGAGGTTTTTTTTAGAGGGGCTGCCGGTAGAGAAGCCGACTTGGATCCGATTGGAGAAGGGGGAGCGATGGGAGCGGGAACGAGCTTGCAGCCGGCCTGCGAAGTTGGTGGGAAGGCAGGCGGACCTATCGGCAGGGCGAGCGGCGCCGAATCAGACTTTGAGGGGAGCTTCTTGGCCAGCGCGTGCGTCGGATTATCAGCGTCGATTTTACTTGCGATGTAGGCGTTCATGCAAGAGGGAAGACGGAGGGAGTGCAGGAGGAGACGGACGGAGTGCAGAAATGGGGGGGCCGGGAGCTGGCGGCAGCGATTGCGGCCAGCCGGAAGGGGAAGGCGACGGGGCGCTGAGCTTGGCGCGACCCGTTCGTGACGGTCCCGGCTTTGGGGACGCGCCTGGACCTGGGAGAAGCGCCGATATTCGGGGAATCGCCGCTGCCATGAACCAGTCCGCCGCCGCACCGCGGCCCGAACCGGGCGAATCGAAGGCACAATTGTGCCTTGGTGCCCGCTCCGCAGCCCGAACCGGGCGAATCCAAGGCAGAAAAGTGCCTTGGATCCCGCTGCGCGGCTCGAACCGGGCGAGTCCAAGGCACAAATGTGCCTTGGTGCCCGCTCCGCGGCCCGAACCGGGCGAATCCAAGGCAGAAATGTGCCTTGGTGCCCGCTGCGCGGCCCGAACCGGGCGAATCCAAGGCACAAAAGTGCCTTGGTGCCCGCTGCGCGGCCCGAACCGGGCGAATCCAAGGAACAAAAGTGCCTTGGTGCCCGCTCCGCAGCCCGAACCGGGCGAATCCAAGGCATAAATATGCCTTGGTGCCCGCTGCGCGGCCCGAACCGGGCAAATCCAAGGCACAAAAGTGCCTTGGAGCCCGCTCCGCAGCCCGAGCCCGGCGTCTAGTCCCGCTTCTCCCCGTCATCGCCGGGGTACGGGCGCCGGCTGCGGCTGCCGCCGGAAGCGGCGGCTTGCGGGCGCTTGGCCTTGGCCGGCCGCGAGCGCTTCGGCATCGGCGCGGCTGCGGACGGCTCCGCGGCGGCCTGCTCCTTGCCCCGCCGGGCGCGCCTGCGCGATTCGGCGCGGTCGGTGAGCAGGTCGCCCGTCCAGCCTTTGAACCAGAGCCAGGCGTACAGGCCGGCGGCGAACAGCACGATCGAGGCGCACAGGATCGGGAAGCCCCAGCGGCTGTCGATTCCCGGCAAGTAGCGAAAGTTCACGCCCCACAGCGTGCCGGCGATCGTCGGCGGCACGAACAGCGCGGTGAAGATCGTCAGCGTCTTCATAATGTCGTTGCCGCGGAAGCTGGCGATCGCATCGTCCATCGCGATGAGCGTGTCGATCTCCGACGTGTAGCGGGTGAGCAGCGAGTCGATGCGTTCAAGCTTGTAGCCGAGGCGCTGGAATTCCGGCGTATCCAGAATGGCGTCCACATACGCTTCCTTGACGGAATCCTGCACCTCGCGGATCGGCAGGAACAGATGCGTCCAGTGCAGCAGCTCGTGGCGGCGCTCGAAAATGACGGGCAGCAGGGCGGTGCGGTTGCGGCTGTGCACGGCACGCTCCAGCTCCGTCAGCTTCCGCTCGTAATCGTCGAGGCCGCCGTGGAACGCCTCCAGCAGCGCTCCGAGCAGCACGAGGAACGCCTCGCGCGCGCCTGGGCAGCCTTCCATCCATTCGGCCCAGGACCCCGCCTGCAGCTTGAGCGGCAGGCGCGGGTCCTCGTGCCAGGTGACGAGGCGGGAGCCGCACAGCCAGTAGTGCAGCGGCTGCGGCTCGCTCTCGGCGGCGTCCGGCTGCACCATGAGGGTGCCGGAGAGCAGCGGCTGCTGCCGCTCGTCGAGGCTGAAATGGACCTCGTTGCGGCGGCGGCCCTCCGTCTCGCGGAGCCATGAAGAGCAGAAGGGCAGCTCCGACGCGAGCGCGCGGAGCTGCTCGGCCCGCTGCGCGGCGATCTGCTCAGCCAGGCGTCCGGCCTGCTCCATGGCCGGATCGGCGGGCCGGCGCCGGCCCGCCGAGCGCGACCGGACAAGCGGAGCTTGCCCGTCCGGGAGGAAGGAGCGGGCATGGCGATCGTCCTGGATGACATGCCATTCCCATCCGGCCTTATAGTTGAGCTGGCGATGAATCATGGGCTCCGTCCCCCTCCCGCGCTTGGCGTCGATCTTTCCATCATACCCCGAAGCCGCCGCGCTTAACAACCGGCTCCGTTCCTGCGCAGGCCGCGCCAAAAGGCCGCATCCGACGTTCGGATGCGGCCTTTTGGCGCGGCATGAGGTCGCTACGCCTCGTCGTACGGCTGGCCGTCCTCGGAGAGCAGCCGCTTGAGCTTCTCGATGGCGCGGCGCTGGATGCGCGAGATGCTCATCTGCGAGACGCCGAGCCGATCGGCGATCAGCCTCTGCGGGATGCCTTCCTCGAAGGCGAGCTGCAGCACTTGCTGCTCCTCGGGCTTGAGCTGCTCGAGGGCGGCCTTCAGATCCATCTTTTTGTCCACGGTATCGAAGTCGTCCGCCTGGGAGCCGATCAGCTCCCCGAGCGTCGTCGTGCTCTCGTCCTCCGAAATCGGAGTATCGAGCGAGATATAATGATATAAGTCCCGGCCGCCGAGAATTTCCAGCGTCTCCTCGACGGATAGATCCATGCGCAGGGCGATCTCCTCGATGCGGGGCGAGCGCTCCAGCTGGACGGTCAGCTCGTCGATCGCCTGCTGCACGGCGATGCCTTTTTCCTTGATGCGCCGCGGAACCTGGATATACCAGGATTTGTCCCGCAGGTAGTTTTTCATATGGCCAATGATGCTCTTCATCGCGTACGGCTCGAACTGCACGCCCATCGAGGCGTCGAACTGGGCGAACAGCCGCAGCAGCGCCATCTGGCCGACCTGGTACAGATCCTCGTACAGATCGGGGCGGTTGCGCGCGATCTTGCCGGCCGCCATCTTCACCATCGGCTCGTAATGCGTGATGAGCTGCGTCGCCAGATCGTTGTTCGGGTTGTTCTGATATTCCAGAATAAGGGCTGTTCCTGCCTGGGGAGAAGGGCTGGCCGGTTGCATGCTCATGCCATCTCCCCACTTTTTACCAGACGTTTGGTAAGTACGACCTCCGTCCCTTTTTCGCTCCGCACTTCGACTTCGTCCATGAGAGCTTGCATCAGATAAAGGCCGAGGCCTCCTGCCTGGATGTCGTGAATGGACTTGCCATGGAGCGGCTCGGCTCTCTGGGCGACGGAGGCGGCGTCGAAGCTGTCCCCCTCGTCCCGTACGACGATCGACAGCGCTTCGCCGGCCCGGAGGAAGCTGACTTCCATCTCGCCGGCCGGCTCGCTGTCGGCGCGTCCGGCATAAGCGTACAGGACGGCGTTGTTGCAGGCTTCCGACACGGCGACTTTCATATCCTCGATCTCCTCGTAGGTAAAGCCGACCTTGGTGGCCACTCCGTACAGAGTCAGCCGGATCAGGTCCAGATAGTCGGATTTGGCCGGCAGGCGCAGCGTGATTTTTTCTTCAGCAGTCATGGTTGATTCGGTCCTTTCTGGGCGCCGTAGGCTTCAGGATTTGGTGAGGAAGGAAGTGATTCCGGTCATGTCGAACAGCTTGCGGATGCCGGGCGGAATCGCCTCGACTTCGAACGGGGCGTTTTTGGCGTGCCGGGCTTTCAGGACGGAAACGAAAATGCCGATTCCCGTGCTGTCGATGTATTTAAGGTCGCGCAGGTTGAGGATCAGCTCGCGGTCCGTCAGCTCCATGAGGGGCGCCATCGCGGCGCGCAGCTGGGACGCGGAGTCGAGGTCGAGCTCTCCGCTCAGGTAGACGATGCAGCGGCCTTCCTGAGTTTCGGTGCGTAGTTGGAACTTCTCATTCTGGTTCATAGATCCCTCTCCTGGTTCTGATTGATGATACTTCGGCTTCATTAATAGCTCATAGCAAGATAATAACCCTTCCGAGACGGAATGAAACGGGCGCGGCCTGGGAAAACCGTCCTTTTTTTTGCGTGGAAAGCGGTTTTTCTCCGGCGGCCCCGGGTTAATAGTGCAATAAGCAGGGCGAAACCAAAAGGAGGTCCTATCCATGGACAATCGGAACGTGCAAGTCGAGGAAAGGCATGTGGAGCACAAATCGGACTCGAGCATGGTCGCATCGACGTTCATCAAGTACGCCGCTTATCTCATCATCTTTTTCGGCGTCCTGTACTTCCTGATCCAATACATCATCCCCATGTTCTAGCGCCGGCATCCGGGAGGCCGCCTGACCGCCAGCAGCGGATGGAGGAGCGGCGCCCGGGGAAGCCTATCTTTCACAAGGAGGAGAACGATATGAGCAGAACGATCGGAATTTTCGACAACCAGGAGCAGGCCGTCAAGGCCGTGCAGGCGCTGCGCGACGGAGGCTACGCCGCAGACGAGATCAAGGTCGTCGGGCGGGACCGCGACGCGGTACGCTTCGTCGAAGCGGATACGGACGTGCATGCCGACGAGCTGCAGGAAATTCGGGACGCGCGTGGCGGCGACGGCACCGGCATGCCCGGGACGTTCGTCGTAGGCGCGGCTCCGCTTGGCGGAGGGACGATGTCCGGCACCGGCGTCGCGCCTTATCTCGGCGGAGCCTATCCGGCCGTTGCCGGCGGCTTGATCGACAGCGGCGACACGCCGTTCGAGAACATCTTCAAAGACTTCGGCCTCGGCGAAAGCGATGCGGAAGCTTGCCGCGACGCCGTATCGGAGGGCCGAATCGTCATCATCGCGGACCGCGATGACGGCTCGGACGGCGGTTATGAGGCCGACGGACCGACGGAGGCCGCCCTCGGCGAGGCCGAGACGCTGCTCCGGGCGAACGGAGCGGTCAAGATCCTTTAAGGCACGAGCAGCACGGCATGGCGAAGAGCCTGCGCAGAAGCCATTCTGCCGCGGGCTTTTTGGACTTAGCGGAAACATCCATTGACTGTCCAATCCCTTTAGAAGTAAGATATACATCTGTCAAGAACATCAGAAGGAAAGAGGGGATAGTCCTTGAGCAAGTCCATGCCGGCTGCCGGCGTGCCAGACGCCGCCGCGGCCTCCATCCGCAAAGGACCGATCGTCGCTGCGCTCATCATCGGAGCGTTTGTCTCGCTCCTCAATCAGACGCTCATCAACGTCGCGCTGCCGACGATTTCGGCCGATCTCTCGATCGAGCCGAGCACTGCCCAATGGCTGACGACAGGCTTCATGCTCGTCAACGGCATCCTCGTGCCGCTCAGCGCCTATCTGGTCGGCCGCTTCACGACGCGCCTGCTGTTCCTCGTGTCGATGATCCTGTTCTCCATCGGCACCGTCATCTGCGCGCTCTCCGGACAGTTCCCCGTCCTCATGGCCGGCCGGATCGTCCAGGCTGCGGGAGCGGGCGTGCTCATGCCGCTGATGAACGTCATCTTCCTCTCGATCTTCCCGGTCGAGAAGCGCGGCCAGGCGATGGGGCTCATGGGCATCGCGATGATCTTCGCGCCGGCGGTCGGTCCGACGCTGTCCGGCTGGGTCGTCCAGCATTACGACTGGCAGGTGCTGTTCTATATCGTGCTGCCGATCGCGATCGCGTCGCTGCTGCTCGGAGCCTTTACGATGAAAAACGTGCTGCCGCGCCGCGAGGTGAAGCTCGATTATCTCGGCGTCGTGCTGTCCACGCTCGGCTTCGGCGGCCTGCTGTACGGCTTCAGCGAAGCCGGCACGAAGGGCTGGGACAGCTCGCTCGTGCTGGCGATGCTGGCGATCGGCGCCGTCAGCCTGGTCCTGCTCGTCTTGCGCCAGCTGTCCATCAAAACGCCGATCCTGGAGTTCCGCGTCTTCAAGTTCAACATGTACGCCCTGACGACGGTCATCAACATCCTCGTCACGATGTCGATGTTCGGCGCGATGATCCTGCTGCCGCTCTACCTGCAGAACATTCTCGGCTTCACGCCGATCAAGGCGGGGCTGCTGCTGCTGCCCGGCGCGATCCTGATGGGCATCATGAGTCCGATCACGGGCATGATCTTCGACCGTGTCGGCGCCCGCTGGCTCGCCGTCACCGGCCTTGTCATCACCGTCGTCACGACATTCGAATTCAGCCAGCTGACGGACTCGACGTCCTATCAAGTGCTGATCCTGCTGTATACGGCGCGCATGTTCGGCATGTCGCTGCTCATGATGCCGATCATGACGGCGGGACTCAACCAGCTGCCGCGCGAGCTGCTCGCCCACGGCACGGCGATGTCCAACACGCTGCGCACCGTCGGCGGCGCGCTCGGCACGGCGCTGCTCGTCTCGATCATGAGCAGCCAGGCCAAGCAGCAGGGAGCGGACATGATCCGCCAGGCGGGCATCGATCCGAGCGACGCCGCGAACAAGGCGGCGGTCGCTCATATTACCCAGGAAGCCTATATCCACGGCATCAATTCGGCTTTCCTGCTGGCCACGTGGATTTCGGCCGCGGCGCTCGTGCTGGCGTTTTTCATCCGCAAGACTTCGCCGCAGGAAGCGGTCGTGCAGTCGGTGCCGGCCGCCGCGGTTGCCGGCCACGCTCCGACGGAAGGCAAGCTGGAGGGATAAGGTCCATGCTGGGAAAAGGAAAGGCTCGCGCGATGCGCGGGCCTTTTTGATGGGTAAAAATGGATGAACAGGCCGCTGCGCCAGCTCGAGCCGAATGGGACGAATAGGCCGCTGCGCGATCCGAGCCGAATGGGACGAACAGGCCGCTGCGCGATCCGAGCCGAATGGGACGAACAGGCCGCTGCGCGTGCCGAGCCGAATGGGACGAACAGGCCGCTCCGCGAGCCGAGCCTTTCTCCGATTCCACTGGAAGCCGGATGCCCTGATTTCCTGACCTCCTAGGCGGAGGCCATCCGTCTTCCAAGAGGACCGCTGCCGCTTCTCCGAAAGGCATCGTCTCGCTCCGCTTCCTTCGTCCCGGCGCCCGCCTTCACCCCCTTTTTATAGGGGGTGGACCACGTCTCCCGCAGACCCGGGAGACGGCAGTCTCCATTGCGCCCAACGCTTACTAGCCAAGCGAGTTGGCGTGCTCTTACCAATCACCTGCTCGTGCCTGCATAGCTGCCACTCGCTTGTTGCCAACTCACCTTTGGTCTCGGAGGCGCGAAATCGAGCCCGTAAGTCGAAAAAATCGAGTTAGCCGGCGCTTGGGGCGCGAAGTCGAGTCAGTAAGTCGAAAAAATCGAGTTAGCAGGCTCTTGGGGCGTGAAGTCGAGTCAGTAAGTCGAAAAAATCGAGTTAGTTGGAATGCGGGTCGGAGGAAGGGAGCGCAGTTACGCGGAAAAACCGAGCAACTCGGGTAGGAG
>NZ_AULW01000063.1 GCF_000422485.1 Paenibacillus pasadenensis DSM 19293
CGATAGCCCTTGCGCTCGCTGGTGCGCTCGTACGTCTGCGCCGCCAGCTGATCTGTCGCCTGGGCTGTCAGCACCTGATTCAGCACCGTCTCCAACAAGCGGGCCACTCCCGCGTCCCGATCGGTTCCGATAAACAGCTGGTGCAAAATGTCCTGATCTACGGTAATCTGGTATTGAGTCATGTGTAGGCACTCTCCTTGGAATGTTGGTCTCGACAACTTCCATTCTAACCGAGAGTCCTACCATGGCTTTTCTTTTTATGGTCAGGAGCATTTTACACAATTATATGGACTTAACTCCTGTTCGAGCGCAGTTACTCGGATTTTCCGCGCAACTCCGACGTCGGGACACCTGTTCGAGCGCAGTTACTCGGATTTTCCGCGCAACTCCGACGTCGGGGCACCTGTTCGAGCACAGTTACTCGGATTTTCCGCGCAACTCCGGCGTCGGGACACCTGTTCGAGCACAGTTACTCGGATTTTCCGCGCAACTACATCGCTGGATAGATATAGCGTCAACGCAAAAACAGCCCCGGCGACCGCGGCTGTTTGGAGGATGTACGTTTTTCGTTTTGTTGGAGTCTTTGCGTCTGAACCGGTGCATGAAAGCCTCAGCTTCGTTCCGCCACATCGCGCTCTACCGCTTCATGGACGAGCAAAAACAGCCTCTGCCCGACTAAGAACGTCTTGTAGTTCCGTTGCGATCGCTCAGGCGATGCCGCTGCGGCTTGAGTACATCTGCTCCCAGGCTTGCCGCAGCCGCTTCAGCTCCTCCGGCGTATCCGCGTCGAGCAGCATCTGCTCCGGCACATCGTGGAGCGCATCGCCCTGGAACGTTGTGTCCCGCAGGAGCTTGCGGGCGCCTTGATCGCCGCTCAAGCGCCAGACGGCGTCGAACATCGTGGAGCGAAGCGCGACAGGAGGCACGGGCAATCCGTCGGCGCCGGCGCAAGCCGTCCAGTCCAGCTCTGGACGCTCCGCCAGACGAGCCAGGAGGCGCCGCATCAAAGCGGCGTCCGCGAAAGGCTGATCCGCAAGCGCGATCAGGACCGCGTCTAGCCTCGGCTCATCGCCGCTGCTGCCGAGAGCGGCTGCGAGGCCGCAACGAAGCGAATGCGCCATGCCCTGATCCGCGTCGGGACATGTCACCCGCTCGAGTGGCGGCCAGCAGCCGGCCGGATCGGGCCGCGCCGCCCCGGCTCCGCTTGGAAGCCATGTCCCGTCGTCGCCGGGACGCAGCACGGCCACCACCCGCTCGACTCCGCTCGCCGCCAGCTCGCTCAGCACCGCCGAGCCGAGGCTGACGCCCGGCGCCAGCTCGCGGGCCGGCTTGGCCCCGCCCATGCGCGAGCCTGCGCCGGCCGCCAGGCAAATCGCGACCGCTCGCATAAGCGGCTTGCCTCCTTCCACCTGGCCGGGGCCTTCTGCCTGGATTCCGATCCTGTTACCGATCCTGTTGCCGATCCTGTTGCCGATTCCGTTACCGGTCCCGATCCCGTTCCCGATTCCGCGCTCGTTTCCTGTACCGGTTCCGATCCCGTCTACGCTCCAGGTGCCGACCACGCTTCCGCTCGTCGGCCCGTTGCTGATTCCGGCTCCGATCCCGCGTCCGATCTGTCCCGCCGTCGCCATCAGCCGCCGCCTCCCTCGGCGATGACGCGACCCGGCTGCAGCAGGCAGCTATCCGCCAGGAGCCCGGCACTACCGTTGGAATAAGCCGCGTCGGAGCTCCTGCCGCTCGCGAGCGCTGCCGTCCCGACGTCAGCGCCGCCCACAGCCGCCTTCACGCTCCCTCCCGTCAGCGCGACGCCCGCAGCCGCCTTCACGCTCCCTCCCGCCAGCGCGACGCTCGCAGCCGCCTTGCCTTCCTCGCGCATGCGCTCCAAGGGCACGGCCGCGGCCGGCTGCCGCGTCAGCGCCAGCTGCGGCAGCGCGCCGCGCCGCCGCACGGCAACGAGCTCCGCCGCGATGCTGAGCGCGATCTCCTCGGCGCCGTCGCCGCCGATGTCGAGCCCGACCGGACCGGAGATCAAGCCCGGATAATCGAGGCCGTCCCGCAGCAGCGCGATCCGCCGGCGGGAGCCGAGCACGCCGGCATAACGCGGCGGCGCCGCCGCCAGGCGCTCCAGCAGCTCGCGCTCAAAGCGGAGCCGATGGCTGCACAGCAGCACATAGTCGGCCGTGCCGATGCGCAGCGCGTCCAGCAGCTCTGCCGGCGAGCCGATGCGCAGCTCGCAGTCCGGGAACCGCCCCGGCGCGCACATCCCCTCCCGCCAGTCGGCGACGACGACGCGGAAGCCCGCGCGCAGCGCCAGCTCGGCGATCGGGATGCTGTCGTCTCCGGCGCCGAACAGGATCAGCCGCGGGCGCGCTGCCAGATGCGTCACATAACGGACGACATTCTCGTCGCCTGCCTCCGCCGGACAGAGCGGCTGATCGAGCAGCCGGTAGCCGATGCGTCCCGGATGCAGGCGGCGCTCCAGCCACCGGTCATCCTGCAGTCCCGCCGCCTGCCGCAGCACGTCCGCCAGCTCGCCCTCGATCCGCTCCAGCAGCACCGTCAGCGAGCCGCCGCAGCCGGTCGCCTCGCCCCACAGCAGATCGTCCGGCGAGCTCATGTCGTAAAGCACCCGCTGCCAGCTCGGCTCCCCGCCTGCGCCGCGCTCCGACTCATCCAGCAGCATCTCGGCGCGCTGAGCCAGATCCGCCTCCAGGCAGCCGGGACTGACGCTGCCGCGGCGACGCCCATCGCGGCCGAGCAGCATGCACGCGCCCGGCTTGCGATACGAATGGCCGGCCGCCTCCACGATCGTCGCCAGCACGAACGGCTCCGATCCGTTCCAGCCTTCCAAAACCCGTCCTGCATCCATGCCTGCTCCCCCTCTCTGCGCTCTAGGTCGCCTTGCGCCGCCCAGGCGCGCGGCCGGACGCATGACCAGCCGGATGATCCCCCGCCGCCGTCTCGGCCTCCGCCCGGGCCGCCTTGCTCGGCACAGCCGACGCCGGCAGCGCGCCGAAGCCGCGCAGCCGGAACGCCAGCTTCAGCCGCAGCAGGTCGTCCGTCTTCTTGAGGTCGACGCCGAGCAGGTCGCTGATCCGCTCCAGTCGATACGAGGCGGTATTGCGGTGGATATAAAGCTTCTTGGCCGTCTCGGCCAGCTGGCCGTCCTGCTCGAGATACACCTCGAGCGTGCGCAGCATCTCCTGGCTGTACTCCGGCTCCTTGCGCAGCAGCCCCTCGAGCACCCGGTCGCAGTAGGCGGCGATGCGGCTTGCGGGCACGTCCTCGAACAAGGCCGCCAGCTCCATCCGCCGGGCAGGCACGACGGCCTCGGACACGCCCCAGCGGCGCGCCATGCGCAGCGCCTCCTTGAGCTCCGTCCAGGCGCCGGCCAGCGCGGCTTCCCCGATGCGGCGGCTGCCGACGACGACTCGCGCCGCGCCGCCCGATTCCTTGCGCAGGCTCGCCGCGCATGCGGCCAGCTGCGCCTCCAGCTGCTCGCCCGCCGCCGGCTCCGGGAACAGCGAGAGCAGCCCTTCCTCAAGCCGCACATGGAGCGCGCCGCAGCGCCCGAGCTGCGGATGCCGGGCATACTCGAGCCGCGTCCGCTCCAGGCGCGCCTCCCACGCCGCCTCGTCCGGCGCCGAGCCCGCATCGGTCAGCACGGGCACATACGCGCCGGAGATGGCCGCCGACTCCGCCGTACCTCCGTGCGCCGCCAGCTCCGACGCGGCGATGCCGCCCTCCAGATAGCTGCGGACGAGCGCCTCGTAGCTGCGCGCCGCGCTGCCGGCGGCCGCGTGCCGCGCTTCCAGCTGGTAGGCGATCAGCTGCGCCGCCTGATGGAACAGGCTTTCTTCCAGCGTCGTGAAAAAGGGCTCCTCCGTCACGAAGCAGGCAAAGCCCTGGACGTCCTGCCCGGCGCCGCCTTCCGTCTCCAGCGGAATCCGGCAGCAATGCCACCCGTCGCCCTTCGTCCACGGATGGCGCCCCGCCGTCCACGGCCAGCCCTGCAGCAGCGCCGCCGCCTCGACGCGGCTGGAATTGTAGATCATCTCGCCGCTGCGGTCGACGACGGCGAGCGGATAGCCGACGACGCCGGCGATCTCGTCAAGCAGATGTCGGATCGGATCGCTCTGCATGGCGAAGCGCATCAGCTGCTTCTGCTTGTCGAGCGCCGCCTGCAGGGCAGTCGTGCTGCGCTGCATCTCCGCCCGGTACAGCCCGTTCATCTGATCCGAGAACGTGTAGGCGTACGGAAGCTCGATGAGCGGGAATCCGAGCTCGTCGGCGGCCGCGATCAGCTCCGCCGGAATTTGCGGCCAGAAGCGTCCCGGCTTGATGCCGAGTCCCGACGAGCCGCGGCGCTCGAGCTGGCGCAGCAGCCCCGCCCCGCCCTCCGGGTCGTCCTTGATGAGGTAGCCGGTCGTCAGCAGCATCTCGCCTTCCTTGATCCAATCCCAGATGTCCGGCGCATCCATGACGTTGACGGATTTCACGATCCGTCCCTTGCCTGCGGCTCCCGCTACGAGCCTGCCCTCCGACAGCGGAAATACGGACATCGCCTCTTCGACCGTCATATGCATGCTTGCCGCCTCCTCGTTCTTGCCTGGCCGGTCGCCCTCTCCCGGCCGCGAGATCCATTCTAATGTTAGATTATCTAACATTATAGGCTTCCGAGGGCAAGGCAACAATGGTTTTTTAGCGGAAATCCATTCGGGCTCCTAACCGCAGGCTATAACCAGCTATTCCTATTTGCAATTAGGCAGATCGCCGCCGCTTCGGCATAATGAAGCCTATATTCGAGACAGGCGAACGGCCTGCAACAGGAGGTTGGAAGCAATGGGCAGCACGGTGAAGAGCAGCAGCCTCGGCTATCCCAATATCGGGGAGAATCGGGAATGGAAAAAGACGCTGGAGGCGTTCTGGTCCGGCAAGATCGAGGAGCCGCAGTTCCAGCAGGAGATGGAGGCGATCCGCCTGGAGCGGCTGCGCCGCCAGCAGCAGTCCGGCCTCGACCTGATTCCGGTCGGCGACTTCACGTTTTATGACCGCGTGCTGGACACGGCGGCGATGTTCGGCATCGTGCCGCAGCGCTACGGCTACGAGGGCGGCGAGGTGCCGCTCGCGCTCTACTTCTCGATGGCTCGCGGCAACGCTTCGGCGACGGCCTGCGAGATGACGAAGTGGTTCAACACGAACTACCACTACATCGTGCCCGAGCTCGGCGGCGCCGAGCCTGCCCTGACGGCCAACCTGCCGCTGCAGGCGTACCGCGAAGCCAAGGAGAAGCTCGGCATCGACGGCAAGCCGGTGCTGATCGGACCGCTGACGTTCCTCAAGCTGTCCAAAGGCTACGCCGCTGCCGAGACGGACGCCTGGCTGGACCGCCTGCTGCCGCTGTACGGCCAGGTGCTGGCCGAGCTCCAGGAGGCCGGAGCCGCGTGGGCGCAGCTCGACGAGCCGGTCGTCTGCGGCGATCTCGCCGAAGGCGACGCGGCGCGACTGCAGCACATCTACGCCGAGCTGGCGAAGGCCGCTCCCGAGCTGAAGCTGATCGTGCAGACGTACTTCGACGCTCCGGACGACTACAAGGCGCTGACGAGCCTGCCGGTCGCCGCCATCGGCCTCGACTTCGTCCATGACCGCGGCCGCAACCTGCAGGCGATCGCCGAGCATGGCTTCCCGCAAGAGCTGACGCTCGCCGCCGGCATCCTCGACGGCCGCGGCATCTGGCGCGCCGATCTCGACGCGGCGCTGGCGCTCGTCCGCCAGCTGCAAGCCGTCGTGCCGGCCGAGCGCCTGCTGCTGCAGCCGTCGTCCAGCCTGCTGCATGTGCCGGTCTCCCTGGCCGGCGAAGCGAAGCTCGATCCGGCGCTGCAGGGCGCGCTGGCCGGAGCCGACGAGAAGCTCGCCGAGCTGGCGCTGCTCGCTTCTGCCGCCTCGCTCGCAGCAGACGAGCAGGACGAGACGGTGACTGCCGGCTTCGCCGCCAGCCGTGAAGCGCTCGCCGCGTTCGACGCGCTGCCGGAGCGTCGCGTCGCGTCGGTGCGAGCGAGCGTAGAGCAGCACGGCGGCAAGCGCTCCGAGCGGACGAGCGCATTCGCCGAGCGCCGCGTCGAGCAGCAGAAGCGCTGGCAGCTGCCGCTGCTGCCGACGACCACGATCGGCAGCTTCCCGCAGACGGCGGAGATCCGTTCCGCCCGCGCCAAGTGGCGCAAGGGCACGCTGGACGAAGCCTCCTACGAGACGTTCATCCGCGATCAGATCCAGGACTGGATCTCGCTGCAGGAGCAGATCGGCCTCGACGTGCTCGTGCACGGCGAGTTCGAGCGCACCGACATGGTCGAATTTTTCGGAGAGAAGCTTGCCGGCTTCGCCTTCACGTCGAACGGCTGGGTGCAGTCGTACGGCTCCCGCTGCGTGAAGCCTCCGGTCATCTACGGCGACGTCGACTTCGTCGACCCGATGACGGTCCAGGAAACCGTCTATGCGCAGTCGCTCACGAGCAAGCCGGTCAAAGGCATGCTTACCGGCCCGATCACGATCCTCAACTGGTCGTTCGTGCGCAACGACCTGCCGCGCAGCGAGGTGGCGCTGCAGATCGCGCTCGCGCTCCGCAAGGAGGTGGCCGAGCTGGAAAACGCCGGCATCGGCATGATCCAGGTCGACGAGCCGGCGCTGCGCGAAGGGCTGCCGCTCAAGAAAAGCCGCTGGCCCGAGGAGCTGCGCGCCGCCGTCGACGCCTTCCGCCTTGCTACGACCGGCGTGACGGATACGACGCAGATCCATACCCATATGTGCTATTGCGAGTTCTCTGATATCATTGATACAATTCGCGACCTGGATGCCGACGTCATCTCGATCGAGACGTCCCGCTCCCATGGCGAGCTGATCCACAGCTTCGAGGAGAACACCTATGAAAAAGGCATCGGCCTCGGCGTCTACGACATCCACAGCCCGCGCGTGCCGTCCGTCTCCGAGATGGTCTCGATGATCGAGCGCTCCCTGCGCAGCCTCGATCCCGAGCTGTTCTGGATCAATCCGGACTGCGGCCTCAAGACGCGCGGCCGCGAAGAAACCGCCGCCTCCCTCCACAATATGGTCGCCGCCGCGCGCGAGATCCGCTCGTCCAAGCGGCTCGCGGCAAGCTCGACCTGATCGCCGCCATCCTCGTCAGCTGGAAATCAAGCTGAGACGGACCGTCGTCCTCCCCGATTCGATCGGGTGGGTCGGCGGTCTCTTTTTGTTCGCTTTTCGAGGAAAGCAAAATCGGTAAGAACGAAAGAAAACTTAAAAATGATGATAAAAATAGTGCAAATCTCCCGTTATTCATCCGATATAACAATCAACTAGGTCATTGGACTTACATAATAAGGAAAGGGAGTTTGCTATGAGCACAACCAGTACGTATGACAAAGCGACCCATCGCATCCAAAGCAATCTGGAAACGCTGATTCGCCAGTACTTCATCGACGAGTCGACGAACACGCTTCTTCCCATCCGTGCCTACGCGGAGCTGGCCAGCGACGCAAAACGGCTGTACAAGCCGCTGACCAAAGGGGCGCTGGCCCGTCTGGCCGGCGTGCGTCCGAATGTCATCACGGAAATTTGCCATCTGCAGCGCGGCACGATCAACATCTATCATCTGAGCTCCATCGCCGATGCGCTGAAAATCCGCAACATCAACGAAATCATCGAGCTCAAGTAATCCAGCTTGTTGAATCCGCTCTCCCGACCGGGCATCGGGGGAGCTTTTTTGATTTTCCGCATAATTCGCTCGTTTCGGCATAGATGTGAGGGGTGACTTCATGCCGGCGAGCAGCGGCGGAAAGGATTTCAAAAATGCCCTTTGTCAACCGATTCCTGTTGAACCAAAATGGAGCGATCACCTATACGGGAAACACGCTCGGCCTCAGCCGGTCGAACACGGTCGGAGTGCCCGGCACCGTGGACAGCATCGGCGCCTTTACGACGATCGACACCACGCAGAAATTCGGCCTTTACCCGGCCGGGACGACATCGAATTTCCAGCAGAACAGCTCGACGGCGCTGCTGAATCTTCCTGCCAGGAGCAGCGTGCTTTATGCCGAGCTCATCTGGGGCGGCATGTACATCAACAACGGCGTCAATCTCAGCTCGTTCCTGAACGATCCGGTCACCTTGACGACGCCGCTCGGATCGGCCAGCATCGCTCCGGACCCGGCGACGGCGTTCGAGGTGCTGCTGTCCAACAGCCCTCCCTATCCTCCCGGCTACGCTTACGTCCGTTCGGCCGACGTCACCTCGATCGTGCAGACGGCAGGAGCAGGCGCGTATACGACGAGCGGAGTCGTAGGCACGATCGTCGTGCCCGATCCGACGTCCAATCATGCCATGTGGACGCTCGCCGTCGCATACGCCGATCCGTCGATGCCGCTGCGCAATCTGTCGATCCGCGTCGGCGCGGCCGTCATCCTGTCGACATCGGGACCGGTCAGCACGGTCGTCACCGGCTTCGCCACTCCTTTTCAAGGCCCGCTGGACGCCAGAGCCGCGATCAGCGCCCAGGAAGGCGACGCCAACAAGAACGGCGACCAGGCCCGGTTCGGGCCGACGGCCGCGACGCTGACGACGCTGTCGGGTCCGAACAACTTCGCCAACAACTTTTTCGCTTCGCAGATCAATAACGACGCCGGTCTGCTCGACACCTCCGGCACGTTCGGCACGCGCAACCAGATCAACGGCAATCCCGGCTCGAACATCCCGGCCGGCCGGCAAGGCTATGACGTGACCAATGTCAGCCTGGCCGGCACGCTGCTGAACGCCCAGACCTCCGCCGTCTTGCAGCTGACGACGAGCGGAGACGGCTATCTCGTCGACTCCATCGGCATCCAGATCGACATCACGCAGCCGATCCTGACGATCGTCAAGTCAGCGTCGGCCGCAGACGCCGTCGTCGGCGACACCATCACCTACACGCTGACCGTGCGCAATACTGGGAGCGTGACGGCAACCAACGTTCAAGTAACCGACAGCATCGACGAAACCGCCTCCTCCTTCGTGGCCGGCAGCGTCACCTTGAACGGCACGCCTCTGCCCGGCGCCGATCCCGACACCGGCGTGACCGTCGGCTCGCTCGCTCCCGGTGCCACGGCCGTCATCACGTTCAAGTACAAAGTGACGGCGGTGCCGTTCAGCGGGACGCTGGACGATCAAGGCCGCGTCGCCTATACGTATCAGCCGACGCCCGACTCGCCCGTCATCTCCACGTTCGTGCCGTCCAACATCGTGCGCATCCCCGTTTATCAGCCGATCCTTACGCTCGTCAAAAGCGGCAGCCCGTCCCCCGTTCCGCTCGGCGGCATCGTGACCTACTCGCTGCTAGTTGAAAACAGCGGCAACATCGCGGCGAACGTGACGATCGTCGATCCGATTCCGGCGGGATCGACCTATGTGCCGAACAGCGTCACCATAAGCGGCGTCCCCGCTCCGGGCGAAAACCCGGTCACCGGCATCGCGGTCGGCCCTGTCGGTCCAGGCGAGTCCGCCGTCGTTACGTTCGAAGTGCAGGCGACCTCCATCCCGCCGGCCGGCACGCTCGTCAACCAGTCGACCGCCGACTACACGTACCAGCCGCCGGACGGCCGCACGCTGACAGGCGAGACGCCGTCGAACACAGTCGTCATTCCGGTCGTCGCTCCGGTCAACCCGCCGATCGTGCCCGTCGAAAAATCGGCCGACGCCAGCAGCGCGATCATCGGCCAGACGGTCACGTTCACCGTCTCCGTCGCCAACGAGAGCATCGGTCCGATCGACAACGCCGTCCTGACGGACACGATTCCAAACGGCTACGCGTTCGTGACGGGAAGCGTCGTCGTTGGCGGCGTGCCGAATCCAGCCGCGAATCCGGCTTCCGGCATCCCGCTCGGCACGCTTGCCTCCGGCGCGACAGCGACGGTGACGTTCCAGCTCCTCGTCCTTTCCGCTCCGGAGCCTCCGGTGCTGACGAACGAAGCCTCGCTCGCGTTCACGTATTTCGGCGCGCCGAACAGCTCCGCGTCCAATCCGGTCGACTTGGAGGTGCTGCAGCCGGTCATCGGCTTGACGAAGCGGGCGTCCGTCACGGTCGCCGCGGTCGGCGATGTCGTTTCCTACTCCGTCACGGCGACCAATACGGGCAACGTCGCTGCGGCCGTCACGATCGTCGACCCGTTGAACGCCTACAGCTCCTTTGTGCCCGATACGGCGCGGGTCGACGGCATCCTCGTTCCGGGAGCCGATCCGACGACGGGCATCGCGGCCGGCACGGTCGCTCCGGGCGGAACGGTTTCCGTCAGCTACGACGTGCTGCTGACGTCATCGCCGCCGGACGGACAGTTCGACAATCAGGCTTCGGCCGCCTTCACGTTCAGCTCCCCTTCCGGCGCGACCGGCTCCGGCACGGCGTTGTCCAACCTCGTCACGATTCTGGAGACGAATCCGCAGCTCTCGGTCGTCAAGTCCGCCTCCCAGACCTATGCGCTCGTCGGGGACCGCATCACGTACACGATCGTCGTGGAGAACGTTTCCGCCGGGCCGGCGACGAATGTCGTCGTCACCGACGACACGACGCCCGGAGCCGTCTTCGTCCCGGGCAGCCTCGCCGTGAACGGCGTGCCGTCGGCCGGGAACATCGCCGCAGGAGTCAGCCTCGGCACGCTCGCTCCCGGCCAGCAAGCCGTGCTGACGTTCGTGGAAGAGGTCGTCTCGCTGAACGAGCCCGATTACGATGTGGACGATGTCGCGACGGCCACCTTCACCTCAGGAGGCACGACGGTTGCCTCGCTCTCCAACCTCGTCGTCGTCTCGGTCGCGAATCCTTCCGTCACGGCGATCAAGCGGGCGCTGACTCCGTTCGCCTTCGTCGGCGACGAGGTGCTGTATGAGGTGGACATCACCATTACCGGCAATTACAACGCAGACATCATCTGGAGCGACCATCTCCCGGAAGGCAGCGTTTTTGTCGAGAACAGCCTTCAGCTCGACGGCGTGCCGGTGCCAGGGGCGAACACGCAGACGAGAGCCTTCGTCGGCACGGTCGAGGCGAACAGCACGGCGACCGTAACGTTCAAGCTCAAGGTCGTCTCTTTCCCTCCCGGAGGCGTGCTGGTCAACCAGGCGCGGCTCGATCTGACGTTCATCCTGCCGAATGGACGGATCTTCACGCAGACAATCACTACCAATCCGGTCACCGTGCCCGTGCTGGCGCTCGCTTCGCTGGTCAAGCGAGCCAGCGTCTCGACCGTCACGGTCGGCGGCTCCGTGCGCTTCGAGCTCGCCGTGCTCAATCCCAACACGCAGCCGATCGAAAATGTCATCGTCTACGACGCTCTGGCCGCGGGACTTCAATTCGTGCCCGGCAGCCTGACCGTCGGCGGCACGGCTCTGCCCCCCGAGCTGACGCCGTCCCGCATCCCGATCGGCGCCGTTCCAGCAGGAAGCACCGTCATCGTCGCCTTCCAGGTGCTCGCCGCGTTCGCGCCGCCGATCCCGGTCGTCGTCAACTCCGCTTCGGCCGGCTATGAGCTTCTGCTGCCGAACGGCAGCCGTCTTCCGCAGGTGGCCCTCTCCAACACCGTTCAAGTGCTGATCGAGGAAGAAGAGGAATAACGCTGCCGACCGGCTCCAGTCCGCAAAAAAGCCCCCCGGAAAACCGCGCTAGGCGCGCTTTTCCGGGGGGCTTGCCGTTTGTTTGAGTCCGAATCTAGAAGTCGAAGAGGAAGTCCTCGTCGCGCAGCGGCTCGACGTTGAGCGTGCGGACATAGCCGTTGCCCTTTTTGGAGAAGAAGTCATGCTGCTTCGTCCGGGTGCTGATGCCGTTGAGCACGATCGGATTGATGTCCTCGTCCTCGAAGATCGGCTCCAGGCCGAGGTTCATCATCGCCTTGTTGGCGTTGTAGCGCACGAACTTCTTGACCTCGTCCTGCAGGCCGATGCCGACGTAGAGCTCGTCCGTGTACTGCTCCTCGTTGGCATGCAGCTCGCGCAGCAGCCGGTCCAGCTCCTGCAGCGTCTCCGCCTGCTCCTGCTCGCTCAGCGACGCATGCACCTCTTGCGCCAGCACGCCCACGTACAGGCCGTGGATGCTCTCGTCGCGCAGGATCAGGTCGATGATCTCGCCGCTGCTCGTCATCTTGCCTTGGCCGGCGAGATAGAGCGGATAGAAGAAGCCGCTGTAGAACAGGTAGCTCTCGAGCAGCACGGAAGCGGCCATCGCCATGTACAAGTCGCGCGGCGACTCGATGCTGCGGTAGTAGCCGGAGATGACGGAGGCTTTCTTTTGCAGCTGCGGATGCTTCTCCACCCAGCGGAATACGGCGTCGATCTCTTCCGTCGAAGCGAGCGTCGTGAAGATGCTGCTGTACGACTTGGCGTGGATCTGCTCCATCATGCCCATGAAGCCGAGCACCGCCTTGCGCTGAAGCCCCTCGACATGCTCGACGAGGCTCGGCATGCCGACGCCGCCCTGCACCGTATCGAGCAGCGTCAGGCCGCCCAGCACCTTCATGTACGTGTCGCGCTCCTGATCGTTCAGGTACATCCAGCTCATCTTGTCGTCGGACAGCGGAATCTCCTCGTCCGTCCAGAACTGCATCAGGTTCTGGCTCCAGAACGTCGCTGTGAAGTCGTCGTCGGGACGGTTCCAGTTGACGGCGCGCAGCGGCGCGGCAGCGGCGGCGCCAGAGGCCGGAGCTGCCGGCGTGGCGAGATCGATCGGTTTCATGGGTGGTTCCTCCTTAAATTAGACCGCGCAGCTGACGCACTCCTCCACGCCGAGCCGGTTCGTGCGGGTGTAATAGAGGGACTTCAGTCCCTTTTTGGCCGCATACAGGTAATACCGGGCCAGCTCGCGCGTCGTCACGCTGCTGTTGACGTGCAGCACGGCGGAGATGCCTTGATCGACATGCTCCTGAATCTCGGCGATCAGGTCGATGACCTTGAACTGATCCATCGCGTAGGCCGATTTATAGTAGAAGAAGTTGTCCTGCGACAGGAACGGCATCGGATAATAGGTCGTCGAGTTCGCATAAGTGCGCGTCTCGATCGGCTCGACGATCGGCATGACGCTCGAAGTCGCGTTCTGCACGTAGGAGATGCTCTGCGTCGGCGCGATCGCCAGGCGGTACGCGTGGTACAGCCCTTGGCGGGCGACCTTGGCCTTCAGCTCCGCCCAGTCCTGCGGCGAAGGAATCTCGATGCCGGCGAACAGCTCCTTGACGCGGTCCGTCACGGGACGGTAGTCCGTCGCCAGGTAACGGTCGAAGTAGGTGCCCTTGGCATACTCCGAGCGGTCGTAGTCGCGGAAGCGCTCGTTCTTCTCGGCGGCGATGTCGGCGCTCTTGTCGAGCGAGTAGAAGTTCATCATCATGAAGAACGTGCGGACGAAGTCGCGGGCTTCCGGGCTCTCGTAGGCGATCTTCATCTTGGCCAGATAGCCGTGCAGGTTCATCGCGCCGAGGCCGACGGAGTGCATCTCCTCGTTGGCCTTGACGACGCCCGGCGCGTTGGAGACGCGGGTCATGTCGCTGACGGCCGTCAGGCCGGCGATGCCCTCCTGCACCGTCTCGCGGATCTTGCCGTGCGCCATGACGTTCGCGATGTTGAGCGAGGCCAGGTTGCAGCTGATGTCGCGGCGGATCGTATCCGGCTCGCCGAAGTCGCCGATCTCCGACGTCTCCTGCAGCTGGTAGATTTCCGTGCACAGGTTGGACATCTTGATGCTGCCGATATCCTTGAGCGCATGGAAGCGGTTCGCGTTGCTCTTGTTCATGATGTATGGATAGCCGGACTCCAGCTGGATTGTAGCGATCTTGACCAGCATGTCGCGCGCGCCCATGATGAGCTTCTTGCGGACGGCCGGGTTGGCCATCAGCTCGTCATACATCTCGTCCATGTCCATGTCGTCGAGATGCTTGCCGTACGCCTTGAACACGGAGAACGGCGCGAACACATGCAGCGGCTGGTTGTCCTCGGCGAGCTTGTAGAAGCGGTTCGGCACGATCAGTCCGATCGACAGCGTCTTCAGGCGCGTCTTCTCGTCGGCGTTGATCTTCTTGCTGTCGAGGAACTCCATGATGTCCCAGCCGAAAATGTTGTAGTACGCCGCTCCGGAGCCTTTGCGCTGGCCCATCTGGTCCGCGTAGGAGAAGGCGTCCTCCATCAGCTTGAGCACCGGCATGATGCCCTTGGCCGCGCCCTCGACGCCCTTGATCGGCTCGCCGCGTCCGCGCAGCTTGCTCAGGTTGACCGCCACGCCGCCGCCGATCTTGGACAGCTGCATGCAGGTCGAGAGGTTGTAGTTGATGGAGTTGAGCGAGTCGTCCATCTCCAGCAGGAAGCAGCTGACCATCTCGCCGCGGCGGCTCTTGCCGGCATTGAGGAACGTCGGCGTCGCCGGCTGCAGGCGCTGCTCCATCATCGACACGGCCAGCGACTTGGCGAGCTCGGCGTCGCCGCGTCCGAGATGCAGCGCCGTGATCGCGACGCGGTCCGGGTAGTGCTCGAGGAACTGGCTGCGGTCATTGCTGCGCATCGCGTAGTCCGTGTAGAACTTGGATGCCGCCATATAGGAAGGGAATTCGAACTCGAGGCTGTGCGCCAGCTCGAACACGGCGACCGCTTCCTGCTCGGAATAGTGCTTGTATACGTCCTCGTAGTAGTCGTTCTCGATCAGGTAATCGATTTTCTCCTTATGGCTCGCGAAGGAAGGGCTTTTGGCCCGGACTTCCTCCATGAACGCCGCGACGGCTTCCTTATCCTTTTCCAGCTTGAAGAATCCGTCCGCTCCGCGCTTCATGATCTCGTTGTTCAGCTCAATATGCCGCAAGGGGCTGCACCTCCCGCATGAATTGTTCGACATCCCGAGCCGTCCCCGACAGCTCGAACTTGCAGATGACCGGCACTTCGTACCGCTCCGAGACTTTGTCCGCGCTGCCGGCGAAGCAGGTTCCCCAGTTGCGGTTGCCGCTGGCCGACACGCCGCGCAGATAAGTCCGGTTCTTTTCGAGGAAGGCGTCGACCGCCGGCGGCACCTCGCCGAATCCCGTCGTATAGGTGACCAGGACGAAAGGCTCGTCCATCGTCGTCGAATCGCTGATCTGCACGGCCGGATAGCCGAGCTTGCTGACGAACTTGCGCACGTTGCCCGTGCGGGACGTGTAGGCGATGAGCATGCGGTCCACTCCTTCTCTCTTTTGTGGCTGTCTCGGGGCGAATTCGCCGGCAAAGCCCTGCTACTAGATCTAGTAGCTCCTCCAGCTGGAGAAACCAGGGCTCCGACGGCGAAGCAGCGGCCAAGGCGGCTTGCGGAAACAGCCGAAACAACCCGATCGGAGCTGTCACTCGTTGGGTGCTCTCTCCGTCCGGGCCTTGCCTAAGTTGTCGATGCATGGCTGCGCCCGTCCTGCTCTTCCCCCGCCTCTTCGGGCGGAAAGCGGCTGCCCGGACGCGTCCGGCGCTTCCGGTCCGACGCGTGCCGGGGATGCCTGCGGGCGTCCGGCTAAAGGCTATTTTTGGGACTTGACAGCCTGTCTAGTTCGTGCTTGATTATCCATATGTAGAGGCTAGGAGTTAAATTTACCTCAATATATTGTGGTTGTCAAGCCGATGGACGGGCATTACCCTCCAGATCCGGGGCTTGAAACAGGCGGTTGCCCACAGCTGTGAATAAGCAAAAAAGAGCCCGTCCGACGGGCTCTTTCTCGTTTATCCCAAGCTTATCCACAACGCTAGAGCGGGATATTTGTGGATGGGTTCTCTCCGCCCATCCGCAAAATTTTTCGTCTTCGGAACGCCTTCCGAATCCGCACCGCGGCGAACGCGATCGAGAGGATCAGAAGGAACGCAAGGTAGGCGGCGATCAGCAGCCGCAGGTCGTGGCCAGGGAAAATGAGCGAGCTGCTGATGAGCCCGAACATCCATATATGGGACAGGTTGCCGATGATCGACGACCAGAGATAGGGCAGGAGCTTGACCGGCGCGATGGCCGACATGAACGAGATGAGGTTGTTGGGCATGACCGGGATCGTGCGCAGCAGGATGACCATCCAGCCTCCGTACTCGTCGAGCGCGGCCTGATAGCGCTCGTAGCGCTCCAGACGCGCCTGGAAGCGCCGCTGCACCTTGCCGTAGAAGAAGTAGCGGAACAGCAGGTAGACGACGAGCGCGGCCACCGTGCCGGCGAGCCAGCTGGCGAGCAGGCCGCCCGCGATGCCGAGGATCGAGATATGGATGAGGATGATCGTCGCGAACGGGAAGAAGCCGAACAGCCCCTGCAGCACGGCGAGCGGAATCGTAAGCAGCAGGATGGCCGGTCCGCCCAAGCCGCTCGCGGCGACGAGCGAATCGATCCAGCCGTTCATGCGATCCAGCATGGCTCCTCCTCCTCATCCGCTCATTTTTTCAGCCGCTGCCTTTAGTAAGTGTAGTCTATTCGGACGCCTCCGCACAAATACATGGATTTCCAAGCCCGAGAAGAGCCCGGCGCGCTTGCTCCTCCTCCATTCGACGGGGATGCGGGCATCCCTGTCGAGCGAAAAAAAAGAGGCCGTCCTGATCGGAAGGACGGCCGCTAGCAACAGCTCCAGGCCGTTGATGAAAAAAGCATCCAAGCCGGCTTCATCAACCCGACTTGGACGCTATTCTCAAGATCAAGCCTGCAGCGCTCCATCCCGCTCCAGAGGCGTAGCCTCCGCGGTTCGCCGCGCCTTCACCGCGAAGTACAGGCCGGTAAAGGCGAGCGCAATGGCGGCATAAATGCCGAGATAGCTCAGCTGCTCGTAGACGACCGCGACATCCCCGCTGGAGATGGCGGCCTTGAGGCCGGCGATGCTGTGCGACATCGGCAGCCACGGATGGACCGCCTGCATCCAGTCCGGCAGCAGCTCCTTGGGGAACGTGCCCGCGCTGGACGTCAGCTGCAGGATCATGATGATGACGGCCACGTAGCGGCCCACCTGATCGCCCCAGGTGACGAGCGCCTGGATGATCAGAGTAAAGGTCAGGCTCGCGGCAAACACTAAGGCGATGAACAGAGGCACGTTGCCGATGTCGAGCTTCAGCCCGTACAGCAGAATCAGCACCGCCGCCAGCGACTGGCTGACGCTCATCAGCACGTATGTCGCCGTGCGGCTGAGGAAGCGGCCGAGCCGCGTCGCATCCGCTTGGAACGAGTCGCGCGAGGAGATGACCGTCGTGAAGAACAGGCCGCCGACGAACAGCGCGATCGAGATGAAGTACGGAGCGATGCCGAGGCCGTATTTCTCGACCTTGCGGCTGTCGTCTTCCTTGATGCGGACCGGATCGGCGAACATCGACACGGTGTCGTCGCCGTCGTGGACGCTAGCGGTCTTGTCGGCCGCCTCGCCGAGCTTGCTCTGCAGCTCGCCCGAGCCGTCGACGAGCTTGAGCGTGCCGTCCTGCAGCCGGACGGCTCCGTCCTCCAGCTGAACCGCGCCGCCGGCGACGGTGCCGACGCCCTCGGCCAGCTGGCCGATGCCGCTCGTCAGCTGCGTCGCGCCGCTGCTCAGCGTCTTGGCGCCGCCGGCGACCTCGGCGCTGCCGCTCGCAGCCTCGCCCAGCTTGGCGCCGAACTGCTGCAGCCCGCCGCTCAGCTGCGTCGTGCCCGCGTGCAGCTGCTTCGCGCCGGCGAGCAGCTGCTGCTGCCCCGCGCTCAGCTCGCCGCTGCCCTGCAGCAGCTGGCTCTGCGCGTCATGCAGCGAGGCCGCGCCAGCCGCCAGCTGCTGCTGGCTGTCCGCCAGCTGGCGGCCGCCCGCGCTCAGCTGCTGCTGGGCCGCGCTCAGCCGGCTGCTGCCCTCGGCCAGCTGCTTGCTCGCCGCGAGCAGCTGCTTGCCCTGCTCGGACTCCGCCAGCTGCGGGTTCGCCTGCAGCAGCGCCTCCAGTCCGGCGCTCAGCTCGGCCGCGCCGGACGACACCTTGCCGCCGGCTTCCTCCGCAGCCGCCAGCGAATCGGCCAGCTTGGCGCTGCCGGCCGCAGACTGCTCGAGGCCGTCCGCCAGCTTAGCGCTGCCCTGCTCCGACTGCTGCAGCCCTTGCTGCAGCTTGGCCGCGCCTGTGGCGGTTGCCGCCAGCCCTTGCTCGAGCTGAGCCGCTCCATTGTCGGCAGCGGCGGCGCCATCGGCCAGCTGTCCGCCCGCCTGCTGCAGCTGCGCCAGGCCGGAGGCGAGCGAGCCGCTGCCCTGGGCGAGCGTCGCCGTGCCGTCCTTGAGCTTGAGCGCTCCGCCGACGAGCGGCGATACCCCTTCCTTGAGCTTGCCGGTGCCCTCGGCAAGCTTGGCGAGATTTTCCTGGAGCGCGCGTGCGCCCTCGTCCAGCTTGCCGGCTCCGTCCTTGAGCTCCCCGGCTCCGTCCGCCGCTTCCGCGAAGCCCTCCGACACTTCCTTCACCTGAGACAGCATGCTGCGCGCATACGCCTCCGTGATGCTCGCATTCAACTCCGCGCGGACGTCCTTCATCGCCGTCGAGCCGATCTGGCCCGCGATGAAGTTGTAGTCGCCGTTCGGCTCGAAGACGATCTCCGCCTGCTGCGGCTGATCGTCCATCAACGTGGCGGCCTTCGCGGAAAAGTCCTTCGGAATCTTGATCGCCATATAATAGTCGTTGCCGGCGATTCCCTGCGCCGCCTGCTCCGGCGTGACGAAGCTCCAGGCGAACTTCCCGTTCTTCTTCAGCTCGTCGACGAACTCCTGGCCGACATCCATCCGCTCTCCTTCGTATACGGTGCCTTGATCCTCGTTCACGACCGCGACCGGAATCTTGTCCAGATGGCCGTACGGATCCCAGGAAGCCTCGATCAAAAAGCCGCTATAAAGGATAGGAACAAACGCGACGGCGACGAAGGAGATGGCGAGCATCGGCTTCTTGAACATCTCTTTCAAGTCGTGGCCGATCGTTTTCACAGCCTTCATGGGTATTCCCTTCTCCTCTCTGACTAAAAATCTATTTTGGTCATTTGGTCAGAATCCTACTTTATCACGCTTGTTTTCAACATGCAACCGGCTCTTTTCGGCCGCCTGTCCGCTTTTTTCCCTTGAAGCGATTTCATTTCTGAAACCCGAAACGGCAGTTTACCGTATAAAAACCTTATGCTACGATCAAAATGACCAGAAGAACCATTTTCGTTCTAGAGTCATATACGGGAGGTCTGCACGTGATGTCGATCGATCGGAGAGCCGAGGTCGTCCAGGCCGCCGCCAGGTCATTCGCCTTGTTCGGCTACAAGGCGACGACGATGGACCAGGTGGCCAAGATCGCGCGCGTCGGGAAAGGAACGATCTACACCTTTTTCGACAACAAGGAGCAGCTGTTCGAAGAGATCATGAACGCGTTCGTGGAGGAGATCGTGCAGCTCGCCGAAAAGGCGGTCGACCCGGCCAAGCCGTTCGCCGAGAATCTGCACCGCGCCTTGCTCGACGTGCTCAACTTTCGACGGGAGCATGAGCTGTTCACGAGGCTGTCGCTGGAGATGAAGGAGATCGGCACGGCCGCCGCCGGCTTCGGCATCCGCATGATGGAGGAGGCGCTGCTGGAGTTCGTCGCGCGGCATGTCGAGGACGCGGTCGCCAAGGGCGAGATCAAGCCCTGCGATCCGCAGCTGACGGCGTATGTGCTGGTCAAGCTGTTCATTACGCTCGTCGTGGACTGGCCGTCCGTCTCGGGCAGGCCGTTCCAGGAGGAGGACGTCATGCGCCTGTTCGAGCTGTATTTCCTGGACGGCATCTCGCAAAAGAGCGGCTCGCCGCTTTAGGACGTATTGACTGACCCGCTCAGGGGCATCTATCACCGCCTTTTTTCCCCTCTGCTTCAAGCGCAAAAAAGCTGCCCCCGCCGTAATGGCGGAAGGCAGCTTTTTTTGACGGATCGAAAACGCTTAGCGGAACAGGCTCCGGTACTCGCCGTAGCCTTCGTCCTCCAGCTGCGACACGGGTACGAACCGGAGCGCGGCGGAGTTGATGCAGTAGCGCAGGCCGCCCTGATCCTTGGGGCCGTCGTCGAACACATGGCCCAGGTGGGAGTCGGCGCCGGCGCTGCGCACCTCGGTGCGGACCATGAAGTGGCTCGTATCCGTCTTCTCCTTGATGCTCGGCTTGGCCAGCGGCTTCGTGAAGCTCGGCCAGCCGCAGCCGGAATCGTACTTGTCGAGCGAGCTGAACAACGGCTCGCCGGAGACGATGTCGACGTAGATGCCCTCTTCCTTGTGGTCCCAGAACTCGTTTTGGAACGGCGGCTCGGTGCCGCTGTTTTGCGTCACCTCGTACTGCATCGGCGTCAGCCGGGCGCGCAGCTCGTCCTCGTTCTTGTCCATTTTCCAGTGCTCTTCGATGAACTGGTCGCGGCCGGAGCCCCTGCGGTACATCTTGTAGCGGAACGGATGCGTCTTGTGGTAGTCCTGATGGTAGTCTTCCGCCTCGTAGAAAGGAGCGGCCGGCTCGATCGTCACGACGATCGGCTTGTCGAAGCGGCCGCTTTCCTGCAGCGCGCGCTTGGATTCCTCCGCCAGCTTGCGCTGCTCCTCCGTATGGTAGAAGATGACGGGCCGGTACGAATCGCCGCGGTCGGCGAACTGTCCCAGCGCGTCGGTCGGATCGACCTGCTGCCAGTAGATATCCAGCAGCTTGCTGTACGGGAAGACATCCGGATCGTACGTGATCTGCACGGCTTCCGTATGGCCGGTGTTGCCTTCGCACACCTGATCGTAGGTCGGATTCTCCACGTGGCCGGCCGTATAGCCGGAGACGACGCGAATGATGCCCGGCAGCTCCTCGAACGGCGATACCATGCACCAGAAGCAGCCGCCGGCGAATGTCGCCAGCTGCTCGTTGTTGTTTGCCATATTGCCATCCCTCCTCAGACTTCTATTATAGCGGACGTCCGGGACCGAAGTCCAAGCCGCTACTCGCGCAGCGCGTCCTTCAGCCGCGAATGCATCGCGCTCTCCGCTCCGCCCAGCCTGCGGCGCAGCCGCTGCGCCTCCGCCGCGAGCCTCGCCGTCTCCGCCGCGAGCCGCTCGCGCTCCGCCTCGGCTGCGGCCAGCCGGCTCTCCAGCTCCGCGCAGCGCGCCCGCAGCTGCATCAGCTCCTCCTGCGAACCGCCCTCAGCCGAATGGTTGCCCATGCTCATGCTCTCTTGTCTCCTCTCCTTGCTGCCCCGCCGCTGCGCTCCCGATCCCTCCGTCTGGATCGTCGGAGACGGACGCTTCCGCACGGCTGCCGCCATGCGCGGGAAGGCGCAGCCGATCGTTCAAAAACCCGGCCGCCTGCCGCAGCGACTGCTCCGCTTCCGGCAGCCAGCCCGGCATCATCGCCGTAAAATCATGGATCATGCCCGCATAGCAGCGGTATTCGGCCGGCACGCCCGCGGCGCGCAGCCGCTCGGCGTACAGCCTGCCCTGGTCCCGCAGCGGATCCAGCTCCGCCGTGACGACGAGCGCCGGCGGCAGTCCGCCGAGATCCGGCGCGAGCAGCGGCGATACTTGCGGCTGCGCGCGCAGCTCCGCCGGCGCGTAGCCGTCGGCGAATTGACGCAGCAGCCGCAGCGTCAGCATGTACTGCCGGCCGTTCTGTCGCAGCGACGGCTGGCTCGCAGCCCCCGGACCGCCCCGCCCGGTCAGGTCGACCGCGGGATAAAGCAGCGCCTGCCCCCGGATCGGCGGACCGCCGGCGTCGCGGGCGCGCAGCGCGGTCACCGCCGCGATGTTGCCGCCGGCGCTCTCGCCCGCCACGGCGAGCCGCGCCGGATCGCCGCCGAGCGAGCCTGCCTCGCGCGATGCCCAGAGCAGCGCCTCGTAGGCGTCGTCGGCTCCTTTCGGGAAGCCGTGCTCCGGCGCCAGCCGATAGCCGACCGACAGCACGAGGCAGCCGCTCAGCTGCGCCCAGGCGCGGTTGTAGCGATGCCGCAGCCGGTGGCCGCCAAGCGCGAAGCCCCCTCCGTGGTAATACAGGATGACCGGCAGCGGCTCCGCCCGGCCGCTCTCGCCCGCTTCGATCTCCGGCCGGTACCAGCGCGCCGGGATGAAGCGGCCGTCCTCCGCCTGCAGGTCGATGTCCCCCGAGTCGACCCGGCCAGGCAGGCGCAGGCAGGCGACGGCATCCATCGCCCGCATGAAGGCGGCCATCCGTCCGCGCATGCCCGCGAGCGGCCGTCCGGTCATCCAAGCGCCGGCATGCACGGCCGCCAGCAGCAGCCGCAGCGGCAGCGCCAGCCGGCCGGCAGGCGGCCGCTCTTGCTCACTCTTTCCTGTCTTGGACACGCTCGATCATCTCCGTCTTGAGCTTCCACAGCTCCGGACTGAACGATACCGGATACGGCTCCGGATGCAGCTTGCGCAAATGCGGCTGGCGGAACAGCGCCAGCTGCTCCCGGTGGTAGCGCCGAATCGATTCCAGATCCGGCAGCTCGCGCACGAGACTCCCTTCGCGCAGCAGCGGCTGCAGCAGCTCCACCGGCTCGTATCGGGTCAGCACCGACTTCACGTACGGATGAGCCGGGTCGATGCGGCGGAGCGGCTCTCCGGACGGGGCCGCCTCCGCGCTCAGCGCCATGTAGTCGCCGACCGCGCAGCCCGTCGCCGGGTCGAGGAGCCGGTACACGGTCTTGGACCCCGGATTGGTCACCTTGTCGAGATTGCCCGACAGCTTGATGACCGGCTCATAGCCGGCGCCGCGGTCGATCGCCGCGAGCTTGTACACCCCGCCGAGCGAGGGCTGGTCCGCCGCCGTGATCAGCTGCGTGCCGACGCCCCATGTATCGATCGCCGCTCCTTGCGCCTTGAGGTTGAGGATGATGTTCTCGTCCAAATCGTTGGAGGCGACGATGCGCACGTCCGGGAAGCCCGCCTCGTCCAGCAGGCGCCGCGACTCCTTGGACAGGACGGCGAGGTCGCCGCTGTCGAGCCGGATCGCCTGCAGCTCCTTCCCTTTGGCGCGCAGCCGCCGAGCTACCTCGATCGCGTTCGGCACGCCGCTGCCGAGCGTATCGTAGGTGTCGACGAGCAGCGTCACGCCGTCCGGCAGCGCGTCGGCATAACGCTCGAACGCCTGCAGCTCGGACTCATGCGCCTGCACCCAGGCATGCGCGTGCGTGCCTTTGGCCGGGATGCCGAACAGCCAGCCTGCCCGCATGTTGCTCGTCGCGTCGAAGCCCGCGATGTAAGCCGCGCGCGCTCCCCATACGGCCGCGTCCAGCTCCTGGGCGCGGCGGGTGCCGAACTCCAGCAGCGCGTCGGCGCCTGCGACCTGCTTGATGCGCGACGCCTTGGTCGCGATCAACGTCTGGTAGTTCGCCATGTTCAGGATCGCCGTCTCCACGAGCTGCGCCTCGAAGATCCGTCCCTCCACGCGCACGAGCGGCTCGTTCGGAAAGACGAGCGTGCCCTCCGGCACGGCGTCGATGCTGCCGCTGAAGCGGAACCGCCGCAGCTCCTCGATGAACTCCGGCTCGTACCGCTCCTCCTGCTCCTCCAGGTAGGCGAGCTCCTCCTCCGTGAAGCTCAGGCCGAGCATGTAGTCGGCGATCCGCTGCAGCCCGGCGAAGACGGCATAGCCGTTGCCGAACGGCAGCTTGCGGAAGTACATCTCGAACACGGCTTTGCGCTCATGCGTCCCCATCTTCCAATGGGCATACATCATATTGATTTGATATTTGTCGGTATGCAGCGCCAGCTTCGCCGTCTCCATCCGTGTCGTCCTCCTTTTCATCGGCATCCCGCGGCTCTCGGCCGCCGCAGGCACGCGCCGTCCGCGTCATAAAAGGGAAAAGCTGCGCCTCGCAGGGCGCAGCTCGTCGTTTCGTCCGTTACTCGGCCGAAGGCCGTGCCGCCGGCCCCGCCTCGATGGAGCCTGCCGGCAGCGGATCATCCGCAAGCACAGGCGCGGTTTCCAGGCGCGCTTGCGCCCGCAGTCCGTCCAGCTCCTTCTGCTGCGCCTTGAGCTGCTTCTGCAGCCTGAACGAGCGGATGATGCCGAACAGGCCCACGCTCGCGCCGCCCAGCAGCGCCGAGCCGAGAATGACGAGGATGAGCGGCAGGTTCGTCTGCGCGAACAGGAAGTTCACCTGAACGGGATCGACGTTAATGACCGCGAAAATGGCTATCAGCAAAGCGAAGACAAGACCCGAAATAAGCAACCCCTGCGTTCTCATCGTTCAACCACCCTATCCGCATTGTATCCTTAATCAACCTTTTTTACCCCGGCCTCCCGGGGTCAAACCTTGCGCCGCGGCAGCCATACCTCGAGCAGCGAGCTGAGCTGCTCCAGATGGAGCGGCTTGGTGATATAATCGGTCGCTCCCGCCTGCAGGCACAGCTCCCGGTCCTGCGGCATCGCCTTCGCCGTGAGCGCGATGATCGGCAAGCTGCGATGCGCCTCGATGGAGCGGATTTCCCGGATCGCATCGTACCCGTCCAGCACCGGCATCATCATGTCCATCAAAATGAGATCGCAGCCGAACGCCGCCAGCGCGTCAAGGGCCTCGCGGCCGTTGGCCGCCGTCAGCACCTCGATGCCTTGCTGCTCAAGGAAGCTCGTCAGGCTGTAGACGTTGCGGATGTCGTCGTCGACGATCAGCACGCGCCGGCCTCCGTACCGGCTGCCGCGCCTCGGCGGCTCCGCCTCGGACGACGGCAGGCGGAGCCGCTCGGCAAGCATCTCCTCCAAGGAACGGCCGGCCGCCGCTTCCTCGTCCAAATAACCTGCCGCCTCCTGCAGCAAGCCGGAAGCCCGGCCGGGCTCCTCCGCGCGGACGGCCTCGCCAAGGCTCGGCAAGAGCAGCGTGAACGCGCTGCCGAGGCCCGGCTGGCTTTCGACGAAGAGGCAGCCCTGCAGCAGGCTCGCCAGCTGGCGGGAGATCGACAGGCCGAGGCCCGTGCCGCCGAACTGCCGGCTCGTCGTGCCGTCCGCCTGGCGGAACGCCTCGAAGATCAGGTCGAGCTTGGACGGATCGATGCCGACGCCCGTATCCCGAACCTCGAACGCCACGACCTGACGTCCCGCATGGGATGGCAGATGCTGCAGCACCTCCCTTTCGGTCGCCCGCGAAATCGTCACCGTCACGCCGCCCTGCTTCGTGAACTTGAACGCATTGGACAGCAGATTTTTGAGAATCTGCATCAGCCGCTGCTCGTCGCTGACGATCATGTCCGGCACGTTCAGCCTGCGGATGACGGCGTACTCGAGCCCGCTCCGCTCGGCATGCGCGCGGAAGCTCGATTGCAGCAGCGCCGGAAGCTCGCTCAGATTGAGCGGCTCGAGACTGATCTCCATCTTCCCGGCTTCGATTTTCGACAGATCCAGGATATCGTTGATCAGCACCAGCAGATCCTCGCCGGCCGTATGGATGACCTTGGCGAACTCCTCTTCCTTGGGCGACAGGTTGCCTCCCGGATTCTCCGCCAGCATCTGGGACAGGATCAGCATGCTGTTGAGCGGCGTCCGCAGCTCGTGGGACATGTTCGCCATGAACTCGTTCTTGTAGCGCGAGCTGCGCTCGAGCTCCGCCGCATACAGCGTCAGCTCCTGCTGGATGCTCTGCAGCTCCTGAGACTTCTCCTCCGACAGTCGCGCCTGCCGGATAAGCTGCTCGTTGGAGGCTTCGAGCTCCTCCTGCTGGGTCTGCAGCTCCTCCTGCTGGGTCTGCAGCTCCTCCGCCTGCTGCTGCAGCTCCTCCGTCATCGCCTGCGATTCCTGCAGCAGCGTGCGGATCTCCTCGCCCGTATGGACGCGGTGCAGCGCCAAGGCCAGCTGCTCGGCGGCCTCCAGCGCCAAGTCCTGCTCCAGCGGCGTGAACGGCTCGAAGCGGGCGGCCTCCAGCACGGCGAGCGTACGGCCTTCGTAGACCGCCGGCACGAGCAGCAGCTGCGGCGGACTCGCCTCGCCGAGGGCGGAGCCGATCTTCACGTACGATTCCGGCACGTCATACTGCCGCATCCGCTGCTCGGCGAAGCAGCGGCCGACGAGGCCTTCGCCGTGCTCGATGGCGGGCGGCAGCGCAGCCGCGCCGTCGCCGCTGCCCGTCACGGAGCAGGCGAGCTGCAGCCGGCGGCTCGGCTTGAGCGACTCGACCGCGTACAGCACCGCGAACGGCGCCCGGAGCGCTTCGGCAGCGAAGCGCAGGAACGCTTCCTGCGTCTCGGCCGCGCCGCCCGTCTGCTGCAGCGCGGAGCCGATCGCGAGCGCCTGCCGCTGCTTCCAGTCGTGGCCCTCGACCTCGTCGAGCAGCCGGTTCGTCGCGGCCGCCAGATCGGCGATCTCGTCGCGCGAGCGGATCTCGATCCGCTTGGCGAGCTGAGCCAGGTCCCTGCCGCGCGAATCCGCCATGCCGGCGATCGATTCCGTGACGCTGCCGATCGTGCGCACGATCGAGCGCGAGATCAGCCAGCCGAACAGGCCCGACAGGACGATGGAGACGAGGAACAGGGAAAGCAGCGTCGTCCGCAGCAGGCTGTTGCTCCGGTCCAGCCTTTCCAGCCGCTGCCCCGCCAGCTTATGCTCCGTCTGGCGGAACGCGTCGAAGCTGCCGCGCAGCTGATCCATGTTCTGCTTGCCGCGGTCGATCGCGTAAAAATCGCCGACCTTCGCCTCGTCGCCGTTCTGCTTGGCCTCGATGACCGGCATCGTGATGGCGAGCCATTGCTCGATCGAGCCTCTCGCCAGCTCCAGCAGCTTGGTCTGGCTCGGATTGTCGCTCACGAGCGCCAGCAGCTCGCTGTAGTTGTTCTGCCATTGGGAGAAGCCCGAGCGGTACGGATCGAGATAAGCCTCTTCCCCGGTGATGATGAACCCCCGCTGTCCCGTTTCCATGTCGAGCAGGTTTTTCTCGATCGCGTTGGTCAGATTCATGACGGAGATGTCGTGCTCGGTCACATATTCGGTCTCCTCCTGCACCGCCGACAGCTGCAGGAAGACGATCAGGATCGAGACGGCCAGGCAGGCCAGGATGACCGCATAGCCGGAAATGATTTTGAAGCGGATCGTGAATCGGCCCCGTCGGTCCGGCCGTCCGCTGCGATTGACTTCCATCGGATGGGCAAGCTCCTATCTGCTGCAGAGGCAAGTCGCATCTGCTTGAAAATGAAATCCGGGACGCCTCACGCGACGGGCGATTTGCCCCCGTCGATGTTGATGGCTGTCCCTGTAATATAGGAAGCCGCTCCGGAAACGAGGAACACGATCGCATTGGCGGCTTCCTCCGTGTCTCCGATCCGTCCGAGCGGAATGTCGTGGCGCGGATCGCGCGCGAACTCCTCCCACGTCTGGTCGGGGCTGGTCCGCCGCCACTGCCGCTCGATCTGGGCGCTGCGGATGAGCCCGATGCAGACGGCGTTGACCCGGATGCCGTCCGGCGCCAGGTCGCGGCTCATCGCCTTGGTCAGCGCGAGCCCCGCCGCCCGCGAGACGGATGACGGCAGCGATGCCTTCGGCGGCGTCTTGCCGCCGATCGCCGTCACGTTGACGATCGCTCCGCCGCCTGCCGCCTTGAGGGCGGGCAGGGCCGCCTGCGTCATATGCACCGCGCCGAGCAGCTTCAGGTCGAGATCGGTCTTCCACGCCGCCGGGCCGACCTCCGCGAACGGAGCGGCGGCGGCCGTGCCGGCATTGTTCACCAGGATGTCGATCACGCCGTCCCAGCGATCCGCGATGCCGCGCACCGCTGCCGCAGCCGACTCCTCCCGGGAGACATCGCCGGGCACGGCCAGCACCTCGCCGCCCGTCTCCGCGACGATGCGGGCAGCCGCATCCTCAAGCTCCTCCTTCGTCCGGGCGACGAGCGCCACCTTCGCCCCTTGGCGGGACAGCTCCAGCGCCGTCGCATAGCCGATTCCCTTGCTGCCTCCGGTCACGATCGCCTTCTTGCCTTCCAGCTTCAGCTTCACTTGCGGTTCCTCCTTCGGAATGAACTTCCTTCGCGGCCGGCTCGCGCTCGAGCCGATCCGGGGCATTTCCCGGGAAATCGACATTCGCGCTTCCTGCCGCTCAGGAAGGGCGCAACTTCACATACAGGCGGGCCCGCTCCTCCCAGATCTCTCCCGGCTCCAGGCCGAACAGTCCGATCTCCTCCGCAGGCAAGTTCGAATTCGGGGCGTTGACCAGATTGACCTGCGGCTCCGGACAGATGAACTCGCCCCTGCCGCCGTTGTTGTAGAGCATCCACTGCTTGTACGAGGTGCCGACGTCGTAGACAAGCGTCATGCCGCGCTTGCGGTCGGTCAGCTCCATCCGGTTGCGGCCCATCTGCGGCTCCGCCGTATAGTGATGATCGAGCGAGGTCCAGAACGGATCGGCTCCGGCTCCTTTCATCGCCTCTTCCTCCGGAGCGAGCTCCATGAACGCTCCCGTAGGCAGCATGCGCTCGTTCATTTCCCAGCGGCGGCCGGCCGTCAGCTTGAAGCTGTAGTCGCTCTCCTTGCTGCCGGGCGCGAACGGCACGTTCAACGTCGTATGGAAGGCGAGCAGGCAAGGCATCGGCTCGTCGCCGTCATTGCGCACCGCCACCTGCTGCGCCAGCCCGTCCGGACTCAGCGCATAGCGCAGGCGGATCGTGAAGCGGAACGGGAAGCGCCGATAGACCGGATGATCCTCGTCGATGCGGACCGCCACCGTGACGAAGCTTTCGGAGCCCTTGCTGCCGAAGCTCTCGACCTCCCATGGAATCGCATGGAGGAAGCCGTGGAGGTGGTTGTCGCGCTCTCCTTCATTGACCGGCAGCTGGTAGATCCGTCCTCGCCAAGGAAAACGGCCGTCCTCGTAGCGGTTGGGCGGAAAGAGCACCGGAATTCCCCAGACGACGGGATTCTCGCGGAAGCGGGCCAGCTCCTCCTGCGACGGCTCTCGCAAAAACCGGCAGCCGGTGATGCGGTCTTGGAAGGCGATGAGGTTGCCTCCGGTCTCGGGCAGCATGACCGCCTCATAGGCGTCCGCCCTCAGATAGATCGCCCTCTGGCCCTGGTAGATTCCTTCGAACGCACTGCTCGTTGCCATGACACGACCGCTCCTCTCTCTACTCTAGTAGTAGAGTACCATAACGTCGTCGCGATTTACTATGAAAAGAGACGGACGCCGTCCTCCCCGCAACGCGGCAATAGCCCCGAAGCCGAAGCTTCGGGGCTATTGGCTGCGATCTGCGCCGAGCGCGGCAGCGGCCGGGAGACGGACTAGCGGTCGGCCGACAGGCTCGGCGCCGGCGCGGGCAGCGGCTGCTCCCGCTCCTCGCGTCCGCCCATGAACGGCCACCAGTTGGCCGCGCCGAACAGGCGCACCATGACCGGGATGAACAGCGGCAGGATCAGCACGGCATACAGGAGCAGGCCGATCAGCACGACCGTTGCGATCTGCATCAGCGACAGCACGCCGGACGGCAGCATCGCCGCGAACGTGCCGCCGAGGATGACCGCGGCCGACAGGATGACGGAGCCCATATGGCGCATCGACAGCAGGATCGCCTCCTGCGGCGGCAGATGCCGGTACTCGCGGAAGCGGTCGAGCAGGAAGATGCTGTAGTCGACGCCCAGCGCGATCAGCAGCACGAAGCTGAAGAACGGCACCGGCCAGCTGATGCCGGAGTAGTCGAGCGCCCGGCTGAAGATCGCTTCCGCCGCCGCCATCGACGTGTAGTAGGTAAGCAGCAGCGAGGCCATGATGTAGGCCGGGATGACAAGCGAGCGGAACAGCGCGATCAGGATGAGCGAGATGCCTGCCATCATGAGCACGACCGTGCGCGAGTAATCGGCCTGGGAGATGGTGTTCAGGTCATGCTGCACGCTCGTGATGCCGCCGATCGCATGCTGCGCTCCCGCGTAAGCCGTCCCCTCCAGCCCGCGCTCGATCGCGGCCTCCAGCTCGGGGATCCGGCGGAGCGTCTGCTCCTCGTACGGATTGGAGTCGAAGACGACGTCGAGCGTCGCCATCGTTCCTTGCGGCGAAAGATAGGTTGCCACCGCCTGCCGGAACGACTCGTCCTGAAGCGCCGCATCCGGCAGGTTCCAGCCGGTCAGGCTGCGGCTCGGCGACTTCGACAGCTCCGTCAGATACGACTTCGCCTCCGCGAGGCCGCCGCTCACCCGAGAGATGCCGTCGACGCTCTGGTCGAGGCCGCTCGTCAGCTGGCCGAGCTGCTCGTTCAGCTCGGCGAAGCCTTGCGACAGCTGCCGCTGTCCGCCTTGCAGCTGCTCGAAGCCGGCCGCCACCTGCGGCAGCTTTCCGATCGCCTGGCCCTGGCCGTCCGCCGCTTGCTGAATGCCCTTCTGCAGCGCGTCGAGACCTGCGGCCAGCTCGCGCAGTCCGCCGCCGAGCGCGGCCTGGCCGGCGCTTGCCTGCTCCAGGCCGCCGTTCGCCTTGCCGATGCCGGCAGCCGCTCCGGCCAGCTGGGCATTGGCCTGCTCCAGCCCCGCAGCCGCCTGCTCGGCGCCGCCCTGCAGTCCGGCGAGCGATTGGAGCGCCGCCTGGTATTGCTCGTCGGAGCCGAGCTCCGGATACTTTTCTGCGAGCGCCTCGAACGCCTGCTGCACGCCGCCCAGCCCTTGGGCAAGCTGCCGCTGGCTCGCCGCCAGCCGCTCATACGCGCCATGCAGCTGATCCAACCCGCCGGCAGCCTCGCGATAGCCTTGCAGCAGCCGGTCGCTCGCTTCAGCCAGCTGCACGGCGCTGCCCTGGGCCTGCTTCAGTCCGGCGCTGAGCTCCTTCGCTCCGACGGAGCCGTCCTGCAAGCCTTGCTGGATGCGGCGCAAGCCTTGCTCCAGCTCCTTTACGCCGCCTTGCAGCCTCGCCGTGCCTTGCTCCAGCTCGCCGGCTCCGGCCGCCGCCTTCTCCAGCTTGGGCGCGTTGGCCGCCAGGCTCGAGCTCGCCTCGGACAGCCCTTGGCCGATCCGGTCGAGCCCTTCCGTACTCTGGTCGATGCCGCTCTCGAGCGTGCCCGCCTGGGAGGCGACCTCCAGCTCCTGCAGCGGCTCGCCGGCCGGGCGCGTCGCGCTGCGCACGCTTTTGACGCCCGGCACCTTGGCCAGCTCTCGGCTGACCTGCTCCAGCGCGGCCAGCCCTTCCTTGCCGTCGAAGCTTTTATCCGCCCTCAGCACGACCGTGCTCGGCATCGAGTCGCCAGGCCCGAAGCTGTCCGAGATCAGGTTGAACGCCTTGACCGAATCGTACTTGTCGCCGATCTCTTCCATAGAGTTGAACGAAATCGCGTTGCGGTACGAGAGGAGCAGAGGCACGGCGACGACCGCCAGCACGAGCAGCGCCCAGACCGGGCGGCGCAGCGAGAAGCGGCCCATCCGCCCCCACAGCCGGCTCTCGCTATGCGAGAGCGAGCCTTTTTGCGGCCAGAACAGCGCGTTCCCGAGCACCGCCATGAAAAACGGCACGAGCGTCACGAGCGCGAGCAGGAGCACTGCCACGCCGACCGCGACGGCGACCGCCGAGCGATAGAGGCCGAATGTCGAGAACCCGATCGAGGCGAAGCCGATCAGCACGGCGAGCCCGGAGATAAGCACGGTCCGGCCGGCGTTCCGGTACGTCCGTACGATCGCTTCTGTCCGATCGAGGCCGCTCGCCAGCTCCTCCTTGTAGCGGCTGATCAGCAGGATGCAATAGTCCGTCCCGATGCCGAACAGGATCGCCACCATGAAGATCTGCGTGAACGTGGAGAGCGGGAAGCCGGCGTATTCCGCGAGGAAGGCTACGACCGACTGCGACAGCAGGTAGCTGAGCCCTACGACGACGAGCGGCACGAACGGCGCGACCGCCGAGCGGAAAACGAGGAACAGGATGACGAGAATGAACACGACCGTAATATATTCCGTCTTGGCGAGTCCTTCCATCGAGCTGCGGATCTGATCCTCGTTGATCATCCATTCCGACGTGTAGTAGTGCTCGACCTTGATCGTCGAAGCCGCCTCGACGAGCAGGCTTTGCAGCTCCTGCGGCTCCTTGCCGTCCGCCTCGATCGAGACGAGAGCGAGCATCGTCCTGCCGTCCTTGGCGACGAGCTGATCCTCCAGCTCCTTCCGGTCGAACGGCCCCGTCACCGATGCGATGCCGAGGCTCTCCTTGCCCTTCAGCTCCGCGAGGCCGCTCCGGATCTCCTGCCGGTCGGCATCACTCAGTCCTTCGTCCCGGTGAAAGACGAGCACGGCCGACTTCTCGTCTCCGGCGTCGCCGGCCGCACGGCTCTGCGCTTCCTTCTCCTTGAGCAGCTTCGAAGCGGTCGAGGACGAATAGCCGTCCGGCACCGTGATCTGCCCCTTCTCCCGAACCAGCTGCTGCATATCCGGCGCCAGCAGCATCAAGCCTGCCGCCAGCGCGATCCATAGCGCGAGGACCGCCCACCGCCATTTCAGAATCGTTTTCATGCTCCACGCCCTCTCCCGGCTTGTTTTCTCTTTAGTCCTTCAGCCTGGCCGCCAGATCCTCGAACATCTCGATGAACTGCATGGCTTCTTCTTCCGTAAAGCGAGAAATATAGGCTCCAAGCGTCTCGCCGATGACTTTTCCCGCTTGCTCGGCGACCAGCCGCCCCTCCTCCGTCAGCGACAGATAGGTCACCCGGCGATCCCGGTCATCGGGACGCCGGCGGACGAGCTTCTTGTCGACCAGCTTCGTCGTGATGGACGTGATGCTGCTCTTGCCGACGCAGAACGTATCCGCCAGCTCCGTCGAGGTGCTGTCCGGATGCGCGCTCAAGTAGCGGATGATGCCGAACTGCTCCTGCGTGATTCCTTCCGGCAGCTTGTTCTGGATCAGCGCTCCGAATCTTCGGTTGACCTGAGAGCTCGCTCTTTCGTAGCGCTCAATAATTTCCTTCAGCTTGGTTTCCTGCATTCGCTTCTCCTTTTCGTACAAGTTCGAATATAGAACAATTAGATAATCGAACTTTATCACGAGAAAAAGCCGCCTGTCAAACCGACAGGCGGCATGCCGAACCGGTCGCAGCCAAGCGGCTCGCGGCCTAGCTGCTCGCGGCCAGCTTGTCATGCAGCCCCAAGGTCCCTGCGCAGCCCCACGATTCCTGCGCAGCCCCACGATTCCTGCGCAGCCCCACGATTCCTGCGCAGCCCCACGATTCCTGCGCAGCCCCAGGATCCCCGCGCAGCCCCAGGATCCCCGCGCAGCCCCAGGATCCCCGCGCAGCCTCAAGGTCCTGCGCGCCATCGCGCGCCTTCTATGCCTGCGATCTCTCAAGCGGCGCGCGGCAATCCTCGCTTTGCGCGACCTTCCTTTTGCCATGCCTTTCTTCGCGGAACTTGCGGCGCTCCGCCGCTCAGGAGCGATCCTCATAAAGCTCCACCATGTCCTGAGCCATGCGCAGCATCTCCTGCGCCACCTCGGGCGGATCGAGGATCTTGACGCGGGGACCGTAGCTGAGCAGCCGGGAGTACAGCCAATAGCCTTTGTGGCGGGTGCAGGCGACCTCCAGCCAGCCGTCCTCGCGCTGCCGGATCGCCTGCGGCGGATATTCGTCCCGGACGCGCGTCCGGACGGAGGGATGGAACAGCAGGCGAAGCTCGAGCTGCTGCTCTCCATCCGATTCCCAGCGCCGGTCCAGCTCCTCGATCGTCATCGCATGACGCTCGAACCGCTCCTCCAGCGGCTCCAGCCGCTGGATGCGGTTCAGCCGGAACGTCCGATAATCTTGCCGGAGCCGGCAGAAGCCGTACAAATACCAGACCATATCCCGCAGCACCAGCCCGATCGGCTCGATCTCCCGCTCCGACTCCTTGCCCTCCCAATTCATATAAGCCATATGAATCGCACGGCATTGCTCCAGCGCCTGCCCCAGCTCCTCCAGCATTTTCTTCTCGCGCTTTCCGCCTCGCCACGGATTAAGGTCCAGCACGACCTGGCCGGCGTCCTTCTCCCGTTCGGCGCCTCCCTCGGTACGGCTGAGCAAAGCTCCGACCTTGTCGAGCAGGCGCCCGAGCTGCTGCTCGCTCCACGCGGCCTGAACGCCTTTGAGCGCGATCAGCATGGAGCGCAGCTCCTCCATGCTGAGGTATTGCCGGTCGATCCGGAACGTGTGGAGAATCTCGTAGCCGCCGTCCAGGCCGGGATAGGATACGACCGGCACGCCGGCCGCGTAGAGCGCCTCCAAGTCCCGATAGATCGTGCGCACCGACACCTCGAAGCGCTCGGCGAGCTCCTGGGCGCCGACCCTGCGCCTGCCCAGCAGCAGCATCGTGATGCCGAGCAGCCTCGCCAGCTTCATTTCTCTTTCGCCTCCTTGGCGACCTGCGTTAGTGCTTCCTTGCTTTGGGGTAAGGAAGACAACCCCCTCCTAGCCGATCCGGCAGCGGAGACAACATCGAAAAGAGGTGCTCGAAATGACCGACCCGAAAGACAAGTCGCTCCGATCCACGACTCCGTCCGTGGCCGATCGGGACCATCCCGAGCAGTACCCGACGGAAAAAGAAAGCCTGATGGATCAGGATCCCGCCCAGCAGCACGTCGATCCCATCCCCGTCGAGGACCTGACGATCGAGCAGCAGGATGAGAAGGACAAGACGCATACGAAGGATGACTCGTCCAGCGCCCGGAAGTATCGCACGGGCTTCTGAGGCGCTTGTCCTCGCCCCCGGCTCGAGCTTAAAAGGGGAGCGCCATCTGCTCCAGCACTTCCTTGACTGGCCCCCGGCTCGCTTCGGCCGCGGGGTCTTCTCTGCGCGCGGCCAGCCGCTGCCCTAATGAAACGGAGCTGCGCTGCGGCTCGAACGCGGCGAGGCCGCCGTCCGTAGGACCGCATCCGTCCGCCGGGCCGCAGCCCGTAGGGCCGCCGCCCGGCGGCCAGGCGCAGGCCTCCCCGCTCCACCGCCCCGGTTTCTCCACGGCCGGCAGCGAGCACGGCAGCCCGTAAAGCAGCCTCAGCTCCTCGACTCGCGCTCGCAGCTCTTCCTCGTAGCTGCGAATGGCATACGCTCCCTGGAAGATCCGCTCATACTCCGGCACCACTTCCGGAGCCGCTTCGCGAAGCACGCCGTAGTACCAGCCCTTCACCTCGGGCGTCAGCCGCAGCAGCGAGCTCATCAGGAAGAGAGCGCCACAAGCGCGGCTCGCCTGCATCAGCTCCTGCAGGGCGCTTCGGGAATCCGACAGCAGCGGCAGGATCGGGGCGGCGAATACGCCGGCCGGCAGGCCGGCCTCACGAAGCTCGCGAAGCGCCTGCAGGCGCGGCGCTGAGAGCGGAGAGCCCGGCTCCAGACTGCGGATGAGCCGGTCGTCCAGCGTATGGAGACTGATGTTGACCGACAGCACCCGGCACTGCGCGAGCAGGTCCAGATCCCGCAGGATGAGCGGCGAGCGCGTCGTAATCGAGACGGGAACCTGGTAACGGGCGAGCACCTTCAGGCACTCCCGGGTAATTCGGTGAGCGCCCTCGGCCGGCTGATACGGATCGGTAGCCGTGCCGATCGCCACATGCCCGATATCCCGCGCCATCGCAGCCAGGTCGAAGCGATGCCGCGCCGCCATCCGGTGCAGCTGCCCTTCGAGCGCGGCGGCGGCGTTCTCTTTGACGAGAATGCGGCTCTGGAACTCGTCCGCTCCCATGCCGATGAAGGAGTGGAACGCCCTGGCATAGCAGAAGCTGCAGCCATGCATGCAGCCGCGATAGGGATTGATCGACCAGCGGAAAGGCATCTTCTCTTCCTTGACCTTCGTCAGCAGCTGCTTGACTCGTATCAGCTCCGCCTTTGCTGCCGTCATGGCCTGCACCCCCTACAAGCGAACATTTGTTCTATATAGTGGAGTATAACACGCCCCTCCGGCTGCGGCAACCCGCTTCAACGCAAAAACGAGCTGCCGGAGCAGCTCGTCTCGCTCAAAATCAGGACAGGCCGGAATCGCTGCGGCCGGCTCGCTCGAGCCGCTCTTCGGCCAGACGCCCGATCAGTCCGGGCAGCCAGTCCTCCTGCCGCTCGAACCGGAATCCGGCCTTTGCCGCCTTGCCGCCGTCCATATACCAAGAGCCTTCGACTCCATAAGGAGAGCCGTTCTGCTCCGTCACCTCCGTCGTCAGCCGCGGCTGCCTGCCGGTCGCCGAGCCGATCATTCCGGCAAGCTCCCGCAGCGGGATGCTGCCTCCGGAGCAGGCGTTCACCGGACCGCTCAGCGGCGCCGACTTGAGCCAGCTCAGCAGCCGTCCCGCCTCATCGGAGCGGATGAACTGCACCCTCGCGTCCGGCGAAGGCATGCCGATCTCCAAGCCGGCAGCGACCCGCTCCACATGCCAGTGCAGCCTGCGCGTGTAGTCATCTTCCCCGACGACAAAAGGCGGCCGTACAAAGAGGGATTCCATGTCCGCCTGAGCCGCGAGCACCGCCTCCGACTGGCGCTTTCCTTCCGCATAGCTGAGCGAGTGGCGGTCGGTGCCGGTCACGGGATAGCCTTCCGGCAGCCAGTCCTCCTCCCGCTGAGCCTGTTCGGACGGCTCGAAGACCGCGAGCGAGGAGACGAAAACAAACCGCCCCGTCCTTCCGGCGAACGCCTTGCATGCCAGCCGAGCCTCATCCGGCGAGTAGCCGATCATGTCGTAGACGACATCCCACTCCCGGCCCTGGACGGCCGGCAGCAGCGAGCTTTCCTCGCCCCGATCCAACACCAGCCTTTCCGGCTCGCCCTCGTATGTCACCTCCGTCTTGCCGGTGGAGCCGACCGTCACCTCGTGGCCTTCCCGCAGCAGCTCGTCGACCAGATGCTTGCCCATGAGTCTCGTTCCGCCGAGCACCAGAATCCTCATGTCCTCATCCTTTCCTGTTGCCTCCCTTGTCGTATTCGTTCCCACGCGCAAAAAAACCTGCCTCCGGCGATGGAGGCAGGGCAGCTTGCAATTGGGACCGCTCAGGCCAGTTTCCACAGAGCGGGCGTCGTGGCCGGCTCCCATCCCGCCAAGGCGGTATGAGGCTGCAGGCACGCATAGGTCTTGCCGCCGTAGGTTGCTTTGTCCCCGGCTTTGTACGCCGTGCCCGGCGTCCAGGCCGCAGCTCCCGGCGTCGCGCTCGGCGTTGGCGCCGTACTCGGCGATGGCGTCACGCTCGGCGTTGGCGTAGCACTTGGCGTCGGCGTCGGCGTCGCGCTCGGCGTCGGCGTCGCGCTCGGCGATGGCGTCGCGCTTGGCGTCGGCGTCGCGCTCGGCGTCGGCGTCACGCTTGGCGTCGGCGTCGCGCTCGGCGTCGGCGTCGCGCTTGGCGTCGGCGTCGCGCTCGGCGTCGGCGTCGCGCTTGGCGCTGGCGTCGCGCAGGCTCCTACCGCCTTCCATGGTCCATTGGCTCCGCTCAGATCCGGCCGATCTCCTTGCGTCCACCATTTCGCCTCGTAGACCGAACCGTTGTACGAAGCCTTCTGGCCGCCGACATACACCGTCGTCGCACTCCAAGCCGCCGCCGTGCATAGGCCCGGAGTCGGCGTCGGCGTTGCGCTTGGCGTCGGTGTCGCGCTCGGCGTCGGCGTTGCTGTCGGCGTCACGCTTGGCGATGGCGTCGGCGTCGCTCCTGGCGACGGGCTCGGCGCCGTGCCGTACAGCTTTTCATACTCGGCTTTCGAGGAGCTTCCGTTCAACGTCACCCGCTGAGGCCCGCCGGAGAAGTTCAGCTTCATCATGCCCGGAATGTCCAGCGTCGCGCCGTTCGCGATCGTCTGCGTCGCCGTTCCCGTCAGACGGTAGCGGTTGAAGTCCCACGCCGTGGAAATCCGCTCGACCGAACCGGCTCCCCACGCGGAGGTCAGCGTCGTCGTCGTCGGCAGATCGAACTCCAGCTTCCATCCCCCGGCGATATCCTCTCCGGTGTTGTTCGTGATCTTGAGCGAGTATGTGTAGTTCGGATGATCGTAATTGCCGCTGAACGCGATGCTGAAGTTTTTCGGCGCAGGCAGCTGCGGCTTCGCGGCTCCTCCGGGCAGTCCGGCCGTCTTCAGCTTGTTGTAGGCGAATTCGGTCAGCGTATTGCCGTACGTGTACGTTCCGTCGGCCGCCTGCGAGTAGTCGCCGGTCAGCTCCCAGAACATCATGCCGCCCAGGCCCTTTTCCTTGATGTAGTCCAGCTTGTATCCGAGCGATTCCGTGTCCTCATAGGTCAGGAACACTTTTTTGCTCGCGTTGAACAGGTAAGGCGTTTTTGTCACCGGGTCGAAATAGCGCTTGTTGGCCGGGTCTTTGAGCAGATTGAGGATATGCCAGATCGGATTCGCTCCGGCCGGCTGCTCCGGCGCGGGATCGTTCCAGATGCCGAACTCGCCGTCCGCCCCTCCTCCGGTCGTCGGCGCCGTTCCGTACAAGCCGGTGTTGTCGATGCCGCCGTTCACGTTTTTCCAGCCGCGGGAATAGTACGGGACGCCGATGACGATCTTCTCCGGCGGCAGCGTGCCGAGGTAGTAGCGGGTCGCCCAGTCCGTGTTCAGCACCGGCGTGCCGAGCGCGGCCGTTTCCGTGTCGCGGGCGTCCGGATACAAGGCGGAATGAGGACCGACATAGCCGTTCCAGGCGCCGTGGAAGTCGTAGGTCATGAGGTTCGCCCAGTCGAGATATTGGTTCGCCTCGCCGAGCTTCATGCCGCCGAGAATCCAGCTCGACGCCGTCGCGGCGACGGTCAGATCGTATTTCTGGTTGTCCTGAGCGCCTGCCGCATCCAGCTTCTCGCGCAGCTTTTTCATCAGCAGGATGTAGTTGTCGTAGTTCACCTTGCGCAGCGGCTCGGCGACCGAGAAGTCATTCGGATTGCCCGATTGGCCCGTGCCCGACGGATATTCCCAGTCGATGTCGACGCCGTTGAACTTGTACGTCCGCAGGAAGTCGATGACGCTGTTTGCGAACGTCTCGCGGCCCGCTTCCGTATTCGCCATATTGTAGAAACCGCCCGAGCCCGCCCAGCCGCCGACCGAGATCAGCGTGCGCACGTCCGGATAGAGCTGCTTGTACTTCACGAGCTGGTTGAAGTGTCCCTTGAACGGAAGCTCGGCGAGCTGCCCCGGATAATCCTTCTCGACAGCCGCCTTGCGGTCCATGATTTCGATCTTGTTCTGAGCGTTTACTTTGGCGAAGGCATAGTTGATGTGCGTAATGCTTCCCCACGGAATCTTGTCGACCGTGTAGAAGCCTTTGTTTTCCTGGTCTCCCCATTCCGGAAAATAAGCGACGATCTTGCGGGGATGGTCGGCTGCCGGGGCAGGTGCCGACGGGCCCGTCCCAGCCGCGGCCTTCGTCAGCGCGATGCCTGGTCCATAAAGCGGAACGAGGACGATCAAGGTCATCAGAGCGGCGAGCAGGCGGGCCGCCGGCTTAGCTTTGCGATAGCTCATGGCGTTCATGCGATTCGATTCCTCCATGCGGATTGATAGATTCGTTGAGGCTGAGCATTGAAAAAGCCCCTTTTCGTCCATTCCAGGTTCGGTTCGGAATGCCGCGAAAAGGGGCTGCAGGCTGGACAGCTTATTTCAGCTTCCAAAGAGCGGGAGTCGTAGCCGGCTCCCAGCCGGCGAGCGAGGTGTGAGGCTGCAGGCAGGCATACGTCTTGCCGCTGTAAGTCACGACATCTCCCGCTTTATACGCTACGCCTGCAGCCCAGGCAGAGGCGCCTGGCGTTGCGGACGGCGTCGGCGTTGCCGTAGGTGTAGGAGTCGCGCTTGGCGTAGGCGTTGCCGTCGGCGTCGGCGTTGCGCTCGGTTTCGGCGTTGCGCTTGGCGTAGGCGTCGCGGTCGGCGTTGGCGTAGGCGTCGCGCTCGGTGTCGGACTTGTCGTTCCGCAAGTGCCGGCTGCCTTCCAAGGACCGTTCGCTCCGCTCAGATCCGGACGATCGCCTTGGGTCCACCACTTCGCTTCGTAAATCGTGCCGTTGTAGGAAGCCTTTTGTCCGCCCGTATAAACCGCCGTCGAGCTCCATGCCGTCACCGTGCACGTGCCCGGAGTCGGCGTCGCGCTTGGCGTAGGCGTTGCGCTTGGGCTTGTCGTCGGTGTCGGCGTGACGCTCGGCGTGGCGGTTGGCGTCGGCGTCGCGCTCGGCGTAGCCGTCGGTACCGGCGTCGGCGTTGCGCCCGCATAGCCGAGATCGGAGGCCAGCTTGTTCAGCAGCGTCTTGTTGCGGTCGCCGCTCGTCTCCCAGAACATCGCGCCGGCGAGACCTTTGGATTTCAGGTAGCTCGTCTTGAAGTCGAAGGATTGAACATCGTCATAGCTGATGTACGTGCCGTTGGTCGGATTGTACAGGTAAGGCACCTTAGCGGCATCATTCCAATAGCGCGTGTAGCCGTTCTTGTTGATATAGTTTGCTTCCAGATCATAGAAGTCGTAGCTGCCCTTCTCCCAAGTTCCCGTAGAGGAAATGCCCGCGCAGACTTGGTACTGTCCATTTCCTGCCGTCGGACAGCCGCCCCAGCCTCGACCGTAGAAGGCCATGCCGAGCACGAGCTTGCTTGCCGGTACGCCTTTGGCAAGGTAGGTCGTGACCGCCTTGTCGATGTTGAAGTTCTGCGGATCCGTCAAGCCGCTGGTTGCGGCCGCCGTATCATAGTACAGCGGAGCATTGTGGCCGCTTGTCTTGTTCCAGCTGCCATTGAAGTCATACGTCATGATGTTGATCCAATCGACGATGCTGGCAATTCCGGCCAGGTCATTGTTCTGGACGTAGGTCGGGCCTGCTCCGGAAGCGATCGTCAGCAGATAATCCTTGCCGTCGGCTTTTTCAGCCGCATCGAGCTTCTCCCGGATTTTCTGGAGCAGCAGGACGTAGTTCTGCTTGTCTTCCGGCCGGTAGCTGTTGCCGTCCAGGCCGCCGCTGACCGGATATTCCCAGTCGAGATCGACGCCGTCCATCTTGTATTTGCGAATGAAGTCGACCGATGAATTCGCGAATACTTCGCGAGTCGCCGCGGTGGCCGCTACATCGGAGAAGCGGTTCGACCACGTCCAGCCTCCGATCGAAATGACCGTTTTCAAATCCGGGTTTTTGTCCTTGAGCTTCCACAGCTGCTTGAGGTTGCCTTTGATCGGGTCGTCCCATTTGTCGTCTCCGAAGCTCTTCTGAGCGTCGATCCATGGATCGCCCAGCACGACCGTACCATTCGGAACGTTGATCGCTTGGCCCGCTTCATTCTGACAGGACCAGGTCGTCGGGTTCGGCCCCGTCGGATCTGGATTGCCGTGCTTTCCGTTCCAGCAAATATCGGCGAAGGCGTAGTTGATGACATTCATTTTGCTGGCATCGATATCCGTCACGTTGTACGCACGGCCGTACGCCGCCCATGAGGCGTAATACCCTACGATCTTGTAGTTTGATGCGGCGTCGGCCTGCTTCACTCCGGCACTGAAAGAAGGGATAATCGAAAGGGCTAATGCCGCGACCATTGCCAATGCATAGCTTCTGCGGAATTTACGAGATTTGATGATCATTCATGTCTTGCCTCCCTTATGAATTTCAATCTATGAAAGCGTTTTACAAGAGCGATAAAATCCAGTCCACCTCCGTGCTCCAGCTTCTCCCTCACCTTGATTCCTCTCATGAACATAACGAATCATGTAATTTCAAAATCAATTGATGCAGCCACAACTCGTAGCGGCAAGTAGAGAAACGGCAATTGGTATCGCTTCCTTTTTGGAATCAGCCGGATCCGTCGCTTGCCGAACCCGGCATTGATTCAAGCATCCGGGAGCTCATAAATCTCCCGTTCTTACAGTCCATCTTCTTGGGTAGTTTTTATGACATAGGGAGCGGTGAAGGTAGTTCTAATTGTCGGTGAAAAGCAGCGAATCCGCTAGGGGGACAAATCAGAGCGGGCGGGGGAATTTTTTTCTAATCGGGCACTCAAAGCGCGGCAATAGGGGAAAGATTGTAGCGCGAACGTGAAATTCTTTAAATAACGCGAATTGAATCATTTCGGAGATAAATATAAGAAGGAGTTTGAGAAAACGGCTCCACGCCTAGCTGTTTGGCTTGGCTGCATCAACCGATTCCATGTCTGAAAGAACCAGGAGGGGGAAATTTTAGTTGTAGACAAAAAAAAGCCGCCTCATGGGCAGCTAGTTGATTTCAATGGAGCGGAAGACGGGAATCGAACCCGCGACCCTCGCCTTGGCAAGGCGATGCTCTACCGCTGAGCCACTTCCGCAAATAAATGGCGGAGCTGACGGGATTCGAACCCGCGGTCTCCTGCGTGACAGGCAGGCATGTTAGGCCTCTACACCACAGCTCCGAATGAAGAATCAGTTCTTATGTAGAAAGAGATTGGTTGCGGGGACAGGATTTGAACCTGTGACCTTCGGGTTATGAGCCCGACGAGCTACCGGACTGCTCCACCCCGCGCCAGTGATCATCTCTTCAGGACTTGCGCCCTGAAAACTGGATCGAACGAAATGCCGTGCTGACCGGCTGTTCTTGCTAAGTAGGATAAGCCCTCGACCGATTAGTACTCGTCAGCTGCAC
>NZ_AULW01000064.1 GCF_000422485.1 Paenibacillus pasadenensis DSM 19293
CTCGAGCTTCCACTCCTCGTCCGCGATCCAGGAGATGACGCGGCCCTCAATAGCCGCGAAGTCGTCTACGATGAAGCGCCGCCCTTCCGATGGAACGAAGGCCGTCCGGATCAACTGGGAGAGGACGAACGGCGGCGGGCCGAAGAGCAACTCCAGCAGCTCGAACTCCCCCGCCCGCAGCAGCTCCCGCGCCAGGGCGAGATCGGGAATCTTGTTTTGCGGCAGGTTTTGGACTTGGATGAGCCGGCCGGCCCAGCGCCACGTCCGGTTAGCGCCGCAGAACTGCAGCAGCCCCCGCGCCCGATCGTCGGCGCAGATCGTCCGTGCCATAGCGTTGTACTTGTCGACGCTCGTCTTGCTCATCTCCTGCCGCAGCTCCAGCATCCGGCGAGTCTCGTCGTCCGGGGCCGCGTCCAACAGCGCCGGCATTTGATCCTTGGCCATGCCGTCGGGCGTCTCCAAGCCGCGCTCCGCCAGCCAGCCCTTGAGCTGCGCCAGGCTGTTTGGGTTGTCGAGCCCGGTCAACTCCCGTGCCTCGGCGATCAGCCTGGCCCCGTACTGCTCGTCGCAGGCAATGGCCTGATGGATGAGCTCGCGGTCCAGCCGCACGCCTCGATCGTTGATCCGCTGATCGATCGCCCAGAGCTCCCACTCCCGCGCCCGGACCGGGAAGCGCGCCAGCTTACGGCGAACCTCTCGCTCGACGACGACGTCCTGCCGGTTGTAGGCGACGTAGTCAGCCCATTTCTCCGGCGCGTGATGGGGCAAATTGCGCTCCCGCCCGCCGTTTGCTTTCGTCGGCTTGCACGGCACGCTGAAGTACTTGATCAGCGCCTTACCCTTGGCGTCTTTCTTCGCGTCCAGCTTCAGCACGTCGGCCGCACCGTCCAGCGAGCCAGGCAGCCCGAGCGTCAAGGCCCAAACCGATGTGCATTGCCACTGCTCCGCCGGCATCGGCTGGCCGAACCACTTGGTCAAGCACGTCCGCTCGAAGGCGGCGTTGAAGGCCGTCTTGGTGACCGCAGGATCCGCCAACGCGGCGAGAACGTCACCCGGCACGTCCTCCATGTCGGTCAGGTCGACGACCTGCACCGGCTCGTCATCCCAAGCGTAGGCGAACAGCAGGATCTCGAAGTCCGAGGCCTCGACGTACCGATGGACGCCGGACTTGAGCAGGTCGATCGAGCTGTACGTCTCGATGTCGATCTGGAGGATCCGCATGCGCTACCTCAGCAGCAGGATGGCTACCAGACCGTAGAAAGGCAGAGAGAACATTAAGGCGTAGAGGAAGCCCCGGAAGACGCTGCCGCCGCGGTTACGCATCAGCCTGACCTCTGCCACGCGGACGCGACTTGGTCGGCTGCTCCGTCACGGCGCGTTCCGGATCCCAGCCCTCCTTGATGCGGTGCAGCAGCGTATTGGCGAGGATGCCGTTAGCTGCTGCGCGGTCGACTAGGGCCTGGAGCTCCGGGGAGCGCTTGCGACCTGGCTTCATGCGTGTTTGAGTTGTCATGTTTGGTTCCTCCTAGAGTTTGGTTTTATGGGAAGGGGCCGCGAAGGCCCCTACGATGGATCAGCTCATGAAGTCGTCATCGTCTCCACCGAAATCGTCGTCAAACTCCTCGCCGGCGAAGTCCTCGTTCACGCTGCTGCGGCCAGCCAACGATTCTCCGTCCTGGACCTTGACGATGTTGTTCAGGCCGACGCCGATGCCCTTGCTCTTGTTGTCGTAGGTGTAGAAGTTGAGGGAGACGCGAGCATAGCAGCCGGAGTAGACTTCCGTCGTGTCTGTAATCTCGACGAACTTGGTGTTGCCTACCGAATCCTTGCCGGCTGGCTTCGCGATGCCGGGCTTCGTGTTGGCGTAGGCGTTCAGGTAGTAGTGGCCGGCGTAGTTCTCGTCGTCAGGCTTTTCCTCATCGCCATCATGCAGCGGCAGCTTGAAGTTGGTGGGCAGCTTGCCTTTGTACTTCGCCGCGGCTTCGACTTTCAACGCATCGATAATTGCCTTGATCTTGCGGAGCGTCTCCTTGTCAGACTTGGGGATGAGCAGCGCGCAGCTGTATTTGAGCTGGCCTGACTCGTTCTCCTTGGGCTCCCAGATATTCGCGTAGGAAAGACGTACCTTGCCGGTGACCATTTTCGTTTCTGCCATGTTAGATCGAGCTCCTCGTAATTGGATTGGGGTATGTCAGCCGATCGGCATCGGGCCGAGATCGTTCAGCACGAGCTCGCCGCGTCCGCCGTACCGGGTGGTGTAGGTGATGGTGAGGCTACTGCCAGCGCCGCCAGCAACCTTGTAGGTCTCAATGTCGATTTTCTGGCCGACCTGCTTCATGAACCGGTCCAGAATCTTCTCATGGACGTGGATGGTCTCGCCGTACTGAGCCGGGATTTTCGTCCGCGGTCGCGACTTCTGGACGCGCAACCATTCCTTGCGAGCAGCCTCTTCTCGCTTCCGACGGCGCCGCGCCTCGTCCAGGGCTTCACGATCGGCGAGCGCTTTTCGGGTCCGATCGTTCATTCAAAAGTCCTCCCCTTCAAAGTCGCCCTCCACGCTGTTCAGCTCCGGACGCTTGTCCGTCTCCGGAACGAGCGCCGGCTTTCCGGGCGGCTTTACAATTAGGCCGCCGAGTATTTCAACCAATTCTTTTTTACCGATGCTGCTTTCTAGCTTTCCGATACCGAGAATCTCAGGAGGCTTGAGATACTTCTCCGGGACCAAACCTGCTTCGGAAAAAAGTTGAATTGCCTGATTCTTATCCGTAATCTTCCGGTCGCTTCGGCCCTCGACCAGCTTCCAGCCCGGTACCTGCTGGCCGGCCTTGGTCGCCGTGAAGGCGTAGTCGGAGACGTCTTTTGCCCAGGCGGACAACTGCTCCGCGACGTGGAGGATGGAGCCGATCTCCTCCAGCGAGAGCGTCACCGGGTCGCGGAATTCGTAGGCAAGCGCGGCCATGTTGGCGTCAGCGCGGGCCCGGCAGCTGCCCTTGATCTTGCACCAGCGGCAGTGGTCGCCGGCGGCGAAGTCGCCTTTGCCGGCATGGGCCAGCACGGCCGCCGGCTTCACGACCGTCTCCGCCCACTGCAGCAGCTCTCCGATCGGCAGGGCCTCCGTGCTTACGCTGTCGAGCCGCGGCTGGACGATTGTGCCATGCACCTCCCGGATATCATAGAGGTAGCTGTAGTCGGACCAGGCGCCGAGGCCGTAGAGCCGGATCTGCGGGTTGTCGATCGCGCTGACCGGTACGCCCTTGCCGTACTTGAGGTCGATGACCTCCATCACGCCGTCGGCGATCAGCACGACGTCGCCGGTGCCGAATCCCTCCGGGACCCAGGCGCTGAAGTCGAGCCAGGCCTCGAAGAGGATGGCGGCGTCCGCGCTCCGCGCCTTGGCGGCCATGAAGCGCTCCTCGACCACCTCGACATAGGCGGCGACTGCCGCCTCCATCTCGGCGTTGTAATAGGGGCTTGTCCGCTTGAAGGCTGCGATGGCCTCGTCGAGCATCTCGCCCAGCAGCCGGCTCCGCAGGATCAGCTCCGACAGCTCATGTGCTGCCGTGCCTTCGTTGGCAAACTCGCTGCGCGTGTCCGGGATGCCCTCCTGGGCGCGGGCGCTTGGCGGGCAGTTGATCCATTGGCTCGCTTTGGACGCCCCGAGGAGCGCATGCCCGCGCTCCGCGTGCGCAGGCGTCAGTCCCATGGGATCCCCTGCTCGTGCAGCAAGTCATGGAGCAGCCGGATTTCCTCCTGCAGCTTGTCCACCTGTGCTTCGGCGGCGATGGCGCGCCGGATCGCATGCGGCCAGCCGACGCGGGCCTCGACGATGAAGCGGGCGTCTTCCGGATCCAGCCGCCCCTCGCTATGGGCGATATCAAGAAAGAGCTTGTCGCAGTGGCCGCACATACACGGTTTTGTCCGGATCGGCGCTGGCGCGGCGTATTCGCAAATGGCCAGATCGGCCTCCAGGTCCCTGACCTGCTCCAACTGGGCCGCCACTAGATCTGCTCCAGCTCGGCCTTGAACGCGAGGCGCTTGTCGTCCGGGACGCCGGTGATGTTGGCGCTGCCGTACTTGTCGAGCAGCGCCTTGATGGCCTTCTTGGCCTCGACGCCTTTCTGCCCGGCCCCGGCTGCGATCGTCCTGAGCTCCACGTCCGTCGGGATCGGCTCGGCGGCGTCGCCGTCGAACTCCGAGTAGTCGCCGCCAGCTTCGGCACCCGTTTCCTCCACAGCTGCCGACTCTTCGGCCGGCTCCTTCACGGCCGCCTTCGGCTCATCCGCTTTCGCTGCGCGGCTGCCCCGCAGAGCACGCTCCGCTTTCGGCGCCTCGGCTACGGGAGCTGCTTTGCCCGAAACGAGGCTGGCAGCGAGGACGGAGAGCTCGGCTACGACTTCTGCGGCGGATTCGCCGTTGATCTGAATTTGAATTGCCATGTGTTGATGGCCTCCTTGTATAAGTAAATGGATGAATGCTACAATGGCGGTGATTAAGTCTTGCCTTAGCTCTGGACGGCTCCTACCCCGTCGAGGGCTTTTTCTTCGTATTGCGCGATGATCGCGTCGCGCTCGGCGCGGAGCTGCTGGATGCGATGTTTAGCAGCCTTGACGGCAGCCGGGTATTCGGGCGACCAGTGCGGCGGCAAATCTAACAGGCTCGTGTGCTCCTGCATGATAGCGTCCAGACGCGGAGCGTCTCCACTGTTTGCAGCCAGCCAGATAGCTTTCTTGCTTGGTTCATAATCCACTTACACAGCCTCCTCTCAGATGACATTCCGTGCTGCCCAGCGCTGCTTTGACTGCGCCGCCTTGATTTGCAGCATCAGCATCCGCTCGCTCAGGCTCATTTGCCGCCAGACCCATCCGGTTATCTGCATCGTCCTCACCTCCTCTCCAGAAATAACTTCACTGCTCTGCCAACCATGTCTCCAAGAACTCTCTCGTCTTGCGGGCCGGGAAATACCACTTTCCCCCAAGCTTATGTTTGGGCATCCTTGAGTCGAAAAAAAACCGATCCTGGATGGTGTTCCAACTCATCTGTGTCCGCCGCATCAGCTCGGCCGCGTCCCAATAAACGAGATCTGCATCGTATTCCTTGAGCAACATTCCGATCTGCTCTTGGCAAAGTTGCCTTAGTTGCTGCTCGTCCAATTTGACCTGCACCATCGGCCCACTCATCGCCCGCCTCTCCTTTCAGATAATTTTCTTATCAAATAGAATAAATTTTAAATTCCTAGTCAAGATTATTGACGATAGGAATTTTATCACCTATAATGGGAATTAGATAAGAAATCTATCAATCAAGGCGCAATTAAGAGACCTGACCTTCGAAAAGATCGGGAAACAATTCGTCGAGCGGCCTGTCGAAATAAACACCGAACCGGATGAGTAGATCACGACCAGGCGTTAGCTGCCCTGTTTCGATCATTCGCAGATATACTTTCGATATTTCAAGATCATCGGCGATTCGCTCGCGAGGCCCCCGCTCTTCCCGAAGCCTCCTCAGTTCGCTTCTAGGTGGCGCCTTTGACTTTGCTTTGACTGTCATCTGTCATCACCTCCCCCGTCGTATTTCTGATTATATTTGATAAAAATATTATCGTCAATACGATTTTGAAAATAATTTTATCATGCCAACGGAAAGGTCGGATCTTATGACTTTGGGCGATCGTTTGACTGCCCTACGCAACAAACGGAATTTGACGCAAGACCAAGTAGCTGAAGCACTCGGAATTAAGCGCCCTCGATACAATGCTTGGGAAAACGGAATATCAAATCCAGATCACAACTATCTGGCCGCGCTAGCTGAATATCATAAGGTTTCGGTAGACTACATCCTTGGGTTAAGCGCGGACTCTTCCATGCCAGATCGGGAACTGACGGTGCCAAACTGGGCAACGCCAAAAGACGTTCGAGACCTAAAAAAAATGCTCGAAGAGGATGCGCCCGTCATGTTCGACGGCGTTCCGATTACGGCAGAGTCGAGGCAGCGTGCAATCGATATCCTGACTGGGCTATTCTGGGAGGCGAAGATGCTTAACAAAAAGACATACGGGCGAAAAAAGTCTGAATCCGAACAACCTGAGTAGGGGTGAACGAATGGACAAGCTGGTCAAGAAATTGGTCCGGCGCTACAAGACGAACGATCCATTCCTGCTGGCAGCCAGAATGAACATCCATGTGCGATTCCTTGAAATGGACGAGAGCATGCGCGGACTTTACTATCGCAAGCTGCGACGCCGATTCATCGTCATCAATGCAGGCCTGGACCCGATCTGGCAGCGCGTAGTCTGTGCGCACGAGATTGCTCATGACCGGCTACACCCAGGAATCAGCCGCTTCATGCTGGACGAGCAGTCTTTTGTGAACGTCGGCAAGCTAGAGCGTCAGGCCAACCGCTTCGCTGTTCGGCTCTTGACGGCCGGCGACGAGCTCGCCGCTGACGAATCGCTCCTGGATCTGCTTCGCCGGAACGACATACCTGAGCAGATGAGCATATTCTACTAACCTTGGGGTTATTTCCGCCGTAAGGCGGTTTAACATACACAAATTTAATTTAAGGAGGTTAAACATTTAATGGCGAACTACAAGAAGCATGACAGCGGATGGGAATACCGCCTCAAGTACAAGGATCCTTTTACGGGAAAAACGAGGGAAAAATCTGGTCGAGGATTCGCGACTAAGAAAGAAGCACAGGTCGCGGTAAGCGAGTTTGAGAAGAAGCTCGCCGGAGGGTACGAGCAGACCGACATGCCTTTGGCTGACTACCTTGATACGTGGTTGCAGGAATACAAGACCGGCACGGTCCGGAAGAACACGCTTCTCATCCACCAGAACAACATTAAGAAGCATATTAAGCCTTATTTCAAAAATCTCATGCTGCAAAGCCTCAAGCCTGTCATGTACCAACGCTTTCTCAATCACCTAGTAGATGGCGGCATGAGCCACCGGACAGCACAGATCGTCCATTCTACAATGCACAACGCCTATGAGAAGGCCGTTACCTTGGGTAAGCTGGAGAAAAACCCTTGCATCGGTGTTGAGATCAAAGGCGATAGGAAGAAGCGAAATGTGAAGTTCATCGGGTCAGATGACATCCCCAAGCTGATGCAAGAACTAAGGAAGTATGGCTATGAATATTGGATATTTTTCAAAGCACTTCTGGAGACCGGCATGCGGAAAGGAGAAGCAGCCGCTCTAAAATGGTCGGATATTTCACTGGACCTTCGCCGCTTGGTAATTGACGAGACACTGGACTGGACTGCCATATCTCCAGAGGAAAATGCAGATTACTTTGGGGACACGAAGACTTTGAGTTCTGAGAGGACCATCAAATTCAGTTCAGGGTTTGCAGATGACCTCCGCGCGCACAAAGCCTGGCAGGAACAAAACAAAGCGGCCTTTGGGGATCTGTACAAAACAGACCTGGACCTTGTCCTGTGCCGTGCAGATGGAAGCCCCATGCCGAAGTCCTCCCTCTTCAACGCCTTCTCCCGCTGCCTGCAGCGCGTTGGTCTGCCGCCCTTACCGATTCACTCCACCAGGCACACCTTCGCCGTGTTGATGCTTGAAGCCGGCGTGGAAATGAAGGTCGTGCAGGAGATGCTTGGACACGGCAGCATCCAGATTACCTCGGACGTCTACGCGCACATATCAAAAAAAATAGAGGATACCAGCATGGAGAAGTTTGAAACCTTCACCACAGGTATCCTCAACTTTAAAAATTCGGGGGCAATCGGGGGGCATGCCTTCCAAGATGACACTGTCTCCTCGCCATGCCCCCCGATTCACTGACCCCAGAACCCTTGATAATACTCGGTTTTTTCACTCAATACAGCGTCAGGTACTGATCGCGCTCCCACTCATGCACTTGCGTCTTGTACATGTCCCATTCGATCTCTTTGAGCTCGTAGAAGTGGGCCAGCGCATGGTCGCCGAGCGCCTCGGTGACGATCTCGCTGCGGAGCAGCTCCGTGAGCGCCTCGCGCAGGTCTTCCGGCAGGCTCGGGATGCCTTCATCCAGGCGCTCCTCGTCGGTCATGACGTAGATGTTGCGATCGGTCGGAGCCGGCAGCGGATACTTGTTCTTGATGCCGTCCAGGCCGGCCTTCAGCATGACCGCCAGCGCCAGGTACGGGTTGGCCGCCGGATCCGGATTGCGCACCTCGACGCGCGTGCTGAGGCCGCGGGACGCCGGGATGCGGATCATCGGGCTGCGGTTGCTCGCCGACCAAGCGACGTAGCACGGAGCTTCGTAGCCCGGCACGAGCCGCTTGTAGCTGTTGACCGTCGGGTTGGTGATGGCGGCCATCGCGCGCGCATGGCGCAGCACTCCGGCCATGTACTGGCGCGCCGTCGCGCTCAGGCCGAGCGCGTCGCTCTCGTCATAAAACGCGTTCTCGCTGCCGCGGAACAGCGACTGGTGGCAGTGCATGCCGGAGCCGTTCACGCCGAACAGCGGCTTGGGCATGAACGTCGCATGCAGGCCGTGCTGGCGGGCGACCGTCTTGACGACAAGCTTGAACGTCTGGATCTGGTCCGCCGCCTTGATCGCGTCGGCGTACTTGAAGTCGATCTCATGCTGTCCCGGAGCCACCTCGTGGTGGGAAGCCTCGATCTCGAAGCCCATCTCCTCGAGCGTCAGCACGATCTCGCGGCGGCAGTTCTCGCCGAGATCCATCGGCGCCAGGTCGAAGTAGCCGCCCTGGTCGTTGAGCTCGGTTGTCGGCTCGCCTTTTTCGTTCGTCTTGAACAGGAAGAATTCCGGCTCCGGACCGACGTTCATCGCCGTGAAGCCCATCTCCTCGGCTTCCTTGAGCGCGCGCTTGAGGATGCCGCGCGGGTCGCCCGCGAACGGCGTGCCGTCCGGCATGTAGATGTCGCAGATGAGGCGCGCGACGCGATCCTGCGTCACCCAGGGGAAAACGACCCAGGTGCTCAGATCCGGATACAGGTACATGTCGGATTCCTCGATGCGGACATAACCTTCGATGGAAGATCCGTCAAACATCATTTTGTTGTCGAGCGCTTTTTCAAGCTGGCTGACCGGAATCTCCACGTTTTTGATCGTGCCGAGCAGATCGGTGAATTGCAGGCGGATGAAGCGGACGTTCTGCTCCTGGGCGATGCGGGTGATGTCATCTTTCGTATAGCTCACGAATATCGGCTCCTCGCAGTAGAGTAGGTGGTCGGGAATAGGACTCGGTTATCGTTTGTTGTTGAAAAAGCGGCTGAGCTGGCCCTGGATGAGGGAAGCCTTGCCGGGGCGCTTCTCCTGCAGCTGCTGCTTGAGCAGCAGGCGGAGCTGCGAGTCGCTGAGCTCGCGGCGGCGAACCTCGGAAATTTCGGTCATGACGGTCGCTTCCTCGGATTCCTTGGATACCGGATTCATGACCTGCTTGATGCCGGCGATATTCACGCCCTTCTCGATCAGCGACTTGATCTCGAGCAGGCGCTCGACGTCGTTGAAGGAGAACAGACGCTGGTTGCCGGAAGTCCGCGCCGGCACGATCAGCTCATGCTGCTCGTAGTAGCGGATCTGACGCGCGGTCAAGTCGGTCAGCTTCATTACGATCCCGATCGGGAACAGCGCCATATTGCGGCGTATATCGTCAGCCATGTTCACATCAACCTTCCAGTTTCGATAAGGGATGAGCTTATTGTACCTGCAGGACATGAAGGTGTCAACCGATGTGAGGTTCTTGTGTGAGTTTACATTACAATTATATCCTGCTTGGCCAGACGCTCCAGCGATTGCAGCAGGCCAAGCTTGACATGGGCATAGGTCAGGCCGCCCTGCATGTAGGCGATGTAAGGCTCGCGGATCGGCGCGTCGGCCGACAGCTCGAGGCTGCCGCCCTGGATGAACGAGCCCGCCGCCATGATGACGGGATGCTCGTAGCCCGGCATGTCCCATGCCTCGGGCACGACATGCGAGTCGACGGCCGCAGCCGCCTGGATGCCCTGCACGAACGCCGTCAGCGCTTCCGGACGGCCGAAGCGGATCGCCTGGATGAGGTCGGTGCGGGGCTCGTCCCAGCGCGGCGACGTCTCGAAGCCGAGCCGCTCGAACAGGCCGGCCGCCAGCACGCTCCCTCGGAGCGCCTGGCCGACCAGATGCGGCGCGAGGAACAGCCCTTGGTACATGGCGCGCAGCGTGCCGAGCATCGCGCCGACCTCCCCGCCGATGCCCGGCGCGGTGAGGCGGTATGACGCCGCCTGCACGGCCGCGGCCGTGCCCGCGACGTAGCCGCCGGTCGCCGCGAGTCCGCCGCCCGGGTTTTTGATGAGCGAGCCGGCGATCAGGTCGGCTCCGACCTGCGTCGGCTCCAGCCGCTCGGTGAACTCGCCGTAGCAGTTGTCGACGAAGACGAGCACATCCGGCTTGATCGCCTTTACCCGCCGGATCATCTCGCCGATCCGCTCGACGGTGAACGACGCCCGCCAGTCGTAGCCGCGCGAGCGCTGGATGCCGACCACCTTCGTGCTCGGTCCGATCAGGCGCTCCGCCAGCTCCCAGTCGACGTCGCCCTCCGGCGTCAGCGCCGCTTCCCGATAGCCGATGCCGAAGTCCTGCAGCGATCCGGTGCCGTCGCCCGGCTTGCCGATCACTTTATGCAGCGTGTCGTACGGCCGTCCGGTCAGGTACAGCAGCTCGTCGCCGGGCCGCAGCAGGCCGAACAGCGCGCAGCTGATCGTATGGGTGCCCGAGGCGAAATGCGGCCGCACGAGCGCCGCCTCCGCGCCGAACACCTCCGCATAGACGAGATCGAGCACCTCGCGTCCGCGGTCGTTGTAGCCGTAGCCTGTCGAGCCGTTGAAGTGGAAGTCGCTCACGCGGAATTTTTGAAAGGCCCGGATCACCTTCCACTGGTTCTCCTCCGCCATGCGGTCCAGCTCCTTGAACCGCGCCTCCATCCTATCCTCGGCCTCGCGGGCGAGCTTCATCAGGTTGTCCATCATCGTTGTAAGTTCCGCTCCTTCATTTCGGTTGTACTCCGCAGGAAAAGAGCCCCGCCGGCCGCAGCCGGCGAAGCCCGATTCCTCCTTGCGGCCGGCCCCTCCGGGCGCGCCTCTCGCGCCGCCCGGCTCAGCCGTCCGGCTTTCCTTTGCCGTCCCATCGCATATCCTCCGGACGGAGGCTCATCAGCTCCTGCCTGCCCGGACTCGAGGAGGCGTATTGGTTCAGCAGCCTCACCGCCTGATGGCGGATCGCCTTCTCGATGAGATTGCGCACGTAGCGCGCATTGCTGAACGAATACAGCGTCGCCGTCTTTTCCTGCATCAGATGCGTCCTGAGCTTGAACACCGTCTGCGGCATGAGGGCGTAATCGCGGTCCTTGGCCATCAGCTCGGCGATCTGGATGAGCTGGTCGACGGTATAGTCCGGGAAGTCGATCTGGATCGGGAAGCGCGAGGGCAGCCCCGGGTTCGTCATCAGGAAATGCTCGATCTCCAGCGGATAGCCGGCAAGGATGAGCACGAACTGGCTGCGATGGTCCTCCATCGCCTTGACGAGCGTATCGATCGCTTCCTTGCCGAAGTCCTTTTCTCCGCCTCTCGCCAGGCTGTACGCCTCGTCGACGAACAGCACGCCGCCGAGCGCCTTTTTGACGAGATCTCGCGTCTTTTGCGCCGTATGGCCGATATACTCGCCCACGAGATCGGCTCGCTCCACCTCGATCAGATGTCCCTTGGACAGCAGCCCCATCTTCTGAAACAGCTTCGCCACGATGCGGGCGATCGTCGTCTTGCCGGTGCCGGGGTTGCCCTTGAAGATCATATGGTACACCTGAGCGCCTCCGGAGAGGCCGGCTTCGGTCCGCATCTGACTGATCAGCAGCAGAGCATAGATCTCGTAGATGAGGGACTTCACGCCCTCCATGCCGACCATAGGCTCCAATTCCTTCTGGATCTCGAGATAAGGGTCCGCCGAGGGCGGCACCGCGGCCGGACGCGGCAGAGCCGCAGCCGGTTCGTGAGGCGCATCGACGCCGGCCAGCGCCGGAGCCGATGCCCCGAGACCGTACGTCTCATGATGGCGCAGCACGACATTGATCTGGCGGGAGGGCCGGGAGCCCTTGGCTCCCGAAGCGGCGTGTCCGTTCATCTGCGGCATCACTGTCCCTTCTGGTACGTTTCGCTCTCCTAAGCGTATTCGGGACAAAGAAGCGGTATGAACGGATTTAAGGCGCTTTGAGGCCGATCAGCAGCAGCAGCTTGTCCAGCTTCCACTTGCCGTACGCCAGCACCTCCCGCGTCTGGTTGCGCGAGGCGCTGAGCACCTTGGACTTGACCGAGCTGACGACGGGATCGTCGAAGCCGAGGAAGCGGGCCATGTCCAGCGCCCGCGGCGCGTGGTACTCATGCGTGACGATCAGGTAGGAGGAAAGGCCGTTCTTCTCCCCTGCCTCGCGGCTGAACACGAGATTCTCGTACGTGCTCGTCGCGCGGTTCTCCAGGAGGATATCCTCCTTCGGCACGCCTTTGTCGACGAGATAGAGCCGCATCCCCTGCGCCTCCGTCAGCTTCGAGCCGTTGCGGTCGAGGCCGCCCGAGACGATCAGCTTGTCCACCCGCCCCGCCTCGTACAGCCGGAGCGCCTGATCCAGCCTCTCCTGCAGGCCGGGGCTGGGGCGGTCGTTCCAGAGCGCCGCGCCGAGCACGATCGCGGCCTGCCGCTGCGGCACGGGATTCGGAGGATCGTAATGGGTGATCTGCCAGAGCAGCCAGCCGCTTGCCAGGACGCCGACAGACAGCGCGATCAGCATAACGCGCAAAAGACGGCCTGCGAGGCCGCCTCCTCTTGCTTTGCGGGTCGGCCGCCGCTTCGCGCGGACCGCCGCCTTTTGCTTGCTTCCGGCCTTCGGCTTGCCGGCGGCCGCGCCCTTTCGCGCCGGTCCGCTAGAGCTGTCCTTGAGCCCGCTTCCCTTGCGGGGAGCGGGCGGACCCGGGGGACGGCTCATGATTCGCTGACCTCTCCGAGCCGCTCCGCGAGCGTCTTGCGGTGGCGGAGGCTGAGCGTGAAGTAGCGGAAGCGGCCGTTCTTGATCGAGGCGAGCAGGCGTCCGGCCGTCTTGCGGGCCATCGCCGCCTCCTTGCGCGTGATGTCCCCGCCGAGAACCGCGTCCTCCAGCTCATCCTCGTCCATCAGGTACACTTCGCCCGACGGCAGCACGACGATGTCCAGGTACAGGTCGTCGAACCACGGAACCTGCTGGTCGGTCAAGCCTTGCGTTTTGCAGATGTCAATGTACCATTGCACGACCTTGCCCTTGTCGTCGAACATCGTCGTGACGACGAAATGCTCGCCCCGCGGGAAATGCTGCATCCAGAGATAGCCCCGGTCGGCCAGGCAGAGCCGGCGCCCGTTGTATTCCTTCCACAGCGGCTCCCGCAGCTCGTGGATCCGGTAGAACGTGACGAGACCTCGGAAGTCGTCGCCGTCAAGCGTCAGGCAAGTGTAGCTTCTGCGCAGGATACGCCGCCAGTTGGCCCGATCGGAAAATTTTCGTTTCATATGGAACGTACCCTTTCCCCTAAGATGCGGTGCGGCTGCCTTCTCCTGTCTGGAGGGTGGCTGGTGGATCCTTCCGCCCCATCCTTCCTTTAGTTGACAGCTTACCACATCTTCCCGCGCTTCTCCACCCATGCTCCAAATAAGACCGGGCTCCGCCCGTCCCTGCCGCGCCGCCGCGAGGACGTCCTCTATGGAAAAAGCCCGTCTCCGGCTGGCGGAGACGGGCGGCTCGCACGCGCGCTTGCTACTGCACGACCGAGTTGAAGGACATGATCCAAACGGAGCCGGCGACGATCGTAATGACGATGATCCCGCCGAGCACGAGCGCCATGAGGTTGTACCTCGGCTTATCCGCTTCGCGAATGTGCATGAAGAAGATCAGCTGCACGAGCAGCTGCGCGACCGCGGTAATGAGGATCACGAGCAGCGTGGCGGTGCGCTCCAGCAGCCCGTTGAACACGACGACCATCGGAATGATCGTCAGCACGATCGACAGGAGAAAGCCGATCGAGTACGACTTCATCGAGCCGTGGCTGTGCTCCTCGTGGTGGCCGTGGCCATGGTTGGACGAATGCTGGCTCATCTTACATCACCCCCATCAGATAGACGACCGAGAGGAGGAAGATCCAGATGACGTCGAGGAAGTGCCAGTACAGGCTGAAGTTCGTGATCTTGCGCTTCGTGACGGTCGTGATGCCGCGCTTGCGCAGCTGCAGGATCAGGCCGATGCACCAGAAGATGCCCATCGTCACGTGGATGCCGTGCGTGCCGACCAGCGTGAAGAACGCCGACAGGAACGCGCTCGTGCCGATGTTCGCGCCTTCGTGGACCATCGTCATGAACTCCTCGATCTCGAGGAAGAGGAACGCCCCGCCGAGCAGCAGCGTCATGACGAGCCAGAAGATCGTGCCTTTGAGCTTGTTCGCCTGCATCTGCAGCACCGCGATCCCGCTCGTGAAGCTGGAGGTGAGCAGGATGAACGTCGAGGCGACGAAGATCGGAATCTCGAAAAGCTCCTTGCCGGTCGGACCGCCGTTCGTGTGGCCTACGAGGACGACGTAGACCGCGAACAGCGTTCCGAACAGCAGGACGTCGGAGACGAGGAACAGCCAGAATCCGGCTGTCTTGAGCGACTCCTGTTCTTGCGTATGGTGCTCGTGCACTTCAGGCGATACGATGTGCTGCGCCATTATCTCGTCGCCCCCCTTAGCTTCTGTTCCGTTCTCTTGACTTCGTCCACCGGGATGTAATAGTCCACGTCATAGGTGAACGAGCGGGCATACAGGCTGCCGAACACGCCCAGGAAGCCGATGATGACCATCCAGATCCAGTCGAACGTGAAGCCGAATCCGACGAGGAACCAGAAGCCGGACATGATGAACGGGATGCCCGAGTTTTTCGGCATGTGGATCGGCTCGAGTTCCTGCTTCGGCCGCTCGATGCCTTTAGCCCGGTCTTCCTTCTCATGCCACCAGTCGTCGACCTTGCGCACCTGCGGCACGACCGCGAAGTTGTAGGCCGGAGGCGGCGAAGGAATCGACCACTCCAGCGTGCGGCCGTTCCAGATGTCGCCGGTCTTGTCGCGCTGGCCGTTGCGCACGCTCCAGGCGATCTGCCACACCTGGAAGATGAAGCCGAGGCCCATCAGGAACGCGCCGATCGTGCTCGTGAAGTTGAGCGCAGCCCAGCCGCGGTCCCACTCGTACGTGTAGACGCGGCGCGTCATGCCGTCGAGGCCGAGGAAGTACTGCGGGAAGAAGCACAGGTAGAAACCGATGTTCCACGTCCAGAAGCCCCACCGTCCGCGCTTCTCGTCGAGCTTGAAGCCGAACAGCTTCGGCCACCAGTAGTAGATGCCGGCGAGATAGCCGAACACGACGCCGCCGATGAGCACCTGGTGGAAGTGGGCGATCAGGAAGTAGCTGTTGTGGTACTGGAAGTCGGCCGGAGCGACGGCCAGCATGACGCCGGTCGCGCCGCCGACGAGGAAGCAGGGAATGAAGCCCATCGTCCACAGCATCGGCAGCTCGAAGCTGATCCGCCCTCGATACATCGTGAAAAGCCAGTTGAACACCTTGACCCCGGTCGGAATCGCGATCGCCATCGTCGAGATGGCGAAGAAGGAGTTGACGTCCGCGCTCGAGCCCATCGTGTAGAAGTGATGGACCCAGGTGAAGAAGCTGAGCACGCTGATGACCATCATCGCGAACACCATCGACTTGTAGCCGAAGATCGTCTTGCGCGAGAACGTCGCGACGATCTCGGAGAAGATGCCGAACGCCGGCAGGACGACGATGTACACCTCGGGATGTCCCCACATCCAGATGAGGTTGACGTACATCATGGACATGCCGCCGCCGTCCAGCGTGAAGAAGTGCGCCCCGAAGTAGCGGTCGAGGAACAGCAGCGCCAGCGTCACCGTCAGGATCGGGAAGGCGAACAGGATCGTGATGCAGGAAGACAGCACGGACCAGGAGAAGAGCGGCATCTTCATGAGCTTCATGCCCGGCGCGCGCATCTTCAGGATCGTGACGATGAAGTTGATGCCGGTCATCAAGGAGCCGATGCCGGAGATCTGGATGCCCCAGATGTAGAAGTCCTGGCCTCTGCCCGGACTGCCTGAGAGCTCGGAGAGCGGCGGATAGCTGAGCCAGCCGGCGTCCGGCGAGCCCCCGATGACGAAGCTGATGTTGAACAGCATCGCGCCGAACAGGAACAGCCAGAAGCTGAGCGCGTTCAGGAACGGGAACGCGACGTCGCGCGCGCCGAGCTGCAGCGGCACGACCATGTTGAACAGCGCGAACATCATCGGCATCGCCATGAACAGGATCATGATCGTGCCGTGCGTCGTGAAGATCGCGTTGTAGTGGTCCGCCTGGAGGAACTCGACCTCCGGCAAAGCCAGCTGCGTGCGCATGAGCAGGGCGTCCACCCCGCCGCGGAACAGCATGAGCAGCGACGCGATCAGATACATGATGCCGATCTTCTTATGGTCGACCGTCGTCAGCCATTCCGTCCAGAGCCACTTCCATTTCTTGAAGTAGGTCAGGACAAAGACGATCGCGACGCTGACGAGCGCGATCGATACGTCCGCGCCGTAAATGAGCGGATCGCCCGTGACGAAGAAATCGCCGGCGAACTCTTTGATGGAATCCCACATATGGATCTATTTCCTCCCCTTGCCGCCTATTGGCTCGAGTCCGGCTGATCGCCGGACGCCGCGGAATCAGCCGCCTGGCTGCCGCCGGCGGAGCTGTCCTGCTTGTCTTTCTTCACCGGGAACGCGCCCCGGATGTCGAGGCCGTTCGCCGGATGGTGATGGCCGCCGTTCTGGATGACGATCGAGTTGAACAGCGTCGGCTCGAGGTCCCCGAACGTCTGGATCGGCGCGGTGCCCTTCACGGCCAGCTGCTGATAAGCCTTATGGTCCAGCTTCGCCGGCTCCTGCTTGGACTTCTCGATCCAGGCGTCGAAATCGTCCTGCGTCATCGACGTGACCTTGAAGTTCATCTTGGCGAACTCGCTGCCGGAGAAGTTGGCGCCGGAACCGTAATACTCGCCCGTGCCGTCGGACTGCAGCCACATCCGCATCGCCATTCCCGGCATCGTATACATCATGCCGCCCAGCTGCGGAACCCAGAACGAGTTCATCGCTGAGTTGGAGGTGAGGACGAACTGGATCGGCGTCTTTTCCGGGATGTTCAGGTAGTTGACCGTCGCGATCCCCTGGTCGGGATACTGGAACAGCCATTTCCAGTCCATCGACGTGACCTGGATCGTGACCGGCTCGACATGCGCCGTCTCGGCCGGCGGCTTGATCAGCTTGTACGTGTCGCGCACCGTGAAGTAGCCGAGCAGCGCGACGATGATGATCGGAATCGTCCACCAGATCGCCTCGAGCTTCGTGCTGTGCGACCAGTTCGGCTCGTAAGGCGCCTTGTTGTCCGGCTTGTCCCGGTACCTCCAGACGATATAGGCGAAAATCGCCAGCACCGGCACGACGACGACGGCGCACAGAAGGACGGAGATCCAGATGAGGTCCTTCTGGATTTCCGCGACCGGTCCTTTCGGATCGAGGACGATCGCATTTTCGCACCCGGCCAGGAATACGGCCATTCCGGCTCCGGCCAGGACCGTCCCCAGCCTGCGGAGCCGCTTGCGTGCAGCTTTCATTGTTTCATCTCCTTTAGGCCATCTCCAAGCATATTACCCACAATTCGGGAATGTCCCCTGCCGTCCGCAAAGATACGGTTCCCTCTCTCGCAACCAGCATATCAAAAAGGACGCGTATCCGCGTCCCCGTTAACGAATCCGTCTTATTTTTGTGCGAATTCCGTAATACGTTGTTCAACGAATTGTCTTATCTTGCCCATCCTCCGCGATTTCTTCCGAGAGTGGAAACATGCTTGCCGCGATCATGACGACGGGCGAGGCGACCAGGCAGCCCATCCCGAGCATGAGCGGCAGGTTGCGGTCGTTGAACGGAGTGAGGAAAAAGAGGCAAAGCACGGCTCCTGTCGCGGCCAGCGCCCACGCATAGCCTTGAAGCATGGCCGCCATCGTCATTCGCTTGTCCATGAGGAACTCCCCCTTCTGCTATGGTTCAGCATATGAGGAAATTCACAAAAGGTTCACCCGTTCGGGGGAGATTCGTCACAGACGCGAGGAACGGATCAGCTTTCCTGGATGTCGATGGACTCCATTTTGACGACCGTCGTCGGCTTGCTGGTCTCGCCGCTGTTCGGGTCGACCTCGACCGGCGTCGCCGCGATCTTGTCCACGACGTCCTGGCCGCTCTCGACCTCGCCGAAAATCGCGTAGTTCGGCTGGGCGTCGAGGCCGCGCACGCTGTCGCCGGTGCCGATGAAGAACTGGCTGCCGCCCGTGTTCGGACCGGCGTTGGCCATGGCGACGACGTACTTGTCGTACGAGTGGCCGTTGTTCAGCTCATCGGGAATCGCGTAGCCGGGACCGCCGGCGCCTGTGCCTGTCGGATCTCCGGTCTGGACCATGAATTCCTGGATGATGCGGTGGAACACGACGCCCTCGTAGAAGCCCTCTTTGGCGAGGAAGACGAAGTTGTTGACGGTCTGCGGAGCGTCCTTGGCGAACAAGCGGATCGTGAACTCGCCCTCCGTCGTCTTGACGACGGCTTTGTACGTCTTGTCCGGATCGATGGCCATGGCGGGAGCCTTGTCCCATTGCTTGGCCGGCTCGGCCGACGGCTCCGGCGAGCTGGCCGGGCTGGCGGTGGCTGGCGGCTCCGTGTTCGAGGAGCCTCCGGCTCCTCCGGTCGCGTTGCCGTCGGACTTGGCGCCGCAGCCGCCCAGCACGAGGGCGGCGGCGAGCAGAAGAGCGGATGTGGAAGCGAGCATGCGGTTCATGGATTGGATCATCCTTTGCTGGTGGGATGGGCTGCTGGCTGGCGAATCAAGGCGAGACGAAGCCGGCGCCTTGGGCGGCCTCGTCTCCGCTGGCAGGACCTTCGGTCGGCGGCGTTCCGCCGTCCGTGGCTGCCTGCTCGGTCGGAGTCGGCATTGGGGTCGGCGTCGAGCCCGGTGTCGGCGTCGGAGTCGGAACGGCCGGCTCGCTCGGCTCCGTGCCCGGTTCTTCGCTCGGGGAGGGCTCGGCAATCGGCGGCTCGCTCGGCGTCGGGCTCGGAGACAGCTCGACGCCCGGGATCTCGACGAAGATTTTGGCCGACGGCACGCCTTCTTGTCCGCTGGCATCGTCGTACGCGGTCACGTAATATTCATAGCTCATGCCAGGCGCGACGGACAAGTCCGCCACTCCAGGCGAGGCCGCGTCGAGGATGCGGGCATAGTCGGCTTCGCCTTCTGCCTTGCGGTAGATGCGGTAGCTGATCGACTCGCCCTCGACCGGCGACCAGCGCAGCGCGACGAGCATGGCGTTCTCGTCGTAGCTGCCTTGCAGGTCGAGCACCTGATCGGGCTGCTCGCCCGGAGGCGGCGTCTGCGGCGTTGGCGCAGGAGCCTTGTCGAAGGAGCCGCGCGGAACGTCCTTCATCGCCTTCCGCATCACTTTGGAGAACAGCGCCGCAGCCGCGGAGCTGCTTTTCTTGAGCAGATGGTCCTTGTCGGTCTTGTCGTAGCCCATCCATACCGCGGCCGTCCATTCCGGCGTATAGCCGACGAACCAGGCGTCGCGGTTGTAGCTGGACTTCAGTCCCGGGATGCCGTGCTGGGTCGTGCCCGTCTTGCCGGCGAGCGGGCGGTCGATCGCCGCTCCGGCGCCCGTGCCTCCAGACTGGACGACTCCCTGCATGATCTGCGTCATGTAGGCGGCCGTCTGTTCCTTCATGAGCTGCTTCGGCTTCGGACCGGCATACTCATAGACCGTCGCTCCGTCCGAGCTCTCGATACGTACGATCGTATGCGCGTCGACCGAGCGCCCGTCGTTGGCAAAGGCGCTGTAGGCGGTCGCCATCTGCAGCGGCGAGACGCCCGTCGTCAGGCCGCCGAGCGCGATGCTGAGGTTGCGGTCCTTGGACTTGTCGAGCGGCATGCCGAGCTTCTCGGAGAACGCGACGCCCTTGCTGACGCCGATCTCGTTGAGCAGCCAGACGGCCGAGGCGTTGCGCGACTCCTTGAGCGACTGCGCCATCGTGATCGGACCGATGTACTTGACGCGGTTGGAATCGGTCGGACAGTAGTCGCCGTAGCATTTCATGTCGTCGCGCAGGATCGAGTCCGGCGTGTAGTCGCCCGTGTCGAGGGCGGGTCCGTACACGGTGATCGGCTTGAACGCGGAGCCCGGCTGGCGCGGCACGGTGACGCGGTTCCAGCCTTTGCGGACGTAGTCGCGGCCGCCAATCATCGCCTTGATCGAGCCGTCGCTATGGTCCATGATGACCATCGCGGCCTGCTGCTTCTGGTCGTCGGGCGACTTTTCGAAGTTGCTGTCGTCGTCGAACGCGTCCTCCACCGTCTGCTGCGCCGTGGCATTGAGCGCCGTGTAGATCTTGAAGCCGCCGAGGCGGATCTCGTCCTCGGTGCGGCCCGTCACCTGTACCGCTTCCTTGACGGCGTAGTCGACGTAGGTCATGAATTTGTTGCGCGAGCTGCCGGTGCTGTAATTGTCCAGCGGCTTGTAGACGACAGCCTTGGCCTGCTCCATCTCGGCCTCAGTGATGTAGCCTTGATTGTTCATGAGCGTCAGCACGACCGCGCGGCGGCCGGCGGAGCGCTCGGCGTCGTCCTTCGGATTATAATAGCTCGGCGCCTTGGGGATCGCGGCAAGCGTAGCCATCTGCCACAGCTTGAGGTCCTCGAGGCTGCTGTTGAAGTAATACTTGGCGGCGAGCTTGACTCCGTACACCCCGTTGCCGAAGTAGATCCGGTTGAGGTACATCGTCAAAATCTCGTCCTTGCTCAGCTGGTTCTCCAGCGCGACGGCGATCGAAGCCTCGGTCGCCTTGCGGAAAAACGTCTTGTCCTGGTTGAGGAACAGGTTGCGCGCCAGCTGCTGCGTGATCGTGCTGGCGCCTTCGACCGCGCTGCGCGCGATGATGTCCTTGACGATGGCGCGGCCGATGCCGATGACGTCGATGCCGGAATGCTCCTCGAACCGCTTGTCCTCGGTGGCGATGAACGCGTTCCGCAGCAGCTCCGGCAGCTCGCTGAACTGCGCGTCCTGCGAGTTGACGGAGGCGAGGCTCGCGATTTTGCCGTTGCTTGAATCATAGATTGCCGACGCGTCTCCGCGCAGCAGCACGTCGCGGTTGGCCGCGAGGATGCGCTCGCCGTTCAGGATGACGAGCAGATAGCCGACGATGGCGCAGACGACGCCGAGCGCGCCGGCGAAAAACAATCCGTAAAACCATTTGCGCTTGCGGCTGGCGCGCGAGCGCCCCCGTCCCTTCGCCGATTTGGCCCCGGACGGGCGGCCTTCCCCTTTTTTTCTCTGTTCTGGCATATGGCTCATGACTCCTTCCGGTCGGTCCTAGCTTCTCCCGTTATAGGTATACCCCGCAAACAGAAGAACAACCCTGCCGGAAGAGCGGGTTGTTCTTCGGACCGATATTCAACTAACGAGGAAAAGACGGGAAAGGTTTCATCGGGGGTGCTCAGGCTCCTGCGCCCGGCGTCTCCTGCTGCATCAGCGATACGTTGCGCTGCGGCGTGAACGTCGAGATGGCATGCTTGTACACCATCTGCTGGCGTCCGTCCGAGTCGATGACGATCGTGAAGTTGTCGAAGGCGCGGATGACGCCCCGGATCTGGAAGCCGTTCGTCAAGTAAACCGTCACCGGAATGCTGTCCTTGCGCAGCTGGTTCAGGAACGTATCTTGAATATTGATGGATTTGTTCATTGAGAGTTACCCCCGTCACAAGAAGATTGGTTAGTGGTATATTCAAGACCGCAGCCTAGCTTTCCTGCTAGTATAGCATGGATGCGCTCCAAATTGTTGTGAAAATTTTCCCCCGCGTCGATCCATTCGATGTCCTTCATATGGCGGAACCAGCTCAGCTGCCGCTTGGCGAAGCGCCTCGTATCGCGCTTCAGCAGCTCCGCCGCCTCCTCCCTCGAGCGCTCTCCGCGCAGCCACGGGACGAGCTCCTTGTAGCCGAGCCCCTGCATCGCCACCGCATCGTCCGGCACGCCGGAGGCGAGCAGCCGGGCGACCTCCTCCGCGAGCCCCTCCTCCATCATCAGATCGATCCGCCGCTCGATGCGGCGGTACAGCTCGGCCCGATCCATCGTCAGTCCCAGCAGACATAGTTCGTAAGGCGATTCCTTTTTCTGTCCGGCGAGCTGGCCGCTCATCGTCTCGCCCGTCAGATGCAGAATTTCCAGCGCGCGGATGACGCGGCGCGTATCGTTCGGATGCAGCCGGGCCGCGCTCTCGGGATCGGCGGCCGCGAGCCGCGCATGCAGCGCCTCCGCGCCCTGCGCCTCCCCGAATGCCTGCAGCTCGGCGCGATAGCTCTCGTCGGACGCCGCCTGCGAGAACCGGTAGCCGTAGCAGACCGACTCGATGTACAGACCGGTGCCGCCGACGATGAACGGCAGCCGGCCGCGCCCGGCGATCTCGGGAATGAGCCGCGAGCAGGCTTCCTGAAAGTCCGCGGCCGAATACGACTCGCGCGGATCGCGGATGTCGATCAGATGATGCGGGACGCCTTCCATCTCCTCCGGCCTGATCTTCGCGGTGCCGATGTCCATGCCCCGGTACACCTGCATGGAATCGCCGGAGATGATTTCCGCTCCGTACGCCTTGGCGAGCTCGAGGCTCAGCTTCGTCTTGCCGACCGCCGTCGGTCCGAGCAGGACGAGCAGCGGCGGCTTATGCGGGGTCATGCTTGCCAATCGTTATCACTCCATATCCGACAGCCGACGTCTTTTTGCCCGGACAGCGGACGAAGCCGAGCCGGCCGAATTCGGGACTGTGGTTCGTTTCCTTGAGCACGACGGCGCGCCTCGCCACCCGCATCGCCTCGCGGACGGCGTCGGGATGAAGCGGCTCCGGGTTGGCGAGGCCGCGCAGCGGGCCGATCGAGCTCGACTCATGCACCGGATCGCGGAACATCGGGTCGAAATAGACGATGTCGAAGCTGTCGTCCGGGAGCGAGCGGAGATGCTCCGCATAATCGGCGCGGACCGCGCGGATGCGGCGCAGCGCGGCCGTCACGTCGGGCAGCTCCGTCTCGTACGTCCGCAGTCCGTCGCGGACGACCGCATGCAGCACGGGCTCGCTCTCGAGCGCCGTCACCTCGCCCTCCGGACCGGCCGCGTAGGCGAACACGATCGCATCGCCGGCCAGACCGGCCGTGCAATCGAGCACGCGGTCGCCCGGGCGGACGCCTGCCAGCTCGACGAGCGGATCCGGCTCGCCCTTGCGCAGCCTTTTGACCCGCACATAGGCCATGCTCGGATGAAAATAGAAGGGCGGCTCCTCGGGGCCGCCGTAATAGCGCAGCTGCGTGCTCGTCACGACGAGCAGCTCGCGGTCGCCCGCCTGGGCGGCAAGCTGGCCGAGCGTGCGGCGGCGGCGCGGCTCCAGCCGCGCGCCCAGCTCCTCCGCCAGTCGCGCCGCCGTCGCCAGCATGTCCGCCGACGGCTGATCCGTCGTCGTTACGATCATGACATCACCCGCTTGAACATTTTTTCCAGCTGATAGACCGAGATATGGACGAGGATCGGCCGGCCGTGCGGGCACGTATACGGCTGCGCGCATGCCGCGAGCCTCGCCAGCAGCGTCTCGCCTTCCTCGCGGCTGAGCCGGTCGTTCGCTTTAATGGAAGCTTTGCACGAGCACAGGATCGCCGCTTCCTCGCGCAGCTTGGCGATGTCGACGGCGCGCTTCTCGCGCAGCGCCCAATCGGCCATCTCCTCGACCAGCTCCTGCTCCCGTCCCTTCGGGAACCAGTGGGGATGAGAGCGGACGAGGAAGCTTTGCGGCCCGAACGGCTCGAGCTCGACGCCCGCCTCCGCCAGCAGCGGCAGCCGCTCGACCAGCTGCAGCGCGTCCGCGCTCGTATATTCCAGCGTGAACGGCAGCAGCAGCGGCTGGCTTTCGCCGCTCACCTCGCCGAACTTGCGGTAGTAATATTCGTAGTTGATGCGCTCATGGGCGGCATGCTGGTCGATCAGATACATGCCTTCCTCGTTTTGCGCGATCAGGTACGTGCCGTGCAGCTGGCCGACCCAGCTCAGCTCCGGGAATCCGGCAGCGTCGGCCGCTGGAGCGCCGCCGGCCGCAGGAACGGCCGGATCGGGCGCGAGCTCCGGCGGCGGACTCGCGCTCGCGCCAGCGGCGGCGGCGACGGGGAGCGACGGAGCGCTGTCCGCTGCGGCGGCCGCGGAATTGGACGCGGCCGCATCCGGCGGCGAAGGCGTACCGGCCGGATCGGCCGGCGAAGCCGCGTAGCCGGCGGCGGCGGACTCGCGCCAGCCGGCCGCGCCGAAGGCGCCGGCAGCGGGCGCGTACAGCCGCTGCGCCGCATCCGGCGGCACGGCCGGCGGCTGCGCGGCGGGCGCCCGCCACGGTCCGGCGGCGACGCTGCCCGGCGGCGGGCCTTTGCGCGCCGAAGCGGACGCGGAGCCGCGCGCGCCGTCCGTGCGCGGCGGGGCGCTGCCCGCGGCAGGCGCGCTCGCGGCCGCCGTCTCGGCGGCGGCCATGCCGCCGGAGGCGGCGCCGGCGCCGGCGGCCGGATCGGCCGCCGGCATCCCGGCGAAGCCGGGCTCCGGCTGGTGGAAGCGCAGCTGCTCCTGCCGGTACACCGGACCGGAGCGCTCGCCCCGGCCGGACTCGGGACCTGGAATATGGCGCCTTCCGCCGAGCGCGGCGCGCGCCGTTTCCTCCACGAACGCCTTGAGCTCGGCTTCCTTGCTGAACCGCACCTCCATCTTGGACGGATGCACGTTGACGTCGACGAGCCCCGGATGCATGCCGATCTCCAGCACCGCGACCGGGAAGCGGTTGATCGGCAGCAGCGTGTGGTAGGCGGCGAGCAGCGACGACTGCACGGCGAAGCTGCGGATGTACCGGCCGTTGACGACGGTCGTCAGCGCGCTGCGGCTCGCCCGGGTCAGCTCCGGCTTGGAGATGTACCCGTTCAGCTCGTAGTCGGCATGCTCGCCGCGCAGCGGCAGCATCGCCTTGGCCGTGCCGGTGCCGTAGACGGCGGCGATCACCTGCAGCCGGTCGCCCGTGCCGGACGTGCGGAGCAGGCTGCCGCCGTTATGCGTCAGCGAGAAGGCGATGCCCGGATGGGCGAGCGCGATGCGGTAAATATAGTCCGAGATATGGCCGAGCTCGGTCTGGATGCTTTTCATATATTTGAGGCGGGCGGGCGTGTTGAAAAAAAGGTCGCGGACGGTCATGTCCGTCCCCTGCGAGCAGCCGGCATGCTCGTCGGCGGTCAGCTGGCCGCCTTCCATGCGGATGCGGCGGCCGAGTCCGCTGTCGCCGCTCGCGGAGACGCATTCGACGCGCGCGACGGCGGCGATGCTCGGCAGCGCCTCGCCACGGAAGCCGAGGCTCGCGATCCGGAACAGGTCGCGGTCGCTCAGCAGCTTGCTCGTCGCATGCCGCTGGAACGCCGTCTCCATGTCCTCCGGCTCGATGCCGCCGCCGTTGTCCTGCACGCGGATGAGGCTCAGCCCGCCCTCCTCGATCGTGATGTCGATCGAGGTCGCGCCGGCGTCGACCGCGTTCTCCACCAGCTCCTTGACGACGGAGGCCGGCCGTTCGACGACCTCGCCCGCGGCGATCTGGTTCGCCAGATGCTCGTCCAGCACATGGATCTTGCCCATCGTTCCCCACCTCCCTGGGTTGAAAAATCAGCTGCCGACCGAGTCAGTCCGGCTCAGCCGAGCCGGCCCTTCTCCTCGTTCAGCCACTGCATCGCCTGCATCGGCGTCAGGTTGAACAGATCGAGCTTGCGCAGCCGCTCCGCCAGCTCGTCCGCCGCGTCGGCGCCGCGGCCTGCGCGGCGCTTGCCTCCGCCGGCAGCCGGCGTCTCCGGCTCGCCGAAGATCGACAGCTGGACCGCCGTTTGCGGCGCGGCCGGCCGGCCCGATGCGATCGGCTCTGCCGCGGCCGTCGGCCGCTCGTCCGGGCGCGCCTGCGTCTCGATCGCCTCCTCGTATGCGGCGGCGGCTTCGCGAGCGGCCAGCCCCTCGCCGCGGCCATGCTCGCCGGCGCGTGCGGACGCCGCGGCAGGCGCTTCGTGTCCGGCGAGCAGCTCGTAGGCGCGGCCGATGATGCTCTCCGGCAGGCCGGCAAGCCGCGCGCAGTAGATGCCGTAGCTCGTGCTGGCCGCGCCGGGCACGAGCCTGCGCAGGAACGTCACGTCGCCGCCGCTTTCCTTGACCGCCATGCTGGCGTTGCGCAGGCAGCGGAGCGACTGCTCCAGATGCGACAGCTCGTGGAAATGCGTCGAGACGAGCGCCTTGCAGCCGGTCCGGTCATGCAGGAACTCGATGACCGCCTGCGCGATGCTCATCCCCTCCGCCGTCGACGTGCCGCGGCCGAGCTCGTCGATGATGACGAGGCTGCGGCGGGTCGCCTTGTCGGTCATCTGCTGGATGTCGCGCATCTCGACCATGAACGTGCTCTGTCCGCCGGCCAGATCGTCCGCCGCCCCGATGCGGGTGAAGATGCGGTCGACCAGCGGCAGCCGCGCCGAGCGCGCCGGCACGAAGCAGCCGATCTGCGCCATGATGCAGATGAGCGCCGTCTGGCGCATGTAGGTGCTCTTGCCGGCCATGTTCGGGCCGGTGATGAGCAGCACGCGCGCGCCGTCCTCGCTCAGCTCGGCGCCGTTGGCCATGAACGGCGCGCCGTCCAGCACCGCCTCGACGACGGGATGGCGGCCGCCTTCGATCGACAGGTCGTACTCCTCTCCCATCTGCGGCCGCACGTAGCGGCGCTCGGCGCTGACCGCGGCGAGCGACTGCAGCACGTCGGCGCGGGCGATGACGTCCGCCAGCCGCTGCAGCCGGTGCAGCTGGTCGGCAATATGGTCGCGCAGCTGCAGGAACAGGCTGTATTCGAGGTCGGTCATCTTCTCCTCGGCCTCGAGGATGAGCCGCTCCTTCTCCTTCAGCTCCGGCGTGACGAAGCGCTCGGCGTTGGCGAGCGTCTGCTTGCGCTCGTAGCGGCCTTCGGGCAAAGAGCCGAGATTGGCCTTGGACACCTCGAGGTAGTAGCCGAACACCTTGTTGTAGCCGATCTTGAGCGAGCGGATGCCCGTCGCCTCGCGCTCGCGCCGCTCCAGGTCGGCGAGCCAGCGCTTGCCTCCGCTGCTCGCCTCGCGCAGCTGGTCGAGGTAGTCGTCGTAGCCGGCGCGGATGAGCCCGCCCTCGCGCGTCGACACCGGCGGCTCGTCCACGAGCACCGTGTCGATCATCTCGCGCAGGTCGCCGCAGTCGTCGACGCCGTCCGCGAGCCGGCGCAGCGTCTCCGAGCCGGAGCCGGCCAGCAGCGCCAGCAGGCTGGGCACGCGCTCCAGCGACGCCTTCAGCGCGGCCAGATCGCGTCCGCCCGCCGTGCCGTAGGCGACGCGGCCGACGAGGCGCTCCAGATCATAGATGCCGTCCAGCTCGGCGCGGATGTCCTCGCGCTGGATGAGGTCGGCATGCAGCGCCGCGACCGCGTCCAGCCGCTCCTCGACCGCCGCGGCGGACAGCAGCGGCTTGTCGATCCAGCGGCGCAGCAGGCGTCCGCCCATCGACGTCTTGGTGCGGTCGAGCAGCCAGAGCAGCGAGCCCTTGCGGCTGCGGCCCTGCACCGTCTCGGTCAGCTCAAGGTTGCGCCGGGTGAACGGATCGAGGATGAGATACTGGCTCGGCTCGTAGCCCTGCACCCGGCGCAGATGCCCGAGCGAGCGCTTCTGCGTCTCGGCCAGATAGCCGGCGAGCAGCGAGACGGCCCGCAGCCGCGCCGGCGGCAGGCCGTCCAGCGCGCCGTCCGGCAGCAGCTGCCGCAGCTTGTCCTCGTCCATCGGCAGCCGCTCGGTGTAGAGCGCCGGCCGTCCGGCCGCGGGCGGCTGCGCCCGCAGCCGCTCCAGCACGGAGGCGTCGCCGACGATCTCCGCCGGTCCGTAGACGTTGATTTCGTCCTGCAGCAGCTCGGACGCCTCGTCGAACGACGTCGCGTACAGCTCGCCGGTCGACAGGTCGCAGGCCGCAAGCGCGAGCTGCCCCGCCTCCGCCGCGACGGAGACGATGTAGTTGTTGGCCTTGTCGGAGAGCGACTTGCTCTCCATCACCGTGCCGGGAGTGACGACCCGCACGATCTCGCGCCGGACGACGCCCTTGGCGACGGACGGGTCCTCGACCTGCTCGCAGATCGCCACCTTGTAGCCTTTCTCGATCAGCCTCGCTATGTATCCTTCCGCCGAGTGGTACGGCACGCCGCACATCGGGATGCGGTCCTCGCCGCCTCCCGCGCGGCCGGTGAGCGTAATTTCCAGCTCCTTGGCGGCCAGTACGGCGTCGTCGAAGAACAGTTCGTAGAAGTCGCCGAGGCGGAAAAACAGAAACGCATCCTTGGCTTCTTCCTTTATGGATAAATATTGCTGCATCATCGGGGTCAAAGCGGCCACGTGCGTACCTCCTGGGCAGGCTTCGACGCGTCTCGCCTGCATTCTATGAAAACCGACCTTCATTATACCAGCAGAACGGAATCCTTACAAAAGAAGAAACACGCCAGAGCCGGACCGCATCGAGGCTCGGCCGTGCTTCTGCAGCCGGCGGCGCAAGCATCGCGGGCTCTTGCGACGGACGGAGGATTTACCCGGTTTATGTTTAACCTGACGATCCATTCACCTCGTTAACTAATCGAAAGAACGGATCAGCCCCGCCAGCTCGCGGATGCCTTCGCGCAGGAGGGCCGGCGGCGCATAGGCGAACGAAAGGCGCAGATGCTGGCGGTCGCCGCGGGCGTAGATCTCGCCGGGATGGACCAGCAGGCCGGCGCGCAGCGCCGCATCGAACAGCTTCGGCATCGGAAGCGGGCGGCGCAGCGCCAGCCAGATGTAGAAGCCTCCCTGAGGCACGCTCCAGTCCGCCAGATCGGCTGCATGCTCGCGGAGCGCCGCCAGCGCCAGATCGCGCCGCGCCTTGAGCTCGGCTCTCAGGAACGCCAGATGCCGCTCCTGCTCCCCGCTGAGCAGCCACTCGGCCACAGCATGCTGCGAGAGCGAGCTCGAGCCGTAGTCGGACTGCATCTTGACGTCGGCCAGCCGTTCGATGACCGGCTCCGGTCCGGCGATCCAGCCGATGCGCAGGCCCGGACCGAGCGACTTCGAGACGCTGTCCAGATAGAGGACGAGTCCTTGCCGATCCCTCGCCTTGAGCGCGGCCGGCGGAGGCTCGTCAAGCCACAGGTCGCCGTACACATCGTCCTCGATGATCGGCAGGCCGGCCCTGACGCATGCCTGCAGCAGCCCCTCCCTGCGCCGCTCCGGCATGACGATGCCGGTCGGATTGTGAAAGGAGGGCTGGACGTACAGCATCGACGCCCGATGGCGGGCGGCCAGGCGGCGCGCCTCGTCGTCCCGCATGCCCTGTCCGTCCATCGGCACTCCGACCAGCCGGACGCCGGACGTGCGGAACACTTGGACCGAGCCGAGATAGCTCGTCTGCTCCGCCAGCAGCGTCGCGCCCTGGCGCAGCAGCCCGAGCGCGATCAGCTGCAGCCCCTGCAGCGCGCCGGAGACGATCAGCACCGACGACGGCGAGGCGCGGATGCCTCTTGCCTCGAGCCTAGCGCTGACCGCCTCGCGCAGGCGCAGGCTGCCGCGCGGCTCCGGATAGGCGAGCGGCAGCCCCTCCGGCCGCTCGGCCAGCAGCCGCTGCATGGCGGCCGAGGGCAGCAGCTCGGGCGCGAGCTCGCCCGTGCCGAGCCGCAGCAGCGCAGGATCCGGCTCCGCGTCGTTGATCTGCCGGATCAGCTCCAGATTGGGCGCATGCAGGCCGTCCCGCACGTAGCGCCCCCAGTCGGGCGGCGGCGAATCGGCGGCTGCCTTCCAGACATCCGCGGCTACCGTCGTGCCGCGTCCGACCTCCGCCCGCAGCCAGCCGTCCGCGGCCAGCTCGCCGAGCGCGTAGACGATCGTGCTGCGGTTGACGCCGTAAAGCTCCGCCAGCTGCCGCTGAGGCGGCACTCGCGTGCCGGGCGGCCATTCGCCCGTCACGATCTTCGTCCGCAGCTCCTCCTGGATCTGCCGGTAAAGCGGCTCTGCCTCCTTGCGATTCCTTTCTCCGCGCTTCGGCACCGCTGCCACCCCCATCGCTTGATAGCCCTCAGTATAGCAGATTGGTCGGGTTCAATAGCAACCAATTGGTTGGAGACGCCGCCGCGCCGCGCGTCTACACTTGAACGAGACCGATCTTATCGCACACGAGGAGGCTTGTCCGAATGTCGAATGCCGCTTGGCATGCGTTCATCCTTGCTTTTGGGCTCATCCTTCCGCTCGGGCCGCAGAACCTGTTCCTGTTCAGTCAAGGCGCGGCCCAGCCGCGGCTGCTGCGGGCTTGGCCGGCCGTCGCGACGGCCGCCGCCTGCGACACGCTGCTGATCGCCGCGGCCGTTTTCGGCGTCTCCCTCGCGGCGCTGAGCCATCCGCTGCTCGCGGCCGCGCTCTATGCGGCGGGAGTCGTCTTTCTGATCGTCATGGGCTTCTCCATCTGGAACAGCCGTCCGGCTCCCGCCGAGCCGCAAGCAGGCGTCGCGGCGCTTCCGGCGCGCAGGCAGGCCGCTTATGCCGCTTCGGTGTCGCTGCTCAATCCGCATGCGCTGCTGGACACGGCCGGCGTCATCGGGACCGGCTCGCTCGCCTACGAAGGCGCCGACAAGACGATCTTCGCCGTCGTCTGCATCGCCGTCTCCTGGTTCTGGTTCGCCGCGCTGGCCGCAGCCGGACGGTGGGTCGGACGAAGAAAAGGAAGCGTTCGGATCATGGCGGCTCTCGCACGCCTGTCCGCGCTGACGCTATGGGCGATGGCCGCCGTCATGGCCGCCGGACTGCTGGGCCAGCTGAGCCGCCTCGGCTGGTGACGGCAATCGCGCAGAAAGCGATAAAAAATAGGTATAGGCGAACGTTCCTTTGAGTTCTCGCCCAGGAGCGGGTACGTTTGAGGCAGTCATGAACGATCTGCATCCGCAGACGCAAAGGAGATGAGGAATGGACCGCGAAGAAAAAACAGGAATGGAGCCCGAGCGGCTCGCGCAGGTGTTGAGCCGGATGCTGGGCAAGGAGGTCATCCGCGCCGATTGCCGGCTCGAAAAGCTGCATGGCGGGACTTTAGGCGATGTTCAGCTTGCCGCAGGCATCGCGGAAACAGCCGATGGGAACAAGGAGCCGTATCGGCTCGTTTGGAAGACGCAGAAGAGGTTCGAGCGTCACGGCGATCCGCTTTCATGGCGTAGGGAATATGATCTCTACGCGGCGCCCGATCTAGACAAGCTCTTGCCGAAATCGTTCCGTCGCCCGGCATGTTATCGCGCCGAGCTGAACGACGAGGAGATCCAGCTGTGGCTGGAATATATCGATGGCCGCTCCGGCATGGAGCTGACCACGGACATGCAGGAGCAGATCGCCCGGGAATGGGGGCGGATCCAGGGCAGGCTATACGCGGAGCAGCCTGCGGCATTGCGGAATCTGCCCCATTTGAGCCAGGTCGAATACACGAAAAACGGCTATTTGCGCTATCGGTCCTGGCAGGAGCTGCATGCTCGCATCCGCTCGGATGGATGCGGGCTTCCGAAGCATCTGCGCCAGATGCTGATCGATTTCGACGAGCAGGCGGACGCCGTTTTCAGCCGCATCGAGCAGCTGCCGGTCGTGCTCTGCCATCGGGATTTTTGGGTGGCGAACCTATTCCATACGGATGACGGCATCGTCCTGATCGACTGGGATACCGCCGGATGGGGGTACATGGGCGAGGATATCGCCAGCCTGATCGCGGATGAAGCGGATGTGCCCCGCATGATCGAGATCTACCGGACCTGCGTTCCGGCCTATCTCAGCGGATTCAACGAATGCTCTGGGGCAGCTCCCATTGCCGATCCTTTCATCTACGAAAGAATGCTTATGATGTACGGATACCGGCTTGTCGAATGGCATGAATTCGCCGGGTCGCCGGAGGAAAAGCGGCTGCAGCTGGATACGCTGCAACAAATCTATGACATGAAGCCAGCCTAGTACCCGATTTATTTCGCGGGCAAGGCGTTGGAAAAGATGCTCCTGAGCGAGCTTGCACGCCCGCCCGATATCGCCGAAGAGGCCGTCTCCGCCCCAGCGGAGACAGCCTCTTACGCCATTCCTGACGAAGCCTGCAGCCGGATCAGCCGCGTTCGAACAGGTTCGTCTGCGCGCCGGCAGCGCCGCTGGCCGCCTCCGCGCGGGCGGAGGCTCCGCTGGCCGGGTGCCGTCCGTCCGCTCGGGCTTGGTCAACCTGCCGTCCGCCCGCTCGTTCCTCGCCCCCCTTCGACGGACGGACGGTTGGCCCCTCCTCCGCTCTCGGAATGCCCCAGCGCAGCCGGAGGTCCGCCTTCTCGTCCCAGCTTTTGCCGGCCTCGACCGCCTCGAGAAAAGGCTCCAGCAGCGAGGCGTGCTTTCCATAGGAAGGCGCCGTCCGCAGGCTCGCCCGCAATCGCGGCAAGCAGTCCGCCATCCGCTCCCGATCCCCCGCATAATACGCCTGCGCGTACTCCGGCTCCGCCGCCGGCAGCTCTGCCAGCCAAGCCGCATCCTCTGCCGCCAGCAGGCAGACGGCGAGCGCATAACGCGCCGCGGCCGGCGAGACGAGCCAGCTCGGCAGCGTGCGGTACTCAAAGCCGCCATGCGGCTGCCGCCGGCTGTCGCCGAGCGTGCCGTAGCGCGGCCGCCGCCCTCTGCCGGCGGGATCCTCCGCCAGCGCGAGCGGCAGCGCCGCATAGCTGTCGAGCGCGCGCAGCAGCCTCGTCGTCAGCTCGAGGCCGCTGAGATGCACATGCCCGCCGAGCGCGATGCCCGGCACCGGCATGCCGCCCGCCGCGAGCCGCATGCCCGGCTCGGCCGCGCCGCGGCGGGACGCCAGCGCCAGCAGGCGCCGAATCCGCCGGAGCAGCTCCTCCGGGTCCTCGGCCGGCTCCGGCCGCAGCTCGCCGACCGGCTGGCGCAGGCTTTGCCCGGCGACAAGCACGTCGCTGCCGACCGGACTGTGCAGCCCGCCGAGCCGGGAAGCGGAGGCGACCCGTCCGTCGGCGCGCAGCAGCAGGAACTCCGGATCCGCGCCGAGGCGCAGCGGACGGTCTGCTTGCCCGCCGGCACGCTGCGCCTCGGCCCGGACGACGGCCGCGAGCCGCGACGCCGCATCTGCCCAGCGCTCCGCCGCCGGCGGCGGCAGCCGCTCCGCCTCGGGCGGCAGCCCGCCCGGGCCGACGGGCCGAAAGATGCGGCTGCCCGCGAGGCGCAGCCCTTCGAGCCGCATACGTCCGTCGTCGGCGACGCGCACGAGCAGCTCGGCGGCATCCAGGCCGAGCTCGTAGGCCGCGCGCCAAGCCAGCCTGCCCGCGCGGCGCAGCTCCGGATCCTGCGCGCCGGTCGCCGCGACGCTAGATGCCGCGTCGTCCGGCGCCGGCGCGGCCGGCAGGCTCGCCCGTCCGATGCCCGGACGGACGCGAGCCGTCCACAGCGTCTCCAGATGGAAGACGCCGATCCAATACAGCCGGCCCGAGCTGCCGAACGCTTCGGCGCGCCCGCTCGTCCCGTCCTGCCGCTGCTCGGCGTCCTCGCGCCCGGCGCGGATGCCGGCATGGCCAAGCCTCCGGGCCATCCGCTCCGGCCCCATCGCCGCTGCATCGGCTGCTCCGGCGTTCAACACCCACGGGCTCCCGCCATCCGGCGCCGTCCATCCGCCCCAGCGCGCGCCTCCCCAGAGCAGCACCGCGTCGTAGCGGGACAGCTCCGTCCCCGGCCGCCAGCGCTCCGCAGGCGGCAGCGGCGATGCTTCCCTGCTCGTACCGCCTTCCACTGCCCTGCCCGTACCGCCGACCGCCGCCCTCCCCATATCGCCATACGCTTCCCTGCCGGTACCTCCATACGCTCCCATGCCCGTGCCGCCGACCGCTCCGCCGTCCGCCCCGTCCTCCCCCTCGTCTCCGCAGCATAGCCACAGCCTGCCCGCCATGCCGCATCCCTCCCGTCGTCCCGCCGGCGGACGGAAGGCTCGCGTCTCGCCTCATGCGGCGATCCAAGCCCCGCCGATCCGGGCGGCCGCAGATGAAAAAAAGAGGGCTTTCGCCCTCGAATCGTTCCGACTGCCTGCATACCCTGCAGTAAGCCCTGCAGCAAGCCCTTCGTTTACAGCTCGTCGTCGAGCAGATCGGGGTCCAGATCCTCGAAGCTGCCGTCACCGTCGTCGTAGCCGTATTTGTCCTTGCCGTCGAAGTCGTCGCAGCCGCCCGGGACGACGGCTACGCACACCTTCGTCTCGGCGATCATCTCGACGCTGAACTCGCGCTCCACGCGCACGACGACCGAAGAGCCGCTCGAGGAGATGTTCGCCTCGATGCAGTTCGGCTCCTGCGTCGACTCCGCCGATACTTCCTCCGTCGAAGCCCGGTGCTTCGGGTCGACATAGGACAGCGGAATGTTCTCGACGTAGGAGACCGTCTCCTTCGCGACATCCGTCTGCGAGTTTTTGTTGTACGAATACCAGATGTTGATGTCGTACGATCCGACCACCTCGATGCCGTCTCCCGACCGAACCGCCTCGTATTGGTGGTTGATTACCCAAGCGCCCAGGATGCTGGTGGGGCGGTGAGGGGGAGTGACGGTATGGGACACCGTCGAGAACTTGCGACCTTTCCCGCAGACAGCTTTCGTGATGATCTCTCTAGTCTGAAGCTGTTTATCTGCAATCGTCATTTCGTTTAACCTCCTCCATGCCATCATTCCTTACAAGTGTATGCAGGTCATTCGTCTAGGGTGACTGCTTTCTTCATTCGGACGCCGCAACGAATTATACCTGTTCCATTGTATGGGGCAGGCCGGAGGAACATGACACAGGGGCGGCCGTCGGCCGAAAAAAAGTCTGTCCCGAGCCGCGGACGCGGTCAGCGGCCTGAAGCGGCGGCCTCGTCGCCGCCTTCCTCGCGCCGCTTCTTCAGGCGGCTCGCCGTGTCGAGGAAGCGGTCCAGCTCCACCGTGAACTGGAGCAGCGCCGAGCGGATCTCGAACTCCTCGCGCGTGCGCGGCAGCTCCATCGAGCGGAAGCTCTGGCGCAGGGCGGCCAGCGCCTCGCGCGGCCCGCTTTCATAATAGTCGGAGCGGATCGCCGCCTCCATCGTCTCAAGCAGCTCGGCGATGCGCTCGGCCTGCGGCACCGCTTCCCGGTCGTACGCATGAGCGAGCAGCTCCATCATCGAGCCGATGCTCTCGAGCTGCCGGCGTCTCATGCCGAAATAATCGTTCCAATAAAACCGCGGCGCCCACGGCCGGTTGTGCTGCTCGCGCAGCGCCCGCTCGAGCCCTTCCCGCACAAGCCCGTCCGCCTGCAGCAGCTCCGCTCCGTCCCATAGCGTGTCGGGCTTGCGCATGACCGCCGCCATGCCGGCGAACAGGCCGGCAAAGCGGTCCTCGACGAGCGTCCGCAGCTCCGCCAGCCGGCTGCGTTCGCCCGGCATGTAGGCGTTGTTGATCAAGGAGGCGCAGCCGAGCCCGACGAGCAGCAGCAGCACCTCATTGACGAGCAGCTCCAACGTCACCTCGCCGGCCGCATACACATGGAACACGAGCACGCTCCCCGGCACGATGCCGCTCTGCAGCTTCAGCCGCGACAGCACCGGGAAGACGAGCAGCACATAGATCGCCGCCGTCCAGATCGCATATCCGATCGCCTCGAACAGCACGGAGGAAGCCGCGAGCGCGAGCAGCGAGGCGCTGACCCGCTCGAACAGGCTGCGCAATCCGCTGCGCCTCGTCACCTCGACGCCGAGTATCGCCAGCACGCCGGCGAACAGCGGCTGCTCCAGGTCCAGCAGCTGCGCCGTCGCGATCGCCGCCGCCACCGCCGCCGCCGTTTTCGCCACTCTCCAGCCGATCCACTTCATGCCGCCACCATCCCGCTTTCCCGCCGATCTAGCCAAAAAGCTCCGCCGGCAGCCGGCGGGCGGCTGCGGCGGAGCCGCATGGCTCGCCTTTGTTCCATCGTAGATCGTCGCCTGCCGAACGTCAACCGGGTCGAGGCGGTCCGCCCGCCCCGCGCCGCAGCATTCCGGTCAGCCGCTAGTCGCGTCCGCCGGAGACGATCCGCTTTTCCAGCAGCGCCACGGCCTGGTACATGAGCGTCGCGGCGACAGCGATGACGACGAGCGTGGAGAGGACAAGCGTGAAGTTGAACACCTGGAAGCCGTAGATGATCAGATAGCCGAGTCCTTCCTTGGCCACCAGGAACTCGCCGACGATGACGCCGACCCAGGCGAGCCCGACGTTCACCTTGAGCGTCGAGATGATGACCGGGAACGAGCCCGGCAGGATGACGAGGCGGAACAGCTGCCAGCGGGAGCCGCCGAGCAGCCGCACGACCTTCACGAGTCCCGGCTCCATGTCGCGGAACCGGTTGCAGATGCCGATCGTCGTCACGATGACCGTCATCGTCAGCGTTACCGCCAGGATCGAGACGAAGCCCTGTCCGAGCGCCACGATGAAGATCGGCCCCAGCGCCACCTTCGGCAGGCTGTTGAACACGACCAGATACGGATCGCATACCCGCGCCAGAAAAGGAAACCACCAAAGCAGCGCCGCGAGCGCCGTGCCGAGCAGCGTCCCGAGCAGGAAGCCCGAGGCGGTCTCCGCCACCGTCACGCCGACATGCGGCCACAAGGTGCCGTCCGCCGACGAGCTGGCGAGCAGCCCGGCGATTTTGGACGGGTAGCTGAACAGCAGCGGATCGATCCAGCGCAGCCGGCCGGCCGCCTCCCAGAGCCCGAGCAGCGCGGCCAGCACGAACAGCTGCACGCCGAGCACGGCGGCGCCGATTCTGCGGCTGCGCTTCATATAAAGGCGATGCAGCTCCGCCAGCCGGCTCTCCGGCACCGACGACAGCGACAGCCGCTTGCGGCCGCCCCTTCCGCCCTTACGGCCGGAGCCGGGGGAGCCTCCGCTGCCGCTCCATACTTCGAGCTCGTTCATCCCGCCTCTCCCCCTTCCGCTTCTCCGGCGCTCATCTCCAGCCACAGCTCGTCGAACACGGCCTGGAACGCCGGATGCTTGCGCGCCTCCGTCGGCGCCAGCCTCCGCAGCTCCGGCGGCACGGCGATCTCGGCCCGGATGCGGCCGGGATGCGGCGCGAGCACGATGACGCGGTCGCTCATCGCCGCCGCCTCGGCCAGATCATGGGTGACGAGCACGGCCGTCTTGCCGAGCCGCCGCAGCGTCGCCTGCACGAGGTCCTCCAGCTGCATCTTGATCTGCATGTCGAGCGCCGAGAACGGCTCGTCGAGCAGCAGCACCTCCGGATCCGGCGCGAGCGTGCGCGCCAGCGCGACGCGCTGGCGCATGCCGCCCGACAGCTCGCCGGGGTAGCGGCCGCCCGTTCCATCCAGGCCGACCTCCGCCAGCAGCCGACCGGCCGCCTCGATCCGCGCCGCGGCAGGCGCCCCTCCGATCTCGAGGCCGAGCGCGGCATTGTCGAGAATCGTGCGCCACGGCAGCAGGCAGTCCTGCTGCAGCATGTAGCCGACCTTGGCGGAAGGCTTCTCGACCTCCCGGCCGCCTACCCGCACCTCTCCGGACGCCGGCCGCAGCAGCCCTGCGAGCAGGCTGAGCACGGTCGTCTTGCCGCAGCCGCTCGGCCCGACGAGGCTGACGAACTCGCCGCGCCCGACGGCCAGGCTGAGCTCCTCCACCGCCAGCGACGCGCCTTGCCGGCCGACATACACATGCGACACCGAGCGCAGCTCCAGCATAACGCTTCTCTCCGCCATCCGCTTCCTCCTCTCCCGCCGCCCTCTCGGCGCTCTACTTGCCGGCCTTCTCCGCGAAGGAGTTGTCGACCAGCTTGCCATGCTCCGCGCGCTCCTTGAGCTCGCCTGCCGACGTCATGACGTCGAGCAGATTGTTCCATTCCTGCTCGTCGATGATCGGGTTCTCGGCATAGGAGCCTTGCTGCTTGTAGCGGTCGATCGAGGAGACGAGGATCGCTTTGTCGGTATTCGGGAAATACGTGCCGACAGCGTCCGCGATGTCCTCGGCGCTATGCTCCTTCACCCAGGTCTGCGCCTTCTGCAGCGCGTCCGTGAACTTCTGCACCGTATCGGCGTTCTTCTCGATATAGCTCTGCTTGCTCATGAATGCCGTATATGGCAGCTTGCCGCTCTCCACCCCGAACGAGGCGACGACCTTGCCCTTGCCTTCCTGCTCGATCATCGACGCCTGCGGCTCGAACAGCTGCACGTAGTCGCCGGTGCCGGAGGCGTAGGCGGCCGTGATGTTGGCGAAGTCGATGTTCTGGATCAGATCGAGATCCGCGTGCGGATCGATCCCATGCTTCTTGAGCGCGAACTCGCCGGCCATTTGCGGCATGCCGCCTTTGCGCTGACCGAGGAATTTCGCTCCCTTGAGGTCGTTCCAGTCAAGCGGCTTGCCCGAGCGGGACACGAGGAAGGTGCCGTCCGTCTGCGTCACTTGGGCGAAGCTCAGGACCGGATCGTCCGCGCCTTGCTGGTAGACGTAGATCGACGTCTCCGGACCGACCAGCGCCACGTCGACGCCGCCGGACAGCAGCGCCGTCATCGTCTTGTCGCCGCCGGCCGTCGTCTGCAGCTCGACGTCCAGCCCCTCTTCCTTGAAAAAGCCTTCGGCCAGCGCCACGTACTGCGGAGCGTAGAAGACCGAGCGGGTCACCTCGCCGATGCGCACCTTGACCGCCTCTTCCTTCCCGGCGCCGCATCCGGGCAGCGCCGCCATCGCCAGCGCAGCCGCCAGCATCAGCCCCGCGATCGCCTTTCGATTCATGTCAGATAGCCTCCCTTGGGTTCGAACGTTCTGTGCTGTAGCCTATGCGCGGCTGGCGGGAGGGGTGCATAGGCCGCACGCCGCATGAGGACGGCTTGAAAAGCAAACAGCCGGGGGCAGATTTGCCCCGGCATGGACCGGCTCGCGCGTCGTGGAGCGGGCATCGTCACCGGCAGCGCTTGCCTGGCGGAGCTGGCACTGTAACCGGAGGCGCTTGTACGGCGGAGCCGGCTCCGAAACCGAGGCGCTTGTACGGCGGAGCCGGCTCCGAAACCGGAGGCGCTTGTACGGCGGAGCTGGCTCCGAAACCGGAGGCGCTTGTACGGCAGAGCTGGCTCCGAAACCGGCACCCGCTTCGCGGAGCGGGAACTCGTTCCGGCCTCCAAGGGAACCGCTGCCGCTTCTCCACGAGCCCCCGTCCGCTTCGCTCTCCGGTTCCCCATCGGCTGCCGCTTCGCTTGCCAGCCGCAATCCGATTGCACGCCGTTTGGCTCTCCTCACCCCCGAGCCCTTCGTTATCGGGCCTCCGGCCAGCCCGCAACTCGATTTTTTCGACTTGCTCGCGCCGAGTTGCTCGGTTTTTCCGCGCAACTCCGCCCGTTTCCCTTGCTGCACACCCGAGTTGCTCGGTTTTTCCGCGCAACTCCGCCGTTTCTCCCGCTGCACGTCCGAGTTACTCGGTTTTTCCGCGCAACTCCGCCCGTTTCCGGTCAAGTCCATAATTGTGTGTAAAAACACTTCTCGGTAGAAAATGGAATCGGGTTTAAAGGCTGTCCGTCGCTTCCGTCATGGTGGTGCTGGTTTCCTGCTCCTCCGAGCCGGCGCCCTGAGTGGCTTTCTGCTTCTTCCACGCCTTGAAGTCCGTCATGTCCATGTACGGCTTCTTCGTCATCCAGTACTCGTTCTCTTCCATGAGCATGGCTCCGATGAGGCGAAGGACGGAAGCGCGATTGGGAAAGATGCGGATGACCGTCTCGCGCCTGCGGATCTCCCCGTTCAGGCGCT
>NZ_AULW01000065.1 GCF_000422485.1 Paenibacillus pasadenensis DSM 19293
TGGTCTCGACAACTTCCATTCTAACCGAGAGTCCCTGCCATGACTTTCCTTTTTATGGTCAGGAGCATTTTACACAATTATATGGACTTAACTCGCGCAGGCGTCGGAACGGAGGGAGTTGCGCGGAAAAACTGAGCAACTCGGGCTCGCAGGCAGCAGGACGGAGATAGTTGCGCGGAAAAACCGAGCAACGCGGGCGCGCAGGCGTCGGAACGGAGGGAGATGCGCGGAAAAACCGAGCAACTCTGGCTCGCCCCCGGGTTCGCGGCGACAGGCAGGAAAAAGGGACAAGGACGGAGTCAGGCTCCGCTCTTGTCCCTTTGCTCGCTTGGCGATGCCTGGCGGCATTTTGCCGGTTTGACCGCCCCTTGCCTAGTCCTCTTCGCATATGAAAACAGTTCGCGCAGCAGTCGACGAGCTGCGCGAAGGGCCCAGTACCCTCGCTCGTAGTCGACGAGCTGCGCGCGAAGGACTCAGTACCCCCGCTCGTAGTCGACGATGTTGCGGGCCGGGCGGCCGTCCGCCAGGTAGCTCTTGAGGTTGCGGACGAACAGCTCGGTGACGCGTTCCTTGTAGCGCTCGGAGCTGCCGCCCATATGCGGCGTGATGATGACCTGCTCCATCGCCCACAGCGGATGGCCTTCCGGCAGCGGCTCGGGATCGGTCACGTCCAGACCGGCTCCGCCGATCGCGCCGCTGCGCAGCGCCTCGACGAGCGCATCCGTATCGACGGACACGCCGCGGCCGATGTTGACGAACACGGCGCTGTCCTTCATCGCGGCGAACTCGGCGGCGCCAAAAACGCGCTCCGTGTCCGGCGTGTGCGGCAGGACGTTCACGACATAGTCGGCGCGGGCGAGCGCGTCATGCAGCTGCTCGATGGCCATCGTCTCTTCCATGTGCGGCGTCGGCCGCGCCGTGCGGCGCACGCCGATCGTGCGCATGCCGAGCGCCTGGCCGAGCCGGCCGAGCTCGGTGCCGATCTCGCCCGCTCCGATGATCGCGAGCGTCGCTCCATTCAGCTCCGCGTATGGCTCGCGCGGCTCCCATTTGCCCCGGAGCTGGCTGCGCACCGAATGGTGCAGGCCGCGCGAGAAGGCGAGCATCATCGCCAGCGCCGTCTCGGACATCGGCACCGGATGCACGCCGCTCGCCGTCGTCAGGATGACGCCGGCCTGCTCCAGCTTGCCCAGCGGCATCTTGTCCACGCCCGCGGACCACGATTGCAGCCACTTGAGGGAGCCGCCCTCTCCAAGAGACTCCTTCTCGATGGCGGGGCTCCATCCGCAGATGACCTCCGCCTCGCGGAACAGCTTGTCGTCCAGCTCCTTGGGGCGGCCGAATACGATGTTCCAGCCCGGCGCGGCCTCGCGCACGCGCGCTTCCTGCTCCGGCGTCAGGCCGTGCAGGCAGATCATGGTTGGCATGCTTCTCATCCTCTCCTTTAGGATAGTCTATCAACGTTCGGCATCGGGTTTCAAACGAATTGACGGAAATGGCGGAGGGACAGCCGTATTTTAAAGCCGAGTTAGGCAACAAGAAAATCGTTCATTGGACATATTGGATTTTTCTGTATAAATCATACAATTGAAGGAACATGAGAATCGCGATCCCGTAGTCGCTGACCTAACCATTGAACAAGCGAGGACTCCTTTCATGAAAACAGCCCGTTTCGTCCTTCTGCTGGCTTGCCTCTCTTTTATTTCCGCATGCTCAGCTTCCGAAAATGGCCGATCGGTCAAGGATGAGACCACGCCATCAACGCCTGTAAAAGTGGATGTCGAGAGCGGCATGTTCGTGATCGAACATCGATCCGACAGCATGGATCGGGGGAATCATGAGTATGATTCCGCGATCGTAGGAGGCCTGGTGGTAGATCCGAATGATGCGGCCGACGGATCTCTGTCCCGCGGGGATGTCGTTTATTTCAAGACGCCTGAGTTCAAGCATGACTTCAATCCAAACTTGAAGCCGGCCGAATTCAACCTGGCTCGAGTCATCGGCCTCCCCAAAGAAAAAGTGAAGATTGATAAGGGCCGGATCTACATTGACGGCAAAAAGCTGGAAGCTTTTTACGGCCAAGAGCAATCCAGAGGGCAGGAGCTCGAGACGGCGAACCTGGACGAGATCGAGGTCCCGCCCGATCACGTTTTCGTATTGGGCGATACGTGGTGGAGAAGCATCGACAGCCAGCTTTTTGGACCGCTTCCCATTTCGGCCGTGCGAGGAAAAGTAATCGGATATGAAGAATAGACAAGGCGCGCTCTTCCCTTCTCGGGAGGAAGCGCGTTTTTTTGAGCAAAGTCCTCGTCGGAAGCGCTTCGTTTGAAACCCGGAGACGGCCGACTGACTTGCGCATGCATGGAAAATGGATCGGCGCTACGCCGGTTTAGGGTCGGTTCCTAATCCTGAATCTCTCCTTTTGGCAACGAACGCCAATGACCGCTCTCTCTTCATGTTATATAATGTGACATAACCTAGAAAAGCAAGAGAGGACAAGGTGATTTTCGATGACGATCCAAGCGAAACCTTACGCTTACCCTTACGACGGCGACCTGCGGGCGGACAATACGGCGCTGCTGGTCATCGACATGCAGACCGACTTCTGCGGACCGGGAGGCTACGTGGACCGGATGGGCTACGACCTGTCGCTCACCCGCCGCGCGATCGGTCCGATCCGCGCCCTGCTGGATGCGGCGCGCGCGCTGCCCGGCTTCACGGTCATCCATACGCGGGAGGGGCATCGCCCCGATCTGTCGGACCTGCCGGCGAACAAGCGCTGGCGCAGCGCGGCGATCGGAGCCGAGATCGGCTCCGAGGGACCGGCGGGACGCATCCTCATCCGCGGCGAGAAGGGCTGGGACATCATCGACGAGCTGCGTCCGGAGCCGGGCGAGATCGTGATCGACAAGCCGGGCAAGGGCAGCTTTTATGCGACGGACCTCGACCTGCTGCTGCGCGTCCGCGGCATCCGCAACCTGATCCTGACCGGCATCACGACTGACGTCTGCGTGCATACGACGATGCGCGAGGCGAACGACCGCGGCTACGAATGCCTGATTCTCGAGGATGCGACGGGAGCGACCGACAGCGGCAACCACGAGGCGGCGCTGCGGATGGTGCAGATGCAGGGAGGCGTGTTCGGCGCCGTATCGGACTCGGCGGCAGTCGTCGCGGAGCTGCGGCGTCTGGCGGAGACGGCGCGATGAGCCGGGCGTGGACGATCGCGTCGCTGCGCGAGGCGTATCGGAGCGGGAGGACGACGCCGGAGGAAGTGATGCGCGAGCTGTGCGAAAAAGCGGCGGCCGAGGCATCCTGGAACATCTGGATCACGCCGCCGACGATGGAGAGGCTGCGCCCTTGCTTGCGCAGGCTGGAGGAGCTCGATCCGGACGCATGCCCGCTGTGGGGCATTCCGTTCGCGGTCAAGGACAACATTGATGTCGCGGGCATGCTCACGACGGCGGCTTGTCCGGACTACGCCTACGCGCCGGTGGAGCATGCGGCCGTCGTCCGGCGGCTCGTGGAGGCGGGAGCGGTGCCGATCGGCAAGACGAATCTGGATCAGTTCGCGACGGGCCTCGTCGGCACGCGCAGCCCGTATGGCGAGACGGCCAACGCGCTGCGCCCGGAGCTGATCAGCGGCGGCTCGAGCTCCGGATCCGCGGTCGCGGTCGCCCGCGGGCATGCCGTTTTCGCGCTGGGCACCGACACGGCGGGATCGGGGCGCGTGCCGGCTGCCCTCAACGGCATCGCCGGCTACAAGGCGGCTCCGGGCGCATGGCCGACGCGCGGCGTCGTGCCGGCCTGCGCGAGCCTGGACTGCGTCAGCGTGTTCGCCGCCGACTGGACCGAGACGGCGGAGATCGACCGCATCGCGCGCGGCCTCGAGCCCGGCGATCCGTGGAGCGCCGCGCGACCTGCGCCGGAGCCGGCGCTGCCCAGCGAGCTGCTGCTGCCGGACGATCCGCTGGCGTTTTTCGGTCCTTTTGCAGCCGAGTACGAGGAGGCCTGGAAGGTCGCGGAGCGCAGGCTGGGGAGCCTCGGGCTGCCCGTGCGCCGCATCCGCCTGCAGCCGCTGGAGGAAGCGGCGGCGCTGCTGTACGAAGGGCCGTACGTGGAGGAGCGGCGAGCGTCGCTCGGCGGCTTCCTCGACCGTCATCCCGGCAGCGCGCTGCCGGTGACCGAATCGGTGCTGCGCTCCGGCGAGGAGCGCGGCTACGACGCGGCGGCGCTGTTCCGGGCGCTGCACCGGCTGCAGGAGCTGCGCCTGGAATCGTCGCAGCTCCTGCGCGGGGCGGTGCTGGCGCTGCCGACCGCAGGCGGCACCTGGACGCGCGAGCAGGTCGGAGCGGATCCGCTCGGCGCCAATTCGGCGATGGGACGCTGGACGAACCACTGCAATCTGCTCGGGCTCGGAGCGCTGGCGCTGCCGGCCGGGGCGGCGGCGAGGGAGCTGCCGTTCGGCATCACGCTGTTCGCCGCGGCGGACGAGGAGGGGCTGCTGTTCGGCGCAGCCGCGGCATTCGACGAACGCGAGTCAACGGCGACAGTCCCCGACGCTGCCGGCTCGCAGAAGCTGGCGCAGGCCGCGGCATTCGCCGGCATCTCGCCGCCAGCGAGCCCCGACGCTGCCGGCTCGTTCCAGCCGGCCGCTCCGTCCGCGGAGGAACCGGCATCCGCTCCCGAAGCGGTCATCGCCGTCTGCGGCCTGCATATGCGCGGGATGCCGCTGGAGCCGCAGATGCTCGGCCATGGAGCGCGCTTCCTGCGCGAGGCGCGGACGGCTCCATGCTACCGGCTGCTGCGGCTGCCGGGCGAGCCGGCCAAGCCCGGGCTCGTGCGCGTCGAAGCGGGCGGATCGCCGATCGCCCTGGAGCTGTGGAGCATGCCTCTGTCCCGGCTTGGCGCCTTCGTCGAGGCGATCCCGCAGCCGCTCGGCTTCGGAAAGGTGAGGCTGGAGGACGGCTCGCTTGTTTCCGGCTTCCTTTGCGAAGGCGTCCTGCTGGAGCGGGCGGAGGACATCTCGGCGAGCGGAGGCTGGAGGACGGCGCTGGAGCAGGCCGCCCGCTGAGGCGGCCGCCGCGCCCCACCGACCCGCACGGGCGCGATCGATCTGTCGAGGCGAGAGCCCCGGCAGCCGCCTCGGCTCAGCCCTAAGATGTCATATTTATGATAGATATAGAGCCTTCTGACAAATCAACGATCTTTCTTTTGGAAGGTTCTGATAAAGATTTTTTCGGGAACGTGCGCTATAATCAAACCAATTCGATTTATGTTAGATAACCTCACTTAACGAACAAGGGGGGAAGGCCGGATGGAGAGAGAGAACCTGCTGACAGAACCGCTGCTGAGCGTGCGCGGCTTGACCAAGCGCTTCGGCTCGCTGACCGCCAACCGTTCCATCGACCTTGACGTCCGGAAAGGGAGCATCCACGCCATCCTCGGCGAGAACGGGGCCGGCAAGAGCACGCTGATGAAGATGCTGTACGGCGTCTACAAGCCCGACGAGGGAAGCGTCGAGATCGACGGCCGGCCGGCCGAGCTTCATCCGCCTGCGAAGGCAAGGGCGCAGGGAGTCGGGATGGTGTTCCAGGACTTCCGCGTCGTGCCGGCGCTGACGGTGCTCGACAACATCGCGCTCGCGGTGGAGAAGGGATGGGGGCTGCGGCGCAGGCAGCTGCGGCGCCGCATCGTCGACGTATCCGCCAAATACGGACTGGCCGTCGATCCCGACGCGTCCGTCTGGGAGCTCGACCTCGGGCAGCGGCAGCGGCTCGAGATCGTCAAGGTGCTGCTCATGCCGGGCACGCGGATCATCATCTTCGACGAGCCGACGAGCGTGCTCGTGCCGCAGGAGGTCGGGGCGTTCCTGGACATGCTGCGGCGGCTGCGGGAGGACGGCTACGGCATCCTGCTCATCACGCACAAGATCAACGAGGTGCTCGCCGTCGCCGACGAGGCGACGGTGCTGCGGTCGGGCGAGATCGTCTTCCGCGCCGGACAGGGCGAGGAGCTGGCCGGCGAGCGGCTGATCGCCGCGATGATGGGGGACAAGACGCTGAAGGCGGTGTCCCGGACCGCCGGCGGTCCGGACGAAGCGCCTGCCGCGATGGCCGTGCGCGGCGCCTCGATCCGCGGCGACCACGGCGAGCTGGCGCTGGAAGCGTTCGACCTCGACTTGCCTGCGGGCCGCATCACCGGCGTCGCCGGCATCTCGGGCAGCGGCCAGCGGGAGCTGGCGGAAGCGCTGTTCGGCCTGCGGCCGCTCGCCTCGGGCACGCTCGAGATCGGCGGCAAGCCGATGAAGCCCGGCGTGCGGAGCTTCATCGAGGCGGGAGTGACGCTCGTCTCCGAGGATCCGGTCAAGGAGTCGGTCGTGCCCGGCTTCACGATCCTCGAGCATATGGCGCTGGACGGCTATCCCCTCTATCCAAAAGGGCTCGGCGTCGACTGGAGCCGCCTGCGCGCCGAGCTGACGGCTAGTCCCGAGGCGGCCGCGCTGTCGGTCGCCGCGCCGGACCGCCGCGCCGAGACGCTGTCCGGCGGCAACATCCAGCGGATGGTGCTGGCGCGGGCGCTCATCCGCCGTCCCGGCATCCTCATCGTCAGCTATCCGAGCCGCGGGCTCGACATCGGCACCGCCTACACCGTCCAGCGCCAGCTGCTCGAAGCAGCCGCGCAGGGGGCGGCGGTGCTGCTCCTCTCGGAGGATCTCGACGAGCTGTTCAAGCTGTCCGACCGGCTCGTCGTGCTCGCCGGCAAGCGGCTGCTCGGGCCGTACCGGCCGGAGGAGATCGATCAGGCCGGCATCGGCCGCCTGATGCTGAAAGGAGAATCCGCATGAGCCTGAACCCTTCCCCGAGCGTCGCCGCTCCTGCGGGCGCCAGATCCGCCGCGGCAAAACGCCTCCTCTCCTGGCTGCGCCAGCTGCTCGTGCTGGCCATTCCCTTCGCTTTGTTCGGCCTGTTCCTGCTGGCATACGGCGTCGATCCGCTGGAGCTGTACGGCTCGATGCTCGTGTCGACGTTCGGCGACTTGTACGGCTTCGGCGAGGTGCTGCTGAAGGCGACGCCGTTCGTGCTCACCGGCCTCGCCGCCGCGCTGCCGGCCAAGGCCGGCCTCGTCAACGTCGGCGGCGAGGGCCAGCTGGCGGTCGGCGCGTTGTTCGCCGCCTGGTTCGGCGTCTTTTACCTCGGCGGCCTGCCCGCCTGGATCGGCATTCCGGCGATGCTGCTGGCCGGCGCGCTCGGCGGCGCGCTGTGGGGGCTGGCGATCGCGCTGCTCAAGGTCAAGGGCCGGCTCAACGAGACGATCACGAGCGTGCTGCTAAACTATGTGGCGGTGTTCCTCGTCGGCTTTTTCGTCCACGGTCCGCTCAAGGATCCCGAATCGTTCAACTGGCCGTTCTCCCCGGAGATCGCGCCGACGCTGCGCCTGCCGATCTTCGACGGCACGCGGCTGCATGTCGGCTTCGTCATCGCCGCCGCCATCGCGGCGATCGTCTGGTTCGTCCTGGCCCGCACGCGGCTCGGCTACCGCATCCGCGTGCTCGGCAGCAACCGGCTGGCGGCGGAGAGGGCCGGGATGCGCATCGGCCGCATGTACTTCTGGGTGCTGATCGCAGCCGGCGCGATCGCCGGCATCGCCGGCATGATCGAGATCGCCGGCATCGAGGGCCGGCTGCGCGCGACGACCGGCGCGAACTTCGGCTACCTCGGCTTTCTCGCGGCGATGATGGCGTGGAACCATCCGCTGCGGCTGCTGCTGACGGCGTTCGTGCTCGGCATGATCAGCGTCGCCGGCAATACGCTGGAGATCGGCTCGGGCCTTCCGGCCTCGGCCGTGACGATTCTGATGGGACTCGTGCTGTTCTTCATTCTCGGCGGCAAAAGGAGGAGAGGCTGACATGATCGCGGACATTCTCACCGGGGCGGTCCGCTCCGGAACCTCCGTCATGCTCGCCAGCCAGGGCGAGCTCATCTCCGAACGGGCCGGCGTCATCAATCTCGGCACCGAGGGCTCGATGCTCGCCGGAGCGCTCGGCGGCTTCGCCGTCACCGTCTGGACCGGCAATCCGTGGCTCGGCGCGCTCGCAGGCGGCGGCTGCGGACTGCTGCTCTCGCTCCTGCACGCCGTGCTCGTCGTCGGCTTCGGCGCCAACCAGCTGGCGACCGGCCTGGCGATCATGTTCTTCGGCATCGGACTGACCTCGTTTTTCGGCCGGGACTTCGTCAGCTCGCAGATCGTCGGCTTCAACCCGGTGCCGATCCCGCTGCTGTCCGACATCCCGTTCGTCGGAGGCATCCTGTTCAACCACGATCCGCTCACCTACCTCTCGGTGCTGCTCGTGCCGGCGATCTGGTACCTGCTGTTCCGCACGCGGCTCGGCATCATGGTGCGGACGGCGGGCGAGCGCGAGGACGTGCTGTTCGCCAGCGGCCTGAACCCGCGCCTCATCCGGGCCTGCGCCGTGCTGGCGGGCGGATTCCTCGCCGGACTCGGCGGCGCGCAGCTGTCGATCGCCTATACGCACAGCTGGGTCGAGAACATGACGGCCGGGCGCGGCGTCGTCGCGGTGGCGCTCGTCATCTTCGCCTCCTGGAAGCCGCAGCGGGCGATGCTCGGCGCGTACCTGTTCGGCGCGGCGCAGGCGCTGCAGCTGACGGTGCAGCAGCAGGGCTGGGCGATCTCTCCGTTCTTCCTGTTCATGTTCCCGTATCTGCTCACGCTGGCGGCGCTGCTGCTCGTGGAGCGACGCAAGCTGAGCCGCACGCCGGAGGCGCTCGGCAGAGTGCTGGCCGGCGATCCCGGCGGCTGACATCCGGTTCCGGCCGTTCCGACCAGGGTCCGGCGGCGGCGGCAAGTCGGCAAGTCCCCTTTACAGAGAAAAAATCAGGATAAGCGGAGGGAAATTCCATGAAACTGTCATCCAGCAAGTCAAGCCTCACCGGCATCATCGCCGCCCTGCTGGCAGTCATCGTATTCGTCGCCGGCTGCAGCCAGCCCGGGTCGGGCGGCAGCTCCGGCGGCGCGAACAGCGGCACGGCGGAAGCGGGCGCGGAGGGCTCGGCAGCTCCCGGCAGCGGCGGCAGCGCGGTCGGCTTCATCTTTGTCGGCACGAAGGACGATTACGGCTACAACCAGGCCGCCTATCTCGGCAGCCAGGCGGTGGAGAAGGCCTTCCCTGACCTCAAGGTGCTGCGCTCGGAGAACGTGCCGGAGACGGCGGAAGCCGAGCGCGTCATGGAGCAGATGATCAAGGACGGGGCGAAGATCATCTTCCCGACCTCGTACGGCCATCTGGAGCCGGCGCTGAACGTCGCCAAGCGCCATCCGGACGTCGCCTTCTACCATCAGGGCGGGCTCAAGACCGCCGCCAACCTCGGCACCTACTTCGGCACGATCTGGGAGCCGGTCTACCTCGCCGGCGTGACGGCGGGCAAGATGAGCAAGACTGGCAAGCTCGGCTACATCGTCTCCGTGCCGATCCCGCAGGTGCTGCTCAACGTCAACGCGTTCGAGCTCGGCGCGAAGTCGGTCAATCCCGACGCGACGACGAGCGTCGTGTTCACCGGCAGCTGGTGCGATCCCGGCCAGCAGGCCAATGCGGTCAACTCGCTGCTTGACGGCGGCGCGGACGTCATCAGCCAGCATCAGGACTGCAGCAAGACGATCGTCGAAGCGGCGGAGCGCCGCGGCGCGATGACGGTCGGCTATCATGCGGACTCCTCGGCGCTCGCGCCGAAGGGCTGGCTGACGGGCTCCGAGTGGAACTGGCCGGACCTGTTCGTCGACATGGTGCGGACGGCGGCGGACGGCGGCTTCAAGGGCAGCGTTTATGACGGCAAATACCGCGGCATGTTGAAGGACGACGTCGTGCGGCTGAGCACGTTCGGCTCGGCAGTGCCGGACGAGGTGAAAGCATTCGTGGAGGAAAGGAAGCAGGAGATCGTGGACGGCACGCTGCATCCGTTCGCCGGTCCGGTCAAGGACCAGAGCGGCCAGGAGCGGATCGCCGCCGGACAGGCGCCGACGACCGACGAGCTCGAGGCGATGGACTATCTGGTCGAAGGCGTCGTCGGCAGCATTCCGCAATGAGGAGGGAACGACTATGAACGGACTGGGCGGCTTGAACAAATCGCCGGACGGCGTCGTCATCGGCCTCGCGCAGCTGCAGCTGCCGGCCGTCGAGACGCCGGAGCAGCTGGCGGCGCAGGCGAGGCGCATCGCGGAGATGACGGCCAAGGCGCGGAAGGGCTCGCGCTCGATGGATCTGATCGTATTTCCCGAATATTCGCTGCATGGCCTATCGATGAATACCGATCCGGCGCTCATGTGCCGGGTCGACGGGCCGGAGGTCGAGCTGTGGCGGGAGGCCTGCCGCGAGCATCGCATCTGGGGCTGCTTCAGCATCATGGAGCTCAATCCGGACGGCAATCCGTACAACACGGGGCTCATCATCGACGACGAAGGCGGAATCCGGCTGAAGTACCGCAAGCTGCATCCGTGGGTGCCGGTGGAGCCGTGGGAGCCGGGCGATCTCGGCATCCCGATGTGCGACGGGCCGAACGGCAGCCGGTTGGCGCTCGTCATCTGCCATGACGGCATGTTCCCGGAAATGGCGCGCGAATGCGCCTATCTCGGTGCGGACATCATGCTGCGCACGGCCGGCTATACGGCTCCGATCCGCCATGCATGGCAGGTGACGAACCAGGCGAACGCCTTTTGCAACCTGATGTACACCGCCTCGGTCTGCCTGAGTGGCAGCGACGGCGTCTTCGACTCGATGGGCGAGGCGATGATCGTCGGCTTCGACGGCATGACGCTCGTCCACGGCGGCGGACGGCCCGACGAGATCGTGGCCGGCGAGGTGCGGCCGTCGCTCGTCCGCGAGGCGCGCCGCATCTGGGGCGTGGAGAACAACCTGTACCAGCTCGGCCATCGCGGCTACGTCGCGGTGCAGGGCGGCGCAGGCGACTGTCCGTACACCTACATGCATGATCTCGCCGCCGGCCGCTACCGGCTGCCTTGGGAGGATGAGGTGCTCATCAAGGACGGCACGAGCGAGGGGTTCCCGCCGCCGGAGCGGCGATATGGCGGAGCGAAGGGAGGCGCGGCGCGATGACGGAGCCGACGAGGAGAGCCATGCAGGCGGAGGAGTCCGGGGCGGGCACGGCCGCGGCCGCGGGAGGAAAAGCTGCAGAAGCGGCTGTGCCGGCGGGCACGGTCGTGCTGCGCGAGTCCGGCATGGAGTGGGACCGGATGCCGCATCATCCCGAGCTGTACCACCGGGAGATCTGCTCGGCGGCGGACGCCGACCGGCTCGGCATCCGGGCCAGCTCCGTGCTCTGGGAGAAGATCGGCGTCGGCGGCGCGGTGCTGCCTCATCATCACGATGTCGCGGAGCTGATCCACATCACCAAGGGCCAGGTGAAGCTGCTCTGCAACGGCCAGTGGACCGAATGCCGGGCGGGCGATACGTTCCAGGTGCCCGCGGGCGTCGTGCACTCGGTGTTCAATGCCGGGCACGAGCCTTCCGAGCAGATCAGCGTGTTCCTGCCGGTCGAGCCGTCCCCGCCGCCGAACCGCTTTTTCGGCACGACGCTCGTCGACGTCCCCGGACCTCCGGGGGCGGAGGCAGCGCCGCCTCGGCGCGGAGAGGACGGAGCATGAGCCGCGAGCTGGCCGGAGCGCTTCCGTACCCGTTCCGCTTCGAGCCGGAGCGGACGGCGCTGCTCGTCATCGACATGCAGAACGACTTCTGCGCGCCGGGCGGCTTCGGCGAGCGGCTCGGCAACGACATCGCCCCGGCGAGGGCGATCATCCCGGCGATCGCCCGCCTGCTCGCCGCCGCCAGAGGCACGGGCATGCCGGTCGTCCATACGCGGGAGGGCCATCTGCCGGATCTGAGCGACTGTCCGCCCTCCAAGCTGCAGCGCAGCCGCCGCCAGGGCGCGGGCATCGGCGACGAGGGGCCGATGGGGCGCATCCTGATCCGCGGCGAGCTCGGGCACGGCATCGTGCCCGAGCTCGCTCCGCTGCCGGTTGAGATCGTGATCGACAAGCCCGGCAAAGGCGCGTTTTATGCGACCTCGCTGGAGGCGGAGCTGCGGCGGCTCGGCGTCCGCAGCTTGATCGTCTGCGGCGTCACGACGCATGTATGCGTCCATACGACGGTGCGGGAGGCCAACGACCGCGGGTACGAATGCGTCGTCGTCGCGGATGCGAGCGCCGCGTTCGATCCGGAGGATCACCGCTCCGCGCTGCGCATGCTCGTGCAGCAGGGGGCGATCTTCGGCTGGACGGCAGAGACGGACGAGGTGGAGCGGGTGCTGCGCGCGGGAGGCTGAGCGGACCGGGAGCCCGGTCCGCCGCAGCCCCGTATCGGCTTTCGGGCAAGATGCTGGAAGGAGGGAAGCGCATGGACGGATTGAGGCTGGAGCCGTTCAAGGTCAAGGACGTGTTCGACATTCCGAATCTGCAAGGAGCCGCGCTGCTTGGCGGAGCGGCGGGGCTGGAGCGGGAAGTGACGCGGGTCAACGTGATGGAGGTGCCGGACGTCATCGACTGGGTGCGCCCGGGCGAGCTGCTCATGACGACCGGCTATCCGTTCAAGGATCAGCCCGAGGTGCTGGCCGAGCTGGTCGCGCAGCTGGCGCGCAAGGGCGTGGCCGCGCTCGGGATCAAGACGAAGCGCTTCGTCGACGAGGTGCCGGCCTCGGCGGTCGAGGCGGCGGAGCGGCACGGCATGCCGCTGATCGAGCTGCCGCCGGCGACGACGTTCTCCGATGTCGTGCGCGAGGTGATGGAGCGCGTGCTCGTCTCGGAGTCCAAGGATCTGACGATTTTGCAAGGACGCGTCCAGCGCCTGTCCCAAGTGCTTCTGCACGGGGACGGGCTTCCTGCCTTCTTGCGCCATCTGGAGGCGATGGTGCGGCATCCGGCCGTGCTGGCGGAAGGCTCTTCGCAGCCGGCGCTGCTGTCGCCGGGCGCGGACCGGCTGGGAGGACCGTTCGAGCCCCGCCTCTGGCTGGAGCTGGCGGCAGGCCGGCCGCCGAGCGAGGCGGCGGCTTGGAGCGGGACCGTGCCGCGCGTGCATGCGGTGCCGATCGAGGGTGCGGGAGGAGGGCGCGCCTGGCTGCTCGTGCTGGAGCAGGACGGAGAGCTCGGCGTCGTCGATTCGCTGACGATCAGCTGGGCGGCGAGGCTGCTCGGCTTCGAGCTGGCCAATCGGAGGGCGCGGGAGAGCATCGAGAGCAAGTACCTCGACCAGTTCCTGCAGGACTGGATCGCCGGACGCATCCTGTCCGAGAGCGACCTGCGCCTGCGCGCCGAAGCTTGCGGCTGGAAGCTGCTTGAGCCGGATGCCTACCGTGTCGGGATCGCCGTGCCGCGGGAAACGGGACCGGCCGCGGCCGCCGGCGGCGAAGCGCAGCTGACGGAGCTGGCGCGAGAGCTGAACCGCAGCGCGGGCGGCGGCTCCGGCGCGCTGCGCTGGACTGTGCTGGAAGGAGCGCTCGCCGTGCTGGACGCCTTTGAAGGCGGATTGCCGTCGCCACAGCAGGAGGAGGCTTCGGCGAGCGAGGCGCTCCGCCGGCTGGAGGCGGCCGCGCCCGGCCGCTTCGCGCTATGCTTCGGGCGTCCGGCGAGCAGCCGCTCGGAGGTCGCCCGCAGCTATCGCGAAGCGGGACGGACCGCTCAGGTCCGCCGCGCCTGCGGGCTGGAGTCCGCCGCCGTGTCCTACGGCGAGCTCGGCGTCTACCTCCTGCTGTTCCGCCTGCAGGGGAGCGAGGAGCTGGAGGAATTTTGCCGGCTGTACCTGGAGCCGCTGCTGGCGCTGGACGGCAGGCAGCAGGGCGCGCTGCTGAAGACGCTTCGCGTTTATTTCGCCTGCAACTGCAACGCCAAGGAGACGGCCGACCGCATGTTCGTCCACTACAACACGATCGTCTACCGGCTGGACAAGCTCAAGGCCGAGCTTGGCCTGCGGCTCGACGATCCGGAGACGAAGCTGCTGCTGCAGATGGCGCTGAAGGCTGGCGATCTGCGGGAGGGCGGCGTTTGACGGGCGGCACGGGAGGGGCGTAGGAAGGGCGCGGGAGCTGCAAGGGAGCTGCAAGGAAGCGGCACGAGGACGGGGGTCCGAAATCGCCTTTGCCGAAAAAGCGTCTTGACTTGCCCGCCTCCGAGCGGGTAAGATAGGCTCCAATCTCATTCTTCAGTGAGCCATGACCAGAGACAGGATCCCCTTCGCGGGCCGCCCAGAGAGAGAAGCGCACGCTGCGAGCTTCTTCGGTGCCGGATGCCGGGATTACCCCTCTGATAGCTGCAGCGCTGAACCTGCCGGCAAGTGCCGCGCGGCCGTAAGCCTGCCGGCTCGTCCCCGCTATCGGACGCCAATGAAGGACTTTCCGTGCCGCTCGTGCCGGAGGTCGAATCAGGGTGGAACCACGGGTCCTTAGCGCGCTCGTCCCTTCTCGGGATGAAGCGCGTTTTTTGTTGTTCCCAGACGAAGAAAGGAGGAGAAGCGCATGGAAATCAGAGAGCAGAAAAACGAAGGCGGCCCCGGAATCGATCCAGCCGTCGAGCTGCCCCGCAGCGAGTCCGCCGGCGAATCCGGCGGCAGCGAGATCCGCATCGCTCTGCCGAGCGGCCAGGTCAGGAGGTACCCGGCCGGCACGACCGCCGCGGCCGTGGCGGACACGATCCGGCCGGGGCTGCGCGCCAAGGCGGCGGCCGCGCGGCTGGACGGGCGGCTGGTCGACCTCGACCGGCCGCTCGAGAGCGGCGGCGCGCTGGAGCTGCTCCTGCCGGACGATCCGGCCGCGCTCGAGCTGCTGCGCCGGAGCGCGGCCCATGTGCTGGCGCATGCGCTGAAGCGGCTGTACGGCGATGCCGCTGTGACGATCGGGAGCTGCTTCGCCGGCCAGGACGGCTTCGGCTGCGACGCGCGGCTGGCCGCGCCGGTCGGCGCGGGAGAGCTCGTCCGCATCGAGAAGGAGATGGAGCGCATCGTCGCCGAGGATCTGCCGTTCACGCGCATGTCGCGGAGCCGCTCGGAGGCGGAGGAGCGGCTGGCGGAGGGAGGCGAGGCGCTGCAGCTGGAGCTGCTGCGGGAGCGCCCGGACGACGGCCCCTACGCGTTTTACGGGCACGGCGGCTTCGAGGCGCTCGAGGAGGGTCCGCTGCTGCCGTCGACGGGCCGGCTCAAGGCATTCCGGCTGATGAGCGTCGCAGGCGCCTACTGGCGGGGCGACTCCGGGAGGCCGATGCTGCAGCGGATCCACGGCGCGGCTTTTTGGAAAAAGGCGCAGCTGGGCGAGCATCTGGAGCGGCTGGAGGAAGCGCGCAGGCGCGATCACCGCAAGCTCGGCAAGGAGCTGCAGCTGTTTCTGTTCTTGGAGGAAGCGCCGGGCATGCCGTTCTATCTGCCGCGCGGCATGGCGGTGCGGACGGCGCTCGAGGACTTCGCCCGCAGGCTGCAGCTGCGCCGCGGCTACGAGGAGGTGCGCACGCCGCTGCTGATGAACCGCAGGCTGTGGGAGGAGTCGGGCCACTGGGACCATTACAAGGACCAGATGTACTTCTGCGACGTCGACGGCAGTCCGTACGCGCTCAAGCCGATGAACTGCCCGGGCCATATGCTCATCTTCGGCAGCCGGCTCCGCTCGTACCGCGAGCTGCCGCTGCGGCTGGCGGAGTTCGGCCAGGTCCACCGCCACGAGTTCTCGGGGGCGCTGAGCGGCATGATGCGCGTCCGCTCGTTCTGCCAGGACGATGCCCATCTGTTCGTCCGGCCGGATCAGATCGGCGAGGAGATCGGCCGCGTCATGGATCTGATCGACGAGGTGTACGGCCGGCTCGGCTTCTCGTACCGGATGGAGCTGTCGACGAGGCCGGCGGACAGCATGGGGGCGGCGGAGCTCTGGGAGCAGGCGGAGGGAGCGCTGCGGGACGTGCTGGAGCGGCGCGGGGCGGACTACCGGCTGAACGAAGGCGACGGAGCCTTTTACGGGCCGAAGATCGACTACCATGTGCTCGACGCGCTCGGGCGCAGCTGGCAATGCGGCACGATCCAGCTCGACTTCCAGATACCGGAGAAATTCGATCTCGGCTATGTCGGCGAAGACGGCGCGCGCCATCGGCCGGTCGTCATCCATCGGGCCGTCTACGGCTCGATCGACCGCTTCCTCGGCATCCTGACGGAGCATTTCGCGGGCGCGTTCCCGCTGTGGCTCGCGCCAGTCCAGGCGCGCGTGCTGCCGGTATCGGAGGCGCAGCGCGAAGCCGCCGAGCGGATGCGGGAGCGGCTCGCCGAGGCGGGCCTGCGCGCCGATGCGGACAGCCGCGCCGAGAAGCTCGGCAGCCGCATCCGGGATGCGCAGCTCGCCAAGATTCCCTATATGCTCGTCGTCGGAGAGGCCGAAGCGGATGCGGGCCGGGCGGCGGTGCGCAGCCGGGGCGGAGGCGATCTAGGGACGATGGAGCTGGAGGCGTTCATCCGTCTCGCGGAGAAGGAAATTCAGTCAAAAATAGGATGATAATATATGGAAAAACATCCTGCGCCTGCCGATATATGAAGCAGGAGGGGATAGCCCATGGACCTGAACGTGTCCCGGATATTGGAAGCGGTCGAACAGAAGCGTTCCGAAATGATCAAAGCCGCCGAGCAGTGCGGGTTCCGATCCGAATTGGTGCTGTTCCTGTCTCAAGAGCTTGATGCTCTGCTCAACGATTATGAACGGAGCCGCAAGAGGCGAGGCATAGGCCTGGTCTCATAGCGAGCCCCACTGAAAAATGAAGCCCCCGCAGGAGCGTGCTCCGGCGGGGGCTTCGTTCGTGTCCAGACGAATTCGGCGCTCGGGTCCGGAAGCTGAGCCTGATACAGGCGATCTGCCGCCCCGGCGGTCATTCCGGCAGATTGACGGTCGCAGCGCCGATTTCGAACGGAGAATCGATCCCTTCATTCGCCTTCGGCCATCTCTTTCCTTGACCTGAAACAAAGAATAAGCTAAAATCTGATTAATCGATCAGAATTTAGGTTGATCAATCAGATTGTCTATCCGACCATTGAAAAGGAGGAAGGCATGCATGCAGACTCGACGATCTGGAGCGCAGCGAGGCGCGGGCAGCATCACGGTCGTACACCTGTCGGCGGCTGACCGCTGGATCCTGCTGACCGTTCCGCCCGCTCTAGGCATCGCGCTCGGCTATTTCGTCCCCGCCATCGCCGGCTGGGCCGCTGCTCTTCCCTGGTTTCCTTTGCAGGGGCCGCTGGAGCTCATCGCTTCTATCGAGCAGGAATGGATCGTGCTTCTGACCGCTGCCCTTGGCCTGATCGCAGGCTGCTGGCTCGCGTCCGAAGCGATGAAAGACAGCTTGGCGATCTCGGTTTCCGACGAGGAGGCGACCTTGAAGATCCGCCATTCGGCTCAGAGCTTCCCTCGATCGGAGGTCGCTGCGGCTTTCATCGAAGGCAAGCAGCTCGTGCTGGTCGGCCGCACAGGCGTCGAGCTCGCTCGCGAGCCCTATGATGCGGATCCCGCTCGTGCGGAGCAAGCCTTCATCCGGCATGGATATGCCTGGTCTGCCGCAGGAGACCCGTTCGAAGGGCATTACCGGCTCTGGGTGAGGAATGCGCCCGACTTGACGCCGGCATTGAACGCGCTGCTGGAAGCCCGCGAGCTGGCCTTGCGCGGCAAGGAAGCCGATGCTGCGAGGGAAATGAAGCGGGAAGCCGCGAGGCTCGGCTTGTCGGTCAAGGACAAAGGAACCATGCAGTACTGGAGAAAAGCCTAGTTCGAGCGAAAAGGAGAAGCGGATGAAAGGAAGAGACGCGGAGGAGAAGCAGACGTTCATCGCGGACGCGAGGCGCGCCCAGATTTTCGAGGCGACGATCCGGACGCTGGATGAGATCGGCTATATCCGAGCCAGCATGGCTCAGATCGCCAAGCGGGCGGGCATCAGCGCCGCCCTGATTTCCTATCACTATCGAGACAAGAACGATCTGATGGACTATGCCCTGATGAAGCTGGCGACAGACCTGTCCTCCTCTGTGCTGGAACGGACGGCGGCGGCCTCGGGTCCCCGAGAAAAGCTGCAGGCGTACATCGAGGCCAGCATCGCCTATCAGGCGGAGAATCCCGCTCGCAGCACGGCGCTGATCGAGATCGTCTTTCATGCCCGGACGGCGGACGGCATGCCTTACTACAAGCTGCAGGATGACGAGGACGACCCTCTGGAAAACGAGCTTCGCCGAATCCTGCGGCTCGGGCAAGAGCAAGGGGAGTTCGGCGCTTTCGACCTCGATGCGATGGCGAGCGCGATCCGCGGCGCCCTCGACGAGTACGGCTTCAACGTCAAGCTCAAGGCCAGGATCGACCCGATTCGCTTCAGCCAGGAGCTCGTGGATCTGTTCAGCCGAGCCATCGGCCATAGATGATTCGACCCGCATCCCCGCGTCCGGAAGCCGAGCTTCCAGGCGCGGGGATGTTTGGCTTGCCGCGAGGTCGGTTTTTTATAAAAACGCGACAATTCATTGCAAAGACCCGCTACGCGTCTGTGCTCTACGATAGATCCAGCACGTTCAGCCATCTATCGAAAAGGGGACATGGACATGAAAAAGGCGATCTCTCTGCTCGTCGCATCGATGCTCATCCTGCTGCTGGCCGCTTGCGGCAACGCCGGCGGCAACGGCGGCGCGGACGCCGGCAACGGCGGAAGCTCCGGCGGCGGAGAAAAAGGAATGGTCGGCGTCTCGATGCCGACAAAATCGTCCGAGCGCTGGGTCGCGGACGGAGACAACATGAAGAAGCAGTTCGAGGAGAAAGGGTACAGCGTCGACCTCCAGTACGCGGAGGACGTCATCGAGAACCAGGTGTCCCAGATCGAGAACATGATGACGAAGGGCGTCAAAGTGCTCGTCATCGCCGCGATCGACGGCGAGTCGCTGACGGACGTGCTGCAGAAGGCGGCCGACCAGAGCATCCAGGTCATCGCTTACGACCGCCTGATCAAGAACTCGGAGCATGTGTCCTATTACGCCACGTTCGACAACTTCAAGGTCGGCGTCCTGCAAGCGTCCTACATCGAGCAGAAGCTCGGGCTGAAGGACGGCAAAGGTCCGTTCAACATCGAGCTGTTCGCCGGATCGCCGGACGACAACAACGCCTACTTCTTCTTCGACGGCGCGATGTCGGTGCTGCAGCCGCATATCGACAGCGGCAAGCTCGTCGTCCGCAGCAAGCAGACGAGCATGGAGCAGGTCGCCACGCTCCGCTGGGACGGCGCGACGGCCCAGTCCCGGATGGACAATCTGCTGAGCGCGAGCTATGCCGACGAGACGGTGGACGCGGTGCTCTCGCCGTATGACGGCATCAGCATCGGCATCATCTCCTCCCTCAAGGGGGTCGGCTACGGCACGGCCGACAAGCCGATGCCGGTCATCAGCGGCCAGGATGCCGAGCTGGCCTCGATCAAGTCGATCCTCGCCGGGGAGCAGACGTCGACCGTGTTCAAGGATACGAGGGAGCTGGCCAAGGTGGCGGTGACGATGGCGGAGTCGGTCATCGAGGGCAAGGAAGCCGAAGTGAACGACACCGAGACGTATGACAACGGCGTCAAGGTCGTTCCATCCTATCTGCTGGAGCCGGTCTCGGTCGACAAGGACAACTACAAGCAGGTGCTGGTCGATTCGGGCTACTACACGGAGGATGAGCTGAAGTAAGCCATCCGGGCATGGCGGGCGGAGTGCTGCGGGACTCCGTCCGTCCAATCCTTCGAAAGGCATGGTGAGGGAACGATGGAGGCATTGCTGGAAATGCGCGGGATCACCAAGGCTTTTCCCGGCGTCAAGGCTCTTGAGAATGTCAACCTGAAAGTAGAAGAAGGCGAGATCCACGCCCTGATGGGAGAGAACGGCGCCGGCAAGTCGACGCTGATGAAAGTGCTCTCCGGGGTGTATCCGCATGGCTCGTACGAGGGAGATATTTTGTTTAATGGAAAGGCCTGCGAATTCCGGTCGATCCGCGGCAGCGAGCAGCAGGGCATCGTCATCATCCATCAGGAGCTGGCGCTCATCCCGCAGCTGTCCATTGCAGAAAATATCTTCCTGGGCAACGAGCGGTCGGCCCGGGGCATCATCGACTGGAACGAGACGACGATCCGCACGAAGGAGCTGCTGCAGACGGTCGGCCTCGGCGACTCGCCGCAGACGGAGGCGGGATCGCTCGGCGTCGGCAAGCAGCAGCTCGTGGAGATCGCCAAGGCGCTGTCCAAGGACGTGAAGCTGCTCATCCTCGACGAGCCGACAGCGGCGCTCAACGAGGAGGACAGCGAGAACCTGCTGCGGCTGCTGCTGGAATTCAAGAAAAAGGGCATGACGTCGATCATCATCTCCCACAAGCTGAATGAGATCATGAAGGTGGCCGACTCGATCACGATCCTGCGGGACGGCCGGACGATCGAGACGCTGGACGTCCGCGCCGACGAGATCACCGAGGATCGGATCATCAAGGGGATGGTCGGCCGCGACCTGACGCACCGCTATCCGGAGCGGGAGCCGAGCATCGGCGAGCTGCTGTTCGAGGCGCGAGGCTGGACGGTCAGCCATCCGCTGCAGCCGGACCGCATGGTCGTCGACGGCGTCAGCTTCGAGGTGCGGCGTGGCGAGATCGTCGGCATCGCCGGGCTGATGGGCGCGGGGCGCACGGAGCTGGCGATGAGCATCTTCGGCCAGTCGTACGGCAAGCGGATCAGCGGGCAGCTGTTCAAGGAGGGCAAGGAGCTGAAGCTCCGCGACATCCCCCAGGCGATCGACGCCGGCATCGCCTACGTGACGGAGGACCGCAAGGAGTACGGCTTGATCCTGGACGAGGACATCAAGCGCAATACGACGCTCGCCAGCTTGAAGAGCATCTCGAAATGGTTCGTCGTGGACGACAGCCGGGAGATCGTCGAGGCGGAAGGATTCCGCAAGCGGATGAACATCAAGACGCCGAGCATCCACCAGAAGACGGGCAACCTGAGCGGCGGCAACCAGCAGAAGGTCGTCCTCAGCAAATGGATCTTCACCGGGCCCGACCTGCTCATCCTCGACGAGCCGACGCGGGGAATCGACGTCGGCGCCAAGTATGAAATCTACACCATCATCCACCAGCTGGCGGAGCAGGGCAAAGGCATCCTGATGATCTCCTCCGAGCTGCCCGAGCTGCTCGGCATGTGCGACCGGATCTACGTCATGAACGAGGGACGGTTCACCGGCGTCGTGCCGAGAGCGGAAGCCAGCCAGGAAAGGCTGATGAAATACATGACCGGCAAGGGGGACACTCCATGACAACCGCGCTTCGCGCCCTGCGGGGCAACTTCAGGCAGTACGGCATGTTCATCGCGCTGCTGTTCATCATGCTGCTGTTCCAGCTCCTCTCCGGCGGCATCCTGCTCAAGCCGCTCAACATCACGAACCTGATCCTGCAGAACAGCTACATCCTGATCCTGGCGATCGGCATGCTGCTCGTCATCATCACCGGCCATATCGACCTGTCCGTCGGCTCGATCGCCGCCTTCGTCGGCGCCATATCGGCGATCCTGATGGTGCAGCACCAGATGCCGTATCCGGCCGCGATCGTCATCTCCCTCCTGATCGGAGCGGCGGTCGGAGCCTGGCAAGGATTCTGGGTCGCGTACATGCGCATCCCGTCTTTCATCGTCACCTTGGCGGGCATGCTGCTGTTCCGCGGTCTGACCATGCTCGTGCTGAACGGCAAGTCCGTCGCGCCGTTCCCGAACGAGTTCCGTTCGATCAGCACCGGCTTCGTGCCGGATCTGCCGTTCGGCTGGGAGCTGCACGGAGCGACGATTCTCGCCGGCATCATCGTCTCGATCCTTTACCTGTTCATGGAATGGCGAGCCCGGCTCGTCCAGAAGCGCTACTCGTTCGAGCAGCTGTCCTTGCCGCTGGCAGCGGCCAGAGCGGCCGGCGTCATCCTCATCCTCAACCTGTTCACCTACGTGCTCGCCTCCTACAAAGGACTGCCGAACATCCTCATCCTGCTCATGGTGCTCGTCGTCATCTATACGTTCGTCATGCGCAAGACCGTCATGGGCCGCCATATCTACGCCCTCGGCGGCAACGAGAAGGCCGCGAGGCTGTCGGGCGTGAAGACGAAAAAGGTGACGTTCTGGGTGTTCGTCAACATGGGCGCGATGGCGGCTCTCGCCGGACTCGTGTTCGCGGCGCGCCTCAATGCCGCCACGCCGAAGGCGGGCGTCAACTTCGAGCTGGACGCCATCGCGGCGGCCTTCATCGGCGGCGCTTCGGCCAGCGGCGGCGTCGGCACGGTCGTCGGCGCGATCGTCGGCGGCCTCGTCATGGGCGTCATGAACAACGGCATGTCGCTGATCGGCCTCGGCATCGACTATCAGCAGGGCATCAAGGGGCTCGTGCTGCTGCTTGCGGTCGCTTTCGACCTGTACAACAAGAACAAGGCTTCCTGAGCATGCGCTCGGATGCCGGTCGCGGCTGAAGCCGCACGCGCTGCGTGCCTGCCAGCCGCGTTTTTTTTCCGTCATGCAAGCGTACGCGCTCTTCCGAGCCGATGCTATAATGAGTGGCGGCAGCTTGCCGGATCGGAGGGAATGCCTGATGAAAAAGCTGGTGCTTGTCTATCTCGTCCTGATCGCAGCGTTCGCGGTATTTCTGTACGCGGCGTTCAGCAAGGACGATTCCGACGCCCTCGGCGGCGTCACCGGCCTGCACGGGGAGCGCGGGGAGACGTACGTGATGGTCAACTTCCTCACCGGCATCGATTATTGGAAAAACGCGCTCAAGGGCTTCGAGGACGCGGCGGAAGCGCTCGGCGTCTCCGTCGAATACCGCGGCTCGACCCAATACGACGTGCACGAGGAAGTGAAGGTGCTGGAGCAGGCGATCGCGCGCAAGCCGGCGGGCATCGCGATCAGCGCAATCAACTCCGACGCGTTGCGGGCCGCGATCGACAAGGCCGTCGACGCCGGAATCCCGGTCGTCATGTTCGATTCCGACGCGCCGAGCAGCAAGGCCTATTCGTTCCTCGGGACGGACAACTACGAGGCCGGCGTCACGGCTGCGCGCCAGATGGCCGAGCGGGTAGGGGCGACAGGCAAGGTCGGCATCATCACCCATCCGAACCAGCTCAACCATCAGGAGCGCACGCGAGGCTTCGAGGAGACGCTGCGCAAGGAGTTCCCCGGCCTCGTGCCGGCGAGCGTCGCCGACGGCAAGGGCGACCAGCTCGAGTCGGAGCGGGCGGCGGCGGCGATGATGAAGCGCGATCCCGATCTCGTCGGCATCTTCGTCACCGAAGCGAACGGCGGCGTCGGCGCGGGCAACGCGGTGCTCAAGCAGGGCAAGCTCGGCGAGGTGCGGATCATCAGCTTCGACACGAACAAGGCGACGCTCGACATGGTGAAGAGCGGCACGATCGCCGCGACGCTGGCGCAGGGCACATGGAACATGGGATACTGGTCGCTCATGCAGCTGTTCCATGCCCGCCAGGAGCGGATCGATCCGCTGCCGGACTGGCAGTCGGCGGGCGTATCGCCGCTGCCCGCCTACGTCGACACGGGAATCACGGTCGTCACCCGGGACAATGTCGACCTTTATTACGCCAAGTAGGCTTCTGCGGCGACAAGGAGGAGGGACGCGGACATGCCGCTTCACTGGCTGCGGCTCAACAACTGGCCGATCCGCAACAAGCTGATCGTTCATTTTCTCATCGTCAGCACGCTGCCTGCGCTCGGGATCGGCATCCTCGTCGCGCTCGCCACGAACGGCGCGATCGAGCGCCAGGTCAACAGCCATACGGAGCAGCTGATCGGCAACGTGAACAAGTCGCTCGACCATTACGCGGCCAACGTGCAGAGCATCACCTACTTCATCGCGATGAATCCGGAGATCCAGTCGTTCCTGGAGGGCGGCTCGGCCGCTCTCCAGGACGAGGAGACGGAGTACCGCGCGAGCAAGTTCCTCGAGGGCTTCACGACGCTGTACAGCGAGGTCGCAGGCATCATGGTCGTCAACGCTCGCGGCGAGTACTTGAGCAACGACATGTACGCCCGCAACGATCGGCTGCTGACGGAGGAGGACTGGTACCGGCAGGCGGTGGAGTCGCAAGGGATCTTCCAGATGATCGGCCATCCCGTCAACCGGAACGTCATTACCCACGCCAATTACAAGGACAGCGAGATCGTGTCCGGCGTGCGGGCGATCCTGCAGCCCGAATCGCAGCAGGCCGAGGGCGTCGTGCTGATCGACCTCAAGCTGCGCGTCGTCGCCGAGACGCTGCGCGGCGTGACGCTCGGCAAGTCGGGCTATCTGATGGTGCTCGACGACAGCGGCGACACGGTCTATGCGCCGCGCGAGTCGGTCGCCGGCCGGCTGGACGGCGGACGCTTCGAGTCCGCATCGGGCACGTTCTCGGAGGCGATCGGCGGCAGCCGCTTCCAGTTCATCTACCAGAAGTCGCCGTTCACCGGCTGGACGACGGTCGGCGTCTTTCCGGTCGCCGAGACGCTCAAGGAGAACCAGGAGCTCAACCTGTACCTGGCCTCGTTCGTCTTTCTCGTCTGCCTGCTCGGCATCGCCGCCTCGTACTTTTTGTCGCACTCGATCTCGCGGCCGATCTCCCAGCTGTCGTCCTTCATGCGCAAGGTGGAGGAGGGCAACATGCAGATCCGGATCGCCGGCGCGCGGCAGGACGAGGTCGGCCTGCTCGGCCAGAGCTTCAACAAGATGCTCGTCCGCATCAACCTCCTGATCGTCCAGGTCGGGGAGGAGCAGCGGCAGAAGCGCGAGGCGGAGCTGAGGAGCCTGCAAGCCCATATCCAGCCGCATTTCCTGTACAACACGCTCGACACGATCCAGTGGCTCGCCCGCAAGGACGGCGCCCGGCAGGCGGCCGAGGTCGTGGAGTCGCTCTCCAAGCTGTTCCGCATCGGCCTCAGCAAGGGACGCGAGATGATCCCGCTCGCCCAGGAGCTGGAGCATATCCGCAGCTACCTGAACATCCAGCAGACGCGCTACAAGGAGAAGCTCGATTACCGGATCGAGGTGGACGAGCGGGCGCTCGGCCATCTGCCCGTGCTGAAGGTGTTCCTGCAGCCGATAATCGAGAACGCCATCTACCACGGCATCAAGGAGCGGCGCGGGCCGGGCCTGATCGCGATCCGGGCGGAGCAGGCGGGCGGCGCGATCCGCTTCGCCGTCGAGGACAACGGGGCGGGCATGAGCGAGGAGCGCTGCGCGGAGCTGCGCCGGATGCTGGCCGGCGACATGCCGGCGGACGCCCTGCGCGCGGAGGGACGGAGGCGGCTCGAACAGGCTGCGGGCGGCTACGGGCTGAGGAACGTGCAGGAGCGGTTCCAGCTGTCGTTCGGCGAGGGCTGGGGGCTGTCTGTCGAGAGCCGCCCGCAGCAAGGCACGACCGTGTATATCCTGCATCCTATTCTGCCGCTGAGAGAGGAGGAGCGCCGCCATGGCCTGGAAAGTAATGATCGCGGACGATGAGTCCATCATCCGCGACGGAATCCGCAGCTCGGTGCCGTGGGCGGAGCTCGGGCTGGACGTCGCCTGCGAGGCGGAGGACGGCGAGCAGGCGCTCGAGCTCGCGCTGCTCCATCGCGTCCACATCCTGCTCGTCGACATCCGCATGCCGATCATGGACGGGCTGGAGCTCGTCTCCCGCCTCCGGGAGGAGCTGCCGGAGTGCCGGATCATCATCATCACCGGACATGACGAGTTCGGCTACGCCCATGAAGCGATCAACCTGAACGTGGACGGCTATATCCTGAAGCCGGTCAATCCGGACGCGCTCGGCGACATGCTGGGGCGGGTCGCCGCCAAGCTGGAGGCCGCGACCGACCAGGACGAGCGGCTGCAGATGGCTTCGCGGCAGATCGAGAAGAACGTGCATCTGCTGCGCGAGCGATTCGGCCTGGAGTGGATCGGCGGCGAGCTGGAGCGGGGGGAGATCGAGGAGCAGCTGGCGTTCCTGCGGCTGCCCGTCGAAGCGCCGTCCGCCGTCGGCGCGCTGCGCTGGCCGGACCATTCCAAGGGCAGGTGGTTCTACTCGGAAAGGGACCGCCAGCTGCTGCTGTTCGCCATGGAGAACATCGTCGACGAATGCCTGCAGGACCTGGCCCTGCTGCGCTGCCGGGACCGCTCGGGCTGCATCGTGCTGTTCGTCTGGGGACGGCCGGCGCCGGGGCAGCTCGACTCGATCGCCGCGAGCATCGCCCGCTATCTGGGAATCGAGGTGCAGGCCGGCTTCCGCGAGACGGGCGGCGATGCCGCCCGCGTGCCGGAGCTCTATCTCGAGGCCAAGGCAGCGGTCAGCCGCGGGACGAGCCTGTCCGAGCTCGTCCGCAAGACCAAGGAGCGGATCGAGGCCGGCTACCCGGAGCCGCAGCTGTCGCTGGAGCGCACCGCCTCGGAGCTGAACGTGTCCGCCGCCTACTTGAGCCGCATCTTCAAGCAGGAGACGGGAACGTCCTTCGTCGCCCTGCTCGCGCAGACGCGGATCAAGCAGGCGCTGCGGCTGCTCATCGAGACCGATCTGGCGATGCACGAGATCGCCGAGCAGGTCGGCTACGAGACGCAGCATTATTTCAGCACCGCCTTCAAAAAGGCGGTCGGAATTCCGCCGATCCGCTACCGCAAGGGCGAGCGGGGCCGGTAGGAGCGGGCGATGGCAGCTTTTTAGCTCCTGTCCGAACTTGGACAGAATGCCCCTTGTTCCGATACACTTTAACCGGAGGGGAAGCCTCTTTTTGCCGTTAAGGAAGCGCGAACCGCCGTGCGTTGCGCGTCCTAACGGCATTTTTGCCGTTAGGGAGCGCGGTTCGCCGTGCGTTGCGCGTCCTAACGGCATTTTTGCCGTTAGGGAGCGCGGTTCGCCGTGCGTTGCGCGTCCTAACGGCATTTTTGCCGTTAAGGGAGCGCGAACCGCCGTGCGTTGCGCCCTTAGCACCATGTTCATACAAAATCGTGAGACAGCACGGTTTGGAGCAGATCGGGAGCCTGACTTGATCGGCGTCGATAATGGAAATAAAAGGTTGAAATTTCCCTTTCCTCCCTGTATCCTTATCCCTAGTATATCTATCCCTAGATAATCTAGATATTGGAGGATTGCAGATGAAAATCGGCAAGGAGCTGATGAAGGGGAGCACGGTCATCCTCGTGCTGTCGCTGCTCGACCGCAAGGAAATGTACGGCTACGAGCTGGCCAAGGAGCTGGAGCGCCGCTCGGAGGGGCTGTTCCAGCTGCAGGAGGGGACGCTGTATCCGATCCTGCACGCGCTCGAGGCGGACAAGAGGGTCGAGTCGTACTGGAGCGAGGAGGGCGGGCGGCGGCGCAAGCATTACCGGATCACCGATCTCGGCCGCAGGCAGCTCGGCGAGCGCAAGCAGGAGTGGGCGCTGTTCAGCCGGACGGTCAACCGGGTGCTCGGGGAGGGCGGCACATGACGGGAATCGGGCAAGACCCGCGGGTGCGGGCGTACCTCGACGCCGTCTGCTCCAAGGTAAGGGCGAAGGATCGGCATGCCGAGATTCGCGAGGAGCTGCTCGGCCATCTGGAGGAGCTGGCGGAGGAGCTGAGGGCGGAGGGCATGGAGGAGCAGGAAGCCGCTCGCGAGGCGCTGCGCCGCATGGGCGATGCGGAGCGGGTGGGCGCCGGACTGCATCTGGCGCATCGGCCGAAGCCGGATCTGTGGCTGGCGGCCATGGCCGGGCTGATGCTGCTGGCGGGGCTCGCGTACGTGTACGGGCTGCAGCAGCTTTACGAGTTGCCAAGCGTGGTGGAGAGTTCGCTTGGCTTGGGTGCGCTAGGACTCTTGCCGCTGGCCGCTTGTTACTATGTTCCGTTGCCGTTGCTGCGTCGCTGGTGCTGGCTCTTTTTCGGAACGGGAGCGTTGCTTTTGGCCGCAACCATCGTGCACGGAGTGCGTGTGAATGGTCAAATGCAGCTTTCCATCGGCGCAGGAATTCTGGATTCGGCTCCGATTGCCATGCTCCTGCTGTTTGCAGGGGCAGCCGGCATAGTGGCTCGTCCACGACCGGCTGCCGCCGACCGGAAAAGCCTCTGGCTGCAAGCGATCGGGGAAGCGGCATTGCTGGGGCTGATTCCTGCCGTTCTGTTTCTAAGCAGCTCTCAGTTGGCCAGGTTGCCCTTGTACGGTGCAGGTCTGATTGTCCTTGTAGCATTGAACCGGCGCTGGAGGCTTGCCCTGTCCGGGGTGGCGATGCTGCCCGTTTTCGCTCTCTTCCTGATCCGAAGGGATTCCTTCTACGCCTGGGAGCGGATAGCAAATTGGAGCAGCGCCGAGGACAGAAGCCGTTTTTTGTATGGCAGGGCCCTCGACGCGATGCAAAGCGCCGGCTGGTTTGGCCAAGGCTTGCCGAACGGACCAGATCCCAAGGCCCCGATCGGCAGCGAATTTCTGTTTCCCTTCCTCGTCTATTCGCTCGGCTGGGCGTTCGGCCTGCTGCTCGGCGCGCTGCTGCTGCTGTTCATCGGCCGCTGCTTCGTGCAGGCGCTGCGCGTGCAGGATCCGCAAGCCCGCGCCTTGGCTGCCGCGCTGGCGGCGGTGTTCGGCGTACAGACCATGTGGAGCCTGCTGCTCAGCTTCGGGCTGCTGCCGGTTGTCGGCTTCTCGTTGCCATTCCTCAGCTGGGGCAGTCCGCTGCTCGGCGAGATGGCGATGCTTGGGATGCTGCTCGGCCTGATCCGGCAGCGGGATCGAAGGCCGGAAGCTTTTTCGTCCGCAGCGGGTTGACAGGCGAGGAGAAGTGCTATACCTTATTATTCAAAGCAAATAACTAGGAATATTGTCCACCCGATCACGGGAGGCCTTTTGTTCCGGCTCGCGAGCGTCCGCTCGTCCTGCCGGGACCAAAGGCCTTTTTTCATTCTATCCGACGAGGAGAGGTAGCGATGAGCGCTGGACCGTGGCCGCACGCCGGCCAAGCCGGGCTGCGGCTGGAAGAGGCGGAGGGCGAGCCGCCGCTGCGGCAGGCCAAGGAGCTTGACGGATTGCGGCAGGAAAGAAGGAAGCTCGCCGACTGGCTGCGCAAGGGCGAGGACCCGTGGGAGCGGTTCCCCGCCGCGCCGCGCTCGCGCGGCGAGCTGGCGGCGCTGAGAGGCGGCTGGCGCGAGGCGGCGGACGGCGGCAGCCTGCTGCAGGGCGGATTCGCGGATTACGCGCTCGCGCTGCTGTCGGCCTGGGACGCCTTCGGCGAGGCGCTGGATATCGGCGGGGACTTCTCCCGCCGTGCCCGGGCGATCGTGCGAGCGCTGCGGGAGGAGCGCCGCCTGCCGGTGTACGCGCCATTTCCGCTGCAGCCCGAAAGAACGGCATCCGGCGACCGCGCGCCGCTGCTTCAGCCGTCGGCGGACGGCCTGCTGCTGACGGGAGTCCAGCCGGTCCCTGCGGAGGCGCTGCTCGCAGCCGAGCTGCTGCTCGCCGTGCCGGAGCAGCCGGACGGTCCGCCGTCGGCGCTGCTGCTCGTGCCGATCGCGAGTCCCGGCGCCGAGCTCGGCCCATGGCAGGAAGGCGACGCCGCGCTGGAGCTGCGGCTGCGGCGGGTGCTCGTGCCGCAGGAGCGGGTGCTGGTCCAAGGCGATGCGGACCGGGTGCGGCTGCTGCTGAGCGAGCCGCCGTTCGCGGGGCTGGCGGACTTCCAGCGCGCGGCGCGGGAGCTGGAGCGGCTCGAGGAGCTAGTCGGGCTCGCGTTCGCGCTGGCCGAGCGCGGCGGCCGGACGCCGGAGCTGGAGCTCGGCAGCCGGCTCGGGCTGCTCGTGCAGCGGCTGGAGACGCAGCGGGCGCTGCTGCTGGCGGCGGAGCGGGAGGCGGCCGCCGCGCCGGGCGGCGTCTGGCTGCCCGCGGAGGTTCCGCTCTACGCCGCGCTCGCCGAGAGCGGCGCGGCGCTTCGCGAGGCGGCGGCGCTGCTGCCGGAAGCGGCGGGCTGGCGAATCGCCGTCCCGGTGCGGAGCGCCGGCCGTTCCGGCGCTGCGGCTTCCGCCGATGCGGCCGCATCCGGGGAAGCGGCGCTGGCGGAGCGGGCGCGCTGCTGGAGCAGCGGCCGGCGCGCGCGGGAGCTGCAGCTCGGGCTGCTCGCCTGGGGCAGCGACGAGCAGCGGGCCGCTGCCAGCTGGAGCCGCTATCCGGCGGAGCGGCTGCGGGGGCTGTACCGGAGCTTTTGGCAAAGCTGGGAAGCGGGGCGGACGGTCGGCTCGGCGCAGCGACGAAAGGGGGAGGACGAATGACGGTCAAAATCGAGGCGCGGGGCATCCGCATGGCCTACGCGTCGGGGAGAGGAGCCGCCCGCGCTTCGCTGGAGGTGCTCCAGGACTTCGGCCTGCAGATCCGCGAGGGCGAGTTCATGAGCGTGCTCGGCCCGAGCGGCTGCGGCAAGTCGACGTTCCTCGGCATGCTGGCGGGCCTGGCCAAGCCGACGGAAGGCGTGATCACGGTGGACGGCCAGCCGCTGACGGGAGTGAGCCGCCGCAACGGCGTCGTGTTCCAGGGCTACGCGCTGTTTCCGTGGCGGACGGTGCTGCACAACGTGGAGACGGGGCTGCAGATCCGCGGCGTGCGCGCCAAGGAGCGGAGGGAGAAGGCTCGGCATTACATCCGGCTCGTCGGGCTGGAGGCGTTCGAGGACCGCTATCCGCATGAGCTGTCCGGCGGCATGAAGCAGCGCGTGGCGATCGCCCGGGCGCTCGCCTACGATCCCGACGTGCTGCTCATGGACGAGCCGTTCGGAGCGCTGGACGCGCAGACGCGGGAAACGATGCAGGCCGAGCTGCTCCGCATCTGGGAGGCGAGCCGCAAGACGATCGTTTTCATCACGCACAGCCTGGACGAAGCGGTCTACCTGTCGGATCGGGTGGCGGTCATGACCGCCCGTCCCGGCCGGGTGAAGGCGATCCTCGACATCCCGCTGGAGCGGCCGCGTCCGGCCTCGATCCGGGGCGAGGAAGCGTTCGTGGCGCTGCGCAGGCAGGCCGCCGCGATCCTGCAGGACGAGGTCGAGCAGACGGACCGGCTGCTGCGCGAGGAGGCGCTGTCCGGAGCCGGGGAGGCGGCGAGAGGGCATGAGGCGGAGGCGGGCGGAAGAGGGAAGGCTGCTCTGGAAGAGAGGGTAGCGGTGCAAGCAGGGGCGGGGGCGGTTGAACCGGACCGGGTCAAGCTCGAGCCCGTACAGGCGCAGCTTTCGGCCAGTACGGAGCCTATCGGGGCGAGTGAAGCGGCTCCGGCCAAGGCCGGACATGGCGAGGCTCCCGCTCTTGTCAGCGCGGCCGCTGCAGGAGAGTCGCGATGAGCGCCGGCAGCCGATATCTCGAGCGGCTGAACGACGGCCGCAACGTCTGGATCGGCGGCAAGCCCGCCGGCGACATCCGCGAGCATGAGGCGCTGCGCGGCACGGCGCGCTCGGTCGCGGCCGTCATGGACCTGCAGGACGATCCGGAGCTCGGGCCGAGGCTGACGTACCGGACCGAGGATACGGGCGCGCGGGCGAACCGCGCGTTCCAGAATCCGCGCAGCCCGCAGGAGCTGGCCGGCCGCCGCGAGGCGTTCTACCTGTGGTCGGCGGCGACGTTCGGCGTCATGAGCCGGATCGGCGGCTTTTACCGCGCGCAGCTGGCGGCATGGCACGAGCGGCGAAGCCTCATCGCGGCCGAGCAGCCGCAGTTTCCGGACAAGCTCGACGCGTATTTCCGCTATGTGCGGGACAACGACCTGCTGCTGACGGCGGCCGGCCACGATCCGCAGGTCGACCGCTCCAAGCTCACCTCCGAGCTGGGAGACGCCTATGCGGCGCTGCGCATCGTGCGCGAGACGGAGGACGGCCTGATCGTGCGCGGCTCCAAGATGATCGCCACCGGCGCGCCGTACATGGACGAGATCATGGTGTCGCCGCACAGCCCCAAGCAGCAGGCGGAGCATCGCTACGCCGTCATGTTCGCGGTGCCGGTGTCCTATCCGGGCCTGCACCTCGTCTGCCGCGAGCCGTTCCATGCCGAGGATACGGAGGACCATCCGCTGTCCGGCCGCTACGACGAGCTGGACGCCGTGCTCGTGTTCGACGATGCGCTCATTCCTTGGGAAAGGGTGTTCATCCACGACGATCCGGCCGCCATCTGGAAAATCCGCTCGGATCGGCTCGCCGCCTCGCTCAGCATCCATGAGAACATCGCGCGGCTGCTGGCCAAGCTGGAATTCACCGCCGCCGTCGGGCAGGAGCTGGCCGAGAGCATCGGCATTGCGCGCTTCGGCCATGTGCAGGCCAAGCTGTCCGAGCTGCAGCGCCAGGCCGAGTCGGTGCGCGCGCTGCTATTGGCGGCGGAGGATGGAGCCGAGCGCCATGAGTCGGGCGTCCGGGAGCCTCGCCTCGCTCCGCTGACGACGGCCAAAAATCTCGGCAACCGCTACTACCCGCGCGCCATCGAGATTCTGCAGCAGCTGTCCGGCGCAGGCATGCTGCAGACACCGGCGACGGCGCGCGAGCTGGACACGCTGGCGGGCGGCGCGCTGGCGCCGCTGCTGCACAGCGCCTACGGCGGAGCGGACCGCGGCGCTCCCGAGCGCGTGCGGCTGCTCAAGCTCGCCTGGGATCTCGTCGGCAGCCCGCTCGGCGCGCGGCATGAGTTGTACGAGCGCTTTTACGCCGGCGATCCCGCGCGCACCTATGCGGCCCAGTACGCCGAATACGACAAGAGCGCGCTGATCGCCCGCACGCTTTCCCGCCTCGGCAGCTG
>NZ_AULW01000066.1 GCF_000422485.1 Paenibacillus pasadenensis DSM 19293
CCTGGAGGCCACCCCGAAGGGGCCCGGCCTTTGCAGCGAAGAGTGGCATGCTAAGTTTGGAGCGTAAGGAAACCACGCCCCAGGAAGAAGCACTCCGGCCGCTGCCGGCAGGATGGCCTTCTCAATTCAATTCCTTAGCGGAGCAAAGGGACGCGATAGCGGACCGGAGCGCAGCGAAAAATCAAGGGATTTGCGGCAGCAAATCGCCTCCTTTCTTCCGGATCGACTCTCTCGAGGCATAACCGATGCCGGCGAGCGCCCTGGATAGGGATAGGGAAAGCACGGACGTGCCCGATCGAAGCAGGCTTTCTGGCCGTCTTCTGCCCATGAAGTAACCGAGGAAGGGGAAGGCTGCGCCGGCGAATCCCCCGCAGGCGTTATCGAAAGGAGGAGGCTGCTGGCATGCCCTCACGCCTGCCGCAGCTCGTCCCTGATATAACACATGTAATAACAAAAAGGCTTGGTCCAGTGGACCAAGCCTTTTCTATCGCCATCAGACGGCCTTCGCTAGAATTTTGTTTAGCATTTTTTCATACACCTCTGCACGAGTCCAAGCCCCCTCAATATGCCTGTTTTGGACGTCTGCGGTAAGCTTTTTCCCTCCCCAGTCTTGTTTGTTATTCTGTTTCGCTCGATTAGCCAGATCGCGATTGGCCTGAGCTTGCCGTCCGCATTCTTCCATCAATTCGTCAAGCAGAGACAAACGCCGCTTGATTTCAGCCTCAATCATATTGACTTGTGCCTGTCTGGTGCGCGAACCTGTCACCACGAGGTAGGCGTATGCGTTGGATAGCTGCTCAAGCAGCTCATCTATTGGAGCTGTCCGCGCCTGTTTTTTTCCAAATGCCATATCGTGTCGCCCCCTGTTATGTATCTTTCAGTCGAGATTCAGGATAGAGCGCCCCCGACGAATTTCCAGCGCTTGAACAAAAGTCCGGTAGAGTTCGTCCCCTGCATTCGAGAGAAATCCGACAAGATCAAATTCCCAATAATTTCCGGTATACATCTCGGCAGCTGCTCTTCCGATCTGGAGGTAGCTGCTGGAGAGCGTCCCTGCAACGCGGCTCAGCTCGTGCTTCTCCAAATCCTCATTCCACTTCCAGAACCAGGACAAGGGACCTTCCAGCCCATCCCAGTTCACTTTATAGAAAATTTCGGGCAAGGCCGAGATATATGCCGCAACCAGGTATTCCTCGTTCCTGTCAATGCCAAAGCGCTGGCGAAGCGCCTCATAATTTTGTTCGTGAGTCGCGTTTGTAAAGTACATTTTTATTCCTCCTCTTATCGCTTGCGTCTATTGCTGTTGAGTGCTGGATTAATCCAAATTCGTACAGGGGAGAGCTCACGTTCACCGTTCGGCGTTTCCTCTCGCTTCCCCTCCAGCTTATAAAGAACGAGAAGCGTAAGCGCCGCCAAGCCTAGCATGGTGTATCCAATTGCTCGCATCGTTGTAACGTCCAAGTACATGACCATAACCCCCTTGATTGCTATAGTCTCATTGTACCCGAAAAAATAAATATTGTAAACTTAAAAGTTTATTTTATTAACATTTCCTCGGATGCTTCTTGGACGTAAGGCCGAATGGCATCAATGCGCTTACTGACCGGGGCCGCCGGTAGTGACGCCAAAATCTGCTTCCCAAATCCGCTCGCCAATACGCGGCTATCCAAGATAATACAGGCTCCTCGATCCGTCACCGTGCGGATCAGCCGGCCGAAGCCCTGCTTGATTCGCAGTATCGTATTGGGCAGCATGTACTCCGCGAAATCATCCCCTCCCCGATCTCGGATGCGTTGGCATCGCGCCTTTACGATCGGCTCGCTCGGGACAAAGAACGGCAGCTTGACGATGATGACGCAGACCAAGTCCCCTCCAGGAACATCGACCCCTTCCCAAAAGCTTTCTGCGCCGAACAGCACCCCTCGTTCACTCGCTTTGAAGTTTTTCAGCAGCACTTCGCGGCTCGTCTGCTTGCTATGCAGAAAGGGAGCCAGCTGGCGCTCCTGCATCCACGGCAGCAGCTCGTCATGCATGCGCGTCATCTGCGCATAGCTGGTAAACAGGATAAACGTCCGCCCTTGCGTGATCTCCAGCGCTTGCTTGATGGCACCGATAGCGTAGGGTTCGAACAGCTCCGATTTTTTCGGCGACACCGCGTTGCCTGGAACGACGAGAAGCGATTGGTTCGGGTAGTCGAAAGGCGAGTCCACTTGAAACGCCTCGTAATCAGACATCCCTAGACGAGTCGCCATATAATCAAACGTTCCCGACGTGGACAGCGTGGCCGACGTGAGAATGACCGTCTTGGTTGCAAACAGCGTCTTCTCGAGCACCGTAGACGCCTGTATCGGCGCTCCGCTCAAGTGGAGACGGTACGCGGCCTCAAACTCCGGCAGCAGCTCAGAGGACGTCCTAGCGGCTCTCAGTTCGATCCAATTCGCCCATCGCTCTGCATCCTCATTGAAAAGCAAATGGCTGAAATCATCTCGAAGTCGCGCGATGCTCTCACACATGTTTTCAATGCCGCGCTCCACCGGCTTGTCCCAATCACGCTGCTCCTGAATAAGCTCCATTTGGTCAAGGAATCCCTGGAGCACTCTTGTCATCGGATTGGAATCCAACAGCTTAGCTTGCAGCAGCTCGGAGCTGCTTTGAAGCTGAATCATTCGATCCGCAAGTTGCTGGAACATTCCCGTCGCCACTCGTACACCGGCTGTCCGCAGCTGCCGAATCGTCGTCTCGTATTCCTCTCCGACCTCCGGATCGTCAAGCACTTTCCCCGACCAAGCGGACTGCTTTAGCAGCACGCGGTCAAACAGCTGCTCGACCACCTTGACCGATGCCTGCTTCTTGAAGAAGTTGGAGAAGACATCTTCAATCCGATGTCCCTCGTCAAAAATGACGGCGTCGTAGTCTGGAAACAGGCCGTACATGCCGCGTTCCCGCATGTTGAAATCAGCAAAGAACAGTGCATGGTTAGAGACGATGACGTCCGCTGCTTTCAGCCGCGCTCGAGCCTGCTGGATGAAGCAGTTATCGTAGTGCGGGCTTTGATCGCCCAGACAATCATTGCTGTCTCCGTTGATGTCATCCCAAAATGGCGCATCTTCCTCCAGCTCGCTCCGATCTCCGACCGCGAGGTCATCGACCCGAAGGGATAGGGAAGCCAGTCCTTCGAAATGGTCGCTTCCGGTCGCTTGATGAAAACTGAGCGCTTCGTGCAGCCTGCGCTTGCATATGTAATGGCTCCGACCCTTAGCCAACTCGTAGTTGAACGAGAGCCCGAGCCGGTCCAAGATTCGCCTGACGAGAGGCAAGTCTTTGTAGACAAGCTGATTTTGGAGCGTGACGGTAAACGTGCTGAGGACGATCTTCTTCTCATATACCGCCGCCCAAAGTGCTGCTGCGACAGCGTACCCAAGCGATTTACCCGTACCCGTCCCTGCTTCGAGCAAGCCATGACGACCGTCCAGCAAGCACCGGCACACAGCCTCAGCCATCCGAATTTGCGGATCTCGGGGCTGGTAGTTCGGAAAGAACTCGGACATGGTTCCGCCATCGGCGAAAATCCGATCCACATAATGCTCCAGCTTGGACGTCATGCATCCTCCCGAGGCGCTGAGAATCCGCCGAATTTGTCTGCGACATACGAGACGACCTGTTCGTCAATGACCATGTCATGTTTTCGGAAATCCGTCAGGTAGTGGACAGCTTCGGACCGTTTTTCTGGATTTAAGATATATAAGTCGTGTGAGCCAAGCTCGATTTTTTCTTTGCGGTACAGTCGTTTGTACCCGTCTTGAATCAAGCCTGTAATAAGCGCCGGCCGTGACGATCGCCGATTACCGGCATGGGCTTTGTACCAGTCCACACACTGACCCAGCATGTCGATTACCGTTTCATCGACGAGTACATTCAGCGACTCTTTTGGTCCCTTTTGATTGGTGACCAAATCAGGGAGATTCCGCTCAACTGGAATCGAGCCATACAAGCGTGCGTGTTCTTCCTTGACCCACTTTGCAATGAGCCACGTTCGGGTAATTTCTTTTTCCCCTTCAACATCGTCCTTTTTATGCCAAGCGACGCACCGGTCAAGCATCTCTATGACCGTTACATCGATAGCCACATGAATAATTTTTTTAGCCAAACCCTATTCCTCCCCGAACTTAGAACCGATGTAGTTCTTTCCGTCCCGGTGCTCGATGTTGTAATACTCCATCATTTGTCCTGGTCCGAGATTAAGCACTTTTCCGATTGCGTACAATGTTCGTTGAGTCAGTGCTTGAGGGAAAGAGATTCTTTTGTGAAAATTCTGCGGAGACATATCCATCGCTTCGGCAATGCGGTTCTTGTAGATGCCTCGGCGGGAGATGAACTCGTCAATTTTGCTGTCAATTCCACCTTGCTCAAAAATCCGCCGTTTGGACTTTAACGACTCCTCCCCCTGCTTCGTCAGCGCCGTGTGACCACATTTCTCGCACCTCTCCATAAGCAGCTGCTCCACGACACAGGGGCAGTGATATTCGTCAACCTCAATATCTAATGAACCCCATATTAGGCTCTCCGTTGTTCCTTGGCAGTTAGGGCAGACATAAGCCATTCAAAGCACCTCCAATAATGTATCTCCAGCATACACAAAACAGTCACTATAGTAAACCTAAAGGTTTATAATTGCCGTTCTATATTATTCTTATTTCGAGGGTTGTGATAACCTTTACTTTCCTTTACTATGGAAGTCGGTAAAGAAAAGTAAAGGAGTGGATTGAGATGGCTAAAGTATCGACAAAGGGACAAATAACCTTCCCTTCACGATGGATGAAATTAATGAACATCTTGCCGGGCGATCAGCTCTTTTTCCACATTCAGAACGCAGATCAAAGCGTTCGCATGAGCACAGATCGCGGGCACAGTGATTTGATAGCTAAGCTGTCATCGACCAACGTCATAACGGTTCCTTCCCGCATTCGGAAATGGCTTGATATTAAACCAGGAGATGACTTGGAATTTAGCTACGATGAGAACCAAGATGTCGTATACTTCAAGAAACGTCAAACATTGCTGTCGTGTCCGATATGTTGCGAACGGGGCCTTATTGGCGAGCAGCCGTGCTTTGTATGTCAGGAGACAGGGATAATTGAACAAGAGCATTGGAAGAAGGAGCTGACTCGACTTATAATGAAATGCGGTCATTATGACATTTCAATTTCAATATTGGGTCAAGATCCATTAGAAATTCTTACAAATAACGCACCAACAAAGTTGTTCCTCCCAAGAATTCTTCTCACAAGCCCTCATTACTCCACTTCAACGCTAGCAATCGTCCAGGATTATTATCAGGGGAAAATCATACGAGAGGCATTTGTAAACGGCACTATTGATGCGAGAATTCATAAATCCGAAGTCATGTCCATGCTGCTGACGGTCGAGGAAAAGAATAGTCTTGAAGCGTGGCTCAATTAACACGTGTTATAAAAAAAAGCCGCCTACTTGGGCGGCAGCGAGCTTAAATCATCCAAGCTGGCGAAGCTTAATAATTTCACAGACGGATTCATAACTCCACCAGCCGCGTCCACTTGCAAGATGGCCATCAAACGGGGGGAGCTTATCCTGGCGCTGCAATTTTCCGACGTATTCGCGGGAAACGCCAAGTGCTGTAGCAAGGTCGGACTGCCCGAACCGCTCCTTGCCTATAGACCATACCGGGCGTTCAATTTCACCGGGACCGTAGGCTTTACCAGACGGAGAGACGAGTACAGGCTCGCCGGATCTACTCGCGGAATGATTGGTTGTGAGGCTCCAGCCTTGCCATGAGCCGGATCCGGTCCAAATGCTGGGCATTCTATTGTATCCCCCTTACATCTATGATATATTCTTGGTGCAAGTATTCGCCCGTTGCATCGGGCGTGGATTGAAACAAAGTCTCTTTACAAAAGCGCTGTGACCTCGGCCACTATTTGCCGCAAGCATCATGCGCATGGTGTGCGGCATGGATTGGGCCGAGGGTTGTACAGCAAGGGAGTCGGGCTTATGCTCGGCTCTTTTAATTTGCCCTTGTTCCGGCGGCGTCAACGTCCACTCCCCATTCTTCAAGTCTCTTCTCCAGGTCTGCTATGGCAGACAGCGTCTCTGGTTTAACCTGCGGCTCAGGTGAATAACCCAAGATTGACGCGATCATGCCACGGCGAAGGGTATATGCTTCTTCTACTAGTTGCTCGGAGTACCCTTGCTCAACTCGTGGAGATAGGGCCTTCAAGACATTCTCGTATTCGTCGACGATCTCTGTGTATTTTCTTCCGCCCACCACCCCCGTTTGAAGCAACCAGGAGTACTCTATCTCCTTTCTGCACATATGCAGGTAGGAATTGATGTCAAAGGCCGGGCCTCCTACCCCAACTTTAACGCAAACGCCGAGCTCCGAGGACATTTCGGAATGAGGTCTATTACTGTCCCTGCGCTCCCCTGTGTAGAGGTATAGCGCCTCTCCCCTCGGCGAGATATTTGATACACGATTGTATCCGTTTTTATGGATTATGCACGCACCCCATATGTCGTCTACGTCTACTTTGAAAAGGAACGACTCCGTGGCTCCATCAGAAACGTTGCTTTTGATAAGAATGCTCTTTTTTGCAGCAGCGCCGCTGCTTAGCGAGCTATGAAAGATCGCACTATCATCTGCACACGCTTTGCTGTCCAGTCTAGCCATGTAAAGATGAGACTGCGATGCGCAGTTTAACCCTCCGATCAGGCGAGACTGGATAACAGACGACCCGACAATATGCGTTTTTTTGTCCAAAAAACGTCGAGGCTGGTCGACTTGATTTGCAAACATGGAATTAGCGGTCCCCTCCACACCACGAATTGCCGAATGCTTTACGTGCGACCCCCATACCCTCGCATCCGAAACTGTAGATTGCTGAAGCGTGGCCTTGGATACTTCCGAATCCTGTATGGTGCTTGATTCGACAGAGCAATCCCAAACACGGGATCGACCGGATACACGGGAGTCAATAACCTTGGATACACCTCTTACCACAGAATCGTCTGTAATGGACTGTCGGAGGGGGAAGTCGGGGTTTACACTCACGCGCGATCCCTCGTAGACCCAGCATGCCCCCTCTTGGCTCAGCGCACCTTCGGATACGTATCCACCCAGCTCACCTGCCTTCACGCTTGGACCTAGATCGGGATGAATCTTGATGTCAACCAACGCCCTTACACGATACAAGGTGTGCTCCCCTAATTTTGGGATCGCCACACTTACGTGGGCAATCTCAGTTACACTGTCTTCTTTTAAGAGTTCGTATTTCATTGTTACTCCTTCGTGCCCGACGCCTTAGCGCGTCTGCGGCATTTGCGAAAACTATTCATTCAACGAGTCGACGAACATGTCCACATAATGCGAGTGACTGAGTCCCCATGTTCGCGAAGCGTTATACTCTTCGTTTGTTACAGGAGTAATTTCCGGATAATTTTCCGGATAATTATAGGTTTCGGCCATGACATTCTCATCTGGCCCAATCCCTCTACGCGACTCTAGGATATCCCCTACAGTCGTGGTATGAAATGTCACATAATATTTTTCATCATTCAGCGTCGTAAATGAAGCTGATGTCCCCGGATGTTTAACTTTGATCCCTCTAATGACGTACCCCGCCGCCTGGCGAGATCCCTCTTCAAAATCAATGGATGCGACGAGGCCGTAACCCGTCATAAAGATGTTAACTACACGCTCGGACGTGGCTGTCCATATGCGCATTTTGCGCATCATCGGATCGGTTTCCGAGTGTACGATACGCATTGTACACGTGTCATACCATCCCGAATTGTGTTCGTCCTCCATCATGGCCGTTTCAGCGGCCTCGTACCAGTTTACTAAATCACGCATTTCCCCTTTGAGCATCGCGGTCCTCACATCCTCAATCGGGGGGAGGGATTCAAATACACTCGCCAGAGATGGATAAACTTCCTCGAACGGACCCTGAATCGACTTTATTTTCATAATGCTTACTCCTTCTTGCCCGACGCCTTAGCGCGTCTGCAGCGTTTGCTTGTGCTTGCCAGCTGCTGGACAGGATTAAAAGAAGCAGCGTACAGGTTATTCGAATAACCTGTACGCATCAGTTTCTGGCGCAGGTTGACGCGGAACATCACGCCAAAACGCCAGGAACTTGTCCATATCGGCTTCAAAAGATGGTTGATAGCTGTAGAGCTCGGTCAGCTCCTGGCAGGCTTCCTCAAAGGAAGAGAAGGTCTTTCGGTAGCCCTCCTCGTCTGGAAAGCCCTCGCTGATCCGGTACAGGTAGGGGCCGAACTCGCTCTTGATTTCAATGACGCGGTAATTGAAAAACCATGTCATCCAGCGGTATTCCGGATAAGCCGTTGTGACGACATATTCGGCATCGATGCCTTGGGCAGAAAGTTCCTGCTCCTTAACGGACATCCGGAGAAAGGCAAAGTGCAAACTCTGCCTCCGTTCCTCCTCGGGTGACAGCTTCTCCTCCGGATCCCCAAACAGATTCGCAAACGAATCCTCTATGGGCGGTTTCGGAAACATGACAGTACTTCGCGCGAGCTCCCACTCCTTCAGCTGCCGATACACCTCTGGTTTCATGACTTAGTCCCTCCTCCAAGATTTAATCCCTGCTGAACTCCCCAGGCTTTTGCCTCTTTCATTAATTGGCTCCGGAAGGTTGCAAGTTCATCCGTTCTTGTTTCGATCCACCACGCAGCCTCCAGCGTGTGCATCATCTCCTGGACGCGCCGGATCATCCAGTCTTGTAACTTTTGCCCGTCCTCGTTCGGTGGCTTTATCGCTTGTACAGCTTTGTAAAGCGCCTTGAGCACGGGCAGCTGCCTGATTCGAATCTGTTCCGCCCATTCGGTTTGCTTCTCGGTTCCTTTGAGATCCGAAAGCCCCTCTTTTAGCGCATTCGCTTTCGCGTTAGCGATGTTCTTGGCACGAACGCAATCCGGACATTCACTCCGCTCTTGTGACTTCAATATTCTCTCGCGATCCGTGTTCTTGCCGAACAGGACATGTTCGTGTCCATGACCGCACGTGTGGGTGATATAGTACTTGGCCATTTCAAGCACGCTCCTTGGGGCTAATAGTAAGGGAAATCATTTTTCGCCTACTCGATAAAGCTCAAGAGTTTTTCTACGTCATCCCTTTGATGTAATCTCATCTTATCATTGGTTGACAAAATTGTCAACCTGTTAAGAGCGTAAACCCTCTTCCTTCTTTGCTTCGGCCGATATTGGAATAACACATGTTATAAAGAAAAAGCCGCCCTAAAGGGCAGCTTCGTTTAATCTCTCCGTTTCCGTCTCTTTAACGAAAATCTGGTACACTCGAGCATAATCTTCCGGCTCCAGGTAGCGCATGGAGCCATCCAATAGCCGTTCCATGATCTCAGCCGGCTCCTCGTGGTTGACTTTGTGCAGCACGCCAAACTCTCGCTCGTCATGGTACACCCAGCCTAGCACTCGGAACACGATGACATCATTCGTGCTAGCATCTCTTAACTCTATGAACCTCTCGTCCATGATTACTCCTTCCGCCGGAATTGAATGGCTTTTCCGTCATCGACACCAAGCTCTTGTTTGGCGACCTCGTAGCGCTTTGTCGCATCGACGAACAGAGCTTGCATGCGCTTGGAGTCCACACGATATTCCGGTTCCATTTGAGCTGCCGTGCGCACCGTCTTGTGCGCCTTGAGACGGTACAGATGCTCATCATAGAGCTGCTGGACATACGCTTCCGGCGTCACGCCCTCGAGCTGCTGACGAGCAGCGAAATCGTTCTTGACGCTCTGACGGAACTCAACATCCACGTCTTTTACGACGTAGTTCAGCTTTTCCAGCGGCTTGACATGAATGTCCTCCCGATACTCGGCAGGCGACTTCACACGCACCGGCTCCGAGCTGCCGCCATCTGCATGAATGAACAGCTTGGGCTTGATGTCGTAGCTCGTTTGCACGTCTTGCATTGACTCGGTGAGCGATTGAACGCGCTCTTGAGCTGCGGCCATCGACTGATCCAGATCAAGCCCGCTGCGGTCCATGCGCGTCTCGACTCGCGCATGAAGCTCCGGCATAAGCTCCCGGCTCTTTTCGCTTCCTTGGCCGGATTTGTAGAGCTCCAAGTCTGCCAGCTCGCGATGAGCCTGCGCGGCATCCTTCCAGATTCGCTCCGCTTGCGCAAATGGATTCTGGACGTGCAGCCGTCCCACATCGACCGGTGCTGCCGGAGCGAGCTGGCCCTCTGGCTCTGGCGGCGGCTCCATATGCAGTAGATGCCGCGTGTCATCGTCGACCATGACGACGGAGGCTGGTTCTGGGTGGACTCGATCGCCGGTCATTCGCTCGTCCGGCTTGACGTGTGCCGATGTCACGGCCGTTTCGCGCTCAACCAAGTCTGTACCCGCTTGAGCCGTCATGGATTGTCTGATGTCGCTCATGTTGCTGTACTTGCCGTAAGCTGCCGGATCGAGCTGCTGGAGCTCGTCCATGTAGCGATCGGCAGCGATTCGATCCCCGTTTCGCTCGGCTCGGTCCAGCTGTCCCAGAAGATCCATCTCACGTCGATAGGATGCGCCTCCGTAAGACGGATCGTTGTAAATGGCAGCAGGAGCGAGAGGGATCTTCACCATCGGACTCGGATCATTCTTTTGACGCTCGTTATGATCCGTTGTAGGCATGCGAGATTCTTCATCCTCTTCTCGGTGCGCCGGATTCTCCAGCGCCTTAGACGCGAAATCAGGAGGGATACGAGAAGGTCGTTCGATTTCTCTCGTGCGCAGCGGGATCGCTTTTACCTGTTCAACTGATTCTCCTTCGCTGAACGAGGACAAAGGCGGCGGAGCTGATGGGCCATCCGGTTCCGAAGTCCCTTGATAAAGCTCCTCAGCTTGGTCGATGACGCGCATGCGCTCCTGTCGCCGCGTCTCGAAGTCTGCATGCTTCTGCGCCATGCGCTGCTGATACTTCCCATTCTCCTCAACATACGCTTCCGGCGTTTTCGCTTTGGCGTCAGGCTTGTTGTAGTAGCGATTCACATCCCCGCCCTGCTTTTGGATGTCCTTCAGCTCGGTAAGGACGCCTTGGCGCTGCGTATCCGTGAACAGAGGCAGTCCCTTCGATTCGCGCTCCATGACCTGCTCGACAAACGGTGAATACTGCACCGGCTGATGCGTCTGCTTCGCGATCATTTCGGCGCGATCTTTTTCGCCAAAAAAGCGATCGCGGAGCATCGTGTCCGCGAGCGGACTCAGCAGCCGGTTCTTCCGATTGTCCGAGAACTTTTGGGCGATGCCCACGCCCTGCATCATCATGCCCGCTTTGCCGCCCATGACAGCTCCGGTCATCATCGCGCTGGAGCCTCCTGTGGCAGCCGCAGCGGCAAGCCCGAGGCCGACTTGAGCGGACTTTTTGAGCGCACCGCCGACTTGCTCGCCCCAGTTGCTCTTTTGCCCGGCCACTTCGGCCACCGCCTGCTCGCCCTTGGATAAGTTCGTGAGCATGCCGGTGATGCGCTTGCGCTCGAAAAACAAGGCGAGAATGATGAGCAGCTGCAAGTACACGACCAGCAGGTAATAACTGCCGAACGCTTTGGTAAGAGCGGCCGAGCTTTGCAAGTACAAGCTGAGGAAGATACTGATAACGACTTTGAAAAAGATCGCACCAAGCACCGTCTCGATCCATTTGGTGATGATCCGAAGCCCGAAATGCGGGAACAACGCCAGCGTAAAGACAAGCGGAGACAAGCAGATCATCGCGATCGGAACAAACTGCGCAACGATTATTAGACTCGCAAATATGAGCAGGCACACCAGGACGATGATGTTGACGCTATGATGGGCAAAGATGACAATCACGCGAAGATAAATGGAATCCTCCGTCATGAACGTGTTCCCTGCTTTGATTTGCGCCTCCATGTTCTTGTCCCGAATTTTGTTTCCTTTCGGGTAAGCGAGGAACTTTTCGCCCTCCACTTCGCCCTTGGCAACCGATCCGAACTGCATGTAATACCATGGATCGAGTACCTGCTGCTTCCAAATTTGATTCCCGATGCTTGCTACGGTCCCGTTCATGTTCTCGCTCTTTCCGCCCGTCAGAATCGCCCCGGACAGCTCCGACGAAACATTGACGGCCGTAGACAGAATCTGCTTTGGATAGGAGAAGAACAAGAATGCGATGACCAGGACGATGAATGTCTTGAGGAACGTATCAATGCTCTTTGACCGCCGAGAGGCGATTAACGAATTGAAGGCGATGTAGAGCCCGATGACAATCATCATCGTTTTGAGCAGCACATCCCAGGTCGCGGCCCTGAAACCTTCTATTAAGGTCGCGATGAAGTCCCCCAGGTATTTGAAAATATCGAGCGTGTACGCCTGCTCGATGACCATGATGCCGAACCGGACGAGCATCGCATCCAGCGTCACTTCCGTGTTGACCACCGACATTATGGCCGGCGTGACTGGATCGTACCAGGAGCTGTCCGTATCCAAGGTGTAGTTCCACACCGGATACCGGGCGTAATCCCTCTCAATGCCTTGGCTTGCCATTGGCGGCATCATGGACTCAATGAAATTCCCTGTGATGACGCCATCCCGTGGCGACTCCCCTTCCTGCAGCCCCGTCGTCGGGGAAGGAGTCGGCGTCGGAAGATTAGGCAGCGGTGTCGGGGTAGGCGCAGCCGAAGCAGCCGACCCGAACAGCATCATGAGCGCGAGGACAAGGCCGACGATTGTCCAATAGCTCCGCCTGCGCATTAGGAAACCTTTTTCCGCTGGCCCGGCGTTGTCGTAAACGCTTCATGCACATGCTCGAACGGAACCTCGATATTGACGACGCCGCAATGACCGTCCAAGTCCTGGAATAGCGGACGCCCGTTCTCCAGCGTCTTGACCAGCTCCATGTTTTCCGGCGTGTGCTCCAAATTGAGAAACGTGAGCACGTTCTTGACCTCGTCGCTATCGGTCGACTGAAAGACGAACTTGAATCCAAGGTTGTTCTTGATTCGCTCGTCCAGCAGGTCGTTTGCATTTTGGCTGATGATGATGATAGCCGAGTTGAAGGATCGACCTGTCCGAATCAACCGTTCGGCCAGCTTTTTGCCCTCTTTCGTGCCGACGAGCGCCCAAAACTCGTCAAGCAGTACCGCCGTGAACTCGTTCGGATCTTCCTCCGCGAACCGCGTCGCGAAGGCCGATATACTCATCATGAGCGCCACGCTGAGCAGCTGCGTGATGTCGTAATCGTCCCGATCCAGCCCCGACTCCGGAAGCGAGAGACGGCTTACCGTGAGCACGGTAAGGCGCTTGTTCGTGCGGAGCGAGTTTCGCTCTCCGGAGTGGAACAGCAGCTTGGCATAGGGCAGATTCGAAATCGCAGAGAGTCGACGGGCCAGCTTTCGGCCCGGATCATCGAGCTGCTTGAGCTGGTCGATCAGATCCAGCATGCTCCTCTTTTTAGGTGGAGACATTTTCACGATCTCCACCGCTTCGGTCAGCGAAACGAATTCATCGTCATCCGTCTTGAGATTCGCCAGGAAGCTGACGATGTTGACGGCGATTCCGGCCGCGTCGTTGATGTTTTCAAAGATGCCCCACGGATCAAGCTTGCCGTGGTCGTCCGTGCGATCGTCCAGCTCCAGAATCTCCAGCTCATCCCCGAACTCCCGCAGGTAGTCCTTCCAATGGCCGCGATCGCCTTTCGGATCGAACACCAGCCCTTTCCCGCCGTGCACCGTGGTCAGCCACAGCAGGTAGTTGGCCAGATACGACTTCCCTCCGCCAAGGGAGCCGAGGATGGCTCCGGAAGCACTCCGATTTCGCAGCGGAGCCAGCGCAGGATCGAAGAACACCGGCATGTGCATGATGCCGGACGTGCCGAGAAAATACCCTTGGGAATCTCCCAGCTTTTTCGACGCGGCGAACATGCCAGCCGCGATGAAATGCGGTGAAAGACGGTGGACATAGTCCATGCTGCATTGACGGTCCCCGCACGGCATGAAATCGTTGAGCAGTTTGAATTGCTCCCCTGCTGGAGCAACCAGATGGAATTGCATGCTCTTGTAGTAATCTTTGACCGCATCGACTCGTTCGGTCAGCTCCTTTTCATCAGAGCCTGAAACCTCGAAAACGAACGAGACGTCGAACATGGGAAACTTGCTGTCATCCAGGTCCTTTTCGAGCTGGTTCGCTTCATGCTTGCTCTCGATGAGCGCTTGAGGCAGCTCGACCCGCGACGTCGCGGTGTGATCGGTCTGATCATTGATATTCAGCTTCTGCGCTTTGACTTTTTCCTTGACCTCGGAATGCTCCATGACATCGAGGTACATGGACACCGCGACCGGGAAGTCCAGATCGTAGAGCGCATAAAGAAATTCGCTGCCTGGACTGTAGATTTCATCTGGCTTGTCGGTGAGCGTCAAGTAGGTCGAATAGGAGCTTTTCTGCTTGCCATCTACTTCCTGCGAGATTTTGAGGACCCGGCTCCCGCATGAGCTTTGGTCAACCTCGCCTTCCAGCAGCGGCATGAATTCCGACATACGCGGCCGAACAATGCGCTTTCCATCCACAACGGCGGTGTCGGCCCCGGCCGGCGTCGACGAAACCCGCTCGGCATCCGCAGGCGCGTCGCCGCGCTTCTTGCGATCGTTCTTCCACAAGAACCGTTCCGGAGGTACGGCAATGTTTTTCCAAAAATTCCGCCGGATGATCCATTCCGTGTCGGCCTCGTTGACGCGGGAAAGCTGTACGCTTTTGCGAATCTTCTTGTACAGCCGATCCTCGATCTCCTTGAGCATGCGGATTTCCTCGTGCATGAGGAAAAATCCATCAAAGCCCAGCAGACGGTCCAACTTGAACACCGGCTCTTTGATCATTTTGACGATCAAGTCTTTCGCATTCTTCACGGTATCCAGGAAGGACGGCTCGTCCGCGACCTTGATGCTGACAAAAACGCGGTACTGCGTCCCTCCGCTTGACTCATACGTATTCTGGAGCCATTCCAGCATCCGTTCATCCACCTGATGGGCGAAAGAGGCCAGAGGCCCCTTGTTCTTCGCCATCAGCTTTGCGTAATGCTCCTCGAAGGTGTAGCTCTCCGGAAGAAACAGGATCCGCGCCGACTTCTCGACGTTCCAGAGGAATGTCGTGAGTTTGCGCCAAAGCGATTTCTTCGTCGCGATGCTTTTGAAATCATACTGGAACCCGTCCAGTTCGTACAGTGCCCAACACTTTTTGTCGGGCGTAAAGGACAAGTTCCCTTCAAAATATTTCATAGGGACTTCCAAAATTCGTTCACTCCTTCATGGGCTCGAGAGACGTTCCTGGCTAACGTTTCTTCTTGCCCTTCGATCCGGTGACTTCATAGAGCTCTCGGAAGGTCAGCTTGCCCGAGTACGATTCCTTCTTCGCAACGTGAAGGGCCTCGTACCGGTTGTAGAGCTTGGGCTGCATCCGGTAATTCATGTACGTCCACAGCCATTTATGCGGTGGACGACCGTCGTGCTTGGCTTTGCTCAAGTAGTACGCAATCAGGAGAGGGAGCACGATGAAGCGAGATATCGTGCCACCAACGAGCGGGATGTGCTCCAGCAATCCGCCTGTGAATTGGTTGAAAAAAAACAAGGCGAGAAATGCGACGGCAAAGTAGCCGATTTGCAAATACGTGACCGGCTTGAACAGCCGAATACGATCAATTCGATATAGATATCGCTCAATCTTCCACACCCGCTTGTACGACGGGATGACAACGGGCCGTTCTTGATCCGTCATTAGCTAAGGTTGATTCCAAAAATTCCAGCCATCAAATTTTTGAAGTATTCGCCCATTCCTTTAGGCGCAAAGATGAAAATCGCCGCGCCAGCCATGATAATCACCCACTGGAACAGGACGCTCAGTTGCTTCTTTGCCATCAGAATAACGCCCATGACGAGAACGAACAGACCGAAAAGAGATTGCGCTTCCGTCTTGGCCCATTCAAAAAGCTTGGTGGATGGCGAAGCCGTCAGATATGCAGCATGAGTGGAAATTGTAGCCCAAAGATTATTCATTGTTGATAGCCCCCAGTAATGGATTTGATATACCAGCGTTCTTCCTTGAAAACGAGCTCCAGCGTGTGGCGCTGAACCTGAACGAAGCCTTGTTCATCCGTCCATTGGGACTCTACGTAGGCCAAGCGAATCGGCGATGTCGCATCCGATTCGGCCGGAAGATAGACGCCAAATTGACTGATTTGATTAAAGACAAATGTTCCGTTGTAGCCTTGGATTTCTTTGCCGTCCGCCATGAAGTATTTCAACTTCGATGATGTATCTGTACTGTAGGCGACGAAGAAATCTTCCACGGCTTGTTTCATCGGAGCTGAACTAGCCGCATCCAGACCGTCAAGCTGTGGAATGCCAGCCATCTCCCCCGGTTCTTTTACGGGTACGGGGATTGCGGTCGGAAGATCCGGAACGACGAAACCATCCCCTGCGACAAGGACCGGCACCCGGATGAAGCGGGTAAACTCGGCGGCAGCTCCCGATACCGTATCTACGCGCTTTACGTCTACTCTCACGTCAATATCGGATCGCGTGGAGGAGATTTGCTTGACGCGCCATGGGTAGGTAGCGGATACGCTGTAAGCCCCTTGCGCTGTGGCATAGTTCAGACCAGCTGCATCTTGGCTCACTCCTTGCGCAAGATACGAGTCAAGGCCGTTGTAATAGGCTTCTTTTGCGCTCGGCACCTTCGGATTGTACGAGTACAGCTGCTTCGCAAAAGCCTGCGCGAAGGACTGTGCGTCGTCGGAGACGGATGCTGGGACAGAAAAAACCGGCGCCGACGCTGCTTGTCCCGGTTGGATGATCGAGACTACGCCTCGAATCATTACGACCACCATCACCGCGTAAGTAATGTATCGAACGACCAGCATGAAGCGTGTCTTGAACGATTTTCCCGGAACAATGGGAAGAGGAATTCGTGATTTTTCAGCCATTTAATTCTCCTTTTTTGAGTCGCCGCGACCGGAACCTTGGATTGCAAGAACCAGCACGACTAAACCGCCGATGATGGCCAAGGTCTTCTCAGCTCCCCACTCCTTGACCCTCGCCGCCGTGCCCGCGAAGATGCCGTCTGTTTGGGAAAGATTCCCAAGCCATTCGTCATAATCGACGAACCGGCTGGCAATCCAGAGCGCCAGCCCGACGACAAGGACCAGTAGCACTTTCCACGCCCATCGGCGGAAAAACTTGCTGGACTCGGACGATTTATCGAGCTTCACGCTCAGCCCCCTCCTCTTCAAGATAGTCCTCTGGAATGAATGCTTTGACTTGCTCGACCAGACCCGGACGCTTCAACTGATCCACGGCGAGCAGGTCCTTGGAACACCACTTCTCCCAGGCGAGGAATAGATCGATGGCGTAGTAGTCATCGCCAGACTTCGGCGCAGCGAACCTCACCGCGTCATAATGTTCCATGAGCACTTGGGCGACGTCCCCTTCTCCCATGCCCCAGCTATGAGCAAGCTCAGAGCTTTCTTGTTGGATGTAGGCGCATAGCATTTCCATGACAACCGGCTCGAGGTTTGCTTCGACCCAAACATTGGAGGAGGCGTTGACCTGATGCGTATGGCAAATTAAGAATCGGTAACTGCTTTCGCTCCGCACCGTGCTGCGCTGTCGAACAGATTCCAACACGTCTTCCCTTTTCATTTTTCTCACCCCCTCTCATAACACGTGTTATAGCGGAACGTGCCGGCCAGCCGAATCCGGAATGAGCCAGTTTGATTCAAACGGCTGCTCCAGGACCAGCTCCACACGGCTGACAAAACAATTCCATCCCGTTCGTTCTTCAAATCGAAACTGATCGAGTAAGCGTAGCAGCTCCTCTTCCTGTTCCGGGCGATCTACAATCAGCAACAAGCCCGGCGAATTTTGCTTAAACCGATCCAAAATCTGATTAGGCGATTTGTCTGCGACAGATTCTTTGTAGTGCAGCAGCCCTTGAAGGCTGGATGACATCGAACTGGTGTCATGTGTCGAGGGGAAATATCGGACCATGTGGGCAGCTTGAGTCTTTTCGGTTTGAAATCCGATGATTCCGTCAAGCTGGAGTCCTACATGCGACGCAACGCTTGCGGGATACCACATATATGTCGTCGCCCCTGCTCGGGCCTCCAGCTCGGCGAACCGAGACTCTTTCAAGCGCTGACTGAGCAGCTGGACCGTGTTAATTTGTTCCAGCGAAACCCGCTCCCCCAACCACCGCTGATACACAGTCCCGTATGGATCGTTCTCAACGTCAGCCCGCAGCGCGAACAAGATATCCCCCATGCCTTGCTTGTCCTTCGTGGAATAGAAGTTCAGCTTGCTTTCACGAATCAGCTGCCGACGACGCTCGGCCACTTTTTCACTGTCGCAGTAAAAAACCAGTACGGGATCCAGAACATGATCGTGCTGCAACATGATGTCGTGTCGACGGTACGAGGCGTTTTTTGCGTAATCCACATAGTTGGAAAGTTTGGACAAGATCGTCGTTTTGGACGCATTGCTCTCTCGTTCATATTCAATTAGCCATGGGATGGTAGCTCCTCGCAGCGCGATAAAAAGCGTCGCATCCGGCTTAATATGATCTTTCAAAAAGTTGTCCGTCCCCATCCGCTGATAACGCGAAGATTGCTCGCCATAATAAGCCTCTAATTTCTGCCCGTCTTTATGCTCATCCATCAAATCCTTGTACAGCATGACGTAGTAAAGCACGCCGACATGATGCTGGACATAGATGTTCTTGCGATCTTTGCGGGACGTGTCCCATTCAAGCTCTCGCTCATACACGTCTTCCAGCATCTTGAGCCCATCTTTCGTCAACGTGTAGGCAGAGTCCGAGCTGCCCAGTTTTCCTTTTCTACGAACAGATTGGAACAAAACTTGAGCGATAAGCCCCTTCTCTGCCAGTCGCCGCATGCGCCTGTTGTAGCTAGATCGACTTGACTCAGGCACCTTCCCAATAGGAAAATACCGGTGCTTCGCCGCATGATAGTCGATGTAATAAAACTCGTAGATGTCTTGCAGCATGCGATAGTCTGCATCGGTTAACTTGATGCTAGAGGTTCCAGCCATTGCGTTTGCGTCTGCCTCCTTCCTGGAGCACTTTGCCATCAGCGGACTGGCGTTCCACCGTTGAAGCTGGCTGCTCCGCCGGGGTATCTCCAAACGCGTCCTTATTCAGCGTAAAGCCGAGATCAAGATCGGAAAGATCGACAAGGCCGGGTCGCTGCTTTGCCTCTCCAGCTGCTGCTGGAATGGATTCAGCGCTTGTGCCGCCGTCCTTGCTTGAACCATCTGCCTCCAAATTGGATTCCGCTTCGGTCGAGTCCGTAACTGGGTTAGCCTTGACTTCCTCCTCCCCGGTCGGCCGCTGCTCGTCTTCGGTCAAACCGTCCCCTTCATCCGCATCATTCTCCGAAGCTCCTGGATCTTCACTTGAGACAGGGACTTTAGAATCACTATCTGTATCGGTATTTCGACCCATTTCTTTCATCACATCGGAAAAATCCATGGTGATTTCTTCCTCTTGTTTCGCTACGGCTGCAATTTCCTCCGTCCGGACTTGTTCACGATCGTTTGCACGCTGAATGGTCAGCTGTACGATTTCATCGAGCGTATCCTTTTTCGGAGCCTTTGAGGTAGGCTTGAGCACGTTGAGCGTAAAAGCTGCGCTCATTTCTCGATCAAGAGCAAGACGTGCGTAGGCATGGCTTGGTGGAATTCGCATGATATCGGTGGCCTTCAAGCGTGGATCGTTTAGCTGCTTCTCCATCCATTCACAGTCATCCATATGGTTCAAACGGAAGATGACTTGGGAGTTGAAGTTCCGGCCGATGGCATCGGCCACTTCCTGATCCAGCTGCGTAATGATCCCCTGCGCCGCACCGATGATAGGAACGAACTTTTGCCGAGTACGGTCGGCCATCTCGTTTATGACCTTGGCATTCGCTTCAATAAACATGGGGAACTCATCGACGATGAGTGGATAGAGCAAGTTATTTGCCGTCGAGTCTCTGGCCTGGGACGCTTGATAGTTCATCGTCAGCGCTAGCGATCCAAGCATCCGCTTCTCCGAATCGTCTTGTACGCGGGACAGGTCGAGGATGTTAATCAGTCCCTTGTCCATCGACTCCTTCCACCGGAATCCGCAACTCGTCGCCCCCATCGCAGGAGCAAGGACGCTCGACATCCGGAAGTGGACAAGCTTGTTCAGCGTGGAATCAACCAAATCGGCTCGCGTCCGTTTGTCGACAGCGGAAGCTTTTGGCATGCCCCCGACGACGAGCTTCATCAGGAAGTTATCGACTCCCTTGTTCGCCAGCTCCGGGTCCCGTTCCCGCAATCGCGACATCACGCCAAGCGCATACGAGGCATCCCATAAGCAACGATCTAGATTGAGGATGTTCGCTTCGCCCAAGCGTTGAAGCGCCATCCCCAGCATGAGGAAGTTTTGAGCCGGCCGAGGACCCCAGCCTTCCGGCCAGATTCTCCCGATCGCCTCGGCAATATTATGCGCGACCGAATGTTCCGTCGAGGAAAAATCGACGTCGAACAGGTTCAGCGGAAAATGCTCTTTTGCATGCGGGTCTGGCCGAACGTAATTCACCTGATCCCACATCGACCGCGGGATGTTGCTCATAACTTCGCTGGCCAGTCCTCCGAGCGGATCGATTAAGAAAAAGCCGACCGGATTCCCCTGACGTTTCAAATCAATCAGCTGCATCACCAGCTGAACGAGGAACACCGTTTTCCCGACGCCGCTGCCACCAAGAACGGCCAGATGCCGGTTCAGGTTATTCGTGTCGATGACAACATTCGTTTTCCGCATGCGGAATTCGTTTTCGCCGAAGCGCAAGAAGCGATGTGCCTGCCCTTCGTTTCTGGCCTCGATTGCCGTCTTCACGATACCAGCAGGAGCTTCGAGCTGCTTGAGGAACAGCCGTGTCAACCGCGAATTGTTGACCTCTGAACTCGGCATGCGGATGAGACCGGACAGCTCCTCGATGTTCAAGATCATGCGACGCAACCGCCGCTCTCGGATCGGAAAGATCCGTAACCGAATCTGCTTGAGCAGCAACGGTTTAATGTGCATCCATTTTTCTCGTGGTTTGAAGCTGTTCAACGCCTCGCTCGTAAATTGCCCGAAGCTCCGCGCCACTTCATTCCGAATCCGATTCGCCGCATGAGCCGTCTTTGCAGTCGTCATGATTCGGACCACGCAATGACCCAGCTGCTTGTTCTGCTTCCCAGCTATATTTGTCTCGAACAGCTCAATCTTCTCGTATTCGTCTTCTTTGTCCCATCGCTTTACGATTCGAAGCGCTTTATCGAAGTCACGCTGATACCTCCGCGCTGGCTGAACCAATACTTGAATCAAGCACCGCTCATGCTCTTCCAAATCGCTGACCGCATTAACGATCGGCGCCTGTGTATCGACAACCTCGTTGAAAAACGACTTGATCGGCACCGGATAATCTCGTTCCAACTGCAACGAACTCGCCGATACAAAACCATCGCTCCTCCACTCCAGCGGCGCCATCTTCTGCATTTCTATATGTACGTCCGGATGCTTCCCAACAATCTTCCGGCGAATCTCGTCTCCTACCTGTTCGTTCGGCGCCCAGTAATAATAGCCGATCTCCACATCGTTCGCTTCAATCTCCCAAGCGAACCACGGCCATCGGAGCATTCTCCGATACCACGGCCTCTCAAGCACCTCCAAAATTTCCCCCATCAACGTCTGGTCCTCGAAATACATCAGACGGTGATCCTGATGCGCCAGTAGTCGATAACGCACTCCAGGCCATCGCAGCTTCTTCGACACGTGATAGCGTAAGGCCATCGCCGCACCTCCTCTCCTCTTCATTCAGCTTTGCTTTACCTTGGGGTTCTCCACCCTTACATTCAGCTGGTCCCAAACCTTCTATCGCCAGCTCACCCTTTTCTCCTTAATTCAGAGTCTGGAAGAACCACGAGAACCGTTCAGGAGCTTTGCGCCAACCTACCACCATCTCCAACCAACGCTCACCATCTCTTTTCCTCGACTCTCTTCCCTCACCGATCATCGACTCCATCCCCTCCCTCTTCTCTCCTTCTTCCTTCTTCTCATTTCTTCTTTCATCTCATCACTTATTCACATCATTCATCTTCTCTCTCTCTAATCATTCACAACCTACTTCTTCTCTCTCATCTCTATCCACATCTATCTATCCATCCTCATTCTCTTATCCACACACTCTCTCTCCCCCACCCACCGCCCCCATCTCTCTCTCTCGACCGTTCATTGATTCAGTCTTGGGTCTAAAACATATGGGCTCGTCATCGAAATGCAATGTAGAGGACGAGCCCATATGTTTTAGACCCGCAGCCTGCAAGGCTGCAAAGCATTTCGAGATAATTCGGGGGCGGTGGGTGGGGGGATTTCTTAAAAACCACAAAAAAGCACTCTAAAAGCATTCATAAAGCAATCAAATAGCACTCCGGAATCAATACCCATAGTAGGAATCTTATCTCAAAATCTGCCATTCCTCAATGCCCAAATAGGACTAGAGAACTATCGATATAGCGTATTCATCTGGTTAGCGTGCCATTGATGCTAAGTTCGATTCTCCGACAACCGCTCGCGTCCATTCAAATCGATCCAGCCCATAAGACACGGCTGGTTAGCTCCAGCAGCTCTTTTGAGACCCGGCAGTACCAAAAAGCCCTTAAAGTTAAATGGCATTAATATGACACGTATGGCACTAAAATAACACGAAAAGAGTAATACTAAAATGTCATTAGTGCCATTATTATGACACGACGTATATCAGCTACTGTCAGGAGAAGCATCCCAAGGCACACCCCTCCCTCCAACCCTATTAGACTTTGTAAAAAGCATAGGGGAATCTGGAACGATAATAGAGCTGTTTCGGGGCAGGGTCATCGATCGCAGCTCAAAGGGGATGACGTTGTCCGCGACTTCATAGCAATTAGACAGCTCATCTAAGGATTCATCTTGCTTGTCCGGAGAAAGAGGCGAGACAAGCTCAAAACGTGTGCAAGAGGTCCTGCCTTTTCCTTCAACTGATTTCTTGATAATTCCGTTTTGAATAAGGTCGCTCACCATTGCTTCAAACATGGCGTGACTGGTCATCTCAAGCAAGACGATCCATTCGCGTACAGAAGAAGCCCTGGAGCCACCAGCTGCTGCTAAGGTATGGAGAAACAGACGCTGCCAATGCGACACCGTCTTATAGACACGTTCATCTTCGCTTTTCTTGCGAGTAATGTAGGTGGTGGCTTTCATGCCGGTTAACGTCATCATCCATTTTTGATGAGGCCCTTTATACTTTCCGGAATAGGCCATGTCTACGGCCGCTTGGACTTCCCGCCAAGAAAGCCCTTTACGGTTCAACAGCCGTTCGTACCAGCCAGCAAGCCAAGACGTCGCTTCACCTTTAGCCAAGCCGACCGCATAATGAAGAAGCGCGATCGTGAATGCTGTATAGCGACGGTGCCCTTCTTGTGGCTGCATCGTCATTAGCTTTACATAAGCAGGATCTGCAAATGCAGAACCACGATTAATAGAGACGCCGGAACGGCCTCCCTTACTCCATTTGACGGCGGCAATTGCTTTCTTGGATTGCACAGGAATCTTGCCGTCATCGTATAAGTCCTTCCGGACATGGGGAAAATCTAGAATAGAGTATGTATGACCAGAGTAATAAGACAAGCTTGTTGGAATCCGAATATACCTCTCGCCACCAACCAGGTCGTCCACGCCGCCGGCAGCTCCAGGGAACATCCGAATAAACTGCGCATTGAGGAACTTAGACATGTCCATGTAGAACTGGCCGGCTTTAGTGACGAGTTGCTTTCCATCTTCCACTCGTTCATGCGGCCCAACGATCGGGGCTGAAAGCACGTACCAGACATGATAGCCTCGATTGGTTTCGTTGATGAATGTAGGGGGAAGAAAGCTCTCTTGGCTCAATCGATCCAGGATTTCGTCCGCCGTCATGCTCTTGCTGTCGATGTCCACCACAAGAGCATGCGTGGAATTAAGAGCTCGCCGGTTGCGATCGCTCGAACGTCTGGACTTCGATTTGAAAGTCCCATACGTCATGTAACCGTACCCTTTTTGGACGTAATGAAGAAACGTGGAGTAGGTGCGAACGAATGTCGTCTGCCGTTGCGAAACCAGGTCGCTTTTATCCACGCCAAGATGAACCCACCCAGGAGCAACAGCTGACGCAAGCGGTCGACCCTTTTCGAACGGACGGCGCGGTCGCTGCGTGAGTCTTTCACCAAAAATCAGCTCGAGCACTTGAGAGAGATATATGGGAAGGCCGTCCTCCTGCCTATGAACGACGCAATCATTCCGGAACTGGACGGCTGGCTTGACCAGTGCAGGTTGATAAAGTCTCGCTTCATTATTGGCCATCTTCACGTATCCTCCCCGGAAGAGAAATTAGAAGCAAAATCCAAATTATCGATCTTGCGACGATTGCTTAACACGTGTTATAATTCAAACCAGACAGTTAAAAATGGCAAAACAAAAGCTGGCCTCGAACGACTGATTTTTGAAAAATCAGCCTTTCAGGCGGAGTTCGTTGCATACCTACTGTTGGCGCAGAAGGAATGCATATGATGGTTTGGTTTTAAGCAGCAAAAGCAAGATTTCGTGGGCAATACCATCGATAGCGGGTTGGCGCTCGCCATCGACTACTTTTCAAACATCACCCTCGTCTTGGCCGACAAGGGTTTTTTTCTGTCCAGAATGCAAAAAAGCGTTTATTTTGGCCACCCCCTCAAATAACATACAAGCGAGGGGTAGACTAAAATAAACGCATTGAGGACATAGATATAATTTCCCTGCTTTTGGGTAAAAAAAGCAGTAGGAACCTACATCGACTTGGTGTATAATTGAGCCAAGTCATACTCATTGCGGCGGTAAGTGCTAGTTACCTCGCATGTATATTAAGTAGAGCCTGGGAACTCTACTTAACGAAGGGGAGCCGAAAGGCTCTCTTTTTCGTTGTCTGGAAGCCTACCCTCTCTATCGACAGGATCTGCCTTGTTTATTATGATAGAGGCTTTTGTGGAGAGAAACAAGTAGGAATTTAATAGATTGTGGATAAAACGGTGGCCGGACCCAACTTGTCCACAATGCAACAAGGGTTCCGGCCACAACTAGATTAAAGATCAAAGAATCCTTCAAGCTCATTTAAGCTAATATCCGGATCTTCTTCCGGTTTTGCTAAAAGCACGTTAGCAGCTTGAGGTGGAGACTGCGCGCCGCTTGATTTACTAAACTCCTTGACAGCTGGAGCAGCGGTGGGCACTCCATGATTAACAGCTACCGGATTAACGGGCACGGAGGCTAATGCAAGTTTTATTTTTTGGTCAAACAACTTTTCAAGTTGTCCACAAACTTCCTCCACTATCCGATCAACAACAGGGTCGGAAACAACAGAAGCAGGACGAAGACCAAAATGCGATTCCAAAGCTTCCAAGATTTCTCCATTAGGATTGCTCGAAGCATTGAGCAGTTTGGCCAACTCCTCGTGATCGTTTCTCAGCCGGATTGATTTCGGCTTGCCTGGAGCCCAGGTATCTTTTACTTTCATCGTTTTGCCTCCTCCCCGTCCGGCGAAGCGGGTAGCCGTCGCATCAAGGTTGCTTTACAGCCGCAAACTTCCGTTGAGCCATTTTGAAATAACCCAGCGCATTTTGAAGCTGCGGATCTTCTTCCTCTGGCAGAAAAACAAGGGGAAGAGGGCGTTCCGTGAACTGCTTTGCTTTTTCAAGCAGGTATGGCTTGAGGATTATAGCACCTCCACCAACGACGATGAATTGCTCGATCGTATAAACCCTGCTCCACATGCTGTCCATTTTGTCCAAAAGTTCGGTAGCAAAGAGGTTGAATGCTTTATCGAAGTATGGTTTCGTGTCGACAACCTGTCCAGCGATGGACATCTTGTAGTCACCTTCTAACAGCTTTTGAACCATTTGAGATCGAGTAAGGTTGACTTTATACATATCAGCGATGTGTTCGACAACGAGATCAACGGAAACTGCAATTCCATTATCCATTGCTTCCGACAAGTCGGGATCAGCTTTTCCTTTCCTCAACACAGGAAGGTCAGTCGTAAAAGCGCCGATATCCGCAAAGCAGATATCCTTCTCAAGAAGTTCTTTTTGGCGGTACTTTGTCCCCGTATCGTTCAGGGCCAGATTCAGAGCTACAGGAGTTCCTTCGGGCAGCGCTACAACATCCTTCAAATCAATCTCAACCTCTTTGAATGGAGGTCCATTAAATTTGACTTTGTAAACCCCACGGAGTTTTTCTTCAAATGCGTGCCGGTCGTCTGTGTATTCCTTAATTGGAAGACCAACGCACGCCTTTAACTCTTCCTTTTTATCGGTTGCATTCAATGCCAGGAGGGTCAAAAAAGGAATGATGAGCGTGTTATTATGTACCTTCCGCTTGCCTGGCTCTACTTTTGTTTCCCCCATTTTACTTGCCAGAGCACCTACATAAAAGCGTCCGTTCACATGACGACTTGTAATTGTCACATCGAGATTATCCCTGATTTCTCCTTGCTCACCGAAATCCTTCCTTTTCCCGAAATCCACGACTTCTTTAATGGAATTGCTCAGCTTATGTTTGTGATCCATTCCGTACACGACTTTGCAAGTCTCATTCCCAAGATCAGCTCCAATTACCTTCACTCTTAAACACCTCCATTAATGATAGATTAAAAGTAGCACGAAAATGTCATATAGGCAAGAAAAAAATGGCACGACAGTGACATCCACCCGGAAAAATGACACGAAAACCTCTCATTCGTACCATTTTTGAGTGGTATTAAGATACCACTTACGAAAGAAGATGACATGAAAATACTATTCAAGCCGACGAAATTTTGATAACATAGAACCAGTAGTCAATATAGCCACTTCTCACACATCCAATAGAGATAAGGGATTTGCGCTCATCTATTCAATATATAATCCATACATAATATGTAGAGAGGGAATTATAGTAGACCAGAGTCAATGTATCGCTTAGAGTCAATCTATAATAAATGGTTTCGATTCAACAAGTAATACAGATTTAATATGTTGACCACTAGAATTACTTCATTAGAATCACTATGTAATAAATACTCAATATAGCGACGTCATCAGATACATTTAACCCGATATATCGAGAAGGATTTTCAAGCTTTTTGTGGAAACAAATAATCAATACACAATATATCAAGGGAGTGTTCTGGATGTTCGAGTATAGAAAGGATCGTAAAGGCGGGTTCGTCTTAGCGTATTGCAAGAGTTGTCGTCGTCACGTTCGGGTTCCATGTAGTTCTGAAGCCGAAGCTGCTGAATTAAATGAAGAGTTTGAGAGCCAGTGGGGTGGAGGCGCTATGATTTGGCACGAGTCGTTATGTCCAACTTGCGAAATCAATGAGAATCAATACGTCCAAGAACAAGAGCTGAAATACAACGAACGACTCGGATTCTAAAACAATTCCCGGAGAGGATTTGAGACAAATGATGGAAGAAAAGGACTTTACCCCATGTCAGTTGACGGAATTCTCGGGATATATAGGTAAGCACTACCAGACAATCAATAATTGGTTCAATCAGCTCGAAAAGGAAAAGTACCATTATGTCAATCGCGTAACAGGAGGGAAGGAGCGCGTTTTTGACTATGAGGATTACAAGATCGCCTATCACATCAATCAGAAACGCGAGCAAGGCTTTAACATCAAGCCGATATTTGAACAACTCAAAGATCAAGAGGAGATTTACCTTAGACCGTTCCCGGAATCGTTTGACGTTGCCATAAATGATGTCGGCCAACTATTTGAAGAACTGCGCCATCGTTTTACGGAAGAAAACCGCCAGATCATGCAGGGTTTGATGAATGATATGGGTCAATCGCTTTTACAGAATCTCTCCCTGACCGTCCAAACTGCTCTGCCCAGCCCTTTAGATCCAGAACAAGAACGGCATGAGTTCGTCACAAGAAAACAGACTGAAATCCGCATCAAGAAGCAGCTTAGAAATGAAGCGATTGTTTCGTGGGAGAAACTTCCGATCGAGCGCCGAACCATAAAAACCGGATTTCTCGGCAAACGAGTTGAAAATCAAATTGCTCGAGAAGACTTTATCCAAAATTATATTGGCGACAACGAAGCCGATCGTTGGACAGTTGAATTTGGCTTAGGTAAAACAATGACAAGGAGAGAAGGGTAGAGATTAACACGTGTTATAAAGCGAGCACACGGAAGAAAGAAAGGAGGGGGTCTCCTTTGGAGAAATGCAAAGTTTGCGGGGGAGAGCGTGGCAGGAACAAGAACGCATGCTCCCGAAAATGCTACAGCACCCTCCGGCAGAATGTAAAGAAATGCATCATTTGCAGGTTGCCGTTTTCAGCTCCACCTAGTAGCGACAAAGTAACTTGCTCAATACAATGCTCCAAAAAGAACCGGCAGAACTTAGCTGCTGCCGGCACATTTTCAGCAGGTATTCAGAAAGCTCACATCGCGCTTCCTCACAAACCATTGACCGGGCGTTTCGATACACACGTCAATGCGAAGGAGTGGACCATTCAGGCACCAGACGGTACAATTCATTCCTGCCGGAACCTTAAAAACTGGCTTCGCCAACACGAGGATCTTCTGGATGGTACGGTTAAGCAGGCATGGGATGGCATAGTGAAAATCAAGTACAGCATGCAAGGGAAGAGGAAGAATCCTTCGTATCAATGGAAAGGATGGCGTTTAATTGAGTGGGGTGAATAATTCAAAGCATAAGCTGCCTACGAGCAGTTTGCGGATAGGGCGCTGCGATCACTGTCATCGTAAAGACGTCGAGATCGAACCCGCTGACGAACTTGATGGAGAACCAATGATGCTCTGCGTGGACGAGCAGAGCTGCCGCATAGTCACCGCCAGGCGAGCGCTCGGCATTAAGTTTACAGAGTAACAGCTTAAAACACGCCCGAGGCCAGCCGAGCACAGCAGCATCTCTGGTAGGGAGTGATTGAGTACATATGTCCAAAAGGAGAGGTAGATATGATTGAGATCGGCAGGACCTACTACGGCGAGAAAGGACCGAACCGGCGGGTAATAGAGATGTTTCCTTCCCGCACTCGGCGGACATACTTTGTCACCTACGCCCGGATTAAGAAAGACGGCACCGACGGAGCAAAAGGAACCTGTTATGAGGACGCTTTCGAGAAGTGGTCAAAAGGGGAAGTCAAGCCCTGACCGGCTGTCAAAAAATGTTTGTTGGGTAGGTGATCTTATGAATTTGATCGGTCATTTCAAAAGTCAATCCGGACTCTATCATGCAGCATGGAATGGTAAAACCAAAACGCTCTGCGGTCACAAAACAGGGATAAATAATTATCCGCACAGTAAGAGGTCTTGGATTGATTGCGAGAAGTGCAAAAAGAAAACTCCAAGCGACGTTGGTTGAAAACCTAGAGTTATATTTACACATAATCCGTATTTTATACATATCAATTTCAGCTCAGAATACGAACAAAAAACCCCTTCCGCTGGCGGAGGAAGGGGCGACTGGAAACGGGTTATTTCGGGAGCAATCCGGAGGATTTTCCCCCACCCAAGTTAGCCACCAATAGAATACCACTTGTCTTACCTGGAAGCAAATAGGACCTTTTGTTTCTTAACACGTGTTAAAGGGACGCCCCTATAGAGGCGTCCCTTTTTTCGTCTTCTCTGGTTAAGTTACTAGCGCCTGAGCGGCCGCGCAGGTATAGTAGTAAGTGGCTCCCCCTCATGAATTGGAGAGTCGTTCCTGGCCAGCGCCTGATGCCGCAAACATCAGGCGCTTTTTCATGTGGAAGTAAACGGGGATCATTGATCCAGGAGCCGTAAATAGCTTCGTAAGACGCTGTCCTGCATCCCCCGTCAAATGCCCGCACCGCGGACAAACGCGAACGAGAAGGGCGTCTGAGCGCCCCACAGCTTCATATTCTTCCTTGACGATGGGGACGATTGCCGACCCCTGTTCATTGACCTTGAAATAACCCGTTTGAGCAATCGTGTCGCAACCGCAAAGCAATGCGCTGCCCAAATTCACACCCCCCATTCAATTACGCCTCATCATTGCCTTGGCCGCGTCCCAGTCCATGGTACTCTCCCAGTAGCGAACAATCGGACCCGGATCATAAACTTCGTTGCCATGAGCTACATCGTAGAGGGCTAGGTGAAGGTGAGGCCCTGTCGATCGGCCCGTGTTTCCACTCCACGCGATCTGCTGCCCTTTTCTCACGACTTGCCCCGCTTTACCGAGGAAGGAATTCAGGTGCATGTAGCAGTATCGGCGCTTTCCATCTGCGCTGATTAGATACATTCGGTTACCGCCTGCATTTCCGTCCGACGCCGAACGAGCGCTTTCGATCGTTCCATCTTCTACAGCCAGGATAGGCGTGTTGACCGGAACGGCCACATCTAGCCCATTATGGAACTTCTCCTTCTCCCCCGTGACAGGGTGCGTCCGATATCCAAATTCACTCGAGTACCGATATTTCTTTTTACCGTTGCTGTCCGGAGGCGCATAGAGGGGAAAGACGTTGCCTCGTGCGGTCCAGTACAAATATTGAATGTAGTAGTTGGAGATCCAAGCCCAATCACGTCCAGAACGCTCTTGCAGCCCCGTTTCCAGAACGGAATTTTCAATAATGCCGAACTGGTCCCCTTTCTGTACTTTCATCCCCGGCTCGACCGTCAGGCTGATTCCATGAACGAAAATCCGGCGGCCATCGCCCTCCAAGAAGATGTTCGAGGCTCCATCCATCGTAATAAGGCCAGCGAATGGAGCGTAGACAGGCGCTCGCTCACGTACCAGCAGCGACAAGCCCGGAACCGACCTTGTATGTACGGGGTAGATGCCATCCTTTCCTGGGGGCACCGTGTAGTCGTAGTAATAGAACGTCGCCCACTCAGTATTCAGCGGATCAACGGAAAGCGCCTCTGCCCCAAGAACAAACACGATGTCCGATGTCGACAATGGCATGGAAATTTGCGGCACTTTGTAATCCTTGAACTCCAACACGCCTGTCGATAAGATGATGAACAAGACGATGCTGGCTGCGCCTCCTCCAATGAGAAGCACGAGGCAGCCAAGTCCAGCGAGCAGCCCCTTATTGGAGCCAGCCACCGGCTGAGGCTGTGACATTGCCATAAAATCACCTGTATATTTCTGTCGTTATGAGAACATGATGGTTCCCGGAGATGCCGTACATTGGCGTCTTAACCGGGAGCAGCAAGTCAGCCACGATGCCGGGAAACTGCATTTGACGGCCATAACCGTCCGTGTAAGGCAGCTCCGTGTCATCAATGACCCGGAAGTTCAGAATCTGGACCGGTCCCGTCAGCGCCCCATCCGACGACGTCGGGCGAAGCGACGAATCCAAATTAAATCGGGACTGCAATCCTTTCCGGAAGAGGGACAGCGCGGCCGTTTCGTCATCGATCTTGAATCCCGTGGTGTATGCGGTGTGTTCTACACTGAGCATGGAGTAAATATCGAGGTTGAGCTGATGCACTTTATCCGTGGCGACACGATCGACCTGGTCGATGCTCCAGGAATCAATGAAGATGCAAAAAGCCATGATGGAGAAGATGACGCCTCCGCAGATAGAAATGATCCAGTGGACGCCCCCTTGCTCATTAAGCAGAAGCTTTTTCATCGCACGACTCCCAGCGCATAAGCGTGCTGTTCGGAGCGAATGATGATCGGCCGATATCCGATGAGATTCGGAAAGGCGGAGTCCAGCATGCTGATGATTGGGAAATCGTACACATAGGAAACTGAAGCTGTCAGCTCAGTACCGAAATTGGCTCCGGCCGGTGTGCCTGTCACCGTGATCTTGTCTCCATCGAAGCCTCGGCGTTCGAGCTCGCGGATGATGAAGCTCTGCGTACCTGGCGTCAGGCCGTTATGGATGCGCATAGAGTCACGCAGCTCTCCACCGGCTATGCGTTGCACTTCCAGCGCCTGTCTGACAAAGCTGCTCGAAATAAAAAACAAGACGAACACGCATAACGATATTGCAATTCCCCAAGCGTACACGATGATGTCCGTGACGCCCTTTTCATTCGTAAGGTAACTGGTCGAAAGCCAGCTGCGTCGCATTTTCACCCTTTTTCGGCGTCTCCTTTCGCAAAGCCTTATCCCAAACGCGGACAGAAACCGCCCGCAGCGACTCATAGCGCCCCGTGATTCCGCCCTCGATACGAACCTTTTTCGGAAATAAGTTGAACGTAACAGTTACTACCGACCCTTTTGGAGTCTTTTCCACCACATCAATGACGTCGGGCACCCACGTTTCAAACATGTGTTCAATCGGCTCATACTTGCCTGAGTCCTTCTGGTAGCCATCGCCCCGAAGGTAGAAATTCAGCACATTCCCCAAAGTCGTCTTTTTCTTGTAACTGTTGTCCAAAAATCCAGTCATTGAAAACTCGTACACAACGCTGCCTCCTCCATAGGAAGAAGCAGCAGGCGGTATCTCGCCTGCTGCCCATTTGTGGACTTACAGTCCGTTGATGGAATTGAATACAGACGTGATTTTGCTCGTCAGCGTACTCATTCCATTGTCGATGACTGGATCGATAAGTACGAACGCCCCCACGGCGACAACCACTCCAAACAGGATGACGAGACCAGTTGTTACGATTTCGTTCGCACCCTTTTCATTCATCAGATATTGTTTCATTTTGTTCCACCTCC
>NZ_AULW01000067.1 GCF_000422485.1 Paenibacillus pasadenensis DSM 19293
CCTGCCGCAAAACAAGATTCCCGATCTCGCCCTGGCGCGGGAGCTGCTGCGGGCGGGGGAGTTCGAGCTGCTGGAGTTGCTCTTCGGCCCGCCGCCGTTCGTCCTCTCCCAGTTGATCCGGACGGCCTTCGTTCCATCGGAAGGGCGGCGCTTCATCGTAGACGACTTCGCGGCTATTGAGGGCCGCGTCATCTCCTGGATCGCGGACGAGGAGTGGAAGCTCGAGGTGTTCCGGACGCACGGCCGCATCTATGAAGCGACAGCGTCCCGTATGTTCGGCGTTCCGCTCGAGACGATCGTGAAAGGGCATGACAACTACAAATACCGGCCGTTCGGCAAGGTCGCAGAGCTCGCGTGCGGCTTCCAGGGCGGCGCCGGCGCGCTCGAGGCTATGGACAGCAAGAGGGAAATCGATCCAGAGGAGTATCCGCGGCTCGTGCGGCAATGGCGCGATGCAAATCCGAACATCCGGAAGCTGTGGTATGCGGCGGAGGAGGCGGCGATCGAAGCCGTGCGGACGAAGTCCACGGTTAAACTGAAGCACGGCATCCAGTATCGCTACGCCGGCGGCATCCTGTTTGCTGACTTGCCGAGCGGTCGCAGCCTCGCCTACGTGCAGCCGGAAGTGAAGATGGAGACGATTCGGCCGAAGGACAAAGAGCCGTTTCAAAAAGAATGCCTGAGCTTCTGGGGCATGGATCAGGTCAAGAAGAAGTGGGAGAAGCAGCGGACCTATGGCGGCCGATTGGTGGAGAACCTGGTGCAGGCGATCGCGCGGGACTGCCTGGCGGAGACGCTGCTGCGGCTTGATCGTGCAGGGCTGGAGATCGTCATGCACGTTCACGACGAGGTGGTCATCGATGCAGATAGCGACGACGGGCTGCTGGAGCGGGTCACGGCTCTCATGGGAGAGCCGATCGACTGGGCGCCTGGGCTGCCGCTTGCGGCAGCGGGGTTCGAGTGCGAATTCTATCAAAAAGACTGAGGGAGGCCGTTCCTGTGGCGATTCGAAAAGCTGATCTATACGATTTCATTAATGCGAAAGCATTGAAACGGAAGGCGGAATTGAAAAAAGAGGTTCTAGACGCGCTGAAAGTCGCTTTTACGCCGGTCATACACCAGCTATATAAGGATCTCGATCCGATCGAACGGAGCGCGTCCAGCTTGCATACAGCCCTGCTTGCTGTACAAGAGCGACATCCGAGGTACGCAAAAGCATGGAATTTCTCGCAGCTGGTCGGAGATATTGGGCGCCACCTTACAGCAATGCGTCGAGATATTATTCAGGAAAATGCTATTTGGGCGCGTACGAATCTACTCGATCTCGGAACCAATGGCCTGCATGATGGCCTTGAGGAAGCATACAGCATCGTGGAAAGCTCGATTGCCCCGGTGATCAAGGAGTACAAGGCGCTGGTCAAGGTCTCGGATGAAGTGCTGGCCATCGTAGAAGGCAGCCGCAGCGGCGACAAGGCATATCGCCAGCTGCAGGAGCTGGGCGTTGATCTGACTGGCTTCGAGCCCGTAAATCCGAACCTGCCTGCAGTCATCAAGCTGTCGGCCGATGTCTGTATCCTGAACGGAAACTGCTCCTAAATACAAATAGAAGGGATGATGAGAAATGAGTCTCGACAAGGCAATTGAGAAGATCAAGGCCGAGATGGCCAGCGCGAAAAACGAAGGCTACGTGAAGGTCATCGGCGAGTTCCTGCTGCAGCACCTGGAGGCTGACCCGAGCTTCGCCGTCCACGTCCTGGCCGAGAGCAAGTCCATCACGCGCAGCCTGGACAGCATGCGCAAGGCCGCCGAAAAGCAGAAGGTCGGCAACGTTGCCGTCCTCTCGGATGCGGATGGCTTTGCGATCGTCGTCAAGTACTTCGCCGAGCCTGTGCCGGCCCCAGCCACCCCAGCGCCCGCAGCTCCGCCCGCTGAGGCCAAGCCGGAGACGCCATCGGCGCCAGAGGTCGAAGAGGATGAAGACTTCGACTTCGATGCGCTGCTCGGGTAGGGGGTCATTATGTCGAAGCAGAACCGATTTTATGAGAACGAGTTCATGCGGCATTTCCCCTCCGACATCAGCGATGAGATCCGAGATTACTGCACGGACGAGGTGCTGGCCAGCAGCCGGTACCTCTTCACCAGCCGGGAGGGCAGGCAGCAGATCGCATACTGCACGCACTGCAAGCTCGAGCACCACAGCGACGGGCTCCGGCACGGCAAGATCGAGGAGTGCCCGTTCTGCCGCTCGGCCTGCCGGGTCAAGGCGTCCGGCCGCGGCCGGAAGAGGCTGATCGACGAGGCGTACCTGATCTGGTACGAAAAGTCGACCATCGACCCGCAGGCGATCATCGCGCGTGGCTTTTACATGCTGCGCGACTACTCCGGCAACTACCGCGAGACCGAGACGGTCATCAAGCCCGTCGCCATGTATCTGTTCGAGTGGGGTCAGGGCGGCCGCATGCTGCGCCGCGACTACTGGAGCCGCTACATCAACTGGCAGGCTACATCAAGCGTCTTTTCGGAGGCGAAGCGGTCGATGGACTACAAGCCCTGCTTCCACAGCCGAGCCAACATCCGGCGAGCGGTCGAGGGCACGCCGTTTCGGTATTGCATGTGGGAGAGCTACGAGGTCAACGACTACGTCAAGACGTTCGACCTGGCGGCGCGCTACGGCGACGTCATGGAGTTCCTCACCAAGGCCGGGCTCCGCAGCTTTGTCGTCTCGAAGCTGACGGGCGGCTCGACGTACGGCGCCATCAACTGGCGCGGCAAGACGCCTGAGGCCGTGCTGCGCCTGACCAAAGCCGAGATCAAGCAGATGCGCAAGGCCGGCGCGATCGGGCCGCGCGCGCTCCGCTCGTACCAGATCTCCAAAAAGGACGGTTCCAATTACAGCTGGGAGGAGGCGCGGACGCTCTGCGATCTTGTCGACCCTTTCAATGCAGAGCGACTGACGGCGCTGAGCGAACACGCGCCGCTGCCTGTCCTCAAAAAATATATCGCGAAGCAAGCGCGTCGGGATCCGCGCCGCTACTCGGCCGGCTCGCCCGTGCTGATTGACTGGCGCGACTACCTCCGGGAGTGCCGCGAGCTCGGCCGCGACATCACCAGGCCCGGTGTCCTCTTTCCGAACAACCTCCACGAAGCGCATCAGCTCGCGGGTCGTGCGCTGAAGCTCGTGAACGACGAACGCGTCAACAAGCAGATCGCCGAACGGCTACCGGAGCTGCTGAAGCGTTACGGCTTCGAGCGTGACGGACTCATCATCCGGCCGGCTGTCAGCAGCGTCGAGCTCTTCGATGAGGGCAAGGCCCTATCGCACTGCGTCGGCGGGTACGCCGATCGCTACGCCAAGGGCGAGACGACGATCCTCCTCATCCGGAGAGCGGCGGCGCTGGACGAGCCCTACCATACGATGGAGGTATCCGGCACAAGGATCGTCCAGTGCCGAGGGATGAAGAACGCCCCGCCGCCGCCGGACGTCGCCGCCTTCGTCGCGGCGTTCGAGAAAGCTAAGCTCACCGAGAAGAAGAAGCGCAGCAAGATCAAGATCGCACAACCGGCCTAAGGAAGTGAACCTATGCAAGACATCGAGCTCGATATCAGCTTCGGCAAGCACCGCGCCGACGTCTCGTGGAAACCTGAATACCTGACCTGGGCCGAGTTCGTCGAGCGGCTGCAGCGCGTCCGCCGGACGGCGGAGACGATGGCGCAATACGACAAGATGTCGAACGCCGAGCGCGGCAAAGTAAAGGACGGCCCGGCTTTCGTGGGCGGGCTCGTCCGCGGCGGCCGCCGCAAGAAGGAGAACGTCGACACGCGCAGCCTGATCACGCTTGACATCGACCGGGCGGACGACAGCTTCCTCTTCTCGGTCGAGCTGGTGCTCGGCGGCACGGCCTACGCCATCTACTCGACGCATAGCCACCGGCCGGCGGCGCCGAAGTATCGCCTGATCGCGCCTTGCAGCCGGCCGCTGTCGCCCGACGAGTATGCGGCCGTCGCCCGCAAGCTAGCGGAGCAGATCGGCATGGAGTACATGGACAAGACGACGTTCGACGTCCACCGGCTCATGTACCTGCCCAGCTGCTCCAAGGACGCGGAGCCGGAGCTGCATCTTGCCGATGGGGGGCTGCTTGACGTCGACGCCGTGCTGGCGATGTACGCGGATTGGCGGGACGTCATGGCGTGGCCGCGGCATGCGGGCGACAAGGCGCCAGCACTCGCCGCAAAGCGCGCGCAGGATCCGCGCGAAAAGCAGGGCACGATCGGGCTGTTCTGCCGGACGTTCACGATCGAGGAGGGCATCGACACGTTCCTCGCCGACGTCTACTCGCCTGGCAGCATGCCGAATCGCTACACTTACGCCGGCGGATCCTCCGCGAACGGACTCGAGATCTATCCGGAGCAGGATCTGGCGTTCAGCCATCAGGACAGCGACCCGGCTGCCGATGGCCGGACTTACAATCTGTTTGACCTGGTCCGTGTCCATAAATTCGGGCAACTGGACGAGCGGGTCAAGGAGCACACGCCGGATGCGAAAAAGCCGAGTCACTTGGCGATGGAGCACTTTGTCGCGGCGCGGCCGGAGATCAAGCGGGCGAAGATGGCCGAGATCCAGGAGGCGTTCGGCGACATCGATGCGGAGCCGGCGACGGATGACCTAGAGCCAGATGAGGATGACGCCTGGGTCGAGCAGCTGGAGACCCATCACAAGACCGGTGTTCCACTGCCGACAGCCGGCAACGCAGAGCTGATCCTCTCGCATGGCGTCTGGCGCGGCGTGCTGGCCTACGACGCCTTCGGCAACTCCGAGGTCGTCCGGCGGGCGCTGCCGTGGCGCGAACGAGAGCGGGCGGGACGTGCGTATGAGCCGTGGCTCGGCGCGGACGACAAGCGGCTGCAGCACTGGTTCAGCAAGGCGTACGCTATCAACTCGGGCAAGACGATCCAGAACGCGTTCACGGAGGTCGTCCACCGAAACACGTTTCACCCAATAAAGTCGTACATCGAAGCCGGCCGCTGGGACGGCGTGCCGCGGGCGGAGCGCCTGTTCGTCGCCTACCTTGGCGCGGCTGACACGCATTACGTCCGCCAGGCGACGCGCAAGATGCTGTTGGCCGCCGTGACGCGGCTGTACCGACCGGGTTGCAAGTTCGACCAGATGCTGGTGCTGGTGGGGCCGCAGGGCGCCGGCAAGAGTTCGCTGCTGGCAAAGCTGGGCCGGGAATGGTTCTCGGACAGTTTGCGGACGTTCGAGAACAAGGAGGCCGGCGAGCACCTGCAGTCGGGCTGGATCTTCGAGATCGGCGAGCTGTCGGCGCTGAAGCGGGCGGAGGTCGAGGAGGTCAAGGCGTTCTTGTCCAAGACCGAGGACCGGTACCGCGTCGCCTACGATCGGCAGGTGTCCGAGTTCCCCCGAAAATGCGTCTTCTTCGGGACGACAAACACGCGGGAGTTCCTGCGGGACGCCACCGGCAATCGGCGGTTTTGGCCGATCGAGGTGCTGCCGGAGCGGGCGGAGCTCAGCCACTGGGACCATCTTGGCGACGACGAGGTCAGCCAAATCTGGGCGGAGGTGGTGAGCTGGTACAGGGCGGGCGAAGCCTTGGAGCTGGACAGCGACGCCCGCATGGAGGCGGAGCGCCAGCAAGCGGCGCACATGGAGCACGATCCGCGCGAAGGCATGATCCTGGAGTGGCTGGAGACGGAGGAATCCGATGAGATGGACAGGCCATCGGGCCAGCGGCAGCGCGTCTGCGCGGCCCAGATCTGGGTGGAGTGCCTCGGCAAGCATCGCGGCGACATGCGCGCCTGGGAAGGCAAGGAGATCATGGATATCCTTCGTAAAGCTTCCGGATGGGTGGAGCGCAAGGGGAAGGCGAAGATGCCCGTCTATGGCGTTCAGCGCGTCTTCGAGCGGTTGCCGTGAAGGTTGCCGAGAGGTTGCCGAGGTTGCCGAGCCCGGTTGCCAAGGTTGCCGCGAAGTTGCCATCAATCCGGATCGAAGGCAACCGTGTTTAGCCGAGTATTGACGCGGCTTTCCGGGTATGGTTGCCAAGGTTGCCGTAAAAACAATAGTAGTAGTAAAAGTAATATTTAACCCATACGCGAGAGAGGCGCACATAAGTTAAACACGCATTTGAGCGCTACGTGCGCGAAGACGTCAACTTCGGCAACGCTGAGATAGGAGGTCGACATGAGAGAATCAGAGCTGGAGCGTATGCTGGTCCGCGAGGTCAGAGCTGCAGGCGGCCGCGCCGTGAAGTGGACCGCGCCAGGTGAAGCCGGCGTCCCCGATCGGATCGTCCTGCTGCCAGGAGGACGGATCGCATTCGTCGAGATGAAAGCACCGGGCGGCCGACTCGCCCCGCTGCAGGTGCGCTGGGCGCGGATCCTTCAGGAGATGGGGCACCGGCATTACACGATCGACAGCCGTGAGGCCATCAAACGGTTCATCCAGGAGGTGAGCGAGTGAAGTACCACCCGCATCCGTATCAGGACTACGCCTCGGATCGCATCCTGTACACGCCGTACATCGCGCTGCTGCTGGAGATGGGCCTCGGCAAGACGGTCGCCACGCTGACGGCGATCGACCAGCTGCTGAACGACTACTTCGAGGTTGAGCGGGTGCTGGTCATCGCGCCGCTGCGGGTCGCCGACGACACCTGGGCCCGCGAGGCGAGCAAGTGGGACCATCTGCGGCATTTGAGGATCAGCAAGGTGCTGGGTAGCGCCGACGCCCGCCGGCGGGCGCTGAAGACCGAGGCCGACATCTGGGTGGTCAACCGCGAGAACATCGAGTGGCTGGTCGGCGAGTACGGCAGCAAGTGGCCGTTCGACATGGTGGTGGTCGACGAATCGTCGAGTTTTAAGAATCCGCAGGCCAAACGCTTCAAGGCGCTGCGCCGCGTCCGTCCGTTCATCAAGCGGCTGGTCGCCCTAACCGGCACGCCGGCGCCGAACAGCCTGATGGACCTGTGGCCGCAAGTCTACCTGCTGGATCAGGGCGACCGCCTCGGCAAGACGATCACCGGTTTCCGGGACCGCTACTTCACCGCCGGATCTCGCAGCGGCCACGTCGTCTACGAATGGCGCCAGAAGCGCGAGGCCGAAGAGCGGATCTACGAGGCGATCAGCGACATCGCGGTGTCGATGAAGGCGGCGGACTGGCTGGAGCTGCCGGAGCGCATCGACCGGACCGTATCGATCCGGATGAGCGGCGCCGCGGCGGAGCTGTACAAGCGGCTGGAGAAGGAGCTGCTGCTGGAATACGTCGACGCCGACGTCGTCGCGCAGACGGCCGCCGTCCTGAGCAACAAGCTGCGGCAGATGGCCAGCGGCGCCGTCTACGACGAGAATCGCGGGGTCAAGCCGATTCACGATGCCAAGCTGGACGCGCTGGAGGACATCGTCGAGGCCGCACAGGGCAAGCCGGTCATGGTCTTCTACGACTTCCAGCACAGCCTCGCCCGGATCCAGCAGCGCATCCCGCAAGCGCGGACGCTGCGCAAAGGCAAGGACGGCAACGAGGACATCCGCGCCTGGAACGCCGACGAGATCCCGCTGCTGCTGCTGCACCCAAAGAGCGCCGGCCACGGCCTCAACCTGCAGGAGTCGAGCTGCCAGACGGTCGTGTGGTTCGATCAGATCTGGAGCCTGGAAGAGGACCAGCAAGCCAATGCCCGCGTCCACCGCCAGGGCCAGACACGCAGCATCGTCGTCATGCGGCTGGTGGCCGAAGGCACGATGGACGAGGAGGCGGTCGCGGCGCTGGAGAGCAAAGCCGCCGGCCAAGATGCGCTGATGGAGGCCGTCAAGGCGCGGATCGAGAAGGTGAGGAGCGGATGAGTCGGGCGAGGATCGTGCGGGAGATCGACGTGCTGCAGGACGCTAATTGCAAGAGGTGCCCCAAAAAGCGCGAGCTGGGTCCGAATCAAACCCGACTTGCCAAGTATTGCGGTAGTGAGTGTCCTATCGGCATCAGAATCCGAGCGCTGGGCGAGGAGTTTGCGTCTGAAGCCAGGCCAAGGAAGAAACCAATTCAACTGGACGGAGGAGGAACGAAAATGGCCAAACCGAAAATCACGCTTACGGCGGAGCAGATCCAGGCTGAGCGGAGCGTCGGAAAGACGATCAAGCAAATCGCAGAGGAGCACAATGTCGGGGAGTCGACCGTGTACAATCGACTTGGACCTCCGGGTTCCAAGCCGGAGGATGCCGCAGCCGCCAAGCTGGCTGCGGCGAAAAGGGAGCTCGAAGAGGCCAGGCAGCGGATAGCGGAGCTTGAACACCAGAACGCCTCCTTCGTGGCGCTGGCCGGCGAGGCTGCCGAGAAGCAGCAGGCGGAGATCGAGCGCCTCAAGGCGGAGCACGAGCAGCATGCGCAGCTGCGGCGCAACGCCTACGAGGCCCACAACGCGGCGCAGGAGAGATTGCAGGAGCGCGTCAAGCATCTCGAGGAGCAGCTGAACACGGCAGAGACCGAAAAGGCAATGCTGCTGCAGACGATCGAGCGCGCCGCGCGTCCGGAGCCGGCAACTGAGGCGCAGCTACTAGATCGGGCGATCGGCGAGATGACTCGTGTGCGCAAGCTGATCTACCTGTACGCGGCCGGAGAATGACGAGAGGAGGGGCTGAATTGACTGAGCAACAAGCCATCGAGCTGCTGACAAGCTACCGGGCCAAGCAGGCCCGCATCAAAGCGCTGGACGCCGTGCCAGTAGGCGTGGGAATCACGATCAGCCGGCTGAGCGAGGATGACCAGCTCCAGCAGCTGCACCGCAAGCTGAGAGGACAACCAAGCTACATGTACCTGACGGGCGAGGAGCTGCGCCTCGAGGCGACGGCGCATGCGTACCTAACGCGCTACCCGGTCGGCACCCTCGCACAGCTGGCCGCGGTGCCGGTGCAGGGCGCGGATCCAGAGGACAGCGGACAGCTGCAGGAACTGCGTAGCAAGATCAAGCGGGTCATCGAGGCGCGCGGCGCCGGCACGGACGATCTGGACATGCTGCTGGAGCGTCTGGCCGAGGCACAGGACCTGCAGGCAGAGCTCCGCCGGGTCGATGCCGTGCTGGAGGCGCTGGCCGGCTACAAGCCGGATTGCGCCAGGCTGCTGCGGCTACGGTACATGGAGGACAAGCGCTGGGATGAGGTCACCCGAACGATGCGCATCTCGAAGGACGGATATTACCGGCTGCACCGGAAGGCCCAGCTTGAGTTTCAAAAGCTGATGGCGTAGGAGTGCGAAAAAGTTGCGAATGAAATGCGAATAAGTTGAGAACACAGAGCCTGTCAACCCGTGTTAAAGTGGTATCATACGAATCGTCTCAGGAGAGGGGCTGGCCAGTTATGGGCGGCTCCTTTTTCTTGTAATTTTTTTTTTGTGAATTATGATCGCATGTTTGAAAGGAGGCCGCTTATGTGGCGTTGACTGCAAAGCAGAAAAAATTCGTTGCTGAATACCTTGTCGATCTCAACGCTACCCAGGCGGCCATCCGTGCAGGATATAGCAAGAAGACGGCGAGGTCGGTGGGACAAGAAAACCTGACTAAACCTGATATTCAGAGAGAATTGCAGGCCGCGATGTCTGAGCGGGCCCGCCGGACTGAGATCACGGCCGACATGGTCCTACAGCGCTGGTGGGCCATCGCGACCGCAGATCCGAACGAGATCATGCACCTGCGCCGCCTAGCTTGTCGGCATTGCTACGGCATCGGGCACGCGTACCAATGGCGCGATGCCGCCGAATACGAGGACGCTGTCCGCCCCGCGGAGCGGGAAGCTGAATTGAGCGACAAGCCCCCGGATATTCCTTCGTGCGAAGGCGGCTTTGGCTTCAATCGGCTCTCCGCCCCCAACCCTCGCTGCCCGATCTGCTCCGGGGAAGGTCGCCTGGACCTGCATCTCGAAGACACGCGCCAGCTGCCACCCCAAGCCCGCATGCTGTACGCCGGCGTCAAGCAGACTCAGGCCGGCGTCGAGGTGAAGCTGCAGGACCAGGGCAAGGCGCTCGAGAACGTGGCTCGGCATCTCGGCATGTTCAGGGACAGGGTGGAGCTGTCGGGCGGCCTGGACAACACGAGCCAGGACGTCGGCAACCTGAGCCCAGAGCAAAGGAGGGCCCGCATCGATGAACTTAACCGCCGCAGAGGAATCGGAACTGATCGCGCTCCTGGAAGCTGAGGAGCGCTTTTTGGCGTCCCAGGACTATTACGCCTACGTGCAATACACGCACGGGGCAATGTACCGGTACACGCGGCACGGGGAGCACATCGCCAACGTCTTAGGCGACGCCGTTCGGCGCCGGCAGCTTATGAAGGCCGGAGAACTGCCGTTCGAAGACCAATACATCATGGTCAACGTCCCGCCGCAGCATGGAAAGTCCATGCATATTACGGAGACCTTCCCTAGCTTCTTCCTCGGCAAGTTCCCGGAGGAGGGCTGCATCGAGGTCAGCTATAACGATCGCTTTGCGGAAAAGTTCGGCGGCAAGAACAAGGACAAGATTAAGGAGCATGGAGAGGATCTATTCGGAATCCGCATCTCCACGGACACAAATGCCAAGGGCGAGTGGGAAGTTACGGACTCTACCGGAAGGAAGACGCGCGGCGGCATGATCTCCCGCGGCATCATGTCTGGAATTACGGGATCGTCCCTCGGCGATTGCATCATCATCGACGATCCGATCAAGAACCGCGAGGAGGCCAACTCCCAGACGATCCGTGACAAGCATTGGGACGAGTGGGTCGACTCCATCGCAACGCGGATCCACCCCGGCGCGATCGTGGTCATCATCATGACCCGATGGCACGAAGACGACCTGTGCGGTCGGCTGCTCAACCCAGAATACGGGCCTGTCCTCCCCTGGCTCCGCGTCAACCTGCCTCTTGAAGCCGACGAGAAGCACCTGCAGGAAGAGGGCAACCCACTCGGCCGGCAGCTGGGCGAGCCGCTATGGCCGGAGCGCTACGGGCAGGAATTCATCGAGCGGCGCAGGGCCTTCGCGGGCTCCTTCAACGCCTTGTTCCAAGGCCGTCCAAGCAGCCAAGAGGGCAATATGCTCAAGCGGCAGTGGTGGAAGTATTATGACACGCTTCCGCCCATGGCTTCACAGCTCATCAGCGTCGACGCCGCCTTCAAGGACGAGGCGGACAGCGACTTCGTCGTCATCCAGGTCTGGGGCAAGGTCAATGCCGACATGTACCTCATCGACCAGGTTCGTGCGCGGATGAACTTCCCGGCGACGGTCAAAACGCTCGAGAACATGGCAACCAAGCACCCGGACGCCGTCCTGAAGCTGGTCGAGGACAAGGCCAACGGCTCGGCCATCATTTCGACGCTGCGGCAGCGGATGGGCGGTATCGTGGCTGTCAACCCGGAAGGCGGCAAGGTCGCCAGGGTCAATGCCGTCTCCGCCTACATCGAGTCAGGCAACACGTATCTTCCACGGCAGGCGGAGTGGATTCATGACTTCGTCGAGGAGTGCGCCGCCTTCCCTAAAGGCACGCATGACGACCAGGTCGATGCCATGAGCCAGGCGCTGCATCGGTTCATCTACCACCGCGGCGAGCTGCCGGAGCCGCCGCCCAAACCGACACCGTTTCCGTTTCAGGTGGAAGAACCGTATACAGGAGGGATCATGGAGTGGTAAAGCTCATCGAGGTCGCGCAGATCCTGGAGCGGCCCCATTTGGAGCCGGAGACAATCCGAGCGTTGAACGCCTTCATTCGTCGGCAGCTGGAGAAGCCTCAACCGCAGCCTGATTCGGAAGAGAAGGCTCGAGTACAAAGTGTGGTTGACGAATGGGTAGGAGCAGAGGGGGTGGTTAGGATTGAGTAAAGTAGCTGCAGGCGAAGAGCTCGTCGGGCTCGTTGACAAACGATACACCGAAGGCAAGTCGTACCTGCGTAGCCGCGGTTTCTTGGATGCATGGCCGCTCTATGAGCGGATGAAGGCGGGCGACCAGTGGCCGCCGGCGACGGCACGGACCAAGTCTTTGCCGCGTCCCGTCTTCAACATCATCGATTTTATCAGCAACCACAAGGTATCAACCGTAATGAACGAAAACGTGAAGATGCTGTTCTCGCCTCAAGAAGCCGTTGACGAAGGCGAGCAGAGTCCGGAAGCATTGGTGGCCATCCAAGCGGCTGAGTCTTTCACACGGTACAGCGACACGGTTTGGGAACTGATCAAACAGGACGAACTCAACGAAGAGGCGTTGGAGAGCGCGTCCAACTCCGGAACGGGCATCTGGCATTACTACTGGGATTCATCGGTTAAAGGCGGAATGACAATGCCTTGGATCGGGGAGATGCAGGGCGAGACGCTCGATCCGATTAACGTTTTCTTCGGAAACCCGCAGCAGCGCCGCGTCCAGAAGCAGCCGTTCGTCATCATCACGCATCGCGAGATGGTCGACTCGGTTCGCGAGGAAGCAATGGCCAACGGGCTGAGCCGCGAGCTCGTCTCGACCATCCAGGGCGACTCGGATCAGACTGACGAGGGCTACGACGGCGCACGAAAGGAAGTCGGCCAGGGCACAAAGGTCACAGTAAAAACGATGTACTGGCGAGAGGATGGGCAAGTCATGTTCTGCCGGACGGCCGGCAGCCAGCTCGTGAAAAAACCGACCTTCACTGGATTCAAGAGCTACCCGCTCGTCGTTATGCAGTGGAAGCGCCGGAAGAAGTCCATTCATGGTATCGGCGACGCCGAAGGAATCGTCCCGAACCAGCGGGCGATTAACCTCATGCTCGCCATGAGCGTTTACAGCAGCCAGCTAACAGGCTGGCCGAAAATGAAGATCAACCCGGCGTACGTCGATCCGAATCAGATCAACAACGATCCGAGCGTTCCGCTTATCGATCGGTCGCCGCAAGGAGAGACCGGCGCGGACTACATGACGCCTGGACAGATGTCGCCGCATATTCCAAAGCTGATTGACTCGTTTATCGATTACACCAAAACCCTGAGCAGCGCGCAGGATGCGGCAACGGGTGATATGCAGTCCGGTAACCTGAACGCCAGTGCAATTATGCTCTTGCAAAAAGCGGCTGGCGTGCCGATTGAGAGCATCAAAAAACGCTTCTATCGAGCAATGGAGGACGTGGGACGCGTATGGGAGGAATTCTGGAAGACGAAGTACAACACGGCGCGGCGCGTGGCGATGAAGGATGACGAGGGTGAAGGGTACGCAGAGACGTTTAGGGGTACGGATTACGCTGACATCGGCTTGAATCTGAAGATCGATATCGGGCCGAGCTCGAGCTATTCCGAGCAGCTGATGATGGCTTCGCTGGACAAGCTCTATGAAAAGCAGGCGATCAGCACGGAGCAGTATCTTCGGTACGCGCCGAAGAACGTCGTGCCGTTTAAAGATCGTCTCCTGAAAGAGCTGGAGGAGCAGATGCAACAGCAGCAGCAAGCCGAGGCGATGTCCGGCGCTCAGCAAGCGGACCCGCAGGCCGAGGCGGCAGCGCAACTTGAGCAGCAGCTGGCGATAAAGGAGAGGGAACATGAACAGCGGCTTGAGCTTGAACAGGTGAAGGGGCAAAATGCCCAGGCTGCGGCCGCGGCGAGAGAGGGTACGAGATGACAAGTCGATGGGATACACAGGGAAGATCGGTTGAGCTAGCAGAGATGCTAAATATAAATTCAGAAATAGCTAGAACATTGAACATTTCAGTTCCTGCAGGAGCAACGGCAATAGCAATCGCTGCAACTCCAGTCGTGGATTTCAGACGAATATGGGCTTACGCAGTATGTAAAACTGCAGAACCTCACAATATGACCTTAAGGATTGAATACGCCCATACATCCGGAAGCAGCGGTATGTATCCTAACGCTGCGGCAGGAACAAGCGTTGCGGTAACGAGCATGAACAGGGTGAACATCCCTCAGACAGACCTTCCATGCACAGTAGTCTACGTCACATTAACTAACCAGGATGCCACAGCGCATAGCTATGATGTTGTCTTGGGCGGCGTAAAGTAACGGGCTTGCGCTGAGACTGCGCAAGCCCGTTTAGGTTGGGACAACCATATCCCGAGGAGGCAACGACAGATGGAAGAGACGCAAGCAAGCGCCACCCATAGCGCCGAACCGATTCAAGCCACAACGACTGAAACAGCGGCTACTGTTACCACGCAGGAGGCGCCACCAAACCCAGAAGGCATCAAAGTTAAGTACAATCACGAAGAACGCATTATCGGGCTGGACGAGGCACCGAGCTGGATCCAGAAAGGGCTTAACTACGACAAGCTGCAGGGACAAGCAGATCAATTCGAGCAGCATTCAAGGCAACTCGAGCGCGCCGCAAAGTACCACGGCTTCCCAAGCACAGAAGCATACTTGCAGGCGATCGAGGAATCGGAGCAGCAGCTGCGCATCGAGGACGAGGCGCGCCGGCTGGGTGTCGACCAGTCTGTCGTACTTGAACACTTGCAGCCTTTGCGCGAGCAAGTCGATGAGCTGACGAAGACCAAGCAGGAGCTTGAGTCGGAACGGCAGCAATTCCGCATCCAGCAGGAACTGGTCGACCTACGCGCCAAGTATCCTGATTTTGACCAATACGGCGACAAAATCGTGGGGCTTGTTCAAAGCAAAGGTTATGCGCTGGAAGATGCATACATCCTGGCTTCCCATCACGACAAGCTGTCCAAGATTCAGCAGGAGACAGAGGCTAACACGATTCGCGGTCTCACGAACAACGCCACATCTTCCCCCGGCGCGCTCGGCGCCGAAGGGGCGGAAGAGAAGTCTGGTTACATGTCGATGTCCAAAGATGAGCGCCGTCAATTCCGCGAGCGGGTGAAGCGCGGCGAGGTAACATCAATTTAATGGAGGGTGATTTCTAATGGCAACGAACGTTCAAGGCTATAACGCCACATCGGGGGTTAACGCTCTGACCCCGGAGCAGCACACGTATTACCAGGATGCCATGCTGGAACGCCTGACGCCGGAGCTCCAGTACGCCAAGTTCGGAGAGAAAAAGAACATCCCAAAAAATAAGGGAGCCACGACGCAGTTCCGTCGCCTCAACTCCCTCGCCGTATCCACGACGGCGCTGACGGAAGGCGTGACGCCTGACGGAGTGGATCTGAACATCACGCAGATCACGGCCACGGTGCAGGAGTACGGAGCCTGGACCAAGCTTTCCAACTTCATCATGATGACCGGATATGACCCGATGATGACCGAGACATCCGAACTCATGGGCGAGAACGCCGGCGAGTCCATCGACACCATCTACCGCGACGTGTTGGCGGCCGGCAGCAACGTTGTCTATGCGAACGGCAAGTCCGCCCGCAACACGCTGCTCGCCACGGACAAAATCTCGGCCATGGACATCCTCCGCGTCCGCCGGACGATGAAGCGCAATAAGGTTAAGAAAGTGAAGCTGCCAAGCGGGGGCATGGGCTGGCTGGCCTTCATTCACACGGACGTCGCAACGGATCTCATGACGACCCAGGAATGGAAGGACCAGAACACCTACGTGAACACGAAAAACCGCGAAGAAGGCATCCTCGGCACGATGTACGGCATCTACTTCCTCGAGGTAGACAACGGCGTCAAGTTCGCGGGTGCTGGGTCTGGCGGTGCTGACGTTTTCGGCACGATCTTCGTGGGCCGCGCCGCCTACGCCGGGCCGGACATCGAAGGTTCCAGCAAGCCCGACATCATCGTCCATCCGCCAGGCTCTGGCGGCGTCTCCGACCCGCTGAACCAATTCGCGACGTGTGCCTGGAAATGCGCATTCACCGTCGTCCGGCTTAACGAGCTCTGCATCGTCCGGTACGAGTCCGGGGCAACGGTATAAAAGGGGAGGGGCTATGCCCCTCTTACTCAGCGGAATCCAAGGGAGGAAAAAAGAAATGACCCAAAAGAAAACGGAAGAGCAGGAAGCCCAGGCTGAGAATCAAGCAGCTGCAACTCAAAACGAAAAAAACCTCGAAGCCCAGATCCGCGCTCAAGAGCGCAGCTTCAAGCAACAGCTCGCCGAAATGCCAAAGGTAACGATCGAAATTCCGGTAGATGAAAATAACCCGGATGATGTCGCAATCGTTGGCTGGAACGGCATCATCTATGCGATTCCACGCGGCATTGAATTCGAGGTCCCTGTCGTCATTCGAGACATCTGGAAAGAAAGCCACTCCAAGACGATGGCAGTCAACAAACGAATCAAGGATAGCGTAACAAAAGAAATCAAGGTGCTGTAAGAAGGGAGCGAATCCCATTGAACGTAGACCAAATCCTGACCATCGTGTCGTCGAAATACCCTCACGGGTTCGACGACACGTATCTTTTCCTACTGCTCTCAAACGCAGTTAAGGAATATTCTCGTTACCTCTATCAGCCGGAGACGGCGACAAGCTTTGATATCATTTCGGGGAATCCATTTTACTCCGTGCCGTTTTCGCCAAGTAATATCATCGGCGTCCTTGTTGACGGCTGCACATACAAACGCGATGCAATCCCTGGATATGCTCCTGGGTATTTTTATTATGTAACTGAAGGCAATTCTTTGAACCTCTACCCGACGCCGACAAAGGACATCCCAGGCGGGCTCGTCGTTTTCCACTACATGGAGCCGGCACCGATCAGCGGCAGGGGGCAGATTCCTGATTTTGATGAAGCATGGCATATGATGCTCGTCTACCGGCTCTGCAAGGAGCTCGCGGAATCGGCCCAGGATACCGCGATGGCGAATGGGTTTGTGGCGCAGTACAACGATCTGGAAGAGCAGTACATGCGCTCTAGGGTCTACCCACCCATGCAGATTCAGAATGTGTTCGGAGGGCTTATGTGATGGACTCCATGAAGCTTATCGCCCAGCAGTATGAGCAGGCAAACAAGAACCATGCCATATGGAAGGACATCATTTGCAACGTTCGAGACTTCGGCGCACGCGGGGACGGGTATACAGATGATACGTTGGCAATCCAGCGTGCAATTAATTATGCAAATGCGAATGGGATGGCGATGCTCTATTTCCCCAATGGGGGGTACAGGACTTCTGGAGGCCTCGTGAGCGACTGTGGTTTAATCTTGGCGGGGGAAAATTCACCGGAAGCCTCTCAAGTCCCTGAAAGGCGTACTATGGGATCGGTTATTTTGCCTAGTAAGAATGTTTCTGATCCGGTAATCAGCTTTATTCCTGCCGCAGGGATATACGGAGCTTCCGGAATGATGAAAGGCGGAGGTCTTCGAAGCTTGCACATCCTAGGTTCTGATCACTGGAACACGTCGGCGAATGCTGCTGATAGGGTGGCGGTCTATATGGAGCGCGTCCAGACGGAATTCACCATTTCAGACCTGTACATTACCGGATTCAGGCGAGAAGCATTGAAGATGGTGCAGGTTTATGATGGATACATTTACGGTGGGCGCATCATGTACTGCGGCACGGACGGTACGTATGCAGCTCTCTCACTCGAGGGCGATGCTACGGGGATCAACAACACCAATGCAGTTCACGTGACGGCGCTGCATATGGAAAATAACCCTTTCATGCTTTACGCTAATAAGCTCGCCCGACATATTTATTTCGAGAAAACTAAATTCGAGTTGCATGCTGGCCAGTCGCTATCAAGTCCATTCTTCTTGGATAATGTGCAAGAAATCAATTTCATGGGCTGCCAGTTTGTCACGCGATCTGCAACGGACTTGACTGCATATGCAAATCCGGATCTGCAGCCACATACGTTTTATCTCAAGGGTCAAGGGCTCGTGAAGTTTATCGGCAATGACTTCACCTCGCCAACGAAGGACGGAGCTAGGATCTTTAAGCAGGATCTAACATCCGTTTCCCGAGTTACGATGGATGCGAACACGTTCGACAACCTCTATGCCGGCGGCGGTGCTTTCCCGATCGTCGTCAAGGATAGCAGCATCATCACGGACAATCGATTCATTACCAAATCGCTGAACAATAAGCGGCAAGTCATTGACATTTTGGGTTCAAACAACACGATCTGCGACAACCACTTTGAGGACTCCGGAGGAGGAACGACTCCGGACGCATCATCGACAATGTTCAGGGTGGCTGGCGAGCGGAATATATTCGATAATACGATTCTCGGGGTAACCCCACCGAAACTCCTCGGGGGGGGCCAAGCCTATATCGAATATACCAATGTGCGGGCCAGGGCGAATGATTTGATCCAGTTTGACATCAACACGAGCACGCCATCTGTCGGGTACAACCATATTTCCGGTTCGAGTGACTTCAAGGTAGCGAATACGGTTCCGACGTCGGTCACGGATATGCTTGACGGTCGGGATGGACAGATCTTGAGGCTCATGAGCATCAACGGCACGGCGACCACATTTGTTCACGACCCGGCCAAGATCATTATGCAGGCAGGGGTGAACAAAGTTCTTCAAGGATTTGGAAAGTTCATCACGTTCGTTCGGCGGGCAGGAATGTGGTTCGAAATATAAAGAGCGCAGCCGCTGAGCTGCGCTCTTTATATTTACTCGTGCGTAGGTTCCCGTTTCGATATCGGACGCGCCAAAGCGTAACAAATGAGAACGAGTGTTATGACGTAAATGTAAATTGAGAAGTGGGAGATAAACAAAAGGACATTTGCCAGCATTAACAAAACACAACGAGCTACATTGTTGGACTTACCTTCGAAAATGTTGTTAATCATGGTCCCTAGTAAGATGATGAAGCCGATTGTGATTAAATAAACGATATTGTACCAATGCTCCTCTGAAGCTGTGACATTCACGAGGACGACCAGACCGATCAGAGTTATTAATGGAAATCCAAGCATGATTGATTTCTTCACGTTCTTTCCTCCTTCAGGTGCGGAAGGCAGAGCATCATTGCACCACAACCGAACATAAACAAGCCAGTCCCGCGCAACCACGATACGTCAACTTGGATATGCGCGAGTTGAGAGACAAAGCATCCAAACAGCGTAGCAGAGAGGACGAGATAGTTGGCGTTGCTTCGGAATGCGCGGCGGTTTTTAAGAGCCTGCACGAAGAAATACGCCATGAGAACGATGAACAGAACGAGACCCACAAGGCCGATCTCCACCAAGTTGAGCAAGAACACATTGTTAGGATCGTTCTGGCGGAAACCGAGGTAAATGATTTCGATGAAGTAATTTCCGAGTCCGTGTCCAAGCATTGGCGCCTCCTGGATCTTTGCCCAAACATCGTTGTAGATCGTCACTCGGCTATAGGCGGAGGAAAATTGGTCCGTACGTGTGAAGCTCTCGAGATAGTCCGGTGCGATGAAGCGCGTGTACAGCCAGAACAGTCCGGCGCCTAAGGTCGCGAAAAGGACAACCAGTCGAACGCGGTAGATGAGGAAAAAGAGAATGCAGACACCGACGATGGCCCCGAGCATAGATCCGCGAGACGTTGTAATGAGGAGCGACAGCGAGCTGATTGACAAGGCGGCTATTATCCAGACGCGCCGTCGCTTGAATTCCGGAAGAAGCAGTAACCCAACCAGCAAGGGGATATTGTTGCCAACGATGGCCCCGAGTGCATTCTTGTGGTAATCGAGGAAGTACAGGGCGCTGAATGATCGTGTCGCAATGGCGAATAGGACGGACGCGAGGCCCAGCATAGTAGCCATGACGGCATAAAATTTAAGAATTCGGATGACCGAAGTTTTTTGGGTCAGGCTACCGAAGACAATAACGCCAGCCACCATGAATTCGAAAAATTGTACAAACGGAGCAAAGGATTTCATTACATCACCCGCCCAAAAGAAAGAAACGGAGCACCAGGCAAGGTAAGCACCGGAGGCAAACAAATAGCCAACTCTTAACCGAAGTCGATCAAGTTCAGCGACGGCAAAAAACAGAATCATGAACAGCCAAACGTCCGAGAGGCTGATGTTGATGCCCCCGACAACGACAGACTGGACGAAGATCGTAAGTCCGAGTAGTGGGATCGTCAAAGTTTCTGCAAAGCTTATCCGCTCGCGTTGCAAAGGAAACCTAGCTGCGGCGATGCTCATGGCTTTTCGCCTCCTTTCTGTTTAAGTCCGATGCGAGCGAGCTCGAGCAGTGCTCCTGTCCGGGTCGGAATCTTCTCTGCACGCTGGTACTCCTCGATTTCGGCGAGCAGAGGCAAGGGGACACGGATATCGATACGTTCACTTTTCTTCATCTGCGACCTCCAATTATGTACGGGAATTGTACGTTGAATTAAAGATACGTTTTGTATCATTATTTGTCAATAAAAAGTGGAGGTGATTTATTGGAATACTGGCCGTCTATTGCCAACAAGACCCCGTCTGTCGCAATTAGATCATTCTCAGGAGTCAGCAAAATGGATACATTTAGTATCGGAGAGTCATTTTCGCCGGCAGCGATCAACCTGTTTTCTCTCAAAGCTCCTGCGTTGTCGACCAGGCCGGGGTTTTCAATTGTCGGCGGGCCGATAGGGGCGCGAGTGCTGGGTCTTGCTGCTTGGAAAAACCGAGAATTGCACGCCGTTTTTGCGGACGGGACTTGGCGTAAATTGAACGGAGTTGGGTGGGACACGTTGAAAAGCGGTCTAAACCCTTCTTTAGAATGGTCTTTTGCCAATTTCAAAGGCGGCTATAGCGATACCAACTTGATCGGAGTCAACGGAGCAAACGTTATGCAACGATATGACGGCACCTCCGTTCAGGATCTCGCAAACGCCCCTAGCGGTGCGAATTACGTCGACCAGCACGACAATAGGCTCTATGTCGCCATTGACAACCGCGTGGCGTACAGCGGGCTTAACGTGGCTGACGAGTGGACAATTGTAGGCCGGCCCAACGACAGTTCACCGGGGATGATACGGAAAGAGACGTATGTCGGAGAGAACATCGTCGGAATCAAGTCCGGCGCGGGCCACGCAACGGTGTTCTTCCCGTCGTCATCGTGGGAATTGTACGGAACCAGTCCATCTGACTTTGCATTTGTGTCGGTCGCCGAAGATATCGGATGTGTCAACGATCAAAGCATCACCAACCTAGGCGGCGTCATGTATTTCCTGAGCGAGTCCGGCATCTACACCTACAGCGGCGGAGTAAGGCCATCTAAGGCGTTTAGTCAGCCGGTGCAGGCTCATATCGACGGGATGGTAAAAGCAGCTCTCAAATACTGCTGCATGGGGTCGGATGGACGTTTCTTATACGTCGCAATCCCTACGCAGTCCACGACGAACGCAGACACAATCCTGGTATGGGACTCTCAGGAAAAGAGCTGGTGGATTTGGAAAGGCATTAGCCCGACGCACATGCTTAAAATGGGCGAGACGCTGTACATGGCCGATGCGCAAGGCCGTGTGCTGCGGATGGGAGGGGCGACCGACGCCGGACAGCCGATCAACTGGGAGTGGCAGTCCAAGACATTCACCGCTGAATCTATGGCGATGAACCTGCGTTGGCTGCGGATGTGGTGGACGATCGAGAAGCCTGCTGGCAGCTACGCGACGATTTACTTATCGAAGGAGCCGGAGGCCGACAGCGGATGGGTTAGCGTTGGGAGCATTAACGAAGCGGCACTCGCGAATAAGCGAATCCCGATCACGCCATTCCAGATGGCGCTGAGCCCTTATTTGAGAACCAAGATCAGTGGCAGCGGGCCGGTGACGATTAGGGAGCTAGCCTGGGATCAAAAAGATCTTCCCGCGATATAAGGAGGAGCTATGGGCCAGATTACATTCGCGCGGCCGCTGGGAAACGAGTCGGTATCGGAGCTCGCGGACATGGTCGCCAAAATGCAAAAGGAGCTGGAGTTTCTCGCGAACGGCAATCTCAGCACGTCAAACGTCCGGGAGATAAGCGGCTGGCAGGTTTCGCAAGATCGGTTCCAAGCCTATGACGGTATGGTCGGCCTGTACAGCGCTTACGGGTATGCCGAGAACGTTCGCTTCTGGGCCGGCAGTCCTCTTCCGGATATCGCTCCTTGGAGGGTCTATGACTCTGGGCGCGGAGTAGCCACGGGGTGGACTATCCAAAGCAAGGATGGCAGCTATCCTTATGTAGCGGTCGATCCGGTGAACGATCTCTTTGGGGCGTACACATCGCCGGCAGAGTTTATTCGCGTCGGGACGCAGCCGGTTGACGGGTTGACCATGCCTTATGTGCTATTCGGCTACGCCGGTGATTTTACTTATATGTATCACGGTCCCGGAGGTTTTGGGCTCTCGTCGGGAGGGCCGATGTTTTTGAACGCCAACTACAACGATCTCAAGTTGAGCATGGTCAAGGTGGACGATTGGTCCAGAATCCGAGATCTGACGACCGACTTGGGATCTGTGCTGTCAGGCTTGCAAACGAACATCAGCGCTTTCGACCCGCAATTGGCAAGTCTCTGGAGTGCCATTTCGGCGTTGCAAAGCCAAATCAATGATCTATCGGGAGGATGACATGGAAATTAGTCCGGAAATCAAGAAATTCGTACTCAAGCAGGCTCTCGATCAGCTGCAGGCGCAGTGGTACGCGCTGTCGCTCGAGAAGCTCGGTGTTGAGGCCAACCAGGGCGACACTACGGCGATCGCCGCAAAAATGATTGAGATCCAGCGGAAATATGAAGCGATTAAAGCATCCGAAACGGGGGGCGAAAATGATGCTGACGGCAGCGCAGCAGCAAGCGGAGATTCAGCGGAAGGCTAAGGCAGGTATCGCCCTGACGAATCCAACGGCAGCGAGCACTGCACTGTACAAACAGACTCAGGCGGCGGTAAAACCTGCGACAGCTTCAGCCACAAAGCAAGCAGTGGCTCCCGCGGCAGCAAAGCCTGTACAGGCTGCCGACTTGATCGCGCGACCTGGGGAGAGCGGCGTCCGGAAATACTTCACGGATAACGGATTCTCCAATATCGGGTACGACAAGGTGCGCGGCATGGTCACAGTCAACGGCTTGGATGCGCTCGCCCCATCCAGAATTTCCAACGGAACGTCGTTCGCGAGTAACGATGCCCTTTCTTCGGCGCTATCCAGGGTGAGGAACGTCGAGTTGGGCAACAAGGTGAACAGCCAGCTCGCCAACATTGAAGGGATGCTCAAGAAACCCGCGTACACGCCGGGGACGTTCTCGTATGACGCGTCGGCTGACCCGATCTATCAGGCCGCTCTGGCCAGAGCTCGTGCCAATGCCCAAGGGGCGAGCGGCGACGCCATGGCCGAGCTCAACAAACGTGGCATCCTCGACAGCACGATGACGAGTGACCGCGTCGCCGGCATTCAACAAGAGGCGATCGCTGATGTGGATGCGCAGTTGCTGCCCCAACTGACGGCGCAAGCCTACGATCGTTTCCGCGATGAGGAGGGCATGCGCTATCAGCAATCCCGCGATACGGTCGGTGATGCGGGCTCGCTACTGGCCATGTACCAGGGGGTCGACCAGCAGAACCGAGGCAACGATCAGCAGCAGTGGGAGAACCGCTTTAACTATGGCAATTCCATCGGACAGTTCGGCAACGGACAGAAAACTCAAGCGGCGAAGCAGTTTGATCAGACCATGGCCTACCAAAAGAGCTCGGACGCGGAAAACCGGGCTTACCAGCGCGCGCGTGACGCCATCGGCGACGCTCAGTGGAAAGCTCAATTCGACGAAAATGTCCGCCAATATGGACTCGGCTACGCGATGCAGCGGCTCCAAATGGACGATGACAACAGCTACCGCAGTGCCCAGCTCGCGCTGTCACAGGATGATAATGCCAGACAATGGGCGGCGCTGGACGCAGATCTCGCCAGTCAACAAAACAAGCAGCCTGAATACAGCGGCATGAGCGCTGGCCAGGTGCTGGAACAGGTGCGGCGGCAGTTTTCGGACGAAGACGGCGCGATGCTGCCGAACATTTCGAAAAAGGACCTTTATCGGACAATCGTCAATTATGGCCTACCTGATGGCCAGGACGAGCAGGTCATGCTCTCGATGGGCTTGACCAAGGCGGAAATTGCCGGTTTCGATAAGGAGATCGGCTTGGGAAAGTAGGATCCGGGTCGGTCGACCTCTCGAAAGGGGTCTCCGGCAACGCGGCTGTAATCGAGTCGGCGGCGAAGAAGTATGGAGTGGACCCGGCACTCGTCAAGGCCATCATCCAGCACGAAACGGGCAATATGACCAGCAAGGCAGCGAAGTCCAAGAACAACTTCGGCGGAATAATGGGCAGTGGCGGACTTCGCACCTACGGCAGCGCCGAAGAGGGCATCGATGCGGTCGCGAAGCTGCTCGCCACGGATCGATATCGGGGCAAGTCCATCCCGCAAATTGGGGCCATCTATGCGCCGATAGGCGCATCCAATGACCCGAACGGACTGAACAACCACTGGGTTTCCGGAGTGACCAAGTTCTACAACCAGTACAAGGGGTGACCGTAATGTCGACGCGAAAGGATGCGATGGCGCGCATACAGCACGGCCTTGAGGCGCGCGAGCGCGTATTGAGCGGCGCGCATACCAAGCCGCCGGTGACAACTGCCTACCAATCTTCACGAGCTCAAGCCTTGCAGCAGCACGAGGCCGAGCAGGATAGTTTGCGAGCAGACGCGCTTCGGCTGACGGGGCCGGCCGTGGTTCGGCAAAGGCTGCAGCAGATGGCGACTCCACCTGCGGGAGCGGTGCGGTCGACGCCTGCGCCTCGGTCTGCTACGCCGAAGAACCCTGTTCTGCAGAAGCTGCAGACGGTGCCTAAGAAGTTGGGCTTGGACAAGCTGATGGGAACGCTCGGCTTTAATGACGGCGATCCTTTCAGCACAGCAGTGGTCGGCATGGCGCGAGACGTCGTGGATCCGACAGCGCCAAAGGCTGTCGATGATTTTGCCCGCGGAGCGCTTTCCGACGCGACTCTTGGTACGAGCAAATCAATCGAGAAGCTGATTCGCGGACGAGAAGCAGAGAAGCACTACCAGACCCCCGCGGCGAAACTCGGTGCCCCCGTTGGCGGAGGACTCAGCATGTTGCTGCCGTTCGGGCCAGCGGCCAAAGCGGGCAGCATAGGCAAAGCAGCGCTCGGCGGTGCCGGCGTTGGCGCGGCAATGGGCGCGATCTCTGGCGCCAACGGAGAGATCTCGCGCGGGGTGGACCGGGGAGCTATGGCAGCGTTGACGGATGTTGCAGCCAACATCGGCATCAACGCTGCTGCGGGCGGTGCTCTTGGCGCCGTAGCGGGTGGGGTGGCAGGCGCGCTCGGTCGGCTTCTTGCTCGTCGCGGCGTGGCCAAGACTGAAGCGGAACGCATCTTGGCGCTGCCCGAAGCCTCGGATAGCCTGAAACGGAGGAGCGGCAATGCCGTAGAGCCGACGCCTTCGAACGGGAGCCCTAGCGTGGTCTATGGACATGGCGAGGTGACCCCGCTTGGGCTCCCAGAGCCGGCAATCGGAGCCCCGACTATCGCGCGACGGAAGACGCAGACAGCGAATCCTTACCGGGAGCAGTTTGAAACGCTGATTGGCCGCGCGCAGCAGCTCGAGCGCGAAGGGAAGCTGACTCCTGGAAGAGAGGACATGGATCTCGCATCTTTGTGGTCGCAGATGGCGGGTCGCGACGCTCCAAGTCTGGACGAGTTGATAGATTTGGCGTATAAGCCTGCATCGACAAGGCGGCCGGCTGCCGATTCGCTCGCGGCTGCTCGGCAGAATCAATATGCTCGTGAAGTTGCTGGGGCGCCGTTGCCGGTCAAGTCAATGGCAGATCGCTACCAAGGAGGAGCTGTGGCGGCCGCCGATGCGCCGGTGAATCTTGTCGGCCGGCGGCTGGAGGTGCTGCGGCGATCAGAGGCTACTCCGACAACCCCAAAGATGGAGCCGGCAGCTTCCGTTAAGGAGGCTCCGGCTCCGCGGAACGATAACGCCCCTCTCCAGCCGGAGTGGGATGGTACGATTCCCTTTGATACGGAGGACATTGCCCTGCCGGCGTCGGAGGAGGTAGCGCCACGGGTGCGCGACCGCGTCGCGGCCTATGCGGATGATCTGATCGCAAGCGCCCGAGCGGAGCTCGCGAAGAGCAAGCATCGATTGAGCAGCAACCCAGCGGACGTCTACGGCCAGTATGCGAAGATTGGCGCGGCCTACATGCTGAAGGGGACGGTCAAGCTAGCCGACTTCGGCGAAGCCCTTGTGCGCGACTTTGGCGAGGAGATCCGTCCGCATGTTCATGCCATCTTTACCCGGTCGAAGGCTCAGTATAAAGTCATGCGCGCCACGATCGAAGCCGAGGAGCTGGGACTGAATGGCTTCGGCGCGCAGAAGCTGAAGGACCTCTCAAACATCAACTTAAATACCGGGGACGTTTACCGGAATTTCAAGAAGGTCTTTGGCGAGGATTTTGAACCTGTGAAGAAAGCGATCCTCGATCCGTTTGATGCCGCAAAAGGTGAGTATGCACAGATGCAGAAGAATCTGACCGATCAGCTCCAGTCCGACATCGTGCAGAAGCTTAGCATCCGGAAGGGCAGTCGTGACTCCGCACTGGTGCAGAGATACGGCGAGCGGCAGATTAGCATAGACGAGCTGAAGGACCTTGCGCCGAAGACTTGGAAGAACGTCATCCGCGCTGACGCTTGGTTCCGGCAGCAGTACGATACGTTGATCGACCAGGTGAACGCGTCCGTCTCGCGCATCTATCCGGATCGCCCGGAAAAGCTTGTGCCAAAGCGGGCGGACTACTATCGGCACTTTCAGGAGATGAATGCCTGGAGCGGGCTGAAAAATCTGTTCGACACCTCGTCTGGCAAGATCAGCCCTTCACTGGCAGGACTATCTCCGTTCACGCAGCCGAAAACCAAGTGGGCATCGTTTAAACAGAAGCGGGGGCTGGGTGAGTTTAAAAATGATGCGGTCGGCGGCTTCTTGGAATACATTCCGGCGGCGGCTTATGCAGCGCATATCGATCCGCACATCGCCGTGTTCAGAAACTTGGCCAAGCGCCTCGCGGCCGACACGGAAACGACGGCGAATATCAACAACTTCATCAAGTACCTGAATAACTATGCGAACGACTTGGCAGGCAAGACGTCTCCTGTGGATCGGTGGGTGGAGGAGGTTGGCGGCCGGAAGGCGCTGCTGCTACTCAATAAGGCGAACAACCGGGTTAAGTCCAATGTAATCCTGGGCAATGTCCGATCGACTCTCTCGCAGATGGCGAACATCCCGAACGGCATTGCTTACGGCGGCATCGACGCCCCGGCGGGGGCGCTCCGGACGCTCGAGAGCATTTGGCAGCCCAATGAAGCGATGGCGCGGTCGGCGTTCCTGCGCGAACGCTACTTGGACAAATCCTTCCGTCGTTTCGATCAGCGCTGGTGGGAGCAGCCGAAGCGGTTCGCTGAGTGGATGATGGAGACCTCGGATCGCGTCGGCACGACCTTCGTCTGGAACACCGCTTTCGCCAAAGGGATTCGGCAGAAGGTCGCAGACCCCGTGAAGTTTGCCGACGAGAACACGCGCCGGCTGCTCGGCGGTCGAGGCGTTGGGGAGCAGCCGCTGCTGATTAAGTCCAAGATGTTCAACCTGGTCGCGCCGTTTCAGTTGGAAGTCAACAACCTTTGGCGCGTGCAGAAAGAGTTCGTGGACGAAAAGCGCTTCGGAGCGCTCATAACGCTATTCGCAGCAAACTGGCTGCTGAACAAAGCCTTTGAGAAGATGACCGGGAGCGGCGTCGTGTTCGATCCAATTGACGCACTCGTGGACGCTTCCAGCGAAGACATGCCGGCGCTGAACCGGCTCGGCCGAGTAGGCGGCGAGGTGCTGTCCAATCTTCCGTTCGGGCAGACGCTGGCAGGCCTCTATCCGGAGTACGGCGCTAATTTATACGGCACGGAGTTGCCGACACGCGAGGAGTTCTTCGGCGACAAGGACCCTACCCGTTTCGGCTCCGGTTTGCTGGCGGCCGGGGCGGTGACGGATCCGCTGTTCAAATTCGTCCTCCCGTTCGGCGGCAATCAGATTAAAAAGACAATTCAAGGGGGAGACGCCATCGCTCGCGGCGGTGTTTACACGGAGAACGTGCTGACGACCGGACCCGAGATTGAAGAGAGGAAGTTGAAATATCCAGTTGAGCGATCGCTGCCGAACATTGGACGCGCGCTTGCCTTTTCGCCCAATGCTACGACAGAGGGGCAGCGTTACAATCACAACGACTTGCGGCCGCTTAGTGAGAAGCAGACGCGCTCGTACTTGCGATCCGCCGACCAGACAGCGCATTACGAGAAAGTCCAGCGGAAGCGGCAACTGGAGGCAGCCAAGGCGAAGATGAAGGAGATTCGTCAGAACAAGACGCTCTCTCAAGCCGAGAAAGATAAGCGCATTGCAAAAATCAAGAATTCCATTGCGGATTAAGAGGCTCGCGCCGGCGAGTCTCTTTTTCGATTAAGGAGGCAACATGACAATTCCAGAAGCACAGTTGCAGGCAATTGCGCATCAAGTCGTCAAGCTCGAGACGCTGCAGGAGGTTAACAACAAAGCCTTAACCGATATGGCCAGCAGCGTCAGCCGGCTCGTGGATCGGCTCGACAAGTCGGATGATACAGCGCGAGACGCGGACCAGCGGGCCAGGGCGGCGCATCACCGGATCGACGAGCTGCGCGCCGCAGTCGACGGCATCAAACAAGGACAGCGCTGGCTTATCACGACCTCGTTCGGCCTGATCGGCCTGGCGGCGTCGCTGCTGGGCCTCGTCCTCAAATTTATCCAATAGGAGCGTGGGAAACATGGATTGGACAATCATCAACGGACTCATTCGGCCCGAGCTGGCCGGCGTGCTGGCGGTCTGCTGGATCACCGGCTACGTGCTGCGGCAGACGCCTCGCGTGCCCAACTGGACCATCGTCTACGCCGTCACGGCGGTCGCCGTGCTGCTGACCTGTTTGCTGCTTGGCTGGTCGGTCGAGAGCGTCACCCAGGGCGTCCTGTGCGGAGCCGTATCCGTCTACGGCAACCAGCTTGTGAAGCAGACCCGCGAGGCGGTCACCGGCGAGGAGGTACAGCGTGGACAGCAATAAGTATCCGATCGAGCGCCGTTACATCGACCGGCGCTCCAATGTAAGGCCAGGCACCCGGCTCGTAACAGGCAACCCGGCCTTTTTTGTCGCCCATGATACCGGCAACCCGGGCGCGACGGCCGAAGCCCATTACCGCTATCTCGACCGCCAGACGGAGCGGACCGCTTCGGCCCATGTGTTCATCGACGACACGCGGATTTTGGAGATCATCCCGACCGGCACCGGCGCAGATCCGGCGGAGCAGGCTTACCACGTTGTCCGCAACGTCAAGACGGACAACGAGTTGTACGGCTACGACGCCAACCACGCGGCGCTAGGCATCGAGCTATGCTTCGGCGGCAGCATCGTCTTTGCCGCAGCGTACCAGCGCCTGGTCTGGTACATGGGCCTGTGCTGCAGCAAGTGGGGCAAGACGCCGTCGACGCACATCGTCAGCCACCGGCAGTTGGACCCGGCCCGCAAGCGAGATATCGACCAGGCGCTCGCGGTCGGAGGAAAGACGCTGGGCGACCTAATCCGCGACGTCACCGCAGAGATGGCGTCTGCCGTTCGCCCGGCGCCCGAAGCGGCCAAGCTGCCGGCAGACGTGCGGGACCATGTCATCGTCTCGTACATCCAGCCGGCGCGGCATGCCGCTCTGCAGCAAGGGCTGCAGGAGGAGGCCGCGCATTACGAGCGCCTGGCGGCCAACGTCCGCGCCGCGGCGGCCGGCGCCGGGCTGCCTAAGAGCAACGCCCAGGAGATCATCTACTCATGGCTGTCGCCGGCATGGTTTGCCGCCAAGCAGGCCGGTGGCGACGCCGGCCGATATAATCAGATGGCCAACGCTCTGCGCGTCTGCGCGGGCATCCCGCTGGACTGAGCAAAGCCCGCTGACCAATTGGTCGGCGGGCTTTTTTAACTCGTTTCTACATATAATTGATTGCTGTGCATTCTTCACCGGGTCTCCTCAACGGGAGCCCGGCTTTTTTGTTTTTGAAGCGTGCGGATCCAGCATCAGGTCGTCGATATCGCGGCAGATCTCGTGTTGCCAGTCAACGTCGCTTGTCATCGATGCCATTATGGAGAGATTCTCCAGATAAGCCAGCTCGTGAACGTACTTGGCGTTTTGTTGCAGGCAGTGGTCAATCTCGGCCAGTTCCGCGCAACTCATCTCCCGGCGTTTATTGATTGTGTAGAGCTCGGCTAGGCGAGCGTGGAACGACTTTACCATGCGATCCACCAACCGATCGCAATCAGCGCGCCGCCGAGAACAACAAGCCATGGGGCAAACCGTTCGAGCGCACTCGGCTTTCTACGCTCTTCGAGAGAGGCGCGTATCGTTCGGATCTGATCACCGCGGTAGCTGACTTGGTAAACAACTTCTTTCATTCTGCACCATCTCCTTGGTCGGGATGATACAGCATATGCACAAAAATCATGATGATGCACAAAAATCATGATTTATCCCAAATATCTTCGAGCTGCCAACGCTTATCTATGCCCTTGCGAGCTGCGGCCTGATTCACTTCATCCACGGTCGCCCATGCATAATCCAAACGCGGCGGCGCACCTTGGCGCGTCCAGGCGGTGATGGTGTTCCGACTGCAGCCGATCTGCTCGGCGAGCTGCTGCTGGGAGAGACCTACTACGGCAAGGATGGTTTTTAGATGGCAAAGCATCGCATCACCTCGAGCAAATATTCAATTAGGCGAACCAGGATTCCTGCTATCTAAAATAATCTCCTAGAGATCCCCTCCTGTTGACAGGCTTCGACAACATATTCAGTCAGAGGGCGCTATACTTGTGACAGATGGGAGCAAATTGGTCCCGTTTTCCTCAGGAGCCGCGGACAAGCTGTCCGCGAAGCCTGCTGTCACTCATCTTGGGTGATTTCGAACTCATGAAGGTCTTCCATTCGGCAACCGAGAAGGAGCGAGGCGAGGTATTCATCCTCTGGCTTCATGACACGCTCATTCTGGCACCAATGGGATACAACCCGTTTATCCCTACCAGATCGGCGGGCGTACTCGGCTTGCGACCATCCAACACGTTCAAGGTGATTCGGCAGCAGGCATCTCCTTCGGGAGACGCGCAATCTGCTTTCCCCTTTCTATCGATGCTTTCCAAATTATACTACATCGCAGGGGGACATGGCATGAGACATGAAGTTGTTTTTACAAACGATCCCGGTCGTGAATCGATGGAGTTATGGGCATTGGCCACGTTGCTGGCGCATGAGGTGGAATTACCGGCAGACGTTGACGCTGTTACTGAATCCGGCCGTTATCGATTGACCTACGCCCCCCAATTCGCCCCCCTAACGCCCCCCGATGTGTGAAAAGCTTTGATCGACTTTGAAA
>NZ_AULW01000068.1 GCF_000422485.1 Paenibacillus pasadenensis DSM 19293
TGGCGTTCTCCCGGCCGTCGCTCGGCAGCGGCATGACTTCCCGATGAACCCGCGAAGCCATCCTCGCTGCTGGTCTGTTCCTGATTCGAGCTTTTTCTCGGATTCTTCGTGTCCCCGACTGTCGCCTTCCGGCTCGTCGGATTGTTAAAGCCAGTCCAGGATGATGTCGATGATTCGGAAGAGGAGATCAAGTCGTTCGCCCATGGATGCTACTAATCTTGCGAGCCGTCGGAGGCGTCGTTTTTTCCTCTTGTTCATTCTAAATTCCCCCTTTCATTCTAAAGGAAGGCTGAGCGTGTTTTATACAACCATAGAATAGATAGATTTGAAAAAATCCTAACGGGGATTCGTATTTTTCTTTGAAGAGTATTTGATTGGATGCAGCTGATATATGTTGGGAAATAAGTTGAGAGCGAGAAGGATAATTAAGGGGAATGGATAATTTATTACATAGGAATGGAATTATCGTTGAAGCGAGGGATTGGAAATGATTACAAAAGAGGAATTTATGAAGCTGTCCAAGGACGATATGATCGCTACCTATCGGTCTTATAAAGTGGAGCATAAGGTAAGCGATATTGCCAAAGCGTTCGGCTTTAGAGCGTCGCCCAACTTATATATGTTTCTGCGGAAATTGGGCATTTACGAAAATGTTGTGTCTCAGATGAAGTTGCCTGCGGGTCTTATAGCGGGCGCATCGCCGTCGATGCAACCGCTGCCTAAGCCGGTAGAGCGTCCACCGGTTCCGTATGGATTTAGCTACGGACTGAACCGAGATGATCTTCCTGGAGATGAACTTGCGACAGCGCTTGAGCGAATCGCGGCTTACTTGCGTTTAGAAGAAGGTTGTATATCCATTCGTCTTTCGGTTCATCATGTCGAGCGCGAAGTGGTGGAGGAGCCTGCCTCTGATAAGGAGGAAGTTGAATCGTCGGTAGGATAATTTAACACGTGTTATATCGTCGGCCATCCTTTATAATAAGTACATATGTTCTTATTTGGAGGAAAAGCTATGGATGGAGATAAGCGGACCAGGCCACTCCATGAGGAAGTTGAAATGATTCGGGATGCCATCTTGATTCCGTTCATGATTCAGATGGTCGAGAAAAACATGAAGGAAGTTGAGTATCAGCAGCATGTGCTGAAACGCGCTTTTCTCATGACAGGGCAGACGATTTTGGATTTGTTGACGGAAGATCAGGTGCGGATCAGGCGCGAGCTTTTGGCTCGGAAGATTCGGTTGGACTTGGAAAACGTTGAGGTTGGGTTTTCCGGCTCCATCCATACGTACTCGTACCTTTATCGTGGTTATCAGGACAAATTTGGAATGACGCGAGATGTCATGCGTTATGAGATTAGTTTTCGTCTTGCAGCGTACACGTCCCGAGCGTTTGGGAAAGAGGTTCAGGAAGGCGATAAGGCCAAGGATAAAGACATTGAAGCTTTGGGTCCCCCAGTTCGCCAGTCGGGCCAGTAAAGCGAACAAGAGGCTCTAGGCAGGCAAAGTGCGCCTGCCAAGAGCCTCTATGTTCCATTTACTGGCTTTTCCTCCTTTGCGTTCCGAAGAAAAACCGCCTCCGCTTCGCTGCGGTTCCGCCCGTCTCAGGTCTGCTTATGGACAACCAAAACCAGGTTGTCCACAAGCCTCCCTTCGACGAGCGGCTATGCCCTCTCATGTTCGTCACCGATCCTTTTCTATTCCGTGCTCGTCCTACATATTTTTAAGACATGGCTCAAACGAGGCAGGAATAGAACCATCCAATTATTTTCGTTTTAATAAACTTTTAAGTTTACTTTATGTATTTTATCCTGTATAATAGAAATTAAGATAAGGACGAGAGGATGAACGGCGTGGAAAAGCGATTGGAAGATTTCGTGTCGAACGTGGAAGTCATTGTAAAAGCGGTGGGAATCGGGAGGGCTGAGAAAATTATCGGTGCCAGCGCCCGATCCATTAAGCGCTGGATCAATGAAGGTCATGCTCCGTCGCCTGAGAAATTCGACGCTTATGAGAGCGCTGTTCGCGAGTACATAGCAGCCGAACGTCCTGATGCGATGCGAGCGGAAGAAGGTGTGGTTGGCGAAGTGGAAGGGCTTGAAGAAGAAGCTCATTCGGCGGCGAACGAGGACTCCGAGGGTGGGGAGGGGCAGATTTCTGTCGGAGAGACGATTCAAGAAGCTGCACCAGCTCTTGCGGCTCCCGTGACGGGACAACTGCTTGCGGAAGGAATGGGCGTTGTCATTCCTCTCGGACTCATTGATCCGAACCCTTTTCAACCGCGTAAAGTTTTCGAAGATGAAGCGTTGGAGGAATTGAAGGAATCCATTTCTCAATCTGGCCTCCTCCAGCCTCCGGTGGTTCGTCTTGTCGGGGACCGTTATCAGCTGATTGCGGGCGAGCGTAGGACGCGTGCTTGCCGCTTGCTTGGTCTGGAGTCAATTCCGGTAATCATTCGTGTCATGAGCGACGCGGAGGTCGCTGTAGCTGCTGTATCGGAAAACCTGCAACGTCAAGACGTGAGCCAGCTGGCTACGGCGAGGGCGATCAGACGCATGGTCGACGAGCTGGGCATGAAGCAGAGCGACATTGCCTCTCAGCTTGGCGTGACGCAGGCGAAAATCAGCCAGATGATGAGCCTGCTCCGTCTAGAGCCGAAGCTGCTGGATCTCCTTGAAGAAGGGAAAATCAGCGCTTCAATCGGTAGGACCCTGGCCTCGTTGTCTCAGCAAGCTCAGCGGCAGCTTAATGATGAACAGGTAATGGGTTGGAATGTGAAGGAGTGCCAAGAGCGCGTGAACGCAGTGAAAGCTCTTGTGGAGGCGTTGCCTACAGGCGAGGTTCAGGAGGGGGATGCGCTTCTCACCAAGTTCATTAAACTCCACCCCGAATTTATTCATTTAATTAATTCTGTTCATACGCATCCAAATAATATTGAACAGCTGAAGACAAATCAAAATGGCTTTCGTCTGGGCCATTACTATGGATTTGAGACGGAAGATGACAAAATCGGATATCTGATGGATGGAATGAGACGGAATCAAAACCTTAGCTCTTACCCGATTAAGCTAGATGCTTCTTGCATAGATGATTTATTCGTAGTGCTGCGCTCTTTCATGGATATTTACTATCCTTATGAAGAAGCAAGCGTGTCGAAACCAGTTGAGAATAAAGAGGATCTTGGGGGTTCGGACGAAGAGGTTGTCCATCGCCCGGCGACACCGCGCATGACGGCCGACGAGAAGGCGGAGGCGCTTCAACGAGCGCAAGAAGCTTCCCCTATCCCTGTTTTGAGCATCACGAAGTCCACGACGAAAGCAGAACGATTGCTCAAGCGGATGCAGGAGCATCAAGGGGAACCGCTAAACGAACGCTCAGATCGGTGTTACAACTGCCGGAATTTCAATGCGGAAGCTGACACGTATGAGGGGCGTTGCACCGCGCCGTGGGGTGGATTCAGCCTTCATATGCTGAATCGTTACGTGGTTGAGAATGAGCCGGACATGATTCTTTGTTCCAAGTATTCGCCCAAACCGGAGCAGATCGAGGCCGTGAAGAGTCCGGGGATGGATACGGAACATGCGCTGCTCCAGCTGATTCTTCGGGGCATGTCTGGAAGCACTCAGTACATCTACAATTGGATGCCGTCTCTTGAGGGCAAGACGATTGAGGACATCGAAGCTGTGTACATGAATGAAATGAATGCCGAGGAGCGAGCCTATTTCATTTCAAGCTTGTCCCGGCGTATCGGAACTCAGCATGCGTACTCCGCGCCTCAGTACATGGTGCTTCCCAATGGAGAACGGCTTCCGGTCAAGGACAAAAACATTGTTGGAAGTGATGACATCTAATGCACGGCCTCGCGGGGGCTTCCGAGCCTTCGCAGCTCGTCACGGCAACTTGAAAACGGAATTCAAATTTCAAGTTGAATCTGGTACAATGGAAGAAAGGAAAGGGTGATCGACATGGCAAAAGTCATCCCGTTTCCGGCGCACTCCAACGTGCGTCCGGCGGCGCTGGAGCAAGCTCTGCGTAACATAGGCAAGCGGCTTGGCGTAGACCCATTGGAATACCTCGGGATTCGAGGGGATCAAGGGAAGGCGCAGGCTGTTGCGATCCGGAACTTGAGAAAAGAAACCTTCTCAAATGCAAGCCGAATGGAATAGAGAGTGGATAAAGCGCCCTTGCGAAAATGCAAGGGCGCTTTTGTGTGCGTAGGAAAAAGAACAAATTAATCCATAAAAATAAACTTTTAAGTTTACACTTATGATTCTATCATGGTATAATAGATACAGATCATGAGAGAGGAGGTTGGATATGTCATTCATTCCAGTTCAAACGTTCGTTCGAGGGTCTGTCATTAAAGCCAAAATCCCGCCCATTGACGATAAAGTCTTCGAGGGCAAGGGCAAGGATACAGGCAATTTCAAACGCCCAAGCTTCGTGATTGAAGGAGAGCATCGCTTCGTAATGCTCCATGACAGCGATCAGGCAGATATCGATTCACGATGGGTACTGGCTGCTCCCATTACGTCGGCATCGGCGGAAGCTAAAAAAGCGTTGAAAGAGGGGCGCAGCATCCTTGCTTCCTACATACCGGTCGAGCGGGAGTCCTATACGTTCCTAGAGCACGACAGCTACATTAGTTCGGCTCAAATCTTTCCGATGAACCGGCTGTGGCTCTACGATGTTATCTTAGGCCAGATCAGTCCGGAGAAAATGGCGGAGTTCGACACTCAGCTCATCCGAAACACGGGCTTGATGCCGACGGTTCTCGCGCTGGCGAAGATTCTTGCCGTGGAGAACTATGGCATTGATGAAGCAGCGGCTGGACAGGAAAACGCCTGACGAAAAGCGCCCCATAGCGGGCGCTTTCTCTCGGATAATTATCGGTAAAATAAACTTAAAAGTTTACAAAAAGTATTTTCCGTGGTAAAATTGAACTATCGAAAGGGGTTGGAGGCATGGTGTCGATCGTCATCAATAAAGTGCTCTGCCCGGCTTGCCGGAAGGTATCGTATGAAATTCTTGGTGATGACATGGATAGCTGCCCTCGCTGTGGAGGGGTGCCTATGGAAGAAGATGGGGTGCATGGGAAAGTGGACGTGAAGGTCAATGCCATTACGGGGGCGCTCTGGATTTACAGCGAGCTTTCCGAAACCACGATCGCAACGGGAAAGGCGGCGGGGAACCCATGAAGCTCACGGAACGGCAAAGACGAGCGTTTTGGCTCATGGGCGAAGCGCTCGGAGAGCTTTCCGACTGCTGGGATGATGAGCTTGGCGAACTGCTGAGCGCCCACAAGTTGCTCCCCGGTCGATGCGTGCTAGAAGCCAATCGTTTGTACATCAGCTTTGCGGCAGGAGGGGCCGTCCCTGCGGTGGGTGGCGGGAATCCTGCCTAGCAGCGCAGAATAATTATGGGAGGCCCAAAGCGCCCGGCTAAGGGCTCCCATCTTATTACCGAGGAGTGTAAAAACGTGGCAAAGGTCTTAGAAGTCTCCGTTGAGGATATTTCCCCAAACCCTTATCAACCGCGTAAAGCGTTCGGGGAAGAATCGCTGCAAGAGCTGGCGAACTCGATTGCAGAGAATGGTCTTCTCCAGCCTCCGGTTGCCCGATTGGTCAATGGTAAATATGAGCTTGTCGCCGGAGAGCGGCGACTAAGAGCGATTAAGTTATTAGGCTGGGAGACGATGCCGATTCTGCTCAATGAAGCGAGCGAATCGGAAACGGCAGCTGCGGCGATCGTGGAGAACATGCAGCGGGAGGATGTGAATGCGCTTGAAGAAGCGTCCTCCATCGCGCTGATGATTGAACGCCTTGGGCTGACACAGGCTCAGGTAGCTCGGAAGCTCGGGCTGTCGCAGGCGAAAATCAGCCAGAAGCTAGCGCTGCTTAATCTGGTGCCCAAGCTCCAGGAGGAGTATCTGGAGGGGAGGATGTCGCAGTCGGTTGGCCGGATCTTAGCCTTACTGTCCGAGGACATGCAGGGGGAAATTGTTGGGCGGGTCGCCAGCATGACGGCCAAAGATGCTCAGGCGATCGTCAACGGTTCCAAGAGAATCGAAAGAATTCATCCCGACGCGTGCTTGAATAGTAAACTATTTCGCCAATTGTGGGACGCGGGGTGTGTGGACGCGGTACAAGCGTCGATAAACCTTATAGGACTATCGGAGGAGGTTTATCCGCTGTTCAGCTTTGGTGTTCTCGTGGATGGAAAGTCAGGACAGCTTGACTTCAATGATTTTCCCCGACTGCTGGAATTGAGTCACATCCACTTGAAGCGCCTATTCGTAGGCCCGGAAGGCGTGGAAAGTAAAATTTGCTCGAATGCGATTCGCGCCGATCGCATAGATGAGGTGAATCGTTTCTTGCTTGAGCTGCTGGAGGAGCAGGAAATCCTCGCCGCTCAGGAAAATCGGCAGGGTCTCATGCTAGTCCTCCGGCGAGTCGAGGAGGAGGAGCAGAAAGTCCTTGGAGCGTTTGGGGAAAACCAACTCGCTGACTCCGAACTCGCCGTTGAACTGTCGAGGTTCAGAGGCGCGGCGCAAGATGAGGAGTTGGTAAACGAAACGATGTCTAGCGAGGATCTCGCTGGATTGTTAGATGAAGGGTGGGCGCTGCTGGGTGAGCTCGTCCAATTCCGTCCTGAGGCGTCTGAGACGCCCCAAGACATCGGACCATATCTAACTAAACGCCCGCCGAGCGGCGACAATCCGGCGCGGAAACAGCTCCTTGGGCGTGCGTCTCACTTGGCCAAGTTGGCCTATAGGACCGCCAATGAGTTGGGCGCGGGAGAGCGAATGGAAGCGCTCGTCGAGCTATCTAGTGAGGCCAATCAGGTTGCCACGAACGGACTGCATGGCGGCGCTTTATCGGCAGCCTACCGCAGCCTGATGGAGCATCGGCTGCGGGTGCGTCAAATTTATTTGGGCGGAGAAGCAGAACAAGTTGAAGGGAGTCTTGAACAGCTGGTTCACGCATGTGTGCCCGATGCCCTGGTTCCGCCAATCTCGGGGGACGAGTGGATTGTCGTTCGAAGCAGCGATGCGATCCGCGTTTTTGATCCGATGGACTTCAATCAACTCTTCCCTACCCCTGTGTATTCAGCCTTGCTGCATTCCGAGCTGGCGCTAGATGAAGTGGCAGTCGCGGAGGAGACGGAAGAAGAGGACGATGAGGAAACGGACGTCTTGACTATCAATCTTCCCCAATCGTTAATCCAACGGTTGGAGGCTCAGACGGGCTTTGAAGGGGCAGAAGCGGTTCAAGCGTATTTGATCCGGCAGCTACAGTCATAACACGTGTTAAGGGGGCAGGAGGATGGGGGTGTTTTACGAACGCAGCTTCATTGAGAAGCTGAACCAGATGACGCCTATTGCGGAGCTCATGAGTCGCGAGGGGGAGCAGGTGCTGTTCCGGCCCAATGCCTCGACGTTGCCCTTCTTGTGCTCGAGGTGCAATGGCGACATGGATAATAGCAAAATCAATGTTGAAAAAAATTTTTTCAAATGCTTCCGTTGCGAAGGGGTTCTTGGGGTGCCATTCCAAGGCAAACCCATCAATTACGTCCAGCTGAAATACGGCTATTCGCTGGCAGAGGCAGTCGAGCACCTTTGTCATTATCACCGTATCGAGCCTCCTAAGCGTTCGCTTGATGCAAAGGAAAAAGCCAAGGCCAGCCTCTTCGCGGAAGCTGCTCGGTTTTATGAACGCCAACTGGAGCAAACGGATTACTTCGAGCGCCGCGGAGTTTCGACGGATGTGGCGAAGAAGTACCTAGCTGGATTCGCTCCGGCAGAAGGAGACGCCCTTTTCCGTCATTTGGTTGGAAAGGGCTTTAAGAGAGAGCAGCTGGTCGAAGCCGACCTGCTGAAAGAAAGTGGAAAGGACAAGCTCCAGAACCGCATTGTTGTCCCGCTGATGAAAGGCAACATGCCGATCGGGTTTTACTCGAGGCGTGTGGACGAAGGAGCTGTCCTCAAACACTGGGTTGTCGGTGGGCAATCCGCCGTAATTGGAACCGAATACATACGGGAAGGCGTCGAGACGCTTGATCTTTATGAGTCCGCGCTGAACAAACTGGCTGCCGAAACGGCCGGCCTTCCAGCAGGCGTGTCGATCGGGGGATGTACCAATTTTTCGGTTGCCCTTCTTCGCCTTATCGGGCGTCTCAAGCCTGGGCGGGTTCGGATCGTGTTTGATGCGGACCGCCGAGGTCAAGGGCAGCGGATGGCGCTTCAAGTGGGGGAAAAAATCCGGGCGCTAGGAATCGACGTCTATGTCGTTCTGCTTCCGCTCGGGGAGGATGTCTCCTCGTTGATCGCATCCGGACAAACGACTCTCTTCTTGGATCGGATGAACGAGGCCATGCCTTATCTACAGTACCGCGCTCATTATTTGATGAGCTTGATGTCCATGGAAGATATAAAAGATCATATGGAGTGGAGAGATTCATCATGTTCATGCCAAGCGATTTCACCTTTGTCTATGTTATCCTCCTTGTCTTTGCCCTGACGTGCCTCTTCTTCCTGCTGCGCTGGTTCTACGTCTTTATTAAAGGGGACGAAAAGGCGTATCCAAATCTTGTTGTGGCGATGTTGGCGTTTGCCTTGTTCGTTGCGACGGCCAAGTATTTTGACGTCGTCGACGAAGTCATGTCAAAATTTTAATGACTCGAAAAATGGGAGGGAATTGAAAGCATGTTGGGCCTTACAATCCTGGGGATTATATCCCTTATCTGTATCGCATCCCTCACTTAAGCTGCTTTCAAGCAGAACCTGCGAGTGACCGCAATCTCTGGAATTATATTTTTCATTATTCAAGCATCCCTTGTTATTGCAACGCGTATTTACTTCTAGAGATGATTAGCAACGTGCTCGCGTTCATACTTAAATTGGAGGGATTTCATGCTTATCTATACCGTGTTAATTATTCTTGGGGTAACGATGGCGTTTTTCTGGCTCCGCTGGGTGTTTGCTTTGATGGGATATGGAGCACAGAAACGTAGTAGTCTTATTATTTTCGTTGTGGCATTCATATCGTTTATAGTCATTGCCATTGGTTTTGATGTCGTCGACGAAGTTACTTCCGCCTTGTCTTTCTGAAAGAGGAGAGGGTTATATGCAAACACGAGCTGGGGCCGGCGGAGCGCCGCTGAAAAAGAAGGGTCTTTCCAAATTTAGATAAAGGAGGAGATTCGCCGTGATAAAGAGCTTGGTGGGTAAGCGTGTCTCGACGATTTTGGTTTTCGTCATCTTGCAGCTTATCGCCCTTGCGCTGCTGCGCGGGGGGCTGGACATCATGGACGGCAGCAAGGTCTGGACGGCGCTGATGTGGGGTGCGTATCTCTTCCAGATTCTCGGCTGTTTATTTGCTGCATACGAATTTTGGCCCAAAAGGAAAGGGACTGCTTGGACATGAACTTCACCGGCGAAGCGCATCGCAAGAACTTTTAAGCCCTGATTGAAAGATTCGGTGTCCGCACCGACAGCGAATATTTGTCCGCTGCCTACGTGTCGGCCTCCTGGAGATTTTCGGAAAGGTTGGATGGGTGACGCAGACAAGGCCGATCAGTTGGTTCATGCGCTGTTTTGATCAACGGGCCGAAATGTACAAATTTGGGGGTTGAGATGTTGGACAGCAAACGGGAAAATAGGATTCTTACGCTAATGTTGGTGGGGCTGATCGCATTTGTAGCGGTCGGGATCTGGGATCTGCATCTGATCGCCAATATAGTGGAGAGGCTACGGAAATGAGTGACTGCACGTCGCTGTCCGGCATACGGAGCAAGCGCGACGGATGGCCGATGGCCATGTGCCGGGAGGGAGGGACTGGCGCTCATGTCTTCTTTGAGCTTTAATTAAGAAGTGACGACCAGGCTGACAATGTTGAGGAGGTAGTTAGATGCTGAGGCGATCCGGAAAAAGCGAGAAACCAATTGATGCAGACGCGCTGTTGGACTGGCTGGATACATTCCATGGCCGATCCTCTAAAGAAGCAAAGAATCATCCTGATAAAGACATTCGGATGTATTTAGAGGGAAGATCGGATTTGGCGGAAACGCTCTCGTCAATGATTCGTTCCGGTTATTTTGATCCTTTGAATCGAAAGATTCCGGAGTTCGAGGTTGGTGATATGGTGTACCACATTAAGCGCGATTTTAATGATTTGGAGATCATTGGACTCAGCAAGAGCAAGATGACGGCTTCCGTTATATACAAGCATAGTAAGTTTATTAATGGCCAGATGCAATACTATTTTCCGGTCAAGTCGCTCAGGCATAAAATGGACAATAATAATGAAAAAATTAAATCCAGAGACTATTTATAATAAAAAGGATGAATAAAATGAAAATATTTTTTATAATCTTATTTCTCAGTGTAACGTTGATTTTGTTGCCAGCCTGCGGGTTGGGATCCAGCAATCCTGGGAATGGGGAACCCGCAAATGCTGCTTCAAACAGAATTAATGAAATAGAGGACAAGGTCACGAATACGCCGTTGGAAGGGAAATTTAGATCAGAGTACCTTGGCGATGGAGTTCGCGGATGGATACTCTACGATGAAGAAACTGGGTGCGAATACATAGCGGTATCTGGATCTGGTTCCTATACGCCGAGATTAAATTCTCACGGAGCTCCGATGTGCAAGGACTCTCAGTGAAAGGGAGCGTGAGCGTGTAAATGGGGAAATGGGGGAAATTCAAAAGCTTAGGGAATCAAGTGGAAAGAGCAATTCCGGAATGGTCTGCATAGAAAGGGTGAATCATTCAAACATGAATGATATCCATGATCATTTAATGTCTCTATTGGACAAGCAACTTCATTATTTGGATGAGAGATCCGAAATGTTAATGGATAAAGCGACTGCTGCAATGGAAACAGGAGATATTGATTTGGCGAAACGAGTATTAATTGAACAAGAACGTGTAAACTCGCGGTTGGTGGAAATAAAGCATAGATACAAAAATTATTGCAAGAGCAAGCTGGCCATGAATAAGTTCATGAGATTTATTTTTATCTACATAGCCATTACCGTTTGTCTTGCCTTTGGAGCTTCGGCTTGCGCGATAGAGTCGGAGGTGAATGGCGAAACCGAAAAGGAAAAGTCGTCGCGTCTGGAGGGGAAAGTCATTAAGGTGGCTGACGGGGATACATTCACCGTGCAGATCGGTGCGAAGAAGGAGAAAGTTCGTTTACTTCTTGTGGATTCGCCTGAATCGGTTGATCCGGACATTCCAGATCCTGAGCCGTTTTCATTAGAGGCTTCGGAGTTCACGAAGAAAAAGCTCCTAGGGAAAAACGTACAGTTGGAACTTGGGGAGGTGCAGAGGGATAAATATGACCGGCTGCTTGCTTACTGCTATTTGAATGGAGAAATGTTTAATAAGCAGTTGCTGAGTGCGGGTCTTGCCGAAGTGGCATATATCATTCCTCCAAACACAAAATATTTAGATGAGCTGGAAGAGGCAGAAGATAAAGCAAAGAAACAACGTCTTGGTATTTGGGCTGGTAAATAAACAAGCGACATTTATAAGGGGAGAACTTGCATGACCAAGTCGCGTAATACAGGGCAACTCATTGATCCGTTGCTGGAGGAGTCAGTGGGCGTGAAATGGCAGCTGCGCATCAAGAAAAGCATTCGAACAAATCATAATAAAGTGCACCCATTGGCAAAATATCATGCATTTAGGACTGATGGGGCAGAGCGTCATCGCAGTCTTTGTGGGAAGGTTTGGCAAGACGTCAATCAATTTGAAAAAGACTTGCCCGCCGAAGTAGCAGAGAAGAACATGTGCAAGGCATGCTGGGAGAAATGGGAGTGGACCATACACAAGTACGGTGAAAGGGAGTTTGGAAAAATACCTTGGGTAGAGTACAGCCGGCTTTATCTGCCAGAGCCTGGGCGGAAATACCTTGTAACGGATGGCCGTAATGCTGCTGTCCAGTTCATGGATCCTGGTTCTGGATGGCGTAGTGGAAAATTTGAGTCCGCATACTTCGTCGCGAGTAGCCAGGGGGGTATTCCTGATATGGATGTGACCCATTATGCGGAAATTGACATTCCGGAGAGGTGATGTTCGTAACCTTCGTAGCATTCTTAAATGCAAAGCTGCTGGATGACTGCGAAGTGGATGAGGAAACAAACTAAATAACACGTGTTAAGAGGGATGACTTCCAGTCATCTCATTTTTGTTTGTGGACATCAGGGGGTGTGGGAAATATTCATTTGAGGGATTGCGAAACGGAGCTTCGGAGGCGCAAAAGTCCTGCTGATGGAAGTTATTTTTCGAGAGATTAATCCAGATTAAGATCGTTCCACTCTTCGATGTAAAACGGACTAACTTCCAGGAATCTACAGATTTTTAAGGCCAATCTTATTGTTGGTTCCTGGTCTCCATATTCAATGTTCTGATAGTACCTTCTAGAAATACCGCAATGGTCCGCGACCTCTTCTTGTGTTTTTTTGTTTTTCTTTCGAGCGTCTTTTAATTTCATAAGTCTCCCCCTGTGGCCAGCCGGTCTTCATTATAGTATTGGAAGATCATAAAAATAAATACGAATTAAAATTCGCATTATAGATGCTGAGGTGTAGTTCTCTCGGATGTGCGAAGAATTCTTCCGGGCTAAGATGCGATGAAATGAGATTCCGGAGGCCTATATTTTGCGAATTAAAATTCGCATTTTTTGTAGAAATAGAAGAGAAATTGTGGTATTTTAGAACTATAAATGATTACAATATAGACCTTATTACTCATTAAATATCGATATATTACATTAATGCATTTCTAAAGGGAGTCGTAAAAATGAGAAAGCTTATTATGGGTCTTGCGGTTGTTTCTACTGTCTTTTTTGATAAAGGAGCCTCTTATGCAAACGCCTTGCAAGAAAATGAAAGTGTATCATTTTATGTGAGTCAGGCGCATGCAGGTGAGAAGGCTAGTTTCTATGCAGTTGATGTCGAGCCTGGGAGTGTCAGGGAATATGCATTTTTTCTTGAAAACAGTTCATCAACACCTAAAAAAGTACAGCTGTTTCTTACCGATGTTCAACCTGCAATAAATGGGGGGAAATCTTTTCTGACCAAAGGAGAAAAGTCGGTGCGTGCCGGGAGCTGGGGGGTGGAAGATGGAGATGGAATCAAGAGTGTAGAACTAAAAGCGCACGAGAGAAAACCAGTCTCTTTTAAGTTGAAGGTTCCTGATCGAATCGAACCAGGGCAGTATATCGCTGTTGCGGTGAGTCATGAATCTAAAGCTGCTGTAGAAGAGATTTCTGGAGATAAGAAGTCAGTCGCATTCTCCATCAACCCGGAAAAGAATATTGGTATTCAAATTGTAATGAATTACCAACCCGAAAAGGCTGTTCGAGACATTGCAATTGACGACATGGAAAGCGAGATTTTGCCTGATGGGACCACTGAGTTTTTCATTGGACTAAGTAATAAAGGAGGGGTTCTCGAAAAGCCGGAAGGGAAGTTTGAGATATGGAGGGGCGACCAAAAAATTCATGAGATAAAGTATCAGGCTGATTCCATATACGCTAAGACACAAGCCAGGATGAAGTTTTCTGTAAAAGAGGCATTTTCCGTCTCGGAACCGTATCGAATTTTGTTTACATCTATAACGGAAACAGACCAGGATAGCAAAGAGTTTAGTTTCGCCGTAGGGAAAGAACAGTCCAAGGTAATAAGTTCTAACCTGATCGCATCAGGAAATGCGAAGTTATCTATAACAAAAGCATCAGTTTATGACAAGATTCTTTATGTTGGAATCGGCGCAGGTGTCTTGATTCTTATAAATATTATGTTTTTTATTATTTATAAGAAAAGACGAAAAAACAATCAGAGCTCAGGTTCTGTTCAGATATAATTATTTATAAAAGGAGAATATAAAATGAAGAAGTTTTGCACATTGTTCACGCTTGTATGCGCGGTTTCTCTAACTTTAAGTGCTTTACCCAAAAGTTATGCAGCTAATGGAAGTGCTGTGGCGACGGTTCAGGGTGGGGGGATTTCGGTCGCCGTTTCGCACTTGGGAATGAGTAATATTAAATTAGGGGTCAATCCGGACGGGCGATATACGACAACAGGATTAGTTGAGTTTACGACTCATGATAATCGTGGGACGGCGGGTGGTTGGAGCGTGAGTGCGGCTTTGTCTGATTTTAGTCAGCGGGGAGTGGGGGATCCCACAAGCGGGAACTCCAATATTAGTGTTAAGCTAAACGAAGTTTATACATATCTCGCCCTTGTTGGTGGAGACGGACAATACTGGCCCGGAGGGGGCGATGCTCAATATTATTTGTCAACAACGCCGGAGACTATTTCGGTTGCTGAGGCTGGATTTGGTATGGGTTTCGCCTCGATGACGGCTTTGCAGCATACTATGATTCTTACTAGCACGGCGACTATAACTGAAATTAGTGGCAGTGGAAGCAAATATGCTCTCGGAGATGTAATAGGCATTCCAGCCGGCATTTATGAAGCGACTTTATCTACTAATATAAACTCTGGAATCTAAAGGGGAGAGTAAAATGTTTAAGAAAATATTGATGGTGCTTGCTAGCAGCTTGATGTTGACACCGGTTGCGAATGCTCAAGATGTGAATTCTTCGGTTGCTATTTCGTCGGGGAATCTCGAAATTAGCTTCGTAGCCCCGACGTTTAGCCCAATCACGATTAGTGACACTTCTCCGATGATCGCTACGGCGCTTAATCAAAATGTTTCAATTACAGATTATACGGGCAGCGGGGATGGGTGGAGTGCCACGGTTTCGGCAGACAATTTCACGTTAGGGCTTACAGATCCAACATACTCCAATGGATCCATTACTGTATCTTTCCCTGCAAGTTCATTGAAGCTTTCGGGAATGACTGCCTCGCCTTCTTCTGACAGCCCTCCTGTTCATCCGACATATGGACCAGCTAGTCCATCCGAAGTTGTGCTTAGTACGTCCCCCCAACTACTTTCAAGTAGCCAACCAGGATTCGGGATGGGAAAATACGCGCTCAACGTAACCTACTCCTTGAATGTCCCGAATGAAGCGACGATTGTTGGGATGGATTCTTCTGGAAGTCTATATGAGCTTTTCGACAAGACAGGGTTATTCGCAGGGACCTACAGGTCCACGGTGACCATGAATTTAATGGCTGGCGTATGAATTGCACCTGGCCGGTTGAAAAATTAACACGTGTTATAAAAGTGATTTTAGCCCCTTCTTAGGAGGGGTTTTTCTTTGGTTAAATGCAGAAAGAACAGGGCACAGAATATAGATTCCGTGCCCTGTTTGTGGTATAATTAGGGGAGAAAAGATTCTGGAATGGTCCGATAACGGCCTTAAAACAGGGCACGGAAAACGTAACGGAAAAGGAGTGTTTGTTATGGCGAAGCATCTGTCCGTTGGACAGCGCATTAAGAAAGCGGGGACGCTGGCTCGACAGGAGGAAATAGCTCTGGCATGGGCGGAGGACTGGCAGGCCGAATACGATCGGCTCATTCGTAGCTTGGAAGCTGCCGTCCGGCATAATGACTATGACCAGCTTTGCCGGATGACCGGCCAGCTCAAGGCTGTCGGTCAGAAAAAGTTCAGCGCTCTGCCGGGCGTCATCAGGGCGCTTGCGGTCGAATAAAACGCAGGAGGCTTCGGCCTCCAAGGAGGGAAAGGCGCATGGTCGAAAAAATCACGCTGCAAGACTGCCCGCAAGGGCTACAGGACGCCGTAAAGCACGCGCTCGAAAAAAACGGCCGGGCGGAGCTGCTTGGCGCTAGAAAGGTTCCTGCTTCAACTTTGTTTCATGATGGGACGCCCGCAAGCACGTCCTATGATGTGTTCGTGCTGGAAGCAAACACGTTCACCGTGTTTTCCTGGCGCGAGTCTCGCGAGCCTTGGCTTGCAAGCGAGATCGCAGAGCAAAACACCATGACGGCGGGGGAGATCCAGGAAATTATCAACCTGGCCCCAGACTGGATGTTTGACCTTTCGCGGGGAAAATAATTGCGGGAGGCCCCAGGGGCCTCCCAAGGAGGAAGGAAATGGTAATTGAGGTATTTGAAGATGGCAGCAAAATGAAACTTGTCGCTTATCTCGTAACTAACGGAGAGAAAAAGGAGTTGGTGCGAACCGAAAAGGGACGAGACGACCTGCTGAACCAAATTGACGATATAAACTTATCTCACCTTACTGTGAGTTTTAATTAGAGGAGGCTGCCCATGAGTGAAAAACAACGCTTAGGCAGTATTCACCGCGAGCACAGGGTAGAGTGCGGCGGCTGCCACGAATGGCAGCACGATGCAAGTGGCATGGTTGGCCGAGCGGTGTGGGCATTTAAGCGGTCAGGCTGGAAGCTGACCCACGAACGCGGCTGGCTCTGTCCGATATGCGCCGAACTCGGGCCGAGGGACGAGAGGGAGGCCGGAAGGTCTACAAAGGAGGTATAGCGGATGCGAAAGAATGCCAGATACATCGCCAGCAAGTACGACATGGAGCGCAGGCGCGGCGGATGGGCGGTATGGGACCGCTTGCGCCAAGCGTGGGCGATAGCCGATCCAAGTATCTACGGCAGGAAGCTGGACGCCGTGAGCGCAGCGTCCGTGCTGAATGAAGCAGAGGAGGCCTCCCATGAGTGAAGACGGCGGGCAGCCGAAGACGCGGCGCAGAGTAACGCCCGGCTACTGCTACGACAGGGTGGGGCATTGGAATACCAAGTGCTTGCAAGCTGCGGCCAGGGGCGACCTGGACAAGGCTGGAGAGTACAAGACAAAAGCTTATCAATGGTCAGCACGAGGGCAAAGAGAAGAGGCCAGAAGAGCCGGAATTAAGGAGTGGACAGACCATGAGTAACGAACAACATTCGGTCCGCAGGTACACGCGAAAGTGCGGGACTTGCGGCGGAACGAAAGAATATATCTCAATCCAGTCTTTCATGGGGGAGGAGCTTAAAACGCCCGTCACCTGCACTTACTGCGACGAGAACGGGAACGTCTATGACAACGGAGGGGTCGCCCATGAGTAAGCCGCGAGGAAAAGCACTGGAGCTGGTACGTGCTATTGGTGAGGTTGAAGGGCTTGTAGGAAAGGCGCTGGGGTGCGTTGACACGTCTGAGCAATACCGCATTCGCGCATACATTGAAGAGGCCATAAAGCGTTGTCAGGATACCCGTGACTTATTCGACCCAATTTAGGAGGTCGTCCATGAGTGACGAACAGCCAGTGGTAAAGTGGCAGCTTCCCGTAAAGCAAAGCTTCTTTACCGACCATGAATGGATTCATCCACGCGCGAATTACCACGCATTCCAAACCAGCGGTCCGGAGAGGCATCATTCCCTGTGCGGCAAATACGCACAAGACATCGATTTTTTTGAGACAGATATGCCGGAAGGCACGGGCGAAAACTACATCTGCAAGGCTTGCCGGAAGAGATTGGAGGACAGTTGTGCATGGTCGGGGGTGTTGAACGATTCCAATGGATGATTAAGGAGGGGAATGGAGATGGGTAAAGGCAGTCCATTTCCGGAGTACGATTTCGGCCGGGATCAACTTAATATTTGGATCAAAGAGTACGTGGTCTACCTGGATCAAGAAGGTGCTGGCGAAATCGTTAAAGCGGAGCGCATGCTGAATCGCTTTTGCTCTTTCGTTCATGATCGGTACGGGAAGGACCAACTGTCGATTCTCATGCCTCGCGATACCAAGGCGTTTCAAACGTGGCTCCATGATAAGGAGGAGGACGGCGGTTGCAATTATTCCCCCTCCTATATAAATAGCCATTTGGTCGCGCTTGGACAGTTTTTCAAGTGGGTCATGATTCGGCAGCCGGGGTTGCTGCAAGGAAATCCGATGAAAAACGTCTCTATCGTGCGCGCTCGAGCTGAGCCGGAAGCAAAGGCGTTGACGCCGCGTCAAATCATCAGCCTCAAAAATACGGCTGACCGGCTGCCGTTATTTCGGACGCGGAAAAATGCGCGGCCGTTCCGCGATCGTGCGATCGCCTACGTATTTTTATCCGCCGGGGTGAGACGGCATGAGCTTACCGGCATTGATGCGATTCAAGTTGTTCCTTCTAACGTGGAGGAGCTGAGGAAAGCGCGTCGGGCAAAGATTGTCCGAGTCCGGGGGAAGAGGAAGACCGAGCGGACTGTATTCTTGTCGGCCGAAACACGCAGCGCTCTGGCGGACTATTTAGAGAAAGAGCGGCCGCTGGATGCTGTGCCGGGTGCTCGAGCTCTATTTCTGAGTGCAGGTCCGAGCGAGGACAAACGACTTCATCCTCGATCTATAAACAAGATTCTGGATTATATCGGCAGAGTGCATGACGCGAATTTTCCTGATCCGGAACGAAGACTTCATCCCCTTGCGCCGCATGACCTTAGACATACCTGTGCGAGCGAGCTCAGGAGAGGAAATCCGGACATGACGGACCAGGATCTTATGACGTACATGGGGTGGAGTGATAAAGAGCAAATCGCTCGATACACGAAAGCTCAAGAGGAAGTAATGGCAAGTTTCGTGGAACGTATGGATTGATTCCTAGGCAATAAATGCGCAACTGGAACGATATCCCGTCCAGAGATGGGGCGTTAACACGTGTTAAGGTATCGAGAGGAGGGGTTGCCTTGGAGTTTCTTGCAGGGCTGGCTGCGGGCGCGATTTGGTTGGAAGTTCTGCGGCGATTACGCAAACGCGATTTCAAATATAAGCGTGTGATGATGGTTATCGCTGTAGCTTGTCTCGTAATCAGCTTTATCAGCGCAGTTTATCTTGCGGTTCATCAGCTAAAAATCTAAAATCACCTGCGAAAATTCCGGTTTGCGGCCGATAATATACATATACTTATGTCCGCCAGGGACGCTAAGGGGAGTTATTTTAATGGAAGCTTCATTCATGAATTATATTGTGCTTGGATTGCTTGCTGTCGTTTTTCTGATCTGCACGGTAACGGATCTGAGGGAACGCAAAATCTACAACGTCGTTACGTTCACGGCGATCGCGTTGATTATCGTCATCCGGATCTTCCATCATCCGCAAGGCATCGTCATGTATCTGTGGGGACTCATTCCGGCCATCATCTTCTATCTCATCGCCGTTTTGACAAAAGGGCGTGGGACGGGTGGAGGCGACATCCTGCTCATTCTTTTCCTCGGATTGTCCACCGGGATCCTAGGAGCATTCATGGGAATCCTCTATGCCTCGATCCTGACGCTGCTTTTCGCGGCCGTCCGGTATGTGGTGTCGGGGAAGAAGGAACGCCAGCTTCCGATGGCTCCGTTTCTCACGCTCGGGGTGCTGTTGTTCTACCTCCAACCTTTGTGGCTCGCGCCTCTCATCAATATCAGCTAAAGCAAAAGGAGCCGGCATATGCCAGCTCCTTTTTTGCTACAGCATAAACTCATACGGTTCCTCGATGGCGTCGGAGATCATGCGATTCAGCCGATCATCGATTGGCAGCTCGTACCGGCGGATCAAAGAGACGATAGGGATGAGGCGCTTCCGCTCGATCGTATAGTGGGGCATTTTCTTTTCGCGCAAATGGCGCTTCGTCGTGAAGATGCTCATGCGGTCCCCGATTTCGTTAAGGAAGAAATGGGTTTCGTTCGTGTCCAGGAATTGCCGGATGATTGGGCGCTTCCTCGCCTTATACGGCTCAAAATCAGGGACGTCGAACGGGTAGGACTTGCAGAGTTCCAGGGTCAGCTCGAACTCGCGGAAATCGACGGCATAGCCGACGCGGCCGGAGGGGAAGCGGTGCTCGGCAAGGCTCATTTTCTCTCGATACTCGTAGAAACGGGTGTGTTCAATGCCGAGAATTATGGACAGCTCATTGACGCTGTAGTGGATATCTGGATTAAGAATGAGCAGCTTTTACACACCTCCATATCCACTAATTTCCAGTAAAGACGCTCAAAAAAAGAGAGGAATTTCTTCCTCTCTTTTTTGATTCTATCCGCTATTCGAGGTGCCTTCCTTTTTATTGTACCAGATATGATCTTGGATCGTCACGGACAAATTGACGGTCTTAGTGCTGCCATTCTGATACGTTGCGCGAACTGAAGCCGTATAGGTGCCGTCCGGAATCTGAATCCAATACTTCCTCCAGGCATTCGTTGTCCAGCTCGTTTGATTGCTGCTGGCGAGAACGAACGTGTGGCCGAAGTCGGGGTATTCATTGTCCGTCTCGTTGTACAGGAACTGTTTTGGAACGGCTTTTTGAGCTCGGCCAAAATTGAAGCTGATGTTCACGAATCGAGCGTTAGAACTGGTTTGCGCCTTCACGTCAAAGCTTTCTCCAGCAAGGAATTTCCGGATATCCATGTTGTTGTCGTTGAAGTGCTTGATCCACTCCTGGATATGCTGGAGGTCCGCTGTCAGGATGTTAGCTTGTACGACAATCGGCTTGGTCACGGTGGCCGTAGCGCCTTTCGGATCGGTTACGGTAAGCGTAACTTGGTACGTTCCTTTCTCTGCCTTCGGAATTACGGGATTCTGAACCGCGCTCGTGCTCGACTGGCCGCTAGGAGACTTGATGATCCAAGCGTATGTCAGCGGGTCGTTGTCCGGATCGGTGGAGCGATCCAAGAGCTGGATACGATCTTCCTCCCAAACTGGCTTAGGCGTCCAGTCGAAGTCGGCCACCGGCGGACGGTTCGTCTCCAGGTAGAAGTATTTCGGCGAGCTCCATGCGCTCCAATCGAATCCGTCATAGGCGCGAACCTGAATATACATGTTGACCTTCTCGGGAAGATCGGTCGTAGGTCGCCAGCTGCGATCCTTGCCCGGTCGAATATCCGTATCCCTGAGCAATTCGCCGCCGTAGCGGTAGATTCGCAGTTGATACCTGGTTTGCTCATCGCTGTCCGCGTCCCAATAATTCCACTGGAACAGCGGACGGAACTCAATCAGCTTGGTCGGCTGATTCGGGTCGGAGCTGGCGGGCACCGTGATCTGAGCCGATGGAATCTGATTGTGAATGGTCACGGTTTTCGTGATTTGGGCCTCGGCTCCGAGGGAATCTTCGACGCGCTGCCGAATCTCGAACGTGCCCAGCGTGCTGAAACTCTTTTGCCAGCTCGTCCGGCTGCTGCTTGAGATCGTCTCGGCCCCATTGGTTGTCCGGTTCCGCAAGTACCAGGTGTGCGGCAGATTTTCGCGGCCGCCGTCCTCTTTGTCCCATGCGGTGGAGTCAAAGGTGATCGTGACGTTTCTGTACGTGTTGACATGGCTTTGGTTGAAGCCAGGGACAGGAGGCGTGTTGTTTGCGCCTGTGACCGTGACGTCGAGCGTCTTGACCGTGTACGCGGACCAAGCGCCATACTCATCTTTGACGGCCATCCCAATCTCATACATGCCTTTTTCCTGTGGCGTGACGAGCTTTTCGTAGAACGTGTCTCCGGACGGTGTCGTGTAGTAAAACTTCTTCTCCAGAATGCCCCTAGTCACCCGGTAATCGATGCCGGTCGCTTCTGTTGAATATTTGCTCGAGCTTTCGTATCGGTCCGGATCATAGCTGCTGTCCGTCCAAATGACTTTTCCGTCTCCGGACAACGTCACGTTGTATTGCGATACCGGCCGCCGGTGTACCGTGACCTTTTTCACGAACGGATTGCTGTCTTTCCGGTATTCGCCGAATCGATTGTCCGGATACCGGTAATCTGGATGCGGATCATCTTGAGCCTGGAGCTGAACGAGGTAGTCGCCGACTTTATCAAAGACGAGCTGCTCGCTTTCAAACGTCTTTCCGTGCAACGCGGAAAGCCCCTGGTTGTTGATGAACCGCGGCGTGTGCTGGAAGCTCCAGCGATAAGAGCCGGCCTTCGGATCGTTCTCCGGATCGAGGAACTGGATGCTGTCGTATTGGACTTCGGCCTTGGCTGTTCCCTCGTCCCAAATGGCGTAGTCGGCCGACCATTCCACCTTACTGTCGACGGCCTTGTACGTCAAGGCGCTAAAGCGAACATAGGCTTTGTTGGCGAAGTAGCCGAACTTGCCTTCTAAAAATTGCCCGTCCGTCGCGGACAGGATCGGAATGTTGTTCAGGAACACCTCGATCTTGCTTCCGACCGTCTTCACCTTGAAGCCATAGCTGACGTCGGACTGGAAGGGGTAGCTGCCGGCTTGGAGCACGGTGCGATTTCCGCCCACGTACTTCACCAGATCCAAGGAATGGCCATTTGTTTCAACGGCATAGCGGTTTCTAGGGTCCTGCATGCGGAAGCTGAATCCCATTGCTTCCTGATCTACGTCGACATCCATCATCCGCTGGCTGTACTTCATTTCAGCGTCATTCAAGGAGACGTCGGAGACGATCTGTCCGTTGGTGAATGTCTGCCGGACGAGTGGCGTTGTCGATGGAGCGCCGGAGGTGAACCAGATCATGGCGTTCGGCTCGGAATTTTCTCTGCGGATGCGCTCCAGCGCGAAGAGAGATCCGTCTCCAACGTATTCTCGGAAGAAGGTACAGCCTCGGTAACTTGTCACCAAGGAACCGCTCGAGTTGTAGACTTGGCCGTCGGCTTTGCAGTTTCCTTGATCGTAAGGCGTAGAGTTGGTGCTGTAGCCATCTGCTGTCCGCGTTGAGAAGTCCGTACCCTGAGACGATCCATCCCAGTTAAAGGTAGCGTTATTCCAGTTGGACAGATTCTGGAGCGTAGAGCCTGACTTCATGTTGATGACCTTTGTCGTCCGAGTCGGAAGGTATGGATCGCTGCCCATGAAGTAGACGTCCACATAGAGCTCGTTTGCAAATGTGTTCATCCACATCGGGTTATAGCCATAGTAGCCGCCCATGCCCGCGTACAAGCCGATGGAATTGTTGTTTGTTGCCATCTGCTGATTTGGTTCGGAAAGATAACGGCTCCAGACGAGGTTCATCTTCTTGTCGTATTTGTTGATCGTCAAGTCGAAGAAGTTCATCATGTCCCGATACTCGTTTTGCTTGTAGGAATAGCCTTCCAGCGTATACGTATTGCCTTCTGGATCCAAGTACATTTCAGGCGCTGCCCGATATGGGTAGTCGGTAAGGTCCCAGCTGGTTGTCCGGTTCATTTGCTTTTGAATGGAACCGAGCGTGGAGATGGTCATGCTGGGGCTGACCGAAACGAAGTGAGCATATGCGCTTCCGACCTGATAGTTGTCTTTGCCGCCTGAGGCGAAATCACGCTCCATCTTCATGACGATGCCGTTTCCAGATGTGGTCGAGTGAATTACCCAGTTTTTGAAGTTCCAATTCACTTTATCCGTGAACCGATTCATATTGGATGGAACGGTCGTTTCTTGAAGGAGCTGTCCGTTGGCGGCGTCGTAACGCCGAATGATGACATCGTCAACGGAGGAGAGAACGACGTACAGGTACGGACCGGAGAGCTCCCAGGTTACTTTGCGTGAGAACGGTCCGAGCTTGATGATGTAATCATAAGGGCTTCCTTTGCTCCATTTTTTAGCTTTCCAGTCATAAGGGTTATCGCCTTGAACGAGTGGAGAGAGCTTTTTGGGATTGAGTCCGTAGATTTTCATCGTGCCTTGGTAGTTCGAGTAGTCCGTAGTGCTGAACACGACATGCTTCTTGTTGGATCGTACTTTCGGAATTTCATTGTACTGCGTGTACGAGATGCTGTACGCTTCGATCTGACGTCCGGTCTCGTCCGCCAAATAATCGTTGAAATAGGCCGTGTTCGTCAGGGCACGCCATGGGGAGAGGGAGTTGGCCCCAAAGCCGTCATTGGGCTTCGTGCCGGTAATCAGGTCTACCTCGCCGCCGTAGCGCATGAAGGAATACGTGTTGTTTTGGGCATCCCCGAAGTTCTTTGCATCGCCGCCGACAAGGCTGCCACCGTCGACGCTCCAAAGACGGGAAGGGTCAAAGACATTTTCATTTGTGTTCGTGACATAGACGGGCCAGCTAATCATTTTCTCCGGACGAATCGTTGTACTTGCATCAAGGTCCGGCTGCGGGTTTTTGCCTCTCAAATCGAAGGAAACCTCGGGCGCGTTGTTGACGATGTTGAGCGTGTAGCCTTCAATCGGCTCCTCGTCCGTGTTGTCCTTCAAGTTGTAGTCGTCGGTGACTTCCGTCCAGAACAGGTATTTTCCGACCTTCGGAGCCGTGAAGGACACCTTGTCCTTGGAGCCGACGATCGTCTGCCAAGCGTCGTCCTGGAATCCGTTGTTCAGCGCATCATATTTGAAGCGGTAAATCGCGGACACGATCTGGTCGCCGTCCGGACTGAACGACTTATTCAGGATGACGTTGGGTTCGTTCCGTATCCCTAGCTTCGGCACGTCAAGCTTGGCGACAGGAGGCAAGTCCGGCTTCACGATGATGGTACAGCTGGCCGGCTTCTCTGATTTTCTTCCTTCCACGTCAAAGACGTTCAGCTGCACTTCAACCGTGATGTTCTCTTGAGTTCCATTGACATAGGAAGACTGCCTACCGATCCACTCGTCTCGGCTGTGATCGATTGCCGAAAACACGGGACTGTAGCTTTTGCTGGAGTCGAACATGGTGTCTGGTATGTAATGGTTCTCGATGACTTCGTCCGGGCACTTAATAATGGGAATTGGACCCTTGGACTGGACGTTGATGAAAGCAGAAACTTCGCCGGTCGCTCCAAATGGATCGCGGAGCGTGCCTTTCACGGTATGGACACCTGGAGTGTCCATGCGAATTTCGTACATCCCCCAGCTGCCTTCCGGATACCTCCCTTTCAGGCTCTTTATCCATGCGCTGTTCCCGTTGGCAAAATCAAATCCATCAAAGGTGACTTCGTCTCCGTCCGGATCATACGGGGATGGAATGTTCGGGTCGTGCAGAACGATCAGGTACATCGTCTCCCCTTCCACGACGGAGGTTACGGGAGTCGTGGGGTTTTCAGGCCGAACAAAAGCGGCTTTGCCAGAAGGAGGGCGGTTGTTCGGCGGGTTCTTCACTTCGAGCGGGCGAGGGCCAATTTCTTTCTCTCCGCAATCGGTGATGAGGGTCATATAGACCTGATGAGAACCGGCGCCTATTACGTTTGGGTATTCAGCGCGACTGATGGTCGTGTCTGACCAGCTGTAGTACCAGCCTGTCGCTCCGACTTGGGTTCCGCGCTTGATCGTGTACATGTGGCGCAGATATTTGCATTGACCAAATTCCGGGTCTTTTGGGCGAAGCGTGAAGTTGTCCCCGTAGTCGATGGAAGGGGGCGTGACTTCAAAGTTCCCTCCGAAATCCTTGCTCGGGGGAGGAGGGGTGGGAGTAGGTACTTCGCCTGGCGAAAAGGTCCCGTCTACCGTGTTATTGGTTTCGCTGGCTTCGTCAATTGTATTGGCCGAGTCTACCGTCAGCCGGAACGTCTTTGCTGCGTTTGAAGTGAAGGTGCTGGTGAACGTCATTGACCGGCTCGCTCCCGCCTTCATGGAGGGAACGGATTCGGACTTCAAGACTGTTCCGGTTCCGACATCCTTCACGTTCACGGTGAACGACTTACCGATGTCGAGGCCCTCGTTATGATAGTCGGCCGTGAACGTCGCGGCCTTTCCAAGTTCGATTTTTCCAGATGCGCGGATGCTGTCCGCGACGAGATCGGGTTTGGAGGCGTCGATCGGTTCGTAGGTGACGGTCACTGTATACTCGACGGAATAGGTTTTGGCCTCCCATGTCGTCGTCGAATTGAGCGGATAACGACGGCCTTGGACGTTGCCGGAGGTTCCGGCGAGTGCGTCCCAGTGAATCCCCTGTAAATTATTACTGCTTCCAAGCATTAAGCTGACTTTAATGTAACCGTAGCCGGGCTTCCCTTTACCAGTTTGAGTTATCGTCTGGCCGCTAAGGGGGGTGGCTCCGGTAATGCCGACTGATTTTGGTTCGATAAAAGCGTAAGAGACCATTTCTTTATTATCCACACGATTAAATCTTTCTGGTGCTCCTAATGCATCTGACCAAGCAGCGGCCGAACCGTCGGAGTAACGTAGTTTGGCATCGATGGTCGCGCCAGAGCTGTCTCGAGTCGGGATCTGACCTGGATATTGAGAAATCCCGTTCGATATTGTGGAGGCATCTGCCGTAAAGGTATACGCTCCTGTTTCTTCGGTCGACATCGTCCATTGCTTCCCGCTGGAATTGCGCCATATATCGTAATACATGCTTGAATCTCTCGTCCCGGTTAACGATATTTCCTTGCCGTTAACGGGTGGGAGTTCAATCTTGCCGGTGCTGTCGTTATACGAGCCAAGCTGCCCCTTCGGGTTTCCGTTGATGGTAAAGGACCATGATTTCACCTTTTTTCCAGATGACTTAACAACTTGGGTCTGCAAACCTTCGATAATTGGGGTTTGGTGGTA
>NZ_AULW01000069.1 GCF_000422485.1 Paenibacillus pasadenensis DSM 19293
AGGCTCTTTTCGTAAGAATTGTTGCTGATTGAGATGACAAGAGATTAACTCTTGTCAAGACTCCGAATGAATGTAGTGACATTACCCAAACAACAGGCTCCTTGGGGGTTATTAACCTCACACCCACAACGATTAGCTTGAACTTGTTCTCTTATATGGTCAATTGGATGCTGGTTTTCCTGAACAGCTTGTATTAACCGTTCTCTCGTCCATCCAAAGCAGTAACATGCAGGTACATCCAACGCATCGTCTTTTTGGAACACCGAGACTTTGAGCATACCCTTGCCAAAGGTCTGCTCACCACTAAAATACACAACATCACAAGACGCATTAGTGCAAAAATTGTAAGTCATTTCAGGATGAATAGTTTCTAACGCTGTTGGCTTAAGCAATGCCTTGAGCGTAATCAATTGAACACTTTTGCCCTTTTGTAAACAAACAGGACATTGAGTAGGCGGTGTTGGTTTTTCGGTGGTTATTTGACAACATCTATCCATTTTTATCGCTCCTTACGCAGTTTTGAATGTGCGAACAAGTGTAAAATTAGCTTTCTTACACGCATCCAACACCATTGATTTTGTTTGTAGTTTCTTGTTAAGTTTCTTCTGCAATTCTAAAAAGCGGAACCACATGAGATAGTTATCCATGTATTTTGTAGCGACCCCATTAAATCTTTCCATCCACTTCTTTAAACGCTGATGATATGCGTTAACGTGTTGGATATGATAAACGCCTTTTTTAACATGTTCTCCTTTGTTGGAGTTGATGATTTCATGAGGTATGCCCCTCTTCTTCGCAAATGCCTTATAGTTTGTGGCAGAATCCGTGCAAAGAACAATTTCATTATCAAGGCATGTACCTAATGTCTGCTCAATTTCATCTGCTGTAATACGCCCACGTCCAGCTAATTTAGACATAATGTTGCCGTTGCGGTCATGGGCTACAACTATGCTAATTTGTTCTTTACTGATGCCACGTTTTTTAGCCTTGCCTCCTCGTTTCCGAGGCTTTCGATGCGAGATTGATTTCTTACCCTTATCACTTTCCAAGAAGTAGGTTTCGTCACTTTCAATGATTCCACGCAATGTTGAAAAGCCAAGAGAACGCAGAGCATTTAGAATCTTGTGTCGCCAATAAAATGCAGTAGAAACGTGTATATCCAATTGTTCTGCGATTTTGGGTAGGGTAACTCCTTCGACCATCAACTGAAAATACTTCAGCCATTTGTGGGGGTGATGAGTTCCAGAGAGTGGGCTTGCTGTCATGTCATTGAACGATTTGCCACAGTCCTTACATAAGTATCGCTGGCGAGAACGATATTTCCCGTTCCGTTTAATACATACACTTCCGCAATGGACACACGCCAAGCCGTTGCTGAAACGGACTTCTCGAATGTCCCCAACCATATTGGCAATATCCTCTTTCGGTTCAGGAAAAAGAGTATCTTGAATAGCTTGGAATAACCGATGCTGTTCAGCCTTTGGCAAATCGCTAAAATCTCCATAAACAGAATGCCAGTCCATTGTTTTTCATCCTCCCCAAACGAATGTTCTGGTCTAATTATATCATATGCCTTTTAAAGCAACAATCTTTTAGAAAAGAGCCTTCTTATAAAAACGACTCATTTCACCGTAAGCGTCAAACTCTCCCCACCTTCGTTCCTTGCAATAACCGTGAGATAATCCTCCTCATAGTCCAATTGGGGGAGGATTTTTTATGGCCAGAGAAGACGTACAGAAGAAATGGGAAGAACGAATTGCCGCTTTCCGTTCCAGTGGAGAAAAAGCAGCAAGATGGTGCAAAGCCAATCAGGTGGATCGTCGCGGGCTCTATACATGGATGAAGAGACTAAGCGGTTCATCCCCTGCTGCTGTCAAGTCAGCCACCTTCGTCAAAGCTCATATTACTCCCGAGCCGGAAGCCACACCTTCGGCTTGCCTTCGCATCCGAATCGGCGCAGCCGTCATCGAGGTTGACGCCGGGTTCAATCCCGCTTTGCTCCGCGACGTGGTGCAGGCTTTGGAGGTCATATGCTGAGCGAATTAACCAGCCGTCAGGTATTTCTGGCTTGTGGCAGCACGGATTTACGTAAATCCATCGACGGATTGGCTGCTCTTGTCCAAGAGGGGCTCGGACTGAATCCATTCTCTCCATGCTTGTTCGTCTTTTGCAACCGCGAGCGGAACAAGTTAAAGATCTTGTATTGGGAGCACAACGGTTTCTGGCTGTTCTACCGCCGGCTCGAGCGCGGCACGTTCCAGTGGCCCAGGGATCACAGCGATCCGGTCACGGTCACGACCCGCGAGCTCCGCTGGCTGCTGGACGGACTTTCGCTCAGCCAGCGGCAGGCTCACCCGAAAGTGACCGCCGCTACGGTCATTTAGCAATCTATTCCTTACTTAATTCGACATATGTTATGGCAGGCGTTGCCCCCATCCGTGCCGAAGTATACCATATGGAAAATCGAGCGGAATCGCCTCAGATCGAAGAGCTTCGGCAACAAAATGCGAAGCTGGAACAACAAAATATCGAGCTATCGGCCAAGCTCAAGTGGTACGAGGAACAGTTCCGTCTGGCGCAGCAAAAGCGCTTCGGCACTTCCAGCGAGAAGACGAATCCGGACCAGATGGAGCTGAATCTGTTCAACGAAGCCGAAGTGCTGGCCACACCAGCCGGACAAGAGCCACCTACAGAGAAGATCACGTACGAGCGCCGCAAACAGACGGGCAAGCGTGAAGACGACTTCTCCGACCTGCCGGTAGAGACCGTCGTGTACAAACTCGAGGAAGGCGAACGGTCCTGTGCTTGCTGCGGCGGCTCGCTGCATGAGATGACGACTGAGATGCGCAGCGAGATCGCGCTGGTGCCCCCGCAGGTCAAGGTCATGCGGCATATTCGTCAAGTCTATGCTTGCCGCCACTGCGAGCGTCATGAGATCCAGACACCCATCGTCACGGCGCCCATGCCGAGGCCCGTCTATCCCGGAAGCTTGGCTTCGCCGTCCAGCATGGCCTACGTCATGACGCAGAAATATGTGGATGGCTTGCCCCTGTACCGGCAAGAGCAGCAGTTCGCGCGTCTTGGCTATACGTTGTCTCGCCAGACGATGGCGAACTGGATGATGTATGGTGCGGAGCAATGGCTGTCTCCGCTGTTTGCTGCCATGAAGGCGTATCTGCTGCGGCAAGAAGTGCTGCATGCCGACGAGACGACGCTTCAGGTGCTGCGCGAAGAAGGCAAGTCCGCGGAAGCGACGTCCTACCTGTGGCTATATCGGACCGGACGTGATGTGCCGCCGGCAATACTCTACGAATACCAACGGACGCGGGGCGGCGAACATCCGCGCAACTTCCTGTCCGGATTCAAAGGCTATTTGCATGTGGATGGGTACCCTGGGTACCACAAGGTGGCAGACGTGAAGCTCGTCGGTTGTTGGGCACATGCCCGGCGCAAGTACGACGAGGCGCTGAAGGCAGGGCCGCCGGAGATGAGGAAGCTGGGAACCGGTGCAGGACAGGGCCTGGCTTACTGTAACCAGCTGTATGCGATTGAACGGGACCTTGCCGAAGTCTCCGCTGAAGAGCGACAGGCGAAGAGGCAGGAGCAAAGCCTGCCGGTGCTTAACGCCTATCATGGATGGCTGAAGGAGCAACGGTCCAAAACCTTGCCGAAGAGCCTGTCCGGTCAAGCGATCGCCTACAGCTTGAATCAGTGGGATAAGCTTACCGCGTTCCTGTCAGATGGGCGGCTGGAGCTCGACAACTATCGGAGCGAGCGGTCGATCAAACCGTTCGTGATCGGGCGCAAAAACTGGCTGTTCGCCAACACGCCTCGCGGCGCGAAGGCTAGCGCGGTAATCTACAGCGTGATCGAATCGGCCAAGGAGAATGGTCTGCACCCGTTCAACTACTTAAAGTACCTCTTCGAGCAGTTGCCGCAAATCTCTGGACCGCTCGATGCCGACGCGCTCGAACCCTTCATGCCATGGTCGCACGAGCTACCGGCTGAGTGCCGATTAAGTAAAAAGTAACTACAGATTAGTCGAACTGAGCTCCCGCCGCTAGGTGGGGGCTATTTGACGCTTACCGTGCACCACATGGGGCGCAATCGGCCCGGCGGCGCATCATGCGAGGGGCTGTCCACAGGGTCAAATCTGACCCGACGGACAGCCCCGTTCGTTTTATGAACCGTTTGCGCGCGTGACGCTATTGAAGCGTATAGGTCAGCTGCGACTGCTCCCCGGTGAACAGGTTGCGATAGTCGAAAACGAAGCTGTCCCCGTCGCGCTTCACGAACGTTAAATTGTCGGCCGCATCCGGAACAAACGGACTCGGCTCCGTCGTTTCGATCCGCGTAATTTCCTCCTCGGACAGAAGCTCCTTGTACAGCGCGGCAGCCGAGCCGTCCCGCAAATCGACGAGCAGGGTCGTGCCGCGGATATAAGGCCGGATCAGCAGCAGCCGATCCTCGACCGATGCATACTCCACGGTATACGTGTCGTCGTAGCCGCCCAGCGCCTTCAGATCGAACCGCTCCTGCACGTAGCCGTCCGGGCGGACGAGCTGCAGCTCCGAGCCGTCCAGCAGGACGAGCAGGCCGTCCGCCTCCTCGACGCTCTGCGCGCGGGCCATGCCGTAGTATTCCACGGCCGTCTCCCGCACGAGCTTTCCTCCGGATACGACCAAGCGATAAATGTCGGTGCCGAGCGCAGGCTCGCCGTGCGAATGGGTGACCGTAAGCAGCAGCGAGGTTTCGCCCGTCTTTTTCACGTCGAGGTACCCGTATTGGGTGACCCGTACGCCGGAATAGCCGATTCTTCGCGGCATTTCGGAGCCGACTGCCGTATAGACGTTTCCGTTGTCCTTGCGCACCCAGTACCAGCCGGCCGGGCTGCCTCCAAGCAGGCTTCGCGGGCCGTAGTCGACGAGCAGGGTGCCGCTCGTGTCCAGCTTCATCGTAGCGCCGGCGACCATGACGATGTCTCTCAGCGGAACAAACAGCGTTCCGTTTTTCAAAAATGGAGCCGTCGACATCGCATGCACCGAGTCGTTGATGAGCGCCTTGGAAGAGCCGACGCGCCACTTCAGCCGCAGGTTCGGAGCGGTCGCGATCAGGTAGCGGGTCGTCTGGTCGTAGGACAGCACTAGATCGGAGAACAGGGTCGACAGCTCGTTCAGCGACAGAAACGTCGTGCCTTTTTTCAAAGCGCTTTCCGGATTCGATTGCTTGATGTTGTACGCCCACTGGTACGAGGGGACGTTAACCGGAGGCGGATCGTCCGGCGTTCCGGCGGCGGAAGAGGTGCCGGGACGGAAACCGGCGAACAAGGCCGCGGCCAACGCGAACACGGCGGTTAAAGCGATCCATTTTTTGCTAATCAAGGATGAAGCCTGCATATCGGGAGCCTCCTGCGACATTGGAAATAAGATCCATTGATTAGACGCGGGCCATGTGGAATTAGTTTCGCAAAAGAAGCTTATGCTTGGAAAAACAAGGGCAAAAGATGACGGCAAAGACGGCGAACCCCCGCCGTTCCGGGCTCCGGAGACGTTCGAAGCGGGGCGCCCGTTATGTCCGCCAAAAACGCGGTTGTGATTCCGCCGAGATTCAACTATAATTCGGTTAGTTACTTTCAATTTTATAAAAAGAGGAGGCGTCCCATGATTCAACTTTATCCCGAGCGATTGCGCCACAAGACGGATCTGGGCTGGCTGAAAAGCCGCCCGAGCTTCCAGTTCGGAGAATATGCCGATCCGGAAAACAGCGGCTTCGGCGTCATGCGCGTGTGCAACGACGATTTTGTCGCTCCGGGACGGGGCTTCGGCGCTCATCCGCATAGCGATATGGAGATCGTCTCGATCATCTTGAAGGGGCAAATCCGCCACGAGGACAGCCTCGGCAACGTCGAAATCACATCGGCAGGCGAAGTGCAGCGGATTACGGCGGGCAGCGGCGTCGTTCACGCGGAGTACAATCCGTCCGAATCGGAGGAGCTGAACCTGCTCCAGCTGTGGTTCATGCCGAGGGAAAGAGGGCTGACGCCTTCCTACGAGACGGCCCGGTACGATCAGGCCAAGCTGCGCAATGCGCTGCTGCCGGTGGCGGCGGCCGTTCCTGCGGAAGGCGTCGCCAAGGTCGAGCAGGACCTGACGATTTATTTGAGCCGGCTGGACGCGGGGCGGGAGCTTGCGTTCCGGCAGGAGAAGGGACGGCGGGTTTTCCTGTTTGTTATCGAAGGAAGCTTGACGGCGAACGGCCTGGCGCTCGGCACCCGCGACGAAGCCCGGATCGCGGACGAACCGGAGCTCGCGCTTGCGGCCGGCGGGGAAGAGACGTTTTTGATGCTGATCGATTTGCCGTAAGCGGCCGAAAGCCGAAAGGAGGGAGCTTGGGATGAAGGAAACGTTTATCGTCAAGCATGCGGTAGGGGGCAAAATTTTTATCGATACGGGCAAGCGCCCCGTTCCTTACAAGCTGGAGGAAAAAGCGGACGGCGGCTACCGGTTTACGGTGACGACGCCCCGCGGCCCGGAAATCGAGGAGCTGCTGGAGCTGGCTCGCGAGCTTAACGTGTTCGTGTTCCGGGATTACTCGGAGGAAAACGAGCCGACGATCAAAACGTGGTTCTACGTGAAAGACGGACCGGTCGCGTACGACGACGGTCGGCAGGCGCTGACGATCGACGCCGAATCGAAAATCGAATACGTGCCCGACCGGTATTTGAGCTGACCGAAATTTCGTCCTCGGCTTGCGGTATGGTAAGATGGCAGAACAGATACCGACAGCGGAGGGTACGACAGGTGGAAGGAAACGGGAAAAACCGCGGCGATGTCCGGCCGGGACTGGAAGTGGACATCGTGCTGAAGCAGGACCAGCGAACGGGCAAAACGACGCGCGGCATCGTGAAGGATTTGCTGACGAAGTCGGCGTTTCACCCGCACGGCATCAAGGTGAGATTGACGGACGGCCAGGTGGGCCGGGTCCGGCATATCGTTTCGCAGCCGAACGAAGACTGAAACGGCCGAAAGCGGACGCGTCCCGGCGGGTTCGTTCGGCGCTTCAATCCGAAGCGCGAATGAATTCGTCGAGGTCGCGGTCCGCTTTCGACTGATTGCACAGGTTGCAGGCGCAAACGCAGTTGACCGGAGTCGTATGGCCGCCTTTGGCGCGGGGGAGCAGATGGTCGATCGTGTCCCCGTATTGTCCGCAGAAGTAACACGTATACTTGTCGCGTTCCAGAATAAGCCGGCGAAACTCCTTGTTGCTGTACAGGCGCCGGATCGTGTGGCGGCTCGCGACGACGGCGGCGCGCTCGCGCACGAGAATGAACGCAAGCTCCGGCTCGATCTCCTGATACCAGCGGCGGCCGTTATCCGACTTGCCGAGCATGCGGACGAAGCCCTGCTTCGTCGGTCTGAGGCCGGCCGGAGCCGGGGGAGGATCGACCGGGAGCTTGACGGGCCTGGCTTTGGCCAGGGCTTGGGGTTGAGAGTGGGCGGAAGGCGCAGCGGGGTTCGCCGCATGCGCTTTTTTGCGTTTGCGCCGCCGCCGCTTGCGCTTCGGCTTGGGAGCGTCCGCCGCCGGGGCTTCCGCGGTTTCCGCGCCGGACTCCGGGGCCGCCGCACCGGGGTCCGGGATCGCGAGCCCGGCGGCGTTCATGCCGGCCGGCTGCGCCGGCGTCAGCGGAACTGCCGCCAGCGGAACTGCCGGCGCCGACCCGGGCGCCGCGTCCGCGGCGGCGGGCCCCGAAGCCGCCGGCGCGGGAAGGGCCGGGCTTGCCGCCGCGCCGGACCACTCCTTCCGCCGGCATTCGCGGCAGACGCCGCGGCGCCTCCTGCGGCCGGATCTTCTGCCGCTTCTGCCGGAAAACTCCGCCAGCGGCTTGAATTCGAGGCATTGCCGGCACGTTTTGCCGGAGGCCCCTTTATCGCGATGCATCGTCTCGTTTGTCATAGCCCGAGTATATCATACCTGCGCGGCTCTAGTCTGTCGGGAGACTTCATTTTACCGGTTATGCTCGTCGCGGGCCTGCCGAAGCTGCTCGAGCCCGTCCCGCCGCAGTTCGGCAGCGTGCAAAATTCGGCTGTTCCGCGCGGGACCCTGCACCTTGTCGGCGGGGATGAGCGTGTCGTGCTCATGCCGAGCAGGCTCGCGTCGTTCTCGGACAAGCGGCTTCCGGCACCGGCTGATGGAAAACGGGCTTATCCTTCGTCGGATCGCAGCGCCGCTACTCGGCGACAAGCGCCTTTTCCCGGAATTGCCGCAGAATGGCGTCGGCGGTCTCCTCCGGCGTCAGCTCGGACGAATCCAGCCACCACCCGATCCGGGGCGTCTCTTTGCGCAGCACGTCGTCCAGGCCCGATACGGTCCAGATGCCGTAGCCTTACTTGGGCCGCGCGGCTTCCCTCGCCTCGACGGCCTGCGCGTTCGGGCACAGCACGACGACGTAAAACGGACGGTTCCGCACGTACGAGACAAAGTCCTCCAGCACTCGTCCCACGACCACGTCCTGGACGATGACGTTGAATCCCGCCTCCAGATAGTCATCCGCGGCCTGTGCGGCCAGCCGGTAGCGGAGCCGCAGCTGGTCCAGCCCGTCGTCGTCCGAGTCCGGCCGCACTTCCCGGCGGTCGTTGACGATCATTTTTCGAAAAATGTCCCCGCGCAAATGCACGGACCGGTCGAACCGTTCGGCCAACAGCTGCGAGACGGTCGATTTGCCGCTCGCCATAATTCCGGTGACGAGTAAAATAAAGGGCTGCCCGGCGTTCATCGGTTTTCCTCCTTTGGCGGAATCATCGTGAACACATTCGTCTCCCGGCGGGCCGACTCCTTCCGGAGGTTGCCGAATGGCGATAAAAAATTGCGCCTTTGCGTCGGCGGGACTTTGGAGCGGCGCCATCCTGTCATTGTTCGGGGCCCAAGTTCCGGATATGCGCGATTCCCCATTCGCTCATCCGATCCAGAAAGCCGATCATGGACCTCCCTTGAGGCGTGAGGGAGTATTCGACCTTTGTTTTGGGCGGGATATCCGGGGTGACCGTTCTTTCGACAATCCCGTCGGCTTCCAGCTCGCGGAGTTGTTCGGTCAGCATTTTTCCGGAAATGGCGGGGAGATGGCGCAGCAATTCGCTGTAACGCACGGGCCCCCGGCTGGTGTGCAAGTGTCGGTAAATCGGGATCTTCCATCTGCCGCTCAGCATCGAAAACACGCGCTCCACGGGACAATCGTTCAATTGAGCGGGCATCGTTTCATCGCGTCCTCCGTTTTTTTATTCATATTATAATGCATTCGCATGCGGCATGGGCGGGAAACGAAAAAGTGCCTTATTGCCGGCCCGCGGGCTCGGCTCCTATAATCTCCCGTAGAAGGGAGCGGGTATTCATGAAGATCGGCATTTTCGGCGCAGGACGCGTGGGAAAAACCATAGGCGAGGGGCTGATCCGGGCGGGTCATGAAGTCCGCATCGGCAGCCGCGACCCCGAGCATGCGAAGCATCGGGAATGGAAGCGGGAGGCGGGGGGAAAAGGGGACGTCGTATCCTTGAACGAAGCGGCAAGGTTCGGCGATCCGGTCTTCGCGGCTTTGCCCTGGGACGGCTTGAAGGAGGCGCTCGAACGTCTGGAGCCCGGAGTTTTGAAAAACAAAACGGTCGTCGACGTCACCAACGCCGTCCGTTTCGAAGACGGTCCGCGGTTGATGTACGGCGACACGTCGGCCGGCGAGCTCGTTCAGCGGTGGCTGCCGGACAGCAGCGTCGTCAAAACGCTGAACACGGTCAGCGACCGTCGGATGGTCCATCCGAGCTTCCGGGACGGCATGCCCGCGATGTTCGTGTCGGGCAACGACGCTCGCGCGAAAAATCAGGTCAAATCGCTGCTGGAGGACTTGGGCTGGCGAGACATGATCGATCTGGGAGACATCCGGCAAAGCCGGCTGCAGGAGGCGCTCATGCTGGCCTGCGTCATCAGTGAAATTCGGCTGGGGTCGCCGGGCATGGCGTTTGCGCTGCTGCGGGGATGAGCTCCGCTTGCGAAAAGGGAAGGGGCTGCCGGCGGGCGGACAAATCCGCCGCGGCACCCCCTCGGAAAACGCCGTTTTATGGTTGTGCCGCCTGCAGGTGCTCGGCCAGACGATCCCACGTTTGGGTGACCCCTTCCTCCATGCCCATATCCACAACGGTTTTGAGCGCTTCGGGGGTATCGTACCGGGAAATGCTGATTACCTTGGTCTTGCCCTCATGCTCTTGAAAAACCACCGTAGATTCGGGAGCCGGCATGTCCTCCGAAATGTTGCCTTCGGCATCGGAGAAGTAGTCGATATAGACGATCTTTTCGTTCGGGACGATCTCCTGATAGACCGATTTGCCCCAGGATTCCATGCCGTAGAAATCTCCCTGATTCGGGTCCATGCATTTCATGCAGTAATGCCAGACGCCGCCGGGACGGAAATCGATGTCGCACGCCGTCAGCTCCCAGCCTCTCGGCCCCCACCATTGCTTTAAATGCTCCGCTTCCGAAAACGCTTTAAACACAAGCTCGCGGGGCGCATCGAAAATCCTCTCCATCGTAAACTCCCGGCCTTCCGCTTTGATCGACATCCGGTTCGACATGCGCGACTCCTCCCTGGATTTGGGTTGACAGGGTCATTATTCGGGCTGATCGTCTTCCTGGGCTTGCAGCTTCTGCAGGTAAATATCGAGATTGTCGAAACGCTCGTTCCAAACGTTGAGGTAAGGCTTCAGCCAATCGTACAGCGTCTGGAACGGCTCCGACCGCAGCCTGTAATTCCGGCGGTTGGCGACCGCTTCGACTTCGACGAGCCCGGCCTCCAGCAGGACGCGCAAATGCTTCGAGGCTTGGGGCTGCCGGATTTGCAGGCGCTCGGCGATCTCGTTCACCGTCAGGGGACCGTTTTTCAAAAGCTCGACGATGCGCAGCCGATGGGGCTCGGCCAGCGCGCTGAATATCGCGGTTTCCATCATCTGGCCATTCCTTTAAGCCATGTTGCGCGAAGTACGGCGGAGATTGCAACTTCGGTTTGAATCATGCGATCCACCTCGTTTCCTCGGTTCGTAAACCGTACCTCGAATCGAATATACCATGAACGGAATATTCTTGTAAAGGAATATTTAAAATTTCTCCATCCGCCTGTCCGTGAACCATACGATTACTCTGCAAAGCCGGCCTCCAAGCGGTTCTGCTGGCGTTTTTGTGTGATATTTCATACAAAATCCGGTCATTTGGCGCTTTTTCGAAGACATTTGTATGATTTTTCGTACAAAATTGGCTCGTCGGGCGGTTCTGCTGGCGTTTTTGTGTGATATTTCATACAAAACTCCGTCATTTGGCGCTTTTGTGATGCCGTTTGTATGATTTTTCATACAAAATCGGTCTGTTGGGCGGTTCTGTGGACGTTTTTGTATGGTTTCGTACGAACCTTCGTCTTAGCGCTTGGCGCCAATCGGCATAACCGCATCCCGCCGCGTCAAAGCCAAACCGACCCCAACCCCATTCGGTTCCCGGGTTCCCGCCCATAACCGGGCCGGGACGGTCGAAAGCCTCATAGCCGAGCACAAATGTTGCTCGGCAGGAACGAGCTACTGGCTCCGCGGGCGGTACCGCTGCCGAAGCGTTTCGGCCATGGCGCGGATGTCGGCCGCGGCCGGCAGTTCGGCGGGCGGGACGGCAAGCGGGGCCGGGACAGCGAGCGGGGCCGGTTCGGCGGGCCGGCCGGCAAGCGGGCCGGGCTCGCCGGCGGCGTTGGCCCCGGCCCCGGCGGTCCCGGCGGCGGCTGCCCCGGCGGCGCCGAATGCCGCAGCGGCGCCCGCCGCGCCCTGCCGGCGCCCGATCGCGCGCCGGACCGCGTCCGCGAACGCGCGCGCCGCGTTCGCGCCAAAGCCCGCCAGCTCTTCGAGGCTGGCGGTGCTGCCGTCCGCCACCTGCGGGTAGGCGGACGGCTCCGCGCCTGGCGCGGCGCGTTCGTAGAACGCGCGCACGAGGCGCGTCCGGTCGGCGCCGGCTCCGCCCGCGACGACGAACGCCTGCACGCAGGCGGCGCGCAGCTGCCGGCGCTGGGCGATGCCGCAGAACTTGCGGCCCGCGATGCTAAGATCGTAGTCGCCGGGGCAATAGGCGCCCGCGATCTCGCCTTTGTCCACGGCGACGCCGGCGAAGGCGAGAGCCTCGCGAACGAACGCGTACATCCGCTCGAAGTCCTGGCGAAAGCGCGCGTCCGCGCCGCCGCTTTTCGGAAAAATAAGCGAGAGATTGACGACGCCGGCATCGAGCGGCACCGCCGCGCCGCCGGAATGGCGCACGACGACCTGCCAGCCCTGCGATTCCAGCCAGCGCGACGCCTCCGCCGCATGCGGCAGCCGGCTGTCGCGCTGTCCGAGCACGAAGGCGTTCGGATGCCGCCACATATGGCAGAAAGCTTCTCCGGTCTCGCCGGCGCGCCTGCACAGCAGCTCGTCGAGAGCGAAAGCCTCCAGCGGATCGGCAGCGGCCTCCGCGTCAAGCCGATCCACGAGCCTCATGGCGCCGGCCCAGTCCACCATTTCGTCGTTCATCTTCAGCCGCTCCTTCGTCCGGTCTATTTTCGAATAGGTACTGCGCATCATGCCCGATGACCGCCGCCGGGAATCCGGCAGGGGTTCCTTTTATTGTAGCAGGCCTCCCGTCCGGGCCCAACTCCCGCGAAGGGCTATTCAACCCAAATTTTCCGTGTTATAATGATCACAAATTAATAGCGGGTTGGAGAACGGGAGACACCACAACACTTGGCTGCGCGAATCGCGCGGTCGATGGCGTTGTGGTTTTTTTCATTCGGCAAGGGAATGACAGCGCTGTCACCCGCTAATAAAACTCAGAAGGAGTCTGCACATGGCACAATCTCGATCGTTTTGGAAAAAGCCGCAGGGGCTGCTGGCCATTTCGTTGGCGCTTATGATCGTCGGAAGCTTCCTGGCCGGCATGTTCCACACCTCGTTCTACTCGGTAAAAGTAAAGGAAATCTCGTTCGATGCCGATCACGGCCAGCTTCACGGGCTGCTGTACATGCCGGAGGGAGCGGGCCCCGACAATCCGCGGCCGGTCATCGTGACGACGCACGGCTATTTGAACTCGAAGGAAATGCAGGACGCGCCCGCTATCGAAATGTCCAGACGGGGCTACATCGTCCTGGCGCTGGACCAATACGACCACGGCGACTCCCGCTGGACGGCCGACATTCCGGTCGACCAGATGTTCTCGACGTTCTGGATCTATTCCCAGTTCGACGCGGCCAAATATATTTACGACCAGCCGTACACCCTGAAGGACGAGAACGGCAACGCCTACGTCGCCGTCAGCGGCCACTCCATGGGCGGGTTCTCGTCGCTGCTCGCCATGTATTTCGACGAGATGAACGCCCTGCAGGCCGGGCACCGCATGATTCATGCGGGCATCGCCGTCGGCGCGGACTTCTCCTACGCCTCCGCGGTCGCGCCGCAGGATCAGCTCCAGGCCGCCTTCGGCAGCCGCACGGTCGGGGTGATCGGGGGGCAATACGATGAATTTTTCTTCAACAAATCCGACGCGGAGAAAACTCCGTCGGAGCTGGAAGTGCAGGGAACCGTTACGCGCAAGGATTTCGTCGCGACGCTGTCGGGCAAATCGTTTCTCGGCGTGCCGGCGGATCAGCAGGCCGAGGCCGGCAAGTTTTATACCGTGCAGTCGGGCGACGTTCTGGTGGAGGAGAAGGCGGTCCGGCCTTCGGAGACGGGCGAGCGCATCATTTTCACGCCGAATCAGACCCACCCGTGGAACCACTTCTCGCCGACGGTCACGGCCAACTTGATCGATTTTTACAACCATGCGTTCGAGGGCGTTGCCGCGTCCGACATCCGGTCGGAGCTGGGCTCGGGCAATCAAATTTGGTGGCTGAAGGAAGCCTTCAACGGCGTCGCGCTCGTCGGCTTCTTCCTGATGTTCGTCCCGCTGATCGGCCTGCTGCTCAAAGCGCCGTTCCTGCGCAAGTCCGTGACGGAATCGACGGCCGCCGTACCGGCGCCGGCGACCGGCTTGCAAAAAGCGCTTTTCTGGATCGCGTTCGCCTTCAGCGTGCTCATCCCGGCGATTTTGTTCCCGACGCTGATGGACAAACAAGAGGGCGGAATGAACGCCCTTGTCGTCATCTCCCTCGTCCTGCTCGGTCTGGGCGTTGTCGGGGCGATCGCCGGCTTCGCGGCGAAGAAAAGAAACATCGGCACGGGCAGCGCGCTGCTGGCGGTCGTGTCCCTCGTCATGTGGCTCGTCTTCGACAATGCGGGATCGATTCTGCAGCTCGGATCGACGTTCAACGAACCGACGACGAACCAGATCGGCTATTGGGCGATTTCGGTGGCGCTGATCTTTGCCTTCCTGACGATGGCGTTCCACTACTTCTCGAATAAAGGGGCGGGAACCTCGTTCGGCCAGTACGGCATCAGCCTGAACCCCGTCGTCATCGTCGCCAGCCTGTGCACGGCGGCGATCGCGGTCGTCGTCGGCTATGCGCTCCTGTTCGCGCTGCAGGCCGTTTTCGGAACCGACTTCCGCTTGTGGGTGCTTGCGGTCCGCACGTTCGAAATGGAGCACGTCGTCACCGCGCTGCGGTACCTGCCGTTCTTCCTGTTCTACTATTTCGTCAGCGTGGTGGCGCTCAACGCGAACACGCGGGGACGCAAGGGCGGCTATCTGCTGTCCGTCGTTCTGAACGTAGGCGGGCTCGTGCTGTGGCTGATCGCCCAATACGGCAAAGACTTCCTGACCGGCGTCTCGCTGTACCCGGATCAAGCGTTGAACGGCATTCTGCTCTTCGCGCTCGTTCCTTGCCTGGTCGTCGCGGCGGTCTACGCCCGCAAGCTGTTCGAGAAAACGAACAACGTCTGGCTCGCCTCCTTCGTGAATACGATCCTGTTCACCATGATTACGGTCGCGAACACGGCGTTGTTCTGGAATCTGGTCTGACGACACCTAAAAAAGCCCTTCGGCCTGGCGGCTGCGCGCCGTCTGCCGAAGGGCTTTTTGCTTATCGTTTGCCGTTTGGGCTCTTCGTTTTGAAGGCCATCGCGGCATGAACGGCCTGCACCCATCCTTCGTACCGCTCCTGCCGGACCTCCTCGGCCAGATCGGGTTCGTACGTTCGATCCTTGCCGGTCCGAATTTGCAGGGAAATCTCTTCCTGATCCCTCCACAACCCGACGGCAAGTCCGGCCAGGTACGCGGCTCCGAGCGCGGCCGTCTCGAGCACCCTCGGCCGTTCGATCGGGACGTTCAGCAAGTCCGCCTGCCACTGCATCAGAAATTCGTTCGCCGCGGCGCCTCCGTCCGCCGTCAGCTTGACGAGCCTGATTCCGGAGTCCGCCTCCATCGCCGTCAAGACGTCCTTCGTCTGGTACGCGATCGACTCGACGGCCGCCCGGATGATATGGTCCTCCGTCGTTCTCGCGGTTAGCCCGAAGATGGCTCCTTTCGCCTCCATGTCCCAGTAAGGGGCGCCGAGGCCGACGAACGCCGGCACGAAATAGACCCCGTCGGCCGAGGGAACGGCCGCCGCGTGCTCGTCCGAATCCGATACTTTCCAGATCGTCTTAAGCCCGTCCCGCAGCCATTTGACTACCGCGCCGGCAATGAAGATGCTCCCCTCCAGCGCGTAAACGATCTTGCCGTCGATGCCCCAGGCGATCGTCGTCAGCAGCCCGTTGTCGGACGAAACCGGCTCCGAGCCGGTGTTCATCAGCAAAAAGCAGCCCGTCCCGTACGTGTTCTTCGCCATTCCCTTCTCGAAGCAGGCGTGGCCGAACAGGGAAGCGTGCTGGTCGCCCGCCATCCCCGCGACCGGGATGGGGACGGGGAACAGGGATTCGGAAACGTAGCCGTAAATATGGCTGGAAGGCTTGACCTCCGGCAGCATCGAAGCCGGAATATCCAGCATGCGCAGCAGTTCGGGATCCCACTCGAGCTCATGAATGTTGAACAGCAACGTTCGGGAGGCATTGGAGCAATCGGTGGCATGCACCTTGCCGTCCGTAAGCTTCCACAGCAGCCAGGTGTCGATCGTGCCGAACAGCAGCTCCCCGCGCTCGGCCATCTCGCGCGCCTGGGGGACATGGTCCAGAATCCACCGGATTTTCGAGCCGCAGAAGTACGGGTCGAGAATGAGCCCCGTTTTTTCCCGCACCGCCGGTTCGAAGCCTTCCGCTTTCAGGCGGTTGCAGATGTCCGCCGATTGCTTGCTCTGCCAGACGATCGCCCGATAGATCGGCTGGCCCGTCAGCCGGTTCCAGACGACGGTCGTTTCTCGCTGATTCGTGATGCTGATCGCGGCGATCTGCTCGGGGGCGACGTCCGCCCGCTGCAAAACCTCGTACATGACCGCGGACTGGCTCTCCCAAATTTCCTCGGCGTCGTGCTCGACCCAGCCGGGCCGGGGATAATGCTGCTTGAATTCTTTTTTGGCGACGGCCTTCGGATCCCCCTTGCGGTCGAACAGAATGGCGCGGGAGGCGGTCGTGCCCTGATCCAGCGTAAGGACGTACTTGGCGTTCCCGGCGTTTTCGGCGTTTTGGCGGATGACGGTAACCTCCTTGTACGGAGCGCACGCAAAAAGAAAAAGCCGGCAGCTAGCCCTTCGCGAGTACGCAAGGACTAGCTGCCGGCTCTGCTTCTCCGTGGCAGCCTGCAGATTAATTTATTTTCTATCATACTTGACAAATTCAGGATGTCAATGCTTGGCAAGCCGAATGCCATCCGAAAAAAGACGCTTTCATATAGACACTCCTTTCCGTTTGGTTTATAATGTGCTCAAGTTGATATGTGTGGCGGAGAAAAGGAGAACACGCGAATTGGGTCCTCGTCGGACCGGTTCGTCATTCTCCTTTTTTGTCATTTAAGCCCCCCGTTCAGGGGAGCGGAGGGAGAGGCCGACATGAATTTCCGTAACCAGAGCGTATTGCCTGCTGCCCGGAAAGTGAAGGATTTGGAGAAGCTGATCAAGCTGTCGTACGAATATATCGTGATCCTCGACACCCACATCAGTCAGATCCGGCCGATCGTCGATCTGGCGAAATCGCATGGCAAGAAGCCGATCCTGCACGCGGATTTGATCGAAGGACTGAAAAACGACGAATACGCGGCAGAGTATTTGTGCCAGGTCGTAAAGCCGGCGGGCATCGTGTCCACCCGGGCCGGCGTCATCGGGAAAACGAAGCAGAACGGGCTGCTGGCGATTCAAAGGCTGTTCCTGCTCGATACGAACGCCCTGGAAAAAAGCTACGCCATGTTCGAGAGGACGAAGCCGGACTTCATCGAAGTCCTTCCCGGCGTCATTCCGCACATTATCGCGGAAGTGTCCGAACGGACGGGGATTCCGATTTTCGCCGGCGGCCTGATCCGGACGGTGAACGACGTCGAACAGGCGCTTCGCGCCGGGGCGTCGGCGGTAACGACGTCGAATTACGAGCTGTGGAAGCATTTCGAGCCCGCAGGGCGGAAAGGGGAAGGTTGAGTGTCGCAGAAATACATTTTGGCGATTGACCAAGGGACGACGAGCTCCCGGGCGATCGTGTTCGACCGGCAGGGCCGCATCGTCAGCACGGCGCAGCAGGAGATCAGGCAATATTTTCCGCAGCCGGGCTGGGTGGAGCATGACGCAAGCGAAATCTGGGTATCGGTGCTGGGCGTGATCGCCAGCTCGCTGTCCCAGGCGGAAATTCTCCCCGAGCAGATCGAGGCGATCGGCATCACGAACCAGCGGGAGACGGCGGTCGTATGGGATCGCCATACGAGCCGGCCGATCCATCACGCGATCGTCTGGCAGTCCAGGCAAACGCAGGACATTTGCGAGGAGCTGAAGCGGCAAGGGCATGAGGAGCGCTTCCGCGGGAAAACGGGCCTGCTGATCGACCCTTATTTTTCCGGGACGAAGATCAAGTGGCTGCTCGATCACGTCGAAGGAGCCCGCGAGAAGGCGGAAAACGGCGATTTGCTGTTCGGCACGATCGATTCTTGGCTCGTCTGGAAGCTGAGCGGGGGCAAGGTTCACGTCACCGACTATTCCAACGCGTCCCGGACGCTTCTCTACAACATTCACGAGCTGGCCTGGGACGAGGAATTGCTCGACATTCTGGGGGTTCCGGCGTCCATGCTGCCGGAGGTGCGCTCTTCGTCGGAGGTGTACGGCCGGACCGTCAAGCACCACTTTTTCGGCAACGAGGTGCCGATCGCCGGCATCGCGGGCGACCAGCAGGCGGCGTTGTTCGGGCAGGCCTGCTTCGAAAAAGGGATGGCCAAAAACACGTACGGAACCGGCTGCTTCATGCTCATGAACACGGGCGACGAAGCCGTCCGCTCCGAGCACGGGCTGCTGACGACGATCGCCTGGGGCATCGGCGGCCGGGTCGAATACGCGCTGGAAGGGAGCGTATTCGTCGCCGGATCGGCGATGCAATGGCTGCGGGACGGCTTGCGGATGCTGAAGCAGACCGCGGACAGCGAGACGTACGCGACAAGGGTGTCGTCGTCGGAAGGGGTGTACGTCGTGCCGGCTTTCGTCGGCATGGGCACGCCCTATTGGGACAGCGAAATGCGGGGAGCCGTATTCGGGCTTACGCGGGGAACGACGAAGGAGCATTTCGTTCGGGCGACCCTGGAATCGCTGGCCTATCAGACCAAGGACGTGCTGGACGTGATGGCCGTCGATTCGGGCTTGCCGCTCAAAGGCTTGCGCGTGGACGGCGGTGCGGTGCGCAACGATTTTCTGATGCAGTTCCAAAGCGATCTGCTCGGGGCGGAGGTCGAGCGCCCGGTCGTCAACGAGACGACTGCGCTCGGAGCGGCGTATTTGGCCGGGCTTGCCGTCGGCTACTGGGCGGATAAGCAGGAGATCGCCGACGGCTGGAAGCTGGAGCGGACGTTCCGGCCGGCGATGCCGGAAGACGAGCGGGACCGCGCGTACGCGGGGTGGAAGAAGGCGGTCCAGGCCGCCATGGCGTTCAAGCCGTAATGGGGCGGCCGTTTGCTTTCGTTCTTTCGGGTAAAATGCTATAATCACTTTAACAAGTTCATACACGGTAGGAGATCGGGAGAACCACGGACGTTCCCGCCGCGCTTGCGCGGCGGGATGGAAGTGGTTCTTTTTTTACATTAACGGGAAAATGAGGGATGACGGATGAACGGAAACTACGGTACGGATCGCCGGGGACGGCTGTCGGAATTGGAAGACGGCGTGTTCGACGTTTTGATTATCGGCGGCGGGATTACGGGCGCGGGCATCGCGCTGGACGCCCGGAAGCGGGGGATGTCGACGGCGCTGATCGAAATGCAGGATTTCGCGGCCGGGACGTCGAGCCGTTCGACGAAGCTCGTGCACGGGGGGCTGCGGTATTTGAAGCAGTTCGAGGTGAAGATGGTCGCCGAGGTCGGGAAGGAGCGCGCGGTCGTCTACGAGAACGGCCCCCACGTGACGACGCCGGAATGGATGCTGCTGCCGTTCTATCAGGGAGGGACGTTCGGGGCGTTCACGACGTCGATCGGGCTGCGCGTATACGATTTTCTGGCCGGGGTCAAGCGCGAGGAGCGCCGCAAAATGCTCAGCAAGGAAGAGACGCTGGCCAAGGAGCCGCTGCTGCGGCGGCAAGGGCTGAAGGGCGGCGGCTACTATGTGGAATACCGGACGGACGATGCCCGCCTGACGATCGAGGTCATGAAAAAAGCGGTCGAAGCCGGAGCGCGCGCGGCGAACTACGTCAAGGCGGAGGAGCTTCTGTACGAAGGCGGCAAGCTCGTCGGAGTCGTCGCCCGGGACGTCATCGGCGGCGGGACTTACCGGATCAAGGCGCGCGAGGTGGTCAACGCCACCGGTCCCTGGGTGGATACGCTGCGCGAGCTCGACCGCTCCAAGGAAGGGAAGACGCTGCGGCTCACGAAGGGCGTTCATCTCGTGTTCGACGGACGAAGGTTTCCCCTTCGCCAGGCGATTTATTTCGATACGCCGGACGGCCGGATGGTGTTCGCGATTCCCCGCGAAGGCAAAACATACGTCGGCACAACCGACACCGACTACGCCGGAGATACGGTCCATCCCCGCATGAGCGAGGAGGATCGGGACTATATCCTGGCCGCCGCCAACGGCATGTTCCCGGATCTGAAGCTGACCGGAGCGGACGTCGAGTCCAGTTGGGCGGGATTGCGTCCGCTGATCTACGAAGCGGGCAAGTCGCCGTCGGAAGTGTCGCGGCGGGACGAAATTTTCGTCTCGGCTTCCGGGCTGATCACGATCGCCGGCGGCAAGCTGACCGGTTACCGCAAAATGGCGGAAACGGTGACCGACCTTCTCGCGGCCAAGCTGCGGGAAGCCGGGCGCGGGCCGTTCGAGCCGTGCGGCACGAAGACGCTGCCGATCTCGGGGGGCGACGTGGGGGGATCGCGGCAGTTCCCGTCCTTCGTGCAGAAGATGACGGAAGCCGGCGTGAAGCTCGGCTTGACGAAGGAGGCGGCGGAGCGGCTCGCCCGCCGGTACGGGTCGAACGTGACGGCCGTACACGACCGGATCCGGAACGGGAAAGGGAAGGCCGATCCGCACGGGCTTCCGCCAGAGCTGCGGGCGGAGCTGCTGTACGCGATCGAGGAGGAGATGGCCGTCAAGCCCGTCGATTTCTTCCTGCGGAGAACGGGGTCCGTTCTGTTCGACATCGACTGGGCGAAGCGCTGGAAGGATGCCGCGATCGATTTCATGGCGGACTGCCTGGCCTATTCGGACGAGCAGAAGCGCGAGTATGCGGAAGAGCTGGAGCGGGAGCTGGCCGCGGCGTCGACGCCGAGCGAATCGCTCGGCGGCCGTTAAGGGGCCCGGAGGCGTTGTTTGCGCGGCGCGCGCTTGATGCAGGACGCCCATCGAGCGCATGGCGCGCACGGCGTGTACGACTCGAAAGCAAGCAAAACCCGTCGCGGGGTCGGAATGAACCCCGCGATGGGTTTTTTCGAAATTATAGAATTTATAAAATTCCGGGGTGAGGGAAGGCTACCACCTCGTCTTAGTTTTTGGTAAGGTTAAGAGTATGGAGACGAACGTGCTAAAACGAATTTTCTTTGATGAACATGGGCATTGGGATCGGTTTGTCGCGAAGCATAAGGGCAGGATTCGTCCCAATGTGATCAAAGAAGTGGAGAAGTTTCGCAAATGTGGAGACCCGCGAAACGGATTCAAGCTGCTAGTCTGCGAAGGTTGCCACGACTTGCGGCTTGTACCGTATCGTTGCAAAGGGAGATTCTGTACGACCTGTTCATGCGGAGAGACGGAAGAATGGGCGCGGCTCCTGGAACAAGACGTATTCCAGGTGAACCACCGCCATGTCGTCTTTACGATTGATGAACGGTTGCGGGAAGTGTTTCTGCTCCATCGGGAAAAATTGTTGAAAGAATTTATGGATGAAGCGGTTCGAATCGTCAAAGAGTATTTCGAAAAAAAGCATAAGGTGACCCCGGGGATCATCGCGGGGTTACATACGTTTGGGGCACGGCTTCAGTTTAATCCGCACGTCCATATGCTGGTGAGCATGGGGGGAATGAAGAAGAACGGGGAATGGAAAACGTATGACTTCGTTCCGTTCGAGATGTTGCGCAAACAATGGCAGACGGTGGTACTGAAGCTGATCCGCCGCAAGTTAAGTGCCGAAGAGAAGAGACAAGTGCAAAGCCGTTTACAAAAAGCCTACTCTGAAAATGGAGAAGGGTTCTATGTGCATGCACCGAAACAAAAAGGTGATGTGAAGCGGCAATTGGGATATATCGGGCGATACATGAGAAGACCGGCAATCGCGGTGAGCCGAATTGTTGCGTATGATGGGGAAACGGTGACCTTCCGTTACCGGGATAAGCATGACGGGGAAGAGAAAACGGAGACGATTACGGTAGAAGAATTGATTGGGCGACTGATTCGGCATATTCCGGATGAGAACTTTAAGACGATCCGTTACTACGGAGTGTACTCGAGGCGGATCAAGGGTCTGTGCAAGAAGATGGTCAGTGAGTGGCAAAAAGCAGCAAGGAGATGGATCGTCAAAGTCAGGAGGCTCTTGAAGAGGAGAACGTGGAGCGAACGGATCAAGGAGCAGACGGGGAAGCCGCCATGTTGTCCGAAATGCGAAAGTTATTATGAATACAAGGGAGAAGCCTGTCTTGAAGAAGGGAAGTTGAAGGTGAAGTACGCGGTGTGCTCCACCTCAAAAGCATGTCTGGAAAGGATGATACGAGATGTCACTGGTGTCCAGGAAACGAAAGGCAGCCAAGCGAAAGAAAAAGCAGCAAAGCGGATTGCATAACAAAGCGAAGGTCAAGTACATCTGTTTACAATGTGACATAACCGAAGAGATTCCATTGAGTGTTGTACGGGATTTTGATGCGATGGATGACGGAGATCCGACTGTCCCTCCGAAATTTCGATGTGAAGAATGCGGCGGAGCGATGTACCCGGAATATTACAAAGGACTTCATGGCTACGAGTATCGGATAGGTGACGTAAGAGATTAAGCTGAGTGCTGCTACACACCCAGCTTCATATCCTCCATATGAACTCGATGCTCGAACCAGAAGGACGCCGTAAGGCGTTTTTCTTATAGGCTCTTTTCGTAAGAATTGTTGCTGATTGAGATGACAAGAGATTAACTCTTGTCAAGACTCCGAATGAATGTAGTGACATTACCCAAACAACA
>NZ_AULW01000070.1 GCF_000422485.1 Paenibacillus pasadenensis DSM 19293
CGCGGTGCTGGCCTTCCCGGAGGCCTACCGCGTGCGGCTGCGCACCTCCAACGGCATGGAACGCCTGAACGGGGAGATCCGCAGGCGCGAGACGGTCATCCGCATCTTTCCCAATCGCGCTTCCGTCATCCGTCTCATCGGAGCCATGCTCATGGAAGAGAACGAGTACTGGATGACGAAGAAGCCGTACATGGACATGACGGACTTCAAGGCGTGGAAGAAGCAGAAAGCCACTCAGGGCGCCGGCTCGGAGGAGCAGGAAACCAGCACCACCATGACGGAAGCGACGGACAGCCTTTAAACCCGATTCCATTTTCTACCGAGAAGTGTTTTTACACACAATTATGGACTTGACCTCGAACAGGTGTCCCGACGTCGGAGTTGCGCGGAAAATCCGAGTAACTGTGCTCAAACAGGTGTCCCGACGTCGGAGTTACGCGGAAAATCCGAGTAACTGTGCTCAAACAGGTGTCCCGACGTCGGAGTTACGCGGAAAACCCGAGTAAGCAGGCGGTCTGAGGGGCGGAGCCGAGGCGATAAGTCGAAAAAATCGGGTTAGCGGGCCGTCGGAGCAGGGTTGGCGGGCTGTAACCCGAAGAAATCGGGTTAGAGAGACGTCGGAGCGGGGTTGGCGGGCTGCAACCCGAAAAAATCGGGTTAGCGGGCCGTCGGAGCAGGGTTGGCGGGCTGTAACCCGAAGAAATCGGGTTAGAGAGACGTCGGAGCAGGGTTGGCGGCTGCAACCCGAAAAAATCGGGTTAGCGGGCCGTCGGAGCGGGGTTGGCGGGCTGTAACCCGAAGAAATCGGGTTAGAGAGACGTCGGAGCAGGGTTGGCGGCTGCAACCCGAAAAAATCGGGTTAGCGGGCCGTCGGAGCGGGGTTGGCGGGCTGCAACCCGAAAAAATCGGGTTAGCGGGCCGTCGGAGCAGGGTTGGCGGGCTGTAACCCGAAAAAATCGGGTTAGAGAGCCGGAGGAGCGGAGCCGAGGCGATAAGTCGAAAAAATCGGGTTAGCGGGGGCGTGGAAATCCAAACGGGCGGAGTTGAGCGGGAAAATCGACCAGCTGTCCGGACGGATGGTGACGGGCAAGATGCTTGATCGGGTTGCAGATGGCAAGCGAAGCGGGAGCCCGCCCCGCGCCCACCCCTCGCCCACCCCGCGCCCACCCCGGGCCTGCCCCGCGCCTATCCCGCGCCTATCCCGCGCCCATCCCGCGCCCATCCCGCGCCCATCCCGCGCCCATCCCGCGCCCATCCCGCGCCCATCCCACGCCCATCCCGCGCCCACCCCGCGCCCATCCCGCGCCCACCCCGCGCCCATCCCGCGCCCGTCCGGCGCCCACTCGCGCCTGCCCTGCGCTCGCCACGCTCCCGCACCCATGCATAAATATGACATGCATATAATGCAAAGAAGAGCCGGAATAAATCGTTTCGGCAACCGTTCCGACGTATTTTCGTGCGCCGCGCACAATGAAAGCCGATCCATTTCCATTCATGCACAAATATATGTGAGGTAAGTTGACGTAAAAACGAACCGCCTCCTATAGTGGAAGACATGGCAGCGCGGCAAAGCGCCGAATGCCCGTACTTCCAGCACATCCTGCGCCGTCCGGCCATTATCGGACGCGCAGCATTTAAAGGAGGATAAGGATGAAAAAGAGGGTCAGAACGTTCAAAAGCGCCATATGGCTATGCGTGGCGGTCATGCTCGTGCTAGCCGGATGCTCCGCGGGAGGCGGCAGCTCGAACAATGGAGCGGCGGCTCCCAGCAACGAAGCGTCGAACGGCGGCGCAGCGGCGAACGCCGGAACTGCAAGCGAGAACGCAGGCGGCGAAGGCGGCACGATGCCGAAAATCGAGAAGCCCCGCGTCGCTTTCGTCTACATCGGTCCTCCAGGAGACGGCGGCTGGACGTACGAGCATGACAAAGGCCGCCAATACATGGAAGAGCAGACCGGCCTCAAGGCCGATACGGTCGAGAACGTGCCGGAGAGCGCGGACGCCGAGCGCATCATCACCGAGCTGGCGCAAAACCACGACATCGTCTTCACGACGAGCTTCGGCTACATGGACTACACGCTGAACGTCGCGAAGAAGTTCCCGAAGGTCATCTTCGAGCATACGGCCGGCTACAAGACGAACGACAACATGAGCACGTTCTTCGGCAAAAACTTCGAGGCGAGCTACCTGTCCGGCATCGCGGCCGGCAAGCTGACGAAGAACAACCAGATCGGCTACGTCGGAGCCTTCCCGATTCCCGAGGTCATCTACAACATCAACGCCTTCGCACTCGGCGCGCAGAGCGTCAACCCGGACGCCAAGGTGAGCGTCGTCTGGTCCAACACCTGGTTCGATCCGACGACCGAGCGCCAGGCGGCGGTCAGCCTGCTGGACAAAGGCGCGGACGTGCTGATGGCGTACCAGGACAGCCCGGCGACGATCCAGGCGGCGGCGGAGCGCGGAGCTTTCGCCGGCGGCAACGATTCGGACATGAGCCGCTTCGCCCCGGACACGTACATGACGAACCCGGTCTGGAACTGGGGGCCGTACTACACGATGGTCGTCAAGTCCGTCATGGAAGGCACGTGGAAGAGCCAGCAGTACATGGGCAGCATGCAGGACGGCATGGTCGGCCTCGCGCCGCTCGGCGCCAAAGTGCCGGACGACGTCAAGGCGCTCGTCGAGGAGCAGCACAAGAAGGCGATGGAAGGCACGCTTGACGTGTTCCAGGGCCCGATCAGCGATCAGAGCGGAGCGGCCAAGGTCGAGGCGGGCAAGTCCTTGACGATGGAAGAGATTCTGAACATGAACTGGTTCGTGAAAGGCGTGGAGGGAACGATCCCGAACTGACGGCCTTTCCTGCGGCCTGCCGGAGCAGCGCTCAGATCCCTTGCAGAAGGGATCTGAGCCGCTTCCGGGGAGGCGCGCGAGCTGCATTTCAAGGAGGCGGATTGAGGCGATGAGCACCCATCCAGCGGTGGAGATGAGGAAGATCGTCAAGCGCTTCGGCAGCGTGACGGCCAACGATCAGGTGGACTTCACGGCGGAGCGGGGCGAGATCCACGCCCTGCTCGGGGAAAATGGAGCCGGCAAGAGCACGATGATGTGCATGCTGTCCGGCGTGTACCGCGCCACCGAGGGCGAGATCCGGATCCAGGGCCGGCCGGTCCGCATCCGCTCGCCCAAGGAGGCGGCCGAGCTCGGCATCGGCATGGTGTTCCAGAACTTCCGGCTCGTGCAGACGCTGACGGCGGCCGAGAACATGGTGCTGGGCGAAAAGGGCGGCTTCTGGCGCGGCGCCGGCTGGATGAAGAGAAAGACGAAGGAGATCGCCGAGCTGGCCGAGCGCTTCGGACTCGGCTTCCCGGTCGACCGGCCGATCTGGCAGCTGTCGGTCGGCGAGCAGCAGCGGGTGGAGATCGTCAAGACGCTGTACCGCGGCGCCGACATCATCATCCTCGACGAGCCGACCTCGGTGCTGACGCCGGGCGAGGCGGAGCAGCTGTTCGCCACGCTGCGCCAGATGCGCGCGGAGGGCAAGACGATCCTGATCACGACGCACAAGATGAAGGAGGTCATGAGCGTCGCCGACCGCATCTCCGTCATGCGCAAGGGCCGCATGATCGCCTCGCTCGCCCGCGAGGAGACGGACGAGCGGCAGCTGGCGCAGCTGATGGTCGGCAAGGAGGTCGTCCTCCAGCGCAAGGAGCGGGAGCCGGCCGGCATGGAGCCGCTGCTCGCGCTGCGCGGGCTGAAGGCGCTCGGCCACGGCGGGCGCAAGGCGCTCGACGGGCTCGACCTGGAGGTGAGGAAGGGCGAGATCGTCGGCATCGCCGGCGTCGCCGGCAACGGGCAGAAGGAGCTGGCGGAGGTGCTGAACGGCCTGCATCCCTGGTCCGGCGGAGAGATCGAGTTTGACGGCGCGGTCTGGAAGCGGGCGTCGGCGCTGGAGGCGATCGAGTCGGGCATCGCGCATATTCCGGAGAATCGGATGAAAAGCGGCCTGGCCGGCAGCCTGGCGATCGCCGACAACCTGCTCTCCAAATCGTACCGCGGCCCGGAGCGCTCGCGCCTCGGCCTGCTGCGGGGAGGCGCCAACCGGCGCTGGGCGCAGTCGCTCGTCGAGCAGTTCGACGTGCGCACGCCGAGCCTCGATACGCCGGTGCGGATGCTCTCGGGCGGCAACCAGCAGAAGCTGCTGTTCGCCCGCGAGATCAGCATGCGGCCCAAGCTGATGGTCGCCGTGCATCCGACGCAAGGGCTGGATGTCGGGGCGGCCGACAGCGTGCATCGCATGCTCATGGAGCTGCGCGCCTCGGGCAGCGGAGTGCTGCTCATCTCCGAGGATCTCGACGAGATCCTGCAGCTGTCCGACCGCGTGCTCGTCGTCTTCGGCGGGCGCATCATCGGGGAGATGGCGCATGACGAGGCGGACCGCCAGCGCATCGGCCTGCTCATGACCGGCTCCGCCGGCGCGGAGGAGGCGGCGGCGGGACGCGCCGGGGCCGAGGAGGCTCTCCGGCAGCCGGACCAACCTGATCCTGACGGCAAGGAGGCCATCGTATGAATCCAACATCCGGCCCGGCGGGACTCGAAGCGGTGCTCGCTCCGGCCCGGCAGGCGGCCCAGGCGTCGGCGAGCCTCGCGGGAGGGGCGCCGGGCAGTCCGGCCGCAGCCGCAGCCGCATCGACGCCGGGAGCGGCGCGCAAGCCGCGCTTCCCGCTGCGCTTCGAGCTCGATCCGGCAGGCAAGGGCTCCCCGTGGTGGACGCCGATCGTCTCGGTCGTCGCGGCGCTCCTGATCTGCGCCGTCTTCATCGCCGCCAACGGCATGAACCCGCTGACCGTCTACGCCAAGATGATGAACGGCGCGTTCGGCTCCAGCTTCGGCTTGACCGAGACGCTCGTCAAGGCGATTCCGCTGCTGCTGTGCGGCCTCGGCGTCTCGATCGCCTACCGCATCTCCGTCTGGAACATCGGCGCGGAGGGGCAGCTGCTCGCCGGCGCGATGGGCGCGACCGCGATCACGATCTACCTGCCGGGGCTTTCGCTCTGGCTGACGATTCCGGCGATGCTGCTCGCGGGCATCGCGGCGGGCGCGCTGTGGGGGCTCTTCACGGCCATTCCGCGCACGTATTTCCAGGTCAACGAGCTCATCACCTCGCTCATGCTGAACTACATCGCGCTGCTGGCGCTCAATTACTTCGTCTTCGGCCCGTGGAAGGATCCCAAGGGCTTCAACTTCCCCGGCACGCCGATGTTCGGCGACAACCAAATGCTGCCGGTGCTCGGCGACACGCGCCTGCATCTGGGCCTCGTCTTCGCCGTAGGCGCCGTCGCCCTGTACGCCGTCCTCATCCGCTACACCCGCTGGGGCTACGAGCTGCGGCTGATCGGCGCCAATCCGGACGCCGCGCGCGGAGCCGGCATCAACATCCGCAAGCATATCCTCATCGTCATGGCGGTTAGCGGCGGCCTCGCCGGCATCGCCGGCATGGCGGAGGTGGCGGGCGTGTCTCACCGCCTCATGTACGGCATCTCGCCGGGCTACGGCTACACGGCGATCATCGTCGCCTGGCTCGCCAAGCTGCATCCGGCCGGCCTGCTCGTCACGTCGTTCCTGTTCGGCGGGCTCATCGTCGGCGGCTACAGCGTGCAGACGATCGGCATGCCGTCGTCGATCTCGTCGATGATCCAGGGCGCGATCCTGTTCTGCCTCATCGCCGGCGACATGGCCGCACGCTTTCGCATCCGTCGCGCCGCCTAATCCCGATCGGAGGAACCTGACATGGACTTCATCACTCTGCTGCTTGCCGCCGCGATCGCCTCCGGCACGCCGCTGCTGATCGCGACGCTCGGAGGCATCCTGAGCGAGCGCGCCGGCATCATCCAGCTCGGCACGGAAGGCATCATGCTCATGGGCGCGGTCAGCGCCTGCCTCGTCTACATCCGCTCGGGCAGCCTCTGGGCGGCGCTCGCCGCCGTCGTGCTCGTGTCCGCGGCGCTCGGCCTCGTGCATGCGTTCATGACCGTCACGCTGCGCGCCAACCATATCGTCAGCGGGCTGGCGATGACGCTGTTCGGCGCCGGCCTCAGCGCCTATCTCGGCAAGCCGGTCGCCGGCCAGCCGCTTCCGGGCGCTTTTCCGAGGCTTGAACTGGCGTTCCTGGACGGCGTGCCGTTCCTCGGGCCGATCTTTGGCCGTCTTGACTGGTTCACCTGGATCAGCTTCGCGCTCGCGCTCGGGCTGCATCTGCTCATCCACCGCACGTCGTGGGGGCTGCATCTGCGGGCGATGGGCGACAATCCGGCGACCGCCGACGTCATGGGCATTCCCGTGCAAGCGGCGCGCTACGCCTACGTCGTCGGCGGGGCGGTGCTGATCGGGCTCGCGGGAGCGAACATGCTGCTCGTCTACTCCCCGACGTGGAACGAAGGGATGACCGCCGGCCGCGGCTGGATCGCCGTCGCGCTCATCATCTTCGCCCGCTGGAACCCGCTGCGCGCGCTGCTGTGCGCCTATTTCTTCGGGGCGCTCGACTCGATCGGCTTCCGCATCCAGCTGGAGGGCTCGCTTATTCCGTCGTACTTCCTCAAGATGATCCCGTACGTCGTGACGATCCTCGTGCTCATGTACCTCGGCTGGAGAGGACGCGGTAAGCCGTCCGGCTCGCCGGAGTCGCTCGGCCTGCCGTATATCCGCGAGCAGCGGCTGTAGCGTAGAGAGCGGCGATCGGATCGGATAGGACATGAGGGCGAAGGGGGAAAAGGGATGAGCTTGAAGGAAACGGCCGGGCCGCTGCTGCTGCAGCCGGCCACGCTGGAAGAAGCCTGGCGGCTCCGGTGGAGGCACGGCTTCGCCGCCCTGCCCGTCGCCGGCGGCACGCTGCTGCGGACGCAATGGGAGAACGGCGTGCTGGCGCCGCCGTCCGTCCTGCTCGACCTGCGCCGGATCGGCGGACTCGCGGACATCGGGCCGCAGCCGGACGGCAGCCTGCGCATCGGCTCGCAGGCGACGCTGTCGGCCGTGCTGAAGGCGCCGGCGAGCGCCGGCTGGCCGCTGCTGCGCGAGGCGCTGCGCATGATCGCCGCGCCGGGCGTGCGCAATCTCGGCACGCTCGGTGGCAACATCGCGTCGGCCGTCGGCGACAGCCTGCCGGCGCTGCTCGCGCTGGACGCGGAGCTGGAGTGGTACGACGGCGCCTCGCTCGCCGGGCAGAGCCTCGAGGCCTGGCTGGAGGAGCGCCGGGCCGGAGCGGCTCCGGAGCGCCGCCTGCTGGCGGCGGTGACGCTGCCGGCGCCTGGCGGAGCTGCCGGCGCTGCCGGCGCGGCTGGCGAGGCGGGCGGCGCGAGCGAAGGGAGCGGCAGAGCTCGGGCCGCTAGCGGCAATGGCGCCGGAGCCGGAGGCGCAGAGGGAGCCTGCGCCGCTGACTTCAGCGGCGGGCATGCGAGCGGCGGCCGCTGGCACGCCTGGCGCAAGATCGGGCGCCGCGAGTCGTTCACGCCGGCGCTCGTCTGCGTCGCGGCGGCGGGCGGCCCGGCCGCGCCCGTTGGCGCGCCCGGCGCATGGCTGCGGCTCGCGGCCGGAGGCGGCTCCGCTCCGCCGCAGCGGCTGCGGCTCGCCGAGCGGGCGGCGCTCGCGGCGCTGGCCGCAAGCGGCGATGCCGCCCGCGCGGCGGCGGCCGCGTTCGAGGCGGCGCTGACGGAGTACGCGCCGGCGGGAGACGCTTTTGCCGATGCGGACTATCGGCGGCGCTGCGCGGCCAATCTGGCCGCGGCGGCGGTATGGGAAGGATGGACAGCGAGAGGAGGAGAGCGGCGATGATCCTGACCCGGGAAGGAAGCGGCGAGCGCTGGCGGATCCGTCCGGACGGCGCTGCCAAGGTGGACGGCAGCCTGGCGTACCTGACGGACATGAGCCGTCCCGGCACGCTGTGGGCGCGAGTGCTGCGCAGCGAGCACGCGCATGCGCTCATCCGCTCGATCCGCACGGAGCGGGCGGAGGCGCTGGCGGGCGTGCATGCGGTCATCACCCATCGCGACGTGCCGGGGCTGAACCGGTTCGGCATCGCTTTTCCGCATCAGCCGGCGCTGTGCAGCGACCGGGTGCGCTACGTCGGCGACGCTGTCGCGGCGGTCGCCGCCGACACGCCGGAGATCGCGGCGTTGGCGCTGGAGCTGATCGAGGTCGAGTACGAGCCGCTGCCTCCGCTGACCGACCCCCGCCTCGCGCTGCTGCCGGACGCGCCGCAGCTGCATGAGGACGGCAATCTGCTGCATCGCACGGAGTACCGCACCGGCGAGCCGGAGGAGCTGGAGGCGCTGTTCGCCGAGTGCGCGTTCGTCGTCGAGAGGGAGTATGCGACGCCTCGCCAGATGCACGCTTATATGGAGACCGAGGGCGGCCTGTTCATCCCGGAAGCGGATGGCAGGCTGACCGTCTACTCGGCGACGCAGCACGGCCTCATGGACCGGATGCAGCTCGCCCGCATGCTGGACTGGGAGGAGGAGCGCATCCGCGTCGTGTCGAGCCCGATCGGCGGCTCGTTCGGCGGCAAGGACGAGCTGAACGTGCAGCCGTACGGCTCGCTGCTCGCGCTCAAGACCGGGCGTCCGGTGCGGCTGCACAACTCGCGCATGGAGTCCGTGCGGGCGGGGCTGAAGCGCCATCCGATGCTCATCACGATGCGCACCGGCACGGACCGGTCCGGGCGGCTGCTCGCGCATCGCGCCCGCATCCTGTCGGATACGGGGGCGTACGCGACGCTGGGAGCGGAGGTGCTCAACTTCTCGACCGAGCATGTGATCGGGCCGTACCGCTGGGGCATGCTCGATGTCGAGGGGCATGCGGTGTACACGAACAACGGCGTGTCCGGCGAATTCCGCGGCTTCGGCGGCAACCAGGCGATCTTCGCGCTGGAAAGCCAGCTCGACGAGCTGGCGGAGCTTCACGGCATCGACCCGTGGGAATTCCGGCGGATGAACATGCGCGAGCCGTCCGATCCCGGACCGCTCGGCCAGCCGATCGCGCCGACCGACGGCGCGCGGCAGGTGTGGGAGGCGCTGGAGCGCTCGCCGCTGTGGCGGTCCCGGCACGGCGCCAAGGCGGGCGCCGGCGGGCAGGCTGCGCGGAGCGGCGAGGCGGAGGCGGCTCTGCCGGCGGATAAGCGGGCTGCGGCGGCGTCGAATGCGGCGCGGGCCGCAGCGCAGGCGGAGAGCGCGGCAGGCGCCGAAGCGGCTCCGGCGCCGCCTCCGTGGGTGCGCGTCGGCTACGGCGCGGCGCTGACGATGCACGGAGCCGGACTCGGCTTCGGCATCCCGGACCCGGCGGGCGGCATTCTGCGCCTGGCGGCGGACGGCGTCATCGAGGCGGTGTTCGGCTACGAGGAGTTCGGCCAAGGGCTGATCGCGACGCTGAGCGGCATGCTGATCGAGCAGTTCGGCTTCGCGCCGGACGACTTCCGCATTCTCATCGGCGACACGGATATCGTCCCCAACAGCGGCTCGTCGACCGCCTCGCGCGCCACGAGCATGATGTGGATGGCGCTGCGGCGGCTGCGTCCGGAGCTGACGCGGCGGCTGACGGAAGCGGCAGCCGAGGCGTCGGGCATTCCGGCCGATCGTCTGCGCGTCGGCGCGGGCGGCGTCTGGGACGCAGGCGGCGGGCTCGTCGCCGCGTATGCGGAGCTGGCGCGCCGGACGGCGGCGGACCCGATCGTCTGCGAGACGACGTTCCACTACCCGACTACGAGCAAGCCGCATGTCGGCGCGCATTTCCTGTACACGTACGCTGCCGTCGCCGCCCGCGTCGAGGTCGACCTGCTGAGCGGCAGGGTCAAGGTGACCGACCAGCATCATGCCGTCGCCGCCGGTCCCGTCGCCAATCCGCAGGGATATCTTGGACAGATCGAGGGCGGCGCCTCGATGGCGCTCGGCTTCACACTGAGCGAGGATGCGGTCATGGAGGCAGGGCGCTACGCGACGCGCAACCTGGATACGTATCTCGTGCCGTCGGCCGCCGATGTCGGCCGGCTGACGGTCGAGGCGATCGAGGAGCTGCCGGAGGACGACACGTACGGTCCGCGCGGCGTCGGCGAGATCGGCTCGGTGGCGCTCGCCCCGGCGATCACGGCCGCGATCCGCGACGCGGTCGGCGTGCGGGTGCGCAAGCTGCCGCTCGAGCCCGGCGTGCTGCTGCAGCCATGGAGCGACGAGTGGCAGGCGAAAGGAGGCGGATGCGATGAGTGACGACAAGAAGCGCTATCCGATCGGCGAGTCGGAGCCCGAGCGGCGCCGGCAGGCGGAGCGGGCCGCGAGCGGGCCGCAGGCTGCGGCGCAAACGCCGGAGCCGGCCCGTCGCGGGACGGAGGCGCCGGCCGAAGCCGGCCCGGAGGCCGCGGCCATGCGGATGCCGGCCGGCGCCCCGGCGCCGGAGCCGCCGGTCGCGGCCGGAGAAGAAGGCGCCGCCTCCGCTTTGGCGGAGCTGGCTTCGGCGCAAGCGGTGCTGGCGCCGGAGCGGCTCGATGCCGATGCGGCGCCGGCCGAGCTCGCGCCGGCCGAAGCCGCGCCAGCGCCGCCGGCGGGCGGTCCGCTCTGGCTTCGCTTTCGCCTGAACGGGCAGCGGCGCGAGCTGCGGGTCGACCCGTCGCGCCGCCTGCTGGCGGTCATCCGCGAGGATCTCGGCCTGACCGGCACGAAGCGCTCCTGCGAGATCGGCCGCTGCGGCGCCTGCATGGTGCTCGTGGACGGCGAGCCGATGAACAGCTGCCTGCTGTCCGCCTACCAATGCCAGGAGGCCGACATCGTGACGATCGAAGGGCTGCGGGACGAACGGGCCGAGCGCGTGAAAAGCGCCTTCCTTGAGGAAGGCGGCTTCCAATGCGGCTACTGCACGCCGGGCATGGTCGTCAGCGTGACGTCGATGCTGGCCGCCAATCCGTGCCCGTCCCGGGCCGAGACGGAGGAGGCGCTGGCCGGCAACATCTGCCGCTGCACCGGCTACGGCAGCATCTTCCGCGCGGTATGCCGGGCTTCGGCCGGCGAGCCTGACGCGAACCTGATTTAAAAGGAGAGATCGCCATGAGCGACAGAGACCATATCCGCTATCTCAAGCGGGCCGTCGAGGTGTCTGAGGCGGCGCGCGAGTCCGGCAATACGCCGTTCGGCGCGCTGCTCGTCGGCCCGGACGGCGAGATCCTGCTGGAGCAGGGCAACATCGAGGTGACCGAGCGCAACTGCACCGGCCATGCCGAGACGACGCTGATGGAGCGCGCCTCGGGCCTTTACGACAAGAAGTTCCTGTGGGACTGCGCGCTGTACACGTCCGTCGAGCCGTGCGCGATGTGCTCGGGCTCCATCTACTGGGGCAATGTCGGCACCGTCGTGTACGGCATCAGCGAGAAAAGGCTGCTGGAGCTGACCGGCGACGACGAGCAGAATCCGACGCTCGACCTGCCGTGCCGCGAGGTGTTCGCCGCCGGCCAGAAGCCGGTGACGGTCATCGGGCCGTTCGAGGAGCTGGACGAGGCGATCGTCGCCGTGCACGCGGGGTACTGGACATGAGCGGGCAGGTTACGATCGCGGAGCTGAACGCGATGACGCCGGAAGCGTTCGCCAAGACGCTCGGCGGCATCTACGAGCATTCGCCGTGGGTCGCCGAGCGGGCCGCGGCGGGCCGGCCGTATGCCGGCCGGGAAGAGCTGCATGCCGCGATGGAGCGGGCCGTGCGCGAGGCCGGCGAGGAAGCGGTGCTGGCGCTGCTGCGGCAGCATCCCGATCTCGGCGCGCGGCTCGTGATGAGCGAGCATTCCGTCGCCGAGCAGCAGGGCGCGGGCCTCGACCGGCTGAGCCCGGAGGAGTACGAGACGTTTTCGGCGCTCAATCGGCAGTATGTGGAGCGGTTCGGCTTTCCGTTCATCCTCGCGGTGAAGGGCAAGGACAAGGACGGCATCCTGCAGGCGCTGCAGGAGCGGACGCCGCGGGAGCGCGAGGCGGAGCTGGAGCAGGCGCTGCGGGAGATCGGGCGCATCACCGGCTTTCGGCTGGCGGACCTGATCGCGGACTAGGCAGGGAGGAGGAGCGAGATGGACGGAGGGAGATTGACGACGCATGTGCTGGACACGTCCAGAGGACGCCCGGCGGCAGGCATGGCGCTGACGTTGACGCGCCTGGCCGGAGAGGGGCAGGCCGGCCTGCTGCGCGAGGCGGTCACCAATGCCGACGGCCGCATCGACGGCCCGCTGCTGGCCGGCGAGGAGCTGACGCCCGGCACGTACGAGCTGCTGTTCGAGGCCGGCGCGTATTTCCGCTCGGCGGCAGCGGCGGCAGGCGCAGGCGCGGCCGCTGCGGCGGGAGAGGCGTTCCTGGAGCAGGTGCCGATCCGCTTCACGATCGCCGACGGCTCGCAGCATTATCATGTGCCGCTGATCGTCGCGCCGGGAGGGTACAGCAGCTATCGGGGCAGCTGAGCGAGGCGGGCCTCGCGCGCTTCCGTCATCAGCGGTTAGGAAAGGGGCGAACATCATGGGAGAGAAGAGGGACCTTCCGGCCGCAGGCTGGACAACGGTGATCAAGGGCGGCGACATCGTCCTGCCGGACGCCGCGGAGCCGCAGCGGCTGGACATCGCGATCGCCGGCGGGGCGATCGCCGCAATCGGTCCGGAGCTGGACGCGGCCGGGGCGGAAATCGTCGACGCGTCGGGGCTGCTCGTGCTGCCGGGCGGCGTCGACGTCCACGTGCATTTCAACGAGCCGAACATGGGCCACTGGGAAGGGTTCCCGACCGGCTCCGCCGCGCTCGCCGCCGGGGGCGTGACCGCCTACGCGGACATGCCGCTGAACGGGCTGCCGGCGACGGTCGACCGGGCGGCGCTGGCGCTCAAGGCCTCCTGCGCCGAAGGTCGCTCGGCCGTCGACTATGCGTTCTGGGGCGGGCTCGTCCCGGGCAAGCTCGAGGAGCTGGAGCCGCTGGCGGAGGCCGGCGTCGTCGGCTTCAAGGCGTTCGTCTCCAAGCCGGGCGGAGAAGGCGAAGGCCGCTTCGTCGAGGCGGACGACTGGACGCTGTACGAAGGAATGCGGCGCATCGCCTCGTTCGGCGGCGTGCTGGCGCTGCATGCGGAGAACGACAGCATGACGACGGCGCTCGGCGATTCGATGCGGCGGGCAGGCCGCGTCGGGGCGCTCGACTTCGCCGCCTCGCGGCCGCCGGTGGCGGAGCTGGAGGCGGTGCACCGGGCGCTGTTCTACGCGGAGCTCACGGGCTGCCGGCTGCACTTCGTGCACATCAGCCATCCGGACAGCGTGGAGCGGATCGACCGCGCGCGCCGGGACGGCCTGGACGTGACCGTAGAGACATGCCCGCATTATCTGATGCTGACGGCGGACGACATGGCGCGGATCGGGCCGGTGGCCAAATGCGCGCCGCCGCTGCGGGACGCCGAAAGCGTCGAGCGGCTGTGGGCGCAGCTGGCGGAAGGCAAGATCGACCTCGTCGCCTCCGACCACAGTCCGAGCCCGATCGAGCTGAAGGCGGGGCCGGGGCTGAGCTTTTTCGACGCCTGGGGCGGCATCTCCGGCGCGCAGAGCACGGTCGAGCTCGTGCTCGGCGAAGGGCTGCGGCGCGGCATTCCGGCCGGCCGGCTCGCGCGGGTGCTGGCGGGGGCGCCGGCGGAGCGCTTCGGCTTGACCGGCAAGGGCGGAATCGCCGTCGGCAAGGACGCCGATCTGGCGTTGATCGACCGCAGCGCGGGCTACACGCTGGAAAGCGGCCACCTGCAGTACCTGCATCCGCATAGCCCGTACACGGGCATGCGGATGGACGTCCGGGTCGTCCGCACGCTGCTGCGCGGACAGGTCGTCTACTCGCTGGACGGCGGCGTCGTGGCGGCGGGAGGCGTGCGCACCGCTGGCGGCCTGGGGGCGCCGGCAGAGCGGCGGCAAGCCGCCGAGGCCGGGACGGGCGGATCGTTCGGCGGACGCTGAAAGCGGAAGAGAGGAGGGGGCGCGGATGGCGCTGACAAGCGAGCAGATGGAGCAGGCAGCCTCCTTCATGATGGAGCTGCTGCGGGAGCTGGCCTGGATCGGCGCGGAAAGCGCCGCGAACGCGGCGACGGCGGACCCGCTCGGGACGGCGGCGGCGCAGCTTTCGGCGGCCGCCGCCGAGGCGGCTGGAGGAGCGGGCGCGGCGCAAGCGGCGGGCCAGGCGGCGAGCCCTGCGGCAGGCGCGGCGGCGGGAGCTGCGGCAGGCGCAGAGGCCGTGCCGCCAGCAGCGGCAGGCGCAGCGGCGGTGCCGCCAACAGCGTCGGGCGCTGCATCCGCCGTGGAGGCGTCCGGGACGCCGCATGCGCCGCAGGGCCTGATCGGCCCGGCCGGCGCGCTCGGCGTGACGCGCCTGCTGTACGACGACGCTTGGCTGCAGGCGCAGCGCCTGCTGGAGCGGCGGCTCGCCGCAGCCGGCCTTGAGCCGCGCTTCGACCGCGCGGGCAGCCTGTTCGGCCGGCTGCCCGGGACGGACGGCGGGAGCCGCGTCGTCCTGACCGGCTCCCATATCGACACCGTGCGCCGCGGCGGCCACTATGACGGCGCCTACGGCGTCGCCGCCGGCATCGCCGCGCTGGCGGCGCTGAAGCGCTTTTGCGGACCGCCGCGCCGGACGCTGGAGGTCGTGTCGCTGTGCGAGGAAGAGGGCAGCCGCTTCCCGCTTTCCTACTGGGGCTCGGGCACGATGGTCGGCCGCTACGGGCTCGAGGGAGCCTCGTTCTACCGCGATCCGGACGGCGAGACGCTCGAGCAGGCGATGCTTGCGGCGGGCTTCGGCCGCCCGGAGCAGCCGCATCCGCGGCGCGATGACCTGGATGCGTTCGTCGAGCTGCATGTCGAGCAGGGCATCGTGCTGGAGCGGAGCGGAGAGCCGATCGGCGTCGTGCAGGCGATCGTCGGGCAGCGCCGCTATACGTTCACGGTGGCGGGCGAAGCGAACCATGCCGGCACGACGCCGATGCCGCTGCGGCGCGACGCGCTCGCCGGGGCGGCGGAGATGGCGCTGGCCGCCGAGCGGGCGGCCGTCCGCCGAGGCGAGCCGATGGTCGCCACCGTCGGGCAGCTCGAGACCGAGCCCGGCACGCCGAACGTCGTGCCAGGCCGCGTCCGGTTCACGCTCGACGTCCGGCATGACGAAGCCGAAGCGCTGGAGTCGTTCTGCCGCGAGCTGCTGGAGGAGCTGGACGGCATCGCCGCCCGGCGCGGCCTCGAGCTGCAGGGCGAGCTGTGGATGGACGCGCCGCCTGCGCGCATGGACGCGGAGCTGGCCGACCGGCTCGCGCGGGCGGCCGGCCGGCGCGGGCTGGCGGTCCGCCGCATGGCGAGCGGAGCCGGGCATGACGCCCAGCTGCTGTCGGAGATTTGTCCGGCGGCGATGCTGTTCGTGCCGAGCCGGGCCGGAATCAGCCACTCTCCGCTGGAATTTACGGAGGAGGCGCAGCTGGCCGGAGGCTTGGCGGTTTTGATCGATGCGCTATACGAGCTTGCCTACGAGGAGAGAGTGCCATGAAACGATACGCCGACCTGTCGCCGACGCCGAGGACGATCATGACGCCGGGGCCGGTGGAAGCCGACCCGCGCGTGCTGCGGGCGATGAGCCATACGATTCTGGGGCAGTTCGATCCGGAGTTCACCGCCATCATGAACGAGACGATGGAGATGCTGCGGGAGCTGTTCCGCACGGACAATCGCTGGGCGTATCCGGTCGACGGCACGTCGCGCTCCGGCCTGGAGGCGGTGCTCGCCGGGCTGATCGAGCCGGGCGACCGCTTGCTCGTGCCGATCTTCGGGCGCTTCGGCCATCTGCTCACCGAGCTGTCGCAGCGGCTCGGGGCGGAGGTCTATACGATCGAAAAGCCCTGGGGCGAGGTATTCGAGCCGCAGGAGGTGATCGAGGCGATCGACGCCTGCCGTCCGGATCTGGTGGCGATCGTGCACGGCGAGACGTCGACCGGCCGCGTGCAGCCGCTCGAGGCCATCGGCAAAGCCTGCCGCGAGCGCGGCATCCTGATCGCCGTCGACGCGGTCGCCACGCTCGGCGGCGTGCCGGTCGAGACCGACGCCTGGTGCCTGGACGCCGTCGTCGGCGGCGCGCAGAAATGCCTGTCGGTGCCGTCCGGCATGGCCCCGATCACCTACAACGAGCGCGCCGAGGCGAAGCTGCTCCGCCGCAAGCGCGTCGAGCGCGGGCTGCAGCCTCCGTCCGAGCCGGCGGCAGACGGCGCGGCCGCTTCCGGTTCCGCCGCGCCAGCAGCTGCGCCGGCAGGCCTTGCCGCCTTGCCCGCCGTCGGCAGTTTGAGTGCGGCCGCCCTCGCATCCGCCGCGCCGAGGCTGCAGCCGCCTGCCGCGAGCGAGCTCGGCGGCAGCGTCATCCGCAGCAACTACCTCGACCTCAGCCAGCTGCAGGATTACTGGAGCCCGGCGCGGCTCAACCATCATACCGAAATGACGTCGATGCTGTACGCGCTGCGCGAGGGCGTGCGGATCGTGCTGGAGGAAGGGCTCGAGGAGCGCTTCGCCCGCCATCGGCTGCATGAGTCGGCGCTCGTCGCCGGCCTGGAGGCGATGGGCCAGCGGCTGTACGGCAATCCGGCATGCAAGCTCGCCGTCGTCGCCTGCGTCGAGATCCCCGAGGGCATTGACGGCGAGTCGGTGCGATCGATGCTGCTGGAGCAGTTCGGCATCGAGATCGCCAGCAGCTTCGGCCCGCTCAAAGGCCGCATCTGGCGCATCGGCACGATGGGCTACAGCTGCTCGAAGCGCAACGTGCTGCTGCTGCTCGGCGCGCTGGAGGCGGTGCTGCTGCGCCACGGCGCGGAGCTCAAGGCCGGCGCGGCGGTGCAGGCGGCGCTCGACATCTATGAGGGGGGAAGCGTATGAAGCCGGTCATGCCGATGGGCTACCAGGGAATGGTCGCGACGCCTCATTACATCGCCAGCGAGATCGGGCGGGACATCGTGCGCCGCGGCGGCAGCGCGGCGGATGCGGCCGTCGCTATCAGCGCGGCGCTCGGCGTCGTCTACCCGCATATGACCGGCGTCGGCGGCGACGCGTTTTTCATGCTCTACGACGCGGCGAGCGGCGAGATGGCCGGCTACAACGGCAGCGGCCGCGCCGGCAGCCAGGTGACGCCGTCCGTTTATGCGGATGCCGGGGAGACGGCGATTCCGCAGCGCGGCGTGCGCAGCTCCATCACCGTGCCGGGCATGGTCGACGCCTGGTGGGAGGTGTGGCGGCGCGGCGGCCGGCTGCCGTGGGAGGAGCTGCTGGAGCCGGCGGCGCAGTATGCCGAGCAGGGCTTCCCGATCTCGCGCAACCTCGAGCACTGGATGCGGATCGGCGAGCGCGAGCTCGTGGCTTGCCCCGCGCTCGCGGCCGTCTACCTGCCGCAGGGCCGGCTGCTGCGGACCGGCGAGCGGCTCGTCCAGCCGGATCTCGCCCGCACGCTGCGGGAGCTGCAGGCGGCGGGCCGGGACGGCTTTTATACGGGGACGGTCATGGAGCGCATCGTCTCTGGGATGGAGCGGGACGGCGGGCTGCTGACGCGCGAGGACTTCGCCGCCCATCGCGGCGAGTGGGTGCCGACCGTGTCGGTCAGCTATCGCGGCTGCGAGGTGCATCAGATGCCGCCGAACTCGCAGGGCTTCTCCGCGCTGATGATGCTGAACGTGCTGGAGAACGCCGACCTCTCCGAGATCCCGCGCGATTCGGCCGCGTTCTACCATCTGATGGCCGAGACGGTGAAAAAGACGTTCCGCGACCGCGACCGCTACTTGACCGATCCGGACTTCGCGCATATTCCGCTGGAGCGGCTGCTGTCCAAGTCGTACGCCCGCCATCTGTACGACGAGATCGGCCGCAGCTTCCCGAATCCCGCAACGCATCTGTCGCCGGCGATGGGCCAGGATACCGCCTACGCCGCCGTCGTCGACGGCGAGGGCAACGCCGTTTCCTTCATTCAGAGCTTGTATTATGACTTCGGAGCGGCTTACATGCCCGAGGACACTGGCGTGCTGCTGCAGAACCGCGGCTCGTTCTTCTCGCTCGATCCGTCCGCTCCGAACGTGCTGGCGCCGGGCAAGCGCTCGTTCCACACGCTCATGCCGGCGATGATCCTGCGCGGAGGCAAGCCGTGGGCGCTCGTCGGCTCGCAGGGCGGGGAGGGCCAGCCGCAGACGCAGCTGTCCGTCATCACCGGCCTGATCGACTACGGCTGCACCGTCCAGGAGGCGCTGGCGCTGCCGCGCTGGATCTACGGTCGGACGTGGGGACAGGACAGCGACAGCCTCAAGCTGGAAAACCGCGGCCTGGCCGGCGCAGCCGCGACGTTGCGCGGCTGGGGGCACCGGGTCGAGCTGGTCGACGCCTGGGACGGCGTCACCGGCCAGGCGCAGGGCATCGTCATCGACGCCGACGGCCTCATGACCGGCGCGGCCGACCCGCGCGGCGACGGCCTGGCGATCGGCTGGTAGGCCTAGAGCTGCCAACCAGCCGACGCCTTGGCGATCGGCTGGTGAGCCTAGAGCTGCTTACTAGCCGACGCCTTGGCGATCGGCTGGTTGGCCCATAGGCTGCTTGCGAGCAGACGCCTTGGCGATCAGCTGGTTGGCTGGCTTTTCCCTCGGGCGCGGCATAGAAAGGAGCGAGCACGAGTGCTGGCGACATTATGGAATCTCTTTTACTCGTTCGGGGTGGCGACGCTGCTCGGCTACGGCGGAGGGCCGTCGATCATTCCGATCTATCAGGATCAGGTGGTGGGCCGATACGGCTGGATGACGACCGACGAATTCGGCAAGGCGCTCGCCTTCGGCAACGCGCTGCCCGGTCCGATCGCGACCAAGCTGGCCGCCTACATCGGCTACAAGGTCGCGGGCGTGGCCGGCAGCGCCGTCGCGCTCGTCGCGGTCGTGCTGCCGACGGCGCTTGTCATGGTGGCGCTCTCGGGCATCATGATCAAGCTGAGCGGCAACCCCGTCATCAAGGGCATGATCCGGGGCATCCAGCCGGTCATCTTCGTCATGATGGCGATGCTGGCGTACGACTTCTCAAAGTTCGCCTTCAAGGAAAGCTCCGGCTTCCTGAACTTCATGCCGTTCCTGATCGCGGCGGCGTTTTTCATCCTCGTGCAGTACCTGAAGCTCAACGCCGTCTGGGGCATCCTCGGCGCGCTGGCGATCGGGGCGGTCTTCCTGCGCGGCTAGGCCGTGTCGGCTTGGAGGGGCACCTTGATTCCAACGTAAAAACCCGTTTCCCCTTCCGCTGAAGCAGCGCTTCGGCAGGTCGGGAAACGGGTTTTTATCTGCATTGCGGCAAATTTACCACTGGTGGAGTCGCTGTAGAGGAAATGGAGCGAATCAGTGGTAAATTTACCACTGGCGGAGGCACTGCGAGGTAAATGGAGCGAATGAGTGGTAAATTTACCGCTGGTGGAGGCGCTACGGCGGAAATAGAGCGAATCAGTGGTAAATTTACCGCTGGCGGAGGCGCTGCGGCGGAAATGGAGCGAATGAGTGGTAAATTTACCGCTGGCGGAGGCGCTGCGGCGGAAATGGAGCGAATGAGTGGTAAATCTACCACTGGCGGGGCGCTGCGGCGGAAAGAGAGCGAATCAGTGGCACATCTACCACTGGCGGGGGCGATGCGACGGAAATGGAGCGCATCCAGTGGCATAGCCTTCGCTCAACGCGATCACGTCCGGTACGAGCTTCAGCACGCCGATGCTCGGATCGTCCGGACCCGACCAGTAGAGGTTCTTGCCGGACTCCCGCAGGCTGCGGATGGCCGAGCGGTTGTCCAGGATGGCGATCCGGCCCTGCACGTCGACGATGTCCTTCGGCCACATAAGGCCTGCCATGCCCAGCCCCATCAGCAGAGATGGCAGCGCGCTCGTCACCGGCCAGCTGGCCTTCCAACAGCGCGCTCGTCACCGGCCAGCTGGCCTTCCAACAGCGCGCTCGCCCCCGGCCAGCTCGCCTTCCAGCAGCGCGCTCGCCCCCGGCCAGCTCGCCTTCCAGCAGCGCGCTCGCCCCCGGCCTGGTTCGCCCTCCAGCAGCGCGCTCACCGGCCGGTTCGCCTTCCAGCAGCGGCGGTCTGCGGGCAGCGTGGCCAGTCCGTCATGGGCATCGGCATGTGCCTCGATCGCGGGCAGTTCTCTTGCTCGCTGCCGGCCGAGCCGCGGCGGCTTCCGTTCGTCATCCGGTTCTATTCGCAGCCGAAAGGTTAATGCACTTGCAAAGGGATCCAGCCAAGAGAGGAGCGGGGCGCCATGGCAGAGTGGAACGGATTCGAGGCGATCGTCATCGTCGCCGTGCTGACGCTCGTCCTGTTCGCGCTGAGCCTCATGCTGGAAAAAAAGGCGGCCTGGAAGGAAGCCGCCGGCAACCGGAGCCGTTACGATTCCATTTTCGAATACAATCCCGACATGGTCTGCCTGTTCAGCCGGGACGGACGGCTGCTGCGCATCAATCCGGCGGCGGTGCGCCTGACCGGCTACACGGCGGCGGAGCTGGAGGGCGGGCGCTTCTGGTCGATCGTCGAGCCGGAAGACCGGAGGCGCGTGAGCCGCTGCTTCCTGCGCGCCAAGCAGGGGCGCGCGCAGACATCGGAGCTGCGCATTCGCACCAAGGACGAGCGCGAGCTGGAGCTCAGCACGGTGTTCGTTCCTTGGGACGGGCGCGACGGCCGTATGGATATCTACACGATCTCGACCGATCTGACGCCGCGCAATGCGGCTTTGCGGGAGGCGTGGCAGGCCAAGCTGGAGGCGGAGCAAGCGCTCAAGATCAAAAGCGAGTTCCTCGCCGTCATGAGCCATGAGATCCGCACGCCGCTGAACGGCGTGCTCGGCATGAGCGAGCTGCTGCTCGACACCGGGCTGGACGAGAGCCAGCGGGAATACGTGCGCATCATCCAGAGCAGCGGCAGCGGCCTCATGGACGTGATGGACGATGTGCTCGACTATTCGCGTCTGGAGTCGGGCGGAGAGATTCCGTTCGCGCAGGAGCCGTTCGTACTTCGCGACGTCGTCGTGGGCTCGCTGCAGCTTTTTCTCGGCAAGCTCAAGGAGAAGAAGCTCGACGCCATCCTCGAGCTCGAGCCGGGCCTGCCGGAGGTGCTGGTCGGGGACGGCAAGCGGCTGCGCCAGGTGCTCAACAACCTGATCAGCAACGCCGTCAAGTTCACGGACGAGGGCGGCATCTCCGTCAAAGTCAGGGAAGTCGGACGGACCGGCGGCCGCATCCGTCTCGAGTTCTGCATTCGGGATACCGGCATCGGCATTCCGGAGGGCAAGCTCCATCTGCTCTTCAAGCCGTTCAGCCAGACCGACTCCTCCATCTCGCGCCTGTACGGCGGCACGGGCCTCGGCCTTGCGATCTGCCGCTCGCTCGTGGAGCGGATGGACGGGCGCATCGAGCTGAGGCCGCTCCAGCGGGGAGCGGAGGCGATCTTTGAGATCGAGGTTGGCGTTCATGAGGATGAGGACCCTTCGGCCACTTTGTAAATAAAATGCTTGAGAAAGTTCGCGAGCAGGCTATAATGGGAACAGGAACCCCATGAATGGAAACGAAAGGATGAACGATCGATGAAGCTTACGATCATTGCAGGAGGCAACCGCAAGGAATCGACCAGCACGAAGCTGCTGCGCTATATGGAGAAGGCTCTCCGGGAAAAGGAGATCGAGGTGACGTTCATCGATCTGCATCGCCACGCGCTGCCGCTTTATTCGTCCGATGCCGCCGAGCCGAGCGAGCAGATCGACCTGCTCGTGCAGGCCGTCGCCGACGCGGACGGCGTCATCCTCGGCACGCCGGAGTACCACGGGTCCTTCTCCGGCACGCTCAAAAACGCGCTCGACTACCTCGGCGCGGCGCAGTTCGAGGGCAAGCCGGTGCTCGTCGCCAGCTCCGCGGCCGGCGCGGTCGGCGTCAGCTCGCTGACGCAGCTGCAGACGGTCGTCCGCAACCTGCACGGCATCAACTGCACGGAGTGGGTTTCGATCGGCGGAGACGCGCGTACGTTCGGCGAGGACGGCGAGCCGGCCAGCGACAAGGTCAAGCAGCGCGTCCTTTACGCGCTGGAGCATCTGACGCGGCTCGTGCGCCAGCTGCGCCTGGCCGACTAAGCTCGCGGCGGCGCCCGCGCTTGAGCGGGCAGCCCGAGAGCGTCGGCGGCGCATGAGCGTCGGCAGCGGCAGAGGCGCGCAGACGAGGCGGCAGAGCTGGCCTCGGTCAGGCGAGGGCGAGGCGGCGTCGGCCGGTCGTCCAGCCTTTAGCGCCGCGCAGCAGAAAGGAGCGTTCCCGATCGGGAACGCTCCTTTTTGCTGCCGGAACGGACGGAGTTGCACGGAAAAACCGAGCAACTCGGGCGCGCAGGCGTCGGAAAGGAGGGAGATGCGCGGAAAAACCGAGTAACGCGGGCGCGCAGGCGTCGGAACGGAGGGAGTTGCGCGGAAAAACCGAGCAACTCTGGCTCGGTGGCAGCAGAACGGAGGGAGTTGCGCGGAAAAACCGAGCAACTCGGGCGCGCAGGGGTCAAGTCCATAATTGTGTGTAAAAACACTTCTCGGTAGAAAATGGAATCGGGTTTAAAGGCTGTCCGTCGCTTCCGTCATGGTGGTGCTGGTTTCCTGCTCCTCCGAGCCGGCGCCCTGAGTGGCTTTCTGCTTCTTCCACGCCTTGAAGTCCGTCATGTCCATGTACGGCTTCTTCGTCATCCAGTACTCGTTCTCTTCCATGAGCATGGCTCCGATGAGGCGAAGGACGGAAGCGCGATTGGGAAAGATGCGGATGACCGTCTCGCGCCTGCGGATCTCCCCGTTCAGGCGCTCCATGCCGTTGGAGGTGCGCAGCCGCACGCGGTAGGCCTCCGGGAAG
>NZ_AULW01000071.1 GCF_000422485.1 Paenibacillus pasadenensis DSM 19293
GAGAGGACTCGAACCTCCACGGGCGTACGCCCACTACCCCCTCAAGATAGCGTGTCTGCCATTCCACCACTACCGCACGTTAGGTAAAACGAGGGGAAACAAAACTGGTGAGCCATGAAGGACTCGAACCTTCGACACCCTGATTAAAAGTCAGGTGCTCTACCAACTGAGCTAATGGCTCTAAAAAAGATGGTGACCCGTAGGGGATTCGAACCCCTGTTACCTCCGTGAAAGGGAGGTGTCTTAACCCCTTGACCAACGGGCCGCGATGGCTTGTCCGGAACCCAGTTCCTCGAAGCAACATGAATGATCTTATCACAAGCCGCAGGATAACGCAAGCTTTTTTTATAAAACCATTTTAGCGCTCCACTGCCGAAAAACAACAAAGAAAAAAGACCGCTGCCGGTCCTTCCTGGATGAAACAGATGGCGGAGAGAGAGGGATTCGAACCCTCGCACCACTTACGCAGTCTAACCCCTTAGCAGAGGGTCCCCTTGAGCCACTTGGGTATCTCTCCATGAATGGCTCCCCGAACAGGACTCGAACCTGTGACAACTCGATTAACAGTCGAGTGCTCTACCAACTGAGCTATCAGGGAACGTTTACAAAACAAGCCTGACCATAATTTATCATGGCCTTCCGGCTGTGTCAAGCGCGTAAAGGGATAGCCGGCCCCGGCATCGTCCGCAGACATAGCGGGCCGGGTCGACCTTGCGCTTGCGGAGATATTCCATGCGGCAGGCTCCGCAGACGAGCTTGTACCGATAGGGCAGCGTTTTACGGGCTTTGTCCGGCAGCGGCTTGCAGTAGCGGGACCCGCCGGAGCGCTCCAGCCAGGCCTTGAACTCGGGATCGCGATGACGATAGCCGCGTCCGAGCAGATGCAGATGGTAGTGGCACAGCTCATGCTTGATGATCTTCTCCGTCTCCTCCGCCCCGTAAGCCTCGAGCTGCCTCGCGCTGATCTCGATATGATGCGACTTCATGAAGTAGCGTCCCCCGGTAGAGGACAGCCTCCGGTTGAAGGCGGCCCGGTGGCGGAACGGAAGTCCGAACGTCTCCAGCGAGACGCGCTCCACCCATGCCTGCAGCTCCCGATCGTCCATGCCCGTCCCCTCCTTCCCCTTGAATTGTAAAGGGATCCTGGGCTACACTGTCAAGTAGACGAATGATCGACCGCGAGAGGAGCCCGATGTTTCGCCATGCCTACGATGAAGTATGTTCTGTTCCAGCTTGGAGGCCAGCTCTCCCTGGTGGAAATGCCCGATACGCACGCCTATCAGCTGTCCGCGCTCAATCTGCGGCTGCACAAGGAGCTCGATAAGCTGACGGCAGCCGAGGTGCCGCCGCTCGCACGCTGCATCGCCGAGTTCTCCCCCTCCGAGCTGCATGAGCGCGGCTTGCCGACGCAGAGCGGGCTCGAGCATCTGGAGCAGCTCGAGCGCTCCTTCAAGGAAATTCCGGAGAAGTCCTACCCGCTCATCTCGCTGCTGACCGAGATCCGCGCGCTGCTCGCGCAGCTGGAGCAATGGTACGAGGAAGAGTACGAAGACTGATTGGACCTGCACCTGTTCGCCTCTTCCCCCATATGCTGTGTAGATCACGAACGGCAGAAGGAGGACGATGCGGATGCCGCAATGGCTGAGCAGCCAACTGATGCGCGCCTTCCAGAAGAAGGATCTCCGGCAGGTGCGCCTGCTGAACGATTGCTGGTTCTATTATCGGACGAAGCAGGCCGCCAAGCCGGACGAGGAAGCGGTCCGCCAGGACGGCTGACGCGCCGGCCCGGACGCGGTTCGCCGCCTGCAAGCAAGCCAAAGGCCTCTCCCCCGACTGCCCGAGTCGGAGGAGAGGCCTTTCGGCTTTTCAGGAAGGGTTCGGACCGCGCATCGTCAGGCCGACGCGGCCTTTTTTGAGATCGACGTTCAGCACCCAGACGGTGACGACGTCGCCGACCGACACGACGTCCATCGGATGCTTGACGAACTTGCGGCTCAGCTGAGAGATATGCACGAGGCCGTCGTTCTTGATGCCGATGTCGACAAAAGCGCCGAAGTCGATCACGTTGCGCACCGTGCCCTGCAGCTCCATGCCCGGCTGCAGGTCCTCGATCGCCAGCACGTCCTGATGGAACACCGGCGCCGCGAGCTCCTCGCGCGGATCGCGCCCCGGCCGCATGAGGCTGTCTACGATGTCGCGCAGCGTCGGCTCGCCGACGCCGATCGCCGCCGCGAGCGCCGGGATGTCGGCAGCCGCCAGCCGCTGCCGGGCCGTCTCGCCGCCGACCTCGCCGAGCGACAGGCCGAGCTGCTTGAACAGCCGGTCGACGACGCCGTACGACTCCGGATGGATCGGCGTGCGGTCGAGCGGATTTTCCGCCTCGGGGATGCGGATGAAGCCGATGCACTGCTCGTACGTCTTCGCGCCGAGCCGCGGCACCTTCTGCAGCTCCTTGCGGGAGCCGAACCGTCCGCTCTCCTCCCGATGCTTGACGATGTTTTTGGCCGTCGTCGCATTGATGCCCGCCACATAGGAGAGCAGCGACGCCGAGGCGGTGTTGACGTCGACGCCGACGTGGTTGACCGCCGATTCGACGACGCCGCCGAGCGTCTCGCCGAGCCGCTTCTGGCTGACGTCGTGCTGATACTGGCCGACTCCGATCGCCTTGGGCTCGATCTTGACGAGCTCCGCCAGCGGATCCTGGAGCCGGCGTGCGATCGACACCGCGCTGCGCTCCGCGACATCGAGCTTGGGGAATTCCTCGGCGGCGAGCTTGGAGGCGGAGTAGACGCTCGCTCCGGCCTCGTTGACGATGATGTAGCGGAGCGCCTCGGCGCCCGGCTTGCCGGCGGCGACGCGGCCGCGGATGAGCGCGGCGATGAAGCTCTCCGTCTCGCGCGAGGCGGTGCCGTTGCCGATGACGAGGAGCGTGACGCCATGGCGGTCGATCAGCGAGCCGATGAGCCGCTCCGCCTCGGCGACCTTGTTGTTCGGCGGCGTCGGATAGGCGACCGCCACCTCCAGCAGCTTGCCGGTGGCGTCGACGACCGCCAGCTTGCAGCCGGTGCGGTACGCCGGATCGACGCCGAGCACGACATGGCCGCGCACCGGCGGCTGCAGCAGCAGGCTGCGCAGATTGGCGGAGAAGATGCCGATCGCGTGCTCCTCCGCCCGCTCCGTCAGCTCCGCGCGCACCTCGCGCTCGATCGACGGCGCGATGAGCCGCTTGTACGCGTCCTCGACGACGGCGGCCAGCACGTCCCGAATCGCCGGCGCGACGCCCTGGCGGAGCGTATGGCGGAGAATATGGTCATGGATGCGCGCTGCCGGAACGTCCAGCCAGACGCGCAGCACCTCCTCGCGCTCGCCGCGGTTGATCGCGAGCGTGCGGTGAGGCGGCAGCTTGCGCAGCGGCTCCTGATAGTCGTAGTACATCTCGTACACCGATTCCGCTCCCGCTTGCCGGACCTCGGAGCGGATGACGCCCTGCTCCGCGGTGAACTTGCGCGCCCAGGCGCGGATGCGGGCGTCGTCGGCGATGCTCTCGGCGACGATGTCCATCGCGCCTTGGAGCGCTTCCTCCGGCGTCTGCGCGCCGGCCTCGCCCGTGACGTACTTGCGCGCCTCGGCGAGCGGCTCGCCCTGGCGCGGCTGCGAGAGCAGCCAGTCGGCCAGCGGCTGCAGCCCCCGCTCCCGCGCGACGGAAGCGCGCGTCTTGCGCTTTTGCCGGTACGGCCGGTACAGATCCTCGACCTCCTGCAGCTTGGACGCGGCGGAGATCGCCTGCGCCAGCTCCGGCGTCAGCTTGTCCTGCTCGCCGATCAGCCGCAGCACCTCGCGCTTGCGGTCCTCCAGATTGCGCCGGTAGGCCAGCTTCTCCTCGATGCCGCGCAGCTCGTTCTCGTCGAGCTCGCCGGTCATTTCCTTGCGGTAGCGCGCGATGAACGGAATCGTATTGCCCTCGTCCAGCAGCGACACCGCCGACTTGACCTTGCCGAGCGGCAAGCCCAGCTCCTGGGCGATGCCGCGCACGATCCGCTCCTGCTCCTCCGCCGCCTGCGCCGCCGTCCGCTCGCCCTCGGCTTCCTTCACGCCTGCTTGTTGCTCCGCCATGCCGATTCCTCCTGTCCAAAAATGAACCGCTCCCGCCGGCGGCGGGCGCCGCAGGACGGGAGCGGATGGCCGGTCATCCCAGCCGTACGTACGGATTATGGGCCATCTCGTGGCCGATCGTCGTCTTCGGCCCGTGGCCGTTGTAGACGGTCACGTCCGGGTCGAGCCGGTACAGCTTGCCCCGGATCGAGTTGAACAGATCCGCCTCGCGTCCGCCGGGCAGATCGGTGCGGCCGACCGACTCGCGGAACAGCACGTCGCCCGAGAACAGGTTCTTGCCGTGCAGGAAGCTGACGCTGCCCGGGCTGTGGCCCGGCGTGTGCAGCACGCGGAACTCGAAGCCCGCGAGCTTCAGCCGCATGCCTTCTTCGAGCGCATATTCGGCCGGATCGGTCGTCAGCGGCGGCGTCATATGGCTCCAGCGCAAGGAGCCGTTGAGCGCCGGATCGGTCAGCCAGTCCGCCTCCAGGTCATGGATGTAGACCGGACAGCCGCAAGCCTTGCGCACCTCGTCCACCCCGCCCATATGGTCGAGATGGGCATGGGTGAGCAGGATCGCTTCGAGCTGGATGGAATCCTGCGCGATGCGGTTCAAGAGCGGCTTCGGGTTCATGCCGGGGTCGATGACGACGGCCCGGTTCGTTTCCTCGTTGACGAGCAGATAGCCGTTCGTCTGGATCGGTCCGAGCACGAACGGGACGATCTTCATCGCCGCCATCAGAACGAGGAGAGGAGCTCGCGCAGCTCCCGGACGATGACCGCCTGATAGCCGGTTCCTTCTCCGTATCGGCGTCCCATCTCCTGCCGCGTCAGCGACAGCTTCTCCTGGTAGTCGGGCGCCTCGCGGTCCGGATTGTCCCGCTTGAACGCCCTCATCGCCTCCTGCACATGCTCCGGACGCGGTCCCCACGTGCCGAGCACATGGCCGCCGGTATCCGCCACGATGACGACCGGCACGGAGCGTCCGCCCATCGTCAGGAACTCGTCCATCGTGTCCAGATGCTCCTCCATGACGAGCACCTCCACCGGAACGCCGCTATTCTCGAGCGCGCGGAACACGACCGGGATGTTGCGCACGACGTCGCCGCACCATTCGGCCATCAGGATGAGCACGCGCAGGTCGTCGCGGTTGTTCAGCTGCTCGAAAAATTCCCGATCGTCCTCGCTCGGCCATTCGAACTTGTCGTACCAGTCGTCGAAAGCATCCTTGTTTTTCGTCATGCCGTCCCGGAACTGCCGGGGGCTGATGCCTTGGTTCAGCTTGCTGGCTACGCTGCGTGCCATCGGAATCACTCCTTGGGTTATGGATCGATTGCATTCATTGTATCAAATGGCGGCTCGCCTGCTCAATCAGACGGTCCGTCCGCGCGAGCGCTGGTACTTGAAAAGCGCATAAACGATCATGACCGCGAGCGCGACGAGGATCGCCGGAATCGTGTACGGGGCCGCCTTTTCCTTGATCTGGCCCCAGTTGCTGCCGAGGCTGCGCCCGATCGTCACGAACAGGATCGCCCACGGCAGCGAGGCGATCGCCGTCAGCACGGTGAACCGGGTCAGCGACATCCGGGCCATGCCGGCCGGAATCGAGATCACCTGGCGCATGACGGGCACGAAACGGGCGGTGAACACCATGCCCGGACCGTAGCGGTCGAACCAGCGCTCCGCCGCGTCGATATGCTTCGGCTTGATCTTGATGTACTTGCCGTACTTGTCGAGGAAGGGCCGTCCTCCGTACAGGCCGATCGCATAGAGGATCCACTGCTGGACGACCGCGCCGACCGTGCCGCACAGCACCGCCAGCCAAAACGTCATGCTGCCGGTCGAGACCATGTAGCCGGCGTAGCCGAGCACGATCTCGCTCGGGATGACCTCCATCGCCAGGCCGAGGATGATGCCGAAATAACCGAGCTGCTCGACGATGCCGAGCAGCTTGTCCACCAGATCATGCAGCAGATGCATGCGCTCCACTCCTTCATTTCCATCTCTCGCGGCTTTCGTCCGAGCCGCTTCTGTCATCGGTATTCTATCATAGGGCTGTCAAGAGATGCCATAGATGGATCGGCCCGTTTCCGCTGGCATGGACAGACCGTCCTCCGCATAAAAATAGGACAGCACCGGACAAGAAGGGAGACGAAGCATGAAAGCGATCATCATTACGAAACGCCAACTAAGGACGGCCGGTCTCGCGCTCGCCATCGCCGTCCTGGCGCTCGCCTGCTGGCAGCTCTACCCGAAGCAGGGGGATCCGCTCCCCGCCTCGGCCGCCGCGCAGCAGCCGGATACGGGACATGTCTATGAGATGGTGACGGGAGAATTCAAGACGACGACGCGCGGCGGCGAGGAGCTCGAGGTGTACCAATGGAGCCCGGCCACGATCATCGTGCCCAAGGGCGAGAAGGTCACGCTGCGCATCAGCGGCGTGAACGGAGCCTCCCATCCTTTCACCATCAAGGGGCTCGGCGTCAGCGGAGAGGTCAAGAAAGGCGAGACGACCGAGGTGAGCTTCGTCGCCTCCAAGGCCGGCGTGTACCCGATCGAATGCCAGATCCACACCGATCTCAAGCACAGCGGCCCGATGGTCGGCTACATTCACGTCCAGTAAGCGAAAAAAAACGAAAGAGCCTTCCTTCTCCCGAAGCGAGAAGAAAGGCTCTTTTCCTTGCGGCTTGAAGGCGCGCGCGCCTCCCGTCCTTCCCCGCACCGAGGCAGCCGTCCCGGCATATAGATGGAGAACGAAAGGAGTGGGCTCCATGAACAGCCACAAGACGAAGCACGCGGCCGAGCTGCCGACGGCCCGCAAGATCCGGCGCGCCTGCAGCAACGAGCTGTACCGGACCGCCAAGCGGCTCAAGACGTTCATCCCCAAGGAGAAGATGGAGCAGGCGGAGAAGCTGTACACGAAAAAAGTGGGCCTCAACCTGATCTTCGTCCACGAAAATCACGACAACCGCAAAAAGCTGTGCGATTGGTGGGACGAGAACGTCTGCGGCGACATCGCCGAGCTGTGGGAGGTCGAGCCGGAGCGGCTGCGCTTGGCGTTCCGGGATGCTTTCGGCGGCTGAGCGCCGCCGCCCTGCGCGGCGGCCCGCTCCCGTCCACGCCGGCGCCTCCTAGCCGTCTCCGCCTTCTGTCCGGGCAGCGGACGCGGGCGGAGCGAGGGACGCGCCTGCGGCCGACAGGACAAGCAGCAGCAGCCAGTAGGCGCCGTAGCACATGTCCACGTCGATCGCCGCATGCAGCAGCAGCGAGGCCGCCGGCACGGCGCCGAGCGCGCCTTTCGCGCCTGCGGCCGCGAGCAGCGCAGCGCCGAGCGCCAGCAGCAGCGCGAGGCCGGGAGCCCCGGCGGTCAGCAGCATGTCGAGGTAGCCGCTATGCACTTCCCCGGCCGCATACGGCGCCGACTGGAACGAGCCCCGCAGCAGCTCCCACGCCCGGGCGCCGTAGCCGAGCAGCCAGGATTCGCGGGCGGCGGCCCAGCCGCCGCGATAGAGCAGCAGACGCGACGCTCCGGTCGCCGCCGAGGTCGGTTCGGCGGGATCGAACCGGTCCCAGCCGCCGCCGCGGCTCAGGCTGAGCGCCGCGGCGGCGCCGAGCAGCAGGACGGCGGCGGAACGGATGCCGGCGTGCAGGACGGCCGCAGGCCCAGCTGCCGCCGCCGTAGCGGGCTGGGACAAGCGCTCGCTTGAGGCCGCCATCGTACGCTTGATCCAGAAGGCGCCTGCTGCCGAAGCCGCCAGCAGGGCGAGCCAGACGGCCGCGTCCTGGGCGAGCGCCGCCTCCGTCGACCGCTCGCGGAAGCGGGCGATCGCGACCAGCGCAGCTGCTCCCGGCAAGCTGCTCCAGGCCGCGAGGAGCCAGCGCAGCCGCTCCGCGCGGAGCGCGGAACGGCCGGGTCCCGGCTCCGCACGGCTGGACAAGCGGCGCGCCAGCAGCAAGCCCGGAACCGCCGCCGCCAGCAGCGCCAGCAGCGCTCCTCTCGACTCGCTCAGCAGCAGCACGGCGAGGCAGGGCGGAGCCAGCCAAGCGGCGCTGCGGCGAAGCCGGGGCGAGCCGCTCCGCGCGAGAACGAGCCATTGCCACGCCAGCAGCGCGGCGGCGAAGGCGCCGAGCGCATTGCTGTACTGCAGGTAGCCGGCGAGCCTGGCGCCCGTGGCGCTCAAGCGTCCGTCGGCGGTGCGCAGCATGAAGTCAGGGCCGACGATCCAGCCGCACCAGGCGGCCAGCGAGCTTGCCGCCGCGAAGGCGGAAAAGCCTTGCAGCGCCCAGGCCGTGGCGGATACGGCCGATTCGGGCCGACGCTCTTTCCGTTGCCATGCCGCCAGCACGAGGGCCAACGAGCCGAAAGAAAGCCAGCGCAGCGCTTCTTCCACGCTGCCTTGGACGGAGACCGGCGATCCGAGGCTACGCGCCGCATAGAGCAGCGCGAGTCCGATGCAGCAAGCCGCGGCGAGCGGCAGCCTGCCGCCCCTGCTCCCTTGCGCCAAGCGCCATCCTCCCGGGTCTCCTCGTAAAAAAGCGGCAAGCCCGAATGCCGCCAGCAGCGCCACGAAGCCATGCCCGTCGCGATCGAAAAACCAGCCGGAGCGGCGAAAAGCCGCGCTCAGCAGCAGCGCCAGTCCCGCCGCGCGCGCGAGCCGATGGAACAGCTCGTCGCGCCAGCGCTGCGACTCCAAGATGCGCGCCAGTCCCGCCGCGCGCGCGAGCCGAAGTCCCGTATCCGCTCTCCCTGCTACCATTCTGGCTCCCGCTCTACGACCTGTTCTCCTCGCACGAGCAAGGGGACCTCTAGCCAAGAGAAGCGTCGCCCTCGCCCTCTTCGAATCCGCTTCTCCCGCCTCCATGCCATCCGCCAATTGCCGCCCCTCCTCCGCCGCTCAGTCGGCACCTGCCGCCTAGTTGATCCAACAGGCGATCGCCGCGGCCTTTGGTAGCATTCTAGCCTGCCGGAGCGCGACTTAGACGGCCGCACTTGGCTAAGGGGACGGCCGAACAAGCGATGAAGGATGGCTCCCACATGAAAGGAGTCACCCCGCCGACGAGCGAGCAAGGGAACTTCTTCCCTTGCTTCGGCGATCGGCCCCGGCCAGCCCGCGTGCAAGGGACCTTCTTCCCTTGCTTCGGCGCACGGGGCAGTCCCATTGCGAAAAGCGAAAAAAGCCGGAGAGCACGCTCTCCGGTTTCGCTATTTCGGCATTAAAACCAACACGCTCATCAGGGCAAGCCCGCGCTTCCCGCCTGGCCTGCCGCTCTCCGCCGCGCCATTCGCGCGGACGAAGCCGGTCAGTGCTCCGCGTCCTCGCCCGGCGCGGCTTCGAGACCGGCGGCTGCGCCATCGTCCGCCGCCAGTCCGCGGCGCACCTGATAATACTGCTTCATCTGCTCGTGAAGCACGAACGCCCTCAGCTGGCGCGCTCCCTCGGCGGTGAAGCCGCTCATCCGCGCGCCGTAGCTGAGCACGCCTGCGGCGTCCTGCCGCCACAGAATCTCGAGCGTGCAGCTCAGCTCGAAGCCGAGATCCAGCACGGCGCCTACGGTGCCGTGGCATTCCAGCTCCATGCCTCCCGCAGCGCGGAAGCCGACGCCCTCCAGGCTGATGTTGGAGACGACGATCTCGGCGCGCGCGGCCTTTTCCCGCCGGCACCGCTCCTCCTCCTCGAGCAGATGCAGATCCTCCTCGTCCATGAGGCGCACGAGCTTCTCCAGCAGCGCCTCGTCGAGACCTTCATGCCGCAGCTCGTCGGACCATCTGTAGCGGAGCAGATCCGCTCTCGTCGGCTCGCGCTTCAGCCGCTCGTCGTCCAGGAGCAGGCGGCCGGGACAGTTCACCTCGACCCGCGGATGGATGCGCTTCTCGTCCATGATCCGATAGCGCTCGTAGGGGAACAGCAGCGCGAGCGACTTGGCGCGCCGGCCGATCACGCGCGTAGCCATGCGGTAGCTGCCGGACGGCGACTCCACCGTCAGCCAGACGGATTCGCCGAGACGGAACCGCTCGGGCCCTTCCGCCTCGATCTCGATCAAGTCCCCTTCGAGCAGAGTAAGCGTGCCGACCGCCGACAGCTGCCGCTGCTCGACGAGCGTGCGGCTGCCGAGGAGCAGCGCGGGTATGAGCGTCGTCTCCAGGCTGTCTCCGGCAAGTACGGCTGCCGGCTCTTCTGCTGCTTGAGCGGGAGCCGTTGAATCAGGCTGCATCATCTTGATCCTCCCCAATCCTTAGTGGCCAAGCTAAATCTCGCGAACGATCGTCACATGAAGCTGGTCCCGCAGATCGATCTCGTAAGGCTCGGCCGGCACTCTGCCTCCAGCCTCGCGGATGATCCGGATGACCGGACGATGGACAGCCACCTGGAAATTGCGCGCGACGACTCCGATCTGGCCTGTGCTGAGCAGCACGGTCGTCGACACCGGGTACATGGAAATATGGCTGCAGAACAGCCGCACCAGCTCCAGGTCGAAATACGTGTTGCCGGCCGCGAACAGGAACTCGATCGCCTCCGACGGGGTATAGCGCTTGCGGTACGACCGCGACGAGGTGAGCGCGTCGAACACGTCGGCGATGGCGACGATCTGCGCGTATTCGTGGATCTCGCCGCCACGCAGGCCGCGGGGATAGCCGCTGCCGTCGTAGCGCTCGTGATGCTGCAGGGCGCAGTGAGCCGACAGCAGGGACAGATCATGCTCCTTCCGGAGCAGATCGTAGCCGTCGACCGCATGGCGCTCCATGACCTTGCGCTCCTCGGCCGTGAGCGGTCCCTTTTTGTCCAGGATGGCGCGGGGAACCTTGGTCATGCCGATGTCGAACAGCAGCGCGCCGATGCCGAGCTCCTCCAGCTGATTGCGGTTGTAGCCCTTGGCGATGCCGATGATGCCAGCCAGCACCGCCACGTTGATCGAATGCTGGAATAGATAGGAGTCGTGGGTGTTGATCTCGCTCAGCCCGGCGAACACGTCCTCTCGGCGCATGACATCGTTCAGGATCTCGCTGAATACCGACCGGAAGACGCGGCCTAGCTCCGGCCGTGCCGCCCGCCCCTTGACGGCGGACTGGCTCATCTGGTCGGCGACCAGCTTGTGCATCGCCGCGGCCGCCTTGCGGCGGGTCTCCTCGCGCAGCGTCTCGTTCGGCTCGATGCCTGCGGTAAGCTCGTCCTCGATATAGACGATGTCGACGCCAAGATCGCGCAGCCGCTGGATGAACCGCTCGCTCAGCGGCATGCCCGCCCCCAGCAGCACGTTGCCGTCCTCGCGGAAGATCGGCTTGGCCAGCGTCGCGCCGGGCTGGATGCGGTCGAGTTGTACTTTTCTCATGCTTGGGCTCCACTTTCTTTTGGTCCAGCCGGAATTGAGCTGACATACGGGATTTTCCTTCTATTCTACCAAATGGTTCGAAGAGTTGTCATTCCTTTGAGGGGGTCGAACGTCCCGAAGTATACCTAGGCCCTTCTCCTTCCGACCATGCAGTTGCGCCCGTTGCCCTTCGCCTCGTATAGCGCGGCGTCCGCTTCCTCGAACAATTCCCGCAAATAGGCCTTCGGGTCCTTGATTCCGAGCGGACTCTCGTTTTCGACCGACAAGACGCCGAGGCTGATCGTAATCGACAGCGTCAGTCCCGGCCGTCCCGTAGCGACCCGGTTCGCCTCTACCCCGATCTTGAGCCGTTCGGCGAGGCGCTCGGCCTGCAGGCGGGTCGTGTGGGGGAGATAAACCGCGAATTCCTCTCCGCCATAACGGGCGAGCACGTCGGAGCGACGCAGCATGCCCTTGACGGCCGTCGCCGTCTCCAGCAGCACCTCGTCCCCGACGAGATGCCCGTGACGGTCGTTGATGCCTTTGAAATGGTCGATGTCGAACAGGATGATCGCGAACGGAATCCGGTACCGGACGTTCGCCACCACCTCCTGCTCCAGCCGCTGCATGAGAAAGCGGCGGTTGTAGCAGCCGGTCAGGCTGTCCGTCGTCGCCATCTCCTCCAGCTTGAGATTGGCCCGGAACAGCTCCTCCTGGATCTGGACCAGCTCGCGGTTGCGGAGCTGCAGCATCTCGTTCTGCCGATGCTTCTCCTCGACGAGCTGGCGGATCTCCGAGACGTCCTGGAACGTGACGACCCGCCCCAGCAGCTCGCGCTCCCCCGACACAATCGGAGAAGCGTGCACCTGGACGTGGAGCAAAGGCGCGCCGGGCAGGTCGGAGGCGCTCAGCACCAGCTCCTGCAGGATCGGCTCCGCCACCGCCTCGCCGGCTCGGCCGAGCTCCGCCGCCGTTTCTCCGGAAGACCTTTTTTGCGAGCGCAAAAAAGCGCCCAGATCGAAGCGGTCCCCGCTCTGCACGGACAGATAACGCTGCAGCGAGCGGTTGGCCTCCAGCACCGTGCCTTCCGCGTCGAGCACGAGCAGGCCGGCCGACATCGAATCGGCGATGTCCTGCTGGGCGATGCGCACGATGTCGAACACGCGGTAGCGGTCGATGGAGACGCAGAAATAGAGGGCGGTCAGCGCGAGCCCGACCGAGGAGATGCCGGAGATATCGGGAAAGCGGCTGTCGTAGACGACGTTGACGAGCAGGTCCAGCCAGCCGAAAAGCAGGAACAGCAGCAGCCCCTTGAGAGCCATCCCGACCTGCTTGCGATGGCGAAGCGTCGTTCCTGCGCGCAGCGCCGAGAGGATGCAGGCGATCGACAGTCCCGCCATCAGCATGAGCTGGGCCAGCAGCGCCCAGGACAGCGGACCGAACCGCTGCACCGCGCCCGCGCCGTCCCCGGAGAAGAGGAAGAACTGCCGAGGCTCGGCCAGCACGAGCGCTGCGAGCAGCGCGGTCGGACCGGCCAGCAGCGCAAGCGTCCGCCGGGTCAGGAGATAGGAGCGTCCCGTCAGGAAGCAGACGAAGACGAGCCAGCCGAGCCCTTGCAGCGACAGCCCCGCGTAAGAGATCGAACGGAAAAGCAATTGGTATTGGACGATCGTCGTCGTTTGGAGGAGAAACTGTGAGAGAGGCCAGAGGAGCATGAAAAAGTGAAAAACCAAATACGCCTTATGCAGGCGTGTTATTGGATTATGAATAAAAATATAAAAAAACAGGCCGAGCATGAAGACAGACACACTGAAATCAATCCAAATCCATGATTCCAAGCCCTTCACCCATCCCTGCATCGTTCCATTGTCTTCCATTATAGCACAGGATCGAGGCAATTCCAGCACGGATTGACGCTTGGGAGAAGGGCCGATTCCAGGTGCCGGGCAACGTCCGGCCGTTTATTCCGGGAGCCTTCCGGCACTGCGGAGCATCCTCTCGAGAGCGGGATCAAGGCTCAGCGAGTCGCGGTAGCGGCGGTACTCCTCCCACTTCCGGAGGCGATGCTCGGCGGCAGAGCCCGACTCCCGGCGGCGGACGGCGCGGATGAGCAGGTTTTTGGGCGTATGCTCCGGATCGATGAACTCGAGCACCTGGGTCCGATAGCCGGCCGCCTCCAGCAGCGAAGCGCGAGCCGCATCGGTGGCGAGCGCGGCGAAGCGCTCCTTGAGCAGGCCGTGGTCGAGCAGCGGCGCGAGCGGCTCGCTCCGGATCTGGCGGAACGCCTCATGCTGGCAGCAGGGCACCGAGAGGATGACCGAGGCGTCCCAGCCGACCGCTTTGGCCAAGGCGGCGTCGGTCGCCGTATCGCAGGCATGCAGCGTGACGACCATGTCGGCTTGCTCGAGCCCTCCGAACTGGCCGATGTCGCCGACCTGGAACGACAGCCTGTCGTAGCCGAGCCGCTCCGCCAGCGCCGAGCAGAACGAGATGACATCCTCCTTCAGATCGAGCCCGATGACGCGCAGCGGCCGCTTCTGCTCGACGGCCAGCAGATGGTAGAGGGCGAACGTGAGATACGATTTGCCGCAGCCGAAGTCGACGATCGTCAGCTCGCGCCCCGTCGGCAGCTCTGCCGCCACGTCCTGCACCATCTCGAGGAAACGGTTGATCTGGCGGTACTTGTCCTGCTTGTCCGCCTTCACCTTGCCCTCGCGGGTCAGGATGCCCAGCTCCTGCAGGAACGCCGGCGCCTCGCCCTCCGTCAGCACCCGCTTCTTCATCCGGTCATGCGACGGAGCGTCGGCCGCCGCCTTGCCGGTCGGCGGCTTGCGCAGCAGCGCGGCTTTTCCTTTTTTGGAGATCAAGACCTGCAGATCGGCCTCCTTGGTCTTGACGAGCGCCTGCCGGTAGCCGGCGCGCAGCAGTCCGGCCATGCGGCCGGCGGCGTCGCCGGGCTCGACGTTCTCATGCAGCACCTTCGTCGGGTAGTGCTTTTCGAACTGGTAGCGCAGTCCCGCCTTCAGCCGCACCGGCCGCACGACCGTGCGAGGAGGCAGGCCGCCTTCTTCCTCGGCCGAGCCCTTCGCTCCGCTGAACGTCGCCTGCAGCAGCGCCTCCTGTCCGACCGCCTCCTCCAGCGCCTGTTCCCACTCTTCTTTCATCATCCCTGCATTCGGCTCCTTTCGTTCCCGCAGCGAAAAGCAAGGCCCCGAGCCGCATCTGCCGGCTGGGGCCGCTTCCGCCGTCCGCGCCGCTTGCCGGCGCTCGGTCGCATTCTATTCCTTGCCGGTCTCGGCGAGCCAAGGCTTCGCCGCCTCCAGCAGCTCCTGGCGGCTCAGTCCGCCCCGCTCCAGGCTCTCATCCGTCAGATGCTGCAGCCGGCCGTAAAAACGACCGAGCTCGCCCGGCTCCAGCCGGCCGTCCTCGTGCAGCTCGTACCACAAATCCTCGGCGCGATCGTACCGCCCCTGCTCCTCGCGCCAAGCGGCGATCCGGCGCTTGCTGTCCGGGGGCAGCTCATAGGCGGACAGCTCCCCGAGCAGCCGCTCGGCGTCGCCGTCCGGGCTCGGCTCCGCGCCGTACGAAGAGGCTCGCAGCAGCAGATGCAGCGCCCTCAGCCGCGTATGGAACGCGGCGCTTTCGTGGCCGAGGTCGTCCTGTACGGACGCTTCTTCCCGCAGCAGCAGCCCGAGTCCGAGCAGCAGGGACGGGTCCGGATCGCCGGAACGGGACAGCATGCGGACGAGATCGTCCTCGGACAAGCTTTTGAGCAGCCTGCCGTTCATGCCGAACTGCCGGTCGAGCAGCTCCTCGACGACCTGCAGCGCCTCCTCCTGCTTGCCGGCCTTGCGCAGGCCGAGGATCGTCGCCGATACTTGCGCCATGCCCTCGATCATCCGCATGATGTAATCCCTCTGGAACATGCGATCCCTCCTCCGATGATGCCTCGCGACGACTGCCGGCCGGACCGCCCGCTAGCGGCTCTGCCCCGGCAAGAAGCCGAGCCAGTCCCGGATAAGTCCGGCCAGCCGCTCCGGCTGCTCCATCATGCTCATATGTCCCGCTCCGTCCAGCGTTTCCTTGCGCGTCCGGGGCGCCTCGGCGGCAAATGCCTTGGCCGGCGGCACGACGCCGTCCTCGCTGCCCGCGACGAGCAGCAGCGGCGCTTCCAGCGACTGCAGCACGGAGCTGCGGTCGGGGCGAGCCTTCATGCCGCGCGCCGCCGCGGCGGCTGCGGACGCGGCCGTGCCGTAGCCGATCTCCTTGGCCTTGTCCAGCAGGCTGCCGTCCGCTCCGGGCGCGAACAGCTTCGGCACGAGCCCGTCCACGAACGGCACGATGCCGTCCGCAGCCAGCGCGGCCGCGGCCTTGTCCCGGCCCTCGCGGGCTTCGGGGCTGTCCGGCAGCGGCGTCGAGTGGATCAGGCCGAGTCCTGCGAGCAGCTGCGGATGCCGCTCGGCCAGCGCGAGCGCGGCGTAGCCTCCCATCGAATGGCCGAGCACGACCGCCGGGCCAACCTCAAGCGACTCCAGCAGCTCCGCGACATCGTCGGCGAGCGTCTCCATGCCGATGATGTCCTCGCCGGCGGCGGATGACTGGCCATGCCCGCGCAGATCGAGCGCGATGACCCTTCCATGCGGCTCGAGCAGCGGCAGCAGCGGCTCCCAATAGGCGGAGCTGCCGCAAAATCCGTGCAGCAGCACAAGCGCGGTTCCGGCCTCGCCGCCTCTTCCGTTGTCGCGGTAGGCCAGATCGGCGCCTCCTTGAAGCGTAAGCCTGCGGTTGGCGAGCGTTCGGTTCGACATCGACATCCTCATCCTTTCGTCGTGCATGTAGTCGTCCTTATTGCCGCGGCGAGCCGGGCATCAAACCTGCCGGCGCGCGGTCCTCCCCCGGCCAGGCCGCCGCCGCCGCATCCGCGATCGTGCGGGCCATGCCGAGCACCCGGTACAGGCTCGTCGTCTGAATGATCCAATACGGCTTATGTCCCTGCGTGTTGACGACCGCCGCCACGCTGTAATCGCCGACCGGCGGCAGATGCTGGCCGATCGCCTGGCCCGGCTGCAGCGGCCCGCTGCGCACCAGATACAGTCCGGTCGACTCGGCCCTCCCGAGGCAGGCGTCGATCGCTACGACGCAGCTCGCCTCCTGCAGCGTCGCGAGGATCGGCCCGACCTGCTCCGAGTCGCAAGGATGCTCCAGCGTGCCCAGCACGCGCGGAAAGCCGAGCTCCGCCAGCAGCGAGCCGGCCAGCGGCCCGAGCGAATCTCCCGTGGAGCGGTCGCTGCCGATGCAGAGGAAAACGACGTCCTCCCGAGCCGGGAACTTGGCCGCCACCGCCTCGAAAAACGTCTGCAGCCCGGCCTTGTCCACGCGAGCCCATTTGGCCGAATCTTCCATCCGGTTCGTTTTTGGTTCACGATTCATTATCCGCACCCTCATTAACGCGGGGTGAGCGCCGCCTGATGCCGCCGTCCGCTCCCTGACCCGCCCGTCTCGCTTCATTGTAACGGATGTGCGGGAGCAGATTCAACGAGCTCTCGGCGAGCGGCCGGCATTCATGATACAATGGACCGAAAGCAGAGCAAGTCCACAGGAGGAACCTATGCCAGATCTCAACGAGCCTACCCAGCAAAACGTCGAATTCATGATCGAGGCGATCAAGGAGAAGCTCCGCATGGCGACGGCCGCCGCGATGCAGGCCTCTTCCTTCTCCATCGACCGCTACGAGGACATCCGCGACCTGTACGAGGTCGTCGCCTCCAAGCCGTCGTTCAGCATCTCCGAGGTGGAGGCGCTCGTCTCCGAGCTCGGCAAGCTCCGCAGAGTCGGCTGACGGCCGGCGCCGGCAGCGCCGTCCCCGCCCTTCATCCGGCCCCGCGCCGGAAAGGCCCGACATCAAAACAAGGTACCCGCGCGCAGCAGCGGGTACCTTGTTTGGCGTTTCATGGCGCGATGCGATCCGGCTTAGACGGCCGTCTGCTCTTCTTCCTGGCCCTCTTCGGAGGCGCCGGCCTCCTCGGCAGCCGCTTCCACGGAGAGGCGTACGGATACGCTCTTCTGCTCGCCGCGCAGGAAGGCCGCGAGGCGCTCCAGCTTGTCGGCGAGCTCCGGTCCCGTCAGCGTCACGTTCAGCTGGTAGCCGAACTGATCGGCCGGCAGCTTCTGCTCGCGGGCCGGGTAGGAGAAGCTCGTCCGCTCTCCCGCCGGAGCCTGGCTGCCGTTCAGCTGGTCCGGGTAGAACTTGTCCGATTTGTTGACGACGCGCTCGTAGATGCGCAGCTTCTTGAGCAGCATGTAGTACTGGGCGGAATGCTTGAAGTTCCAGGCTTCGCGGATATCCTTGAGCGTGTAGTCCGCCTTCCAGCGCTTCAGCTTCTCGACCTGTTCGTCCGAGTCCAATTTCAGAAAATCCTCAAGCGGCATAATTTGCATCGTTTTCGTTTCCCCTCCACATTAACATGTCGAACGTGATAATAGTCAATTTATTAACGTTTATATATAAAAAAATACCATAGAAACGAACGTTCTACAATTGATTTTTTAATTTATTTTTACAATTGACCTCTTGATGACGCCATTTTTGATCAATCTATGAACATCGGTAAATTTCGACCAGAAATTTTGTTCACATTCATGCAGATTCGACAGAATGCGCCTCGATCGGAATGCAAAAAAGACGAAGCCCGGAGGCTCTCCCGCCCCCGGGCTTCGTCCTGATGCTTTTGCTCCGGCTCCGACCCTGCGCCGCCGCTTCGGTCAACCAGCCGGCACGAGGCCGGCCGAGGCCAGGAAGCGTCCGAACGCTTCCCGTCCTTCTCCGGTCTGCTTGTACACTCCCGCATCCCGCAGCACCTGCAGGAACTTGTCGCCAGCCGAAGCCTCCACGAGCCGCAGCGCCTCTCCGCGCTCCAGCGCCGCGCCGCCGGCCGAAGCCTGCAGCTCCTCCAGCCAGAGCCGATGCTGCTCCATCGTCGGCGGTCCTTCCGCCAGCGCCTGCTCCCACGAGGCCGAGCCGTCCAGGCAGGAGGCGAGCAGCTCCATCTCCTGCTTCAGCCGGCCGGGCAGCACGGCCAGTCCCATCACCTCGATCAGGCCGATGTTCTCCTTTTTGAGATGATGCAGCTCGCGATGAGGATGGAAAATGCCCTCCGGATGCCGCTCGCTCGTGCGATTGTTGCGCAGCACGAGGTCGAGCTCGTAGGAGCCGTCCGCTCCTCTGCGGGCGACCGGGGTGATCGTGTTGTGCGGCACCCGCTCGCCGTTCTGGACGCTGGACGCCAGCACCTCCGCCTCGGGATCGCTGTACCCTCGCCAGGCCGCGAGCAGTTCGCCCGCGGCCCGCCGCAGCCGGTCCGGATCGCTGCCGCTGACGCGCAGCACGCTCATCGGCCAACGGACGATGCCGAAGCGGAGATCCTCGTAGCCGGGATGGCGGAAGCTCGCCTCGATCGGCGCCGTCTGCATCGGGAACGCATGATGGCCTCCCTGGAAATGGTCATGGCTCAGAATCGAGCCGCCGACGATCGGCAGGTCGGCGTTGGAGCCGACGAAATAATGCGGCAGCTGCCGGACGAAGTCGAGCAGCCGTCCGAAGCTCTCCTCGCTGATCGCCATCGGCACATGCTCGGCGCGGAACACGATGCAGTGCTCCTTGTAGTACACATAAGGCGAATACTGCAGGAACCATGCCTCGCCGCTCAGCTGGAGCGGCAGGATGCGGTGGTTTTGGCGGGCCGGATGGTCCGCGCGTCCCGCGTAGCCCATGTTCTCCTTGCAGAGCAGGCATTTCGGGTAGCTCGACGGAGGCAGCGTCTTGAGCAGGGCGATCTCGGCGGGGTCCTTTTCGGGCTTGGACAGGTTCACCGTAATCTCCAGCTCGCCGTACTCCGTCGGATGCGTCCAGCTCCGGTTCAGCTCGACGCGGTCCATGCGGATGTAGTTGCTGTCGACGTTGAGCCGGTAGAACCAGTCGGTCGCCGCCGCCACGCCCTGGCTCGCCGCGGTCAGGGCGAAGCGCGCCTGCGTCTCCGACGGCCTCGGCAGGAGCAGCCCCATGATGCGCGCATCGAGCAGATCCCGCTGCGTCACGGTCCGGTCCGGCACGATGCCGGCTTCCGCCGCATAATCGAGCAGCGGAGCGAGCAGCACCGGCATGCCCGGGCCGTCGGCGGACGGGGAGGCGTCGGCTGTGCCGGACGCCCAGGCGGGCGGCTCGAGCAGGCCTTGGCTCCAGGCCGGCCGTTCTTCCTCGCCGGGCAGCGGCGCGTCGAAGCCGAGCAGGTCGAGCACGGCGTTGCGGGCCGCGCCGGCGTCGAGCGGCTCGAGCAGGCCGCGCCTCAGCGCGCCGGCGATCAGTGCCTCGACCGCCTGCAGCGCCTGCTCGGCGGACGAAGCGGGTTGATGCGTTGTCATGGGATGCAGCTCCTTTCTAGATGGAACGGGCCGGACTAGGGCGTGCTTGCCTGCACGCCTTAGCCGCGGTACCCTTGCGGACGGGACTGGTGCCAGGCCCAGGCGGAGGCGATGATCGCCTCCAGATCGCTGCGATGCGGATTCCAGCCCAGCTCGGCGCGAGCCTTTTCCGAGGAGGCGATCAGCACCGCCGGGTCGCCGGAGCGGCGCGGCTCGATGACGGCCGGAATCTCGCGTCCGGTCACGCGGCGGGCGATGTCGATCACTTGCTTGACCGAGAAGCCGTGCCCGTTGCCGAGGTTGTAGACGGCGCTCGCCTCGCCTCTGCGCAGCCGCTCGACCGCAAGGATATGCGCGTCCGCCAGGTCGCTGACATGGATGTAGTCGCGCACGCAGCTGCCGTCCTCGGTCGGATAGTCTTCGCCGAACACCGAGATATGCGGCCGCTGGCCAAGCGCCGTCTGCAGCACGATCGGAATGAGATGCGTCTCCGGATCGTGGTCCTCGCCGATCTTGCCGCTCTCGTGCGCGCCGGCCGCATTGAAGTACCGCAGCGAGACGTAGCGGAACTCATGGGCCGTCTCGAACCAGCGGATCATCTTCTCCATCGCGAGCTTCGTCTCGCCGTAGGCGTTGGTCGGCTCGGTCCGGTCACTCTCGCGGATCGGGACGCTCTCCGGCTCTCCGTACGTCGCGGCCGTGCTGGAGAACACGATGCGCTTCACGCCGGCGCGGTTCATCGCCTCCAGCAGGCAGAGCGTGCCGTATACGTTGTTGTGGTAGTACTTGCCGGGCAGCTTCATGCTCTCGCCGACGAGCGAGTTCGCCGCGAAGTGGATGACCGCGTCGATCTCATTCTCGCGGAAGATGCGGTCCAGCAGCTCCTCGTCGCGAAGATCCCCCTCGTACAGGCGTCCTCCTGTGACGGCCTCGCGGTGGCCCTGCTGGAGGTTGTCGACGACGACGACCTCTTCTCCCTTTTCCAAAAGCGCGGCTACGGCATGCGAGCCGATATAGCCCGCGCCTCCCGTTACCAGAACTGCCATGCTGATCTCTCCTCTCCCAAGCTCATGCGGTCTCTGCCAGGCTTGCCGCCTCTACGATCATACGACAAACCCCGCCTCCGGCATATGGTCCGCGAAGGCTAGACGTCGATCCGGGACACGCCGTCGCCGATCGAGCAGACGTAGAAGTCCGCCTGCAGCCCCGTCGCCGCGGCGTACTCGGCTCCGACCTGCTCGCGGAAGCGGTCCACGCTGTCCTTATGGACGAGCGAGACGGTGCAGCCGCCGAAGCCGGCGCCCGTCATGCGCGAGCCGAGCACGCCCGGCACCTTGCGCGCGGCGTCGACCATCGCGTCGAGCTCGCGGCCCGTCACCTCGTACAGATCGCGCAGCGAGTCATGCGAGGCGTTCATCAGCCGACCGAAAGCCGCCAGATCGCCCTGCTCCAGCACGTCGACCGACTGCAGCACGCGGTCGATCTCTTCGACGACATGCCGCGCGCGGCGCCGCACCGTCTCGCTGGCGATGCGGCTCTCCTCGGCGCGCAGCTGCTCCGGCGTCAGCTGGCCGAGCAGCGTCAGCTCCGGATAGGCGGAGCGCAGCTCCTGCACGGCCTGCTCGCATTCGGCGCGCCGCTCGTTGTACTTGGAGTCGACGAGTCCCCGCCGCTTGTTGGTGTTGCCGATGACGAGCACATGGTCGCCCGACTCGAACGGAACGTGGCGGAACTCGAGCGTGTCGCACATCAGCAGCATCGCCTGGCCCTCGCGGCCGTTCGCGACGGCGAACTGGTCCATGATGCCGCACTGCACGCCGTTGAACTCGTTCTCGGACCGCTGCGCCAGCAGCGCCAGCTCGGTGAGGTCGACCGGATGCCCGCCTTCGGTCAGCAGCGCGTAGCCGGTGACGACCTCGATCGAAGCGGAGGAGGACAAGCCCGAGCCGTTCGGAATCTCGCCATGGTAGAGCAGGTCGAAGCCTTTCTCCGGTCCCCGTCCGCTTTTTTGCAGCTCATGGACGATGCCCTTCGGATAGTTGCTCCAGTCGTCCTCCTCGCGATGCGCGATGCCGTCCAGCGCCACGTCGAACCGCTTGTCCGGGAAATTCGTCGAGGCGAACCGCAGCAGGCGGTCCTCCCGCGGCCGCAGCAGCAGCGTCGTGCCGAACGTGAGCGCGGCCGGGAAAACGTAGCCGCCGTTGTAGTCGGTATGCTCGCCGATCAGATTGACCCGGCCCGGAGCCTGGTAGAAGCGGATGTTCTCCGCCTCTCCGCCAAACAAAGTCAGGAACGAATCCGTCAGCTGTTTCAAATCCGCCATGTTCAATCATCCTTTTCTCGGAATTGGTCATTATAGACAAATCGGGCCCGGTCAGCCTCTCATCAAAGGTTCTGAGCCGCCGCTTCCACGCTTGCCGCCGCGCTCGTTACAGTCTCAGTATACGTCCGGCAAAGCTTGCACGGAATGGCAGCATGTGAACTGAATATGGATATATGTGACTTCTTCTGTTCAATCAGGCCCGTCGCGGATACAATCTACCTTATAAAGGAGGCGCTTGCGAGTGAAGGAATTCTACTATCGCGTCGCGTCCAGCGCGGAGACGGGCGCCGGACAGCCGCTGGAGATCCTGTTTGCCGGCGAGGGCCAGACGCGGCCCGGCCATCGGATCGG
>NZ_AULW01000072.1 GCF_000422485.1 Paenibacillus pasadenensis DSM 19293
TGACTTGCTTCACTCGTTGTTCAGTTTTCAAAGAACAAATTCGCTTTGACGCTCGCCCGGACAGCTTGTCCGTTTTCCGCGTCCCAACCGTGTATCTCTCGGCCGGAATTAGAATATACCATGCCCATTCACATTTGCGCAACCCTTTTTGCAAAAAAACTTAAAAGATAATGAAAAAGGCTCCGCTGCTGCCAGCCGGAGCCTTTCTATATCAGGAAACCTTGACGCCCAGACCCTCGCCGGCCTGGAGCTGGTACATGGCGTAGTATTTGCCGCCGTGATCCATCAGCTGCTCATGATTGCCCCGTTCGACGATGACGCCGCGGTCGAGCACGAGGATCTGATCCGCCGCGCGGATCGTAGACAGTCGATGGGCAATGACGAACGTCGTGCGCCCTTGGCTCAGCACGTCCAGCGCCCGCTGGATGATCGACTCCGTCTCGGTGTCGATGCTGGCCGTCGCCTCGTCCAGGATGAGGATCGCCGGATCATAGGCGAGCGCGCGGGCAAAGGAGATGAGCTGCCGCTGTCCGGCGGACAGCGTGCTCCCCTTTTCGATGACCGGCTCGTCGATGCCTTGAGGGAAGCGCAGGAACATCTCGTACGCTCCGACATCCTTCAGCGCCTGTACGACCTTTTCGCGGGAAATGGCCGGGTTGCCGAGGCTGACGTTGGAGGCGATCGTGCCGGTGAACAGGAACGGATCCTGCAGCACGATGCCCATATGCTGGCGCAGCTGCTGCTTCGGAATGTCCCGTACGTCGATCCCGTCGACGGAGATACGTCCCTGCTCGATATCATAGAAGCGGAAGAGCAGGTTCAGTATGGAGCTCTTGCCCGAGCCGGTATGGCCGACCAGAGCGACTGTCTCTCCCTGACGGGCGGCGAACGAGATGTTCTTCAGCACATAGTCGTCGTTCTTGTAGGCGAAGGTCACGTTCTCGAACGCCACCTCCCCCTTGTAACGCGGCATCCTGCCCTCGTCGACGTCGACGCCCGGCTCGTCGAGCAGCTCGAAGACGCGTCCTGCGGATACCCGCGCCGTCTCCAGGTTCGTCAGCTGGTTGACGATGCCGACGATCGGCTGGAACATCCGGTTCATGTAGTCGATGAAGGCGTACATGACGCCGACAGTCACCAGCTTGCCGAGATCGTCTCCCCAGAACATCCAGAGCGCGATCAGGAAGATGATGTTGCGGATGACGTTGACGAGGTTGTGCGACGTCCAGGCGTCTACCTTGAGCAGCTTGATCTTATAGGAGAAGAACTCGTCGTTCATCTGCTGGAACTCCTCGGCCGTCTTGCGCTGGCGGCGGAACGCGCGGATGATGCTCATGCCTTGGATCGATTCGTTGATCATCGCGTTGATGTCGCTCAGCTTGGCCCGGATGATGCTGTTGTACCGGCCCGCCACGCGACGGTAGAAATAGATCCAGAGGATCAGGATCGGAATCATCGGCAAGGCGAACAGCGCCATGGTCGGACTGAGGACGAACAGCGCTCCGAGAATCGCCGCCATATAGATGATGCCGCTGAAGAAATTCGCCAACACCGCGACGAAAAGCTCGCGCACCGCTTCGGTATCGTTCGTGATCCGGGAGACGACCTTGCCTGCCGGCAGATTGTCGAAATAGTTCACCGGCAAGCGCTGCGTATGGGCGAACACGTCCTCGCGCATGCGCTGCACGATCCGGTTGGCCGTCGTCTGCAGCATGAGCTTCTGCCCGTAGGTGAAGAAGGCCGCGATGATGAGAAGGCCGAAGTAGGCGGCCGCCAGCTGCAGCAGCGGGCGGATCTCCGGTTTGTAGAAAGCGTACACCTGCTCCCGGCTCATCGCTTCGACCGGCGTCTCGATGGAGCCTGCGCCCGTCCTGACGGTCAGCACGCCGTCCGCGACCGCAGCGTCGCTGCCCTCCGGCAAGGCGTCGGGATAAGCGTAGAAGCTCATCCCCTCCTGCACGATGGACAGGCGCCCTGCCCCGCCTTCGCCCGGCTCCAGCCGGTCGATCCGCTTGTAGGACATTCCGTCGTACGCGACGGAATCTTTCGTGCCCGGCTCGACCTCGACCCAGGTCCGCTCGATGCCGAGGATGTTGTTGTCGATCATCCGCTTCGCCAGCAGCGGGCCGACCATTTCGGCGCACACCGCCAGCGCCAGCAAGACAAGGGCGATCAAAATGGGCTTTTTATAAAATAAGGCATATCTCAGCAGCCGCTTCCCCGTTCCGGGACCTGCTGTCGTCGTTTCGGTCATGCTCGCTCACCTTCTTTGCTTCGAACTGAATGATGATCTTTCCTTGCCTGGCCGGCCTTCCGCCGATCAGGACTCCACATAGGCCTCCAGCTGCTGCCGGTCGTACTGCTCCCGGTACCAGCCGCCCTGCTGCAGCAGCTCGTCATGCGTGCCGCGCTGCACGATGCGGCCGTCGTCGAGGACGAGAATAAGCTCCGCGTGCTGCACGGCGGACAGGCGATGCGTCGTGATGATCGTCGTCTTGCCCGCGCGCTCCGTACGGATTCCTTCGATGATCTCCGCCTCGGTCTTGGCGTCGACCGCCGACAGCGCGTCGTCGAGCAGCAGAATCTCCGGATCGGCGATCAGCGCCCGTGCGATGCTCACCCGTTGCTTCTGCCCGCCGGACAGGGCGACGCCTTTCTCTCCGACGAGCGTCTCGAGCCCTTCCGGAAGGAACAGGATGTCCTTGGCGAACGACGCCCGGACGAGCGCGCGCTCGAGATCGGCGTCGGTCGCGTTCTCGCTGCCGAACAGGATGTTCTCGCGGATCGAGCGGGAGAACAGGATCGGCTGCTGCGGCACGTAGCCGAACCAGCCGTGCAGGCGGTCGAGCGGCAGCCGGTCGATCGACTCGCCGCCGATCGTCAGCTCTCCGCTGCCCATCGGGTACTCGCGGATCAGCTGCTTGAGCAGCGTCGTCTTGCCGCTGCCCGTACGCCCGACAACGCCGAGCGTCGCTCCCTTGGGCAGCGAGAAGCAGATGTCCTTCAGATTATCCTCCGGGGACGAAGGATAGCGGAACGTGTAGTTGTTCAGCTCGATCGCGCCCGGCGCTTCCAGGTCCGAAAGTTCGCCTTCGTCCTGCACGTCCGCGCGCGCGCCAAGCGTCTCCTCGACCCGGTCGAGGGAAGCGTTGCCTCGCTGAAGCATGTTGATGAGCTCGCCGATGGCGAACATCGGCCAGATCAGCATGCCGAGGAAAATATTGAACGAGATCAGATCGCCGAGCGTGATCTCGCCTTGGAACACGAGCACGCCGCCGTACACCAGACCGATAATGTAGCTGAGTCCGACGAGAATCTTGTTGACGGGCTCGAACAAAGCGTCGATCTTGGCGACCGCGATGTTGCGCGACAGCACCTCGCTCGTCTTGGCGTGGAACCGGTCGCGGTCCGCCGACTCCTGCACGTAGGCGCGGACGACGCGCACGCCGGATACGGACTCCAGCACCTCGTCGTTCAGCTCGCCGAACGCGTCCTGGGCTTTCATGAACCGCTCGTGGATCAGCTTGCCGAAGATGCCCATGACGATCGCGATGATCGGCAAAGGCAGCAGCGCCGCCAGCGTCAGCTTCCAGCTGATGAGCACCGCCATCATGAAGAGGATCGTCAGCATGAACGCCGTCGAGTCGATCAGCGTCAGGATGCCGAAGCCCGCTGTCACCGAGACCGCCCACAGGTCGTTCGTAGAGCGCGCCATCAGGTCCCCGGTGCGGTTGCGCTCGTAGAAGGTCGGGGTCATCTTGAGGAAATGCCCCATCAGCTTGCCGCGCAGCAGCCGCTCCAGCACGTTCGCCCCGCCGAACAGACGGGACATCCAGATGTAGGTGACGAAGTAGCTGATCACCGTAATGGCGAGCCAACCAGCGACGATCAGGAAAAACCTGTCGTTCGCCAGCGTGCCCTGGCTGATGCCGTCGACCGCGTAGCCGAGCAGCTTCGGAGGAAGCACCTCGACCATGCCGACCAGCACCAGCAGCGTAATCGCGATCGTGTATCGTTTCCATTCGAGCCGGAAAAACCAGCCCAGCTTGCCAATGACGCTGAACAAAATCCCACCTCGTCTTTCGGGCGGCCGCCTCGGAAGAGGGCCGCCGGTTTCATCGATTGTCGGTTCGGATCATCCATGCCGAAAAAAAGACGCATCGCCCGTAAGCGATGCGCCTGGAGCCCGGCGGCCGCTGATCCGCGTCCGTCCGGGAAAGGACGAACGATGCGGAGCAAGGCGGCCGAGCCTGATGGAAGCGCAAGGTTACAGGAACGTAACCGCGCGCGAGGATGATCGAATGATCCTCATTCTGCCGCAGGATTACGCTTCAAGCCGAATTCAAACGATTGATGGCGATCGGTCGTCGTTTGCATCGTAATCCTCCTCGGAATGGGTTTCGCAAAGCCCAGCCGCCTCGCGGCCGGAGTCCACTTTGCCAATTTATCACCGCCTCGCGGCATCCGTCAATGCCCCGAACGCTGCCAGTTTGGCTATAGCCGTTTGTTACCCGGAGGACACCTGCCTGCTTGCAGGCTCCCTTCTACTATCTCAGGCAGCGGAGCCGGGCGGAAGGGTGGCGATCCGACTGCGGCAGGGGGAATATTCTCTAGTTCAGGCCTTTATCGGCCTTAAGGCGCTCCCGGGAATCATGGCGTCCCTTGCCGACCGGCATATGGCTGCCCGCTTTGGCCAGCAGCGTGCGCGGCATGTTCACGTAGATGCTTTCCGAGCATCCCGGCTCGATCAAATAAGTCTCATGGAACACTCCGACCGTCCCGTCGTTTCCGACCGCGCGGTTGAACCGCTGCCATGCCTCCAGATGCTGTCCTTGGCGCGCATAGCGCTCCAGCTGCTCGTAGGTCCGCCAGTATTGGATTGTCGTCACGCCGCGCGCTCCGAGCAGCAGCTCATGGCTGATGAAGCCGAGCTCCGGATGCTGATGCAGCTCCTTCAGCATCGGCGGCATCGCCTTCGCGACCGGCAGCCATTTATGCACCGCGAGCAGCTTGTTGATCCTCATGCCGATGATGAAAACGACAAACGATCCTTCCATCTCCGCCGTGAATCTTCCCGGGTAAATCTGCGTCATGTCAATCCGCTCCTTTATTTATTAATCAATAAATACATGTCCGAAAGAAAAGCCGCATCGCTGCGGCTCAGCCTTCAAACGAGGACTCCATGCAGGCCAGCATCTGCTCTTGCAGGGCCAGAAGCTCCGCGAGCGCGATCGCCAGGCCCATGCCGATGAACGAAATGGCCTTGAACTCCGGGTCCGGCAAGCCTGCCCGGCGGAAGCGCTCCCCGATTCGCCGATGGATGAGTGCGAACTCCTCGCTGACGAAATTTCGGATCGTCGGGTCCGAGATCGCATGGGCCGTCATGCAGAGCAGCACCTCGCTGCGGCAGCCGCTGGCGAGCAAGCCGTAAAACGCCTGGCCCATCGCTCCCTCCAGCTCCGCCGCCGGCGCATCCACCTCGGCGAACGCCGACTTGATCCGCTCCGCCGCGCTCTCCAGGACGGCGAGGTACAAGGCTTCCTTCGACTTGAAGAAATGGAACACATAAGGCTGGGTTACGCCTACCGCGCGGGCGACATCCGCCGTTGTCGTCTTGTAATACCCCTGCTCGGCAAACAATGCTGCCGCTGCATCCAAAATCTGACGCCGACGGTCTCCCGCTTCCCCTTTTGCTGGTGTCATCCTCGTCTCCTTTTATTTATTAATTAATAAATAACCGATTCGAACCCAGCTGTCAACTGGCTCTCGCATCAGCCTGTCTCTAAATATGGAAAAGCCCGCATCCTCTAGGATACGGGCTGATCTGCGGCAGAGCAAGCCGAATGCCGGCATTGCTCCGTCAATGCATCGGACCTTGCGGACCGCCTTCCGGGCTGCTGACCTTGACGCGCTTGATGAAAAAGGAAAGCAGGAGGCCAAGCCCGGCGAAAGCGATCGTCATCAGAAACGCGCCTTGCACGCCTTGCGTCATCGCTTGCGGCAGCTTGCTCAAATAATCCGCCGGCGCGATGCCGTTGTCGGCATAATACGCTTTTTGGCCGGCGCTCAGGACGCTGATCGCCAGCGCGGTGCCGATCGCTCCGGCCACCTGCTGGAGCGTGTTCATGATCGCCGTGCCGTCCGGATAAAGCTCGCGCGGCAGCTGGTTGAGGCCGTTCGTCTGGGCCGGCATCATGATCATCGAGATGCCGATGAACAGCAGCGAATGCAGCACGATGATCTCGCCCTTGGACGTCGTCGGCTCGATGCCGGTCATGAGCCAGAGGATGGCGATGACGAGCACCAGCCCCGGGATGACGAGCCAGCGCGGCCCGTACTTGTCGAACAGGCGGCCCATGATCGGCGACATCAGGCCGTTGACGAGCCCTCCCGGCAGCATCAGCAGGCCGGCCGCAAGCGGCAGCAGCCCCATGCCCGTCTGCAGATAAATCGGAAGCAGCATGACGGTCGAGAGGATGATCATCATCGAGACGAAAATGATCAGCGTTCCCATCGTGAACATCGGATAGCGGAACGCGCGCAGATTCATCATCGGCTGCTTCATGCGCAGCTGGCGGAGGATGAACAGCAGCAGCCCGACCGCGCCGAGAGCGATGCCGATGATGACTTTGGGGCTGCTCCAGCCATGCTCCCCCTCGCCCGCGCTGCTGAAGCCGTAGACGATGCCGCCGAAGCCGATGCTCGACAGCGCGATGGACAGCAGGTCGATGCGCGGACGGGTCAGCTCGGACACGTTGCGCATGAAGACGATGCCGAAGATCAGCGCGAATACGAGCAGCGGCAGCGCCGTCCAGAAGATCGTCCGCCAGGACGAGTACTCCAGGAACAGGCCGGCGATCGCCGGACCGACAGCCGGCGCGAACATGATGACGAGGCCCATGATGCCCATCGCCGTTCCGCGGCGATGCGGCGGGATGATGACGAGCACCGTATTGAACATGAGCGGCAGCAGCAGGCCGGTGCCGACCGCCTGGATGAGACGGGCGATGAGCAGCACCTCGAAGCCAGGCGCCAGCGCGGCGAGCAGCGTGCCGACGATGGAGAACGACAGCGATGCGATGAACAGCTGGCGCGTCGTGAACCATTGAAGCAGCAGTCCCGAGACCGGAACGAGAATAGCAAGCACGAGCAGGAAGCCGGTCGTCAGCCATTGAATGGTAGCCGGCTCCACGTTGAAGAGAGCCATCAGCTCGGTAATGGCGATGTTCAGCGCAGTTTCGCTGAACATGCCGATGAAGCCGCTGATGAGCAGCGCGGCCATGATCGGTACGACTTTGAATTGCGGCGCTTCTTCCTGCGGGGAAGCGGCGGCCGACAGCGTTTGTTCCACAGTGGTCCCCTCCTAGGCTTTTTCAGCCTTTGTCTAGTCTGGTTCGACCGAGGCCGGCATGGCCTATGGCCGGCAGGTCCTTTTCATCTTACCCATATTGGACCGGCGAGAGCAATTAATGATTTTGTTTACAGTCGTTCTTTACCGAAAAAAGAAATGAAAAAACAGGGATGGGGCATGCCCCATCCCTGCTTCGCCAGGTCTTGCGCGGGAGCCGATTGCCTCCCGGAACGCGCGCCTGGTCAGTCGGTCCGCCCGGCGTAAGCGTCGGCGTCCAGCAGCGACGCCACGAGCTCGGCCGCGCTGCCGTCCGTCTCGATCTCAAGCATCCAGCCGCCGTCATAAGGCTCCGAGTTGACGAGCTCCGGCGAATCGGAGAGCGCGTCGTTCACCTTCGCCACCGTGCCGCTCACCGGCGCATAAAGGTCCGATACCGTCTTGACCGACTCGATCGTGCCGAGCGGCTGTCCCGCTTCCACCCGATCGCCGGGCCGGGGCAGCTCGACAAAAACGATATCGCCGAGCTGATGCTGCGCATGGTCGGTAATGCCGATCCGGACGGCGTTCTCTCCCGCTGCGGATGCCCATTCATGCTCCTCCGTGTAGCCCAAGCCTTGACGAATCTCACTCACTGGACGCTCATCCTTTCTCCTCGGCCTCGAAGAGCCGTCTATGCGGAAAGCGTAAACGATCGGCGGGAAGCCTGTCAATCTTTGCCGTTCCCGGAACGAATGGTTATTGACACCGGGTTGTCCGATCCGGCAAACTGGAAGAGATCGTAAATAAGCGGATGAGCGCAGCGGGAGAGATCGCCGGCAGTTCAAGGCGGCGCCGAAGGAGTAACCTTGACGTAGCGCAGGGGAATCTCTCAGGCAAAAGGACCTCTGCAGGACGCGACTCTGGAGAGAACGAGCGCTTTTTCGCGTCCGGCAGCATGCCGGCGGGCGGTCGTCACCAAAGGGGAAACCTGCCGCCGGCAGGCCGAAGCGATTCGGAGGATCGGCATCGGGGCAACTCTCAGGTACAAAGGACAGAGCGGAAAACGAGCCGGCAGGCATGTCTTCGGACAGCCTGACCGCGTTTTCCGCCCTGTCCTTTTTTTGCGGATCGACAATTTCGCCACACGACTGAATCGCGAGGAGGAACCTTGCATGGCCAACCTGCGCACGACTCCGCTCCGCCCCGTCTATGCCGAGACCGGCGAGCCGCGGTGCATCGACTTCGGAGGCTGGGAGCTCCCGGTGCAGTTCAGCGGCATCATCCGGGAACACGAGGCCGTCCGCCAGCGGGCCGGCCTGTTCGACGTGTCGCATATGGGCGAATTCCTCGTCACGGGGCAATTCGCCGCCGACTTCCTGCAGGCGGTCACGACCAACGACATCCGTCGGCTGCAGGACGGAGAAGCCCAGTATACGCTTCTCTGCCGTCCGGACGGCGGCGTCGTCGACGACCTGCTCGTCTACCGCATCTCCGAAGACCAGTATCTGCTCGTCGTCAATGCCTCCAACATCGAAAAGGATCTCGCCTGGCTGCAAGAGCATCTGATCGGCGACGTGACGATCGAGGACCGCTCGGACGAAACGGCGCTGATCGCTCTCCAAGGACCGCTGGCCGCCGAGATTCTCGCCCGCTGCACGGACGCTCCGTTTGCCGAGCTCAAGCCGTTCCGCTTCCTGCGGGAAGCCGACGTATGCGGCGTCAAGGCGCTGCTCTCGCGCACCGGCTACACCGGCGAGGACGGCTTCGAGCTGTATGCCGCCTCCGGCGATGCCGTGCGCCTGTGGCGCGGCCTGCTGGCGGCAGGGGCTCCGCTCGGCCTGGAGCCGGCGGGGCTCGGCGCCCGCGACACGCTGCGGCTCGAGGCGAAGCTCGCGCTGTACGGCCAGGAGCTGTCGGCCGACATCACGCCGCTCGAGGCCGGACTCGGCTTGTTCGTCAAGCTGGGCGGCGAGCCGTTCGTCGGCCGCGACGCGCTGCTGGCGCAAAAAGCCGCCGGCGTCCCTCGCCTCCTCGTCGGCATCGAGCTGCTGGAGCGCGGCATTCCGCGCTCTCATTATCCCGTGTACAGCGGAGAAACGCGCATCGGAGAGATCACCTCCGGCACGCAGTCCCCGACGCTGAAGCGCAGCCTCGGGCTGGCGCTGATCCAGGCCGAATATGCCGCGGTCGGCACCGAGCTCGAGGTCGAGATCCGAGGCAAGCGGCTGAAGGCCGCCGTCGTTCCCGCCCCATTTTACCGAAGAACGGCGCCGCCGGCCCGAACCGACAAGGAGTGAGCCCTCAACGATGACCAGTCCCCACCGCTACATCCCGATGACCGAGCAGGATCAAGCCGAAATGCTGGAGACGATCGGCGTCTCCTCGGTCGAAGAGCTGTTCCGCGACATCCCTGCCTCCATCCGCTACTCCGGCACGCTGCCGATGTCCGGCGCGCTCGACGAATGGTCGCTGATGCGCCATCTCAAGCAGCTCGCCGGGCGCAATGCCGACGCCGACACGGCCGTCAGCTTCCTCGGCGCCGGCCTGTACGACCACCATATCCCGGCCGTCCTGCCGCATCTGGCCGGGCGCTCCGAATTCTATACCGCGTACACGCCTTACCAGCCGGAGATCAGCCAAGGCGAGCTGCAGGCGATCTTCGAGTTCCAGTCGTACATCTGCGAGCTGACCGGCATGGCCGTCGCCAACGCGAGCATGTACGACGGCGCGACCGCGCTCGCCGAAGCGGCAGCGCTCGCCTCCGCCCATACCCGCCGCAAGCGCGTCGTCGTCTCCCGGGCCGTGCATCCCGAAGCGCGCGAGATCGTGCGCACGACGGCACGCGGGCTCGGGCTCGATGTCGTCGAGGTCGGACTGCGGGACGGCCTGACCGATCCCCAGGCGCTGGCCGCGGCGGTCGACGAATCGACCGCCGCCGTGCTCGTGCAGTCGCCGAGCTTCCTCGGCACGGTCGAGGATCTCGCCGCGCTCGGCACGCTCGCCCATGAGTCCGGCGCGCTGTTCGTCGTCAGCGCCAATCCGCTCTCGCTCGGCCTGCTGGAAGCGCCGGGCGCGCTCGGCGCGGACATCGTCGTCGGCGACGCGCAGCCGCTCGGCATCCCGAGCTCGCTCGGCGGCCCGACCTGCGGCTACTTCGCCGTCGCCGAGCCGCTCATGCGCCGGATGCCCGGCCGTATCGTCGGCCAGACCGTGGATCGGGACGGCAAGCGCGGCTTCGTCCTGACGCTGCAGGCGCGGGAGCAGCATATCCGCCGCGAGAAAGCGACGAGCAACATCTGCTCCAACCAGGCTCTGCTCGCCCTGTGCGCCAGCATCTATCTGAGCGTCATGGGCAAGACGGGCTTCCGCAAGACGGCGGAGCTGAATCTGCGCAAGGCGCGCCATGCGGCCCGGACGCTCGGCGGGCTGGAAGGTTTCTCCCTTTCCTTCGCCGATACGCCTTTCTTCAACGAATTCGTCGTAAAGCTTCCCGAAGGAACCGACCTGCGCCAGCTCGAGCTCGCGCTGCTGGAAGAAGGCTTCCTCGGCGGCTACGACCTGGGCCGGTCGTATCCCGAGCTCGCGGGGCATATGCTCGTCGCCGTCACCGAGAAGCGGACGCGCGAGGAGATCGAAGCCTTCGCCGCCGCGCTCGACCGGCTGACCCGAAAGGAGGCGCTGACATGAGCCAACCGAATCCGACCCCAGAGCGTCTGGCCGAGCTGCGGCTCGCCGGCTCCGTCGACGTGAAGCCCGAAAAGGCGCTCATCTTCGAGATGAGCCGCGCAGGACGCGAGGCGTTCTCGCTGCCGCCATGCGACGTGCCGGAGGACGAGGAGCTGGCCGAGCTGCTGCCGAACGGCCGGCTTCGCCGTAATTCCGCTTCGCTGCCGGAGGTGTACGAGGTCGACGTCGTCCGCCACTATACCGAGCTTTCCCGGCGCAATTTCGGCGTGGACAACGGCTTTTACCCGCTCGGCTCCTGCACGATGAAGTACAACCCGAAAATCAACGAGGACGCGGCCAAGCTGCCCGGCTTCGCCCGCATCCATCCGTATCAGCCGGAGGAGAGCATTCAGGGAGCGCTCGAGCTGCTCCATACGCTGCAGGACGATCTCGCCGCGCTGACCGGCATGGACTTCGTGACGCTGCAGCCCGCCGCCGGCGCGCACGGAGAGTGGACCGGGCTCATGATGATCCGCGCCTACCACGAGAGCCGCGGCGAAGCGCGCTCCAAGGTCATCGTGCCGGACTCCTCCCACGGCACGAATCCCGCCAGCGCCACGACCGCGGGATTGGAGACGGTGACGGTCAAGTCGGGCCCCGACGGCCTCGTCGACCTGGACGCGCTGCGCGCCGCCGTCGGCGCGGATACGGCCGCGCTCATGCTGACGAACCCGAGCACGCTTGGCCTGTTCGAGGAGCAGATCGTCGAAATCGCCGAAATCGTGCATGAAGCCGGCGGCCTGCTCTACTATGACGGCGCCAACTCCAATGCCATCATGGGCATCGCCCGTCCCGGCGACATGGGCTTCGACGTCGTGCATCTCAACCTGCACAAGACGATGAGCACCCCTCACGGCGGCGGCGGTCCGGGAGCGGGTCCGGTCGGCGTCAAGGCGCATCTCGTCCCGTTCCTGCCCAAGCCCGTCGTCGCAAAGCGCACGGACGGCAGCTACTACTTCGACTTCGACCGTCCGCAGTCGATCGGCCGCGTCAAGTCGTATTACGGCAACTTCAGCATCCTCGTCCGCGCCTACACGTACATCCGCTCCTACGGTCCGGAGGGGTTGCGCCGAGTGAGCGAATGCGCGGTGCTGAACGCCAATTATATGATGGCACGCCTTGCCGAGGCATTTGAAATTCCGTATCCTGGCGTCTGCAAGCATGAGTTCGTCCTGTCGGGACGAGGGCTCAAGGCGTACGGCGTGCGGACGCTCGATGTCGCCAAGCGGCTGCTCGACTTCGGCTATCACCCGCCGACGATCTACTTCCCGCTCAACGTGGAGGAGTGCATCATGATCGAGCCGACCGAGACGGAGAGCAAGGAGACGCTCGACGGCTTCATCGACGCCATGCTGCGCATCGCCCGCGAGGCGCGGGAGACGCCGGAGCTCGTCATCAACGCTCCTTATACGACCGTCCTGCGGCGGCTCGACGAGACGCTGGCCGCGCGCAAGCCCGTTCTCAATTGCTCCTGCTGAAAAAAGCTTCTCCGGAGAGGATTCCTCTCTGGAGAAGCTTTTTTGGTCGATGCGGCGGCGGCGTCCGCTCCATTCCGCGTCAAAGGGCACTCGATGCCCTCCCGCCTCCTCGCTTGCGGCTCAGCGCGGGCCTGTCAGCTCCAGCATCGCCTCGATGATCGCCGGCCAATCATCCGGATGGATCTCATGACCCGCTCCTTCGAGCGGCAGCAGCCTGGCATTGGAAAGAGCGTGCTCTAGCGCGAGCCCATGTGCGTAAGGAAGGACCGGATCCTCCGTTCCGTGGACGATCAAGGCGGGCTGCCGGATGTCTTCGGTGCGCGCCACATCCTCTTCTCCCCCGCCCAGGAGCATATGGTTGCCCATGCTCGGCAGAGATTCGGCAAGGCTGATTTCCTGACGGACGAGCCCGCGAATTCTGGACTCGTCGAGTTTCCGCTGGCTTCCGACGATCAGTCTCCATTTTTCAACGCCGAACTGTTCCGCCGCATGAGCGTCCGACAGATCCAGGGAAGCGGACCGGGTGAAGAACTCGATCACCTTGTCTTCCATCGCAGGAAGGCCTTCCGTGTAATTCGAGCTCGCGATCAGCGTCACCGTCAGCACCCTCTCCGGATGCCGGACAGCCGCCAATTGGCTCAGATAGCCGCCCAGCGACATCCCCGCCAGATGAGCTTTCTGAATGCCGTATGCATCAAGGACCCGCATCGCATCATCTGCCATATCCGCCATAGTGTAGCCCATCGTTCCTAGCGGCCAGCTCGACGACCTTCCCGTATCCCGGTTGTCGTACCGGATGACGAACCGTCCTCCTGCCGCCAGAAGCTCGCAGAATTCCTTTTCCCACCATACCATCGAGGCCTGCGAGCCCATGATCAGCAACAGCGCCGGATCTCCAGGCTTGCCGAATGATTCCGTCTGCAGCTTCACTTCGTCGGCTTGAATGAGTCGTTCCATGTCCATTCCTCCATTGGCTGATGCCCTTACCATTGCCGCGGTTCGCGTGAACTCCATCCCGCGGTATGATACAGTTTAAGAATCATCTTCATTTTACGCTTGGCATAGGAAGGAACGTTTCCGCTCATGATCCATAACCGCTTCCCCGGCCTGCTCCTGCTCGACCGCATGGACGACTGGTCCGAGCCGGACGTCCTCTACTCGTTCGCGCTGGACGAGCTGCTCTGCCGGCGCGTCGGAGCGGACGGCGTGCCCGTCCTCCATCTGTGGCGGCATCCCGCCGGCTTCGTCATGGGACCGCGCGACAGCCGTCTGCCGGAAGCCGCGCGCGCTTCCCGCGAGCTGGAGCGGCTCGGCCTCTCGGTCGCCGTCCGCAACTCCGGCGGCGCCGCCGTGCCGCTCGATCCCGGCGTCGTCAACGTCTCGCTCATCCTGCCGCTGCAGGGAAAGGCATCCGCCCGCTTCGAGGACGACTTCCAGCTCATGTACGAGCTGATCGCCGCCGCCCTCGCCGACACCGGCGTCCAGGTGGACAAGGGCGAGATCGTCGGAGCCTATTGTCCGGGCGATTACGATCTCAGCGTCGGCGGACGCAAGTTTTGCGGCATCGCCCAGCGCCGGCTGTCCAAAGCCTATATCGTCCAGGCGTTCGTCAATGCCGGCGGCTCCGGCGAGGAGCGAGGCCGTCTCGTCCGCCAATTTTACGATGCCGCCGCCGGCCCCGGCGCCGCGAGCTATCCGCTCGTCGAAGCGTCGGTCATGGCGAGCCTCGAAGAGCTGGCCGAGCTATGGCCGGATGCGCCGCGCCTGTTTGCCGAAGGAGCCGCCAGCGTCGCGCTCGGCCCGCGGACGGAGCAGCAGGCCCGATTGCCCGAGAGCCGGCTACCCCGGCCAGAGGAGATCCGGGAGCTCGCCGCGACGATGCGGTCCCGCTACCCGATCGGTCCTGCGCAGTAGACAGCCGAGCTCATGCGAAAAATCCGACTTTGCCCGAACCGGAAGCGGACATCCAGCTTCCGTTTTTGGCATGCTCGATTTCCTGCCGAATCGCGCGGAGCAGGGGCTCCGTCTCGACTCGCCCTTGTTCCTGCCAGCAGAACGCGGCTGCCGCGACCAGCTCCTCCAGCTGCGCATAGGAAAAGCCTTTCGTCCGGTCGGCCAGCTCCTCCAGCTGCCCGTCGCCGAACAGCAGGCCGCGGCTCTGCCGCTGGAGGAACTCCGCGCGGCATGCGCGGGTCGGCTCGGCGACCTCGTACGCGCGGTCAATGCGCCCCGGTCTTCCGATCAGCGCCGGATCCACCAGTTCGGGGTAATTCGTCGTCGCGATCAGATAGATTCCTTCGTGCGTCCGCAACCCGTCCAGCTCGCCCAGAAAGACGGAGCGCAGCTCCGGCCGCAGCCCCTCCAGGTCCTCGATGATGAGCAGCATCGGCGCCATCTCCGCCGCCCGCTTCAGCATCTCCCGAATGCTCTCCGTGCTCGTATGCTCCGAAAGCTGCCAGCTCATCGCCGGCACGCCCGCCTTCGAGGCGAGCGCCCGGACGAGGCTGGTCTTTCCGTTGCCCGGCTTGCCGTAGAGCAGCATCCCCCGCCGGTAGGCCAACCCGAACTGCTCGTAGAACGCTCCCCCCGATTGAAAGAAAGACGATACCGACCGTTCCAGCTCCAGCCGCAGCGAGTCCTGCACCGGCTCCCAGCGCTCGATCCGATGCGGCGCCAGCTCCGACACCGTGCCTTCCTCGCCATCGCAGCAGAGCAGCAGCTTGCCGGTCATCCGGCTCCGAAGCCGTTCGCGGGCATGAACAAGGAACCGCCGCAGCGACTCGTCGCTCTCGGCGAACAGGTAAGGCTCGAGCGACCGGCCGATCACGCGCGGCATCGGGAGCCGGACGAGCGCCACCTTCCATTCCGGGTAATAAAACAGATGGTTGTCGAGTGACGGATAGATCCGGATCTCAGCCGAGTCCCGCTTGACGCTTCGGCTTTCCATCGTTTCGAAGACTCGCGCCAGCACTTGCAGCTCGGCGTTTTCTTCGGCGAGATCCTGCTCCAGCAGGCTCCAATAAAGCTCCAGCTGATCCTCGTCCTTGTACACCGCGAATTCCGATCCGCATCGAGCTTGCAGCAGATCGCGGATCATGCGCAGCAGCTGCCTGAGCTCCTGGGCCGATGCCGCCGATGCGGAAGGTCCGGCGGATCCATGGTCGCCGGCAACAAGCGAGCGCGGCGGCGATCCGGCAGCAGCCCTCGGGACCGGCACCGCCGATCCGGCGGCAGCCGCCGGGATGCGGGCGAGGTTCTCCCCTCCATTCCCGCCGTGAAGATTCCAGTCATTGATCACGTTTCATTCACCTTTTCTTTCCTGATCTAGGGGGATATTTCAAGTCGAAGCGTACAAAAAAAGCCACGGACTCCGTCCGTGACTTGAAATCGCCTCAGGCTCCGCATGGCAGCAAAGGACGCGTCTGTCCTTCCTGCATCCTCATGCCGTTACAGCCCTCGCCGCGTTCCCGTCCGTGGAGACCTCCGGTAAATCATGCTCCGGTCCTTTGCCATTGCTGCCGCTGCAGCTCTCTTCGCCATCTTCATCATCTCCGAACGCCTCCTCCTGTTTGTCGTTACCTGTATTCTAGGACGCGGACCTTGTCCCCGTCAATGAGCGGAGGCGGTAGAAAATGGATTAGGCTCTTTTCCCCCTCGAGCTTCCGCGCTCTGCCGCGTTGTCTCGACCGCTTCTTATCGCCTTGCCCCAGGGGTATAATAAACCTATCCGATTTGCCTGCGGCAAACCGTCTTAATCAAGGAGGTACATACCGATGTCCTATGAGACTTATTTCAGCACCCGTCGGGAGGAGCAGCTCGAGGAGCTGATGCAATGGCTGCGCATACCGAGCATCTCCGCCATCTCGGCCCACGCGGGAGATATCCAATCCGCGGCATCCTGGCTCGCCGATACGCTTCGCCGCGCTGGCCTCGAAAACGTCGAGATCATGCCGACAGCCGGCCATCCCGTCGTCTACGCCGATTATATCCATGCTCCCGGCAAGCCGACCGTGCTCGTCTACGGCCATTATGACGTGCAGCCCGTCGATCCGCTGAACCTATGGCAATCGCCTCCGTTCGAGCCGGAGATCCGCGAAGGCAAGCTGTATGCTCGCGGCGCGACAGACGACAAAGGCCAAGTCTTCCTCCACATCAAAGCGATCGAGGCCATTCTTCGCGAGGAAGGCACCCTTCCGGTCAACCTCAAGCTTTGTCTCGAAGGCGAGGAGGAAATCGGCAGCCCGCATCTGCCTGCTTTCCTCGAGACGCATAAGGACAAGCTCGACTGCGATGCGGTGCTCGTCTCCGACACGTCGCTGCTCGAGCGCGGACGTCCCGCGATCTGCACCGGCCTGCGCGGCCTCTGCTCGATGGAGGTCGCTGTCCGGACCGCCAATACCGATCTTCACTCCGGCACATACGGCGGCGCCGTTCCCAATGCCTTGCATGCGCTTGTCGAGCTGCTCGCTTCCCTCCATGATGCGGACGGACGCGTCACGGTCGACGGCTTCTATGAGGGCGTGCCGGAGCTGTCTCCTCTCATGCGCGAGGAATTCGCCAAGCAGGGGGTCGATGAGGACAAGATCCGCGCCGGCCTTGGCCTGGATGCCCTGTACGGAGAAAAGGGCTATACGTTCGTCGAGCGCGTCGGAGCCCGTCCGACGCTGGAGCTGAACGGCGTCTATGGCGGCTTCCAAGGGGAAGGCACCAAGACGGTCATCCCGAAAGAAGCGCATGCGAAAATCACCTGCCGCCTCGTCGGGGACCAGGATCCGCAAAAAACGCTCGACCGCATCGAGAAGCATCTGAACGACCGCGTTCCATCCGGCGCCCGATTGACCGTCAAGCAGATCGAACGAGCCTTCGCGTTCAATATCGATCCGTCCCATCCGATCCTGCAGAAGGCTGCCGACGCTTACGGCCGCGTCTACGGCACCCGCGCCTTGTTCACCAAGGACGGCGGCTCGATTCCGATCATGGCCGCTTTCTCCCGCGTGCTCGCCGCTCCGGTCGTGCTCATGGGCTTCGGTCTCGACGACGAGAACCTTCATGCCCCGAACGAGCACTTCAACCTGGAGAACTTCGACAAAGGCCTGCTCACGGTCGTAGAATTCTTGAAGTCTCTATAAGGACCTTTGGACCATCCCGTAGAAAGCCTTAAAAACTAAGGGCTGTCCTGCGAAGTCGTCACGTCGACTTTGCGGGGCAGCCCTGTTTCTTTGCGGTATTTAGCCTAAAAATAAAAAAGGCCTTGCCGCTGGGCAAGACCGTTCGTATTCACAGATGGAGCGGGTGATGGGAATCGAACCCACGCTATCAGCTTGGAAGGCTGAAGTTCTACCATTGAACTACACCCGCAAAAAATGGTCGGGATGACACGATTTGAACATGCGACCCCCTGGTCCCAAACCAGGTGCTCTACCAAGCTGAGCTACATCCCGTTGTATAAATGGCGTGCCCGGAGAGATTCGAACTCCCGACCTTTTGATTCGTAGTCAAATGCTCTATCCAGCTGAGCTACGGGCACGTATGGAGCGGAAGACGGGAATCGAACCCGCGACCCTCGCCTTGGCAAGGCGATGCTCTACCGCTGAGCCACTTCCGCAGATGGTGCGGTCAAGAGGACTTGAACCTCCACGTCATTGCTGACACTAGAACCTGAATCTAGCGCGTCTGCCAATTCCGCCATGACCG
>NZ_AULW01000073.1 GCF_000422485.1 Paenibacillus pasadenensis DSM 19293
CTCCTTTCAATAAAATCAATCTTTAGCCTGCCGTTACGAAATCCAATTGAACATCTAGCATGTAGAACAGAATAGGAACGCCGATAAGTAGAATCAGATTCACTAGGAGTCCCATCGTTACTATTGTTAGAAGCAGATTCTTCTTTTGCGTCTGCTTCTTGATGACGCCGGCGATTTCGACTCTACAGCTCCGTTGCAACGTCTCAATATTGCGCTTAGCTCGCCCCGTCAACTGATACTGCGAGAGGATGTGTGTCATTTGGTCATAGAGAGGAACTTGAATGTGCTTGCGAATAATCTCACCGGCTCCAGGATAGTCCCCCGGCACATGTTGCAAATGAAGATACGCTTTTTCAATAACGCCTTGCAACGCGCCGTCCAATTCTCTCCTCGCTCGCGTCAAGGCCGTCTCTACATTCCCGGTTCCGTGTACCAGGTCCGTCTCAAGAATGTCCAAGAATTCAGGCGTTTGATAAATGATTCTAGTTACAAAATCTTGCCTACCCATTCGGAAGTTTAGAATTGGTAGAAGCGGGAATACTGGTAACATAAGAATAGCGATTAAAATGAAACTCACATGGCGCTCCGGAAAGGTGAAGTAAGACAGCACCATGAAAAAGGAAAATGCTAGACCGATTAGTGTAGAAACAGCAAGGTTCCGAATCGCCTTACCGGGCGACCAGTCGTAGCTCTGACCATTCCGAATGAGATAGGATTCAAGGCGTCCGTACCAGCCAGCAGGCAAGATCCGCTGCACGAATCCATCAATTCCAGCTACTTCAAACTCGTTGCGAGTCGGTTCCCGCAGCTCTCGCCGCATGCGACGAGCGGCCGGCAGAAACGCTGCCCGAATCATCGGGAGTACCAGGAACGCGATCGATGCGACGGCACAGAGGACCACGTACAGGAAGAGAGTCATGACGCCTACGCCTCCGACAACAGGATAAGCCGCTGAGCTACTAGCAGCATGAAACCCGAAACTAGAATCATGGCCCACAAGGAAACCAGTCCAAACGTGGTTGAAAGGAACATGCCGAAAATATCGGGCTTGAGAACGAAGCAGAGGATGGCGATCAGCAGCTCAAACGCCAGTCCCATATAGATGATGAGAACACCGGAAAAGGTCTCGATCTTCCTTTCCTCAGCGAATTGCTTCCGATCCTCAGATCGTTCGATCAGCCGTGGAAGCGTAGCATTGAGCACATTCCCATGTAGCAGGTCCTCAACCAAGTCATCCAGGAAGGCGCGAAGCACCCGATTGCGAAACTGACGCTTCACCTTCATGCACTCCAGATACGGATCTTCTCCGTTCTGTAGGTTGGTTGCCAGCAGGCTCATTGTCGCTCTGTAGGACAGGTCTGCATAAGGGACGGAGCGTTCGAGCGCAAAAAGAGGTTTATTGATCGTAAACATCATGTTATGGAAAAACGTCAGGAAGCCAGGAGCGTCGTTATCGATGCGTTGATTTCGACGGACGGACTTGACTACGATGACTTGCCGGGCCATGAACAACCCCAGGAATAAAATCGTAATCGTAATCGGCATATGGGACAGGAACCGGTGAGCCAGCGCAGCAGCGAGAAACGCGGCTGTGAAGGCAAGAGCAAAATACGTTGTCATCCCTAGATTGATACCACTGGAGTAGTAGTACACATAGATCGGCGGATTCGGATGCGAGTAATCATCAAAAATGGATTCGTCTTCTTTTGCCTGCGTCCATCGATGAAATAAATACATGCTTGTCGCGGCAGCAAGGACGATTAGAAGTCGGTCAAGCAATCAAGCAGCCTCCTCCTTAACATGTGTTATAGACTCAGGCCGGTCGGCAGACGAACCCCGCTCATAAGAGCCTTCATGCGCAGCTTGTCGCAGAGCTTGTGCTTCTCTTCGCGCTTCCAGCTACCAAGCAGTTCATGGCGCGATTCTTCTTCGACGTCGAAGCTGTAGAGCGTTTCATAAACTGGATTCATTTGGTTGTCGACTTTACCCGTGAATTGGGCAATTTCCTTGACACGCAGCCGATCCATGACGATGACAAGGTCCATGTTTCGGGCCAACTCGTCCACTAGATAATGGACGTCGTAGCCTTGGCCAGCTCGCATCATCATGAACACGAAGCTGTGAATAGCGCCTTTAGGATCGTTCGCGTGATAGGTGAAAAGCGCATGGATGCCGATCTGGAGGATGTGGAGCATTGTTAGCGCCGCTTCGTCCAGGAACTCCCCAAGCGCGAGAACCTGATAGTTCTCTTGTTTGGCAAAGTCGAGCAGGCGCATTTCATCAATCCGCTTGCCCTGCTCACCAACAATCTCCCGCGTCAGTCCCCGACGCATCATCGGATGCACGCGCTGAATCTCGTTGGCCGATTGAATCAGTCCGACGTGCTTGTCAGCCGGAATCCACGAAAGTAGCGTTCCTAGAACAGTCGTTTTGCCGGAGCCGAACGGTCCGACGACCCCCACCGTGAAGCCGGCCTGCATAGCAAACCTCAAAAATTCCTCCACGTGCGGAGACATGGCGTAGCGAATTTCTCGCTCAGAGAGAACGTCTTTGCGGAGCTTCCGAATGGAAAGCGATGCCGAATCTGGCCGAAGGTCAAAGCCGGCCGCCCGGATACGCAAGTTCCACTCTTCATCTTCGACCTTTCCCAGCGGGGAGTCCGTCGTGAAACGACCGCCAAGCCGGTTGAATAGACGATAGATGTACTCTTCAAGCGATTTTACAGATTCAAATGATACGAGCTCCCGCTTCCATTTTTGGTTCCGCATGACGTAAATGTCGGAAGGCGATTCGATTTCAATGTTCGTGACTGCTCGATCGGCTATGAACGGATGCAAGATCCCGTAACCGGTGATGCTGTCCACGATCATTTCGACGAGACGAGATTGCTGGACACCGGGCAGGTATAGGGAAAACTCGTTAACAAGGCTCTCCACCCGTTTCAACAGCATAGCGTAGTGCTTGCGCTCGATTTTTTCCTTGTATCGATCGACCAGCTGCCGGTTGACCAGTGTCACCATATCCGTAAAGCTGGTATTCCGGAGGTAAACGGGATCGATCTTCCGATACTCCAGCTCCTGCGCCCGAAGATCAATACGTCGGTTACTTGGAAGCAACGGCAGCCACCTTCTTCTTCAAGCTCAAAAATCTTGGCTTGATGGAATCTTCGCCCTTTCGATTCAGCCCGGTCACGCGGAAAACCACCTTATCCATCTCTCGGCGAATTTTCCGACCATCCCCTCCGTTTCGCAGAACCCCCGGCTCCTCCCGTTCCGAACCGCACAGGATCAGCTTGCTATAAGGGATTTGGGCGATGACTTCCCTAGTCGTGTATTTCTCAATCGTCTCCTTCGTGATGAATCCCCCTTCATTGCATTTATTGAAGAGAATATCCACCTTGGACAGCGGGATGTCTTGAGCCTCTTTCCAGCGCCCCAATTCGTCTCGGAGCTGTTCGGCAACCGAGTTGTGCGACGTGCAAGGACAAAGAACATGGTCCGCGATTCGAATCAGAGAATAGAAGGCTGGAGAAAAACTGTTGTTTTCCGTATCCACGACGACGACGTCGTAGTTGGATTTGAGCATGCGGGAAATGTCCTGGAAGAAGGATTCCGTCATATCCTGAGACTCCACGGGGCGCTCAATTCCGACCAGCACATCCAGCCCACGGTACTGTTGCATGACGTCTTGCAACGCCCCGGCATTCAGCCGGCCGCTAGCATGGAGCTCGAATGCCGTCATCAACTTCTTCCCACGCTTGTATGTCAGCCCCAGCCGCCGTGCAACGTCATCATTTTGGAGGTTGAAGCCGCACAGGACCGTCTTGAAACCCTGCTCAGAAAGCCGGACAGCCAGGTTAATAGACAGATCCGTCTTCCCTATCCCCCCGCTTGCGCCGGTCACGACAACCAGCTTGCGATGGAACCCATGGATGTCGACCGTGGCTTCAACGGACCGTTGCCAATCCTCATCGTCAGGCATCATTTCCGATGGCGACAGACGAGCCGCGTGAGTAGGTTTTGAGAGGTTGGCATTGTTCCAGTCCTGCTCTTGACCGACCTCTTGTTCATCGGCGGCCGAAGAAGTCTCTTCCGTTCGATTGGTAACGGGAGCCGTCATGAAGCTCGGCTCTTCGATCGCAACGCGGCCGGCCAGCTGCTCGCTGATGAGATGATCGGTTTCTTCGGCGTAGATCATGACCTTGAGATCAGGGTGAGTGGCCTTGAGACTCCGATAGAAATCTTCCTGCGTCATCGCACCTTGTAGACCAGTTCCAATGATGACTGCCTCCGCCTTAAACCTCGGAATTCCATCTAAAATCTGCTCCTGGCTAGCCGTATTTGAGCTGATGGAGTAGTACATCTCCAGTTGCCGTTCAAGCCGTTCGTAAGCAGCATCGGAGACCCCGATTAAAACTCGCGAAATCCTCTTCATTGCGTTGCATCCCCTCCGCGAACAAAGATCGACAACGTTCCGTGCTCTTGCTGCCAAGCCAGCTTCCCTGCTTGTTCAGGCGTCACTTTGAGCGTCACCGCTGCCGGAACGTTATTCAGATCCTGTTCCTTCCCATCGTTCACATCTTTGGCATACTGGGTTCGCACAGAAAGAACGACGACCCCCTCCACGCGGGTAATGCCATCGCCATCCGTTACAGGAACCTCATCTGGACCCAGCGATCCTCGAGGGAATGGAACGAATAGGACGTTCACGACATTCCCCGGTTGTACCCGGCCTCCATTTACGTTCTCAGCCTTAACACGGATGCTGTATTCGCCTTCCGCGCCAGTAAAAGCGACAGCATCCTTTTCATCGGAAAAGTCCGTGTCGTCCAGAACTCGACCGGCTTGAATGGTCCGCACGGCTTTCTTTCCCTTGATCTCCTCCAAGTTGGTAATCATCCATGATTCAGCTTCGGGAACAAATTCCTTTTTGTACAATCCGGTCTGGACTTCCTCGCCCTGAGTGATTGTTCTTGAAGCAACGTAAACCGGAATCTTCTTTACTTCATCTTTTTCTCCCCCGAAGCCGATATAGCCTATAGCCCCAGCAACAACAACCAACGAAAGACCTAGCGCAATTCTCTTCCTATCCGCCATAGATAATCCTCAAGTCCCCCTTATCCTGTCTTCATGTGGTTATGTTACCATAATGTGCTTGTGGCGACAATGATAAAATGGTATAATTTAACCACAGGAAGAAGATATTTACATAACGATAAGGAAGGGGATTCCCAATGCTTTATCTTCCAAACCCCCCACCTAAACTCAAAAATGCAACTGAATTGTCTAGGCTCTTAGGGGTGCATTACAGTTATTTCAGCAAATTGCTTAATCAGCTTACCAAGGATGGAATAATCAAAAAATTCCGGAAAAGCTACGATCTCTCCGCCGTTCTCCAGTATTTCTATACAGCTCCTCTCCCCCCAATTCGCGCCTTTCTATCAGAGGGGCTTTTGACGGTCAAGGAAGCATTCCGAATCCTTCAAGACTCAGAAGACTATGCCGGGATGCATCAGCGAACGTTTGAACGCCGCGTGCAGCAAGGCATCATCCCTTCATTAAAGATTGGTAGCACCTACCGCATCTCTAAGAGCGTCCTGAGCAAGATGATTTCCAATAACGAGATTCCTTACCGCCCCAAACAAAGCCGCGCCACATAACACGTGTTAAGGAGATGCTTTAATGAAAACATTCAAACTCGTATTGAGCTGCGCTATCGCAGCAGCCATTCTCCCCTTCTCTCCAGTCGTAACTTCCTCAGCAGCTCCCGCAGGAAGCACTACTTCCTCAACCTTCAAGGATGTTAAAAGGACCGATTGGTTCTATGGATCTGTCCAAAAGCTGACGACTGCCGGTCTTGTCAACGGATTTGAGGATGGCACGTTTCGCCCGCAGAAAGAGGTCAGCCGCGCCGAGTTCCTGAAGTTGGTCAGCGCTGCCTTGAAAATCGAAACCAGCTCACCAAATGCCGGTGATGCTTGGTACAAACCTTACGTCAATGCTGCGATTGGAGCCGGAATCCATAAGGCTTCTGACTTCAACGGAAATTGGACGCAGTCTATCACGCGCCAGGAGATGGCACGAATTACCGTTCGAGCAGTTGAAGAGAAATTGAGGACCGGCAGCCCGACTGATCCCCAACTGGTTTACGAGGCAACAAAGCGAGGCATCATTTCTGGACTGGCCGGCGGAGAGCTCGGCTTAAAGGAAAAATCAACCCGTGCTCAAGCAACCGTCATCATAGATCGAATTTTAACCTTACTTGCTGGCGGTATACTCCCTTCGGACAAACGAGCAGCATCCTACGCTGAAGTGGCTTATACAGGGACGAACGTCGAGACGATGTGGGGAGGGAAGTTCCGGCAGCTGCCGTTCAAGGCGAAGATTCGGAACTATATCAACGGGGAATTCAAGCAGATTCTTATTTTGGATATGGATGACAAGGACAGCCCTTATCTGAGCTGGCTGCCGAAAGGGACGTTGGGAAAATTAGATCCTTTGAACTTAACCGGCATTACAAAGTCAAATACCATGGAATGGAAAAACGAATACATGATGGCGTTTAAGGTTGAGCTGAGCAATACGAAAATTGTAAAAGACTATTTCAGTCAGTTTAGAGGCATGATTGGCGCGCCGTATTTCATCCCCGCAATCAATATTTCAAGCCAAAAAGGACCTTTCTCTACTGAAATGTATTTCAGATTGGATACAATTAATTCGAAGGAAATGTGGGTGTTCTACGCGATAAAAAAAGAAACGGTGGTCGAAGCAAAGAAATATAACGCACAATATTTCTATTTCGAAACCTATGGCGATGATCATTACGTCCTGGATTTAGGAATTCAAGATGGTAGACTTTTCGGGGGAAAAACTGAATGAGAAGCAAACTAAGTGTTCTACTGCTGCTTTCTTTTTTATTTACATTAATAGATCCTTCCGTAATGCTACTCCCTCCCGCAGCAGCTGCGGACAGCAACACAGCAACGTTCACAGGAAATGGCGGGGG
>NZ_AULW01000074.1 GCF_000422485.1 Paenibacillus pasadenensis DSM 19293
CCGGCCGCCGGCCCAGCTTGGCGAAGCCGGCGCGGGCCGCCGCGGGGCAGCAGCGCCAGCACGCCGTCCGGCAGCTGGACTCGCGGCACGCCGCCGAGTCCGGCGGACGCCTCCGCCTCCGGGCTTGCGATCGGCCGCAGCGTCCAGCCGGCGAGCAGGCCGCGCTCCGGCCCGGAGCCGTGCGCGATCCGGGACTCCGGCTCGCGCGGCAGCCGCAGCCGCTCGAGGCTCGCCAGCAGCCGTCCGCGAAAGGCCGGCATGCCGAACACGGCAAGCGCGGCCGCGCCGCTGCGCGTTCCGGTCGCGAGCCGCAGCGGCGCGTTGTCCGCGAGCCGCCCGATCCGCTCCGCGAGCCCGGCATAGTCGCCCATCGGCGCCAGCCAGTCGGCGTTGCCGGTCGCGTGCAGAATTTCCGCGAGGCCGCCGGAGGCGTAGGCGACGACCGGCTTGCCGAACAGCAGCCCCTCCAGCGCCGTCATGCCGAAGCCTTCCTCCACGATGCTCGGCACGACCAGGACGTCCATCGCCGGATAGGCGCGCGATACGTCCGGCTCGAACGGCAGCCAGCTGAGGCGGGCCGACAGCCCGGCCGCGTCCGCGATCCGCGCGCAGCGGGCGGCGTACTCCGCGTCGACCGGGTTGCCGATGACGACGAAGCGCAGGTCGGGCCGCGAGGCGGCCGCCATTCCGGCTGCGGCCAGGAAGTGCTCCAGCCCTTTGTTCTCATACAGATGCGAGGCGATGAACCCGACCAGCACCTGCTTCTCCTGCAAGCCGAGCTCGGCTCGCCGGACGGCGCGGCTGGACGCCCAGGTCCACGGTTTGAACGCCGCCGTGTCTACGCCGGGCAGCAGCACCTCCGAGCGGGACAGCGCGAGCGGAGATGCGAGAGGCTTCAGCGTCGAGGCGGAGATGCCGACGACGCGGTCGGCATGCTGCTCGATGAGCTTCATCGTCGGCCCGACGCCGGCGGCCGGACGCATCGTCTCGGTCAGGCACCAGATGACCGGGATGCCGAGCCGCTTGGCGGCGATCGCTGGCAGCGGCTGGACGCAGGTGTTCACCCACGCCGCATGCGGCCTTATTTCCAGCAAAAGCCGGTACAGCCGCTCCATCGCCTCGCTTCCCGTCCCCTCCTCGACTTCCTCGGGAACAGACGGCAGCCCCAAATACATGGAATAGTAGATCGGCACATGCCCCGTCACGCGCACCGGGATGCCTGCGGCGGCGGCGCGTCCGGACAGGATGCCTTCCTCGGGCACCGCGAGCGTGCAGTCGGCGACGGCCGACAGCTCGACGATCGTGGACAGCAGCAGCTTCTCCGCGCCGGTGATCGCCTCGGGACTGCCGATATGGGAGAAGAACAGCAGCCTCGGCCGGAACTCCATGCTCATCGCCCTCCTTGCCCGGCGCCGTCAGCGCGGGCCGGAAGCGCCGTCATGACGGAAACATGACGGAAAGCATCGTCGTCAGCCGGTGGGCGTAGGTGTGCTCCTTCATCGTCCGGCACATGCCGCGGAACGCGATCGCCTGCCGCTCCTCCTCGTGGTTCAGGTAGTAGTCGATCTTCTCGCCCAGCTCCTGCGGCGAGGCATACGTCGCGATCTCCACGCCCGGCTCGTAGAAGCGGGCGAGGTCGTCCCGCACATCCGTCAGCTGCAGCGTGCCGCAGGCCGAGATTTCGAACGTGCGCGGATTCGGCGATATGGCCGTCAGCTGCGCGCTGTTGCTGTTGAACGTCTCGTCGTCATGGGCGCGGTGCATGTTGATGACGATTTTCGCTCCGTTGTACGTGGCGGCCGTCTCCATCGGGTCCATCCAGTGGCCGGCGCGGATCTTGGACTGGAGCAGCCGGAAGTCCCGGAGCCGCTCCCACCAGAGGCCGGAGATGGCGATGTCGCGGGTGGCGAGGTAGGGCGTGATCTGGTTGAAGAAATCGACGCGCTTGTGGTAGGCCGAGCCGACGAAGCTGATCTCGCGGCGCAGCGACAGGTCCGGATTGCGGGGACGGAACTCGGCCGGATTGACGCCGAGCGGCAGGTAGGTGACGTTCGGGCAGCCGAGCTGCCGGTAGAATTCGACCGTGTTGCTCTCGAGCGTGAACACGAAGTCGTAATGCGGGGCGAGCTTGCGGGTAATGTCGGAATAGTACGGATCATCCGTGAACCAGACGGCGGTGCGGATGCCGAGCGCGCGGATCGCGTCCACCTGCTCGGTCGGATATTGCAGGCCGTCGAGCACGATGACCGCGTCGGGCCGCAGCTCCTTGGCCAGCTGCACGACCGGCTGCTGCGTGTCGGTGATGCTCACCCTCGCGGTCATCGAGCGGAGCGTGTCGGCGATCGCCGAGTCGAGCGGCGAGTAGGGATAGCCCTTCGCCGTCGCGACGAACAGGACGTGGATCGGAAAGACCGGCGGCGCGTAATGCAGGCGGCTCAAGCCAGCCTCGCATTTGCCGTACCACAGCCCATGCTCCATTCCTGCGGCGAAGCCCGCTTCGCGTCCGCGCTGGACTTCGGCGTCCAGCAGCGGGGGCGCGCTTCTCCTGACGGAAGCGGCTGCCTGACGCTTCTGGCGGCCTGGACGGATGCGCTTGCCGCGCATGGATTTTACTGCCACTATGCTTCCTCCTTCTTCATAGCCAGCCCGGCGGTCGCCTGCGGCTGCTTGCGCTTCAGCATCCGGCCCGGTCGAGCAGCATGCCCAGCCTGCCGGCGAAGGCATGGTCCCGCATCGTGCGCAGCATGCCGCGCACGGCGATCCGCCGCCTCTCGTCCTCATGGTCGAGGTAGTGGAGGATCTTGGCGGTCAGCTCCGCCGGCGTGGTGAACACGTCCAGCTCCCGGCCCGGCTCGTAGTACCGGCGCAGATCGTCGCGGATGTCGGTCAGCTGCAGCGTGCCGCAAGCCGAAATCTCGTACGTCCGCGGATTGATCGACGCTCCCCGGAGTCCGGCATCGTTGTGGTTGTCGGAGCCCGGCTCGGTCGTGCGGTGGATGTTGAGGACGATTTTCGCCCCGTTGTAGAAATTCACCGTCTCCTCGATCGGCATGAAGCCGGGCCGGATGAACGGCTTGTAGCGGGCGTAGCGGTCGAGCCGCTCCCACTCGCCGCCGGCGAGGACGACCTTGCGGCCTTCCAGCGCGGGCAGCACCTCGTCGAGCAGGCGGATCCGGTTCCAGAAGCCCGTGCCGACGAAAAAGACGTCGCTGCGATACTCCTGGCCGACCGGCTTCGCGTGGAACACCGCCGGATTCGCGCCGAGCGGCAAGTAATGCGCGTTCGCTCCGCTCGCCCGATAGAACGGAACCGCCTCGAGCTCATGCGTGAAGACGGCGTCGTAAAGCGGCGCGAGCCGCGCCGTCTCGCGGGTGAAGTACGGATCGTCGGCGAACCAGATCGCCGTGCGGATGCCGAGCGCGCGGATCGCCGCGATCTGCTCGGCATGGTCCGGCGGGAACACATGCAGCCCGTTCATGACGAGCACCAGCTGCGGCCTCAGCTCGGCGGCCTGCGCGAGCATCGTCGACGGATGGCCGACATGGACCGTGCTGGCGTGCTGCCGGAGCGCGTCCGCCACCCCTTCGTCGATGGCCGGGAAGCCCTGCGGCACGAAAAGGACGGTCAGCGGACGCTGCGGGTACGCGGCGGGAGCGACCGTCTGCGCGGCGCTCCGGCAAGCTCCGTCCCGGCGGCCGTGCGCCTCTCCGGCGATGCGGCCCGCCGCCCTTCCCGCCGCCAGCAGCTGCTCCTGTGATGCCATGCCATCTGCCTCCCTTCTCCTTGTCTTACTGTATTCCGGCGGCGCGGCGCCCTCTTGGCCTCTTGTCCGCCGTCCGCCAAAAGCGGCGGATATCCACGCCGCCGAGCGGCAGGGCGGGCTTAGTGCCCGGTGGCGCGAGTGGGCCCATGCGGCCGCGCGTGCTCGGCGCACGGTGGCGCGAGTGCAGCCAGGCGGCCGCGCGGTCTCCGCGCCCGGTGGTGCGAGTGCAGCCAGGCGGCCGCGCGGGCTCGGCGCACGGTGGCGCGAGTGCAGCCAGGCGGCCGCGCGGTCTCCGCGCCCGGTGGTGCGAGTGCAGCCAGGCGGCCGCGCGGGCTCGGCGCCCGGTGGCGTGGGTGCGGCCAAGTAGCCGCGCAGTCTCGGCGCCCCCGTGGCGCGAGTGCGGCCAGGCGGCCGCGCGGTCTCGACGCCTGGTGGCGGCGAGTGCGGCCAAGTAGCCGCGCGGTCTCCGCGCCCGGTGGCGCGGGCCTTCTCCCGGACGCCGATGCTGCCGCTAGGGCTGCGTCTCGTACGCCAGCTGCAGCCCTTCCTCGTAGCCTTGGCCGAAGCCGAGCTGGTACCCTTCGTTGTAGGTCTGCTGGAAGCCGGCCACATAGCTCGGGCTGCCTGCCATCTGAGGCACGGCCTGCAGCGGCGCGCGGCGGATCCGGCGGATTCGCCGCGGCCTCGCGGCTGCGGCGCGCCTCCGTGGCCGCGCTCCTTTTCCGCCTGCAGCGGACTTCGCTTTGCGGCGGATCGTACCGGACGCCTTCTTGCGCTTGCCTCCTGTGCGGGTCGTCGTCTTTTTGGCTCCGGCAGCGGTCTTCGGCTTCATGCGCCGCGTAGCCGGCTTGGATGCCGCAAGCAGCAGTATTGCCATGAGAGCATTCCTCCTTGATTCGGTCCGTAATGGGGAAAAGCTTGCTGGTAGTAGGCTTAAACTCTAACCATGATCCGCTCCGGCGCTTCTCAGTGCCGTTTTTACCACGATTGCTTTCGTACCGAGAAAGCTTGCGGCTAGAGCCGCCAATTGCTTTCATTTTGCGAAAGCTTGCGGCTAGAGCCGCCAATCGCTTTCGTCCTGCGAAAGCTTGCGGGCTAGAGCCGCTGATGCAGCTGCGGAGCGGCCGCAATGGCCGGGCCGGCGGGGATGGCGTCCGCTTCCGCCGGCGACAGCCGCCGGCGGACCGGCCTCCGCTCCAGCGACCAGCTGGACGCGGCCAGCGGGTTCAGCGGCCGGCGCAGCCGCCCTTCCTCGACGAGGCCGACGCTTCCGTCCGGCAGCAGCACGGCCTCCGGCGGCTTCGCGCCGCCGTCCGGCGCGTCCGGCAGCGGCGGCGCGTCCGGCAGCCCGTGCCAGCGGACGGCGGCCAGCTCGGCCGGCACCGGCTCCGCTGCTACGCCCAAGCGGCGCAGCAGCGGCATTGCGATTCTCTTCGACGGCAGCGTCCACGCGCCGTCAATCCGCCAGCGGCGGCCGCTCTCGACCCACCAGACCGTGCCGTCCGCGCCTTCGGCGGCGATGCCGCCGGGATAGAGCTCGAGCTCGCCCGCCGAAGCGGATCGCTCCTCCGGCCGGATCGCGGGGGGCAGGGAGCCGGCTCCCTCCCATTTCGCCAGGAAATACCGTCGGTTGCGCAGCGTGATCGCCTCCATCCTCCGGCCGATCGACCGGATGCTGACGTTGCCGTAATGATGGATGAAAGCGTCCCCCGCGATCGCGAGCCGGTAGCCGGCCAGGCGGGCGCGAAGGCTGAAGTCGTCGTCCTCGTAGTTGCCGACCTCGTAGCCTTCGTCAAAGTAGCCGATCTCCTCCAGCAGGCCGCGCCTCATCAGCATGCAGAAGCCCGTCAGCCGCTCCGTCTCCCGCCAGCGGCCGGGGTCCGGCTCGTTGAACGAGGCGGCCCAGGCCCGCATCGCCGGAATCGTCCGGTACGGCGCGTCGATCCGCTGCTCGCCGCTGATGAAGTTCGTCACCGGGCCGACGATGCCGGCATTCGGGATGCCGTCCAGGCAAGCCGTCAGATTGTCGAGCCAGCGCGGCGTGACGAGCGTATCGTTGTTGAGCAGCAGCAGCTTCTCTCCGCGCGCCATCATGAGCCCGCGATTGACCGCCGCGGCGAAGCCGGCGTTGCGGCCCATGAGCCGCCAGCGCAGGCGGCCGAAGCCGAGCGCCGCGCCGCGGCTCGCCAGCATCTCCGCCGTCCCGTCGGAGGAGCCGTTGTCGACGACGATGATCTCGTACGGCTCCGGCGTGTGGGCGAGGATGCTGTCCAGGCATTGCTCCAGATAGCCGCGCTTGTCAAAGGTCGGGATGATGATGCTCGTGCCGGGCCAAGGCACGCCGAACGCCTGGCGTCCGGCCTCCAGCCCTTGGCGGTAGCCTTCCTCGCGTCCCTGCGCATGGAGCTTTTCGTTTTCGGGGTCAGCCGCGCGGCGGCCTGCCTTTGCCATGTCGGCTTCCTCCTCTGTGTGCGGAAATGAGCGGCCTTGACTCGATTTATGCGAGTCAAGACCACGCCTGCGAAGGCGCTGCGCCTGCAACCCGATTTTTTCGGGCTGCAGCCTCTGCTTCGCGCCACGCGGCAGCTGCTACCCGATTTCTTCGGGCTGCAGCTTCCGTTTCGCGCTCCGCGGCGCCTGCAACCCGATTTTTTCGGGCTGCAGCTTCTGCTTCGCGCCACGCGGCGCCTGCAACCCGATTTTTTCGGGCTGCAGCTTCTGCTTCGCGCTCCGCGGGGTCAAGTCCATAATTGTGTGTAAAAACACTTCTCGGTAGAAAATGGAATTGGGTTTATAGGCTGTCCGTCGCTTCCGTCATGGTGGTGCTGGTTTCCTGCTCCTCCGAGCCGGCGCCCTGAGTGGCTTTCTGCTTCTTCCACGCCTTGAAGTCCGTCATGTCCATGTACGGCTTCTTCGTCATCCAGTACTCGTTCTCTTCCATGAGCATGGCTCCGATGAGACGAAGGACGGAAGCGCGATTGGGAAAGATGCGGATGACCGTCTCGCGCCTGCGGATCTCCCCGTTCAGGCGCTCCATGCCGTTGGAGGTGCGCAGCCGCACGCGGTAGGCCTCCGGGAAGGCCAGCACCGCGACGGCGTCCTCGAACCCGTCCTCCAGTATTTTCATCGCTTT
>NZ_AULW01000075.1 GCF_000422485.1 Paenibacillus pasadenensis DSM 19293
TTGAGACCGCCTACCACCAAGAGGAAGAGATTATATTTCGAATTGAAGATGTGGCTACTCCAACATTAACGCGATATAGGGAAGCAGCACAAAAAATAATGGAATTGAAACCGGCGACCATTAACCGGCGGCTTATTACCCTGAAACGTTTTTTTGAATGGGCCGTGTCAGAATCCAGGATTCGCCGCGACCCTTCGAAGCCGGTTAAATTGGTTCCGGAAGAAAAGGTAAGCCCCAGACAGATGACAGACAAAGAAGAAGCTGCTTTGGTTGCTGCGGCCGAGCATGGCGGTTCTCTTCGGGATCAGACGATTCTAATCGTGATGTTTCACACGGGCTTACGAAGCATGGAAGTGTGTGACTTGGCTCCCGGAGATATTCAAATCGGTAAACGTAGTGGTCAGCTTACGGTCCGATCCGGAAAACGAAATAAACAGAGGGAAGTTCCTTTGAACGCCACGTGTAGAGTTGCTTTAGAAAAATATCTGGCAGAACTCCCTCCGCACAGTCCTTTTCTGTTTCCATCTGAAAAGACCGGCGATCGATTAACCGAACGTGCTTTACGTCATTTAATTCAAAAATATATGAAAGCAGCCCGGCTCGAAGGATTGAGCGCCCACGATCTACGGCACCGGTTCGGCTATGTGATGGCAGAAAACACGCCGTTGCACCGCTTGGCGCAAATTATGGGACACGATAGTCTGGACACAACGATGATTTACGTCAAGGCAACCCGTGCGGATCTGCAAGCGGAAGTCGAAAAAATAGCTTGGCAATAGGGGGATGAAGTACGATGTACGCGAGAGTAAGGGAACTGCTAACTCCGGAGGAACGGCTGCATTATTTGCAGATACCGCCTGATCTTGGCGAATGGGAATTGGGCACTTATTTCACATTTACACAGCATGACCTTGAAATCATACAGCAGCGGCGAAGAGATTATAATCGACTCGGCTTTGCCGTGCAGCTGTGCGTACTTCGTTATCTCGGCTGGACACTTTCTGATACAAAAGAAGTGCCGGTTCAAATTCTTCGTCATATTGCAAAGCAAATCAATGCCGATGTGGAGTCTTTTGCATCTTACGGCGACCGAGAAGCAACGAAGTACGAGCATCTGGATGAGATCCGGAAAGAATATGGCTACCAGACATTCACCTTGAGCGAATATCGTTCTTTGTGCAAGCATCTATTTAGCCATGCAATGGCAAACGGCAATCCCTTACACCTGATTCAACTCGCACTCGAAGATTTACGTAAGCGTAAAATCATTCTCCCTTCAATGGCTACAATTGAAAGAGCCGTTTGGGAAACGCGCAAACGAACAGAAGAAAAAATATTCAAGCTGCTCAGCAGTTCACTGACAGAATTACAAATTGCTAAGCTGGATCGCGTCTTAACCACCATGCCGGAAAGTAGCAAAACCTACTTAGCATGGTTAAGGGAAATTCCAGGTACTAGCTCTCCGGATTCTTTTTTGAAGGTGATTGAAAAACTCGAATACTTACGCGACTTGCAGCTGCAAGTCGATACGAAAGGCATCCATCCGAACCGTCTACGTCAACTTTCTAAAATCGGTTCGCGTTACGAACCTCATTCTTTCAGACGTTTTAATGATCCGAAAAAGTACGCGATTTTAGTAGCGTACCTATTGGAACTAATTCAGGATTTGACAGACCTGGCTTTCGAGATTCATGACCGGCAGATTATGATACTGCTTTCCAAAGGGAGAAAGGCCCAAGAGGAACTTCAAAAGCAAAACGGTAAATCGATCAACGAAAAGGTTGTTCACTTTGCCGATCTTGGAGCCGCTCTTATTAAGGCCCGAAGCGAAGGCATTGATCCGTTTGTTGCTCTTGATGCCGTCATGCCGTGGGATCAGGTCGTCGCATCCGTGGAGGAAGCTAAACGGCTGGCGCGACCAGTTGATTACGACTACTTGGACTTGTTAGAAAAGAAATTCTATGCGCTCCGAAAATACACGCCAACGCTGCTAAAATCGTTGGAATTTCGGTCAACTAAGTCCGCAGAGCCGCTAATGAAGGCGGTCGATATCATCCGGGATATGAATGAAACCGGGAAGCGGAAGGTTCCGGAAGGCGCGCCGCTGAACTTCGTTTCGAACCGCTGGCAAAAGCACGTTTACGACGATGACGGAACGATCAACCGGCATTACTACGAAATGGCTGTCCTGACAGAGTTGCGGAATTACGTTCGTTCCGGGGACGTGTCCATAGTCGGAAGCCGTCAGCATAAGGATTTCGAGGAATACCTTGTTCCGAAAGCCGATTGGAATGGCATTGATCCTAACGCTACAAAGCTTGCCGTCAGTTTGTCCGCAAAGGAATATCTTGAAGAACGGATTGAAGCACTTCTTCAAAGATTAAATTGGGTTTCGGATCACATCGATGAGCTGGACGGAGTAAATTTGGAGAACGGGAAATTGCACATTGAGCGATTGGAGAAAGATGTTCCCGATGAATCCCGAAATTTCAGTCTTTCCCTCTATGAGCTGCTACCACGAATTAAGCTTACGGATCTGCTCATGGAAGTAGCCAACTGGACGAATTTTCATGAGCAGTTTATTCACGCTTCCAGTAACCGCGCTCCGAACGAGGAAGAAACAACAATCCTTATGGCTACCCTTATGGCAATGGGAACGAACATCGGGCTTACGAAGATGGCTGAAGCCACGCCGAGCATTTCATATCGGCAAATGGCCAATACAGCTCAATGGCGGCTGTACGAAGACGCGATGAATAAAGCGCAAGCTGTTCTTGTCAATTTTCATCATAAGCTGGCGCTGCCTTCATATTGGGGGAATGGCACTACCTCCTCATCTGATGGAATGCGCGTCCAGATCGGTGTATCGTCTCTTCACGCAGATGCGAATCCTCACTACGGGACCGGAAAAGGAGCAACGATATATCGCTTCGTGAGCGACCAGTTTTCCACGTTCTATACGAAAGTCATCAATACGAACGCTCGGGATGCCGTACACGTCATCGACGGTTTGCTCCACCACGAAACGGACTTGTCCATTGAGGAGCATTATACGGATACAGCCGGTTACACCGATCAAGTCTTTGGTTTAACGCATTTGCTTGGATTTCGCTTTGCGCCGCGCTTACGCGACTTGGCTGATTCCAAGCTCTACGCTATCGGAAAACCGTCCATTTTCCCTAAATTGGAGAAGCTGCTTCGCGGACAGATTAATACAAAGATCATTCAAGAGAACTACGACGATGTACTCCGGCTGGCTCACTCCATCCGGGAAGGAACCGTTTCAGCATCACTCATTATGGGGAAAATCGGTTCCTATGCAAGACAAAACAGCTTGGCTACCGCGCTGAGAGAAATGGGGCGTATCGAGAAAACGATCTTCATTCTGGATTACCTTTCGAGCGAGGCGCTGCGGAGAAAAATCCATCGGGGGTTGAACAAAGGAGAAGCCATGAACGCATTGGCCAGAGCGATCTTCTTCGGCAAACATGGCGAACTGCGGGAACGTGCGCTACAAGATCAGCTCCAACGGGCAAGTGCGTTGAACATTATCATCAATGCAATTAGCGTTTGGAATACCGTCTATCTCCAGCAGGCAACTGAACACCGCAAAAAGCAAGGTAAGCTTCAGGAAGAACTGCTAAATCACATTTCCCCCCTTGGATGGGAGCACATCAATTTTCTAGGTGAATACAAATTCAACTTCAAGCAGAATACGTCTCTCAACTCATTACGACCGCTGAAACAACAGGAAGGTGAGTGATCGGTAGTCCGGGCGGTGTAGCCCGGACTATTGGGCTTAGAGTAAGAAAAAACGCTAAGCCAGGTACATCCGAAGGCTTAGCGTATATTATCGTTAAAATGTTGGCGGTACCCCT
>NZ_AULW01000076.1 GCF_000422485.1 Paenibacillus pasadenensis DSM 19293
AGCTGAGCTACGGGCACGTATGGAGCGGAAGACGGGAATCGAACCCGCGACCCTCGCCTTGGCAAGGCGATGCTCTACCGCTGAGCCACTTCCGCTTGTCGAAGAACTTTTTGTTCAGCGCGACAAGTAATAATATATCAGGCCCATCGTCCGAATGCAAGTCCTTTTTCAAAAAAAATTAGGCGCGAGCGGAGCAGAGCTCCTCGTACATCCTTTTCCTCTCTCCCGGCTTGAGTCTGGGACAGTTGTAGCAGTGCTTGGCGTACTCGGTCTTGAACGCCAGGCAGCAGCCTCCCCTCAGCGGCAGCTTCGTTCCCGGCTCATAGGGGCTGTCGACATACGTGAATCGGATGGCCATCGGATTGCGCCGTTCTCCGACCGCCTCCCCCGGCATCTCTCCGACGGCATAAGCGAAGTCCTGCTCCAGCGCCTGCCGCAGCTCCGGCCGTTCCGCAGCCTGCAGCAGGAACGTCTTCGTATGGTTCAGGCCGCTGGCGGCCAATCTCCACAGCTCATGGGTCCTGACACCCGCACGGTCGGCGAGATGACGGAATACAGGCGCGACAAGCGTGCCGTAGAACCGATCGATCTGCTCGCAGCGCTGCTCCGCGGAGAGCAGCTGCGGCGTCTCCTCCAGCTCCAGAGCATCGGTACGGAACGCGATGGAGGCATAAGAGGCTCCCTCCGCTTTGTAGAGCATCATTTCCCAGCGGGAAGGGTCTAGCGGAAAGCTTCCGGCTCCGCTGGCGAGGACATGATGGAACGTGCCGGCCAGCGCGCGCAGCCAGGACGGAAAGTAGGTCGCGGCCGGTTCGATGGAACGAGACGGAATGAGCTCCGCGTAGCCCCGAAGGAAGGCATCGGCCGTCTCCGGATCGGTCGAGAGCGCCTCGAGCGTAGCGGCAACCCGTACGCCGTCCGGAAGCGATTCCAACAATCCAAGCTTGCCGTACAGCAGTTCTCTCGTTGCGTTGCGATCCATCGGTCAGCAGACCCCTCTCGAAATGAAAAATACCGGCGGGGTCAAACCCCTGCCGGCTGCAGCACGCGCTGCTTCTCGCCCTGGCTCTCGGCTGCCGGGCGCTCCACCGTCCGCTCTCCCATCGCGAGCGCGTAAGGGAGGCATAGCGGCACTCCCGTGCGCGGATCGCTCACGATATCGGCTTCGATGCCGAAGACATCCCTCATCACCTTCGGCGTCACGACTTCGTCCGGATTGCCTTCCGCCAGCACGGTGCCCGACTTGATCGCGATCATGTGATGAGCGAACCGGGAGGCATGGTTGAGGTCATGCACGACCATGACGATCGTCCGGTTTTCCTTGGAGTTCAGCTGCTGGAGCAGCTGCAGCACGTCGAGCTGATGCGCCATGTCCAGGAACGTCGTCGGTTCGTCCAGGAACAGGATGTCCGTCTCCTGGGCGAGCGCCATCGCGATCCAGCCGCGCTGGCGTTGTCCGCCGGACAGCTGGTCGACCGGACGATCGGCGAACTCCGTCATGCCCGTCGCATCCAGCGCCCAAGCGACGATTTCGCGGTCTTCCTTACGCATCGAGCTGAACCCTTTTTGATAGGGGAAACGGCCGTAGGAGACGAGCTCCTGCACGGTCAGACCATCCGGGGCGGTCGGGTTTTGCGGCAGGATGGCGAGTTCCTTGGCCACTTCCCGCGTCGACTGCTTGTGGATCGACTTGCCGTCCAGCAGCACCTGCCCGTTTTGCGGCGACATCAGACGAGCCATCGTCTTGAGGATGGTCGATTTGCCGGATCCGTTCGAGCCTACGAGCGCCGTGATCTTGCCTTGCGGAATGCGTAAATTGAGGTCCCGCACGATCTGTCTCTTCTCATAGGCTATATCCAGCTGGCTGGTTTCCAATCGAACCATGCTGCAAGCTCCTCTCTGCTGCCGGAGCGGCGCTCCGAATCCTTGATAACGATTATCATTATAACCATTATGATAACGGTTCTCACTATCGTTGTCAAAAGAAACCTTCGCGCACGCTCGCAGCGCGAGTTGTTGATCAAAAGCAGGTGATTTTCTTTTGGATAAACAAAAAAGCCTTCGGTCCGTGAGGACTGAAGGCGATGGTTCGTAACTATGCGCGTAGAGGGACTTGAACCCCCACGCCGGAGGCGCCAGAACCTAAATCTGGTGCGTCTGCCAATTCCGCCATACGCGCGAGTGAAAGATGAGCCATGAAGGACTCGAACCTTCGACACCCTGATTAAAAGTCAGGTGCTCTACCAACTGAGCTAATGGCTCTTGATGGCTGGGGATTCAGGGATCGAACCTGAGAATGACGGAGTCAAAGTCCGTTGCCTTACCGCTTGGCTAATCCCCAACAAATAAAGTGGTGGAAGCTGAGGGGATCGAACCCCCGACCCTCTGCTTGTAAGGCAGATGCTCTCCCAGCTGAGCTAAGCTTCCTCCGTAGAATGGCTCGGAACATCCATTCTTATGTAGAAATAAAAAAAATGGTGACCCGTAGGGGATTCGAACCCCTGTTACCTCCGTGAAAGGGAGGTGTCTTAACCCCTTGACCAACGGGCCACGCATATGGAGCTCTCAACCGGGATCGAACCGGTGACCTCATCCTTACCATGGATGCACTCTACCTACTGAGCTATGAGAGCAAATGGCTCCCCGAACAGGACTCGAACCTGTGACAACTCGATTAACAGTCGAGTGCTCTACCAACTGAGCTATCAGGGAATATGAAGCGATGGGATG
>NZ_AULW01000077.1 GCF_000422485.1 Paenibacillus pasadenensis DSM 19293
GCCCGGACTATTGGGCTTAGAGTAAGAAAAAACGCTAAGCCAGGTACATCCGAAGGCTTAGCGTATATTATCGTTAAAATGTTGGCGGTACCCCTAATAGGGGTTTTCTTTTTCATGAACATCGTATGACCGATTTCTTTCTCCGTCTCGACGTACTTTCTGTAAAGGGCGGGGTTCATTTCAGCACCATGCCGAAGATCATTTAAGCTTCCCATGATACAGAAAACGCAGCTCAGTCGCTCGTTTCGCTCGTAGGCCCAAAAAGGCTTCTGTCCGGAATCCTCAATCACCCCGAAAACTTCCTCTGTGCTCATGTCGAAAATAGGCATCCAATCCCACACGTCCCTAAATCCGCAACTGGCCGAGACATTGAAAGAAAACGGGCTTTTCTTGGCACGAGCGCTCGACTCTGCCGCCCGAAGCCCCATACAGTTTACCGCGATGCGACGTCCACGCCGCTTAACATCATTTCGGATGAACTTCATGATTGGCCCTCGTTTCAAATCGCTCGTACACTGGCGACATGAAGAAGACGGCCATTTTTTACGCCGAGCGACCATCTCAAGCAACGTTTTCCCAGCTCGAACCACATGCACGGGATGGGAGGTATTGGCCTGAATATGGTCTTGCACTCCAGGCCATTCAACATAACCCAGGTCCGCATGAACGACCGACAGCTGGTCGAAAGGGATGATGTCCACCAGAAGCGAATACATGGCTTGAGAGTCCTTTCCCCCTGAATGTGAAACGTAGAAAATCGCTCCTTGCTGAATCAGGTCTTGAATGTCATCAGGAATATTCATGATTTCTCCCTCCCTCTGCGTTTCCGATTACACTTTCGTCCGGCTACGGAGCGATGCGGAGGGCCGGGCAGCCATCCAGCCGCCCGTCCTGATTCCGTCACCGATACGCCCACAACGGGAACATGTATCCCGTTCGATCCGGCTGGTCCAAGTAAATGTCCGAGCCTTGAAACACTTCCCCTAGAATCTCCGCGCTGTCGCGCTCGGTAATGCGCCGAGCATAATCGTCATAGCTCACACCCGTCTCCGCTCGGAATGCCTCCTTGCATTCCTCCATATCATCGTGCTTTCTCAACCCGAACACACATCCGGACTTCACGATGACCAGTATGTACTGCTGCTTGACGAAGCCCGCCCGTTCTCCCTCCACCTTCTCGGAACCGTCCGAGGGACCGCGCCCCTCGGCTTGATTCAGCATGCGCAGCGCTTCCCGCATGCGCTTGATCGTCGCTCGCTTTTTCATCCACGCTCCACCGCTTTCAGAAACGCCGTGCAAATGATACGGACACCCTCTCCATCCCCCTGCTCGCGAAGCGCCATCAGAGCCTCTTGCGCTTGCGCACGCATTCTCTCGCGCTTCTCCATCAGCAGATGGTCGACCAACGGCACCACCACGAACAACGCTTCCTCCGCATCGATGCTGATCTCTTCGCCTCCGGAATACAAGGTGATCGTTCCCTGCGGATCAAGGCTCAATTTCGTTCCATCTGGCAGTTTGTACATATGTTTTTCCTCCTCGATTTTACTTTCTAGGCATTCCATTTCCTCATTAGCAGCCTGCATCCAGTCCGGCGGACTGGCCCCCTCAACGAAAATCTGATTATTTTTCAAAATCGACTTGACCTCCTTCGCGAGATGTTGGACCATCCGGAAACGTTTGCCGGTCTAGCCCGAGCGGCGATGAGCGGAATCTTTTAAGGTTTTGCCGTCGTCCAGCGACTTCGGCCCGCTAGGCGAGCCGGTGGAGCGATGGAGTTGTCAAAGGGCGAAACCATCCGTGTAACGTAGCCGTCATAGCCGTTTTGCTGGCCCGAGGCCGCCGATGCAAGGGTCTGCCCGACAGGGCCGGCGACAGCCGCCCTTGCATCGGCGGCCTCGGGACGGCAGGCTAGGATGACGGATACGTTACACAGCGGATGGTTCCCTTTGACACGACATAGCGAAGCCGGCCGCCCAGCGCCGAAAGCCGCGCAGACGCACGGCCCGGTTTGCATCTTTGAATTCACCCACAAAAAAGGACCCGGCCACGAAGCGATAGCGCAGAGCCGGGTTTGCCCTTGACCTTGCCCGCCACCGGAACCGACGGTTCCGCTTGCGGCGTTCTTCCGCAAGCGGAAAATCCGGGAATGGAACCGAGTGCCTTTCTCGGGTCGCTTCCCGGATTAGTTGGTGGTGGGAATTCGGGCCCGATGTCTACATGGTTTTGACGTTTTCCTTCGTCCGTTGATTGGCATCATCTAAACAAAAATCAACGCCGTATCCTAGATGACGCTGACAAAACCGCATGCCGTCCGCCCAGTACGCCGTCCCTCCATCACTCCGCACCTGAACCTCCTGTCCGAAATGATGCTTCACGATAATTAAGGCAACGATTACCGCGAAGTCATAAGGCTTGTAGGCCGTCTTACAGAAGTGAAAGAAGCGTCCGTTCCGATCGCCATCCTTCTCTAGCTCCCCCGTATCCTGATGAAAAGAAAACGTCTCGTAGCAGCAGCCAAGGGCGCCTTCACAGGTCCGTTTCGCCGGAAGAAAATGATTCGTGTCAAGCTGGAACCCATCTTCATGACCGCAAGCGGATCGCCCATTGAAC
>NZ_AULW01000078.1 GCF_000422485.1 Paenibacillus pasadenensis DSM 19293
AATACCTCTAATACCGATAGTGACTCTACCATTAACGAAACGGTTAATTCCACCAGTGGTGCAACCAACAACAGTGATAATGATAGTTCGGCTACCGTGACCGATACATTAACCTCAACTAGCGGCTCGAACAACGCATCAGACGCCACCAGCACTTCGTCATCGGGTGATAGTACCTCCACCAATGGAGATAATACCTCCACCACAAGTAGTGGTCCTGCGGCCAACTCATCGGATACGGACGCCACCAGCAGCTCAGGTGATAGCACATCAACGAATGGTGATAATACGTCAACCACAACAAGTGGTCCTGCAACAAACTCATCGGATACAGATGCTACATCGAGTGCAGGTGACAGTTCCTCAACCACTGGCGATAATTCATCCACAACCAGTGCCACTGCCACCACAGGTGATAACACCTCTACGCCTACAGCAACAGCGTCGACAGGCGATAATACTACCACCAATACCTCCAATGCTGACAACTCTTCAACGAACGACAACGCAAGCACCGCCAACAGCACGTTAAACTCCACCAGCTGCGCCACCAACGAATCCACGAATACCAGTGAATCCAACAACACCTTTGACTACAACAGCGCCTTAGTGAGCACGGCAAACGGGTTAGCGAGCTCGGCAAACAACTCGGCAAACACCGTCTCCAATGGCAACAACTTCACCGTTGGCAATCAAATTCAAATTAGCGACAATTCCGTGCTTTTAGCCTTATTGCTTTTGTTTTGCAAATGCCGTACCTGCTGTAACTGTCAGCCTTCTAGCGGATCAACAAGCGGCTGTACCTGCGGCACGTCGGGGACGACGAATTTGGAAGGGATTATTTCCAAACTGCTCGATGATGAAAAAAATAAACAACAGCGCATTTTTGATATGTTAAACCAAAATAATTCAATCGCTTAAGGAGGCGTTTACCCATGCTTGAAAACAGTTCAAAAACCACGTTCACGATGTCTCGCAAAAACGGAGAAACCACACTTTCGGTGGCGATCAACAATGGCAGCGACGAAGAAAAAAATATTAACATGGTCGTCAAAGACAGTGCAAACGGCAATGTATTGCCAAGTGTGATCGATGGCACAGCCATCGACAACGGGGTGACGCTGGAACCTAAAGCAATCAAAAACATGGTGATTGATACCACAAACGCCATCGGGCAAATTCTCGTGGAAATGGCAGGTGCAGGGAGGATGACAATGCGTCAAAAAAGTTCGTCATCCGGTGGCAAAACAAGCAACATCATCGAATTGATATTAAAATAAAAAATATGCTTCGTGAAGTATCGCGCAGAAACGATTCCTATAGCGCGATTCGTTGCCGATTCATTTGCTGCACGAGTGTTTCCTCGGTTGCGCAAATCGTCTCTACGAACCATCATGAAGGAATGATCTCCTAATATTAAATGACCGCTAATTAAGATTAGCGGTCATTTGGTGTTTTCAAAGCATACACTTGATGTCCGCTAATGTTTCGGTTAAAATAAGAATATCATGTCCGCTAATGTAAGACAAGATTTGGAGGCTTTGCTAATGAGAGAAACACCGGGGATTTCGGAACAGGGCGATCAGACGATTCAGGACTTCATTCACGCTCTCACCACCCACGAAGATTTGAATCCCAAAACACTAAAAGAGTATGCAAGCGACCTAAAACATTTCATCGGCTGG
>NZ_AULW01000079.1 GCF_000422485.1 Paenibacillus pasadenensis DSM 19293
CGCGCGCTGCTGACCGATCCGGCCTGGGCGGAGAAGATCCGCGACGGCCGCGTGTCGGAGCTGCAGCCGTTCTCGCGCGAGGCGCTCGGCAGCCTGAGCTGAGGCGCGAGGCTTTAAGGTAGATAAAGAAATCCGCCTCATCGGCGAAAACGATGAGGCGGATTTTTTGCTATGCAGCAGGCCATAGAGGATTATTGTTGTCTACGTACGCTGGCAATAGAATTATTTGTGAATAATTTACTTATATATATTATAGTGACGTTCTAGATTTCCAGCTTTTTTCCGCGCTGGCCGTCATTGTCCCGATGCACATCCGCAGCGAGGCGCAGGCCGAGCGTGCCTGATCCAAATCGTAGGCGTTATAAATGCGAGAAATGGTATGTATGCACTATTTCCAATATAAATTAAATATGTTAATTTAAAATAGTTGTTGAAAGTAAAATCAGCTGCCCGGAATTCTGGTTATACTGGAGCAGAAGATGGTAAACAAGATGTTTTTAGACATTCTTACTGGCATGTATTAATGACAAAAGAAATTGGGCAGAGTCAAGCAAAACAAGCAGGTGATATTCATGAAGACCATAATCCAGGTACAGAAATTGCGGATAAAATGGATGTATGGAATAATGCAATGGGTATAATTATCTATCAAGATCATACCGGTGAAAAAACGGAGAGTGCACTTATCTCTTTGACCAAAACAAAAATAAAAAAGAGGGGGTGCTAGTTTGGACTAATGAATAAAAAACTAGGTTTAACATTTGGACTAATACTTGTTTACTTTTTAGCATGTTGGATGGTCGATCTTAGTAGCAGAACAACCGTTATGAAAGCCTCTGACCGTTCTCACCATATTGGATATGAGTTTTTTTACAACACATACTCTTTTTATAGAGATGGTTATGATACCTATACCACAGTTATTCTTAAATATGATAGAATTTATTTGCTCTGTATCAGCTTTGTTTTCTTAGCTATAAACATATTTAAAAGACTCAAAAACGAAAAGAAATGAACCCGCTTTTTCCAGCCAACCTGGGAGCGAGACGGGTTCTTTTGCATTCGTACAGATTTATTGTGCTCATAGATGCTGGTAGTAATTTCCTAACATTCATGTGGCGAATCATCCACGATGCTGGAAAATTACGTCGTTTAGCTTAGCCAGAGTTGGATCAATGTCATCAACTACGAGTAGGCTTAGGTGGCCATAAGCGAATACAACAAGGTTGCTTCGGTGGCTCGTAGCTCATAAGGGGCAGGCGGGTTGAATTCGTGGTTCCACTGAATCAACGCAAGTGTCTGAATTAAAGGCGACCCTGCTTACAACTAGGAAAATATAAGGCAGCTATATGCCAGCTAAAGCTCGGCGTTTAATTAAGCAGAGCTGAAGGCAGCCGAAAAGTAAAGGTTGCTTTCAGGAGAATGAATCTATATATTTATAAATATAGATATACAAATTCAGGATCGTCGAGGAGGCCTTTGATCATGTCTACCGCTACCCATGCCGCGCCGCTGTTCCGTCCGTTCGAGGGCGGCAAGCTGAAGCTCGACAACCGCGTCGTGATGGCGCCGATGACGC
>NZ_AULW01000080.1 GCF_000422485.1 Paenibacillus pasadenensis DSM 19293
CACTTCCCCGCCTTCCGACCAGCCTTTTCCGCTCATCGCTTGCATGCACCGTTTTCCGCGTAAGGAAACCACGCGGCGAGGGAGCGACGATGAACGATGAGTGATAAAATTTACCAATTAGTTACAGAGCGAATTTTGGTGTTGCTGGAACGCGGCGTTGTGCCTTGGGAAAAACCGTGGCGCTCGGGCCGGGCGGTCAACTGGAAAACGCAGAAGCCCTATCGCGGCATCAATACGATTCTGCTTGAGCCGGGCGAGTACGCGACGTTTAAGCAGGTCCGGGAGGCTGGCGGTTCGGTGAAGAAAGGCGAGAAGGGATGGCCGATCGTGTTTTGGACCTTCCTCGAGCGCGAGCGCGAAGAACAAGAGCCGGAGAAGATTCCCTTTCTACGTCACTACACGGTGTTTGAAATCAACCGACAATGCGAGGGACTGAGGAGCAAGCGAGGCCATTCCGAGGAGGGGCTTGAACCGTTCTGCCCGCTCGAGACGGCCGAGCAAGTCGTCAGCGGATACGAGGGCGGACCGAGGATAAAACACGCGCCGGGACGCGCGTTCTATCGCCCGTCCGCTGACTTCATCAGCGTCCCGAAGCCGGAAGATTTCTTCTCTGCTGAGAAATACTACTCGACCTTGTTCCATGAAATGGTTCACAGTACCGGGCATGAAAATCGATTAAATCGGCCCGGTATTGTCAACTCAGACTTGTTTGGCGGGGAAAGCTACAGCAAGGAAGAACTTGTCGCTGAGCTTGGCGCGGCGATGCTCTCGGGAGTCGCAGGGATTGAAAGCTCGACGATCGAGAACAGCGCGGCCTACATTGCCGGATGGATGCGGGCGATCAAGGATGACGCGAAGCTGATCGTACAGGCCGCGGGGCTTGCGCAGAAGGCCGCCGATCACATCCTAGGCGTGACGTTCGATCGGGAGGAATAGGGAAGGGCCGGGAGGGCTGGGGGGACCCGGCCTTTTTGAGCGGCCGTGAAATGGAGAGGATTTGCTGCCGCAAATCCTTTTGATGGTTCCTCTCGCTGTCGCTCGCTCAGGAATCAGGGCGGACCAAGGATAGGATTTGCTGCCGCAAATCCGATGGAATGGCTCCGGAACGGGGCGCTGCCGCGCTCCTTGTCCGGGACGATCGGGGGGCGTGGTTTCCTTACGCTCCAAACTTAGCATGCCGCTCTTCGCTGCAAAGGCCAAGCCCCTTCGGGGTGGCCTCCAGGCGGGGGCCGCGAGTCCGGAAGATCACCGGCCTCACTT
>NZ_AULW01000081.1 GCF_000422485.1 Paenibacillus pasadenensis DSM 19293
GTGAGCCATGAAGGACTCGAACCTTCGACACCCTGATTAAAAGTCAGGTGCTCTACCAACTGAGCTAATGGCTCTTAATGGCTGGGGATCCAGGGTTCGAACCTGGGAATGACGGAGTCAAAGTCCGTTGCCTTACCGCTTGGCTAATCCCCATCAGGAAATCAATGGGGCGATCGAGGGGAATTGAACCCCCGAATGCCGGAACCACAATCCGGTGCGTTAACCACTTCGCCACGATCGCCATGGATATAATCCATGCCGCCGAGAGGACTTGAACCCCCAACCTACTGATTACAAGTCAGTTGCTCTACCAGTTGAGCTACAGCGGCAAAGAATAGATGGCGGAGCTGACGGGATTCGAACCCGCGGTCTCCTGCGTGACAGGCAGGCATGTTAGGCCTCTACACCACAGCTCCATATTGGTTGCGGGGACAGGATTTGAACCTGTGACCTTCGGGTTATGAGCCCGACGAGCTACCGGACTGCTCCACCCCGCGGTAGTTCATGGTGGAAGCTGAGGGGATCGAACCCCCGACCCTCTGCTTGTAAGGCAGATGCTCTCCCAGCTGAGCTAAGCTTCCATGTTGGTGACCCGTAGGGGATTCGAACCCCTGTTACCTCCGTGAAAGGGAGGTGTCTTAACCCCTTGACCAACGGGCCATATGAAGTTGGAGAAAGAACGGAGAGAGAGGGATTCGAACCCTCGCACCACTTACGCAGTCTAACCCCTTAGCAGAGGGTCCCCTTGAGCCACTTGGGTATCTCTCCAAATCAAGAAATGTTGCTACGGAGAAGGAGGGATTCGAACCCTCGATACGCGATTAACGTATACACGATTTCCAATCGTGCTCCTTCGACCACTCGGACAGCTCTCCAGATGGCTCCCCGAACAGGACTCGAACCTGTGACAACTCGATTAACAGTCGAGTGCTCTACCAACTGAGCTATCAGGGAACAAAAAGCATGGTGGAGCCAAGGAGGATCGAACTCCTGACCTCCTGCTTGCAAGGCAGGCGCTCTCCCAGCTGAGCTATGGCCCCATATGTAAGTATGTAAGCCT